>NZ_JBHVMZ010000049.1:0-1003 GCF_042796655.1 Paenibacillus sp. NPDC057886 | reverse complement strand
TTCATTCGTATATATTTTCAAAATTCGGAATCGTTTCCGTTGAAGTGAGGTTAACTAAACGTGAGTAAAGATCAGAGTCTAAGTGTTCATTGTTTTTTCCGGCGATACCGAAAACGACCTTTGCCGTATTGCCTTCACCGTATTCAACACCGTCCGGAATCTGGATGACGGAAATGCCTGAATGAAGCACCTCATCCTTTGCATCTTCCGTGCCGTGCGGGATCGCGATGAAATTCCCCATAAACGTGGATGATGTTTCTTCACGTTCGAACATTTTTTCCACATAGCCGTTCTTCACGTAGCCGTTATCAATCAATGTCTGTCCCGCGAGGCGGATGGCATCCTCTTTTGAGTTCACCGTCTGGTTCAGTTTGATGTTCGCTTTAGCCAATACTTCCATGATGAAGATCCCTCTTTCTGTTTGATTAGTTTTTAAGCTTTTCAATCAGTTCATCGTATTTCGGGCTGTTCAAGAAATTATCAACCGAAATGTGCACCGCCTGCGGCAGCTTCGCTTTCGCGCGGTCAGTCAGGTCCTTATGCGTAATGACGATATCCGCGTCATTCGGAAGATTATTGATCGACGTATTTGTCACATCAATATCCAGGTCTGCTTTTTTCACTTTGTTTCTTAAAATGGAGGCGCCCATTGCGCTCGATCCCATACCCGCGTCGCATGCGAAGATAATGCGGCTGACTTGGTCGGCGGAAATATCAGCGGCGCTGTTTTCCGGCTCTTCCTCTTTGTCTGCCAACGCGGCCGCCGCTTCGCTTTTCCTGCCTTTCATTTCCTGCATTTTTTCCGCCGCGGCTGTCAAATCTTCTTCACCCGCTTTAGACGATTTCAGAATAAGCGCCGAAACGATAAACGATACGGCCGCGGCAACGATGACGCCCGCCAGCACGCCGAGATAGCTTCCTTTCGGCGTCAGCGCCAAAATGGCGATGATGCTTCCCGGAGATGATGCGGCAACAAGACCCGCGTTAAAGATCGAAAATGTAA
>NZ_JBHVMZ010000048.1:0-1013 GCF_042796655.1 Paenibacillus sp. NPDC057886 | reverse complement strand
GAAATACGCTGACGAGAGAGAAAGGGCTGGGAGGAATTGAAACGAAGGGTGTGCTGCGTGTCGGTATGCCGTATAAATCAAATGGATGAGTGATAAAACCCGCATATATTTCGCTATGCGGGTTAATTATTTTACATATTGATACATAAATTTCCGGAACTTGTGAAAAATAACGCAGAAATCAATAGAATTTTGTCAAAATAATTTTGTTGACAATGACTTATTAACGTTGATATAATTTAAATTTTATTTGACAAAATTGGGCTCTTGTTGTACAATAAATGTAGTGAGGTGGATGCAATGGCGAAGACGTTGTCCGATATAAAAAGATCGCTTGATGGGAATTTAGGTAAACGGCTTACGTTAAAAGCAAACGGCGGCCGCCGAAAAACGATTGAGCGTTCGGGCATTTTAGCTGAGACGTACCCTTCTGTTTTTGTGATACAACTAGATCAAGACGAGAATTCGTTTGAAAGAGTTTCATACAGTTATGCTGATATTCTGACTGAGACTGTTGAATTGACATTCAATGACGATGCGGCAAGCTCAGTAGCATTTTAATGGGCAGTGAACCTTTTGTTTACTGCTTTTTGTTTTGCCTTCTAAAGCTCTTCTAATTATTCCCTCGAAAGTTTCAGCCGATTAAACGGAAGCTATAAGTGTCACATGTTTTATCGTGGCGTGCACGAATGGTGATCAATTCTATAAAAGGGGTTGTTTCGTTTGGGCAGACGTCGTGGAGTTATGTCAGATGAGTTCAAATATGAGCTGGCGAAGGACCTTGGTTTTTACGATACGGTGAAAAACGAGGGCTGGGGAGGCATTCGGGCGCGTGACGCCGGGAATATGGTAAAGCGCGCGATTGAGATTGCCGAACAGCAGATGGCGGCTCAGAACCAAAATAACCGATAATGCAGTGGCCCGGGGGACAATCCGTTCCCCGGTTTTTTCTATCGGCTGTCAAAACCGGCGTCAATTTCGGATAAGTACCTCCGGGTCTCCAAATGTGATAC
>NZ_JBHVMZ010000047.1:0-1022 GCF_042796655.1 Paenibacillus sp. NPDC057886 | reverse complement strand
CATTATCTCCGTATCCCAATCCGTCTGTAATCCCCGCTGCAAGAGCGATGATATTCTTTAACGCTCCCCCTATTTCAACACCGATCATATCCGGATTGGTATAGACGCGGAAATGCTGGTTCATGAATAAATCCTGAACCGCTTCTGCAGCCTTGATATTTTTTGAAGATGATGTAACAGTCGTCGGGTGTCTTAATCCGACTTCCTCAGCGTGGCTCGGCCCTGAAAGCACGACGATGTCTTTTCTGTACTCCTCAGGCAGCTCCTCTTCCATTAATTCTGAAATACGGAGAAGCGAATCCGGCTCAATTCCCTTGCTGACATGAACAAAAATCGATTGTTTCGGGATGTACGGCAGAGCCTTTTTCAGCACTTCCCGAATGGCTTTTGTCGGAACTGCCACAATAATGAAGTCCGCTCCTTTTAAAGCCTCGTTTAAATCAGCTGTACCGATGATAGAACTTGATAGCTCCACCCCCGGCAGGTAATCTTTGTTTTCATGCAGGTCGTTGATTTGATCGATCAATTCGGCACGGTGTCCCCACATCATAACTTGATGTCCGTTATCAGCCAGCACTAAAGAAAGTGCAGTGCCCCAGCTTCCCGCTCCAAGCATTGCCACTTTTTTCATCTCTGTATCACACCTTTTTATTTTCTTGCTCTTGCAAATATTTTAATTGGCGTACCTTCAAATCCGAAAGCGTCCCGGATTCGGTTTTCTAAAAAGCGTTCATAAGAAAAATGCATCAGTTCCGGATCGTTGACAAAAACAACGAAGCTCGGCGGCTTAACAGCGACTTGAGTCGCATAATAAATTTTCAGACGGGAGCCGTTGTGCGTCGGAGTCGGATTCATGGCGACCGCATCCATGATGACATCATTTAAGACATTTGTCTGCACGCGGAGAGAGTGGTTTTCACTCGCTTTAATAATCGCAGGCATGAGTGTATGAATCCGCTTTGTCGTCAGTGCCGACATAAACAGCACCGGCGCATAATCAAGAAATTGGAAATGTTCCCGAA
>NZ_JBHVMZ010000046.1:0-1028 GCF_042796655.1 Paenibacillus sp. NPDC057886 | reverse complement strand
GTTCTGAGCGTGTCATTGCGGCAATATTGGGAATTTTGAAAGCGGGCGGCGCCTATGTGCCGATAGATCCTGACTTTCCGGCGGATCGGATTCAGTACATTTTGGAGGACAGCGGAGCGAAGGCTGTTCTGACGGAAGCCGGAATACAGGCGCCTGCAGCGGATGCCGAACGGATTGATTTTGACGAGGCTGTTCAGTATGAGACGGCTGCGGACGGTGTCAGCACACAATCAGACCGGCTGGCTTACATCATCTACACGTCAGGTACAACGGGGCGGCCGAAAGGCGTGATGATTGAGCACCGGCAAGTTCATCATCTGGTGCAATCACTGCAGCAGGAGATTTATCAATGCGGTGAGCAGACGTTAAGAATGGCGCTTTTGGCTCCGTTTCATTTTGATGCGTCCGTCAAACAGATATTCGCTTCGCTTCTTTTGGGACAGACGCTTTATATCGTGCCGAAAACGACTGTGACGAATGGCTCGGCACTGCTGGACTATTATCGTCAAAACCGGATTGAAGCCACTGACGGAACGCCTGCACATCTGCAGATGATGGTTGCGGCCGGAGATGTCAGCGGAATTGAACTCAGCCACATGCTCATTGGGGGAGAGGGCCTGTCCGCGGCTGTTGCTGAACAGCTGATGACGCTCTTTCATCAATCGGGCAGGACGCCGCGTCTGACGAATGTCTACGGGCCGACAGAAACGTGCGTAGATGCGTCCGTGCATCAGATGTCAGCCGATAACGGAATGAATCAACAGGCGGCGTACGTTCCGATCGGAAAACCGCTCGGCAACGCCCGTCTGTATATATTGGATAAGCACCAGCGGCTTCAGCCCGACGGCACGGCCGGTGAGCTGTATATCGCGGGTGATGGTGTAGGCCGCGGCTATTTAAATCTTCCGGATTTGACCGCAGAGAAGTTTTTGCAGGACCCGTTTAACGGAAGCGGCCGCATGTACCGCACGGGTGATATGGCGCGCTGGCTGCCGGACGGGACGATCGAATATATCGGCCGTGAAGAT
>NZ_JBHVMZ010000045.1:0-1035 GCF_042796655.1 Paenibacillus sp. NPDC057886 | reverse complement strand
GTATATCCGCAATGGGCGGATCTCGCCAATATGATTAATCTGATCGCGGGGACGGCTTTCGCTTTTCTGCCGGCTTTAATCGGCTGGTCGGCAGTGAAGCGGTTCGGAGGAAGCCCCCTTTTGGGCATCGTGCTCGGGCTGATGCTGGTGCATCCTGATCTGTTAAACGCATGGGGCTACGGGGCTGCCGAGCAGAGCGGCGATATTCCGGTGTGGAACCTGTTCGGCCTTGAGGTGCAGAAAGTCGGGTATCAAGGTCAGGTGCTCCCGATTCTGCTGGCGTCTTATTTACTTGCCAGGCTTGAGATCTTTTTGACGAAACGGACGCCGGAGGGCATTCAGCTGTTGGTCGTCGCGCCGGTGACGCTTTTGGTCATCGGTTTTCTATCCTTTGTCATCATCGGTCCGATTACCTTTGCGATCGGTAACGCGCTGACGGCGGGATTGATTGCCGTTTTCGGCCAATTCTCCGCCATCGGAGGCCTGCTGTACGGAGGGCTGTATTCGGCGCTTGTGATTACGGGGATGCACCATACGTTTCTCGCGGTCGATCTTCAATTAATCGGCTCAAAGCTCGGCGGCACATTTTTATGGCCGATGCTCGCATTGTCAAATATCGCTCAAGGATCGGCGGCTTTGGCCATGATGCTGATTACAAAAGATAAAAAACAGCGGGGGCTTTCACTGACGGCCGGCATTTCCGCATATTTGGGCATTACCGAGCCGGCGATTTTCGGCGTGAATCTGCGTTACAAATTTCCGTTTGTGATCGCCATGATCAGTTCGGGAATCGCGGGGATGTTCATCTCCGTCAAAGGCGTTCTCGCAAGCTCGGTCGGAGTCGGCGGCGTGCCGGGGATCTTCTCCATTATGAGTCAGTACTGGGGTCCGTTTGCGATCGGAATGCTGATCGTGCTGATTCTCCCGTTTGCGGGAACATACGGGTATGCGCGGCTGAAACGGCAAAAATAGAAAACCTGCGGGGCGCCTTCTATCAGGCTGTCCCTTTTCCCTTTCAATTCAAAACATTACAGG
>NZ_JBHVMZ010000043.1:0-1051 GCF_042796655.1 Paenibacillus sp. NPDC057886 | reverse complement strand
GTTTATGGCTAATTCGGATCCAATTATTGAGGTTGTGCGCTCAAAGACACATGGAATTTCAAGCTTTTCACCAGGAACTGTAATCATAATTGGTTTTCCTGTAATTTCATTAATCTTTCCAGATGGAATTTTACGATCAGATGATGTTAGTGAAATAGATGAGTTACATAATTTAGCCTTGGCTATGGGATAAAGTCTGTTTGTATCAAACTCTGTAATAAGAAAAGGGGAATCGTTTATCTCCGCAATAGCTCCCTTATGGGATTCATAATCAGGTCGAAACAGTAATGTTTTATCTTCGGAGGTTTTCCCCTGATTTATTATTACATCGGTTAATTCACCGTTGATCGGAATGCTCTCAGAGAAGAGTGAAGAATCAAATGACTTATTTATTGTGTCTTTCGTGTTATTAATTATAACTTCATCAGGAGTAGAGCCGTATGCAAGTAACCTCTTTTTATATGTTTCAAAAGAGTTCAATGTTCCATTCTCCCCATTATTTTTTCAATGGTTGCAAGAACTTTAAACACTTCTTTTCTAACGACATGAAAACTGTAGTCACGTGATGAAATATTCAATCGAATGGACTCTAGAGTTGCAAGCATCACAACATAATCAGAGCAATCATGTGCAGATTTAATAGTATCCTGAGCTCCATATAATTCGAAGATTAGTGAACTGACATAATTATTAATACCATAATTACTTTCTTCTAGGAGGGGAATGATTTTAAAGATGCGTGACTTTAAAAAGTTGAAGTATGCTAACTGAGTTTTTGAATCTGTTATCATCTTCATGATCTAAAGCCTCTCATACTTATATTTGAGTATGTATATTGCACCATTAAATCTTCAGCTTCTTTTTTGATTAAATTACGTAGCTCTCTAATCTCCTTAATATGGTTCGCTTGCGAATACAATTTGAAGTCCTTAGAGCTCAGAGTTTGATGTAAAAGGTCAGCAGTAACTATTTTGGGAGTGAGATATTCTACAACCATAAAGCAGGCTAGAATTTCTTTTTCTTCATCAGATAGATCTTCATTGAATTGTTT
>NZ_JBHVMZ010000042.1:0-1052 GCF_042796655.1 Paenibacillus sp. NPDC057886 | reverse complement strand
GTGTCTCAGTCCCAGTGTGGCCGATCACCCTCTCAGGTCGGCTACGCATCGTTGCCTTGGTGAGCCGTTACCTCACCAACTAGCTAATGCGCCGCGGGTCCATCTGTAAGTGGTAGCCGAAGCCACCTTTTATGTCTGAACCATGCGGTTCAAACAACCATCCGGTATTAGCCCCGGTTTCCCGGAGTTATCCCAGTCTTACAGGCAGGTTACCCACGTGTTACTCACCCGTCCGCCGCTAACATCAGGGAGCAAGCTCCCATCTGTCCGCTCGACTTGCATGTATTAGGCACGCCGCCAGCGTTCGTCCTGAGCCAGGATCAAACTCTCCGATAAAGTAGTTTGACTGACTACGCACATCGCTGTGCGATTTATTTAAAACTTTGAATTAACAGGTACGTTTTGTCTTGTTTAGTTTTCAAAGAACTTTGTGTGCTTCTCTCGAAGCGACTACTTAATAGTAACATTTTTAGTTAACTAGGTCAATACTTTTTTGAAAAAGTTTTTACTAGTCATAATGGTCATGTTTGTGTCTTTAAAAAGACAACAGAAATGATTATACCATAATTTTTATGACTGTAAAGGGTTATGACACAAAAAAGCGCAGCTATTTCAGCTGCGCTTTTTCTCACACTTCTTCTTGTTCTTCTTCATTCTCATCTTCTTCGTTTTTCTCTACTAAAGCTACTGTAGCAACATGCTCTTCTTCTGCCATTCTGATGAGACGCACACCTTGAGTGACACGTCCGGTGATGGAGATATCATTGATGTCCATTCTGATGAGTACGCCGCTAGCTGTAATAATCATTAGATCCTCTTCACCTTTAGTAGCTTTCACTGCTACTAGTTGGCCGTTGTTCTCGGTGATTTTCGCTGTTTTGAGTCCTTTTCCGCCCCGGCTTTGGGTTCTGTACTCTTCAGCCGGAGTTCGTTTTCCGTACCCTTTTTCAGTTACGATAAGGACGTGTGATTCTTCCTCTAATATCTCCATGCCGACATCTTCGTCGTTTTTTTTAATTTTTATGCCTTTTACGACGTGAGCAGGTAGTATC
>NZ_JBHVMZ010000041.1:0-1065 GCF_042796655.1 Paenibacillus sp. NPDC057886 | reverse complement strand
AATTATTTCTGATGAGTTAATCGTCAATATTGCCAAGCGTAATATGGAAAACATCGTTCCGTTGTATTATGAAATGTCTGTAGCCCAGAAACAAGAGATTAATAGCAAGAACATCTATGAAGCACTAACTCTTGCTTATGGGATCAATATCGGGGAGTACAGCAACAACATCACTAAGATATGGAACAGTGACAACATAAATATGGACGTGATCAAATGGTTATGTATGGAAAATAACTTTACTATCGATTAAATTTTTAGTCGCGTCGCATAGCGATATGCGGATGAAAAGTCAGTGAACCTAGAAATCTAGGGTGTGCATTCAGCGAAAAGCAGCGATAGGAAATGATCGTCAATGAGTGTGCTAACAGGGGAATTCTAAGTCCTTATCGATACGATAACCCTGTGCCAAGCGTTTACATCATGCTGGGAAGCACTTGTAAATGAAGGTGCAACGACCATCCTTTATGGAGTAATAATAAGGTGAAATTCCTTATTATGAAGCGCTGACCATCTGTCTAGCACAGATGATGATATGGTCTATTCCCTAATAAAATATCGGGAAACCGAGGGTATCAAAGTTCGCAAAAACCTTATTCATGCCTACCCGACCTGATCATGTCGATGAAAAAATCAAAGATTACATAAAAAATAAAGTACCCCACTTCTTCATCAATGCAAAGGATAAAGAAGAACATAGCGTTGAGTTAATTAATGAAAGCACAGTAAACAAGTTAGACTCCATTATCCCCTCAGACCGAATTAATTTTGCAGCTGTTGCAGGGAAGTTCGATTATCGCTTCCTGCTCAAGAACAAGGATATTAAGTTGGACGAGGCAATTATTAGTGAGTACAAACGATTAGACCAAAACAAGAAATGGCTCATGAATGATGAAGACATTAAGCCTGGACAAAAACTTTATGTTTATAAGGTCATTAAAGACAGATTGCTGAAGATTCATGAAGACGAGCAATATGTTGCTGATGTTCTGATTAAGTATCTGTATAAAAAGAAAAGCAAATTTAAATCAACATTATGGGAATGTTTCGGTGCTTGTATATTGC
>NZ_JBHVMZ010000040.1:0-1109 GCF_042796655.1 Paenibacillus sp. NPDC057886 | reverse complement strand
CCATCACCTCATTACAGCATATGATGATATTCAAAAGGTGCTTGTACGGCTGTCATTCATGAAAAAAATGAGAAATATACCCAACATTTCCCGAAAAATAAAAATAAATGGTTTGTCCTCCCGTTTCTGCTGAATACAATAAGAAATGAAAAATATTTCTCGGGAAAGCGCAGGATTCAACATCATTCCCGAAGAGAACGGAAAAAGTGACAGATAAAGAGGAAAACAGGTCTCATGATGATAGGCGGATGTCACGGAACCGCTTCATAATGAGTAAGATAAAGAGAGAACAGAGAGGTGAGCATGTTGGAGCGCGCTGTAACCTATAAAAATAACGGACAAATTAACATCATTCTTAATGGCCAAAAGCAAGTGCTGACAAATGCGGAAGCTGAGGCGGAATATCAGGCCGCCCTGCAAAAAAATGAAGCCAAGCACAGCATTCTGAAAGAAATTGAAAAAGAAATGAACACATTAGTGGGTATGGAAGAAATGAAACGCAACATTAAAGAAATTTACGCGTGGATATTCGTCAACCAAAAACGGGCCGAACAAGGGCTGAAAGTCGGAAAACAAGCTCTTCATATGATGTTCAAAGGGAACCCCGGCACCGGGAAAACCACCGTTGCGAGACTGATCGGCAAGCTTTTCTTCGAAATGAACGTGCTTTCCAAAGGACATCTGATCGAAGCGGAACGTGCCGATCTGGTCGGTGAATACATCGGACACACGGCGCAAAAAACGAGAGATCTGATTAAAAAATCGCTCGGCGGCATTTTATTCATTGATGAGGCATACTCACTTGCAAGGGGCGGAGAAAAGGATTTCGGTAAAGAGGCGATTGATACGCTTGTCAAGAACAAGGTTTTAACTTTTATGTCACTACTAAGATTGATATCCCTAGACCAGAGAGCAATTACACATACCAATGGCAACAGTACTCAGATAAGCTTGAACAAATAAAAAGACTTCATTTTGATGAACTTAAAACGGTGGGGGAAATATCAAAGGAGCTTAATATTCCAGACTGGAGCATTTTGAATCTTTTTAAGGCGAAAAAAGTGGACAAGCTTTCTTATCCTGAATTGTCAAAGAGGAGAAGAGCAAAG
>NZ_JBHVMZ010000039.1:0-1118 GCF_042796655.1 Paenibacillus sp. NPDC057886 | reverse complement strand
AAACTTTCCCTGTTGCCTCTCCTTTCACACCCAGACAAACCTGGTCTCCTCCATCGCCATCAGCAATCGGGATAATCCAGTCTGGCATTTGTTCTTCATAAGTAACTGTCATTGATATAACATCAAAGTCAGCATCGTCTACCCCAAAACCATAAAATAGCCCTAATCTTAAATGATTATTACTAGCCACTGGATTCTCTTCTAAGCTTGGAAATAAAACATTATCTGCTTGTATCGTGCTTCCACCATATCTTATAACGAATTCTTTGTACACCTCATCAAGATTTATGTTTAATTCGTTTTCAAATGCTTTGATTCTTCTTTTGCTTTCTTGTTCATTGCTTGATGCGTAATACTTCAAATCAAACTTGTTCATCTTTTCATTAATTTCTTGAAAGCTCAATCTAATATCCTCCTCTCAAATCGGAAGCTGAACCGATGTGCGGCACATTTTTATGTAATGCAGTTGGAATTAACTGTATCGTTGTATGATCTAAGTGATGTGGGGTAAGTTTGGCCGTGTATTTCAACCAATCTTCTGCCTCCCCTTGGGTTTTAAAACCTTTTAACTTTTTAATACGTTTATACACGAGAGCAAAATCAGAATCCTTGCCAGTTAATTCACCATCCTTAAATCTAATTGTACCTTTAGACCATGGGGTAAATATTGGGCGATTATTTACGAACTCTACTGGCTCTCCTTTAGTAACTGCATTTACTTCAGGTTTATCTGAATACCATTTACCATTACCTGGAGTACCTTCCCAACGTCCTTTAGTTCTAGGCAATCTTGTTCTAGGATTGGTGGACTTTATTAATTGAAGTAAGCGATCCTTTAAGTTTTCACTGTTAACTACATTATAAGGGACTCCTCCAGCCGGAACAATATCGTAAAGGGGATTATAAGGCAATAAATCAGCAATTGAGACATCTTTCACCTTTGAGCTTGCTATGCTGACTTTAGAGGTGACTTTTCCAGCTACATCTGCTTTTGTAAGAGAACCGGCTCCCTTTGTGCCTATCACAGAGGTAACTACTGTACCTATCGCATATGTCACCCATCTTGATCGGGAATACGCATCTCCATTTACCATATCTTTTTGATACGATTCCTCAAT
>NZ_JBHVMZ010000038.1:0-1130 GCF_042796655.1 Paenibacillus sp. NPDC057886 | reverse complement strand
AACCATGCCTTCTCTTTCTCTTCATAAGAGGAAATAAAGGCCGCCTGGCGTCCCGAAAACATCCAGTCGCTCACGCCGAGCACGGCATCTGTCAGCCGGCTGTAGAGCATATTCCGGCCGCTTTTCAGCCTCATGTTTTTCGCTCTCGTCACAAGAAGCGACACAACCGGAAACAATACAACCAATATAAACAGGTAAATCGCCGCAAAAGCGGCAAACGGCCAGGAAAAAAAGCCGAGTCCGATAACGGAGGCCGCATACAGCAGCAAAGCGGAAACCGCCGGGAAAATCGTTTTTAAAAACGCATCCTGCAAATGCTCAATATCCTCAGCCAAAATGCCGAGCATTTCGCCCGTCCGAAAACGGGATGAAAGCATGAGCGAGGCCGGCTCCAGCATATTGTAAAGCCGCACCCTCATGTCGGACACGATTTTCAAAATGATATGGTGCCCCGTCAGACGCTCGGCGTACCGTGAGACTGAACGGGCAATCCCGAAGGTGCGCACGGCCACAATCGGAACGTACACCAGCAGGATATTCTCAGGCCTTGTCGCCGACTTAGAGATCAAAAAACCGGAAGTGAACATGAGAAAGGCCGCCGAAAAAATCGTCACCGCGCCTAAAAAAATCACAAGAACAAACAAACGGGCATTTTGCTTCATATACGGCAGAATCCATTCTTCTTTTCTCATGTTCTTTCCCCCAGTTGCACCTTTACAAGTTTGGCGTATACGCCTTGTTTCGCCATCAATTCGTCGTGGGTGCCGATTTCCGCCACCGCGCCGTCATCAAGCACGATAATTTCGTCCATCTCAAGCATCCAGTGAAGACGGTGAGTGGCCAGAAAAACAAGTTTGTTTTCAAACAGGTCTTTCATCGTTTCTTTTATTTCATATTCTGTTTCAATATCAAGGTGAGCGGTCGGCTCATCCAAAAGGAGAATCGGCCGGTTTCCTAAAAAGGCTCTGGCCAGCGCGACACGCTGAGCCTGCCCTCCGCTAAGCGCCCGTCCGCCCTCGCCGATCCGGCCGTCAAGGCCGCCGGGCAGATCACGGATCAGTCCGGAAAGACCCGCTGAATCAGCGGCGCGCGCCGTTTCCTCTCGGGAAGCATCAGGATGATAAAACCGG
>NZ_JBHVMZ010000037.1:0-1151 GCF_042796655.1 Paenibacillus sp. NPDC057886 | reverse complement strand
GCGCAGAGGTCACCGTCCTCAGCCGCTCAATGAACAAAAAAGACGAAGCGCTTGAATTTGGAGCCGATCATTACTTTGCAACAAGCGACCCGGATACATTTACTGAACTGGCCGGACGATTTGATCTTATTTTAAATACAGTATCCGCGAACCTTGACGTAGATGCCTACTTATCTCTGCTTCGCATTGACGGTACATTGGTAAATGTGGGAGCGCCCGCTAAGCCGGATTCATACAGTGTGTTCTCCTTAATCACGGGCCGCCGCAGCATTGCGGGTTCACTCGTCGGTGGTATTCCGCAGACTCAGGAGATGCTTGATTTCGCCGCCGAGCACGGCATTGCTCCTAAAATTGAAGTGATACCGGCCAATCAAGTCGACGAAGCGTACGAACGGGTTCTCCAAAGCGATGTCCGCTACCGTTTCGTCATTGATATTTCAACTTTATAATCGATATAAAAAACATACCAATATTTGTTGGTATGTTTTTTTCTGTTCAGATTATTTTTTATTTCAGCAGCCATCCGGGCACCGCTTTTATATAAACCAATTCGCCTATCAGCTCAACAATCGTCTGTGTGACGATAACAGCGGCGGCCAATGGGGCCCAAGCATCCGGCAAGGCCAGTGCTAACGGAAGGACTGCGAGTGAATTTCTTGTGCCCGTGCTGAAGATCAATGCTCTTCCTTCACCTGTATCCAGACGGAACGCATTTGCGATAAACCGGGAAACAAACGGCATAATGAGCAGGAATAACAGATAGATTGGGATCACACGTATAATGATGTCAGCATCACTGATGACCTTGCCGATTTGTGTGGCGACGACCGCCAGTAAGACCAGAGCCATAAAAGGAACAGGCAGCCACGCCGTCCATTCCAGCACCTTTTCTCCCGCCGGCTTCTTATCAGCCCATAATTGAGTCATCACCGCCGCCAGCAGCGGCACCGCTATTAACAATAAGAATGCTTCCAGAAACGGTCCCGCATGAACAGCTCCTATCACTTCTTTCCCGATAAACAGCCACAGGTATAACGGAAGCAATACCATCTGAACGGCGAACAAAACCGGCGTGGAAGCCAGTATTAATCTCTCATTTCCTTTGCCGAGCTGAGTAAAGACGATGACGTAATCAATACAAGGTGTAAGCA
>NZ_JBHVMZ010000036.1:0-1287 GCF_042796655.1 Paenibacillus sp. NPDC057886 | reverse complement strand
CGAAAACACAGCAAGAAATAAACGCAGATCATCCATCTAAAGATGATGGCATTCAGTTAGATGATACCAATAAAAAAGATGTATTAAGGATGTTGGGATATGATCCGTTCGAAGGAGAAATTGAGAGTGATAAACGTCTTCTTTACAATAACCTAGTCAACTTCCTTGACGAAGGAACATTAGAGGACAATTTCAAACTACCCGCTGTAATTGAAATTGTAAAAGGATTTAATCAAATTGATAAAATAAACCGAGCAATTGCGACAATTACAAGTGACGTAGCTAATATGTCTAATCAGGCAGGCGGCATTAAATCCTTAATTGACTCCAAAGAAAAGATTCTCAAATCCATGCTGGCTTTAGCTAAAGACAATGGTATCTCGGTAAACCATAACAACAATAAAAGCAAAGGTGCCGGGACTCTTTCTGGAATTATTAAAACACTTCAGGAGAAAGGCTTTGAAGAAGGAGAAGTTAATCAATTTGATATTGAAACAGCACAAGGGATAAGACAAGTAGCTGATTTAAGCAATAAAAGTATTATGGATCAATTGCAATTCGACGAGAATGATTATACTTCAATGATTATGGAACAAAGAGAAATTATTCAGAGCTTAGATGCAAGAACAATTACTCTTGAAGAAGAAAACCGGAAGCTTAAGAAAGAATTATTTAGCCTGAGAAAAACAGAAGGAACTTTGACAAATGACTAAAGCTAATATGTCTCAACGGAAAATAGATGGATTTATTAAGCTTGCCGAAGTCATTCAGTGGGGGCGAAAAAACCCGGTCAAATTTGTAGAAAGATTCTTCGGCATGGAACTTTTAGATTATCAAAAGTACGCTTTTACTGAAAGTTGGTACAAGCAATATGTTCTTTGGTGCATGGGGCGAAACTCAGGAAAAACAACACTGGGAAGCCCTTTTATTATGGCCAAAAGTCTCCTGATCCCCAATTTCCAAGCGTATATCTTGGCTGGTGTTGGTTCACAATCGCAAGAGATGTTCTTAAAAATTGAAAAAATAGCGAAAAGAGAGATTGCGTCCTTTACCGGCCTTACAGACATTTTTTATAACGAAACCGTTAAGAGTGCAGCAAACACTGATGGCTTCACCCACAACCCCGCATCATTTCAATACAAACTTTATAACGGAAGTATTGTAAATTCATTAAACGGATCCTTTGACAACAACCGCTCGAAGCGTTCTAATCTAAATTTCTATGATGAAAGTGGTTTTGCTCCTGATGAGCTTTTTACGACTTCTGAACCGTTTGCTGTTCAGAAC
>NZ_JBHVMZ010000035.1:0-1306 GCF_042796655.1 Paenibacillus sp. NPDC057886 | reverse complement strand
TTCTGATATCCATCAAAATCACATCAGTTTCGGTTTGAGAAAGCAGCCGGAGAACCTCTTCGCCGCAAGAAGCCTCTCCCGATATTTGAATTCCTTCGTGAAGACTCAGAATCATTTTCAGCCCCTCTCTCACAATGGACTGGTCGTCTGCAATCATGACATTCACTTGATTAATCCTCCTTGCACGGAAACCTTATTTTCACGTCAAAACCCGTTTCCTTCCCAGACGAGAAAACAGCCTCTCCGCCAAGTGCGGCTGCTCTTTTCTCAATTCCTTTCAGACCATTTGATTTTATGATCGTTCCGCAGGCTGAGCCGTTATTATGAATATGCGCCAATATCATGTTTCGGTTTTTTTGAATCCGGACAGAAACATATGAAGCATGTCCATGCTTTATCGCATTCGTAATCGTTTCCTGAACGGATTGATAAAGACAATGCTTCACATCCGGCTGTTCCGCTTCTATGGCCGCGTCCATCTCCAGCTCGAAGCATATGCCTCCCGCCTCTTGAAAATGGCTGAAAATGTCACGGAGCTCTTGCTCAAATCCCCGCCCCGGCAAAGAGCCCTGCAGCAGCATAACGGCCTGGCGAAGCTTTAAAATGGATTCTTTCGTAAGATCATGCGCCTTATGAATGATCTGCTTCACTTTGTCCGGCTGATGCCCGGCTGTCTTCCCGGCAAATTCCAAATTCATTTTCAGAGCAGCCAGATAATGACCGAGAGAATCATGCAGCTCCTGCGCAATTCTTGTTCTTTCTTTCGTAACGGCCAGTTCCTCAATCCGGTCTGAATATTCCTTCAGTGTATCATTAGCGATCTCCAGCTCTCGGTTCAGCAATTCAACCTTCGACTTCTCCTGCAGGTTTTTCCGATATAAATAAATCACCGCAAACATGATGAAGTATGGCGGCACGATATCACTGACACCCGCCCCGCCGGCGTATAAAGCTGCGGCAAATGCGGCGGCATTCATCGTTAACAAAACAGCCGAAATCTGCTTATCAGTAATAAGCACCTCCGCCAATAAAAGCACCATTACGGCCTGTGTCCCCACACTATAGACATTGTACAAAAGAACTCCCGCCATAACGCTGCTCAGGAGAAAAGAGCCTTGATATATAGCCGGCCTTCTCTTCATATACAGCGGCCGCAGGCAGTCATTAGCCGTCAGCATCATCACGAGCACAGACAAAAAAACCTTCAGCTCCCCCCGGCCGGGAGGAAGCTGAAGAATCGCATGAAAGATTGATAGTAATGCAAAACCCCTGATCAGTAACTTCGTATGTGCAATCTTCATCGTAT
>NZ_JBHVMZ010000034.1:0-1361 GCF_042796655.1 Paenibacillus sp. NPDC057886 | reverse complement strand
TGCTTTTTGGAGTAATAGCAAAGCCTTTGAGATCATCCCTTCTTGCAGTGAAGGCAGTACGCCAAGCTCACGCCCAACCCGCGCCCACAATCCGATATTCCTTTCGCGGTATGCCGGATCTTTCGTAATGGTGGTTTCATCGTATCCTCGTTCGTTGAGGACCGCGAGCTTGGAGCCGCCGCGCCCCGGAGATGTACCGCCCTTTGCATACCCCACATACGGGCCGCCGCGCGCCATTGATTTCAAGCCGGGATGATTTGATATATCTCCATATCGCCCTTTGATGTAATTAATGGCCGCCAGAATGTTGTCCACCGGATTAAGTATGTTGTTATGACCCGGAAATGCGTTAGAGGAAAACGTACTCGGAATGGTCTGCATTAACCCCCTTGACGGGTTTCCTGCTCTTGCATTGGAATCTGTAAGGTTAATGGCATTCGGATTTCCTCCTGACTCTTTCATGGCAATCGTGATTAAGCCGGGAACCCATGAAAACGGGACACCAGCAATGCCGACCGCTTCCGATACCCATTTTTGGACCTGGACAGATCCGGTTGCTCCTTTATAGGCATCTGCAGTAAAAAATCCCACATCCGGCAAGACCCCTTTTAAGAATTGAAGGGCACCGCTTTTTAGCGTTTTGAGAATACCAGTCCCTAACCCGTCTATTCCGGTCCCTGTTTTAAACGGGATCATTCCTTTGAAAATGCTGCTGATTATCTTTTGCGGTCCTTTGATAATCATATCCATAACGTCAGAGGCGACGTCCTTCGTTTTGCCAATGACATTCTTGCCGACAGAGACAGCGCCTTTCACCAGCTTTTTCGACCCCTCAAACGCATTCTTGAAGAAGTTTCCGACCCCATTTGCATAACCGGGAAGTCCTGTGGCAGCTGCTTCTTTCGACTGAGCGTGCGGAAGAACAGACGTGCCGCGCGGAAGATCCCACACTTGCGGGCCGCCCATTCCGACAATGTAAGTGCCGATGCCGGGCGTGTGAGCAAGCTCCCATCCTTCTTCGCCGACTAATGCCCGGCCGCCTGGGTGGAAGTCTGTTCCCTTGGCATAGGATAATCCTGGTGCGATTTGCATTGTGGAAGACTGGCGACTATCGTACCCTGCTGGTTTCCATTCTGGAATTGTAGGCGCATGAACAAATTTTAAAAATGCATTTATCCCATCAGTAATGGCATTTACTTTGGTTGCCAAATCAACTTTGAATAGATCCCATTTCCCGAGCACTTCTCCTGTTTCCCAATCAACCTGATCAATATGCCCTTCTGCTTGCTTCTTCGCTTCCTTTACGACGCCTTTATGAGTTTCCTCTGCTTCATTAATTGTCTTTTTAGCCTGACTCCTTG
>NZ_JBHVMZ010000033.1:0-1376 GCF_042796655.1 Paenibacillus sp. NPDC057886 | reverse complement strand
GTTTAGTTACTGAATCTATTTCCATTTGATCAATCCAATTCTCGGTATGAAACCGGTTTAAGGGAAAATCTTTGATTTTTCTTTAAGCCGGTTTTCGGGGTATCGGGGGTGAAGCCCCTGATCAAGGTCACAGCTTAGCACTATTGAACATCGTGAAATAGGGGTAACTGTGTATCCTTGCTTATCAATTACGGACAAATTTGTTCTATAAATTATTAAATCAAATGACTCGGTATATAAACTCTAGAAAGTATTGGCATTAATCTTGTAAAACTAAAGACGCTCAACTCTTTCTCACCGCCACCACAGCCTTCGCTTCGCTCAGGCAGATGGTGGACGTTGAGAGAGTTTCGGCAATACTCTCCCTAAGGGCTGTCATTCAAAAAATGACACTTCCCTTAAGTATTGCCGATTTAACCTGATTAGGCTGACGGAGCCACGCATCGGTCGTATCCGCACCATGCTTTACATACATGGTAGACAAGGACTAAAAGTTTTGTACCTTCCCCCACGCGCTCCCTGTCGAAGTATGGTGGTATCTCTGCGAGGATTTCTCCAACATGCAACTTAACCAACCTATACAACTACTCTCAACGCTCCGCTTGTGTGGGATTCCCCTGTAACGGTTTAGCTCCAATCTCTCGATCTTCACTATCGCTACGATGCACCAGTGACACTTATTCCCTCCACATGCACCGCATATCTTCCTTTAAAAAAGGCGAACAGAAGCTGATAAGGCTCGAATACAGTCTATGTATTGCTTATTGGATGAACGAGAATCAAGTAACGAAAGACTTTTTACTGATACAATGCTTGCCATTTTTTATCAATTTGATAGAATCTGAAAAGCGGTACAAGCCGAAAGGTGAAATCAGTACGAGCGTCTAACTCTGCTGATCTTCGTTACTTGATGCTCTTAACATCAAATAACTGCGTACCACCAAATTTAAGACAAAACCCCTCTAAGTTGCAAGACTCAGAGGGGTTTTTCTTTAGGTTTTAACTACAACTTTTCATTAGAATTGTTGCAAGGACTCTTTTTTTATATATTTCAAATTTTTTAACAAGATTTTTATTTGTTTCTCCTACTCCTAACTCATGCCCGAAAAAGAGGTCAAGCATGTCCGAAACCTTGCAACTTGAACAGTTAACAGAATCTTTACAGCAGCTTTTGGGTGAATCCCTCTTTGCCATTTATCTGTATGGTTCAGCTGTTGATGGCGGGCTAGGTCCAGAAAGTGATCTGGATGTTTTGGTTGTGGTGAATCAAGCACTGACACTCCATCAAAGACAGCAACTGGCAGAAACCTTATTAAAAATTTCGTATCCAATTGGGGCTGCACAGCGTGCACTTGAAGTCACCATCGTACTTAAAG
>NZ_JBHVMZ010000032.1:0-1506 GCF_042796655.1 Paenibacillus sp. NPDC057886 | reverse complement strand
ACTCAACTTTCGCACCTAGAATATCGAGCTAACCCCCCTAGTGGGTGTAAGAACATTTCAACAAAACTAATTCTATTGACAAAAAACACCTCGCTTGTTTGGTATCATGGAAGTGCGACCAACCATGCCAACAAGAAAGGTGTGTAACCCTATGTTACAACAACATTCCCTGTCTGAACAGTCTCGTTTTTCCAAACTTTTTGCCACGCTTCGCATTGGGAAAGCTCTACGAAACGCAGGCATTTCCAAATCGTTCGGTCTTTCCAGTTTAGCGATTTTTCGGATCGTATTCTCGCTGGTCTTCGAAGGAAAGAACTGGTTTCGTCTTTTGGAGAGCGACCGCCGAGCAGACCTTCCAGGTAAAGATGTTATCTATCGGTTCTTGAATCAATCTTCTTTTGCGTGGCGGCGATTTTTGCAGACGTTAAGCCTTCGGATCGTACGCCATTTTGAATCGCTCATTTCCTCCAAACGGGTGCGTGTATTTATCGTTGATGATTCAGTACTCAGCCGAAACCGGAGTAAAAAAGCAGAGCTGCTGGCACGTGTGTTTGACCACTCTACAGGCAAATTTTCTAAAGGATACACCATGCTCACGCTCGGCTGGTCGGACGGTTTTAGCTTTGCTCCGCTGGATTTTGTAATGCTGTCCTCCGCGAAATTCGCCAATCGCTTATGTGAAATGGTTTCCCATCTTTCGAGACGTAGCCACGGGTACAAACGCCGAATGGAGGCTTTTTCCCGGAAGCCAGATGCGGTTGTGGGCTTGCTAGATCAGGCTTTAACAGCTGGCTTCACTGCGGACTATGTGTTGATGGACAGCTGGTTTACGCAAGCTCCACTGCTTCGGGAGCTCACGGACAGAGGTCTGCCTGTGATTGGGATGGTGAAAGAAATGAAGCAGCGATATCTCATTTCGGGACAGCGAATGACACTGGGAGAAGTGTTTCAAACCCTGCCAAAATCGAGTGCAAAAGACATCAAAGGCTCCGTGGTCGTGCATACTTCATGCGGTCTTCCTATGAAGCTTGTCTTTGTGCGCAACCGGAATAAAAAGCGGGAATGGCTTGCCATTTTAAGCACAGATGTCACGCTGGATGTGGCCGAAATTGTACGAATTTACGGCATGCGTTGGAGTATTGAAACCTTTTTTAAAGTCACAAAAAGCTATTTGAAACTGGGAACAGAATTTCAGGGGCGTTCTTTCGACCAATTGATTAGCCACACGACGGTTGTATTCAGCCGTTATTTGGCGATGGAATACGAACGGCGTGAATCCAGTGATGACCGTACACTCGGTGGACTCTTTTTTCTCTTTGCCGATGAAGTTCGCGATCTGGACTTCCAGACCGCGCTTCAGCAACTGATGAGATTATTTCTTGAAATGGCAGAGGCAAAAACGAAAAAGAACAAAACGGCCGTTTTTTGTCAACTACAAGAATGGATCTCTGGTTTACCCAGCTATATCAAGGGTTTGTTTGGAGATTTGAGCTGCGAAAGTTGAGT
>NZ_JBHVMZ010000031.1:0-1549 GCF_042796655.1 Paenibacillus sp. NPDC057886 | reverse complement strand
TGGGCACTCTAAGGTGACTGCCGGTGACAAACCGGAGGAAGGTGGGGATGACGTCAAATCATCATGCCCCTTATGACCTGGGCTACACACGTACTACAATGGCCGGTACAACGGGCTGTGAAGCCGCGAGGTGGAACGAATCCTAAAAAGCCGGTCTCAGTTCGGATTGCAGGCTGCAACTCGCCTGCATGAAGTCGGAATTGCTAGTAATCGCGGATCAGCATGCCGCGGTGAATACGTTCCCGGGTCTTGTACACACCGCCCGTCACACCACGAGAGTTTATAACACCCGAAGTCGGTGGGGTAACCGCAAGGAGCCAGCCGCCGAAGGTGGGATAGATGATTGGGGTGAAGTCGTAACAAGGTAGCCGTATCGGAAGGTGCGGCTGGATCACCTCCTTTCTATGGAGAATCGTTTCCCGAGTGGAAACATTCAAATACAAAATCTAGCCAGGTCGGCTAGTTACTCACTCGTTGCTCAGTTTTGAGAGCTCAAACTCTCAAACGTTTGGTGGCGATAGCGAAGGGGTTCCACACGTTCCCATCCCGAACACGACCGTTAAGCCCTTCAGCGTCGATGGTACTTGGACCGCAGGGTCCTGGGAGAGTAGAACGCCGCCAAGCGTAAACCCATTACGGGTTTCAATATGATATATAATGTGGGCCCTTAGCTCAGTTGGTTAGAGCGCACCTCTGATAAGGGTGAGGCCGGTGGTTCGAGTCCACCAGGGCCCACCATGTATACCTTAAAATCTAATATGGGGCCATAGCTCAGCTGGGAGAGCGCCTGCCTTGCAAGCAGGAGGTCAGCGGTTCGATCCCGCTTGGCTCCACCAACAAGATTTTACAAGCTTGTTCTTTGAAAACTAGATATCGAAACGAAATTTTGCGATTTAGAACATTCCTTTTTAAGCTGAACTTGTGTTAAAACAAGTTTCAATAAAAACGGTAGATTGCATGAGCGAGTGATCGAAATGGAGCGACTTTTGGCTTTGGACGCAGTCCAAAACAAGCGGAGCGACAGCTCGAACACGAGCGGAATGGTTAAGCTACTAAGAGCACACGGAGGATGCCTAGGCGCTAGGAGCCGATGAAGGACGTGGCGAACAACGAAACTGCCTCGGGGAGCTGTAAGCAAGCTTTGATCCGGGGGTGTCCGAATGGGGAAACCCAGCTGGGGTAATTTCCAGTTACTCACAACTGAATACATAGGTTGTGTAGAGGCATACCAGGGGAACTGAAACATCTAAGTACCCTGAGGAAGAGAAAACAATAGTGATTCCGTCAGTAGCGGCGAGCGAACGCGGAGAAGCCCAAACCAGAGAGCTTGCTCTTTGGGGTTGTGGGACGTCTCACATGGAGTTACAAAGGAACCGATTAAGCGAAGAGGTCTGGAAAGGCCCGCCAAAGAAGGTAAAAGCCCTGTAATTGAAAGTTGGTTCTCTCCGAGATGTATCCCGAGTAGTGCGGGGCACGTGAAACCCCGTATGAATCCGGCAGGACCATCTGCCAAGGCTAAATACTTCCTAGCGACCGATAGTGAAGCAGT
>NZ_JBHVMZ010000030.1:0-1612 GCF_042796655.1 Paenibacillus sp. NPDC057886 | reverse complement strand
AACCTGCACTATAAAGACTTCGCCGTCTGGCAGAATGAACCTGAGCAGGCCGAACGGATGAAAGACCATGAGCGTTATTGGCTCTCCGCATTTTCCGGCGAGCTTCCTGAATTGAATCTGCCGACCGATTTCCCCCGTCCGCCGGTTCAAAGTTTTAAAGGACAATCCGTCCGTTTCAGAGCGGGGCGTGAAACGGAAAAAGCGGTGCGTGAATTAATGGAATCATCGGGAGCGACTCTTCATATGGTGCTTCACGCCGCGTTCCATGTCTTTTTGAGCAAAATCACGGGGCAGCGCGATATCATTATCGGCTCGGTGACCGCCGGAAGAACGAGCGCCGAAGTTCAGGAAATGCCGGGGATGTTTGTCAATACGCTTGCGCTTCGCAATGAAACGCGCAAAGAGCAAACCTTCGCCGGGCTGCTCGAACAGGTGAAACAAACCAATCTCGACGCGCTGGCGCATCAGGATTATCCGTTTGAGGATCTGATCGGAAAGCTTGACCTGCCGAGAGATATGAGCCGAAATCCGTTGTTCCAAGTCATGGTGACGACAGAAGATCCGGATAAAGAAACACTGGAACTGGAGAACCTGCGCATCACTCCGTATGAGTCGAACCAAGGCACGGCGAAATTCGATCTGACACTCGGCGGCTTTACGGATCAAGAAGGTCTCGGCCTTCAGTTTGAATATGCGGCTGATCTGTTTAAAAAAGAAACAATTGAAAAGTGGAGCGCCGGGTTCCTGCGGATTCTGAAGCAAGCGGCAGAAAGTCCGGACAGAAAGCTGCCTGAGATTTCACTGATCAGCGATGCTGAAAAACAAGCCCTCCTTGACGAATGGAAAGGAAAAACAATTTCTGTGCCGCGGGACAAAACGGTTCACCGTCTCTTTGAAGAAACGGCCGCCCGCTACGCGGACCGGCCGGCCGCGGCATACAACGGCGCGAAATGGACGTACGGCGAGCTGAACGCAAGGGCGAATCGCATCGCGCGCATTCTCATGGACTGCGGCGTCACGGCTGACGAGCGTGTCGGCATCCTGACGAAACCGTCCTTGGAAATGGCCGCGGGCGTACTCGGCGTCCTGAAAGCGGGCGCGGCATTTGTGCCGATTGACCCCGACTACCCGGAAGAGCGGATCAGCTACATTCTGCAGGACAGCGGCGCGAAGCTTCTTCTCACACAGGAAGCGCTGGGCGTGCCGGACAGCTACAAAGGAGAAACGATCCTGCTTGACGGCGGACGCTCCATTCTGAGCCTGCCGCTTGATGAAAATGATGAAGCGAACCCGCAGACGGAAACAACGGCGGATCATCTCGCTTATATGATTTACACGTCAGGAACGACCGGACAGCCGAAAGGTGTCATGGTCGAACACCATGCGCTGGTGAACCTGTGCTTCTGGCATCACGACGCATTCGCCATGACGGCGGATGATAAAAGCGCCAAATACGCGGGCTTCGGTTTTGACGCCTCCATCTGGGAGATGTTCCCGACATGGACCATCGGCGCGGAACTTCACGTCATTGACGAAGCGATCCGGCTGGATATCACCCGCTTAAATCACTATTTCGAAGAGCACGGCGTGACCATCACCTTCCTGCCTACGC
>NZ_JBHVMZ010000029.1:0-1865 GCF_042796655.1 Paenibacillus sp. NPDC057886 | reverse complement strand
TGTTTATGTAGGGTGAATCCCATCACAGTCTTACTATGGGTGACATGTAGCCTGAATATTAATTGCGGTGTACTGCTTCGGCTTGCACTTAGGTAAGGCAGATGCGTCTCCCTTCCCTTTAAATAATGCCCTTGTAAGCTTTGTTGCTTATTAGAGGTAATCAAAAATTTTTCCGGGTTAGCGAGGCTTTGTAATTACATACCCTCGTAAAATAAGTGAAATGGCTTTTGAGCGCTTGATCACCGCTCCCATTTCACAGAAAAGGATTATTTTCGGTCTTGCCTTTTCAATTTCACTTAGAAACATATTCGCTATTTTATTCGCTACTTCTCATTCAATTTTCTGAATGGAGCCTAACCCCATGCACATACCTCCTTACACGGGTCAGAGAAGACTGTGCAAAATAAATGGCGAGCGTTTGAGACGCTTTGTTTCTCAATAAGGCGTGTAACCTGACAAGAGAGACTGAAAATGCCATTGAGAAGGCTTATAATGGGTCTTTCCTTCTTATATTTTTAAATATCTATAAACAGCTAACGTGCAAGCTCTTTTAAGGTGATGCTTGATAGAGCGATACTAAGCAGTTCACGAGACAACCGTGAATTCTCCGCCGGTGGGGACTTTAAATACGTTCCGGAAAGCGTGTAATATTTGTTGTCATAGCTCATCTGCCAGGTGTAGAAGGAGAATCCGGTTTTCGCACAGCGATTACCGGTTTTTATGCTCATGTACCTTGATGTACAAGGAGTTTCTGAAGACGTTATTTGGCGTCTTTTGTTATTTTCGACTTACAAAGATTTCGATCGATGAATCCGTAATCAGCGTATTCCCTGTCGATTTTGCGTACCTACTTGGGTTAATGAATAATATGTAAGGAAACGCTAATTTCGTATAATTTTCAAGGGAGGACGAAAAAGATGGACACAAATATTCGCGTTAAAGTTATGTATGATGACACGGTATATAATAAGTGGGGCGAGATTATTAATGAAACTTATGCCGGCGAGATTATCGATGCTATCCTTAACGAAGACACTGAAGAATATTTTGGAAAAGATCATGAAGGTCGCGAAGTATTTGTCGCATCTCTCGACATGTACGGTGAGCTCGTATTAGAGCCTGGATTTAAATTAGTAGACGACAAATAACGCAATCAGAACGAGGCTTCCGCACCCTGTGGCGAGGTCTTTTTGTGCTTGCGTTTTACTATGGATCATCCGGAATGTGCTTAAGAGCCTTCCGGTACGCAAGTTATCAATAGTCTCCTTCGGGCGTTTCCCCAACGCCTATCCGACTTATCTTTTCATCTCCTTATATCCCCTTTTCGGACGTTACCGATGCTTCGGATCATCGGGCTTCCGAAGGAGCTTATTGAACGTAAATAAAACACATATTGGAGGAATTTAATTTGGCTAAAGGGAAGAAAGAGTATTCTTTTAAGAACTGCACTGTAAATGTTGATGAAGATCAAATTATTGAGCATAAAGGTGATGGCATACACATTCACTCATTATCTAAATACCTAAGAGAGCTTGAAAGCAAAACAGATCCAATTGATTTCACGTTAAAAAGTGACAGTGATGTTGTTCCTCAAGAAACTGAAGGACTTTCTGAGTAGGTGGTGACTGAATGACAGCTATTTTAGATACTGTTTTACAACGAGAAAAAGACGAATCATTTACTGATTATCATATCAGACTTTTCAAAAACAAAGACACTTATCACATTGATACACAAACAATTGCTGCCCTTTTAAACAAGGATCAGGGAACCAACTATGATGAAAGCAAATGGCGTAAAGACTTTAAACAATTTGAGCGCTGGCACGATTACTTTATCTCAAAGAATATGAACAAAGAAGTTCA
>NZ_JBHVMZ010000027.1:0-2112 GCF_042796655.1 Paenibacillus sp. NPDC057886 | reverse complement strand
TTGTTAAAGATATTGAATATCTAAAATAATGCGCGGCTGCAGGACCGATTTTTTGAAAAAAAATCTCCCCCTACGGGGGAAGAATGGTTTTGATCTTAGGTTTTGGGTTTTAAAAAAAGACCGGCAATTCTGCCGGCCTTTTTTGCGATTTTGACGGAGTCGAAATCGGGTCTTTTCTTATCTTGATACTATATAGAAACAACAAGATTTTTAAAAAACAGGTTCAGCCCTTGTCTGTCAAGGCTTTAAAGTGTTTTTGACAGATAAAAACTCCTTCTGCTATTATTAGGTTGTCGAAGCCAAATAATAGAACGCTAGATTACTAGCACAGAAAGGAGTTTTTTTCGTTTGAATTCAGTTGAACATAATTATAACATCCTTGAGGATAAGACCGCAACAGGTAAAAAGCGGGATTGGAAAGGGAAAAAAAGACGGACGAATCTTATGGCGGAGCACTATGAAGCTTTACAGAACAAAACAGGTATACCTTACTATGGC
Organism: Paenibacillus sp. NPDC057886; assembly: GCF_042796655.1. Lineage (NCBI taxonomy): Bacteria > Bacillati > Bacillota > Bacilli > Caryophanales > Paenibacillaceae > Paenibacillus > Paenibacillus sp. NPDC057886. The sequence goes on along the minus strand of NZ_JBHVMZ010000027.1, from coordinate 1,614 downwards.
AAAAAAGCTGAGAAATTGTGTAGTTGTGCGGAATGTCTTTCGTTTAAAAGAGACCCGGAGACGGGCAAACTAAAGTTGTATCAAGCTCAGTTTTGCAAAGTGAGGTTATGCCCGATGTGTGCCTGGCGCAGGTCGTTAAAAATTGCTTATCACAATAAATTGATCGTAGAAGAAGCTAATCGTCAGTATGGATGCGGATGGATTTTTCTCACGTTGACCGTTCGAAATGTTAAAGGTGACAGTCTGAAACCTTCGATTTCGGACATGATGAAAGGGTTTAATCGACTTATGAAATACAAAAGGGTCGATACAGCGGTACTTGGCTATTTTAGAGCTTTAGAGATTACTAAAAATCATGAAGAAGATACATATCATCCGCATTTTCATGTGTTATTGCCTGTGAAGAAAAGTTATTTCGGCAAAAATTATATCAAGCAGACGGAATGGACAAGCCTTTGGAAAAAGGCGATGAAATTGGATTACACCCCAATTGTTGATATTCGTCGGGTGAAAGGTAAAGCCAAGATTGACGCTGAACAGATTGAAAACGACGTGCGGGAAGCGATGATGGAGCAAAAAGCTGTTCTTGAAATTTCTAAGTATCCAGTCAAGGATACGGATGTTGTGCGCGGCAATAAGGTGACGGAAGACAATCTGAACACGGTGTTTTATTTGGATGATGCGCTGGCAGCCCGTAGGTTAATCGGATACGGCGGTATTTTGAAGGAGATACATAAAGAGCTGAACCTTGGAGATGCGGAGGACGGCGATCTGGTCAAGATTGAGGAAGAAGATGACGAGGTTGCAAATGGAGCGTTTGAGGTCATGGCTTATTGGCATCCTGGCATTAAGAACTACATAATCAAATAGAAAAGCAGATTCCCTTGTGGAATCTGCTATTTTCCTTTTGGAAGAGTGTAATAAAGAACGACGCTTAAAACCAAAAAGATGATAGGAATGATAACTAAATTGCTGGCGAGCAGACTTTGATCAATCGTGCTTTCTTCTGTATCGACTGTTGAAGCAATCAGTATCACGTCTTTGAGACGGTCAAACACTTGAAGCAAAAAAAAGGAAAAAAGACTTAAAAACAATGAGATGACCGAGTATTTAATACGCACAATTACACACTTCCTCCTATTTTTTTGAAAAATTTTCTGAATTTCCAGTCAATTACATGTATAATAGCATGGAATGCCAAAATAAAGAAGGAGGATTTATGCTTTGAAAGTAGGACAAAGGAAGCGTTTTAAAGGGCTGTTTAGCAAATTGTTGGTGCTGAGTTTGGTTTTTGTTTTGGCTTTACCGATTTACTCAATATCTGCATCGGCTTCAGAATCAATTGACACCGAGAATGTACATCCTGAATTCGATGGAGCTACTGAGGGGAGTGTTCTTCAGCAAGCTGTATCTGGCAATGAAGACTATGAGGTAGTGGACGTTACTTATATCCCAGAATCTCAAAATGATGAAAAAGCATCTACACAAGCTGTTTCAACTTGGTGGGAGACAACAAGAAAAGACTATCAAGGTATTAAATATGGCGGTTGGAAAACGCTAGTTGAACGGAACTCAGGGAATTCCGGTTCAATTACAATTAAGTTCACTAAAACC
>NZ_JBHVMZ010000026.1:0-2165 GCF_042796655.1 Paenibacillus sp. NPDC057886 | reverse complement strand
GGCACTCGGCACTTTAAGGGGGGGTCGTAGTAGCCCCCCCTTTTTCCTCTCTCACCCCAAAAAATCCAAGTTCAAAAAACCAAAAAAAGCACCTTTTTCAGGTGCTTTTTATCTTTCAAGACCATTTTCTCTTTCACGACGCTTTTCAACCCTGTTTAAACGCTCAAATTCGCCCTCAGGGGCTTTTTCTTTAATTTTGCCTACCAAATCATTAAAAAGGCTCTTAAACGTCTTTAAATCGTTTGTACGGGCTTTTAAAAATTCTTTGGTGCTTTTATATATCAAACCAATTTCACGCTTTAAATCGCTTATATGGCTTTTTAATTTGCTATTCTCTCGAAGCAACTGCATATTTTCCTGTCTTAATTTTTTATTTGAATTGGCTTCTGTTTCCCACTCTTTATAAATCACTCTAAGCTTTTGACCCAAAGCTTTATTTTCCTTTGCTAAATCGGTGTTCAATATTTTTTCCATCTTGCCTTTTAGCTGTTTATTTTCTTTGGCAGCATGAACCAAATTTTTAAAGTCTTGTTCGGGAACAATCACATTTCCAGTCGGTGTCTTTTTCAACTCTTTTTTGGGAATCCCAAAAAGATTCTTTTCCTCGCTCTTAACCTCGATTTGCTGAAATTCCCTTTTGGCCCGAACTTTAATTTCATCTGGAACTTTTTCATTGAGGGCGAGCAATTCATTTTTCTTCTCCTGGAGATTTTTTTCTAGAAAATCAATTTCTTTTTCCAGCGTCTGCTTTTTGAATTCCCTCGTTTCCAAATGCTCACGAGTAGAACCTTTTTCTCCACGCTCCAAATCAAAGCCAAGCTTTTGCATATGCTCGGGAAACTTATCTTGCAACCAAAGCAATTCTTGACGATTGAACACATTTTTCCCTTGCAGTTTTCCATCACGCATTGGCACAACGCCAACATGCATATGGGGCGTTTTTTCGTCCATATGTACCGTTGCATAAGCAATATTTTGCTCGCCATAGCGTTCGGAAAATAATTTATAACTTTCCTCAAAAAATCGTTTTTGTTCTGTAGGATCCAGACGGTCAAAAAAATTTTTGTCAGATGTCACGAGCAACTCGTTTACAAGCACCGCATCTTTCCGAGTTTTTCTCGTACCTGTTTTTTGCGATTCAATGATTTCTTTGACATGCTGGTTATAATCAATTTTCCCATCATGGACCAAATCATAATTTTCATGGGAACGCTCTTTATCAATATCCGAATTCGTCCTGCTTTCTCTTTCACGCTGATTATGAAACTGAATTCCTTTCAAATCATGCGCCTTCATTTTCTGCATTCGGACGACCGCATAACTCATAAAATCAGCTCCGTTTCGGGGTCAGTTTTTCGGCAACACTTCCATGTAAAGTATAACACACTATACTTTACATTCGTAAAGTGTGTGCTCTGCGAGGCTTTTTCGGCTACCCGCCGAACCATGCTAACGCATGGGAAAACCTTGGGCTTTGCCCAAACCCACAAGGGGAAATGATTCCCCCTTGATCCCCCCAATAAAAACTCCCCCAACCCCCTCAATTTTGAGGGGACTCCCTCGCCGGTCGGCAGGAATCGAATGGGATTCGATTCAATGCCAAGAGGGTTCGGGTGTGGTGAGTCTGTCAATCGACTTTCGCGGCATATCCTCATTTCGCTATCGCTCATTCCGGTATTCCACGATTCTATTGACAGACGCCACGTGTCGCTTTCTCCTTCAAGCGCCCACCAGAACAAAATAAAAAAAGATACAGAAAAAGATACAGAAGAATCTTCTGTATCTCTTGTATCTCAATCCTTTTCTGTCGTTTTATGTCGATTATTTTAACTCTCCTGTTTCTCTATCAATATCGCCCCGACCATATTTCCGTTCTTGATAAACGGCATCAAAATACAGTCTAATCAATCCAGTATGCGAACGTAAAACAGAATTGATAATCTTCATGCTGGGTAAGTTATATTCTTCCCCACGAACCCTTACAAACCTTCTTAATTCACGAATATTAGCCAGTCCATGTTCATCAATCAAATCACAAAGATCATTCAGCATGTCGTCTTTTTCTTCAACATCAAGCGTTATGTATCTATCAATATCAAAATTGTTTAGTAGTTTAATATCTTTCTTGTCATATACATGCTTGTTTTTAGCGATAGCGTCTTTTG
>NZ_JBHVMZ010000025.1:0-2600 GCF_042796655.1 Paenibacillus sp. NPDC057886 | reverse complement strand
GTGTGACTTGTTCCGCTATAACCGAACAACTCGGGAAAAGCGGGGACTTAATTAAATAAGTCCAACTTTGCGACCGAGAATTGGAAAGAGGGAACCATGTATCCTGAAACAATTCCGTTAATCTCCTGCGTGCGTGACACGGACAGCGTGTTGGGTATGAAGCACAGGTGAAGTCGGCAAAAGGGAAGCTAAAGCCACTCCTTTGAGAAGGTATGCTAACTGATATGCCGGATGGCTGAAAAGCGGACTATGGTGAGAATGGTTTTAAAACCTGACGAACCTCCGAATGTACGGGTCTAAATTCATAACATATGGAAACATATGTACTGACAAAAGTCAGGGTGGATAGCGTAGAGTACGACTGTAGTCTAGGAAACACGCTATATCGAACAATGGCGATATCAAGTCCACAGGCTCAAAGGAGGCACCTAAGGTCTAGCAAGCATAGCTAGGTCTCAAGGTACAAGGAAAGCAAGGAACGTCGTCTTAAAGGACTGTCATCCTAGACGTTTACTATAAGGCAGAAACTTTGCTGAAATGTACTAATCCTTGTGAGAGTAGAGGCACGACCAATGAAGCGGCTGTAATGGCTGTGGAGGAACAGCCTCAAGTCTTTTTAGATAATAAACAATTTTTCCGAAAAGTGAATTGCACCGATCAGGTAAGAACGTGGGGAATCACCGTAAGGAGGTGAAGCCACAGTGCAAACTCTTCGATACTGGGATTACTATGACATGACGAGTACCTTCACTGATTTACACGAAAGAGCACTAGCTAGGAAGAAGTTTGATAATCTATACGGACTTATAAACTCAAGTCAAAACATTCTCCTAGCCTTTCGAACAATTAAATCAAACAAAGGCTCACAAACACCTGGAACAGACGGCAAAACGATAGAGGATATAAAGACACTAACAGAAGAAGACATTGTGAATCACGTAAGAAACAAGCTGTTGAATTATCAGCCCAAAAAGGTTAGACGAGTCTATATACCAAAACCTAACGGAAAGAAAAGGCCACTAGGTATTCCATGTATAGTTGACAGAATTATTCAGCAATGTTTTAAACAAATCATTGAACCCATTGCGGAAGCCTACTTCTATAAACACAGTTATGGATTCAGACCTGTAAGATCAACGCATAACGCTTTAGCAAGAGTACAACACCTCATAAACCAGGTGAACCTTCATTATGTTGTTGATGTAGACATTCAGGGATTCTTTGATAATGTCAACCACACATTGCTTCTGAAACAAATATGGAATATGGGTATTAGAGACAAAAGAGTACTTCGAATCATCAGCAAAATGCTTAAAGCTGAAATTGAAGGTGAAGGAATCCCGTTGAAAGGAACACCACAAGGTGGAATCCTATCTCCGCTCCTGTCAAATATAGTACTCAACGACCTGGATCATTGGGTAGCAGGACAATGGATCAACTTCAAAACTCAACATGTCTATGCAGGAGACTTCCACAGGATCAGAGCACTTAAGAAAACCAATCTTAAAGAGGGATACATCGTGCGATATGCCGATGACTTTAAAATTCTTTGTCGGGATTGGAGATCGGCTCAAAAGTGGTATCACGCTGTGAAACTCTATCTTAGAGACCGTCTCAAACTTGATATCTCACCTGAGAAATCACAAATTGTAAACCTTAGGAAACGTAAATCTGATTTCCTAGGCTTCACAATATGGGCCGAGAAAAAAGGAAAAAGAAGAGTCGCCTATACGGGTATAAACGAGAAGAAGAAAGCAGAAATCAAGAAACAAGCAAGAGAACGCATAAAGATTCTGCACAAGTCACCAATTACTCAAAATGCCCTTCTTTTCAATAGCTTTGTACTTGGTTTACACAATTACTTCTCACGTGCAACACATGTTAGTGTGGAATTCTCACGACTTGCTTATGATCTGAAGGCATTCACATACAATCGTCTCAAAGTAATTGGTAAGTACCAATATCCTGATAATGCCCCACCAACCTACAAAAAGTTCTACAAGAACAGGTATAGAACTTTTAAGGTCGCAGGAGTATATCTCTTCCCTTTCAGGGATGTAAAAACGGTAAATAACTTATGCTTTCAGCAAACGTTAAATCCGTATACACCAGAAGGAAGAAAAAGACTCCATAAGGAACTAAACATGGATATTCGATATGAACTAATTAAGCTAATGCAGTCAAACATACCGTATCGTAGCGTTGAATATTTGGATAACAGACTGAGTAGATACAGTATGCAGGCTGGAAAATGCGAGATTTCCGGCATCTTTCTAACTGCTGATTACGTGCATTGTCATCACCTTCTGCCACTTCACTTAGGTGGGGCAGACGAGTATAGCAATCTACGTATCCTACACAAAGATATCCACAAGCTCGTTCATGCTACAAAATTAGAGACGATTGCTAAACTCATGTCGCCCTTTGGATTTTCAGACTCTACGATTCTGAAAATCAATCAGTACCGAAAAATGAGTAACTTGGAACCTATTGTAATGAAAATCTAAAAAGATGGAGCGCCGTGTGCGATGAAAGTCGCACGCACGGTGCGGAGAAGGGGAAAAGGCGGTGATCATATCAAATCCTTACCTATTTCTATT
>NZ_JBHVMZ010000024.1:0-2970 GCF_042796655.1 Paenibacillus sp. NPDC057886 | reverse complement strand
GCTCCGACGCTTCACGGGCTGTTCACCCGCCGCGCCGCGCTTTCGCCGCATCGTCCTGCGCTCCGTTTTCCGGGCGGTATGCTGACGTACGCTGAGCTCGATCAGTACACAGACAGGCTCGCCGTTTGGCTCCGCCAAAAAGGCGTCCGCAAAGAAAGCATGGTCGGCGTACTCGCTGAACGCTCGCCGGAGATGGTGGTTTCAGTGCTTGCCGTGTTAAAAGCGGGCGGCGCCTATGTGCCGCTTGACCCGGACTATCCTGAGGACAGGCTGCGCTATATGCTTGATGACTGCGGCGCCTGCCTCCTGCTTGCACAGCCGGGGTTATCCCTTTCCGGTTTTTCCGGAGAAACGCTAGAAGTGTCTCTTTCTGCTCTGACAGGCGAGACGGAGACAGGGGCTGTCTCTGAAGAAGCGGATGCTGATTCGCTCGCTTATATCATTTATACGTCCGGTTCGACGGGAACACCGAAGGGAGTGGCTGTTGAACACTGTCAGGCCGCCGCCTTTTTATCAGGGATGCAAGGGCAGTTCCCGTTAACGGAAGAGGACATCATCGTGCTGAAATCATCCTTTTCATTCGACGCCTCCATCTGGCAATTGTTTTGGTGGACGATGTCCGGCGCCTCCGTGTATCTGCTTCCTGCCGGATGGGAGAAAGATCCTGTGCGGATGATTGAAGCGTTTGCCTCAGAAAAGGTGACGACCGCGCATTTTATTCCGGCGATGGTCAACAGCTTTTTAGACGCGCTGGAAACAGAGCCTGAGGAAACAAGAACACGCCTCGGCAGAACACTGACACGCGTGTTTGCCGGAGGGGAAGCTCTTTCCCCGCTTACGGCTGCCCGGTTTGCCGATCTTCTGCCGGAGACCATGCTTATTCACGGCTATGGGCCGACAGAAGCGACGGTTGATGCGGCGTTTTACGTCTGTGACCGAAAACGGGACAGCGGACGGACAAGGCTTCCGATCGGAAAACCCGTTCCTGGTGCCCGTCTGTATGTATTAGATAGCGGAGGAACCATCCAGCCTGCGGGTGTGGCAGGAGAGCTTTACATCGCAGGGACAGGGGTGGCCCGGGGCTATCTGAACCGGCCTGAGCTGACGGAGGAGCGTTTTCTCGATGATCCGTTTTATCCGGGCGAGCGCATGTATCAGACGGGCGATATCGCACGCTGGACAGAAGACGGCCTTGTCGAATGGCTCGGCCGTTCAGACGGACAGCTGAAAGTCCGCGGTTACCGGATTGAACCGGGGGAAATCGAAGCGGCGATCCGGCGCATCGACGGCATTCGTGAGGCGGCGGTCACCGCCCGGACCGAACACGGCGAAACCGCGCTTTACGCCTATATCGAAGGACGGGAAAGCGATGACGTGCGGGCGGAGCTTGCGACACGCCTTCCGGCCTACATGATGCCGGCTCAGTTTATAGAGATGAGCGAATGGCCGGTCACGCCGAGCGGAAAGCTTGACCGCCGCGCACTGCCGGCTCCCGGCGGAGCGGCAGACAGACGGGCGTACACCGCCCCGCGGAACGTCACGGAAATGAAGCTTTGCGCCCTCTGGGAAGAGGTGCTGAAAAACGGCCCCGTCGGCATCCGGGATCACTTTTTTGAGCGGGGCGGCCATTCGTTAAAAGCGACGGCTCTCGTCTCCCGCATCGCCAAAGAGTTCGGTGTTCAGGTGCCGTTACAGGACATCTTCGCCCGGCCGACGGTGGAAGAGCTCGCTTCGGTTATTCAGGACTTGGAAGAGAGCCCGTATGAAGCGATTCAGCCTGCGCAAAAACAGGACACCTACCCGGTGTCTTCGGCGCAGAAACGGATGTATGTGCTCCAACAGCTTGAAGACGGCGGTGTCGGCTACAATATGCCGGCTGTGCTGGAACTGACGGGCCCGCTTGACCGCGGCCGGCTGGAGGAGACGTTCCGGCAGCTTGTGGAGCGGCATGAGTCGCTCAGAACGTCCTTTGAAACGGGGCCTGACGGCGAACCGGTGCAGCGCATCCATGACAGCGTGCCGTTTCAGCTGGATGAGGCCGAGTCAGCTGACGCATTCGTCCGGCCGTTTTGTCTGGAGGAAGCGCCGCTCTTCCGTGCGGCCCTCGTGAAAGAATCGGATGAACGTCATCTTTTATTAACGGATATGCATCATATTATTTCTGACGGTGTGTCCGTCAACACCTTGATAAAAGAATTCGGCGAGCTGTACGCAGGCCGTTCGCTTGCGCCGATGCGCCTTCAATATAAAGACTATGCCGTCTGGCAGCGGTCGTTTCAGGAGAAGGAAGGATTTCAGAAGCAGGAAGCCTACTGGCTGAAGCGGCTTGAAGGCGAGCTTCCGGTGCTTGAGCTTCCGGCTGACAAGCCCCGTCCGGCTGTCAGAAGCTTTGCGGGCGGCAGCGTATCGTGCACGCTTGACGCTGAAACGGCATCCGGCCTTCACCGCATCGCCCGGGATCACGGCTCCACTTTGTATATGGTGCTTCTCGCCGCGTACAATACGTTACTCGCGCGATTGAGCGGGCAGGAAGACATCATCGTCGGCTCGCCGATTGCCGGGCGTCCGCACAAAGACCTTGAACCGATTCTCGGCATGTTCGTCAACACGCTGGCCATCAGAACGGAGCCGAAAGGAGACAAACGGTTTACCGATTACTTGGCGGAAGTCCGCCAGGCGGCGCTTGAAGCGTATGAGCATCAGGATTACCCGTTTGAAGAGCTTGTGGAGCAGCTCGGCGTGCAGCGGGACATGAGCCGCAATCCGCTGTTTGATGCGATGTTTATTCTTCAGAATATGGAGCGAGAGGAGATAAATCTGGCCGGTCTGAAGGCGTCACGATCAGAGCATACCGAACATGATGTATCAAGTTTTGATCTGACCTTATCAGCGGCTGAATCCGATGGAAACATCCGCTTTGAAATGGAATTCAGCACCGAGCTTTTTATGAAAGAAACGATTGAACGCTGG
>NZ_JBHVMZ010000023.1:0-3784 GCF_042796655.1 Paenibacillus sp. NPDC057886 | reverse complement strand
GTCGATTAACTTTTCCTGCATGACCTCTAGGTTTTTGTTTTCTTGCATAAGAGAGCTGATTTTTTCAGCTGATTCTTTATCTAGTCGAGTCCGCATTCTTTGGGCGGCAATGCTGCGCATCTGTTCCCGGAGTTGTTTTGGGTTGTGATCTTCGAAATAGTCATCAAATATGTGTTCCAAAACGATACTGCTGTATGTAGTTTCGTAACTGGATTTGGCAATGAGATTTCCGACTCGTTCAACGGTTTGCTTTCCCATGTCTTCAACTCGTTTTTCGATCCTGTCGATCAGAGCTTGCTCGGTTGCGGACAGCAATGAGCTTGCTTCGACAGGTTGGACTTGGTGAGCGTGATACGCCCGAATGGCGTGTTCGATCAGCAGTCCAAATTTGGTTTCCGATCCGAAGTCTTTTTTCGCGAGCTTGCGACCGAGCGAAACGACTTCTGGATCGAGTCGGACGGATTCTTTTTGACGTGCGACCATGGTTTTTCGACCTCCAAAAATTGAGTGATTAGCTCAATTTTAGAGTGTCGGACGGTGGGGGTCAAGGGGGAGGGCGTGCCATCCCAATTGCGGAGTGTGTCGGAAACATTGTGTCCGACACTTTTAACTCCGCCTCTCCCACCTAACAGGTGCGGGGAATGCCATTTTCCACAGATCGGGCAGGCTCCGAGCGAGGACAAAATGGCTTGCTGAAATGGAGGGCTGCGGGACGATCCGGCAGGGAGTCTCGCACCCGAAATGGAAGCAAAAAAGAGGGCTGAACAGGGAAGAGTAACGAGGCTCACCCTGTTCAGCCCTCTTGGGTTTTATGGCAGGCAATGGGCGAGTTCATTCGCCCGCCTGACATTGGCGGACTTGTCCGCCAACGGGTAGAATGGATAGAAAAAGGAAAGGTGGAGAATACATGACATATCGTATTGTGGGCGAGCTGGAAGGGACGGAAATTACGTTCACGAGCACACACCCAGACGGAGAGAAACGAGAGGATATATTTGAGACGCTTGAGGAAGCGGAGGATGCTTTGAATACCTTGAAAATGTCTCTGCCTGATGGAACAAAATTGACGATTGAACCTGCGGTGTAGAGACAAATGATTGATTTTGAAACGGCTATGAGACAAGTGAGAGCAACCCTTTGCTTTGAGGGCTTAGTGCTGACTGAAGAAGAGGAAAAGCTTTTAGAAAGGCGGTTTCATGGAGAAATCACAGAAGAAGAATACATCCGAAAATCGTTGGAGCTGTCTTATTCCGGTGACTGATAAATAGGACAGCGAGCGATTTTGGCGTGAGTCAACGGTAACCGGACCGTAGGGAGGATTAAGGAGTTGACTCATTCAGCGCCACCCGAACCCTTTCAGCACTCAAACAAACCCGTTTGTTTGACGCCAACCGGCGAGGGAGCCCCCCGAAGAATCGGGGGGTTGGGGGGATTGAAATATTGGCATCCAACGGCCGTCCGTTGGTGGGTTTGGGCAAAGCCCAATGAAGTCACTTTAATTCTTTGTGTAACTCGTTGTTTTGATCGAGCAAAATGATTCCTTTGAGGCTTCGTTCCGGATAATGCCGCGGTAAGTTGAGCTGCGGATCAGAGAGCAGTTCTTTCATTTTCTTTTTTGCTTCAGAGAGTGTTTCGATTTTCAATTTTGGTTCCTCCGGGTTTTTTATTAATACTAACATGAGGGATGAAATGAGAAATACCTCTGAGAATGCCCAGATTTGTTTCTGAGGGCTTTTAATTAAAAAAACGACCTTATGGAAGGGGATGTCCTTAAAATCGAATATAAGGGCATTTAAAGCATTTTAAAATAAAAAAGCAGACTTCTGAGAGTCTGCTTTTTTATTTTTAGCCCAGTGCACCATTTTCAGCAACTTGAAAATCCTTTGATATGCCTAAATATCCGTTTTCCTTGGTCCCGAAATGGTTGCTTGATACAAGAAGCAGTCCAAGGATGGCAGCGGTAATTAAGACAGTACGTCTTTTCATAATAACGCCTCCGATAGTGTGGGATTTAAACACTTTTAGATGAATTTGATTCATTGTACCAATCCCGATGTTCTGGGTTAGAACGGTCTAAAAGGATAACCCCGTCTTTATTTGATTTTAATTTGTCAGCTGAAGTCCAGACTTTTTGACGGTCTATTTTCAGCTGCGGGAACGCTTTTTCAAGAGTTTGCATGTTAGATGGCTACTGGTTGTTCTTGAATGGAGACTCCACCTTCAGCAATTTTGCTACTGCTCGTTAAGGCGGGAGAAGCCAGCAGTAATGCTGAAACAGTTAGCAGACTGAACAAAATCGTTTTTTTCTTCACAATAACACCCCCGTGTTAAATGGTTACTGCCCCTTCGGCAATTTTAATGGGGTTACTCAAAGAGGTTGTATTGTTTACTAAAGGAGTGGCCAGCAATAATGCTGAAACAGTTAGCAGACTGAACAGAGCGGTTTTTTTCATAGTAACGCCTCCGATATTTTGAGAATTTTGTTTTTGACAAAATGCCCGTGTTTAAAATAATATGCGGCTTTTTCAAAGTCATCCTTACTCTCATAGTATACAGCAATTTCCATTGAGAGATCGGCTGTTTCTGTCCAAAGCTCCATTTTTTCGAGGATATCGATATTTTTCCTCACCTCTGGGTCATTTTGTTCTGCATACAAAGCGTATGCAAGTTTTAATTTCGCCAAATACTCCTTTTCTCCTTCGTCTTCGGCCTTTTTCAGAGCCTTTTCATACCATGTCAGGGCAACATCGAAAGCCCCTAATTGAAACAGAACTTTGCTTAACATATAAGTGGAGCGGACGGCGACAAACGACTCTAAATGTTCAGGGATTTTCAAGGCCTGTTTGAAGCAGTTCGAAGATTCGATGAACATTTTTTGTCGTTCAAAACAGACACCAAGGTTAAAAAGAGCCAAACTTTCGGTGTATCGGAAGCTGTTTGCTTTTGCTGCAGTTTGCGCGTTCTCATAGTGTTCCTGAGCTTGTTCAGGAAGCATCAAGTCAAGCTTATTTGCTCCTAACATCATTTCACAGTTAATCGTTTTTTCTTTATAGGTCTCATGCGCTTTAAATGTGTCGTATGCGATTTTAGCGTGGGTCATCGAGAAAACATTTTGCTTTATTTTGTAGTACGCCTTACACAGATAGTAATGAAATTCAGCTTTTTCAATTTCATCAGGTATCTTTTTCAAGCGTTCTTCAGCGATTTTATAGTACATGATGGCTTTGACATAGCGCTTTTGATGAAATTCATACATGCCGGAGAAAAAATAAAAATAATAGTGAATCATGTCATCGGTGTTATCTTCTAAGGCTTTGGCTTTCAGATTGTCCAGTAATTCGCCGGATTTGTTGTAATCCTCTGTCATGAGCTTATAACGAGAGTCAATCAGGTTGAAGTACAGTAATACGGTTTGATTCTCTTTCATGTTTGGAAACGTGTTTTCGATCTCTTCCCTCATGGCTGCGGCTTTAGAAAAGTCATGTTGTTTGATGATTTTGTACCAATCGTTTATGGCTTGTCCGACTTCTTCGAATGCTATTGTACTCAACTTTCACCAATCCTTTCTTAATTCTTTATAACTGCAAGAAATGTAAACATTTGTATTCCGAATTATCTCAGACTGTTAAATGAATGTGAAGAATTTTCCGAAAAGTTAACCGGAGATAGAAATGTCACTGACTGGATGTGTTGACTGCGTGTTGAAAGAAAAGGTCATGTGTTGACTGTGTGGAGGTTCATGTGTTGGTCAGGTGGAGACGTGCGGCTTGTTAAAGATATTGAA
>NZ_JBHVMZ010000022.1:0-8099 GCF_042796655.1 Paenibacillus sp. NPDC057886 | reverse complement strand
AGCGAGGTGTTTTTTGTCAATAGAATTAGTTTTGTTGAAATGTTCTTACACCCACTAGGGGGGTTAGCTCGATATTCTAGGTGCGAAAGTTGAGTTACTTATATTAATGAAATACACCCTATGAGTAATCATTGGTTTTATTCCAACATCATGATTACATATGGCTTTGATTAACTGACTAAATTTTAAGTCCTCAATTCTACATTTAGTCCAGTACCTATACATGTTGTCCTTTGGATCTGGGAGCTCAGTCGGTTCATAATCCAAGTCTGGAAGTATCTCAAATCTCAAGGACCTAATCGGCTCTTGCTTCTTGATATATTTACTATACAGGTTCAACTTTTTCACTTTGTGTTCAGACTTATCTGCAAAATAAGCTTGAGTTATTAATAGGACTTCATCTTCTTGATCATGGAGAGCCTTAAATAATTGAAGAGATCGATAATAAACTCGTTCCATGTATTGCTCTTTATTTATTCCAAACATCAGAGGATTGCCAAGTTCGAATCGTATTGCAACATCCCACTTATAGAAAAGAGGCGGTTGTAAGGTCAGATTTGGAAAATACTCTGCCAGGTACGTCTTCAGGTCCATTCTGCGGCCTCCATTATCTTTTATTTTTTTGTTTTTTTCCTTGCACAGGTTTCGTCTAGCTGAAATATATTACAAATTATCTTTAAATTCATTCATTACCCTCGTAACAAATTTCGTCTTCCCATCGGTATAAGCTTTGCGATTATTTCTAAACTCATCGGACAGTTCTCTTTTCAAATTTGTATACTCTGCTACTAAAGAAGGATGCTTTCTTAATATTTCTCGAAATATTATATGTCTTTTTAATTCTTCACTTTCTTTATTGCATACGTATAGATGATGTTCGTACTTCTCATTACCTTCACTATCATAAGGTACATATGCATCCTTTCTTGCAAATGCTTCTCTGTTCTTAATTCCCAAATCACCTTCATGTACATATCCCAGTTCTTCTAGCTTATCGATTACCCCTGGCAGGTACTCCACAGATTCAATTACTACATCAACATCAATGATTGGCTTGGCTGCAAGACTCGGGACCGATGTACTTCCAACGTGTTCAATTCGTAATGCTAAACCATTAAGATTATTTGATAGAATGGATTCTATTACATTGAATGCTATTGGCCATTCTTCATTGTAATCTTCAATAATTACTGGTTTTTGATTCTTCATTCAAATTCTCCTTAACATTATTTACGTTATATATTATTAGATGAAGAGAGGGCTAATCCTCCATCTCCGACAGGTTGCTTCTTATGAGTCGGTCCAGAGCTCTGAATCTCCTTATTTTGGTATGCAAAAAGGCAGCTTCTGCTTTACACATCGCTGCCTTTTTGCTTATTAACTTTTTTCCAACGGACCTATCAATCGTTATCTACATAAAAATCCCCTTACGTTTAATCAAATTCAGCATCCCATCTTTGCCTTGGTTCGTCCTCACATCCCTGGGGTTCCGCATCACTGGAGCTTAATTCATACATATGATGTTCAACCTTTTATACCGCTAAATGTAATGCCGCTAATAAACGTCTTTTGAAGAAAAAAGAACAAAACAATAATAGGTAATGTCATCAAGGTGGATACGGCCATTAATAGACCCCATTCGGATCCCTTTTGACTCTGAAATTGCTGCAATCCGAGCGAAACCGTGTAAGATGGTTCATTGGTTAAATAGAGCAAGGGGCCCATGAAATCAGTCCAGCTCCCCATAAATTGAAACAATGCCACGGCTAAAACGGCGGATTTGGCTAGTGGAAACATGATCTGTAAATATATGCGGAACTCACTAGCGCCGTCTAAGCGGGCCGCTTCGCGCAGGGCATCAGGCAGTCCCATGAAAAACTGCCGCAATAGAAAAATGTAAATGGGCACTCCAAAAAATTGGGGTACAATCAGTGGAAGAGATGTTCCTACCCAACCTAATTTAGTAAACAACAGGAATAGAGGAATCATCGTCACCTGTCCGGGGATCATCATAACAGCGAGGGTAACAAAGAAAAGTATACCTCTCCCACGGTACTCTAACTTGGCAAAACTATAGGCAACCAAGGGACAGGATATGATCACACCAAGCGTACTAACGATTGTTATAATCGCCGTGTTTTTCAGATATGTCCAGAAAGGGATATACTCAACGGCACGGGAATAATTACTCCACAGAATTGGATGCGGAATCCACTCTGGTGGGAATGTAAAGATTTGTGTGAGTGGTTTAAGAGAAGTCGAAAGCAGCCAAATGAACGGAGTAATGAAAAATGCAGAAGCAACAATTAGACATAAATAGGCTAACGCACGATTGATTCTTTTGATAGCGATAGGATTCATCCCTTACTTCCTCCTCCTTATTTCCCTTGATAATGAACCCAGCGTTTAGAAGTAATAAAAATAATTCCGGTTAATGCCATAACGATAATAAATAAGATCCAGGCCATTGCGGAGGCATAACCCATTTTGAAATACCTGAATCCGTTCTCATATAAATACATGACGTAAAAAGTCATGGAATTTGCAGGAGTTCCTTGCCCTTTGGTCAACGTATAGGGAAGAGTAAACTGTTGGAATGCACCGATCATTCCCATGACAAGGTTGTAGAAAATAACGGGAGTGAGCAAAGGCAGGGTTACCTTTCTCGTTTTCTGAAACCAGTTAGCTCCATCGATTTGTGCCGCTTCATAGTACTCATCAGGGATGTCTCCTAATCCAGCAAGGTAGATAACGACAGCTTGCCCAATACCCCAAAGCGACATCAAAATGAGAGAAGGCTTGGACCATGACTCACCACCAAGCCAAGAAGGCCCATCGATACCGATATTCGCTAACATCCCGTTCACCAATCCGAAGTTTGGATGTAACAACCACATCCACAGAACAGCCAAAGCTACTTGTGGAACAAGTGTAGGCAAGAAAAAAATCGTTCTGAATATAGCCATCCCCTTGACCTTCATATTCAACATCATAGCGAGTGCCACACCGAAAAATATACTTAATGGAACAAAAAATACGGTGAAATAAAGCGTGTTGTATATGGATTTCCAAAACAGAGGATCATGGAAAAGATCTTTATAATTATTCATTCCGACAAATTCACCAGGCTGCAGAATGCTGTAAGTAGTGAAGCTGAAGTAGATGGACATTAGCATCGGAATTGCATAAAAGCATAGCAGCCCTATAGCCCAAGGTGAAGCAAACAGCCACCCAATCACATTGGTTCTGTGGAGTGCTCGTTTCCTTGCCGATGGAATTGCGATTACTTGAACTGGATCAGCCAGTTTCGCCATGTGCATTCTCCTTCCAATTGTCATTCATTAATAGGCAAGGAGAGAGTTCGCTCCCTGCCTATCGAGCACCCTATTTGTCGTATTTTTCTAAAGCCTTATTAACAGTCTCTGTTACTCTATCCAGGTTCTCTTTCGGAGTACCGTTACCGCGGGTAGCCTTTTCCGTAGCGGAAGCTAACTCATTCCACAACAGCTGTCCTTCAGGAATAACCGGGCGGTTGTGTGAATTGGGCAAAATATTGATAAATTCTTTCATAATCGGATCGTCCTTGTAACCGTATTTGTCGTTAACCGAATCGATAACGGAAATTTGAGAGTCAGCGTTTAATAACGTTTGCCCCTCTTCTTTCCCTAAGAATTCGAGGAATTTCCAAGCAGCAGCGACGTTCTTGGCGCCTTTAGGGATAATAGCGGACCCGCCTCCCGACCATGTCGTAAAATTAGTACCTGTTGGGGTCGGTATTGGTGCAACACCGTAATTTAAATCCGGCTTAAATTTTTCGATACCCTTTACCGTGAAGTTTCCACTTATCTTCATGCTGACTTGACCGGAAATGAACGGATCCATTTCCTCCGTGCCAGCTGCGCTTGTGAATCCGGCAATATCCTCGACGTTGTATTTTTTGCCGAAGTCGGTCATCCATTGTAACGCTTCAACGACTTTAGGATCATTTGCGGTAATTTTGCCGGTGGCAGCATCCTGGAATTCTCCTCCAAATGTCCATCCCCAAGTATACAGCCAGCCTTGCGAATACCATGGGATGAACCCGATCCGTTTGAAACGTTTACCTTCCTTGATGGTTAACTTTTCGGCGGCCGCTTCAAGCTCGGCGATCGTTTGTGGTGGTTTGTTGGGATCCAGCCCTACTTCTTTGAAATGATCCTTATTGTAAAATAGCAGGCGAGAGTCCGTATCCATCGGCATTGCATAAAGCTTTCCTTGATAACTGGACTCCTCCCAAGCAAATGGATAATACATTTCCTTAAGAATTCCAGATTCTGCTGCCATCGAGGATAAGTCAGTCAGAGAACCTTGCGCAGCCCAAGTACCGACCTTAAACCGGTCAAAAAGTGCAACGTCAGGAGGATTGCCGCCTGCGACTGCAGTCAGCAGCTTCTGATCGGATCCCTCGCTGGATTCTGTATAAACCAATTTCATTTTGATGGTAGGATTTTTCTCTTCAAATGCCTTCACGACTTTATTCAAATTATCTAAATCAATGGAGGTAAGACCATGCCACATCGTAACCGTTGTATTTCCCTCTCCGGCCTGATCGCTTGAGTCCCCCTTCGTTGAGCAAGCGGTTACAAGTAGTGACATAGCCAGAAAGTAAACAAGAATTGGAAATGCGAATTTTTTGGATCTCCTCATTCAAAGTCCCCCTTAAGTTAAATTAATTAGTTTAACTTGAATTCCTATAGAATCCACTCCATTTTCTGATCAATCCACAATTTATGTAAGCGCTAACAAGATCGGTGATATGAACTATTAAAATCAGAAAATGATGAACGAAGTGAATTTGTTGTAAGAATCCTACTGGCTATACTAATTATACTAAGTATATTAATATGACATCACGAAGCATGTCAATTGCAATATTACGACATACTTCACAGAAGACAGACCGCGTCTAGATGAAGTTTTTCTTGCGATATCAGGTCAGGAAGGTCCATGCTTCGAAGTTTATATTTCTGATATCAAAAAAGTGCCGATAAGCCCCTGGGGACTTCTCGACACCTTGAACAATATCCTTGATTTTATTGAGCCGCGCTTATCGCTTGTATTAACCCTACCTGTTATTTTTCATGACCATACGATGTTCAATGATGTTCAGCTCGGGAACTGCTGTTCCATGCAACTGAGAGATTAACATATCCACTGCCAATTCACCCATCTGCTTCTCATCCTGCTCAATATGAGTGAAGATGGGTTGACCCAGGTAATCGTTCAGGGAGTCGAAACAAACAATCTCGAATTCCTCCAAAGATTTCCCCATCGAGTTGATAACCTGAGCCAGCATCGTAGCTATTAGAAATTCCGACGCGACAAACGCCTTTACATCAGGGTGTTGTTTCAAAAAAAGCTCTACTGTTTCTTTATCACGTTCAATCGCTGTTCCGTTTATGTTAATGGGAAGGGTGCCCTTCAAGTTCGTCAATACATAATCTTTGTTCAAGTTCATTCCTTCTTGGGTGAAGGCAAACGTATATCCGAGCAGCCTTTCCTCCAATGTTGAAGTGTTCTCTTCCGGCGGAGATAAAAAGGCAATTTTTTTATGACCTTTGCTAATTAGATGACGCGTAAGATCCATGGCCGCTTTCTTATTGTCTGTGTACACTGAACAAACAGGAATTCCTTTTAGGTATCTATCGACCAAAACAATGGGAAACCGATCCAATACAAGTCGAAGCAGCTCCGAATTATAGTGTTGACCATGAATGGGGGTCACAATTAATCCTTTGATGCCTAAACGAATAAATAAGTCAATCGCGCGTTTTTCCTCATCCCGATCCCCGCAAGTTCGCTTGATAATAAGTTGATAATTATGCTCAGCACTCCGCTTTTCCATCGATCTAAGAAGTTTTAAGCCAAACTCGTCAGAAAAATTCGGTATAATAAACCCGATCAACCGCTTATCCTCCTCAGGAACCAGAGGCGTTATTACCTCGGAATAGTGCTTCGGTTCTTGTCCTCCAACTATACCATCGGCCACATACGAACCTTTTCCCTGTATTCGTTTGATAACCCCAGAATCTGCCAATTTATCCAAAGCCTTTTTAGATGTAATACGACTGACGCCAAATTGTTCAGCCAACTCTTTTTCAGAAGAGACTCGGTCTCCTTCTTTTAATCGACCTTCTTTAATCTCTTGTACAATATAGATATATATCTGCTCGTATAAATGCAATTCCACAAAACCACCCTGACATCATAATATTAATATACTAAGTATATTACACAAGAAGTAATTCGCAAAGTTACTCAGATTACCGACGAACTTCTGTGGCATGGAGTTTTCCAAGTCTATTGTGTCAGACCTCTCCTTACAGTTAGCCCCCATGGTAGGGTCATGGAATAACTGGCCCTAAGTCGACAGCCGATTCCCGTTTATCTTAGTGGATGCGATGGTATTGAAGGTCCGTGAAGAAAACTCTCGAACCCCAAACGAACAAAAACCAGCTAATGTTTGTCAAGCATTTCAGGTTGGATGAGTTCTCTTTTCGTGTTATACTTTTTCCGACCAACCTGAATAACCTCCACGGCTATGGAGGTTTTGGTTAAATATGGTTTAAATTTGGTAGGGCTGCCCTTTCTGCAAGATGGCGAAAATGTGATGCAATAGCTTGTTTGCGCAGGCAATCACAACCACCTTGTAGGGCTTGCCCTCTTTTCTTTTTTTCTCATAGTACGCACGAATTCTTGCATTTGCGTTTTTCCGCATCCCGCATTGCACCGCCAAATACAGAGAACGTCTAAGCCTTTTCGAGCCTCGTTTCGTTATTCGTGTGCTTGTCGCAGTAAACTTCCCGGAACTGAAAATCCCAGGGTCCAGCCCCGCAAACGCCACGAGTTGCTTGGCATCACTAAACTGCCCGACGTCTCCCACTTCCGCTACAATGGCTGCGGCCAGTTTGGTGCCAATTTCCGGAATACTCTTCACGAGCTCGACTTCAGGCAGGTCTGCCGCCATTTCTTCCATTTGTTTTTCCAGTTCGTCCAGCTGCACGATCATCGTTAACAATAAAGTGACCATCCCGTGCAACGCTTTGCTTTGAGACGGACTACGCCCAGCTTCTCTCCAGTCAGCCAGCACTTCCTCCAGTTTCCCGACTTTTTCATTCGTCCATCGTCTGGAACGGGATCTGCCCGTGCTTTCTTGAATGACTTCGATCCAATCCTCCGTATCTCCCTCTAAACAGCGGGCCAGTACCGTCAATGACGTTACCGAAAACACGTTGTAGAAGATCTGCTCATATGCCGGAAATACTTGCTCCAGCAAGGCTCTGCTGTTCAGTTTCGCTTGCACAAAGATGCCCGTGACGAACTCATGCTGCCGGGTCAAATGCTGCAGCTCCGTAAACGTTCTCATCCCAGGTTCGGTGTGGCCTCACGTCGCCGCGGTAGTACATCTCAGCCAGATGCCAGGCGTCCGAGGCGTCCGTTTTCACTTTGCGTAACTGCGTTCCTTTGGCTCGTTTGGATTGCAACGGATTCACAATATAGTAGGTGTAACCACTCCGATCCAGGTAAGAAACCAATGCGCGGTGGTAATGTCCCGTCGCTTCCAGAACCACTACTGGAGCCAGCCCTGTTTCGACTTGAAGCTCCCCTAGCATTTCTGCGAATTGTTCAAACCCATTCTGTTCATGCACAATGTTCACCGCTTTGCCATACGGCTCATTTCGTTTCCGAAACGCCTGCACCACACTTGAACCTTTAGCGACATCTACACCGACAACAGGTTCCAATCTCCTCACTCCTTGTCTTGAATTTCGCCGGTCCTTTCCACGATGGTTCCAAACCCATAGCTTCGCTTGTTATACGGGGTCAATCGCCCCTACCAGCTCAAACATGGTCTTTTGGAGGTCGTGGGAGAACAGTTTTTGTTACGGGGTCATGGCCCCTAAAGCCGCCACGTTCTCCCGGCTCCCCCCATGGAAAACGACCACAAAAAAAGGCCAACCAGTAATTAAAATGTACCCTATAAGATAGACACTTTGAAAAAGGTCATCTTATAGGGCTTTTTTTTGTTTATAATGAAGAAAACATGAGCGGTGGTAGGA
>NZ_JBHVMZ010000021.1:0-7500 GCF_042796655.1 Paenibacillus sp. NPDC057886 | reverse complement strand
GCCAGCTTCGGTGGAGGCGTCGGTGGGATACTACCCTGGCTGTATTGAAATTCTAACCCGCGCCCCTGATCGGGGCGGGAGACAGTGTCAGGTGGGCAGTTTGACTGGGGCGGTCGCCTCCTAAAGAGTAACGGAGGCGCCCAAAGGTTCCCTCAGAATGGTTGGAAATCATTCGCAGAGTGTAAAGGCACAAGGGAGCTTGACTGCGAGACCTACAAGTCGAGCAGGGACGAAAGTCGGGCTTAGTGATCCGGTGGTTCCGCATGGAAGGGCCATCGCTCAACGGATAAAAGCTACCCCGGGGATAACAGGCTTATCTCCCCCAAGAGTCCACATCGACGGGGAGGTTTGGCACCTCGATGTCGGCTCATCGCATCCTGGGGCTGTAGTCGGTCCCAAGGGTTGGGCTGTTCGCCCATTAAAGCGGTACGCGAGCTGGGTTCAGAACGTCGTGAGACAGTTCGGTCCCTATCCGTCGTGGGCGCAGGAAATTTGAGAGGAGCTGTCCTTAGTACGAGAGGACCGGGATGGACGCACCGCTGGTGTACCAGTTGTCTTGCCAAAGGCATAGCTGGGTAGCTACGTGCGGACGGGATAAGTGCTGAAAGCATCTAAGCATGAAGCCCCCCTCAAGATGAGATTTCCCATAGCGCAAGCTAGTAAGATCCCTGAAAGATGATCAGGTTGATAGGTCTGAGGTGGAAGCGTGGTGACACGTGCAGCTGACAGATACTAATCGATCGAGGACTTAACCAAAATGACGTGCAGAATTTACTTCTTCTATTATCTAGTTTTGAAGGAACAACGTTCCTCATAGTTTGGTGGCGATAGCGAAGAGGTCACACCCGTTCCCATTCCGAACACGGCAGTTAAGCTCTTCAGCGCCGATGGTAGTTGGGGGTTCTCCCCCTGTGAGAGTAGGACGCCGCCAAGCAATTTCTAGTTTTAGGATTCATAACCCGAAGAATGCAGGTTCAAAATCCTATCTCTTTTCAAAAAAACCTTAGGATTTTTCCTAAGGTTTTTTTGTATATTTTTTCATCTGAAGCGTTTGGATGAACTCTAGGCGGGAGGATTTTTGATGAATAAAGAAGAAATCCGAAATACTGACCAAATCCTTCATTCTTTTGCTGAATGGTTAATGGATCAAAATAAATCAGACAGTACGGCTAAAACATATGTAGGTGTTCTCTCTCAATTTTTTCAATGGATGAAAGAAGAAATAGAAGAGATTGAATCGACCCATGTGCAGGCCTATCTTGATTATATGGACGATTCCAATAAAAGTGCCGGAACAATCGAAAAGCATTATACAGCCATCACTGTATTTTCCCGGTTTCTTAACAAACCAGAGATTATGGCCAACATTGACCGCAAAGCCAAGGAAAAGAAGGATGAACCACCAGAGTCACTGGAGCCAGCTGAACAGTCAGCACTAATAAAAGAAGTGGAAGACGAAGGAAATGTGCGGAACATTGCTATTGTTTATGTTCTTCTTCATACCGGGATTCGGGTCTCCGAGCTTTGTGAATTAAATCACACCGATATAAAAAAAGACGGTGAAAGAGAATCTATTCTTATCCGGGATTCAAAAGGCGAGATTGAACGGGTTATCCCCCTATCAAGAGCTGCCAGTGAGCATATTAAGCGTTATAAAGACTCTCTGAAGGCCGAGAATGAAGCAGTCTTCTTATCCAGTGTTAACCAGCGTATGACACCGAGGGCGGTTCAATATATGCTGAGCAAGTACGATGTGAGCCCGCACAAGTTGAGACATACTTTTTGCCAGAATCTTATCGATAAAGGAATTGAGATTCAAACCGTCTCAAAGCTGGTCGGCCATAAGGATTTAAATATGACTAAACGCTATATCAAAGAATCCGGACAGGGACTTGATGCAGCTATTCAAAATACATTTGATTGATAAAAAAGAAATACCCAGTTATTCGGGTATTTCTTTTTTATCGTGTTCATTTAAGATACTGTTCCAATGCTTCCTCGATCAATAGATAAATGTTCTTTTCCTGAAGCAGCGACTGCATTTTCAGTTCTTTATGAAGGTCCGTTCTTAGATCGAAGGATACCCGTTTTCGGTCTTTCTTCTTTTCTTCTTTTTTTCCACTGTTTAAACGTTCCTTGGTTTCTTCCGGTAATACTTCTTCGTTCAAGGCAAAACTGGGGCTAATGTGCTTTTGACTGCGCATTTTACTCTTGATGTCATTTACCTTCGACACGGCTGATCAACTCCTTATAGAATCCTTCGTATTGTCCCAATGCCTGCCGCAGTTCAGCGTTCTGGTTAAATCCATACAGAGATAATCTGCCAACAGGCGCCTTCCTGGTAATCACCGTATCAAATACCAGGTCCGGGTAATCTTCCGCAATTAGTTCATTAAAGGCCTTGGCATCGCTTCGCCTTACATCATTCATCGTGCGCAGCACGCCGATCGCCTGAGTATTTCTCTTTCCGAATTCATTGGCTCCATGGATAGAATCCATGAAATTCGGGATAGCTGAATAGCACCAATTTGAACATTCGAATAAAACAACCACGTATTCACTGGCACACAGTGCATTTGTTGTCTGTTCGCTTAAGGAGGGAGGAGTATCAATAACGATAAAATCGTATCTGTCCCTGACGGACTTCAAAGCATGATCTAAGACAGAACTTGGATTCCCGCTAAAAGGGATCGTATCGCCTTTATATGTTTTTCCCGTATACAGCCAGCGCGGGAAAGTTGCCAAAAAGTTGTTGGCAGGCAGAAGATCGAGGTGATCGTTGATATTCAGTATGTAGCCCTCAACATTATCTTCCTGCATCGCTTCCAGCACGGACTTGCCCATATACTCATTTGAAGGCTGCTCAGACAGAAGCTCTGTAAGGTTGCCCTGTGAGTCCATATCCACTGCAAGGACCCTATATCCATTTCTGCTCAACAAGTGCGCGAGAATGCCGGTTGTGGTGGATTTTCCGCAGCCTCCCTTTTGAATTCCCATTGTAATAGTAATCGCCATCCCTTTATCACCCTTTCTTCTTTTATTTTTTTCTTCTAACGTTGTTTTCTTCTTTTCTTCTTTTCTTCCTTTCTTCTAACGTTGTTTTCTTCTTATTTTATACGATGCCTTTGTCATCCAATTAAAAAAGGCACTCATTAATGGGTGCCTTTTTTTAATTTCTTAAGTTGCTTTTCGAACTTACGCTTGCGCTTTTCTAGCTCCTCTACTGAATCACTTTCAGCCTCCGGCTCCTGAATTTGCAGAACTTCAAATAATTCTTCTTTAATTTCTTCAAATGTAACTGCTGCTGATTCATGATCCAATTTCAGTACTTCCTCCATTTTTTCAATGGACTTTTCCCGTATATACCAAGCAGGCAGTACTTCTTTTGATTTTCTGAAGTCAGATACTAAGCGTATAAGGATGTCTTCTGATTCATCATTATCCTTGTTTGCTGCCTTTAAGACCTTGGTTATGTATCCGACGGGGTTTTCGATGTCCTTGCGGTCCTGTATTTTCTCCAGGAGGCTCATTACATTGTCCTGTCCATGCTTTTCCCATGAAAGAATGACTTCGTCCGTTAACCTTACCCCCATCTTTAAGCCGAGTTTTTTCACTTTCTCTATAAACGTATCGGCAAATTCCTGCAAATGATTTTGAAGCAGGTCCAATTGATCAGGTTTTCCATTGCTTCCTGAAGTAATGAAAAATTTGATTTTATCCACTCTTCGTCCTGTCCTGATTTCTTCTATTTCAAAGGATATATCCGTTTTAGCCTTCAATTCCTTCTGGGCTGGTACAAGAACACGCTGCTTAAAGTTTCCGTATGCAGGATAGATATCCTCAGCCCCGAGCATTTTGCGCAGGTCCTTCAGGTAAAAGGATCTTTCCTTCAGTCTTTCATATTGCTTCAGTAATTCATATATCCTTATGGCGTAGGAGCTTTTCAGCTTCACCACATTCTCAAGTTTGTAGCTTGTGAATTCCCTTTTCAGCTGAAGCAGGTACGGCCGCAGGAAGGGATCAAACCTTATGTCTACAGTTCCTTCCGTTTCGTTATACGCTACATAGCTGAGCCACGAAACCTGTATGACCTTTTTTTTAATCCGCACTTCAAATACCTTCTTCATCAAATCCTTCGTAATCTGCTTCAGTTCTGTATATTTGGGTGTTCCTTTTAAGCTTAGGAGATCTGAAAATTCCTGAATAGGCAGGGTGTAGGTTTTGAAATCTGAATCTGCAGGTGTAATATGGCTCGCCAGACAAAGGATGATTTTTTGTTCTACCACGCCTAATTTATAATTTGCTTCAATGAGCATATTCGACTTAGTCACCAAATGGTTGTTCTGTGTTTCGTTTTTTTCTAAAATTTTCATCACAATTTCCTCCCTTTCGAGCTTCTTCATTATGACAAAAATCCATCGATAACAAAAGGATTTTTTTGTTATAATTCGCACCAAAAATGTTATAGTTCGCACCAAAAATGTTATAGTTCGCACCAAAAATGTTATA
The DNA here is from genome assembly GCF_042796655.1 of Paenibacillus sp. NPDC057886. Classification (NCBI taxonomy): domain Bacteria; kingdom Bacillati; phylum Bacillota; class Bacilli; order Caryophanales; family Paenibacillaceae; genus Paenibacillus; species Paenibacillus sp. NPDC057886. The sequence continues at coordinate 2,991 of NZ_JBHVMZ010000021.1, read as the reverse complement.
GTTCAGGCACCAAAAATGTTATAGTTCGCACCAAAAATGTTATAGTTCGCACCAAAAATGTTATAGTTCGCACCAAAAATGTTATAGTTAGAGGTCTTGAGGCCAGTCATACCAATGGTTTGAGGCCTCCGAAAACAATTAAAACAATGTAAAACAATTAAAACAATATTAGTAAAACAAACACAACAGGGGGTTTTTTGTTGTGAAAATTCTGAAAACTTTAAGATAGAGTAAGTTCAAAACACTAATTTGTGTATCAAAGGTTAAAGACTATTATTTTTTTAAAAGGTTTTAATGATCTGTCTTTACACCTCTGATAGAGCGATAAAAAGAGAGAAATTATAAAGAATTCAATGTCTGGCTTTATTTCTGTCTTATTTCTAGCATGATCTTATACATATTCAGGATACCGGCCGGCTCATTCTTTTTCGTAAACGCCAGAAGACCTCACCCTGCCAACGTACCTTTTGGAATGCTGAGGTCTTCTGGCACTCTAAAGATATCGCCGGCCGGTAGGGAAAGTTTTCTGTCTTGATGTGAACAGTCAGGCAAGATGTGAGTTAAGAGAAAATAAATGCTTTAGAAAAAGAAAAAGAGAAAAATGAAAGTAGATAAAGCTACAGATGTAGGATTCGAGGGTTCCGAAAAGGAAAAATGAAAAACAGGCATAAAAGTGTATGATTCACCAAGAGGTTTTTAAAAAATACGCTGTTTAAGCTTTGTATTTGCCTTTCTAAGCTGTTTGATTTTTTTCCGAATAGGAAAATAAAGATAGGGAGTTCAAACCTCTAAAAACAGCCTTTATGGACGTCTGATAACGAGGGTCTTTCGGAAGTAAAAAAAAAGAACAGTCAAAGACTGCTCCTTCGTTCGGAACCGTTATTTAAACACACTGAAGGTTTTCAAGACATTATTGGTTTCTTCTTCTGTGATGCCGATATACCTCAGGGTAATCGAAGGGTCCGAATGGTGCAGGATTCCCTGCAGCATCGCAATGTCCTTTGTCGCTTTGTAAAACCAGTATCCGAACGTTTTCCGCAGGGTATGGTTGCCGACATGGTCGACACCAGCAAAGTCGGCGGCCTTATTTAACTGCCGGTATGCCTGGGTCGGCGTGATGGCGCCGTCCCCCTTCCGGGATGGAAAAAGCCACTCACTGTCCACATTGACGGCATAGCCGTAGACTTCCTGAAAACAGTTTTCAAGGTACATCTCCCTGATTTTTTGTGTTTTTCCCTCTTTGATGCGCAGTATCTTCGTGTACTTTCCTTTCAAATTCAGAATCTGTTTGGTTTTGAGTCGTAAAAGATCTCCAACTCGCAGCCCGGTTTCACAGCCAAGGACAAACAGAATGTAATCACGTTCCGAACAATGGCGTTTAAGCGCCCACTTCATATCTTCCAGCTGCTGCTGGTTCCGAATGGGCTGCACGTTCTTAATAGGGTTCATAATTGTGTCCCCTTCTTTTTCAAGACGTTCCGAAAAGGTTGCGAGCCCTTATAAAACGGATACTTGAATGTATGATTTTATGTATTTATCTTCATTATAAGGATTAAAAACGAAGGAAGTCAATGAAATCAAGGAAATGAATGTACGGTCGTCTACAGAATCATACATAAAGTAACTTGCTAAAAAAATCATTGACATCATGTGTAAACTCTTTTATCATAAGGGAGTTGCTTATTTAGCAAGCAAGGCATTTTTGATCTTAGAAATTATTGATAGAGCAGTAAAAACAAGATCGAACATGTTCTTGAAAAAAACTATTGACGTCTTATTGAAATAGTAGTAAGATTAGGTAGTCGCTAAGAAATAGCGATTTTAAAAATAACTAACATTCTTCGCAGAAGTTGACAACTACTCAACTTCGTGATATGATGATTAAGTTGTTAAAGTGATTGCTCTTTGAAAACTGAACAAAACTAAGCGCCAACGTTTTAAAATAGTGAGCACACACTCTAAAAGCAAATGAGCAAGTCAAACATTTCTTCGGAGAGTTTGATCCTGGCTCAGGACGAACGCTGGCGGCGTGCCTAATACATGCAAGTCGAGCGAATGGATGGGAGCTTGCTCCCTGAAGTTAGCGGCGGACGGGTGAGTAACACGTGGGCAACCTGCCTGTAAGACTGGGATAACTTCGGGAAACCGGAGCTAATACCGGATACGTTCTTTCCTCGCATGAGGAAAGATGGAAAGACGGTTTCGGCTGTCACTTACAGATGGGCCCGCGGCGCATTAGCTAGTTGGTGAGGTAACGGCTCACCAAGGCGACGATGCGTAGCCGACCTGAGAGGGTGATCGGCCACACTGGGACTGAGACACGGCCCAGACTCCTACGGGAGGCAGCAGTAGGGAATCTTCCGCAATGGGCGAAAGTCTGACGGAGCAACGCCGCGTGAGCGAAGAAGGCCTTCGGGTCGTAAAGCTCTGTTGTTAGGGAAGAACAAGTGCCAGAGTAACTGCTGGCACCTTGACGGTACCTAACCAGAAAGCCACGGCTAACTACGTGCCAGCAGCCGCGGTAATACGTAGGTGGCAAGCGTTGTCCGGAATTATTGGGCGTAAAGCGCGCGCAGGTGGTTCCTTAAGTCTGATGTGAAAGCCCACGGCTCAACCGTGGAGGGTCATTGGAAACTGGGGAACTTGAGTGCAGAAGAGGAAAGTGGAATTCCAAGTGTAGCGGTGAAATGCGTAGAGATTTGGAGGAACACCAGTGGCGAAGGCGACTTTCTGGTCTGTAACTGACACTGAGGCGCGAAAGCGTGGGGAGCGAACAGGATTAGATACCCTGGTAGTCCACGCCGTAAACGATGAGTGCTAAGTGTTAGAGGGTTTCCGCCCTTTAGTGCTGCAGCTAACGCATTAAGCACTCCGCCTGGGGAGTACGGCCGCAAGGCTGAAACTCAAAGGAATTGACGGGGGCCCGCACAAGCGGTGGAGCATGTGGTTTAATTCGAAGCAACGCGAAGAACCTTACCAGGTCTTGACATC
>NZ_JBHVMZ010000020.1:0-35272 GCF_042796655.1 Paenibacillus sp. NPDC057886 | reverse complement strand
TTCAAAGATCAAACTTGTTTCACTGCCGGGCGTTGTTCACCTCAGCAACTTTTATATCTTATCACATCCGAACCAACTTTGCAAGCTCTTTTTTTTAAGTTTCTTTCGAAGCTTAGTTGTTTCGCTTGCCGCACCGTGTTTCTCGTGTTTTCTTGGCCGGAATTAGAATATACCATGTACAGATTCTGAACGCAAGCTTTATTTTCAAAAAACTTTAGAACCATATTCTCCATCAGATAATCTCAATCTCTTTCTTCTATAGTAGAGCCCTCGTAATTATACCCATCACTCCTAAAGGAACCAAGAGGCAACGCATAACCAAACATTCATACTCTATAAAGCTAACTTCACCCTCCATCCGTTCAGAAGTAAAGAAGTGCACCCAACAACTATAGCCAGGGAAGTCACTCATACCTATCTTCACTCAGTTGAAGATCGTATGGATGAGTCTGACCCTGGCTCTTATATAACCTTACATTATATGATTAGACCTTACCTTCTATATAAGCATGAATTCACCCGCACAAGAAATAGCTATAATCGTTATAAGATCCGTTTACCCAGCAATGAAGCAATCAGTTCTACTCCAAGGCGGGCCGTATGCCTGTTCTGATCAAATAGCGGATTAACCTCCACCAGATCCATGGACGTGACTCGGTTGGTGGAAGCAAGCAGCTCCAATGCGAAATGAGCTTCACGGTAATTCAATCCCCCTGGTACCGGCGTACCCACACCCGGAGCCTCACGCGGATCAAGACAATCCATATCAAAGCTAATATGAATACCATCTGTTCCTTCCCCGACTACAGCCAGTGCCTGTTCAACAACCTGTTGTATCCCTATCCGGTCAATATCATGCATTGTAAAGCTCTTAATGCCAAGCGCTCGGATCTGTTCCTTTTCATACACATCCAGATCACGTAAGCCAATGTAGACCAGATTGGAAGGATTAACGAACGGCCCCGCACCCGGTATATGAGACAAGTTAAATGCAGAATGCCCCAAAGCAGCAGCAACACTCATCCCATGCATATTTCCAGACAGACTACGCTCTTCTGTGTTCAAATCCGCATGCGCATCAAACCAGATCACACCCAGATTGGAATAATGCGCAGACAACCCGGCAAGAGAACCTATGGCTACACTGTGATCCCCACCCAGAACAAGTGGAAAAGCACCTCCCGCTATCGCGCCAGACACTTCATTGCACACTCGCTCACTCACCTGGCGAACCTCGGATAAATATTTCACACGATTGCGTTCAATTGGAGCGACAGACTCTGAGGGACAATCTACACGAATCTCTTTTGATACATTCAACCCAAGGCTTGCAATTTCGCGTTTCAATCCTGCTGTAATTAGTTCATCCGGACCTAGCTCAGCACCACCTCGCGCCCCGCCTAATCCAAAAGGAACCTTAATGATAGCAACGTCATGATGACGCAAAGGCAATTGGCTTGTTTCATTAGAAGCATTCAGCGTTCCTGCAGATTCCATATCATTGTTTCCCATGTAGGTCAGCTCCTTCGCTGCTTATATGAAGTAATCAAAGAATGAAAGGTTTATTCAGTCACCCAGCACCTGAGCAATTCGTTCCAACGCCCAGTCGATCTCAGTCTCCATAATGGTCAGTGGCGGCGCAAAACGGATCGTTGTCTCATGGGTTTCTTTACAGAGTAGCCCAACAGACATTAACTTCTCACAGTATGGACGTGCAGGTACATGCAGATCAACACCGATGAACAACCCTCTACCTCGAATCTCACGCACAGCTGAACTGCGAATTCCCTGAAGCTGTTTCATAAAATAAATCCCCAGACGCTCCGAGCGCTCTGCAAGCTTCTCATCTTCCAGAACTTCCAGTGCTGCGACAGCCACGGCACAAGCGAGTGGGTTCCCCCCGAATGTGGAGCCATGAGAACCCGGTTCAAATAAATCCAGTATTTCTGCATTAGCAGCAATAGCCGAGATGGGCATCACTCCCCCGCCTAGCGCCTTACCCATAATCCAGATATCTGGCTCAACCCCCTCCCAGTCAGAGGCAAAACGTCGTCCCGTTCGTCCGAATCCAGTCTGAATCTCGTCCGCCACAGTCAACACGTGATGCTGTTTGCACAGCGTAAAGGCGTCAGCAAGATATCCTTCTGGCGGAATGACAATACCAGCTTCCCCCTGAATGGGTTCCACAAGAAAAGCGGCCGTGTTCGGTGTGATCGCAAGCTTAAGCGCTTCAATGTCGCCATAAGGAATGATTTTGAATCCGGGTGTAAACGGTCCAAAGTCTTTTTTGTACTCTTCTGAAGATGAGAAAGAGGTGACGGTCAGTGTTCTTCCATGAAAATTCCCTGAGCATACGATGATTTCAGCTTGATTTTCCGGTACACCCTTGCAGCGATATGCCCATCTTCGTACTGCTTTCACGGCCGTTTCAACCGCTTCAGCTCCCGTGTTCATGGCCAGAATCTTGGGTTTGCCCGTAAATTGCGAGAGCTTCTGATAGAAAAGTGATGCTGCACTGCTGTGAAATGCCCGTGATGTTAATGTTACCCGATCTGCCTGATCCCTCAGCGCCTGAATGATTGCTGGATGTCTGTGCCCATGATTTAATGCCGAATACGCACTTAGCATATCCATATAACGGCGACCTTCCGGGTCTTGGACCCATACTCCCTCCGCCTGCTCAATAACGATCGGGAGCGGATGATAATTAGGTGCAGCATAACGTTCCGACCAATCCATTAACATTTTTGAATCTGACATATACTCCCAGCACCCCTCTTTGATTATATTGTATACAAAATACAATATCAATGTATGCTTCGCCACGACCATTTACGACTCCTGCTCACTTTTTCCGCTATTACCTAATTCCACTCATTCGCAGAGTCCGTATGCACGTTATCGGGATATGGAAAGTCTGCGTTCCAGCCAAGTGAGCAGGTTGGCCAACGTAAATGTAATTACAAAGTAGAGGGCAGCAGCAACAAGGAGCGGGGCAAGCGGTTGGAAGGTAACCCCCTGAACGGCTCTAGCCGTATAGATAATCTCAGCAATCCCAATCATGGAAACAAGCGAGGAATCTTTAATGATAATAATGAATTCATTGCCGATAGCTGGAAGCATGTTACGAAAGGCCTGCGGCAGTATAATGTAACGAAGTGTCATGCCATGAGACATCCCAAGAGAACGGGAAGCTTCAGTCTGCCCTTTATCAATTGCCTGAATCCCCGCCCGGAATACCTCTGCCATATAAGCTGAGCTGTTCATGGTCAACGCGACCACCCCCGACATAAATGCGGTTAGGTTCACACCAATTACGGTCAGACCATAATGAATAATGAGAATTTGCACCAACATCGGCGTACCGCGAATGAGTTCGATATACGCCGATGCTACGAATTTGATAGGCCACACTCTTGATATACGAAGCAGCGCCACCATAACCCCCAGCAATGTACCAAACAACACCCCAAAGAAGGAAAGCTCCAACGTTACCCACGCGCTACGTGCGTAATCCTGCCAATGTTCCGATAGAAAGGAGAAATCTAAATTCACGGCATATCCCTCACTCGCCCGGTTTATTCGCCTAACATCTCATTCGCTTCAACGACGAAGCGTTCGATATCTCCGCCCGTTTTGAGCTTCGCCAGCGTACTGTTGATCTGATCAACGAGCTCCTGATTGCCTTTTTTCACGGCGATGGCCGATCCTCCTTCATCCTCTGCCTGTTCAATCTTCACGTTTGCAACAACCAGCCCCTCCTGGTTCTTTACATACTGCTCCGCAACCGGCTTCTCCAGAATAAGCGCATCTACCCGCCCAGTCTGCAATTCGAGAATCAATTCGGGAATTTTGGCAAGAGAAGTAAGCTTGGCTCCTTGAATGTCCTGAGCAATCCCTTCCTGAATGGAGCTTTTCTGCACACCCACCTGTTTGCCCGACAAATCATCCAGCGAGGAAAGCGAGTTACCTTCGTCAGCTCTAACGAGTACAGCCTGTTCTGCATAATAGTAGATATCCGTAAAATCAACATTCTTCTTTCGCTCTTCTGTAGGTGTTAAGCCTGATATAACAAAATCGACCTTGTCCGTGCTGAGTGCCATAAGCAAGCCATCAAAATCCATATCCTCAATCTTCAGCTCAGCTTCCATGTCCGCAGCAATCGCTTTGGCAATCTCAATGTCAAAACCTACAATAGTGTCTTTGCCATTAATGCTTTTGTGAAATTCATAAGGTGCGTAGTCTGCACTGGTGCCAAGTACGATTACTTTCTTCTCTGCAGGACCACTCTCCGAGGATGGAGAAGTTTCCGAGCCGGCCCTTGTCGTTTGTTCCTGCCCGCAAGCCGATAAGATTACCACCATCAACAACAGCATCGTTGGCAAAAGCATTCTTTTCACTCATCATACCCCTGTTCTGTTTTGGAATGATAAAGACATATAATTTGTATACAATATACACATACAATATATGGGCTTTAATGTAAGTAATACTAACAAACAATCTGTTGAATGGCAATGAATTTAACACATTTATACGCTATAATTCCATAATACGTAATTTATGTAACATGTAACTGACACTATTTTAGATCATTAAGATTGCTTGCCCAACTCCCCCCTCGGTGTTAAGATGATAAAAACTTGAAACTCCCGAACGGCGCACCATTACAGGGCTTACACCCTCACACATCCAATCATTACTATATACAGAAGGGGGGATTCGGTATGGAGGCACCCAAATACCGGTCCTTGAAAGATCATGTTTACGATTATATCGCACAGAAAATTCAGGATGGGACATTGCTCCCCAATCAGAAGATTAATGAAGCGGAGATTTGCAAAAAGCTGGACATCAGCCGCACACCTACTCGGGAAGCCTTATTTCAACTCACTTCTGACAATCTTCTGCAATATATCCCACGCAGGGGATTTATCGTCGCTCCTTTTGATGCTGGCAAAAAACTCGAGTTCTCGCAGGCCATCGGTGCGCTTGAGGCACTTGCTGCTACACTTGCAGCGGACCACCTCAAACCGTCTGAGCTCCTGGAGATGGAGGCCCTTGTTGCACGGATGGATGAAGATATCACCCAGCTCGATCTGGCTGCTTACAGCAAGAATCAATATCAATTTCATAACCTGTACATCCAGCGCTGCGGCAACGCCACTGTCATCGAGATGTTAAACACGTTAAAAAACAGCTTTATTCGCCAGTCGTATGTTAGCGATAACAAGCCGAAGCTATCCAGTGTACTTAATGAAGTAAATGAAGAACATCGCCAAATCGTAAGTGCTTTTCGAGCCAAAGATAAACCACAACTGGAAGCTCTACTGAAGCATCACTGGCGCATTATCGACAACGATATGTTGTAATGCTTTCAGTCCAAGTCTTTGAGTTGACGTTTCTTCATAACTTACTTGTATTGGATTTAGAGACCGAAAAAACAAGGCAAAGGCAACCTACCTTAGAGTGGGTTGCCTTTTTATATGCCAAGTATGGCATCAGCCAAATATTTTCCCACATTCATTTATTGATGAAATACAACGACCTCCGCGAGCAGATGCTTCCTACTCTTTCTGGGTATTACCATTATCCATTGGTACCCTCGCTTCAAAAACCGCATAACCCAGTCTTTTTCCATATCTCATAAGCAAACGATCATTCGTGCGGCTCATACGTTGTACTTGCTCATCCTCAAACATCGTCATGTCCATCTCTCGATGGGGATCATGATCTGCACCCCACATTCCCATGGAGCGCGAGTTTTCCTTGATTGATACTGCGCTGAACCCACTCTGTTTCAGACGTTTCTTCCATGCGGTCATGGTTGCCAGTGTCCTTATTCCGTAAAATTGTTTCAGCCTACGACTCATCACCTCAGTCCTTCTTCCAGATAACACCATCTCCCGATCAATGAAGAGGCCACCCGGCTTCAATACTCTCTTATATTCCGCAAGGGTACTTCGCCACTGGGTGAAAATGGTGACAGACTCTACAAATACCACATCAAAATAATGATCCGGAAAAGGCAAGGATTTCACATCTGCCTGAATAAAACGAATATCCAAGCGCTCCCGTCTTGCGCGTCGCACCGCTTTCTCCAACATCTGCCGATTAAGATCAACCGCAGTTACCCGATAACCGTTTCGAGCCAGATAACAAGCCGTCCTCCCTGTACCACATCCCACTTCAAGCACCTTACTATGCGCAGGCAGAGACAGCGTATCCAACAGTTGCATCGTTGCTGTAAACCCTCCCGGATGGGCACTCCCTTCTCCAAGCCGGGCCAGCAAATCATGATAATCCATGATATCCCCTCCCTTTTACTCCCTCTAGTGTATGGAGCAGATACAAAAACGGCTCCTCCCCATCTAATTTCCGGGTACTCGTCCATACCAATCGGTCTTCTTTTTACTATGATATACAAACCGTTGAATTCAAGCGGCAACCGCACCTATTGAGGAGGATTTGCATGTACAGAATTAATCCGGTATGTGAAGAAACGGTTTCTCCGCACGTTGGACGTTCCGTTTGTCTCGTTATGAACGACGGTAAGCATATGTATGGTACGCTTAGTCAATGTCGTGATGGTAAAATTTATTTGAACGGATGTTTCGAAGGACCACGGCTGTGTTCAGTCAAATCCAAACAACAGCTTGTAAAAAGCAGCAAGAAAAACGCTGTTGCAACAAAGAAAGTTAAATCTTCGGCCTATGGTCCATATGGTTATGGAGGATACGGTAGGGGTTACGGCCATGGAAGAGGGATTGAACTTGCTCTGGTAGCAACACTCTTTCTGCTGCCATTCCTGTTCATCTAAACTCTCCAAAGTTATGATAAGACGGGAACAACACGGCTATAAAAAAACAAAGATCCTCCTCGCTTCATGCGGGAGGATCTTTGTTTTTTTATATGCATTACGATTTTAAATAGCATTTCCGAATAGCCACAAATAGCTGAACCACTCTCGGTTTGCCTAATACCACTTAAAGTCTCTTATACAGCCATTGCTGCAGGTTGTATAAAACTACGGATGCTTTCCCCCGACTCACACCCAGCACTTCATCGGCACTGTAGTCCTCGGCCAGATAAGAAACCAGTCCCTGGTCCTTCGTGTCCAGATCTGCTTTCAGCACTTTCAATGTGCTTGCCAGCAGTTCATTCGCTTCCTTCTCGGTAATCAGGGCAGCTGGTCTGAATTTTTCCTGAGCGGCAGGAACAAGAAGCCCCCTCTTCTCCAAGGACGCTACATAACCCGCATACCAACTTCCCGTTTTTACATCTGCATATTTCGATTCCTTCGCTTCCGGCAATTCGGATACAGTCGAAATGACACCCGACAGCATTTTAACAAACTCGGCACGTGATACACCTGCATACGGAGCGAAAATACCACCCACTTTGCCGTCAATAATTCCGTCTTTACGCAATGCAACCAGCTTATCCTGTACATCTTGAGGCAGTCCATCCAAATCAGTGAATGGAAGAGCTGGTGCAGATGAGCCTGCACCTGATTCTTGCCCAGGATCGACATTTCCGCCCTCGGTGTCCGCTGGAGTTCCTGTTACAATTCCATAACCATTGGTTCCCACATACACACGTCCGTACACTCTCGCATCACCCGTAATCGTTACATTGGCTGAACCATACTGATGCTGATCATCATTAATTCTAATCCAGGAATCGCCGTTATCATCCGAACGGAAAATCCCATACGTTCCTTCTACTTTGGCGTAGGAATATAACGCCATATGCTCTTGCCCTTCCGCCGCTTTACCCAAACCTATCGTGGCTGCTTCTTCCACATTAGCCAGCTTGGTGAAGGTTTGACCATAGTCTACAGAATGGAATAGACCATAGGTACTATCGAGTTTCTTGTTATCTTTTGCCGAAGCCAGCCAGATCTCACCCTCTGAACCCGGTACAGCTTTGAAGTTGCTCGTTAAGGCAACAGGCAGTCCAGTGGCGGTCGTTTTCTCAAACCTAACGCCACCATCACGACTCACATAAAAGGACCCATTCGAGAATCCGTAAAAAACAGATCCATTCACACGGTCAGCCGAGACACGTGCACCTTCCGGAATACCTTTTGAAGCTTTCCAGGTCGCACCCTGATCGTTCGAGACACTCACAGGTCTTGCAGTTCCTTCAGCTTTGCTGACCGGACTCCATAGAATCGATTTCCCGTCAGCGCTAATGGCGGCATGTCCACCTTCTGTCTTATCTTCATCCGAAGAGATCCAGGCATTCGAAGCCGGCTTCCAAGTCACGCCGTTATCCGTGGAAATCCCCATTCGAGCAGCCTTTCCTTCCGCGTTACCTACACGTACAACCAGATTTGGGTTCAACTCTGCATAATCAATATCCGTACTGGTTCCGAGATACGGATTCGTAATCATCTCCGGCGCCTTATCCAGGTCAGCATGACGGAATCCACCAAGGTCACCCATCGCACTCAGAAGAGGCGCACCCGATGGCGGGCTGATAAGACCAAGTATAGCCGTCTCTTCAATACCATCTGCTTTGACCGAAATTTTCACCGTTTCATCCCGGTCCAGGGCTGTTACGTTATCCGAACCGTATAACGTTGCGCCTGTACCATACAGGATTTTATCCGAATCAAACGGATCAATCTCCAAGTCGCCAATCATCCATCCCAATTTAGGTGAAGTTTCAGGCAACTCCTTTTTCTCTCCCCAATCCAGCCAAGGAGATAGAGAATAATCGATAGTAAAATGGTTGTCCCGACTTGGATCTTTGGCATAATCCAGTGTCCAGAATGATTTCCATGTTTCCCCTCCGTCGGCGCTGCGGTAGATGAAGTCATCTGGCCACCATTTGTTCATCGTTGCTACCATTAGTGTATTCGGATCTTTGGCATCCAGCGCAAGCCCGCCATACGGGTTATCCGTATTACCGGTTGGACTGATATCGGTCCATTTTCCTGTTTTCGTATCCAGTTTCCACACAGCACCTTTACCACCGCTGTATGGTCCAACAAACTCATTATAGGTTACATATAAGAAGCCATCGGATGCGAGCATACCGTGATGGGGAACAAACCCTTGCGCAGGTTGACCCTCTACAGATGCCCAAGTCTTCCCACCATCCGTACTGCGATAGATGCTCTTCTCAGAGTCAGCCACTCCAACGTATATCGTCTGAGTCGTATGACCACGGGAACCTGTGGTTGGATCAAAGGTAATCCAGGCTACGCCTGCAATATCATCATAGTCATCCTTTACATTCCCGACTGCCATGAAACTGTCCACCTTGCTCCAGGTCACTCCGTAATCCGTGCTTTTCCATAGTCCATTTCCACTGCGAGCACCCAGATACAACACCCGGTTGTTGTTCGGATCGATGGATAAACGCTCACCCATTGAACGCCCAGGCATGTTACCGCCAAGTTTGAATGGAAGTTCTGACCGCTGCCAAGTATCACCTCTGTCCGTTGAACGCAATAACACACCGTTCATATCTGTCCAGTCATTCGTATATGTACCTGCCGCGATATAGACGCGATCCGGATCAACGGAATCTGTCGCCAAGCTCTCCACACCCGACATGTTCCACTCATCAAAACCAACAAAATCAAGCAGTTGAATCCACGACTTACTCTCGGCATCATAACGATATGCACCACCAATATCCGTGCGGGCGTATATCAGGTCTTTCTCTGCCTTATTATAGATAATGCCCGGAACGAACCCTCCACCCACTACTTTGGCCCTTCCCCAATCATAAGTCTGCTTTTTTGTAGCCAATGGTGGAGATTGAGACGGGCTAGGTTCCGCACTTTCCGCGAAAGCGTTACCAACAAGAGTCGCACTTAAAGCAGCAACCAGTGAAAGACTTAACCATTTCTTCAAAATACTTTCCTCCTCAGAGAACATACGATTACGTCATTGGCAAACTGTAAGCGTTAACAATTACACCGAAAACGTTTTATTTATTGCGTGTAAATGTAATTACTTTCTATTCTACAAACCCTGGATTCAAATAAATACATTGTAAATTGGATATATTCCCATTTCATTATCCGACATTTTGGAAAAAAAGATATAAAAAAAGGCATTCGCCAAAACGAATGCCGGGAACTTCATATTTAATACCCTTACCTTTGGACAAGATGTCAGGTTCAACTTAAAAAAAAACACCTCGTTAGAGGCGGGTAAGCTATGTTAAATCCGATTTCCTTTAGGCATCGTTTTCAGATTACTATTCGAATTTTCAAGCAATGGCAGCATCCTGGTCGTGCTAACCATCTCAGAAGCACATATCGGACAAGTAGGCACGCTATCAAACGCAAAATTGTCCCGCATCCATCCTTTGCACGTATCACTCGTACATTCCCAGATTGCCGCATCCGCTTGTGGAATCTCTTCCAACGGTTTTTTGCGATTATACATGACTTCTACCCCCTTTGTTATGGAAAAACATCTAATCCGACGTTATTTCACAGAAGCCACTACTTAGCGGAAGTTTTGTCCCGTCCGGACTTCTGTCTCGACAACTATTGGGACGACTTTCATTATAACTGCTCAAAAAAAAGAAGCTGCCTTTACCATTATAACATGTTAAAGGCAGCTATGCTTTAATTACAGTTTTACAACTTCTTCTGCTTGAGGACCACGGTTTCCTTGTACAATTTTAAATTGCACGCGTTGACCTTCGTCCAGCGTTTTGAAGCCTTCGCCTGTAATAGCGCTGAAGTGTACGAATACATCTTCTCCGCCTTCAACTTCGATGAAACCGAAGCCTTTATCAGCGTTGAACCATTTTACTGTTCCGTTTTGCATGTGAATTACACCTCCAAATAAAGATTAACATGTTCCTTTGTTCTTTGCAGCAAGCAAATAAAAATTCACACATTGAAAAAGGTACCAGTCATAACCTATAAGTGATCGCCCTTTACAATATGTGAATTAGGTTTTCCACTCTCTACAACTTGTTTTTATTATAACTCCGTTTCCACCAAAAAGCAAATCTTTGTATTTTCTTTTCAAACAGCTTTGGAAATACATGTTATTCGCACGCGCTGGAACAGGGTTTATCGCTTGCCCTGCGCTCATTGCGGTCTTATGAAAGGATATGCAGATCCGAACCAACTTATACATTTTCTATAAAATATTTTGACATGCATATCCAACACATCCATGAAAGCTCAATCAATCACATGATAACACTCTATGTCCATGCCCACATAAAGGCATCACGATCCCATGCAATCTGCCCACGATGTAGCTTGCGGAACGCTTTCTTCACTTCTTTTGATAAAGAAGTATTTCCATTCTCATTCACAAATACAAATTCTTCCCCAAAATTGGACTTTACATATTCAATTGCAGCTTCCTGATGAAGCGTACCAGTGAATTTTATCTCCTGTACCATCCATTCCGCCACGGCCTGTGCTGTCTTTTCCACAATATCACCTATTTATTTATCCATTGTACGGATGAACGGGCCTCCGATTATGAACAAGCCTGTCATACCGCCAGACTGAAGTATACCACGATCCCATGGCTGGCGGTAAACAGAGTTATGCAGCAACCGATCTAGACCCGTTTAATGAACCACTGAACTCCCCGGTGTACTACTCTCTGAAGAAGATGACTTCGTTCGAACGCTAAATGTTAACCATACGCAATAAGCAACCAACACAACCAATATGAAGATATCGTAGGAAAGTGTTCCGGTATCTTCCCGGTCATTCCCGAGAAATTGAATCAAATTATGTATGAAATGAAACAGGATAAGCGGTACGATATTCCCGTTTTTCAACATTAACAGGGCGAGTGCCGCCCCAAGCAGCAAGGCATAGATTAGTTGCAGAATGGTATCTGCCATACTCTGGCCGGATAATGCATTCATGATATGAGTGATGGAAAATAAAACACTTGAAGTGACAACTGCCGCAACCGCACTCTTACGAAGTAATGTTTTGAAGATAAGTCCACGATAAATGGTTTCCTCCACAAATGCGACAAGCAAGGTGAAAAAGATAAAAAAGGCAACCTTGGACAAGGTTAACTCTGTAAATCCTTTCAACGCCAGTGTACCCAGTACAAGGAGTAGCGGAATATAATACTTTGCATGACTTGCCGGGATGGTTTTTAAGGAGCGAAATCCGGTTTCTCTCCATTTGCGTCGCAGGGTGAGATAAATAATGAGCACGAGGGCAATTGGAGTAAACGACATTAGTACGGGTGATGTGTAGTCCAGTTGCTTCACGGTAGCTACCGCCCCTGCTACGAAAACCGCCAGCAAAAGGAGCAGTTCAATAATGACTACCGTTAGCACAGGTCTACGCACGGAAAAGGTTTGTTTTTGCCTGGATTGCGGGTTTTTCATAGATTGTACCTTCCTTATTTCAACTTTAGTAGTTGTCACACGAACTCATATGACAATTTAGTTGTATCACATACAACCCATATTTGGGTATCCTTTTCTGGATAAAACTATAAAAGTAACAAAAAAGAGAATTTCTCTTACAGCTTTTACCTTACAATCAGGTATGGCTCAAGTGCTAAAATGTCTATTATATTAGTAAAAGAATGAATTGGTGCAGGGGTGCGACACTTCTGCAACGTCATATATATGGAGAGTTACGATGAAAGCTGTGAAATGAAGAACGAAATCAGGGGGATACTATGAAAGCATTATTTCTGCGCTGGGGACATTTGCTGGCAATCTTATGTATACCGCTTCAAGGTTCCATTTATGTTTTGTTGGGCAGTAACACCGGAAGTGATGTCTTCTACAATTATGCCTGGATTGATACACAGATTCCTTTTATCAAACAATTTATTTATCCTTATGTCAGTTGGATGCCGATTCTGTATCTTGGATTTCTCTATTTGGGTCTAACGAACAAATCGCTATTCTGGCGTATGATAATTACCTATAATGTAGGAGTAATCGCAGCCAATATTGTTTTTGCGGTCTTCCCTACTTACGTGCCGCGGCCGGAAGCTATCGGAACAGGCCTAAGCAGTGCGCTCGTACAATTTATCTATACCAATGATGCTCCATTCAACTGTTTTCCAAGCATCCACTGTCTCACAAGTTATCTGCTCTTCATCATCATTAATCGCCACTTGAACTTCAAACCACTGGCGCGGATCTCATGGTCCATATGGCTGTGGCTTATCATTGCTTCGACGGTGTTTGTGAAGCAGCATTCGCTGCTGGATGTGGCAGGCGGAATTCTGTTCGCGGAAGCAGCGTACTGGGCTGTGCATGTAGTTGCGGTTCGTGCAGGTCTGGCAAGCAAAAAAACAAAGCAGACAATCACGGCTACAAATACAAGCAGCAACGCTTAGTATATGATTTATATTGCAAGGGCGGGAGTAATTCGACTGTCATGAAACCAAGAAAGAGGGCCTGGGCCCTCTTTTTTTGCGTGATTTAAGTTGATGCTTAAATGTAAGAACTTTTCAAGACGCGACCATGACGAACCTGTCTTTCATACAATTGGTGGACGTTCATGGAGCAAATCAGATGGAGGACTTCCCATTATACGCTTGAATATCCGGTAAAAATAAGACAGATCACGGTAACCGAGAAATTCTGCAATTTCCTGAATGGAGAGCTGTGACTCGGTAAGCAAATACACTGCCCTTTTCATCCGTTGATCGTGAACATATTGGCTGATCGTCTGATTCGTCATGCTTTTAAATAACGCGGCTGCGTAATTGGGGGTTTTACCGATCTCGTCCCCGAGCTCTTCTTTCGTAACTTTCTCCCGGTAATGCCGCTCAATATATCGCTTCATCCGCTCCGCATGAACATGCCTCTCCGGCGGAATAACCCCGCGGTCCAGTTCCCTATTTATATAAATAAGCACTTCCATCAATAAGGCTTGGCTCATCATGACATAATAAGACGGACGTTCCTGCCATTGTTGTTGGATGGCCTTCATACGTTCATGAATCAGTTCATAACATCCGGGCTTATGTCGCAAGGCCTCACTCCGTTCCAGCGCGGGCAAACCTTGTGTATGATCCCCCTGTAATTGAACAACAATTTGCGTGTGGGTTACGGTTGGAATGCTTTTGCCGTAATACGGAATGCCAGCGGGAATTAGCAGCAGCTCACCCTTCTCCATGATCTGCTTCTCTCCGTTCACCCAATATACACATTTTCCATAAGTAACCAAGCTTAACCGCCAAGTGGCCTGTGACTGCACCGCTTCTTCGTACCAACCGACACCATTAATGTGTCGTACTTCTAATGGAGTGACCATAACACACCTCATTATTGGACTATGTTCTAATCATTGTACTATAGTTCATACCCTGATTCGACAGAAAACGCTACAATACACATATAAGCAAACATATGAGGAGGAAAATAGCATGTTGAAAACAAAAATTATTTGTACTATGGGACCTGCTTGTGACTCAATCGAATTGTTAAAAGTAATGATTCAGGAAGGGATGACTGTTGCCCGTCTGAACATGGCTCACGGTGAGCTGGAAGATCACGTTGCACGGATTAACAATATCCGCAAAGCAGCTTCCGAATTGAATACGTATGTACCGATCATGATGGATATCAAGGGACCGGAAGTTCGTATTGGCAAACTGAAAGAAGCATCCTGCCATCTGCAAGCGGGTAAAGAGCTTATCCTGACTACAGAAGAAATTCTTGGTGACGCTGAGCGTATTTCGGTAAACTATCCGGAATTGAACCTCGTAGTAAAACCTGGAGATCGCATCCTCATCGATGATGGTTTGGTGGATCTGACTGTACTGTCCGTAGAAGGATCAGATATTCACTGTAAGATCATCAGCGGCGGCATTCTGAAACCACGTAAAGGGGTTAACTTGCCAGGAATTAAAACGACTTTGCCAGGTGTAACGGAGCGTGACGTTATGCACATCGGATTCGGGATCGAAAACGGTATCGAAATCATCGCTGCTTCCTTTGTTCGTAAAGGCGACGACATTCGTGAAATTCGCAGCATCCTGAAAGAACGCGGTGTAGATCATGTACAAATCATCTCCAAAATCGAAAACCAGGAAGGTATGACTAACCTGGACGATATCATTGAAGCATCTGACGGTATCATGGTAGCTCGTGGAGATCTCGGGGTTGAAGTACCGATCGAAGACGTACCCATGATGCAAAAAGAAATGATCGATAAATGTAACCGCGCGGGTAAACCAGTTATCGTCGCAACACACATGTTGGAATCCATGCAAGTGAATCCGCGTCCAACTCGTTCCGAAGTTAGTGACGTAGCTAACGCTGTCCTTCAGGGCGCAGACGTTGTAATGTTGTCTGGTGAATCGGCAGCAGGTAAATACCCGGTACAATCCGTGCGCACGATGGCTGCTGTTGCTCGCCGTGCTGAAACGATGATTGATTATAAAGAACAATTCGGGCAAAAATCGGCTCAACAAGTAGCTGACATTACCGAAGTTATCAGTCAGGGAGCAGTAAGCTCTTCCCTCGTCCTGAATGCCAAAGCGATCATCACTTCTACCGAGAGTGGATTTACGGCGCGTATGATCTCCAAATATCGTCCGAAAGCACCGATCATTGCGGTTACACAGCATGAAGAAGTACTCGCGAAAATCTGCCTGCTTTCCGGTGTCATTCCAGTTATGGGCGACAAAGTAACAACAACCGATGAAATGTTCGAGTCCGCTACACGCAATGCAATCAAAACCGGTTATATCGAAAAAGGGGACATCATCGTATTGTCCGCTGGTGTACCGATTGGTCAATCCGGTAACACCAACTTGATCAAAGTTCAACAAGTATAGTTCAAGAGATAGAATTGCATATATCGTTGAAAATACAAAAAACCACCGAGAGCAGAAATGCATCTCGGTGGTTTTTCTTGTTCAATTCATTTTATCATCCAACAATCGATAGGATTACACAGTTTCCAATCTTACAAATTCCGTGAATAGTTCACCAAATCCTGCGACATCATATTGATCTCATCCATCGAGGCGTTTACCTGCTGTGTTAGGGCAGCCTGATTCTGCGTCAGTGTGGACATGTTGCCAATGTGCTCCAGAATCTGGTCAATGAACGTCTTCATTGCCTGCATGCTATCTTCAATATTGACGGTAGCCTGCGAGCTATGGTCAGCCAACTTCCGCACTTCTCCGGCCACAACCCCAAATCCAAGACCAAGTTCTCCCGCTCTGGCTGCTTCGATCGCTGCATTCAGACCCAGTAAATTAGTTTGGCTGGCAATTTCCCGAATAAACGCTGTAATGTTTTTGGTATCATCTGCACTGCTCTTCACCTGAATGGCTGCATCCGCAGATAACTCTTGCGCAGTAACCAGTTCCTGAGCCTGATCGGTAATCGAGTTAATTCCACGTACCATCTCACCGATGGATTCGGATAAAAGTTTCGTCTTTTGATTCATCGCTTCAACGATCTGTTCCTTGTTCTTCTCATGTGTCACGTCACGAATAGTTCCCGCTACACGGAGCGGTACTCCGTTACTATCCCGAACCGTCTCGCCACCTGCATGATACCAGCGATATTCCCCATTCTTACGTTGCAAACGGTAATCAAGATCGTAAGGTGTCCGTCCACTGTAATCATTCATATGCTTGGCAAATTCATTGATCGTTCGGTCATGATCATCCGGGTGAAGCCGGCTGCTCCAACTGCTGAACACATTCGGGAAATCCTGCTCATCGGTAAATCCAAGCTCTCGGCGAAACTGTGGTGACCACCAGAATTCATTATTCGGGTTAACCACATCTCCGGCAACAACGGTCATATCCCATGGTGCTTCCACCAATGCGCGATTTACCAGATCATAACGGGTAACGAGTGCTTCCAACTCATCGGATTTACTCTTCTCATCATGAATATCAAACATGATCCCCAAAAGTTTAACCGGAACGCCTTCATCATTTCTGACAACTTGTCCAAGATACCGGAACCAGCGTACTTCTCCACTCTTCGTTATCATTCGGCTCGTTACGTTGTATGCAGCCTTCTCGGAAGATGTATTAACGTTATTCGTAATCTCCTGAACCAACTGGGGTCTGTCGTCGGGATGGATTGATTTGGCCCAACTTGCAAAAGCATCGGGATAATCTTTCGTATTGCTGAAGCCTAACATTTGACGAAATTCATTGGAAAAAGCAATGATATTATTGCCATCCAGAGGATCTCCTTCAACAATCTCGGATTCCCACAGTCCGATATTTAACGCCTGATTTAGCATTTTGAGGCGCATTTCCGCTGCTTCATTTTGCTTCTTCAAGATATGTAAGGCTTTATTAATATTATGTGCAATTTCACCAGCTTCCTGCAAATCATCGGTCGATTCTAGCTCACTGGTATATATCCCTTGCTCTGCGTCTTTAACCAGTTTACGACTGTATTCCAATAAGTGTTGAAGCGAGGCCACAGGGGCTTGATTGATCGTTTGGGCACGTTTACGAAACATCTCAATTTCTCCTCTAATGTCATTTCTATATATTTCGACATAATTAGACATTAAATGTAGAGGGTTTTCATCCATTTGAGCGAAAATGAAATAAAAAAAACGCTTTATCAGCGCTTTTCTCATATTTGTATGATGTTATATTTATATATTCTTTCGTTATCGGAACCTTTACCAGCCAAAGTTCAGCGTTTGGCCCGTCTCTGCCCATGTCTTGATACTGCTCAATATCATCCACCAGCTACTCTGTGCGTTTGCAAAGGATGGATGGTTGTCCGTAAATTGGTCATTAATCAATGTTAACTTCGTACATTCCCCTACCTTCTCCAGTTGAAACACTACTCTGGATTGTAGCTCAGCGTGATTGGCGTGGTAGGAAGGTCCGGGATGTTCAAGGTAACTTAATAGGGATAAAGGTTCGAATTCCAGAATATCGCCGTACACATGAACCGTCTCCGCACCATCATTCCCAGGTCCTACATAGGCAAACGGCTGACCCGGTTGGAAATTAGAACGAAGTTCACTGCCAAAAAAGCTGCTCCGTGTACCGTCCGGCGAGATCAGGGCATTCCACACATCTTCCTGTCCGGCATTAATATAGAACTCATATTTCAATTCCATGAACTCACTCCCTTTATGTGTTGTATTGAGGGTACAACTGACACTTGCTTGCAACACTATCCTACGTTATACCCCAAACGGCGTATTGTAAAAACGCGACAACAGCAAAAATAAAAGATAAGTATAGAAAAACCATTTTCGATCTTCAAACCGCCTTCCGGCAACTCATTCAGGACAGACAAACGACATTGTATCGCACAGCTTACAAATATAGTGCTTTACCAGAAGATCAGATATACTAAAATGGAATGAAATAACAGGGAATGTATACAAATTGGGGACGGATAGTTAGCATCCAGAAAGGAACCGAAATATGAACCAAACAACAAATATTATGGGAATCCCTTTTCCCAATATAACTATGGATCAGACGGTTACGATTCTTGATGATGTAGTCGATCAGAGACAATCCGAACTGTTCCATGTCATCACAGGCAATCCGGAAATCGTCATGTCCTGCCAGAAGGATCAGGTACTTCGTTCAGTCGTAGATCAGGCAGGCATTGTGACCGCTGACGGCGTGGGCATTGTTATGGTATCCCGCTTTCGGGGTGGACAATTGACCGAACGGGTAACAGGCTGTGACCTGCTTTTTCGTTTGTTGGAGGAAGGAAGCCGGAAGAATTGGTCCTTTTATATGCTCGGGGCAGAAGAAAGTGTAAGTAAGCGGGCTGTAGAGGTTATTGCGCAAAACTATCCGGGAGTCGTTGTTCGTGGCAGACAACATGGATTTTTCACAACGGACGAGGAGCAAAGCATTGTAGAAGAGATTCACGAGGCAAAACCTGATTTTCTTATCGTGGCCCTAGGAGCACCCCATGCTGAACACTGGATCAACAAATATCGCCATCAACTAAATGCTCGTGTAGCCATCGGAGTCGGGGGAAGCCTGGATATTCTGGCCGGCAAAACCAAACGAGCACCTGCGATATGGCAGAAGCTTAACTTGGAATGGCTTTATCGACTGCTCAGCCAGCCTTCCAGATGGCGCAGACAACTTATTTTGCCACGTTTCGCTGTTCGTGCGTTGCTGTTCAGGGAGCAAAGGTAAATAACAAAGGGGACTGGTTACGGAATGATCGGTGAAAAATCTATGATCAAACTCAGGCCAAACAAAATACATATTATCGGCTCAGTCGGTAGCGGCAAGTCTACACTGGCCCGCCAATTATCCGCGAGGCTAGACCTTCCTCATTATGAGCTCGACAACCTTGTGTGGCACCGTGTACCTCAAGGACAGGATATTCGTAATAGCCCGGAGACACGGGACACACTCCTGCAAAAAGCCGTGCATTCCAATCAGTGGATTATTGAAGGTGTGCACTATGAATGGGTGGCACGAAGTTTCGAGCAGGCTGATCTTATCGTCTATTTGAATACCCCCGTGTGGAAAAGGAATGTGCGCATTCTCAAACGTTTCACAGTACAGAAACTCGGGCTGGAACAGGGAAATTACCGACAGACTCTCACCATGCTCTGGAAGATGTATAAATGGAGCTATCAACATGACCGCAAGGAAAAGGCGCTAATCATGGCGTTTTTGCAGCCTCACCAACATAAATTGTGCATTGTTCGTAGCGAAGCAGAATTGACGAGATACCTGGAGGAATCGACAAAATGAAACATACAGATCATGCTATCAGACCCAGTATGGGTCTTCTGAATCTGGATGAGGGCGACAAGAGATATTGCCTGACACGGTATGCCCCTTCCGAAGCATTGAGTTCTTTGATCAAGCATTTCTGGATCGTCTCCTGGGATCTTACCGGGCATGATCCTTATCCTCAGCATGTGGTTCCAAATCCATGCGTCAATCTGGTGGTAGAGCGGGGAAATACCTTTTTCTTCGGTCCATCCGGACAGAAGTTCTCCTATCTCGTTCGTGGAAAAGGAAGCGTGTTTGGGGTGAAGTTTAAGCCTGGCGGCTTCTATCCATTCATTCGCAATTCCGTCTCCACATTGTATGGAAACCCCTTGGATGTCTCTGGTGTGCTTGATGTTGATGCTCCGCAACTCGAAGACCGTCTGCTCGGGGACGGAAGTGATGCGGACAAAGTCAGTTATATGGATCAACTTCTCTGTAAACACCTCCCTCCTCCTGATGATCAAGCCATTCTGGTTAGCCAGATTGTGTTGTATATTGAGCAACACCGGGATATGCTTAGAGTCGATGATTTATCTGCCTCCTGGAATATGCACACAAGAAAGCTCCAGCGCCTGTTCAATCAGTATGTGGGCATCAGCCCCAAAATGGTGATCAAACTCTACCGCCTGCAAAATGCTGCTGAGCTGATGGAGCGGGGTGTGGATTGCGATCTGGTTAAGCTGTCACAGGACCTTGGATATCACGATCAGTCGCATTTTATCAAAGATTTCAAGTCCATTATCGGCAGCACACCTGAAGATTACGTCCATTCCAGAAGATAGACTGAGATTAACTACAGTCGAAGCAAGGGACTAGACTGCAATGCAAGAACCTGTCCTGAAGCCTCAGGACAGGCGAATAACTTTGATGCCATCTCCGGTACGAATAATGCCTTCACGCTCGACTGAGCAGACTCCCCGTTTGTATATTTTCTGGCGGGAGTCCGCCGGGCGCAACAGACCGTAATGCCGATCACTCGGAATTCCAGCGAGCTCAATATCGATAAAAGGTACGACTCGGGTAACAAACGTTGATGGATCATCCGCCAGCAGGACGAATTGAACGCTTCCCACGCCCAAGCTAATCCCTCTTTTCCATGAGTAATTTCACTTCTTTATTGTTCATTATTACCCAATGAATGGATTTTCGACAATCAGCGTATGTTTATCTTTGTGTATAATCCGCGGCGTCAATATAAACGAGAATCATCGATTTATTACTGGTTCACACAATTAATTTGTGTGAAATTAAATTTACACTTTCAGTTCGGATTGCAAACATTTATACTGAGGAGGACAAGTAAATAAATTACATAAGAAAGCAAGGTGTTTCTTTTGATTAGTATCATTTTCGTGGCTATTGTAGCCATCGAGCACTTCTACATCATGGTGATGGAGATGTTCCTGTGGACCCGTCCACGCACGATGAAAACGTTCGGTCTTACCCCTGAACTAGCGGAATCTACCAAGTCTTTGGCAGCCAATCAAGGTCTGTACAATGGATTTTTGGCCGCAGGTCTGATCTGGGGACTCGTTTATCCGGATGCATCCGTCGGGCAGCACATTCAGATCTTCTTCCTGGCATGTGTCATTATCGCCGCCCTTTACGGAGGCGTAACCGCTACTCGGTCCATCATCATCAAACAAGGGCTGCCTGCGATCATTGCATTGCTTCTGGTTCTTTTCCTCTGATCGCCTGTTGACCCGTTATCATGCTTGGATTCATTAAAAGCTTCAATGTGGTAAGGTAAGGTTATAAAGGCATCGGATTATGCCTGATCACTATGATTGGTCTGGAAAGGAGAACGTTTCATGGGACTGTTTGACAAGCTTCGACGCCGCAAAAAGGAACATGCGACCGCAGGTGGAGACGTACATACTACTCCATATAGCGAAACCATCGTTGGATTTGTTTTGCTCGAGCACGAAGATTGTAATTTTGCCCACTTCATTAGCACGATGAAAAACGAGTGGAATATTGAGATTGAGGAACATCCGGAGGAAGGCAATCTTTTTTTCGAAGTGGATGGAATGCAAGTGGTGTGCGCACATATTAATGCTCCTATTCCTGACCGCGAAGTAGAGGAGAATGCCAAATTAAATGTGCTGTGGCGGGAAGCGGCGCAAGTCACCTCACGACATCAATCTCAGATTATTGTCTCTGTACTGAATGCAACCGACGCCATTCAGGCACATATTCTGTTCACCCAAACAGCGAGTGCTTTGCTCCAGCTTGACCATGCGCTGGCTATATATATGGCGCCACTTGTGGTAGAGGCAAGTCAGTACGTGGACATCAGTCGTGGAATCAAGGATCATGAGCTACCCATCTCCCTTTGGATATTCATTGGATTATTTCAAAGCCCTGAAGGCGCATCAGCCTATACTTATGGGTTACGCAACTTCGGGAAAGAGGAGATGGAAATCACTCAATCCTCACAGCCGTTAAGTGAAGTATTTGAAATGATGTATATGACTGCGACTTATGTTATCGAAAATGATGTAACCTTGCATGACGGCGAGACGCTTGGCTTCTCCGCAGAACAAAAGCTGCCCATCAACCGTTCGGAAGGAATAGCCACAGAAGGTAGCAGCTTGAAGATTGGTTTTTGAACATCGGTAAAGCACGAAGGAAATACGGTGCGAGGAACATGCAGTCATACTTTAAGGCGCTTCCCAGAATATGAGGGAACGCCTTTTTTGTATTTTCAAACTCTTCATATGAATGCGTTCATCATGTTTGCGACAAGGTCATGGGTTCATCACGCACACCATCGTTACAGATGTACCACACATGCCCTGTTCGACGAATCCGAAACGCCGATAAAGTTGAATTGCTTCGTTACCCGGGTCAACACTGAGCGAAACGGCTTCAATTCCCCGCTTTTGAACCTCTTCTAACGCCGCCTGAATGAGACGGGTACCTATTCCTTTGCCACGCGCAGTCTCAATCACAGCCATTCCCATCTCGGGTGTAACCGCATTTACATAACCATATCCCGCATTCTGATCATTAAAAAATCGCAACGTCACCGAGCCCATACGCTTGCCCTGAGAATCCACGGCGATAAATCCGAAATCTCCCTCTCTCCCCCAGCCTTCAACGTACTTGGACATGCCGGGGCTATGGATGATCTCAGGTTCAAAAGACTCTTCGCCCTCCTGCTTGAATATGGATGCATACAACATCTCCCACAGAAAAGGGATATCCTGCTCCTCAATAGGACGCAATAGATACTCTGTCATTCCTTCCCCTCCTTCAAATTGGTAAAGAGTCGTTCCATTTCATTTAAATTAAAATCATTGGTTATTTCATAATTTCCAAGCTTTTCTCTCGTTTTGTATCCGCTATAGATAGAGACGGCATGTTCGTTATAAAACGTAATTCCAAAGCCTACTGTAAATCGATCTTCTTTCTTAGTCAAAAGCTGCCAGTCATAGTAATATGGATTCCCCTCGGATCGGTCGGAGATATCTGTTTGCTTTAGTCTTCTTAATTCAATATCCTTCGCTAACTTCAACACATTTCTAATCTCTTGGGGATCTTTAATAGTCACTTCTTCTTCATCGTATGGATCGGTGGCCGTTATTTTCTTGATAACCAGAATATCCAGTGTATCCAGCATACTCATATGATCTGTGACTTCAGCTCGAAAGGTGGTATGTTGCCTCGAAATGTACATGGGTATCGCAATAGCTGCAATCACGAATACAACAACCACACCAAGAATGGTTTGGGTTCTTTTATTCATTGAGTCTCCTTTCGCCGTTGGGTAAATCAGGAAATTAAAAGTCCATTTTAAGTATACCACCTCATCCAAATATTGATCTAGATCATTAAAATCATCCATTAAATACACGTACTTATAAAGAAAAAGCCTATCCATAACCCATCATTTTAAATTTTATGAGATGCTAACTAACTTGATAAATATCAATATTATCTTTTTGAAAAAAATGTCGATATACTACATAAGCTTTCGGCTTTGCCTATATTAGCAGGACATCGGGGGGGGGAGAATTGGATGAAACTTAAACCGATGAAGCTGGGCAGTAACAAAGAGAGTCTGTCGGATCTTTACTTTGGTTCAGAACAAGACGGTCATTTCATGAATGGTTCGGGCTGGACACCTGATGCCGGGTATGATCCACGTCAGCGCCCTTGGTACCAGGAAGCGAAGCAGGCCGACCAACTGGTATTCTCTGATCCCTATCTGGATATGATGTCGAAGCAATACGCGGTGTCCATGGCGATGCCGGTCCTGAATAAAGCGGGACAGCTGCAAGGCGTAGTGGCAGGAGATTTGCTGCTCTCTACCCTTACGGATACGGTGGGAAAGATCAATCTGGACGGGCTAGGTTATACATTTTTAATCGATAAAAAAGGAATGCTTCTTGCTCACCCTGACGAGAACCAGGTGAATACCTCGGCATCTGAAAATGCGGAATTAAAACCACTACTGGCCGATATGCAGGCAAACCCGTCAGGAGAGAAGAATTTTAAATACAATGGTGAGAATTATCTGCTGTTCTACAATCAAATCCCCAGCACGGGCTGGGTGGTCGGTTCAGTAATTTCCGAAAAATTGGCCTATTCAGAATACTATGAACTACGAAATAATTACATTCTGATTATCGCTGTTACGCTAATCGTTGTGATGGCAGCAGCATACTGGATTGCAACACTATTCATCAGACCACTGAAAAGCTTGGGCGCAACCTCCAGACTGATGTCGAGTGGTGACTTTACGGGTCGGGTGCAGATCAAAGGTAAAGATGAGTTCGCGGAGTTAGGTACGGCATTCAATCAGATGTCCGCTCAACTCAGTCTGCTGTTGAAACAGGTCGCCTCCTCCGCTAATCGGGTGCAAACCATCTCGGGTGAGATGGAAGAGCATACGGACAATACCAAACGTATTGCAGAGCAGATTTCCATCGCCACAGATGAGCTCGCTCAAGGGTCCAGCAAACAGGCAGAATCGGTCTATGACGGTTCAAGTCGACTGTCAGAGATGAGTAATAGTGTTGGCGGCATTAACCGCAGTGTCGAACAATCGGTAACAATGATGCGAGAAGCAGGGGAAGCCATGCTTGCCGGATTGCAAGCCGTGGATCATCAGGTGGAACTTGCGGACGAAAATCGGAGTTCCATTGATCGGGTGGGTGAGTCGATCACGCTTTTGGCGGATAAGTCGCAGAAAATCGAGGATATTGTCGGCATGATTCGGGGCATCGCTTCCCAGACTAATCTGCTCGCCCTGAATGCTTCCATTGAAGCGGCCAGAGCGGGTGAACACGGACGCGGCTTCGCCGTCGTTGCCGAAGAAGTACGGAAACTGGCCGAACAGTCTTCGGACTCGGCACAGGATATCATTGTCCTGCTGGATGAGATTCAGGCGGCAAGTCGTCAAAGCGTGAGTGAAGTAACTTCGGCTGAACAAGGTATTGAGCAGCAGGTAGCTGCTGTGCATGAGATGCGCGAGTCGTTTACCCGAATCAAACAATCCATTGACGGCATCGACAGCCAGCTTCAGTTGGTATCATCTGCTACGATAGAGTTGGACGACAGCTCTGGTAAGATTGCCGAAGTGATCTCCAGTGTTGCAGCCATGTCGGAGCAGAGCGCGGCATCCACGGAAGAGGTTGCTTCTTCCACGCAGGAACAGTTTAATTACATTACAAGCATCTCGGAACGTTCCAATGAACTAGCGCAGCATGCCAATACGCTGTACGAGGAAGTGAAGAAGTTCAAGATTTAACTCTCAAACAAGCCGCGTTCACCCTTAGGGCCGCGGCTTGTTTTGTATGTGATTTTTCCTGAATCGTTGGAGAATACCCGATTACAGGGCTGTGTTCTTAAGGTTGATCTAAAACATTCCCTGTCGAGTCTCTAACGACCAATTCAGGCTTCAGGACAATTTTCTGCGGTGAATTTTCTTCATTTTTTAGCTCATCAATTAATAAATCAACGGCACGACGTCCCAGATCCTCAATAGGTTGGGCAATCGTCGTCAAAGGCGGGTTGGTTACCGAAGCCAGAATCGTATTATCGAATCCGATGATTGATACATCTTCAGGCACACGCAGGCCTAGTTCTTTGGCAGCCTGAAGCGCGCCAATTGCCTGCATGTCGTTACAGCAGAAAATGCCTGTGGCTCGATTCTTTTCCTTGAGCAGCACAAGCGCCTCTTTTTTGGCTGAACCCAGATCGGCAGATGACTCTTTCACGTGATCAGCTTCAAGAGAATAACCCGCCTTCTCCAAGGCTTCACGAAACCCGCGTACGCGTTCCTGACTGCTGCTGACTTTGAACGATTCGGACAGCACCGCTACGTGAGTATGACCCAATTCAAGCAGATGCTGTGCTGCCAAGGCGCCGCCAAGCCTGTCATCGATCGCAACGGTATGTACCGACAACGACGGCATATGACGGGCAATCAGAGCAACAGGTATCGATTGTTGCAGGAGTGGAGACAGAATCTCGGCATTATCGATACCTGTTCCGATCATCATGCCGTCGACCCTTTTTTGCTGAAGCAGATTCAGATACCGCTCTACCCGCTCGTCCTTATTGTCAGTGCTGCAAATCACGACGCTATAACCCAACTGCCGACTGCGATCCTCTACCGCTCTGGCCAGCTCGGCAAAATACGGATTGGAGATATCGGGCACGAGCAGCCCGAGCGTGTATGTCTGCTTCCCCGTAAGTGCGGCAGCAATAGCGCTCGGCTGATAGTGAAGACGCTCCATGATCTCCATAATCTCGGCGCGCCGCTTCTCGCTAATTTTACCTTTGCCGTTAATGACCTGTGAGACGGTTGCAATGGATACCCCCGCCTCGCGTGCTATATCATATATGGTTGCTTTCATTGTTATTTCCCCATTTGTGCTATATATAAATTCCCTTATATATAGGTAATCGTTTTCTCTCATTATGCAGGGGGAAGTCCGCATACGCAACTTGAAGCCAATACTACTTTTTACTCATCAGCCAATCATGGTCCGGATCGTTATGGAACTTCCAGGTCCGGGTTGGCCCTGCCATCACATTCAGATAGTAGACCTCGTATCCCGGAGGAGCACCTACCGGATGGTATCCATACGGAACAAGCACAACTTCGCCGTCGTTCACTGCAAGCGTCTCATCTACAGCTCGATCATCTGTGTATATCCGTTGGATGGCAAACCCCTGCTCAGGCTGCACTCGGAAATAGTATGTCTCCTCTAGCAATGACTCGTCAGGCAGGGCATCCCTATCATGTTTATGTGGCGGATAGCTCGACCAATGTCCATCTGGCGTGAACACCTCAACAACGAGCAGACTGTCTGCTTCTTTTTGTTCTGGCAAAATGTTGTGAATCTGTCGTTCCAGGTTGCCGTAACCACGCGTCTCAACACCTACATCTTCCGGGGCAATCAGACGAGCTGGATACGTGCCTTTACCTGGTGCCGCACATATGGCAATCTCCAATGCGGTAAGAGCTGTTAACTCCACTCGATCTGAACTGGATACGTAAATCGAATACGGAGGAATCTTCTCGAAGACGCTCATTCTTTTCCCGATATTCTCCCACGTATATTCACGAGTACTTACATTCGCCAAGCCGCTGAGAAGCACAAGACAGAGTTCCTGGTCCCCGCTCTCACGAGTTAGGGTCTGTCCCTCCGCAAGCTGCACCACCTGGAACCCAACATATTCCCATCCCGCAGATTCTGGTGTGACCGTCAACAACGTTCCGTCTGCTTTCGGAGTCAACACAGGTTTTACTACGCGTTCTGACATGCTTCATTCCACTCCTTCCGGTATTTATCCTTAATCCTGATGGCTGTCTATTAGATAAAATGAACTTGTTATGAAAATGGCCCTACGGGGCAGCCGTCTGGGATTCCACCGACATACCCGGGACTTCCCGCAGCTTCACAGGTCTGCCTTGTTCCATGGACATGCGCGCGGCGAGCGCGATGCGTTCTGCCTGAACTGCATCATTCCCGTTCACGATGACAGGTGTATCGTTCCGGATAGCGTCGATGAAAAGAGCTGTCTCCTGCACGTACGCTTCATTGTATCGTTCCAGGAAAAAGTGCAGCGGCTTGTCGCGCATCAGCCCGGTTGCTGTACTAATTTCTGCCGTATTCGGATGATCGTTCGCAGCTGCGGCGCTGCCTAATGAGCCAAATACTTCGACTCGCTGATCGTATCCATATACCGCCTGGCGGCTGTTATCAATGACGCCGATTGCTCCATTTTCAAAACTCATCGTCACAATGGCCGTATCCACATCGCCGTGTTCAGCAAACACAGGATGAATCAGCACATTGCCCTGTGCATAGACTTCCTCCACCTCACTCCCCGACAGATACCGGGCCATGTCGAAATCATGGATCATCATATCCATGAAGATCCCACCAGACACCCGAATATACTCCGCTGGCGGCGGACTCGGGTCACGAGAAGTGATTTTGATAATATGCGGATCACCAATCGTTCCCTCCTGCACATGTGCACGTACCCGTTTGAAGTTATGGTCGAAGCGACGATTGAATCCGATTTGCAGCTTTACCCCAGCCTTCTGCACGGCTGCAACAGCTGCCTGAGTCTGATGAAGGTCCATACTGACCGGCTTCTCGCAAAAAATGTGTTTGCCCGCCTGGGCTGCCTGTTCAATCAGTGGTACATGCGTATCTGTTGAGGAACAGATCAGAACTGCATCCACATTTGGCATGGCAATCAGCTGGCTGCTATCTGTCGTTACCACCGGAATGCCGCGGCTGGAAGCCCACGCCTCCAGCTCGGGCCCTGCAAACAAATCACTGATGCCAACAATCTCGGCATAAGGGTTGCGCAGAAGATTGTCCGCATGAATTTTACCAATACGCCCAGCGCCGATGATGCCAATTCTCACTTTATCCTTGCCCATTCCGTTATCCTCCCTGTATGTGTCCATGTGGACTCAACGTTCTTCCATTGGCTGGGTATGCCCTGAGTGACTACCAGCGGGCAGTAACCATCTTTTTGCGAGTATAAAATTCAACGCCGTCTGTACCGTTGGCATGCAAATCACCGTAGAAGGATTTCTTCCAGCCGGAAAAAGGGAAAAATGCCATTGGCGCAGGTACGCCCAGGTTAATGCCCAGCATGCCTGCATCAATCGTTTCACGGAATTGGCGCATGCTTGCTCCACTGCGGGTGAACAGGCAAGCTCCGTTGGCAAAGTCGGAACGGTTGGCCAGTTCCACTGCTTCCTCCAGCGTAGCCACCCTCGCTACCGAGAGCACCGGTGCAAAGATCTCGTCCTTCCAGATCTTCATGGTGCTCTGCACCTCATCAAAAACCGTTGGACCAACGAAATAACCGGACTTGCCTGTCGCTTCATCTTTGCGGCCATCCCGGATCAGAGCAGCGCCTTCCTGTTCTCCGGATTCAATGTAGCTAAGTGTACGTTCCTTATGCGGACCACGAATGACAGGACCCAGGAATACCCCTTCATCCATGCCGTTACCAATGGTGATGCGATCTGCCGCTTCCACCAGCTTTTGCACCAGCGTGTCAGCAACATCGCCCACGGCCACAACAACCGAGCAGGCCATACAGCGTTCTCCGGCTGAGCCGAAGGCCGCACTGGTGATTTCTTTCACCGTCAGGTCGAGATCGGCGTCCGGCATAACAATTGAGTGGTTTTTGGCACCGGCAAGCGCCTGTACCCGTTTGCCATGTGCGGATGCGGTGGTGTAGACATATTCAGCCACAGGCTGTGATCCAACAAAAGAGATCGCTTGAACACCCTTGTGTTCAAGCAGTCCATTCACGACGTCATGCGCACCGTGAACGATATTAAGCACGCCGTCCGGAAGCCCTGCTTCCTTGAACAGCTCAGCCAGACGGCCTGCCAGCAGCGGTGTGCGCTCGGACGGCTTCAGGACAAAGGTGTTGCCGCACGCAATCGCCAGCGGGAACATCCAGCACGGTACCATCATCGGGAAGTTGAAGGGGGTTATTCCCCCAATAACACCGATCGGGTACCGGTACATGCCCGACTCCAGCCCGGTGGCAATGTCGGGCAGCTGTTTGCCCATCATCAGGTTCGGGGCGCCTGCCGCGAATTCGACGCATTCAATGCCGCGCTGCACTTCGCCGTAGGCTTCCGCGTAGCTTTTACCGTTCTCCAGCGTAACCAGCCGCGCGAGTTCTTCCCAGTGCTCCACCAGCAGCTGCTGGTAGCGGAACAGAATCCGCGCACGGCGGGGAACCGGAGTGCCGCTCCAGGACGGGAACGCCTCCCGTGCCGTCTGGACGGCCAAATCCACATCCGCCTGTTCAGACAGCGGTACGTGTGCAATGACCTCTTCCGTAGCCGGATTCACGACCGGCTCCGTACGGGTTGCCGCCGGGGTCACCCAGGCACCCCCGATCCAGTTTTGAACCATTGTCGCTGTTGCTGACGCTTCCGAAATCCCTTTTCCCATAGCCCTGTCTCCCTTCGCTTATATGTGCGTTGCGTCAAATCACTCCATGTACTCCAAGTACTTCAACACGCTTCAAGACACCGTAATTTCGCCCCGATTGCAGCGTTCGATATAGTCATTCACCTGTTCCACCGTTGGCATCGCATCCGAGCAGCTGTGGCTGGAGATAACGATACTTGCTGCCGCGCTACCAAACGCCATGCTGCGTTCAATCGTCCACCCCTGCATCAACCCATATAGGAATCCCGCCGCGTAGGAGTCACCTGCTCCAAACGTCTTCACCACACGCGCTGGATAGCTGTCCGCTTGATGAGATAGCCCTTCACCTGTATAGGCAATGGAGCCTTCCTTGCCATGTTTGATGACGACAATTTTAGCTGAAAAGTCGAACCATTTTTGCGCGGTCACCTGATCGCTATGGTCTGGATTATGGTCAAACGTCTCCATCATGTCGAACTCTTCACGTGTGCCCAGGATGATATCGCATTTCTCGGCTGCGAGGTTGTAATAGACCGCCGTTTCTTCGGCTGATGTCCATGTGTAAGGACGATAGTCCAGATCAAACACAATGATTGTGCCATGCTTTTTCGCATACGCCACCGCCTGGAATACCGCTTCACGTGATGGACTCTGGGCTAGGGCTGTGCCTGAGATCAGCAGCACTTTGGAGTCGGCAATCAGCTGTTCCTGCACCTCTCTCGACTGCAATAGCAGATCAGCTACATGGTCACGATACATCAGAATGCTGCAGTCGGTTGGACTTTTGATCTCGGTAAAAGCAAGCCCTGTCACCGCTCCGGTATAGTCCGTCACCACATTCGACGTATTGATCCCGTTCCGCTCCAAATAGCTGTTGATGAACCTGCCCATCTGGTCATTCGCGATTTTGCCGATAAATGCTGTTTCCATACCGAGCCTGGACATGCCAATCGTGATATTGGCCGGAGAGCCGCCCACATATTTCGTAAAGGTCATCGTCTCCTCCATCGGGCGATTGATCTCATTGGCATTCAAGTCGATGCACAGACGGCCAATCGCGGTGAAATCCATCTTCCTTGAACCAGGAAAGGATACGTAAGTCATTGCATTTGAACCCCTTTCTGTGATGGGATTTTGAATGATACATTCATCAAACTCACACTCATAATCTGGTTTACCTCATGGTATGGCTCTCTCCCGATTGCCATGACTTTATCAGTTATGCTGGTATAAGGACTCCATATATTGCAAGGATCGCCGCGCGTACTCATACGGATTATGAATCGCAGGGTCCTGTTCCCCTTCAAGCATCGCCCAGCCATCATACCCCCGTGTGACCAACTCCTGCAGAATCGGTGCAAAATCAATACAACCATTTCCGGGAACCGTAAATACCCCTTTACGAATACAGCCCACAAAATCAGACTGTTCCGCCCTTGCTTCGTCCAGCACTTGAGGACGGATATCCTTCAGATGAATATAGGCAATCCGGTCATAATGCTTGCGCAGGAGAGCCAGCGGGTCGGCTCCGCCGTAGTAAGCATGACCTGTGTCATAGAGCAAATAAACAAGAGATGGGTCAGTCAGTTCCATCAATTTATCGATCTCATCCGGCTGCTCAACAACGGTACCGCCATGGTGATGGTACGTCAGCTTCAACCCGTGCTCACGGGCGATGGCACCTGCTTCGTTCAGCCCCTCAGCAAGAATGTGCCATTCCGATTCACTGAGTCTCAGCACTGCTTTTTCATGCGGTGTCCGCCTTGGGTCGAAATGCAGGGAACCTCCCACTTCCGCCGTGCTAATCACCGTGCTTCCCATCGATTGTAGAAACTCCGCGTGTCTGCGATAGCTGTCTAGCTCAGACTGACGATACGTCGGGTCGGAGAACAATACTGATTTCCACTGGGAAACGAGGCGGATGTTGCGCTTGCCCAATTCCTCCCGCAATATGTCTGGATCCGTGGGATATTTGCGTCCCATCTCCGTACCTGTCAGTCCGAGTCGCTGAATGTCATCCAGAATCTGTTCACACGTTGTTGCATCACCATGCTCCTTTACATCCTCTCCGACCCAGTTGATCGGATGAATCCCGAGCTGAAATGGCAGCTTGTTCATGGCTCCACGTCTCCTTTTGTGGTTCAACATTTTCGCATCACTCAGTGCAGAGTGCTGAATGATGTATTTTGAATAATCCGATTTAGCTCGCTCCTGGGTGCAAGATATTTAGAGGAAGAAGCACCCTGATCCATACAACGTATATACGAGTGAAGCATTCCCATCTATATCAAGCTGATTGAAAGACACTCTTGAGATTTATGCAAAATGCCCAATTACACGAGTCTAGCTTTGGCACGGTTTGCCTGCATCGCGTGGTGAGCCGTTACCACCTTTTCCTCGTTGGATACTTCTGGCACGCCAACATTCCACCAGGACTCATATCCGCCTGCATTGGTTCCAGGCACGACCGGAATTTCGATCAGTGTAGTCACGGTCTCATTCCGTGCATCTCTGATCGCCTGCTCCAATTGTTCTGCCGTCTCTGCTTTATAGGCCTTGGCTCCAAGGCTGCGGGCATGGGCTGCAAAATCCATAGGCATGTAATCCCCGGTCAGTCGTCCGCTCTCCGATTCCCGATAGCGAAACTCGTTGCCGAACCCGTCACTTCCGTGCTCCCGTTGCAAATTGTGAATACACTGAAATCCGTTGTTGTTGAATAGCAAAATAGTCATCTTCTTCTGTTCCTGCAAGCT
The DNA here is from genome assembly GCF_042796655.1 of Paenibacillus sp. NPDC057886. Classification (NCBI taxonomy): domain Bacteria; kingdom Bacillati; phylum Bacillota; class Bacilli; order Caryophanales; family Paenibacillaceae; genus Paenibacillus; species Paenibacillus sp. NPDC057886. Next base: position 2,377 of record NZ_JBHVMZ010000020.1, on the reverse strand, counting down.
TGTCACCAGTTCAGAATGCAGCATCAGGTAACTGCCGTCACCCACCATGGCATACACTTCACGATCCGGCTCGGCAAGAGCTGCCCCGAATGCCCCGCTCACCTCATAGCCCATACAGGAGAAGCCGTACTCCATGTGGTATGTTTTTGGCGCAGCCGCGCGCCACAGACGGTGTAAGTCTCCGGGCAAACTTCCCGCCGCGCACACAATGACGGAAGAAGGGTCAATGGTCCGATTAATAACACCGACTGCTGTCGTCTGTGCCAGTCCTGCCTCATGTTGCAGTCCATAGAGTCGATCCACCTCGGCGTTCCACTCATCCCGCAGATCGGCGATCTCGGATGTTCCGTATCCGCTATGGTACTGCCGTCCCTGTAAAGCCGTTTGCAAAGCTTGTAAACCTTCCCGTGCATCCGCCAAAATCGCTTCTCCGCCTAGTTTGGCGGCATCCATGCCGTTCAGGTTAATATTAATGAAAGCCGCTTCGGGATGTTGAAAAGCGGAACGAGACGCCGTCGTAAAATCCGAGAACCGGGTGCCGACGCCGATTACCACATCTGCTTCCCTGGCAAGCCTGTTGGCAGCCAGCGAGCCGGTCACGCCGATGGCTCCCACATTAAGTGGGTGGTCCCACGCCAAGACACTCTTGCCAGCCTGCGTCTCGGCAACCGGAATGCCAAATGCCTCGGCGAATTCAGCCAGCTGTGTGGATGCCTCGGCATACAACACGCCGCCGCCTGCTACGATCAGCGGCTTTCTGCCACGGGCAATCTGCTGTGCTGCCCGTTCAATTGCCGCCTGGACCGGAGGACGACGGTCCAGGTAATGCACCTTGCGGGCGAAGAACGATTCAGGGTAATCGTACGCCTCTGCCTGCACATCCTGCGGCAGCGCCAGCGTTACGGCGCCCGTCTCCGCAGGGTCCATCAGCACGCGCATCGCCTGCGTGGCAGCAATCATTAGCTGTTCGGGACGCACAATGCGATCCCAATATTTGCTGACCGCTTTGAACGGATCAGTGGCTGAAATAGTATAATCGCCGCTTACCTCCAGTTGTTGCAGCACGGGATCTGGCTCACGCGTGGCAAAGTTATCACCCGGAAGTAGTAAAACAGGAATCCGATTGACCGTCGCGGTTGCCGCTGCGGTAATCATATTCAGTGCTCCTGGTCCGATGGATGTCGTGCAGGCATAAATCTGTCTACGGTTCTTCTGCTTGGCATAGGCCGCTGCCGTATGTACCATGCCTTGTTCATTTTTACCCTGCATATACGTCAGACTTCCAGAACTACGCTCCAGTGCCTCTCCAATACCCGTTACGTTGCCGTGACCAAAAATGCCGATAACGCCTTTCACAAACTTGGTTTCCACCCCATCAACGGAAATATATTGCTGATCCAGATATCGGAGCAGTGCCTGAGCCATCGTCAGTCTAATGGTTGTCATGGAATGATCATCTCCCTTCCCTTTACGGGTTAAGCGCTTAATCTAAGTTAAGTTTAAGCGCCTTACCCCTAAAGGTTAAGCGCTTAATTGATATAGTATTACAGGCTGAAGGTTTAGGCAAGATATTTTTGTAAGCGTTTTACAAAACGGCAAATAAACATAGCTTGATCAATGTGGTATTGTGTATTATCCCACCGTTGATAAAGCTATGATCCGATAAGTTACTAACATTGAAGTAAGTGTTCGAAATCTGATGGAAACGTTAAAAAAATGCAAAAAAAAGAGATAGCAGAAACCATCTCTTTTTTTTTGCATTTCTATAAAGCGGGTGATGGGAATCGAACCCACGCTATTAGCTTGGAAGGCTAAAGTTCTACCATTGAACTACACCCGCATGTAAAAATCGGGATGACACGATTTGAACATGCGACCCCCTGGTCCCAAACCAGGTGCTCTACCAAGCTGAGCTACATCCCGTTATCTATACCGGCGAGAGGACTCGAACCTCCACGGTTTCCCACTCGATTTTGAGTCGAGCGCGTCTGCCATTCCGCCACGCCGGCATATGAAGTTATAATGGCGCGCCCTGAGAGATTCGAACTCCCGGCCTTTTGATTCGTAGTCAAACGCTCTATCCAGCTGAGCTAAGGGCGCAAAATATTGGAGCGGACGACGGGAATCGAACCCGCGACCCTCGCCTTGGCAAGGCGATGCTCTACCGCTGAGCCACGTCCGCTTATAAAGGATGCGCGTGGAGGGACTTGAACCCCCACGTCAAAGACGCTAGATCCTAAGTCTAGTGCGTCTGCCAATTCCGCCACACGCGCATATCATGGTGAGTCATGAAGGGCTCGAACCTTCGACACCCTGATTAAAAGTCAGGTGCTCTACCAACTGAGCTAATGACTCAAAAAACTGGTGGAGGATGATG
>NZ_JBHVMZ010000019.1:0-54529 GCF_042796655.1 Paenibacillus sp. NPDC057886 | reverse complement strand
ATGGTACTTGGACCGCAGGGTCCTGGGAGAGTAGGACGCCGCCAAGCAAAGAACCACTGCCGATGTTATTCGGTGGTGGTTTTTATTTGTTTAATTATTCAAAAACTAGGTTTAACTATAGACTTAGAAACAGTGCACAGAATGAACTAACATAGATAAACGCCACTCATATCGAGTGGCGTTTTTTATATATAAAACGAACCTGTCCGTATGACAAATACAGTTGTATGCATGAGGCAATACACCTAATATAACCAGGGAGTTTCCCTTGACAGTCTAAATAACGCTTTGCTAAGATGGCAATAATAAATTTTTCAGAAAACGTATTTTCGGCATAAAATACAGCCTGAGATCTTCGGGTTTTGGACCGTAAAGCTGAGCAAACATAAGGAGGAACGCCCGCGTGTGGGAAGATAAATTTGGTAAGGAAGGTTTCACCTTCGACGATGTACTGCTGGTGCCCCGGAAATCCGAGACACTGCCTAAAGAAGTAGACGTATCTGTTCGTTTGAGTGACAGCGTAAAACTGAATATTCCTTTGATTAGTGCTGGTATGGATACTGTTACTGAAGCGACATTGGCTATTGCCATTGCCCGTGAAGGCGGTATTGGTATCATCCATAAAAATATGTCTGTTGAGCAGCAAGCGGAGGAAGTGGATCGGGTTAAGCGCTCGGAGAGTGGTGTTATTACCAACCCGTTCTCATTGACAGCGGAACATCTGGTTTCTGATGCAGAGTCGGTTATGGCGAAATATCGTATTTCCGGTGTACCGATTGTTGAAGGAGATCAGAAGCTTGTTGGTATCCTGACAAATCGTGACTTGCGTTTTATCCACGACTTCTCCATTAAAATCAGCGAAGTCATGACTCGTGAGAATTTGGTTACTGCGCCTGTAGGTACTACACTGCAAGAAGCAGAAGGCATCCTCCAGAAGCATAAAATTGAGAAACTTCCATTAGTAGATGAGTCCAACACACTGAAAGGCCTCATTACTATTAAAGATATCGAAAAAGCAATTCAATTCCCTAATGCAGCTAAAGATGCACAAGGACGTTTGCTGGTTGGAGCAGCGATCGGGATTTCCAAAGACACCTTTGAACGTGCAGATGCATTGGTTCAAGCCGGTGTGGACCTGATTACGGTAGACTCGGCACACGGACATCACATTAACATCATTGATGCGGTTCGTCAGCTGCGCGAGCGTTTCCCGAACCTGACAATTGTTGCAGGAAACGTTGCTACAGGCGATGCAACCCGTGAATTGATCGAAGCAGGGGCGTCAGTTGTCAAAGTGGGAATTGGTCCAGGTTCCATCTGTACAACGCGTGTAATTGCTGGTATTGGTGTTCCTCAAGTTACAGCAGTATACGATTGTGCAAATGTAGCGCGTGAATATGGCGTACCAATCATTGCTGACGGTGGTATCAAGTACTCCGGTGAGATTACCAAGGCTCTTGCTGCAGGTGCTCATGCAGTTATGCTGGGAAGCTTGTTTGCAGGTACGGCAGAAAGCCCGGGAGAAACGGAAATCTTCCAAGGACGTAGCTACAAAGTTTACCGCGGTATGGGTTCAATGGCTGCGATGAAACAAGGAAGTAAAGATCGTTACTTCCAGGATGATGACAAGAAACTGGTTCCGGAAGGAATTGAGGGACGTGTTGCTTACAAAGGTCCATTATCTGATACGATTCATCAGTTGATTGGTGGTCTACGTTCAGGGATGGGATACTGTGGTACAAGCAGTTTGGAGCAGCTTCGTAACAACACTCAGTTTATTCGTATTACAGGTGCGGGGCTTCGCGAAAGTCATCCACATGATGTACAGATTACGAAAGAAGCCCCTAACTACTCGTTGTAATCTGAATTGTGTTAATCATTTCCAGGACAGGCTTGGCGATTTTCGCCGGGCCTGTCTTTTTTTGCGGATACCCCTGTGATAGAATAGAACAAGCGGTGATGATCCTTTAATGGATTAGGGCGTTGCGGCGGTTTTTTGACGTGAGTCTATGAAACTGCTTCTGAAAATGAATTTTGAGTGATAGAAAAAGGTTGCCCAGCTAAAAAAGAAGCGCGGACGTCCTTTTACATAAGCATTTCATTTAATGCTAACTAAGTGACAATCGATTCGATCTTTAGGAGCAATGACATTGCTCTTTCGATACAGCGCATATACTTCACATCTCACACATCATCTCCACCTGTTAGGGACTAAGAAAATATTGCAGCTCAAGCTGCACTGAAGCACACAATAGGACGCTTCGGACCGAAGGGAGTATTCATCATTGGAAGCCAAACAAATGAATAAGAAAAAACGTCAAATGCTCAAAAAAAGCGTAGCCTCGGTTATGCTGATTAATATGCTCTGCATGTCTGCGGTAATGCCTGTTATGGCTGCTGCAAACGATTCAGGACAGGTGTTGACCGCGGCAGCTACAACAACGAAGACAGAAAAAGCCGTGGACATTCCTTCGGCAGACTCACTTGGACTCGATGTTAAATCTGCCGTACTGATGGAGGCTTCAACGGGTCAGATTCTACTCAATGTTAATGCGGATAAAGCTATGCCGCCTGCCAGTATGACGAAAATGATGACCGAGTATATTGTGGCTGAACAGGTTAAGCAAGGAAAGTTTAGTTGGGATGATATTGTAACTGTAGGTGAAAATGCAGCCAAGAGTACAGGTTCCCGCATTTTCCTTGCAAAAGGTGACCAACATACAGTTAAGGAGCTGTACATTGCTATGGCTGTAGGTTCAGCCAATGATGCTACGGTTGCTCTGGCTGAATATGTTGCAGGCTCCGAGCAAGCATTTGTGAAAATGATGAATGATGAAGCGAAGCGTATGGGAATGAAAGATAGCTACTTCATCAACTCCACAGGACTGGATCGTGCAGATATGCCTGCGGATTTCCGCCCAACTGAAGATAAGGAAATCGTTATGTCGGCACGGGATGCAGCCATTTTGTGCAGATATATCATCATGGATCACCCGGACTACAAAGATTTCACGACAATTCAATCCTATAAATTCCGCCCCAATGACAAAGATCCGATTATTAACTATAACTGGATGCTGGAAGCGAATAAGAATATAACCAACTTCAAAAGCTATGCTTATGAGGGTCTGGACGGAATGAAAACGGGACATACCACAAACGCGGGGAATAACTTTACCGGTACGGCTGAGCGTAATGGCATGCGTCTGATCAGTGTTGTTATGGGTACCGATTCAGAGCCGGCGCGTTTCAGAGAGACAAAGAAAGTATTGGACTTCGGATTCAACAATTTTGAAGTGAAACAGGCGGTTGCTGCCAAAACTAAAGTCACGGGCTGGGAAGCTGTACCTTTGAAAAAAGGGAAGGAAACAACAGTACCTGTTGTGACGGATAATGCAGTAAGTTTCGTTGTACCTAAAGGTACTCAAAACCTGGACGTGACATTTAAAGCGAATGTAACTGAAGCTGATAAGCTAGTTGCACCAATCAAGGCCGGAACCAAGGTTGGGACGGTTACTTATACGTATAAAGCGGAGGGAATCGAACCCCAGGAGAAGACAGTGAACCTCATCACCGCAGAAGAAGCTGAAAAAGGCGGTTGGTTCCGTCTCTTCTTCCGTGCAGTGAAAGATTTCTTCGTTGATTTGTTTGATGGCATCAAAAACCTGTTCTAATAGACAAGGCGAAAGAAGACGGGATAATATGACATTTTTAATATAGTGTCGTTAGACCATTGACAAAATACAAGTAATTCCAACCGGATGGATTGTATATTTACAATTTTTCCGGTAAAATATCAAGTTAGAATTCTACGTACGAATTAGTTAAAAAGTCTATTGTTCTTCTACGTTAACTAAAGATTTCACCTCCTGTTCATGGACAAAAACGACACATACATCACGGCAGGAGGGGTAGCCCGTATGGCCGATCCAACCATTGTGGAAGAATTGTGGAAGAAGTGATGAAGTCGTACAATTCTTGTTATGGCCAAAGCGCGGATGGGACATTAAGTTGATGCCAAGGTCTTAGAATCACTAGGAGTGGATTACCTTGATGAGAGTGAAGTACTGACTCCAGCTGATGAAGTATTCCATATCGACAAACATGAGTTCACTGTACCGTTTGTATGTGGCGCCAAAGACTTGGGTGAAGCGTTGGGCTGGACCGGCGAAGGGGCTTCCATGATCCGTACCAAAGGAAACCGGGGCGTGGCATATGAGCTTTTGCTGGGTGTATATGAGAATGGAAAGCTACCTGTAGTTAACTTCGCAGCTGGTGGCGTAGCGACTCCTGCAGATGCTGCACTTATGATGCACCTGGGCGCAAATGGTGTATTTGTAGGTTCAGGGGTTTTCAAATCGGACAGCCCTGAGAAATTTGCATGTGCCATCGTAGAAGCGACAAGGCATTATACAGACTACAAGCTGATTGCTGAAGTGTCCAAAAACCTTGGAGCACCGATGAAAGGTATTGAGATTTCCAAACTTGCACCTTCCAAGCGCATGCAGGATCGCGGCTGGTAAGAGAAAGGTGGATTTTAAATGAAGATCGGCGTTTTAGCACTTCAAGGGGCAGTCACAGAGCATATTCGTAGTATTGAACGGGCCGGAGCAGAAGGATTGGCGATCAAACAGGTTCAGCAACTCGAGGAGCTGGATGGGTTGATTCTTCCTGGTGGCGAGAGTACCACGATTGGCAAGCTGATACGCAAATATGGTTTCATGGAGGCCATTCGGGCATTCGCTGCTGAGGGTAAACCGGTATTCGGCACCTGTGCTGGTTTGATTGTTATGGCTAAACATATTGCAGGACAAGAGGAAGCTCATTTGGAGCTAATGGATATGACCGTCTCCAGAAATGCATTTGGACGGCAGAGGGAAAGCTTTGAAACGGATCTCCCGGTAAAAGGCATTGAGGAGACGGTAAGGGCTGTGTTCATACGGGCACCCCTGATTGAGTGTGTAGGGGAAGAAGTAGAGGTTCTCTCCACGTACAAGGATGAGATTGTTACTGCTCGTCAGGGGCATCTGTTGGCTTGCTCCTATCACCCTGAACTGACAGATGATTATCGACTGCATGCTTACTTTGTAGACATGGCTAGGTCGTATAAACAGCCTGTACAGAACCAATAGTGATTAATATACAAACCTATGATCTGCCGGTGAATTGGATCAGTCCTCCAGAGGCTCACAAGGCTTGCTGGCTCGGTGCTGTCTGATCAGATACCTGATGTTGCCCGTATCTGCTTCCAAAGCGGGAATCGCAGCGTAGGGTAGCACTGGAGGCCATAGGTTGTTTTTTTACTATTGAGGAATGATGAAGATATATGGAGCTGCAAAGTTTTGGCAGGAGTTAATACAGAAGGTTTCTACTTTGTGGTGTTATTTAGGAGGGGTATTTAGTGCTTGATGTGAAAATATTGCGGAATGAGTACGCACGTGTTGAAGAAGCGTTGACGAAACGTGGCAAATCGCTGGATCTAATCGCCGGGTTCACGGACATGGATGCCAAGCGTCGCGAGTTGCTGCAAGAGAGTGAAAACCTGAAAAGTCGCCGGAATACGGTATCCGGAGAAGTTGCCAAGCTTAAAAAGAGTGGTGAAAATGCCGACGAGTTGATCCTTGAGATGCGCGAAGTCTCCGATCGAATCAAAGCAATGGATGAAGAAGTGCGTGAGTTGGAAGTGAAGATCAACGATCTGACTATGGCGATTCCGAACATCCCTAACGAGAGTGTACCTGTTGGTGCGTCCGAAGATGATAATGTGGAGATTCGTCGTTGGGAAGAGCCGAAGTCATTTTCATTTACACCAAAAGCACACTGGGAAATTGCACAGGACCTCGACATTCTTGATTTTGAAGCGGCTGCCAAAGTAACAGGCTCCCGTTTTACCTTTTATAAAGGGCTCGGTGCACGTTTGGAACGCGCTTTGATCAACTTTATGATGGATCTGCACAGCGATCAGCATGGCTATGAAGAGATTCTGCCGCCATACATCGTTAACCGTGACAGCTTGTTTGGGACAGGTCAACTGCCGAAGTTCGAGGAAGACCTGTTCAAGCTGAAAGATACCGAGTATTATTTGATCCCTACCGCTGAAGTTCCGGTAACGAACTATCACCGCGAAGAGATTTTGAATGCGGACCAGTTGCCTAAACACTTTGTAGCATACAGCTCATGTTTCCGATCCGAAGCAGGTTCTGCTGGACGAGATACACGCGGTTTGATTCGTCAGCATCAGTTCAATAAAGTTGAGTTGTTGAAACTGTCTTCTCCTGAGACCTCTTATGAGGAATTGGAGAACATGACTCAAAATGCGGAACGTGTGCTTCAATTATTGGGGCTGCCTTACCGTGTTCTGACGTTGTGTACAGCAGATATGGGCTTCACGTCTGCCAAAACGTATGACATTGAGGTCTGGTTGCCGGAAAGCAATACGTATCGTGAAATCTCGTCTTGCTCCAACTGTGAAGACTTCCAAGCACGTCGGGCTAATATCCGTTTCCGTAGAGAGCCAAAAGCGAAACCGGAATTTGTTCATACGTTAAATGGTTCAGGACTGGCAGTGGGGCGTACCGTAGCTGCTATTCTGGAGAACTACCAACAAGAGGATGGAACAGTGGTTATTCCTGAAGCGCTTCGTCCTTACATGGGTGGAGCCAACGTGATTGCCCGTCGTTCCTAAGATGTTCAACTAAATGAATGAAATAGAAAACCGTCTCCTGACAAATGGAAGTTTAGAACGTTCCATTTTCACAAGGAGACGGTTTTGTGTAGTTTATTGCTTATAACGACTATATGTTAGCCATGATCATTACCTATGCGAACGCATAATATATTAGTTCACATATTCAATGGAGCGCAGCGTACGCACCAAGATCATAAGTGCTTCGTCTGTGGTTGCTGCTTTTTTCGGTTCGAAGGAGGTCCCGAATGTATCTTGAAGCAAACCGAGCGATGTCAGAGCCTGGACTTGAGCTGTGGCCCATGGAGATATAGAGTCTTGGTCCTGATAGGATATCGCAGCTGAGGTATTAGCGACAGAATCTCCTCCTGCAAACTGAATTGTCCGATGGATCATGCTAGCCAGCTCTTCCCGGGTAACCTGGCGATCGGCACGGAATGTTCCATCTGCATAGCCTTTAACAAGTCCAAAGTGTGCAGCGGTTGCTGCATACGATTGTTCCTCAGTCACATCCCGGAAAGAGGCATCCTTAGCTGCGATTCCGTTTGCCCCTAAGGCAGAAACCAATAATTGGGCGACCTCTCCGCGTGTGACCGGTTCACCGGTCTTGAATTGATTTAAAGCAAGTAATTGTTTGCTCTGCATGTATTCAATGCTGTTTATCGATGAACCATTGTCTGAAGTATCTATCTGTTCATTCGAAGCAATAACATAAGTGCTGTATTGCATGTCTCGTATTCTTACCTCCCATTGTCCTTTATTTTGGACGAAATAGGCTGGCACGTAAGTATATGTCCGCGTTTCTTCATTGAACCCGAGAACGGTTGCTGTTTGTGGGTCAAGATCTGTAGTACCAAGGTGGATTATCCGAGTCACATTTTTCAATTCTTCTTGATCCAGCTTGAGCGTTTGGTCGCTAGCCACCCATTGTATATTGAAACGTACAGGCTGTTCCAACAATTTTAGGCCGGCTGGTAGTGATTGTTTTAGGTCAGACAACTCATCGTTGGACAGGACATCAATGTTGATCTGGAGATCAAGCTGTTCGGCTGGCACATGCAGTAGAGATGATGCACGTTGAATATTTAATTTGTTCAAAGCTAACGCCATTTTGGACTGATTGCTATACAGAGTGAATGAAGAAACTTTTTCCTGTGAGCGCAGGAAAGAAAGAACTTCCTTCGGCAGTGTCATTTGAATGTGCGAAGCGTTTGGCAATATGGTTACAGACAAATCATCCAGATGATCAAGAGCAGATAACTTACGTACGACACTCGAATCCACGGATACGGAAACAGAGCCATTCTCCAGTTTCCCATGTATCCATTGGTTTAGGCTATTGGCCGCAGAACCCGTAGATGCGGAGGAATCAATAATCGAGTTGCTAACCGTGGTGGAGTTGGTAGTTTGTGATGATGAGCTGCTGCTCTCAGGTCTGCTTCCTCCAGTCTGTGGTGGCTCACTGCCGCCAGACTCGGGCTCACCACCACCAGACTCAGGCTCACCACCACTGGACTCAGGCTCACCACCACCGGACTCAGGCTCACTGCCGCCAGACTCAGGCTCACTGCCGCCAGACTCAGGCTCACTGCCGCCAGACTCGGGCTCACTGCCGCCAGACTCGGGCTCACTGCCGCCAGACTCGGGCTCACTGCCGCCAGACTCGGGCTCACTGCCGCCAGACTCGGGCTCACCACCACTGGACTCAGGCTCACTGCCGCCGGATTCAGGCTCGCTGCTCCCCTCATCACCTTCATCAGGATCTGCCGATGCTTTCTCCATTCCGAAGAAATGCTGAAAATAGCTAATCGAATCTCCCTTGTATACGTCGTCGGCTTTATAGTCAATGGCGTTACCCGCCAATACATGTGTCATTAGGCCGGCAGCCAATACGGTTGTCTTAACGGCACGTTTTCTAGCGTTTCCGGCTTTAAGCATTTGCTGATGTACATTCTTACTTTTCTTTTTCATCTTCATCACTCCTTATTATATGTAGAACTAACGCAAAGAAAGAGCAAACGGAATCATATGTTGCGCGACTTCAAACTCCCTATGCGTAGAACCGATTTTGTTCATATTCACTTCAAAAATCCAAATCTCACCCGACGAATCAATCCCTACATCAATGCCCAACTCGCAAATCCGCTCCTTCACATGGTCAGCAATATGATTAGCCGTCATTATCGCCATCTGTTCCAATCTCGTCAGCATAACTTCTTTCTTTTGAGGAAACTCATGCCGAGACAGCCAGTCCCATGTCGTAAATGCACGGAGTGACCCAGCGTGGTTAACTACCTTATGCTCGCTTTGGGTAGAGAGAAAAGGAAATGCGGAAATGAAAGACCATTTCCCTCTTCCGTTCCGGACCAGATGTAGTCTTATATGAAAAGGAAGTCTGTTCCGGGTTTCGCTTCGAATGAACTTTTGAATAATAAACCCCTTTTTAGCTGCAAGCATGGAAATCAGTTTTCCGAACTCCTCATCATTCACTTTGTGAATATGCTCGTGAGCCTTTACGGCGAAGCCTTCCTGTTCACGTTGAACAACGATGATTCCGTTGCCGAACGAGCCTATAGAGGGCTTGATGATGGAAGTTCCGTAAGTATCGATGAAAGCTAAAATCTCTTGGACGTTCTCAACGGCAGTATACGGGATTAGATGGGAGGCAAGCTGCGCATTGTCCTCAAGCATTTCATAACTTTTTTTCTTGCTAAAGGAACCTCCAATTCGTTCATCGGTGAAAGGCACATGTCTTAAAGCCTCGTACACATAACTGTAATTCGCGTTTCCACGTGCTTTCAATCGGTCATAGACCACATCGGGGAATGGACAATACCGAGCCTCCCACTCCCCGTCCTCCAGGACATATCCTTTGATATAACGCAATTCTGCATGAACATCGTGTGGAGCAAAATAATAAAACGCTGCATCATTCCATTTTGCGGAATACGCACAGGCGGCTGCGAGTTGCTTATCACTGGGGTCATTGGTCAGCATGGCAATAACGGGATGGGGTGCTATTTGCCCGGCTTTGGCTACATATTGCGCATATTCAATCGCTCTTGCTGCTCGAGCCTGCTCATGAAACCGCGTTTGGGGGCTTATATTGGCTTCCAAGAACAGAATTTGCGCTGTCGGAGTCACGATAAAATCCATGCCCAGCTCATCAATAAGAAAGGAATACGAACGGTTAATTTCCTCTGCCATACGGTTAGCAAGCCCCTCCATTTCATCTCTGAGCTGGTCGGATTGAACCGGAAATAAACGATAGAGCATATCAGCCGCGTCCTCAATGCGACCACCTTTACTTATATTGCTGATGATGGAATCCGTAATCCCCGTGCGGGCATACATTTTGGTCAGGGCCCATCGTCCCGTTCCGTCGCGCTGAATATGTATTCGGAAATCAACAACTTCTCCCATTTCGGTCAGGCACGGAAGGTAGGGTTGAACAATATAGGAGCCTTGAGCGAGCTTTTCCTGCAAAACTTCCTGTAAACCAGAATAATCAAGCCAGATTGCTTCGTTCTGCTGACGCCATACATAGCGATCATGTATCTTTTTGACTGTGAAAATGGAATTGCCTCGGCGACCTTGATCAGGTTTAACTAAAACTTCTTCGTAAACATCCAATAAAGCAAGAAATTGATCGAAATCCTGCAAGCGCTCCGTCGGAATGAGGTGATCTTTGAAGAGGGGGTCCAGCTTCTTCTGAATGTCGTATTTTCCGTGAATCAGAAATGTTGTAAAGGGAACCCTGCGGCGCAGCCAATTCTCACATTCCGGCCTGTTATTAACAGGCTCAGGTGCTTCATTAAGTACCACGTCAGGGAGAGACACATTCCTTTGCACCCATGCGTTTCCCTCATGGAAGGTACCATGGAGCAATTCCTGTTCCATATCAATGCTGCTGGCATCAAAGAAGAAAACATTCGCGCCTTGTTTTATTCCCTCCGAGATCAATTCACTGATTCTCTCCTCAGGCAATGTGTTCAAAGGGTCATTTTTACGATACACACCTATAAACAATCAATCACCCCATAATGAAAAGTCTAAATTCGATTATACAGAGCAGGGCTGAACCGATTCTGAACAACCATTTCAATTGTTAGGTAGCGCTGGTTACCGTTACTTAGTAGGTGTAAATTCCCTTTTTGATGTATCGAATATATAAAGTCGTATAAAAAGGTTGCTTTCTGGTATACAATTATGGTATGATCTATTTCGTGGCAAGTTTATAAAAGTTAATGTCCTGGAGAGGTACCGAAGCGGTCATAACGGGGCGGTCTTGAAAACCGTTAGGGGGCAACTCCACGTGGGTTCGAATCCCACCCTCTCCGCCATACTACAATTATGATAAGGATTCGAGCGATAAGCTCGGGTCCTTTTTTGCATTTATTTATACATCTAGCGCAGCTGCATGCAGGCTGTATTTCCAGAGCATGTTTACGACAGAAATTCAGTTTGTCTCAATATCCGTGTGATGCATAAAAACATCCGAATCGCCGCACTTTATATAAGAGTGGAGGTGGTAAGATGAACCGCGAATTAAACATAGATCAGACGGAGCTTGTAGGTGCTTGGCAGGAAAGGTTGCCTGAAGTTCTAAATGTCGGAGATCGGGCTCAGGTTATGGCTGACGAGGCTGATCAACAAGCTATTCGAATTCACATCGCAACAGCGGGACACCAGATGTACTCTTTTGATTTCAAGTGTGCCTATGTGGATTCTCGTGAAGTCAGTGTGCAGCTGATTGATGTGGAGCGCGATGGAAGGACGACAGATGAGCGTACAGAACCCATTCAGGAATTGGCTCAGGATTACACGCGTCATATTCATGAATGTGCCCAGTCGTTGCAATCCAAAACCAGACATTAGGCAGACGTCAAAGGAGTGGTAATACGTGAGCAAAGCCAAAGCTGGAACAGATAAAAACCTGCAAAATGTAGTCGCAGATCTGGATCAGACACCTGTAAATAGTCACCATGCCCAGCAAATTCAACAGGACTCGAATGATCGTCGGCATCAGGATTCCATGAATCATGACAAAACGGAAGATATGGACCCATCCCATTCCTAATCCAATGAAGAGGGGGGAACAACATGAGCAAACCCAAAACAACACCTGTGCCTGAAGCTCAGGCTGCTGTGCAGCAACGAAAACCTGAGAAGCATTCTTCCATGCAGGAACCGTTGTCAGGCTCCAAAAAAGTGAAAAACCAGAACCATGTGGATCATCACAATCCTCAAGGCTAAGTTAAAGGAACAATCATTCCTCTCTTTAGCACATATTAGATGCATAACCATAACCTATAACTCCGGTTAACAAACCGGGGTTTTTGCGCGTTCATACATGATTTAGAGGAGCACGCCATTGATATCTAAAGCTTACATAGGTCTTTGTAGCCAATTTAGAGAGTAAAGCTCACAAATTTCCCAAATCGTGTTTCCGTTTCAGAATAAATGGTATATCATTGATATTGAATTATTTTTTTGGGGTTATCACGAGAGGAGAGAAACAAATGACTAAACGTATGGGGGCACTTCTTCTTACGTTGCTGTTAACCGTATCCATGGCACTGACAGCATGTAGCAGCAAGCAAGAGCCAAAAGAGGCATTGAAGACGGCGGCAGCCAATGCTTCCAAACTGACTTCGTATGAGATGAGTTCTAATTTCACTATTAATGAATTGAGCTATAAAGCTGCAGACGAGTCACAACAGGATCCAACGATGTCTCAGTTTATGAGCATGCTGAAGGATGCTCAGTTGAATGTAACTGGCGTATACCAAAGCGAACCAATGCAGACCGAAATGACGGTAGGTATTGAGCTTAAAGGCGATATGGGGATGACATTTAACATTCCAATGGTTATGACCGCTGAGAAGTTATATGTTAAGGTACCAAGTATTCCTTTCTTCCCGATTCCGGAAACGGTTGTTGGTAAATTCCTAGAGCTGGATCTGAAAGAACTGGCTGAGCAAGAAGGAACGGAATGGAATCCGGATGCTATGGATGCAGCGAAAACGCAAAAGCTGAGCAATGAAGTTATGGATGCCGTTCTGAGCGAGTACGATCAGGATAAATTCTTTAAAAACCTGGACGTGAAGGATGCGCAGCTTCCTGAAGGTTTGGATGCCAAGCAAGTTGTTCAATTTTCGGTCAACAATGACAATGTGAAAGAGGCCGTTACTGTCCTGGTAACCAAAGCATTTCCAAAAGTACTGGATATCATCTCTAAAGAAGAGTACCGTGACATGTTGCAAATGAGTCAGGCAGATATCGACAAAGCTAAAGAGGATCTGAAAATTACTGAAGCGGATCAAGCTGAAATGGCTAAAGATCTGGATCAATTGAAAGATACACTGACCATTAACCAGTTCCACATTGATTTTGCTTTGGACAAAAAAGATTTCCCGGTATATCAAAAATTGGTTGCTGATCTGTTGATTAAACAACCTGATACCAAGGATGAAATTAAACTTGCATTCACTGGTTCGAACACATACACCAAAATTAACGAGAAGCCAGCATTCAAAATCAATATTCCTACTGGCGAAGACGTTATTACAATGGATGAGTTTGAAGAACTAATGAACGCATCTTACGGATACTAAGTTCTCCAATTCATTAGTTAAAGCAAAGAGCCGCTCGACCTTAAGGTTGAGCGGCTCTTTGTATGTTGTTACATGGTCTGTTCAATTACTGTAAAGATTCACCCAAGTCTTCGGCGAGCACAGCGTAGATCTGATGATCCTGATACTCTCCGTTAATCTTGAGATATTTACGAGCAATGCCCTCAGCTTGAAAGCCGTTCTTCTCCAGAACACGTTTGGAACCGGTATTGGACAATAGAATGGCTGCTTGAACACGATTTAACTTCAGGGCACGGAAGGCGTAGGATACAGCGAGCTTCACGGCTGCGGTCATTCGTCCGCCGCCTTGGTAGTCTGGATGGATAAAGTATCCCATGTCTGCATAATTGGCAACGCCATGAACGACATTGTTCAAGCTAACCTGACCGATCAGTAGGCCATCATTGATTGTAAAAATTCCGAATTGGTAACCTGTTCCTTCCTCTGCCGCCTGCATTCTATCCTGAATGCGTCTGGTTTGCGCATGCAGCGTATAGAATTCATCATCCCGGATAGGCTCTACAGCTTGGTAGGGAAGACGTGTGATTTGAATAAGAGCAAGATACGCATCCGTATCTTGTGGAGTAAGTAAACGAAGACTTATTCCTTTTGGTGTGTCGTATAGTGTAAGCGGCATGGAATGCACTTCCCTTCCAGATGGATGTAAAATTCTATTTTTTGCGTAAACGCCGGAAAAACTGAGTCAGCATGGTAGAGCACTCTGGTTGCAGAATGTCAGCAACCACTTCAGTTCGATGATTAAAACGAGGTTCCTGCAGCAGATTCATCAGTGTTCCTGCACATCCGGCCTTGGGGTCAGCGGTACCATATATGACTCGAGGCACTCTGGATTGCACAATGGCACCTGCACACATGGGGCAGGGCTCCAGTGTGACGTACAGACTACAATCCAGCAGTCGCCATGCACCGATGGCTTCACTGGCCTGCCGGATGGCTACCATCTCCGCATGTGCTGTGGAATCAAGTGTCGTTTCGCGCAGATTGTATCCACGGCCGATAATACGGTTATGTTGAACAATTACAGCCCCGATGGGCACCTCCCCGAGTGCTTCCGCTTTGTATGCTTCAGCAATGGCTTCACGCATCCAGTGCTCGTGCTGAGCCTCCTCCGAGAGATGCGAAAGATCAGGTTGGAGAACGTCATCCTTCATTAAAATGTAAAACTCCTTCCAAAGAGCATTTTGTGCGGCGAACAAACATTCGTTTGTTAACATGTTGTGCATAAGTTTGTGGATAACTAACGGGTTGCTCACAAAGTTATGAACATACTATCCACAAGCCTGTGGATTTGTGGATAATTTTTAGCGGTTATTCCCATTGTAGGCATGGAAAAGACAAAATACAATTGATTTCGCGTTTTTCAGCCAAGCGGTAACTTTTGGACAAGGGTCAATTATCCTTTTCAAATAGTCATACAACAGTTATGATGGATATAGGTTTTGCCATATATCGCCAGAGGGTACAAGCCGAGAGGTGAACGAAAAAGTTGTCTATTAAAACGAAATTATCCATGATTATGTCGTGCTCGGTGCTCGTCATTTTGGTTTTGAATATAGCACTGAGTTATTATACTACAGAAGAGAATCTAAGGCAGGACAGCGAAACCAAGATGGTGCTTACGGCCAAACAGATTGCAATCGCTGTCGAACAGAGTCAGTCCAGTTCAGAATATGTAAAACGACAAATTGGGAACAATCTATGGCTGGCCTCAGTAATGGCAGCGGAAGAACTGGACCCGAATATTAATAATATCACAAATGAAGATCTGGTTCGTATGAGCGAAAAAGTCGGTGTCTCCCACATTTCATTGATGGAGCAAACGGCTGATGATATTGTGGTTACCCGGTCTTCCGATCCAAAGGAGATTGGATTGTCTACCAAATCCATGACGTATTGGTATCAGGCATTTAAACAGCTGTTCGAAAATCATCAGGTTACGATTTCACAGGGACAGAAACTGGACCATTTTTGGTCAGATGGATTCGAATACTCTACATCCAATCCGTCAGATGTTGATATCTGGGGTTACTATCACGATGGGAAGAGGAATTACATAATCAATCCCTTCTATAATAATGCCGCTGTTGACGACTATGTGAAGATCTCTGGTCCAGACGAGATTTTGAATAAGATTCGTGAAGTGAATCCTTCGATTCTGGAGATTACAGGTATTAATCCATTGACCTTCGGTAGCTCGAGCATGAGCAATGACGGAAGGGATACGAACCACAGCAAGCTGAATAACAGGCCAATTCGTTTCGGTACATATCAATATGGTGCCGCAGAAGAGGATCACAAGGCGGTTGTAAGGGCAATTCGTACTGGGCAGAATGTATCCTTTGTGAGTGAAACTCATGAACAGAAGGTGCTCAAAAGTTTCATTCCGATATTCACCCTCAATGAATCATCTTATGTGATTAGTATTGTCATGGATTATAAGCAAATATCCTCCATGGTATCGGAGCAGCTGGTTAGCCATGCCTCGATTTCGCTTGTTTTGCTGGAGATTGTGATCTTTGGCAGCTATTTGCTTGCGGGATACATTACGCGTCCTATTCAATCTATTTTGGGCAAAGTGAATGATGTGGCTGACGGTCATTTTGATTTCCGTCTGAAAGTGAGAAGGAAAGATGAACTGGGCCAATTAGCGAATCGCATTAATGCCATGATTCGTAATTTGGGTCATTATACGAATCGCTTGAAACAGATGTATGAAGAAAACCGTGCGGTAAAAGAGCATTTGGAATCGATCATTAACCAAACGGCAGATGCGATTCATATTACGGATCTGGATGGGAATGTGCTGCGGGTAAATCGTGCCTTTGAGCAGTTGTACGGCTGGCGCAGTCGTGAAGTGGAAGGCCGCAAATTGAAGATTATCCCTCCTGGTACTGAAGAGGAGATGGAAGAGCAGCATGCCCAGTTGATTGAGGGTATGTCAATTACGTCCAATGAAACGACATGGATGAAGAAGGACGGCAGTCGTGTCGAAGTCAGTGTAAGTACAGCACCAGTCCGGGATGAAGCAGGTGAGATTACAGCTCTGATCAGTGTATCAAGGGATATTACCAGCCGTAATCGTATGGAGGAACTGCTCAGACGTTCCGAGAAACTGACGACGGTTGGTCAGCTGGCAGCAGGGGTTGCGCATGAGATACGTAATCCGCTTACGACCCTGCGTGGGTTTCTCCAGCTCCAACAAGAGACGAACAAGCTTAATCATCGTCACTTGGATTTGATGCTGTCCGAGTTGGATCGAATTAATCTCATTGTGGGTGAGTTTCTGATCCTGGCCAAACCACAGGCGGTTCATTTTCAGGAACGGGATATTCGCTTCATTCTGGGAGATGTTATATCATTGTTGGACAGCCAGGCGCATCTGCATGGTGTGGAGTTTATACTAAATGCTTCATCCGATTCAGCTATGGTACACTGTGAAGAGAACCAGTTGAAGCAGGTCTTCATTAACTTGCTGAAGAACGGCATGGAGGCCATGCCAGACGGAGGTAATATTCGAATTAAACTCAATCATGACGAAGAGAATAGTCGGGTTCGGATTGAAATTAAGGACGAAGGTACTGGAATTCCAGAAGAACTGATGCCTAAGCTGGGGGAACCATTCTTTACAAGCAAGGAATCGGGAACAGGGCTTGGCCTGATGGTCAGCCAGCGCATTATTCAATCACATAAGGGCATGATGGATATCAAAAGCGTCATGAACAAGGGGACGACTGTCATTATCGAGCTGCCTGCTTCCCAACAGCAAACGGAGAGTATAGAGGAAGAGCATAAGACGGACAATGAACCTACAGACGAAGAGAACTAGACGAGGTGAGATTACCTTTTGCGTATTAATAAATTTATCAGTGAAACAGGTTTTTGTTCCCGTCGGGAAGCCGACAGATTGGTGGAAAGCGGGAAAGTAACAATTAATGGAGTGACGGCAGAGCTGGGCAGTCAAGCAGAAGATGGCGATGATGTACGAATTAATGGTCAACCTATTAAGGAAAAGCGGAAACACGTATATATTGCGCTCAATAAACCTGTCGGAATAACGAGTACAACCGAGCAGCACATTCAAGGGAATATCGTTGACTTTGTAGGGCATAAAGAGCGCATCTTCCCCATTGGTCGCCTGGATAAGGATTCGGAAGGTTTGATTCTAATGACCAATGACGGTGATATCGTCAATCGAATTCTGAGGGCAGAAGGTCGTCATGAGAAAGAATATATTGTCACCGTGGATCGTGCGGTAACGCCGAGTTTCTTGAGAGGTATGAGCACAGGAGTCAAGATCCTGGGCGAAATGACGCTTCCTTGTACAGTGACTCGTATATCCGAGCGGGTGTTCCGTATTATTCTGACGGAGGGGAAAAACCGCCAAATTCGCCGGATGTGCAGTGCATTTGGCTATGAGGTTCGGAAGTTGAAGCGGATTCGTATTATGAACATTCATCTCGGGGAACAGGCCACAGGAACCTGGAGAGAACTGACACCCGCAGAAAAATCTGAATTAAGCAGTCTGCTAAACTATACGATGGAATAAATGATGATGATCCAAGGCGCTGCTCCCCTCGAGGGAAGCAGCGCTTTTGAATATCAGTTGATAGAAAAAAAGTCACTCTCCTGTAATGAAGGAGAGTGACTTAAGCATTAGTTTGCTACAACCAACGACTCTTTAGTTACCTTGCCCGACTGCTTTCACGGCCGTATTGTTACTTTGATATTTCCGGATAATCGAAACTTCTACCCGACGGTTTTGAGCTCGGCCAGCATCCGTTTGGTTGCTAGCGACTGGATGATACTCTCCATATCCACTAGGTGTGAACTTCGAAGGGTCCAGCGCCTCGTTCAATAACAGAATTTTGAGGAAATTCAGTGCACGATCGGCACTCAAATCCCAGTTATCCTTATATTGGCTGTTCGAAATGGGAACATTATCAGTATGGCCGGACACAACGACTTCATATTCCGGGAACTCCTGCAACATGCTCGAGATGGCTTTAGCCAGTGAGCGTGACTCGGGTTTAACATCAGCCCGGCCTGAGGAGAACAGGGCGTTATCGCTGATCGTGATCTTCAGCTCAGACTGATTCAGCTTTGTATTCAGCTGATCGGAAAGCCCGTTTTTCTGAATATATTGATCAAGTCGTTTCTTGAGTTTCTCCAGATCTTCCTGCTCTTTCTGAGCCATCTGCGCATCTGTAATCTGAGCTGGTGTCTTCTTGGTGATATCTTCAGGCTGCTGTTTGTTTTTGCCCAAATCTGTAGTGGATTCTGTAGGGTTCATGGAGGTATGATCCAATACACCCGACCCACCGTTCAATGCACTGCTCAGTGCGGAAGCCATCTGTTCAAACTTCGCTGCATCTATAGAGCTCATAGAGAATAATGTGATAAACAGAGCGAGCAACAACGTCATCAAGTCGGAGTAGGGAAGCAACCAGCTCTCGTCTATATGCTCTTCATGCGGTTCGTGTTTTTTAGCCTTTTTCACCTGATGAGCCCTCCTTCTCTTCCAACTGTCTACGTTCGGAAGGTGTCAGGAATACAGATAATTTTTGGTTAATGGCAATGGTGGATACACCGGATTGTATGGATAACAAGCCTTCAACCATCATCAGCTTAATTTCCATCTCTTTTTTGGACATCCGCTTCAGTTTATTGGACATCGGATGCCACAACACGTAACCACTAAAGATACCGAGAAGTGTCGCGATAAACGCCGCTGCAATCGCATGGGAGAGCTTTTCCATATCACTGAGATCGGCAAGCGCTGCAATGAGACCCACAACGGCCCCGAGTACCCCGAGTGTTGGTGCATACATCCCCGCTTGGGCGAAGATCAAGGCACCGCCACGATGGCGCTCTTCTGTAGCATGAATATCTTCCATGAGTACATCACTTACAAATTCCTGATCATTGCCGTCAATAATCATACGCATACCGCCGCGCAGGAACTGATCATCAATATCTTCGACTTTCGATTCAAGTGCAAGCAAACCTTCACGACGGGTGGTGGAAGCCCAGTCCATAAATGTGCCAATTAGAGAAACACGGTCAATCAGTTGCTGTTTTTTGAACAGTACCCCGAATAACTTGGGGATTTTTTTAACTTCAGACATAGGAAATGCCATGAAAATAGTTGCTGCCGTACCAACAAAAATAATAACGTAGGCTGCCGGGTTGTTAACCAGGTTGATTAAGGGCGCACCCTTCAGGAACATACCCAATACAAGTGAAACCAGCCCTAAAACTAGTCCGATAATCGTTGAAATTTCCATCATACACCTCATCCATGAGATAAAATTGAATCCTTTCAAGCGGCTTTATTCGGGCTTCCGGACGAACGTTACACCGCAATCCGTTTAATGTTAGGCATCCTTTAGGGTTGCAGAAACAGTTAAAACGGTCATGTATAGTATTTATCGACCAGATGGCCTTTTTTTTTAAGGGTTATTTTCAGGTATAATAAGATCAAATCTGCTCCTTAGGGGCTAAATAGGAGTGAAAAGCCAATGGGCGTAAAGCATGGACGGGATTATGAAGGAATATTGACAGATTTGACAGAGGCTATAGGCCGAATACCGGACCGCTATGTTTTCTTTGAGATGGATGAGGAAGAATGGTCACGCCTTGGTGTAACAGAGCAACTCGAAGTGGATGAGGCGCTGGCGGAAGATCTGTTCTATGCGCTGGGTGAGGAGTCGGTCATTCCGGTAGGAAGTGGAGTGGTCATTCATGACAAGGATCAGCACCGAATTCATATCTTAATTGGGGAAGAAGAGCTGACTTTTGTGCCGCTCATTTAGTAGGCTTTCATAAGATATTTGGCATGGAAAACTGAGTTGGAGAATCTCCCTAAAGCCTTATGGTTAGTGGATCTAGCGCCATTTGTACTATTGGAATTTGAGGCTTGTCCGTGGTAAGATGATAGTCATGAAACGGGCGAACCGCAGGGCGGTGGACCTATGCGTTTGGGTTGCTATGGGTAGCACCAAAGGTTTCGATGGCAGCATGGACATATGTCTGTGATGAGCCATCATATGGGGAGGAAGATAACGTATGGTTTTTTCGCAAGAGGAAGTCGAAGCTCATCTGGGAAGGCTGGAAGGCTGGGAACTGGAAGAGGGACGATGGATTGTCCGCAAGTTCGTATTTTCCAACTACATGAAAGGGATTGCATTTGTGGACGAGGTCGCAGCGATTTCGGAAGCGTTCAATCATCACCCTTTCATTACGATTGACTATACAACGGTCACACTGCGTCTCACATCATGGGATGAAGGTGGCATCACATCTGTAGATATTAAAGAAGCAGAGCAATATAATGAGGCTTTTGAGAAAATGAGGTCGGAATAACCCGGATCGGTTATTATCGCACTACCGGAAATGAGTGAAGCATACATGTCAGACGATAATCAGAACAAACCTCTTATTGCTGTCGTAGGCAGCCTTAATATGGATCTGGTGGTGAAGACGGACATCATTCCCGAGGAAGGGGAGACGGTGAGCGGGGAGGAGCTGCATTATCTGGCCGGGGGCAAAGGCGCCAACCAGGCGGTTGCTGCTGCACGACTGGGCGGACAGACAACGATGGTTGGTGCGGTAGGTTCGGATGGTTTTGGTGAACGCCTGCTGCACAGTCTAACGGAAAGTGGGGCGGATGCCTCGCAGGTTCGCATTCTGGATGATACCGTTACAGGTACGGCCTCCATCTGGCTCTCCAAAGGAGATAACCGGATTATTGTCATTCCCGGAGCGAATGGGCAGGTTATGCCTGCGATGCTGGAAGAGGCTGATACGGTAAAAAGCCTGACTGCAGCCGCAGCGGTGCTGCTGCAGCTGGAGATCCCGCTGCCTGCGGTCACCCGCGCCGCCCAACTGGCGGCTGAAGGCAGCGCATTGGTGGTGCTCAACCCGGCGCCTGCCGTGCCGGGTCTGCCCCAGGAGCTGCTGCGGTGCGTCGACGTCGTCACGCCGAACCGCAGCGAGCTCGCCGTGCTCACCGGCCGGGATGATCTCCGGCCGGAAGACGTGGATGCGGCGGTCGCAGAGCTCGCCGCATCCCTCGGGGCCGCTGTCGTCACGACGCTCGGCCCCGAGGGGGCTGTGTACGCGGCAGCGCCTAGCGGCCGCGTACAGGCAGGGCGTGCTGGCGCGTGCCGTGCGCCCGGCCACGCCGTAAGCGCCGTCGACACGACCGGCGCTGGCGATTGCTTCAACGGCGCGCTGGCAGTAGCCCTCGCGCGCGGAGAGACGCTGGACGCGGCGGTAAGCTTCGCCATGGGCGCAGCCGCGTTGTCCGTGACGAAGCTCGGCGCCCAGTCTGGGATGCCGTCCGCACGTGAAGTGCAGGCTTTCCTTGCCGAGCAGAAGGCAAAGACCCAGTAATCCATGAATGTTTTAGGTGAATCAGAGGCAGCAGGCGGGATGCGCCAATGCAATCGGAGGAGCCATAGCGTGGTATATGGTTTCATCGGAACATCCCTGAAATGACCAAGAGGCTCTTACTACCCAGTACGGGAGAGTAAGAGCCTCTTCTTTGTTATGATCATCAATAAATCCACTAACCCTGTAATACGAATACGGATTGCTTACGTTGTGCGTCTAGCGTCAGAGTGGTGTAGAGCAAGCGTAAAGAGCAAGGGGCGATTGAAGCCACCGCACTTACTACACGTGCAACCCCCCACAAACTGACTGCCTTGAACGTTTTGGATTACTTCTTCTCCGCCAGCCACATCGCAATATTCGCGATTTCTTCATCCTTTAACTTGTCTTTGAACGAAGGCATACCGCCGCTTTTACCTTTGACAATGGTCGTATAAATCTTCTCCACATCGTCCTGGCTACCAATCTTCTGCAGACTAGGGCCCATGCCCCCTTGAAGCTGATCACCGTGGCAGGTAATACAGTTTGCTTTGACTAGTGCCTCAGCCTGTCCTGCATCCATTGTAACTTGTGGCATCGTCGGTTTCGCTTCTTTTGCAACTTCCTCTTTCCCTGGAAGCGTAAACATTAGTACAATAGCTAAAGCGCACGCTGCAAAAAATACCCCGCTCATGATCCATTTGTGCATCCCTTATGTCCCCTCCAGAATGAAAGATCATCTAACTTGAAACTATCCATATCATTATAACGGAACCTGTAGTGACATCATAGCATTTTGTGGTAATTTTTTGAACTAATCACATAACCGGGGACTTTTTAGGGTGATTTCAAGCCCTATTTATTCGCGTGGACCTTCATAGACCATGCAGTAAAAAGGTTTCAAACCGCTAGGCGTCTGTCGTTCATATGTATCCTGTGTAACAAATCCGGCTTTGAAATAGACGCGAATGGCCCGGTCATTCCAGGTCAGAACTTCCAGATCAATTTCGTTTGCAGGGTTCCGACGAATTGCTTCCTGCACAATGGCCGAGACAAAAGCCGTTCCTTGACCATGACCACAGCGTTCAGGGTGCATGCCAAGTCCAATGCGGGTGACGCCTTCAAGTGGGAAGTATTGAGCAAAACCGCAAATCTGATGATCCTCTCCCAGCACTACCGCATATTGTTCCTTCCGTAGATGGGGATCCCCGAATTCGACTTCAAGTGCTTTCATCTGCTCCCAAGGCAGCCAGCTATAAATATTATAAGGCGGGTCATACTGCCAATCGCAGATTAGCTCCGCATGTTTTTCTTGCATGGGCACAACGTGAAACGTCACAGGGGCTTCATCCATACAACTGCACGCTCCTCTCATTGTGAACAAGCTATAATGATTTTGATTTGTCCATATACATATGTCATTCCATATCTAAGCTTGTTTTCACTCTACAAAAGAGGCGTTCATTTGGCAAGCCCCCGTTTTAGAAAAAAAGTGAAACAAAAGTTCCGGTAATTTCGTTTATATTATAGTGGGATGGGTAAAAACATTATAAGAGCACGGACGAAGCAACGAAAAATAGCTCTAAAAAAGTTAAAGTTAGTTTTGATAGCTATCCCGAATACGTTAAAGGAAACGAAGCACAAAAAAACCGCCGGATACATTCCTGCGGAGAATGTACCAGACGGTTCTATTATGCTTCGTTACAGTAGTGTATTGTTACAGCATGACGTTGCTCACCTTGTCCCTAGTCTATGGCCAATGTCTCATATGCGTCCGTGCTCATAATCCGTTTAGCGCCAACATAGCGGTTGGCCCAGTAGCTTTCGCTTAATTCGCTAATTGTAACTCCTTTGGAAGAAGAGGAGTGTGCAAACTTTCCATTCCCTACAAAGATCCCTACGTGCGAGACTCCTTTGCCCGTTGTATTGAAGAATACCAGATCACCTGGTCTCATTTCCATACGGGAAACCGAATCGCCCATGTCGAATTGTGAACTCGATTGGCGAGCCAGATCAATGCCCAGCTTGTCGAATACATAACTTGTGAACCCAGAGCAGTCAAAGCCGTTAAGCGTTGTTCCTCCGCTTTTGTATGTAGTTCCCATTGCTGAATCAATGACTTGGTCCATTTTTGAATCTGCGAATGCGCTGCCTGCTCCAAGCGATAATGCGAATGTGAGGCTGAGTACAGCTGCGGTTAATTTCTTCTTAAACAAGAGATATACCCCTTCCAATGCCTGCGAGGTTAGCTTAAGGATTCGGTTGAAGGTCCCCTATGATCCCTCTGTTGCAAGATCAATTCACCCATAACTGGTTCCCCCGCTTCCCAGGTGCTAGGAATTTGGCTATGCTAGTTATGCACCTGCGAAATCAAGAAATGACGTTTAAATTTTAAGTAGTTACAAATATGAAGGTAAAGATTACAAAGTTGTTACTAAAAACTCACTGCGATTATTGTAACAGAGGTATAACACTTTGGCAACGTTTAACAACAAAATTAGCAAAAAAAACCTCGACCTTTGACGGGGGAAGGTCGAGGTTTGCTTGATTAACGGCATTTGATGAATACAACTTTACATAGAGATGGTAACCATTTTTAGCTGTTCATGTTAATCCTTGACCGAGTTGGACTGCCATAACCGGAAATGGGCGCATATTTTCCACAGGCTCAGCAAGCACCGGGCAAGTGGATACGTCTGTTGTAGTATAAGGCCAGTTAAGCCCGTTACTAACCATGAAGTAGAAGTAAAGGCACCAAAGACCAGCAGATGAAGTCCGCCCAGCAGGACAGCAATGCCTATTAGAGTGATGACCTGGCGTATTGCAATCCATAGAGCTTGAAACGTACCACGCGCTCCACCTTCCCCATCAGGAGCCGAGATACCAAACTGCATGTAGAGCAGGACATGATGGATAACCCACCCGTATACAATCCAACCAGCAATATAGGGAATTCCAGGCAAGAGCAGATGGAGGGAATGAAAACCTTCCATAAAGATGGAATAGAGCTTTGGTGCGAGCCAATAAGCCGGTAGCAGTAGCAAAAGGGTGCGAATGGTGTGGAGCAACAGCATCGGTTTCCACAGATTTTTAATGCCACGAATGAAAGGAATGCGCTCTTCCGAATGATTATAATGCTGGAGCGAGTAGAGCAGCCCTGCCTGAATGAGAGGGCTAATCAGCATCCGTATCAGCAGCATAGCCCCTAAAATCCATAAATAGCGATGGACCTCCGGATTCGTTGTCAGGCTGAGTTGGCTCTCCATTTTGAATAAAATCGTACTGAGTTCCCCTGCATCAGGGTCAGGATAACGCAGGAGCAGCGGAACCACAGCGGACTGTACCATTCGATAAAGAAAGTATCCCCATACTAATTGATAGAGAAATAAGAGTGCTGCAATGAACATATGCTGACGGACGAGAAACCAGCCTTCGCGTATTTTTACTTTCACTGTATCCATCCACCTCACCATGACAGACTTCCGAATATGGCTTCTATAATTTTGGTTGCACTCATGCTCCAGCGGGATTTGGTTGGCTCATCCAGTCCGGCTTTCAGAAAATTGTTCATATGATGGTTCTCCAGCACAATCGTGTATAGCGGATCAGTCATAGCCCAGGAAACAGGGGAAGTGTAGGTCAGTTTGTAAGTAATGCGCTCCTCGCTGCCATTCCATTCTTTCGTCATGGTTTTCCCATCTTCGAACATAATTCGAACAGGCACCTTCTTATATTCACTGCCTTTTTTCTGCAATGTAACCGACGACTCGTACAACGTTTGGCCGTCTTTCAGGATAGGGTTGATTGCGATCTTCTCCACTGCAAAGTCAGCCATGCCGTCTCCGTATACATACTGATTAAAATAATCGGTCCAGGATGTACGGGTTACTTGCTCCACTACCTTTTGAAAATCAGACGAAGTAGGGTGTTTGAAACGGTATTTCTTCACGTAGGTCGAGAGAATACGTTCCATTGTTTTTGCACCAACCTGCTGTTCTATCCCGAGTAATACAAGCTTGCCTCGTGTGTATACGTTGGCAGCATATTGATTCTGGGAATCAAACTTCCAGGAGTCCTGTGTTAGTGAAGCTGGAGAAGTAATGAGACCTGATTGTACGGGTAGATTCGGGATAAGTCCGTATTCCTGTTCCATCAGTTTATCTTCTGCATAGGAGGTGAATCCTTCGTCCAGCCAAGCCTCTTCAAATTCATTACTGGCGACCATGCCGTAAAAATACTGATGCCCAATCTCGTGCACAACCGTGCGTTCCAGATCGTAACCAGGAGCAGAATCATCCGCACCGAAGGCGGTGACCAAGGTAGGGTATTCCATTCCCCCTGCGCCATTCCCCGATTTGGGCGGGACAACGATGGACAATGTGGAATACGGATAAGGGCCAAACCACTTGCTATAATTGGATAGTGCTGCTTTGGCGGCGTAGAAATAACGTTCCTTCAGATCCTCATGAGCAGGGTCGAGATACAGCTTGATTCGAACGCCTGGCACATTGGGGGCAGAGAAGGGCTCTTCCGCATAAACAAAATCAGGAGAGGCTGACCAGGCAAAATCATGCACATCATCGGCATAGAACTGATATATTTTTTCGCCGTTCTTCACAACAGCTTGCTGGGTTGGGAATCCAGTAGCAGCCACTTTGTATGTTTCCGGTACCCGAATACGCACACTATAGATACCGAAATCAGCGTAAAACTCTGAATTGCCGTGATACTGATGCAGATTCCAGCCTTCGGTCGTTCGACCTCGCGTGCCTGCTGGCTCATATACGCTAAGTTTAGGGAACCATTGACCTGCCATAACAAAGTTATCTGCTGTTCCCATACGGGCAAAAATTTTCGGTAGCTTGACCTCGAATCGGGTGTGAAGTGTGATGCTTTCGCCGCCTTTAACGGGTTTGGGCAGCCGTACCTTAATGAGGGTAGTATCTTTCATGTTTCCGTCATCCGGTTGCACATACTGCAGCCGATGCAAGAGAGAAAGCCCGTCCTCTGTTTTCATTTCTGTAATATGCATGGAACCATAACCGTTCGTGGGCATGACATCACCGCGAAGCTTTCCCCCGGATTCTTTCATAAAAGTGGTGTCGGCAGAAGAGAAGGCGTTGGGATACATGTGAAAATAAAGCTCGCTGACGGTTTTCTTACCTGGATGTGTCCAGGTTATCGTCTGAGTCCCTTGCAGTACATTTCCGTCTACCAGCTTCACATCCATGTGATATTCCACTACGCGGTTGCTGAACACTTCAGCGGTAGGTGTCTGTATACTTTCCGGAGATGTTTGGGTTTTGACGGGTGCCGTAGGCTTGCCCGATTCCGGGGCGAGCGCAGGCAAGTCAGAATGAATGGAGCGTGTGGAACCCAGACCAAGCCATATCCCCCCGGCAACTACACACAGGGTTATAATTGCGGTGAGCCAGCTCTTGGCGCGTCGTGGAATCATCGTTAAATACCTCCCGTTGACAAGCATCTACAGCATGTATATGTTTGCATTGGGGCGATTATTAGTTAAAATATTTGTATCAACCCTTGGAGGCTATAAACATGGACCAAAACGAGCAAAACGGCAAAAAACAGATTGCCTTGAATATCGTTAGTGCAAAGAGCAAACACAAAGGCTTCGGTGCAGGCTCCATTGATCTGAACAACCTGTCTCCAGTTATTATTGATAACGGAGAAGCCAAGATCGATATTGGTGCGATGCATGCGAAGAGCAAGGTAGAGCGCAACATCAAGTTCTCGACCAACCGCGAGGAAGTACCCAATGGACGCCAGGTATGGCTGGTATGGGTAGCTGTGGACCGTAACGAACAGGGGCAGTTCTATGGTGGAGCAACAGCGTGTGAGATGTGGATTGATACAGAAGCGCGTCGTGGATGGAAACTGCTGGCGGATCATGTGAATCGCATGGATTATGCCATGAAGCGCCGGTTCATGCTGGATGATCTTGGACCTGAGGATCGCGCGGCACTCAAGACGTTGCTGACTACGCATAACGAAGAATGGTGGAACGCTTCTCCGGATGAATTGAAAGAAGCGCTCGCCTAATTAATGATCAAAGCTGTTCAAAAAGAAGAAGCAAAAGCCCCGTGACCGAGATGATCGGTTCGGGGCTTTTGCTTCTATGCTAAAATTGAATTTTACGGGCGCTGACGCAATTACGTCATTACGTATTTACGTCACTTTGGTCATTCCACCCACCAGCGTTTAAAATCCTTCCACCATGAATGCTTCTCTTCCTGTATCCCCTGCTGGTTTTGCACTTCGCGACTGTCTTTATCATTCCCTGAACCCGAATCGTCCGAAGCGCTGCGACAGACCTCGGTCGGTTCCGTGCCATCAATAAAAACTTCCAGCCGTTTCTCGGCGCAGCCATTGCCAGCCAGTTTGCCGGATTCAGGATCGATATATACACTGACGACGTTATCCGGTACGGTGAAAATCTTCGGTGGAACACTGGCGAGGGCCTGTTCCGTGAACTGGGCAAACATGGGTGCCGCACGGCGTCCGTCAGATGTGGAAATGGCTTTGCCTTGATCGTAACCGACCCAGACAGCCGTTGAGAGCTCTGGGGTGAAGCCGACTAGCCAAGCATCCGTATTGGTTGTCCCCGTTTTACCAGCGACAGGTCGCTTAATGGTTGCAGATACCCGATTGCCCGTTCCGCCATTTTCGAACACACTTTCCATCAACCGTGTTAATACATAAGCGGCAGCGGGTTCAACGACCTTCTCGGCCTTGGTCTGAGGTGCTTCATAGATGACTCGTCCTGCGGCATCCGTCACTTGCAGAATGGCCACAGGAGGTGTTCGCTGCCCGCCTGCGGCGATAGCGGAGAATGCTGAAGCCATCTCCAGTGGACTAACAGGCGAGGTGCCGAGTGCAAGGGAGGGTACCGGGCTCATGTTGCTCGTAATCCCTAGGTTTTTGGCCATTTTCACCACTTGTTCAGGTCCAATCTGCATAATCGTATTTACCGCGTAGATGTTGTCCGAGGCGGCGATCGCCTGTCTCAGATCAATCTCACCTAAATACTTATCCCCGAAGTTGCCGGGTTTATAGGTCTTGCGATCATTGTCATAATGAAACAGGGTCGGCTCGCTTTTAAACATGGACGCACTGGTGAGCTGTTTGGATTCCAGAGCAGCCAGATACATAATCGGTTTAAAAGCAGATCCCGGCTGGCGTGTAGTCGCCAGTACATGGTTAATCTGATTGGTGCGGTAATTTTTGCCGCCCACCATCGCTTTGATGTATCCGGTACGGGGATCGATCGATACCAGAGCGGTTTCGAGCTCGCTTTTGGCGTCCATGCCTTTGGCTACGGCGTCTTCCGCCGCTTTTTGTACACGCAGATCCAGCGTGGTGTATATATTCAAGCCTCCATGATCCAGCATCGCTTCGCTGATTCCCAGCTCCTTGATAGCCAGATTCCGGATATAGTCGCGGAAATAAGGTGCACTTTCCACGGTTTTGCGTTCACTTTCTGGCTTGAACGAGAGCATTTCCTCATATGCCTTGTCCGCTTCCGCTTGCGTAATTTTGCCGATGTCAGCCATGGCATTCAATACAACCTTCTGTCGGTCCTTGGCGTTCTTCATATGATTATATGGAGAATAATAGGTCGGACCCTTTGGAATCCCTGCAAGCATGGCGCTTTCGGCGAGCGTCAACTGTTTGGCCGATTTGCCAAAATACATCCGTGAGGCTGCTTCAATCCCATAGGCGCCGTGACCGTAATAAATTTCATTCAGGTACATCTGCAGAATCTCATCCTTGCTGTACTTCATCTCCAGTTGTGCTGTGTACATGGCTTCCTTGGCTTTGCGGGCCCATGTCTTTTCATGAGACAAATACAAGTTGCGCGCGAGCTGTTGCGTCAGTGTACTTGCGCCCTGGGACATCTGCATATGTTCCAGGTTGACGAGTACAGCCCGTCCCATTCCTCGGATGTCGAAGCCGACATGATCATAGAACTTGCGGTCCTCTACAGCAAGTGTAGCGTTGACCAAATCAGGTGAGATATCTCCCAACTGCACAGGGACCGAGTCTTTGCCGCCTGCCGAGAAAGTGGCAATGACTTCGCCCTGGCCGTCCAGCAGTCTGGAATTGCGATCGGAGTCGGCCAGTGGCAGGCTGGTGGCGTATAGATAGACCAATCCTGCTGCCATGGCGATTAGGCCGAGAATAGCGAGCAGAGTCAGGCTTTTGATGACTTTCCATATGCGGAACCCGCGTTTGCGGGTCTTTTGGCTTGATTGGGTCATGGAACGGGCTCCTTTCTTTTCTTTCCAGTATGGGAATTCAGTGACACGGATATTCAATCCGCCCGTTTAACGGTTTAAAATATAGCTTTTTTACAGAAGAAAACCGTTTTGCAGTATAAACGTCAATCGCGTATAATGCAAAAGGGTAATGAAAAGGTACAGTTCGGCACAACATACAATAGGCAAGGAAGGTCGAACATTACCAAATGTCAGTGATTCTTTGATCAGTCAGACGCTATATACGCTCTGGTCAATTTAATCTATATAATGTAGTGAACCGCGGACCTTTCCCGCAGCCAGCAACCATAACGCTGTATGGCGCCGAACGCTGGACGTGCTTGAGCGAACCGGCAGCGCACGCGCTTTGTCAGGTATGGCTGATCATTAACTTCACGGAAAGAAGGTAGAGATTATGGAATTGTGGTTTACGGAGAAACAGACCCCCGCATTCGGAATCACCGCGAAGATTAAGCAGACCTATGTAAGCGAAAAGACGGATTTTCAAGATCTGGCTATGGTAGAGACCGAAGAATTCGGCAATATGTTGCTGCTTGACGGCATGGTGATGACGACGGTGAAAGACGAGTTCGTTTATCACGAAATGGCGGCTCACCCTGCGCTGAATACACACCCGAATCCGAAAAAGGTGCTGGTTGTCGGTGGCGGTGACGGCGGAGTTATCCGTGAAGTCATTAAGCACGCTGCTGTAGAAAAAGCAGTTCTCGTCGAAATCGACGGAAAAGTGATCGAATATTCCAAAAAGTATCTGCCTGAAATCGCCGGTAAGTTGGACGAGCCTAACGTTGAAGTGCTGGTGAACGACGGCTACATGCATATTATAGAGCATAAAAATGAATACGATGTAATCATCGTTGACTCCACAGAGCCTGTAGGTCCGGCTGCTCCGCTGTTTGAGCGTGGTTTCTACCAGGGCATCTATGAAGCGCTGAAAGAAGACGGGATCTTCGTTGCTCAAACGGACAACCCATGGTTCAAAGCGGATCTGATCCAAAAGGTAAACAAAGACGTTAAAGAAATCTTCCCGATCGTACATGTGTACGGCTGTAATATCCCTACGTACCCAAGTGGTCTGTGGACTTTTACAATGGGTAGCAAAAAACATAATCCGCTTGAGGTGGACGAGACGCAGATTCCAGAGATGGATACGAAATATTACTCTCCACGTCTGCACAAAGCGGCGTTTGTTCTTCCTAAATTCGTGGAAGACCTTACGAAATAAGGAGGAATAATTAGATGAAATTGGATCAAGCTTATTCAGGTAACGTGTTTATTTGCAGTTCGGAGGACTATGAGAACTCCAAAGCGGTCATTTATGGTATGCCGATGGACTACACCGTCAGCTTCCGTCCAGGGTCCCGTTTCGGTCCTTCCCATATCCGTCAGGCTTCGGTTGGACTTGAAGAGTACAGCCCTTACCTGGATAAAAGTATTGTGGATATGACTTACTTTGACGCTGGGGATCTGCTTTTGCCTTTCGGTAATGCAGGACGCAGTCTCGAAGTCATCGGAGAATATATCGGTGGCCTGCTAGCTGACGACAAATTCCCGATTGGTCTCGGCGGTGAACACCTCGTCACTTGGCCTGTCATTCAGCAGATGTACAAAAAATATCCCGACCTTATCCTGATTCATATTGATGCACATGCAGACCTTCGTGAAAACTATGAAGGCGAGCCATTGTCCCACTCGACACCAGTGCGTAAAGCAGCTGAACTGATGGGCGGCAAAAATATTTATCAGTTCGGAATTCGTTCCGGTTCCCGTGAAGAGTTCCAATTCGGACGGGAGAACATCAACTTCTATCCTTTTGAAGTGGCAGCACCGATGAAGGAAGCTCTTCCGAAAATGGGTAACCGTCCGGTGTACGTTACTATCGATATCGACGTGCTTGATCCATCTGCGGCTCCGGGTACAGGAACAGCAGAAGCGGGTGGTATTACGTCCAAGGAACTGCTTGAAGCCATTCACATGATTGCAGGATCAGATGTAAATGTGGTGGGTTGTGACCTGGTTGAAGTGGCGCCGATTTACGATCCAACGGAACAGACACAAATTGTGGCTGCGAAGATGATCCGTGAAATGCTGCTTGGATTCGTGAAGTAATAGCAAAATTACAGCGTCCTCTGTCTACGTCAGGTTGAAGCCTGCGTAGGAGAGGGCGTTTTTCATTGAGGCACTGACTGGATGATTGATCTGAAACTATTCTGCCAAGCGGAACAACGAAGTTAAATTAAGTTAACTTAATTTAACTTCTGTCCAGAGCTGTGTTATACTGACTACATAAGTACTCAGTAGTATATTAATTGATATATTACATTCGTGAAGTATATGGTGATCGGGTTCGACCATATACTAAAAAGAGTCTTCACCGCTACCAACGGTAAAGACTCTTAGGACCCGAAAGGCTGTGGATTGCCACGGCGTGCAAGAATTAAATATTGCTATTCAAGCGAAACCCACCGTAGGCGCTAACCTTATGAGGTGGGTTTTCGCTTGCTACGAAACTTTTTGCGCAACCAACGGTAAAGCTTTCGCCCACTCAGTACAATGCTGAGGATCGCAGCAATCCATCGGATTACATCAAGCAACGCCACAAGTTTGACCATCGACGTCACCCCCTTTCGGGAAGCTGCGCCGTGATCAAGAAAACATCCACCGTTATTCAAAGTCCATGACATTGATTATAGCACGTATGTTCCTATGACTCTACCATATGTTGTATATATGATTCCGCCCACGCGTTATGCAGAAACAAGTATTTGGGATGACCCTATCTTAATATTTATGTATAATATGGAAATAGAGGAAAGGGGGTATATTATGCGTGCAATCCGGGCTCAATTGAGTATGTATCCCAGATGGTTCATAGCGGTACTTATGATATTTACCATCAATCTTATATTAACAATGACTTTATTCCTCAATTTAACGTTAATACTGGTTAATCTCGCCATGTTATATATTGCCTTTAGCATCAAGACACTTAAATACAATAAATTGCATTTTGTACTGTGCCTTATTTTAAGTATCACTTTTGTGATTATTGCGTTTAAGACATATCCCATTTAAATCAGCTCTTAGTAGAGATTAATGATGAACCACTCATGCCCATGAGATAAAAAATGTGGGCATGAGTGGTTTTTTTATTGCAATAATGTCACGCGCGATAAACAAATTGTTACGTTAAATCCTGCAAAATAGGGTAAAAACATAAAAGGAGGTGTCACGATGACAACAAAGAGCAGAACGACATGGAAACGGATTGGCGCACTCGCACTATCGGTAACGCTGGCTTGGGGACTGGGTCCGGTACATACACTACCAGGAGCTAACGCTGCATCCTCCCCAACATGTGGAACTGGAGATCATGGATTAACGGCTACGTTGAAAAAGGGCAGTGGCGTGGAAGATCAGCGCCTGCAATTTACGGATATCGATTTTCTAAACAATACAACCGGACGAGCTGCTGGTGAAGGCTTCCTCATTGGCACATCAAATTCAGGCTGCACATGGCAGTCCATCTATACAGGCCAATGGCAGTTCACACAACTTGATTTCCCGAATAACGTGAATGGATTTGCTTTGGCAAAGGTGAAGAATTCTCCAACGACGTATCTCATCCGCTCAACGGATGGCGGCGCGCACTGGACACGGATGGATACTAAAGGCATACAATTTAAACGTATTGATTTTCGCAATAAAAACGAAGGCTTTGGATACACCTATAATGGGGCTTATTTGACGAAGGATGGCAGTGAAACATGGAATCGGATCTCCACACCAGCCAATACACGCGGAGCTGTGTTCACGACAGAGAAGCAAGGTTATGCCATTGTAGTGGCTCCTGGTTCGGGTTATCGTATCATGCAGACAAGTAACGGCGGTAAGAACTGGACGCAATCGCTGAAGGTAGCCTCGACAACCTGGAGCGGTGGAGATTTATACGCAAGTGGTAATCAGGTATGGGCCCTTCTTTATGGCGACGCAGGGATGTCTCAGCAGTCGTATTCCCTCTATGCGAGCGGGAATGAGGGCAAGAACTGGAGACAGGTCTTCGCTCAATCCACAGCAGGTGGTGGCCCGGCTCCAGGTGCAAGCAGCACAGGGAATGGAAAAGGCCCCGCAGACCCAGGGGGTCACCCAGGGAACATGGCGTTAATCGGTAATCAGACGGCCTATCTCTCCGCAGGATCACCTGCAGCAGGCAAAGTGGGGATTGGACGTTCTTATGATGCAGGTTCCACGTGGAAAAATATCGACCTGAAAGATCCAGGTTATAGCTCGCGCATTTCGTTTCCTTCTGCCAAAACAGGCTGGCTCGTCGTAACGAGCGACAATTCTCCTGCAATTTATGAGACGACAGATGGTGGAACAACATGGAAGCAAAAAATGTTATTGCCCGCTGAAAACGAGTAAATGGCGTCATGCCATGGAATAATTTCAAGGCGATTTCAATCTAAAATGGGATAAATCTTAAATTATTTGGCCTGATGAGGCCAGCGCAAACAAACAAGTCTTTTCCGGACAAATGAAGCCGGAAAGGGCTTGTTTTTGCTTAAATAAAAACGGTTGAATCCTGTTCAGAAACAAGTTATTGTAAGCGATAACAATACTTTTTGGGAGGTTGAAATTATGGTTGATGTTATTTTAAAGGCTGATTCGGAACAAGGATTAATAAATCGCAATATATATGGTCATTTCTCAGAGCATCTGGGACGCTGTATCTATGAAGGCATCTGGGTAGGGGAGGACTCACCTATTCCCAATACGGAAGGTATCCGAAATGATGTGCTTACTGCACTACAAAAACTCCATATTCCCGTACTTCGCTGGCCTGGAGGTTGTTTTGCCGACGAATATCACTGGAAAGATGGCGTGGGTCCAAAAAGTGAGCGCGCCCGGATGATCAATACGCACTGGGGCGGGGTAGAAGAGAACAATCATTTTGGTACGCATGAATTCCTGAGACTATGTGAGTTACTTGATACGCAGCCATATATCAGTGGCAATCTGGGGAGCGGTACAGTGCAGGAGATGCAGGAATGGGTGGAGTACATCACGTTTGATGGGGAATCACCGATGGCGAATTGGCGGAAGAGCAACGGTCGTGAAGAGCCATGGAAGCTGAAATACTTTGGTGTGGGGAACGAGAACTGGGGTTGCGGCGGTAATATGCGTCCGGAATACTACGCAGATGAATACCGTCGTTATGCTACATATGTACGCAACTATTCCGGAAATGAAATTTATAAAATTGCCTGCGGCCCCAATGACAACAACTATCACTGGATGGAGGTGTTAATGCGGGAAGCCGGTCGTTTTATGGACGGAATCAGCCTGCATTATTACACCATTCCAACAGGTGAGTGGGCAGATAAAGGTCAGGCTACAGGTTTCGGAGAAGCTGAGTGGTTCACCACATTGAAAAAGACGCTATATATGGAAGAGTTACTTGTGAAGCACTCCGAGATTATGGACAAATATGATCCTGAGGGCAGAGTAGGTATTATCGTGGATGAGTGGGGAACGTGGTATAACGTTGAGCCAGGTACTAATCCAGGGTTCCTGTATCAACAAAATACGATGCGTGATGCTGTACTTGCAGGGATCAATCTGAATATTTTCAACCAACATAATAAAAGAGTGCATATGGCCAATCTGGCCCAGATCGTTAATGTTCTCCAGGCGTTGGTTTTGACAGAAGGAGAGAAGATGCTTCTTACGCCTACATATCATGTGTTTGATATGTATCAGGTACACATGGACGCGCAGCGGTTGGAACTGAATTACGAGAGCCCTGGATACACGTTCGGGGAAGAGACCATCCCTCAACTGAGTTTGTCGGCTTCTCGCAGCAATGATGGCGTTATCCATGTGACGGCGTGTAACCTGAGTCACACGGATGAGCTTGAAGTGGTTTGTCAGATTGAATCAACGGAAACTTCTGCGGTATCGGGACGAATTCTGCATCACGCAGATTATAGTGCATTCAACACAATTGAACAGCCGGATCAGGTTCAACCTGCGGACTGGAAGGGTATTACACTCGAAAATAACAAACTGCGTTTTGTACTGCCTCCGGCCTCGGTTGGTGTGGTCGCAATAAAGGCTTGATCAGATGGATTCATTCTTGCAGAGTAGAAGTGCTGGGAAACGTGAACCATGCAAGGGGTGTAATGATCAATATGATGCGAAGATTAGTGAAGCTAAGATGGCCCGGCTCGTGGAGTTGGCCTCATGCTCACGTCCGGCCGTCGAGGATGCTGAATATGAGCGGCGTTTATCCATCTGCTCTGAT
Source organism: Paenibacillus sp. NPDC057886 (assembly GCF_042796655.1). Classification (NCBI taxonomy): domain Bacteria; kingdom Bacillati; phylum Bacillota; class Bacilli; order Caryophanales; family Paenibacillaceae; genus Paenibacillus; species Paenibacillus sp. NPDC057886. The sequence continues at coordinate 18,217 of NZ_JBHVMZ010000019.1, read as the reverse complement.
TGTCCAGGGTTACAATACGGTACGACTTGCCGCTATTGTGGCTGTCTCGTACGGGTGCGAGCCAAGCTGGTAGAGTCAACCTGTCCATTTCCATATGAGCCGCGATGGACCTGATCCAGAACGTATTTCTTTATTAATGAAGCAAGGCAGAGCTGCACTTTACAGGTGTGGCTCTGCTTTTTTTGGCGCTGATGGGCAAAAACTCTGAATTTGGATTTGAATTGAGCGGGTGAACTGGATATAGTTATACAGTAGAGTGTAGGATAGCGAGCTATCCGGGAATATGAGCGCGTATAGCGGCACAACAATACAGGAAGGGCTGTTCTCACCGGCCGTGCCTGATTTTGCGTCGCCTCGAATATAATGGAGGTTAACATTCATGTCGAACATGCGACCGGTTCAGATCCGGCTGCACAGCCGTTATGAAGGTGAAGATGTACTGCAGGAAATGCAGGGTGAAGCTGTATTGAAGGGATCTGTGCTCTATGTTCGTTATGAAGAGCCACAGGCTGGACCTGAGGGCGGTATTACCCGCACAACTTTGAAGCTGGGCGGACAATCCATCAAGATTATACGTCACGGCGAGGTGGAATCGGAGCAAACGTTTGAATTAAACCGCAAGCTCCCTGGTTTTTACCGCTCGCCGTATATGTCGTTTGCCTTGTCCACGCATACACAGGAGCTGGAACTTTCCATTCAGGGATTGAGCGCACGCGCAGCGTGGAGCTATGACTTTTACCGCTTTGACGAAGAATCCGGACATTTCGCGATTAGTTTGCATATACAGGAGGAACCAATTTCATGACACGTAATCCATTAGATACGATTAACGAACGGGTAAGTACAGCCATCGGCAATGCCATTGTGACTGCTGGCATTGTTGCACAGGGGGACCTGCCGACCATCACCCTTGAAGTACCACGCGAGAAAACACACGGCGATTTGGCGACCAATGCGGCTATGCAACTGACCAAGATTGCCAAGCGTAATCCACGCCAGATCGCAGAAGAGATTATTGCCAATCTCAACCTGACTGAAGCTGGAATCGAGAAGGCGGAAATTGCCGGACCGGGATTCATTAACTTTAAGTTGGACAAGAGTTATCTCTATCCTGTGCTGGGGCTTGTACATGAGCAGGGTGAGAATTATGGAAGAATCAATGTTGGTGAAGGGCGCAAGGTCGAGATGGAGTTTGTCAGTGCCAACCCGACAGGCAGTCTGCATCTGGGCCATGCGCGTGGAGCGGCTGTGGGTGATGCGCTTTGCAACATCCTCGACTATGCCGGATATGATGTAACACGTGAATACTACATTAATGACGCGGGTAACCAGGTATTTAATCTGTCTCGCTCCATTGAAGCTCGATATTTGCAGGAATTGGGCCAGGACGCAGAGATGCCGGAAGACGGTTATCATGGTGAGGATATCAAAGGATTCGCCAAGGAGCTAGTGGCTGAGAAAGGCGATTCTTTGCTGTCCATGCATCCAGGTGACCGTGCAGCTTATTTCCGCGACTTCGGTTTGGAGAAAGAACTGGACAAGATCAAACGTGACTTGAATCGCTTCCGTGTCAATTTCGACATCTGGTTCAGCGAAACTTCACTGTATGATAACGGAGAAGTGCTGCGTGTGCTTGACGAATTGCGTGATCGTAATGAAATCTATGAGCAAGACGGAGCAACTTGGTTGAAAACCATGCAGTATGGCGACGACAAAGAGCGTGTTTTGATCAAAAATGACGGTACGTACACGTACCTTACGCCGGACATTGCTTATCACCGTGATAAATATGCGCGTGGATACGACACGATGATTAACATCTGGGGAGCAGACCACCACGGTTATATTCCGCGGATGAAAGCGGCCATGCAGGCACTGGGCAACGATCCTGAGAAATTGGTCGTACTGATTGCACAGATGGTGAGCTTGTTCCAGAACGGCGAGAAAGTGAAGATGTCCAAACGTACAGGTAAGGCAGTGACGATGGAAGATCTGATGGACGAAGTAGGCATTGATGCCATTCGTTACTTCTTTACCATGCGCAGCATGGACTCTCATCTGGACTTCGACATGGACCTCGCGATTTCGACGTCCAATGAAAACCCTGTATTCTATGTACAATACGCTCACGCTCGGGTATGCAGCGTATACCGTCAGGCAGAAGAACAAGGCATTGAGTTGTTGCCATTGGCACAGATCGACTTTTCGAAGCTGACAACGGAACATGAATATGACCTTCTTCGCAAAATGGGTGAACTGCCTGAAGAAATCGCGACTGCTGCTACGGGATATGCGCCGCATCGTATTGTTCGTTATGTATATGAACTGGCATCCCTGTTCCACAGTTACTATCGTGCAGAGCGCGTCATTACTGAAGACGCGGGACAAACTCAGGCGCGTCTGGCGCTGATCGGTGCTGTACGCACCGTCATCGCAACAGCGCTTCGTCTGGTGGGCGTATCCGCACCGGACAAAATGTAATTCAAGCCTTGGCGGTGCTCAGCCGCCCTATGGCTTTGGCAAAAAGTCTCCATGCACCACGCCTGCAATGCAGCGTGGACATGGAGACTTTTTGCTGTGCCCGCGGCCGAGTTCACACGGTCCCGAGGCACCCAGAGCCAGCGCCGCCTGCCGCCGTGGGCAACCACCGTGAAGCATCACACCGCGCAGCAGTGCTGCGCTTAGCGATGCTTCACGGTACGGCTCCCTGTGGCAGGCAGCGCTCTTTACCCTCCGCCCTCCTGCATTAGCTTGAGGGCGTCAATCTCGCCACCGCGTATTTTGCTCTTCGCGGTGGTGGTCTTGCGTGCGCGAAGCGGAACGGTCGCACGCTTCACGAACGTTTTGATTTCGGCTGGCGACAGGCCGGGATGCTTCGCAAGTAAGAGCGCTATCGCGCCACTGACGTGCGATGTCGCCATGGAGGTGCCGCTCATCTCATGGTGCTTGCCTTGCACCCAGGAGGAGACAATTTTGTCCCCTGGCGCATATACATCGACGTATGCACCTCGGTTACTGAACGAGGCAATCCGCCGGTTTTTATCGGTTGCCCCAACCGATATCGTTTGCGGATAACGTGCCGGATAATCAATGCTGCGGCGTTTGCCGTCATTTCCTGACGAAGCGACAATGACAATCCCGGCCTGATAGGCACGGTTCACGACATCAAGCAATGCTTTGCTACGCGTTTTCATGCCAAAGCTCATATTGATAATATCAACCCGATTGCGCACACACCAGTCGATGCCGAGCACAATGTCTGACACGAAGGCCGAACCATTATGGTCGAATGCCTTCACCGGATAGATTAGGGAGCGAGGAGCTACGCCAATCATACCTGCCGTACTATTGGCTGCGGCAATGGTTCCGGCAATATGAGTGCCATGACCGTTATCATCATGAGGAAGCAGGCTGCGGTTTAACAGATTGATTCCACGTGCCAGCGAATAGCGAAGATCCGGATGTTGATAATCGGCACCTGTGTCAATCACGCCAATTTTGATCCGGTGTCCCGTGGATACGGACCATACTTTGGGAGCATGAATCTGTTTTACGCCCCAAGGTATGCCCTGAGCACTGCTCGGTTTACTGTGAAGCGCGGTGGCATGAAGGGAGACCGACACATCTTCTTCTACTGTAATCTCATCGCTGTAGCGAGATAGTTCTTCTGGGTCATGCACCGGGGCGATAATGGAGCGGGCCAGTCGGGAGGAGCGTATCGCACCAAGATCCGTAAATTCATTCCTCATCCGCGACAGTTCCACGAGGCAGGCTTCATATTGCTTCGGTTTGGCGAACCGGATCAGGTACCGCCGCCCCTGTTCTGGTTCGGGACGTTGCATTCCTTCAACCAATTGATGTAGAAAACCAGTATAGTCCATAATGGGCAGCCCCCTTCGGGATGAACATGCTGAGGTATTCTATGAATGCGTTGATCCCGCCGCATGGGGAACATGCCCTTTTTTTACAAAAACACATTCTCTTCGTGTCAAAACGGGCGCAGGGACATATGATGGATGGAGGGCTAGAGGGCTCTTGCGGGGACCCTGGTGAGGAGCGATCCTTCAAGGGTATACAGTCAGAAGGCGGAGGGGACTCCGTCTTTTTTATATGATGATGCCTTTTTTTGCCCAAAGACGATATGCATGCGAGTTAGATGTCTCTTACGGTCTGTATATTGCTCGTTTGAAGTCGCTTCTTGGAATTATGAGACATCGATACATAAAAACTTGCTTTTTAACGCTAAATAGGTTTTACTTAGGTTTGTTAATGGATATGTTATACGTAACGTTCCAGTTCGTAGGGATATAAAGTGAATTTTGTGTGAGAGGAAGTGTCTGTCAGTGAGTACCTCGCTCAATTTGAAAATTGATAAAGAAAAGGTCAGAGAGATTCCTTTGGTGGACCTCGCCTTTATGGTGCTGAAAGCGGCCAATACGCCGTATTACTACCGTGATTTGATGAATGAGGTAGCTAAGCAGCGCGGAATGACTGATGAAGAAATTAACGAGTTTATCGCCCAGCTATATACCGAGATTAATATCGATGGCCGTTTTGCTTGCGTCGGTACAAGTCTGTGGGGCTTGAAGCGCTGGTATCCGGTAGCTGGATCGGAAGATACCATGACGGGTGCGAAGCGTCCGCGCATCATCAACGATGAAGACGATGATCTGGAAGATGAGGACTTCGGGGAAGAAGACAGCTACAACAGTGACGAAGACTTCGATAATTCTGACGATGATCAGGACGAAGATGATGATGAAGATGATGATGATGAGGAAGACGACATCTTTGACGAAGAAGATGGCGATGAAGAAGTTCTAGTTGAAGATGACGATTTGGAAGAGGAAGACCTCGATGAAGACGATGAAGAAGAGTCCGAAAACGAGGGTGAATTTGACGACGATTCCGATAAGTAACAGTCATTTTTGACAGCGATAGTTTACCCGTTTTCCCCGCATAGTCAGCCTTGACAGCAGACGGGGTAACGGGTAAACTATTGCATGGGCTTATGAATGAGCGACAAAATATTTATGTTTTTTATAAAAAGTGCCCCGTCCTGCGGGAGTACTTTTTTTGTATTTTTAGAGGCAGAATTTTGCAAAATGATTTGAATTCCGCATGCTCCCGGCCAACAATCCGTGGTCTATTTTTGTATATCCAAAACACCAAATGGATCGATGCAATGATAACTATTTAGAGCAGGCCCGGAACGATGGCTCCCGGAAGGTTTGCACCATTCTACGCTGTAGAACAACGTTGTTTACACACGGTCTTCGCATGAAAGAGCAGTTCGCAGATGCAGGGAATTTCTGCCATTGCTCTTTTTAACGATGATTACCTGGGAAACGGGTTACGATAATACCATATATCGCCTGAATTTCTGTACTTATATTAGGAGGGTAATAACAGTGACAAAGTATATTTTCGTGACGGGCGGAGTTGTGTCCTCCCTGGGCAAAGGGATAACGGCTGCCTCGCTGGGCAGATTGCTGAAAAACAGAGGGTTGAAGGTAACCATTCAAAAATTTGATCCATACATCAATATCGACCCGGGAACAATGAGTCCTTATCAGCATGGTGAGGTATTTGTAACGGATGATGGCGCGGAAACGGATCTTGACCTTGGCCACTACGAACGTTTTATTGACATCAACCTCTCCAAAAACAGCAACGTCACGACTGGTAAAGTATACTCCTCCGTCATCAGCAAAGAGCGGCGCGGGGAATATCTGGGCGGAACGGTACAAGTTATTCCGCACATTACGAACGAAATCAAAGAGCGCGTATTCCGCGCAGGACGTGAAGCGGGTTCGGATGTCGTTATTACGGAGATCGGCGGTACGGTGGGTGATATCGAGAGCTTGCCGTTCCTGGAAGCTATTCGTCAAATCAAGAGTGATGTAGGTCGTGACAACGTCATGTACATCCATGTAACACTTATTCCTTACATCAAGGCTGCCGGTGAAGTGAAAACCAAACCAACGCAGCACAGCGTGAAGGAATTGCGCAGCATCGGAATTCAGCCGAACGTCATTGTTTGCCGTACAGAGTATGAGCTGTCCAAAGACATGAAAGCCAAAATCGCTCTCTTCTGTGATATTGATGAAAATGCCGTGGTAGAATGCCGTGATGCAGACACATTGTACCAAGTGCCTTTGAACCTGCGTGAAGAAGGTTTGGACGAGATCGTGGTGAACCACCTGAAGCTGACTACTCCTGCACCGGATATGAGCGAGTGGGAAGGGCTGGTTGACCGTATCAACAAGCTGAAGCATACAGTGGAGATTGCCATTGTAGGTAAATATGTAGCTTTGCATGATGCTTATTTGAGTGTTGTTGAATCCTTGTCTCATGCAGGATTTGCATCCAATGCTGATGTGAAGATCCGCTGGATTCACTCCGAGGATATCACTGATGAGAATGTAGGTGATCTGCTGCACGGCGTAGGCGGAATCCTCGTTCCAGGCGGATTTGGTGATCGGGGTATTGAAGGTAAAGTATCTGCGATTCGTTATGCCCGTGAGAAACAAATTCCGTTCTTCGGTATTTGCCTGGGTATGCAGGTTTCTGTTATTGAATATGCACGTTCAATCGTTGGTTTGACTGGGGCGAACAGCTCCGAGATCAATCCGGCTACGGAGTTCCCGGTAATCGACCTGTTGCCTGAACAAAAAGATATCGAAAACCTTGGTGGTACAATGCGTCTGGGTCTGTATCCTTGTAAGCTTCAAGAAGGTTCCCTGGCAATGGCTTGTTATGATGATGAGCTGGTCTATGAGAGACACCGTCACCGGTACGAGTTCAACAATGAATACCGTGAAGCGATTGAAAAAGCCGGTCTGGTTATCTCGGGTACATCCCCGGATGGACGTCTGGTTGAGATCGTGGAGCTTCCGGGACACCCATGGTTCCTGGCAGTACAATTCCACCCGGAATTCACTTCCCGTCCGAACCGTCCACAGCCGTTGTTCCGTGAGTTTGTAAAAGCTTCTCTGGAGAGCGCTGGAAAATAAGTATTGAACATTAAGCTATAAATAAAGGGATGTTCTTGGCAACCAATAAGGATGCCGGGGACATCCTTTTTTAGTGCGTCCAGAGAAGCGAAAATGGTTTTTGGCATTTTGGGATGTAAGCAGGATTTCAATGGGGGAGGTAGAATACTTATCATGACGACTATGGGATTGTTATCCAGATTCAGACGTACATGCTTTCCTAATTCTAGGAGGTTAATCAGTGGAAAATAAAAAAGTGTTGATTGTCGATGACCAAAACGGTATTCGAATCCTGTTAATGGAAGTGTTCAGCAGCGAAGGATATAACACGTTTCAAGCGCCTAATGGGAAGATTGCCCTGGAGATAGTAAATAATGACAAACCCGATCTTGTGCTGCTTGATATGAAGATTCCTGGCATGGACGGCCTGGAAATTCTGAAACATATTAAGGAAATTGATCCGGATATTAAAGTCATCATGATGACGGCTTATGGTGAACTGGACATGATCAAGGAAGCTACGGATCTTGGAGCGCTCATGCATTTTACGAAACCGTTTGATATCGATGAAATGCGAGTGGCAGTCAATATGCAGTTTCGAAACGATACTGCGAATAAGTGCAGCTGAATCCTGTAGATACAGGATTTTTTTGTGTGTGGAGATTTGAGAGTTTACGGGTGGGCATACAGGGTATTTCAGTCAATTATCCGGGGAATATTGGAAATAGGGACATCGTCATGCTGTGTCTATGAAAACTGTGCTGCAAAGCACAGCATTTTTGCAAATGCTTGTTTAGTATTTGACATGGGATGTGGTATAATAAGCCCGTATGTGATTTCGGCTAAAAACCATAGACACAACCCAACACCCCTAGGAGGATTGAAACCATGCCATTAGTATCTATGACAGACATGTTGAACAAAGCACTCGAAGGAAAATATGCAGTTGGTCAATACAACATCAATAACCTTGAGTGGACTCAAGCGATTCTTGCTGCTGCTGAAGAAGAGAAATCCCCAGTAATCTTGGGCGTATCCGAAGGCGCAGCGCGTCACATGAGCGGTTTCTACACAGTAGTTAAAATGGTAGAAGGACTCATTCACGACATGAAAATCTCCGTTCCAGTTGCTATTCACCTGGACCACGGTTCCAGCTTTGATAAGTGTAAAGAAGCGATCGATGCTGGATTTACATCCGTAATGATCGACGGTTCCCATCACTCCATCGATGAAAACATCGAAATGACTAAAAAAGTTGTTGAATATGCACACGCTAAAGGCGTTTCTGTAGAAGCCGAAGTAGGTACTGTTGGTGGACAAGAAGACGACGTTATCGGTGGCATCATGTACGCTGACCTGAACGAGTGTGTACGTATCGTTAAAGAAACAGGTATCGACACATTGGCTCCAGCTCTTGGTTCCGTACACGGTCCTTACCATGGCGAGCCTAACCTGGGCTTCAAAGAAATGGAAGAAGTTCGCGATGCAGTTAACGTTCCACTGGTACTGCATGGTGGTACAGGTATCCCTAAACATGATATCGACAAAGCCATTTCCCTGGGAACTTCCAAAATCAACGTGAACACTGAGAACCAAATTTCGTTCTCCAAAGTGGTTCGCGAAGTGCTTGCAGCTAAACCGGATGCTTACGATCCACGTACATTCATCGTACCAGGCCGTGATGCAATCAAAGAAACCGTTAAAGGTAAAATTCGCGAGTTTGGTTCCAACAACAAAGCGTAATTTGTCTTTACCAGTTCCATACTGTGCAAGTGGAAAGAACACCGCCTAGCCGGTGTCTTTCCATTTTCACGCCTTATTTCTACATCGTAAGCCAACAGCACGTATTGCCGTTAACCGGCTGCAAAACACGTAGGGGGACATTAAGCTTTATGGAAAAATTAATGATTAGTGGCGGACGTCCGTTACAGGGAACTGTAACTATAAGCGGCGCCAAGAACAGCGCCATCGCGCTTATTCCTGCAGCATTGCTTGCCGAGTCAGAAGTCGTGCTGGACAACCTGCCGCTTTTGAGTGACGTGGCGGTTTATGCAGAAATTTTGGAGGAACTCGGAGCTCGTGTACACTGGGAAGGCAGTCAGATGAAGATCGATCCTTCCGATATTAAATCCATTCCCATGCCGAATGGTCCCGTGAAGAAGCTTCGTGCTTCGTATTATATGATGGGAGCACTGCTTGGGCGTTTTAAAGAAGCAACCATTGGTTTACCAGGAGGCTGCAACTTTGAGCCTCGTCCAATTGATCAACATATAAAAGGGTTTGAAGCGCTTGGCGCAACCGTAACGAACGAACATGGCTCCATTCATTTGCATGCCAAAGAGCTGCGCGGAGCAAAGATTTATCTTGATGTAAGCAGTGTAGGTGCAACCATTAACATCATGCTGGCGGCTACTCGTGCCAAAGGCTCTACAATTATCGAAAACGCGGCTAAAGAGCCTGAGATTATAGATGTAGCAACACTTTTGAATTCAATGGGTGCCAGCATTAAGGGTGCAGGTACCGAAACGATCCGTATCGAAGGTGTGTCGGAGCTCAAGGGTTGCCGTCATTCCATCATTCCGGACCGTATACAAGCGGGCACGTATATGATCGCTGCGGCTGCGACGCGTGGCGACGTTCTGATTGACAATGTCATTCCCAAACATCTGGAGGCTTTGACGGCAAAGTTGCTGGAAATGGGTGTTGGCATTGAAGAGCTCGACGAAAGTATTCGTGTCATTGGCAAACCGAGTTACAATCATGTAGATGTTAAGGCGCTCGTATATCCCGGTTTTCCGACGGATTTGCAGTCCCCGATGACCAGTGTGTTAACACAGGCAACGGGTGTGAGCGTTCTGAGCGACTTTGTATATAGCAACCGGTTTAAGCACGTTCCTGAGCTGTTGCGCATGGGCGCAAAGATTCGTGTCGAAGGGCGCTCAGCTATTATTGAAGGCAGTGCATTGAATGCGGCCAAGGTAAAAGCATCCGATCTTCGCGCCGGTGCAGCGCTGGTGATCGCAGGTCTCACCGTCAGTGAAGGTGTGACCGAAGTGACAGGCGTGGAGTTTATTGATCGTGGGTACGATCATCTAGTAACCAATCTGCGTCTGCTAGGTGCAGATGTGTGGCGAGAAACCGATTAATTCTGTATTGTATGACGAGTTTTACGGCATTAAAGTAATTATTTTGACAGAACTGCATATCCTTTCAGTAATTGGGTAAACCTGTTTTAATAGAGTTCTCAGTCTCTCCGGGATAAGATGGAATGTTCCTGTTTCCTTTACCGGAGGGTCTTTTTTTGAGTGAGACTTCATATGGCTGTAAGAACATCATTGCCTTTTCCCCAAACCCCGGTTTTGTTTGAACTGCGCTCCATAGCCGGTCTGCCCGGATCGAACGCCTCATATATTCGTGTTCACTCACTAGCGGATCTTGCCGAAAGCTGGCCATCCCGCCCGGAAACTCACACTCAAAGACAAGTATTTGCATTATAACGGTTACATTCCGTACAATGGACAGAAGAGAAGTTCAGAACGATGCTGCTCTTATAGCCGGAACATCAAGCGAAACTATCCATTTCACGGACTTATTAATTGAATAGGTGGTTATTATATGGATCTACAAATTTCCGATTTGGAAGAAATGAAACTAACGGACCTCTACAAACTGGCCAAAAAATATCAAATTCCCTACTACGGTACATTAAAAAAGAAAGAATTGATCTTCGCCATACTACGTGCACAAGCTGAACAGAGCGGATTGATGTTTATGCAGGGTGTGCTCGAAATTCTACCTGAAGGCTACGGATTTCTTCGTCCGATCAATTACCTGCCAAGTACGGAAGACATCTACATCTCAGCTTCACAGATTCGCAAGTTTGACCTAAGAACAGGTGACCTCGTATCAGGAAAGTGTAGAACACCTAAAGAAAACGAGCGATACTTCGGCTTGCTGCAAGTCAACGCTGTAAATGGTGAGAATCCATCGGCGGCTGCGGAAAGACTTCACTTCCCGGCATTAACCCCATTGTACCCGCAGAAGAAACTGGTTCTCGAAACATCCCCCAACCATTTGTCCACACGCATTATGGATGTGCTCGCCCCGGTAGGACTGGGACAGCGCGGATTGATCGTAGCACCTCCCAAAGCGGGTAAAACACTTCTCCTCAAAGAAATCGCCAACAGCATCTCAACCAACAACCCAGAAATCGAACTATTTGTCCTGTTGATTGATGAACGTCCGGAAGAAGTTACGGATATGTCGCGTTCGGTTAAAGGGGAAGTTGTGGCTTCTACGTTTGATGAGCTGCCAGAGAACCACATCAAAGTTGCGGAATTGGTGCTTGAACGTGCGCTCCGTCTGGTTGAAGCAAAAAAAGATGTCGTTATTCTGCTGGATAGCATTACGCGTCTTGCTCGTGCATATAACCTGGTCATTCCACCGTCTGGACGGACACTTAGTGGGGGTATTGACCCGGCGGCATTCCATCGCCCGAAACGTTTCTTCGGTTCTGCGCGGAATGTGGAAGAGGGTGGAAGCCTGACGATCCTGGCCACAGCGTTGATTGATACGGGATCACGTATGGATGATATCATTTATGAAGAATTTAAAGGTACGGGCAATATGGAGCTTCATCTGGACCGTAAGCTGGCAGAGCGTCGTATTTTCCCGGCTATCGATATTCGTCGTTCCGGTACACGCCGCGAAGAAGTGTTGCTGAGCAAGGAAGAACTGGATACAATCTGGGCGATTCGTAAAAACATGAACGATTCCCACGACTTTGTTGAAGGCTTCTTGAAGAAACTGCGTAATAGCAAAACGAATGCTGAGTTCTTGGCGGCATTTGATACAGCTGGCAGCAGTCCGACCAGCAACTCCGGATCGACTACGACTCGGCGCTCGCCAAGACAGACTGCAGCGTCCGGTACAACCACCTAGAATTACGTCGTTGATATTAACTCAAATTTTGCAGCGTTGCTGCTGATTAACAATATACTCGTCGTTTGGCTTTAACCCATTAGATGTGAGGAGAACATCATGTATTTAGTATACGCAGATGAAAAAGGTAATGTATTTGATCACCCTTCCCTGTACGGGCTTGCCCGCAGTGGAGATATGATCGTCGAAATTATGGAGGATGAGCTGATTCCTTTGCCGGAAGGTGCAACGCTGGTTGGGCTGCCGAGTACACGTCCGATTGGTATGGACCCGGATACTGGCGAAATGCTGCCAATGCCTAGTGATACACAGGCGGTTGGGGCTTTGCTTCCGCAAGGATTCACTCGGCTGTGTCTGCCGGGGTATGTAAAAACGGATAAGGAGTACAAACTGCCTTTGTTCGGATACTCGGCTGTTGTGTGGAAAGATGGTCAGTTTTACGTCACTGCCCGGATGTCGGATCATCCAGACCAATGGAACCCGCTGAACTGTGATCGGGATGACGTGCGTGCGGGTGTTAAACGTTTAACGAAGCAATATCCCGAAAACCGCCTCTATACCCACCTGTCCAATTGTGCGCTCGGATATGAATGTCTGACTTCGTCCAACACCTTCCTGAATCGTTGGGAAGGCGGAGTTCCGGTATCCTATTCCTGCAACGCTGGCTGTTTCGGATGTATTTCCGAGCAACCGGATGATAGTGGCTTCGTTTCCCCGCAGACCCGTATGAATTTCCGTCCGCGTGTGGACGAAATCGTTGAAGTAATGCTGGAGCACTTGAAGACGCCGGAATCGATTATCAGCTTTGGTCAAGGTTGTGAAGGGGAGCCTTCCACACAGGCCAAATTGATTATTGAAGCCATCCGCGAAGTGCGTTCCATTACTGACATGGGATATATCAACATTAACACCAATGCTGGTTTGAATGATCACATGAGAGGTATTGTAGATGCAGGGCTTGATCTAATGCGCGTAAGTACAATTAGTGCACTGGATGACCACTATAATGCATACTACAAACCTCGTGGATATACACTAGCCAATGTAGAAAAATCGATGAAATACGCTGCTTCCCAGGGTGTATATACGTCGATCAACTATTTGATCTTCCCGGGAGTAACGGATCGTGAGGAAGAGATTGAAGCGATGATTGAGTTTGCTCGCAGAACCGATTTGCGTCTTATTCAAATGCGTAATCTTAATATAGACCCGGAGAGCTATCTGGAATTGATTCCTCCAGCTCAAGGTGATATTTTGGGCATGAAGCAAATGATTGAGATCTTTGAGGAAGAGCTGCCTGATGTCGTTATCGGCTCCTATACGCATGTTCCCCCAGCTGGAATGGCACGTCCCAAACGCCTGATCACCTCTTGACAATAATGGATTGCAACCGGCATTAGGCCGTGTTATAATCTTCGATGTTGTGCCATTTACTCTGGGTCCGCTTGAGGCTCAGGGCGGAAAGAGGTGAAAGGTAATGAAAGCAGCAATTCATCCTAAATACACGATTGGTCAAGTATCTTGCGCTTGCGGGAATACTTTTGAAACTGGTTCGGTTAAAGACGGACTTCGTGTAGAGATTTGCTCCGCGTGCCACCCGTTCTTCACCGGTAAACAGAAGTTTATCGATGCTGGCGGCCGTGTTGATCGTTTCAAGAAAAAATACGGAATCTAATTCAGCAATTCCTTGGGGATTGTCTGACTATTACATCCAAATCACCTCTGCCGTTCCGGCAGGGGTTTTTATATGTTTTTATGTGATTGTAATGCCACTCATTTCGCTCTGGTTGCAATTTAGACAGCCTTAAGTTATACTATTTCTTACCGTGCTAGATGGGGAGGTAGCGGTGCCCTGTAACTCGCAATCCGCTACAGCGAGGTTGAATTCCTGCTAGAGGTTTTGTCGATGTGAGGTTTGGTCCCTTAACGTGGTGTTGACGGTTGGGTCCTCCGCAATGAGTACTCATGAACCTGGTCAGGTCCGGAAGGAAGCAGCCATAAGTGAGATCACTCTTGTGCCGGAGGGTCGCCTAGCCCGAGCTGTTGTTAAGGGGTGCCGCTTGGATCGCAAATATCGATAGCAGGTGCACGGCTTACCATTTATATGTAGAGACCTTTGCAGTTGTATGTATGCAGAGGTCTTTTTGATATGTCTAAAAAAACCAAGCATGAAGAGTCAGATAAAGTTTGGATTCACCCCGGAATATAGTATAATGGGGGAACGACAAAGGACTCGAATGCGAAGTGGAAGGAAGGTAACGCATCATGGAGCATATCGCGTTATACCGGGCTTGGCGTCCCCAGTCGTTTCAAGATATGGTGGGACAACAGCATATTATTCAGACCTTGCAGAACGCGATTCGTGAACAGCGGACTTCCCATGCCTACTTGTTTAGCGGGCCCAGAGGAACAGGGAAGACGAGTGCCGCCAAGATTTTGGCCAAAGCTGTAAACTGCGAGCGCGGGCCTGCGCCTGAGCCTTGTAACGAGTGTGAAGCTTGCCGCAGGATTACGACTGGCGCTGTGATGGATGTGCAGGAAATTGATGCCGCATCCAACCGTGGCGTTGAAGAAATCCGCGATCTTCGGGAAAAGGTGAAATACGCCCCGACTGAAGTCCGGCAGAAAGTGTATATTATTGACGAAGTGCACATGCTGACGACAGAGGCATTCAATGCGCTGCTCAAAACATTGGAAGAGCCTCCGCCACATGTGATGTTTATTTTGGCAACAACAGAACCCCATCGTCTTCCGGCGACGATTATTTCTCGCTGTCAGCGATTTGATTTTCGCCGGGTGTCCTTGGAAGAACAGACAGCACGACTTACGCTGATTTGCGAACAGGAAGGCATGGAAGCCGATCAGGACGCACTCCAGTATATCGCCCGCCTGTCTGACGGAGGGATGAGGGACGCACTCAGTGTCCTGGATCAGATCTCTTCCTTTACAGATGGAAGGGTAACCTATCAGCAGGTTATGGATATGACCGGAGGCATTCCTTCCGAACAGTTTGCAAAGCTGGCTGCTTCTTTGCTCAAGGGCGATGTAGGTCATATTTTGCAAATGATCGAAGGGTTCATGCATGAAGGCAAGAGTGCGGACAAGTGCATGGAAAATTTGCTTTATTATTTCCGTGATTTGCTTATGATTAAGATGGTGCCGGATGCAGATAAATTGACGGATCGGGTGCTTAATCCTGAGTCGTTCCGTGATATGGCGGAATCATTCACCAAGGAACAGCTGTTCCAGATGATTGATACCCTTAATCGGTACCAGAGTGAAATGAAATATGCAGTACAGCCGCAGACGCTGTTTGAAGTAGCTCTCCTTAAACTGTGCAGTATTCCTGCTCAAGGGGCGTCATCGGGTCAGGTGGCGGGTTCGGTCGGCGCTGCTCCTGCTGTATCCTCGCCAGCGGATGGCGGGGAGATCAACCGATTGAAGCAACAGCTTGCTGAACTGGAGAAAAAGCTGGATCGTGCGCTTAAGGGTGGTTTGTCTGGGGGAGAGGCTGCATCAAGTGCTCCTTCACGTCCAGCAACAAGAGCTCCGGTGTCGAGAGGCAATTCGCCAGCGAAGCTGCCTGCACAGCTCGATCAGTATGTTGCGCGTAAGGGATCTCCTGAGTTTGTGGAGGTCAGCAAGAAGTGGGGGCAGATCCTGCAGCGTGTAAAAGAAGAGAAAGTAACCGTTCACGCCTGGTTTATGGATGGTGAACCGGTATCGCTGCTGGAAGACAATGTTCTGGTGGCGTTTAAGAACAACATCCACCGTGAAACTACGGAGAAGCAGGCTAATCGTGAAGTGATTGAACGGGTGCTGTCTGAACAGCTTGGACGTTCAGCGCGTCTTGTGACGATGATGCTCAAAGATTGGACTGGAGCGATGGAAGGAGCTACTGAAACGCCAAAGGAGGACTTTAAGCTTGAACCTGAGCATGAAGACGGCGGTTCAGGCAACAAGCAGCCTTGGATTGATGAAGCCATCCAGCTCTTTGGTGAGGACCTTGTAGTGATCAAAGAATAGATATACATGCGCCTGGCGCGATAATTATACCAAAGGAGATGAATAATCATGAACAACATGAACCAAATGATGAAACAAGTGAAGAAAATGCAGGAGCAAATGCTGAAGGCACAGGAGGAGCTGGCGGACAAAACAGTCCAAGGTACTTCCGGTGGCGGCGTTGTAACTGCTGAAGTTAACGGACATAAGAAATTGCTGGCTATCACCATCAAGCCAGAAGCGGTTGATCCAGAAGATGTAGAAATGCTGCAGGATCTGGTTATGACAGCAGTCAATGACGCAATGACCAAAGCTGATGAAATTGCGAACCAGGATATGGGTAAATTCACAGGCGGCATGAAAATTCCGGGATTATTTTAATTTAAATTGATCCTATCAAAGGAGACGCAATCGATTGTATTATCCCGAACCGATAGCGAAGCTGATTGACGCCTTCACCCGTTTGCCAGGTGTTGGCCCCAAGACTGCAGCGCGACTAGCTTTTCATGTGCTTAACATGAAGGAAGATGACGTTATTGATTTTGCCAAAGCACTCGTCAGTGTGAAGCGGAATCTTCATTACTGTTCGGTGTGTTGTAATATTACGGATACTGACCCGTGTCGGATCTGTCAGGATAAATCCAGGGATGTCTCGGTAATCTGTGTAGTCCAGGATTCCAAAGATTTGGTGGCTATGGAGCGTACCAAGGAATTTGACGGATACTATCATGTGCTGCAGGGTGCAATCTCTCCTATGGAGGGAATAGGTCCGGATGATATCCGTCTGAAGGAACTTTTGACCCGTTTAAGCGATGAGCGAGTTAAGGAACTGATTCTGGCTACAAACCCGAATATCGAAGGAGAGGCCACGGCGATGTATATATCCCGTCTGGTCCGTCCGTTTGAGATCTCAGTGACTCGGATTGCCCATGGATTGCCTGTTGGGGGCGACCTGGAGTATGCGGATGAAGTGACTCTTTCCAAGGCGCTGGAAGGGCGCAGGGAAATGAGATAGTTATGCGTGTTTCTTGATGAGAGCATGCGCATATAATGTTCGATTTCCTGAAAAAAAGAATAGAATAGATGAGTTTGGATTAATTAGAGAGCCTATTTGGCTCTCTTTTTTTGTTTTAATACTCGTTTTTAACATTGGCCAAATGTGAAGTCTTCACTTCTGCTGATGTATGGATATTAATCCATAGAATTGCGTTGAGATCAAATTAACTGTTCATTAAATTATTTAGCTCAGTTCTAAGTTTGTCCTTTCCCTGATATGTATGAGAATATGCGTGCTGATCAGGAGGGGGAGGGCTTATGTTTACATGGCGAAATGTAGGAAGATCGGTGGAGAAGCGTGAAAGAATGCTAAAGGAGATGGAAGAGGACCAGATCTATTCAGATATTCAGAAAGCCAAGGCAGAGTGGGAAAGGGCTGTAAGACAGTTTGAAGAGGCGCAGGGGCAGGATGAGATCGATTATGCGATCTATGTGCTGGAGGCCGCGGAGCGTAAATATCAGATTCATCTGAAGCGGGCTAAACGTGTAGGGATTAAAAAGGCGGTTATAGGTGATCGGGGGATGGGCATGTAGTTGAAGGTTTGACATTCAATTATGGGGGTGCTAAGTATGAAGAGTCTTATTTTAGGCAGTGTACTTGTTGTGTCATTACTAGGGCTGATAATCATCTTGTTTAGAAAACGGATTGGGCTATCCTTTTTTACATCATTCGGAATTCATCTGGTACTGGCTGCAGTGGGGATATATGTTGTTAATTATTCAGGGTGGATCACAGGAGCTTACATACCACTGAACCCTGCTACAATAGGTACTGTAAGCATTCTGGGATTGCCGGGTGTTGGTTTATTATTAGGTTTGAAAATTTCTTTGTTTGGGTAGTTGACTCCTGCGATGTTTATATGGTACATTATATCTCGTTGCTTTGCTTGCTTGGTTAATGCTTTTGACGAAATGATTGGTTCGATGAGAACTTAAAAAAAGAATTTCAAAAAAAAGCTTGACTGAAACAAACGAAGCATGGTATATTATAAAAGTCGCCGCTGAGAGAAAATGGTGACGAAAAAGCAAGGAAATTATCAAGTTTGATCTTTGAAAACTGAACAACGAGTGAGTAACGATCTTGCTTGCAAGATCGACGCTGAGAAATCGGTACGAGTCTTCGGACTGTATGATTTCGAAGCAAAATAAATGAGATTTTTAATCTCGTCAGTTTCAAAATGAGCTTATCGCTCTTTTCAATACTTTATTGGAGAGTTTGA
>NZ_JBHVMZ010000018.1:0-63850 GCF_042796655.1 Paenibacillus sp. NPDC057886 | reverse complement strand
CTCCAATAAAGTATTGAAAAGAGCGATAAGCTCATTTTGAAACTGACGAGATTAAAAATCTCATTTATTTTGCTTCCAAATCATACAGCCCGAAGACGTGTACCGATTTCTCAGCGTCGATCTCGCAAGCAAGATCGTTACTCACTCGTTGTTCAGTTTTCAAAGATCAAACATTCAATTTGTTTCGATTTTTCGCGTCACCGTATTTTCAGCGGCGACTTTTATAATATATCATGTTTAAGTTTACTTTGCAAGCACTTTTTTTGATTTAATTTTCATCGCTTTATTCCAGCGCTTGTTTCGGTTAACTTTTCCTTAAAAAAGGAACGAAAATTAATTTATCATATTGAACAAAAAAGGTCAACCCTTTTTCGACAAATTGTTTCATATCCCTTTTCAAAGCCGCCTATGCTACCGATTCTTTGATCCATGGTGTCTGAGGTACAGCTTTGGCTTTACGGGCCGCACCTCTCTTATATTGGTGAACTTCAGTATCCCACCGACCACATCGTTATGGCTTGGATTTTTTTAATTTACCGCCTCTAGCATATTTGGATAGCTCTTTGGGTGGCGCAAAGCGTGCATACATACGGAACACAGTCTTGTAGCGACTCGCTATGGCGTATTTAATTTCTTGATCGAGACGGTTGTCACTTAAGTCGAACAACATTTCATCAAGCTCTTTGCGCAATACATAATCCAGTTCCTTGCATTCCTTCTCGTTAAACAGCATACCCAGCATTAGAGTTCTCCTTTTTCTGCATATGGATAATGGCGTGTCCCAGTGTATGTCATATTCGAGCCCCTTTAATTCAGGCTATCTATCGGACAGCGCCGGTTTTAGTAGCAAACCTAGGATCATCTTTGTTTGTCCTTTTTGTGCTTGCTACTGAAACCCGTTTTATTGTTATGGTCAACTTTCTGAAAATTTATGAATGTCATCCCATACAAATTTATCCTCGCACCAGGCTGTAGGTAAGTGTACTTTCGATAATCGCTGCAACAAAAAGCAAAATAACAATCCAGAAGGATGCAGTTACCGTGGTGCGCATAAAGGCACTCCACTGGCTTCCAATCATATTTCGTTTCTCCCCGCCTAATTGAACAAGACTTTTGAGAACCACCCCACCAAACCTTAGACCGAATGCACAAGCGATAATAATTACCGGAATTTCAATAATGCCATGTGGAAGAAGTCCTTTTACAACAATATCAAAGAAGCTGGCCCCATAGTTCATTGTGGTGTGTACCAGAAAACCAATAACCATCCCGTTAATCAACAGGAAAACGACAGGCAGAATGCCAAAGAAGATACCGGCATAGATCACGAGTACACTTTTAATCGCATTATTGAAAAAGATAAAGAGGAAGAAGTTCCATTGCACATTATTCCCCTGCTCCAGCCGTTCACTAACCTTTCTTAGTCCCCCAATTTGATTCAACAATATGTCCTCAAGTGGTCCTGTACTCACCCATCCCGTGCCTATTCCTACAACAAACAATACGATCGACCAGATTAATGCACCACGAATGGAACCTAAAGCTCTAAGAAATGTACTGAATTTTAACATGATATCCTCCTGTGAAATCAAGATGTTGGACAAACAAACGTCTGATACGAATAACTGAGAGGTACGAGCATACATTGGAGAGTAAACAAGCATTTCTTATGGGAGAGGGGCGCTTATTGAAATGAACTCGTTCTATGTATTTAGCGGCAAAAAGATCAAACGTTTCCTGATTGTGCTGGTTGCTGCCGTCTTTGCTATCGGGATTATTTATCTGGAGAGCGGCAATATTTCTGTATTCTCGGAGGATGCACCATCCGCCGTGTACAGTGTTCCAACCGAGAAGAAGGTTATTGCACTCACCTTTGACATTAGCTGGGGAGATAAAAGGACAGAGCCTATTCTGAAGGTCCTCCAAGATAATAAAGTTCAGAAGGCAACGTTCTTCTTGTCCTCCCCCTGGAGTAAGACACACCCAGAGATTGTAACAGCCATCAGAGACGCAGGATACGAAATTGGCAGCCATGGTCACAAGCATGATAATTACAGCAGTCTGACTGAAGAGGAGATCCGCAAGGAAATCTCAACAGCTCATAGCATCTTAACCGATTTAACGGGAAAAGAACCGAAATTGCTGCGTCTGCCTAATGGCGACTTTGACAAGCGTGTTCTCCAGGTTGCCAGAAGTCTGAATTATCAGGTTGTCCAATGGGACACCGATTCGCAGGATTGGAAGAACCCTGGTGTACAGACCATTGTTGATCGTGTAGTCAGCAAGGCACATCCGGGTGACATCGTGCTGCTGCACGCCAGTGATTCCTCGAAACAAACGCATGAAGCACTGCCAGTTATTATCGATAAGTTAAAAAATCAAGGGTATGAATTCGTAACGGTTTCCGAGCTGCTTAACCATTCAAGTGTCAAAGGTACGGAAGTTCGCGACCAAGCCAGTGTACAGTAAACGTTAGATAAATCAGTATTGTTGGCAAACTGTATTGTAACTCTGGAACATTCCCCTGTAAAAGGCGCTGTAGCGCCATAAATGAAAAGAGCTAACCAGGTTAGCTCTTTTTGGCGTTTTTTTGTAAGATAATCGCTACGCATGGCTTTCTTGTACCCGCTCGGTCTTTCCACTCACCCGCTGCTCCATGGATCCATCTACCAGCCTGTGCAATATCAGCATTTGGTATGCATTACAGATTAACAGAGGAACCACAATAAAGATGGTAGCCGCATTCACATCAATTCGCAACACACCGATCGTCTCCACCACGGTAACAGCCACCATGAAAAAGAGTGTAGGCACCAGCGCTGAAATATGTGTCTGTTTCACCTTTACGTAAGCGGTAACAATTCCAGCTGCCAAAATAATGATTCCAAGCACAATATCGGATAACCGTTCTCGTTCCCCACCTACAAACAAACGTAAAAACATGACATCAAGCAGCGCCAAAACGGTTAAAACGATCTGTACAATTTGCCAACTGCGTTTCGAAAATACACCTTTGCCCATATAGTTCAATATCAAGTATGCGAAAAAACCCATTTGCGAATACACGCTAATCATAATACCTGAACCAAACAAGATCAGAAGATAAATTAAAAAATCGGTCATTCCATTCGTTTTTTCTCCATTAACCAACATCATAATTAGACCCGTCACTAATGATCCCGCAGCCCCAATCAGCAAAGCTGACCAAAATAGGAAAAACCATTTACGTAAATTCAAATGTTTTCCACCCCCGAGAGTTTATTTTACCAACCTTCACAGCAAAAAACCATCATCATTCAACATATTTAGCGGTTTCCCATCACATACTACATCCAGTATCTAATCAAGGAGGGGTTGTGCACATGAAACGGCCTTTGTGGCAGTTATGCTGTGTCGTACTTGGACTATCCGTCATGCTCGCCGGCTGTGGCTCAGATCAGAATTATTCGCCTCCTCAGGGCGGTTATAAAGAGATGAAAACGATGGTCGTGGATATTCTCAAAAGTGATGAAGGCAAAAAGGCGGTCGAGGAAGCTCTCACCGGACAAAGTTCTTCTGGTGGTGGTGAAGGAGGCGCTTCTGGCCAAAGTGGAGCTTCTGGCGGTGGAACTGGGACAGTGGGTATGAAAATGTTAATGCCTATGCAATCTTCAGAACAAATACGTATAGCTGTAAAAGATACCATCACGGCCCCTGAATACCAGAAGGAATTCGAGAAAATTATGACGGATCCACAGTTTGCAGGTGAATTCGCCAAAGTAATTAACTCCCAAAGCAAGCAACTGCATATGCAGTTAATTAAAGATCCAACATATCAAAAATCCATTGGGGATGTCATGAAGTCTCCTGAAGTATCCAAGATGTTCATGGATATGACCAAAACGCCAGAATATCGTAAACAAACGATGACCGTTATGCAGGAAGTCATGCAAAATCCTTTATTCCGGATGGAAGTACTGACTTTGCTTAAGAAGGTAGTCCAGGATGAGCTGCAACCCAAAACAGAACAAGGCGGCAAACAGGACGGCAAAAGCAAAGACGACAGTGGAGATGGCGGAAGCGGCAGTAGTGACAGTAGCAGTGATGGTAACAGTGGTGGCAATGGAAGTAATGGAGGATCGTAAAAACGATGAGATTTTAAAATTAAAAGCAATCACATGTTGAAAAAAAGCCCGCATCCATGGATGAGGGCCTTTTTATATTTTACGTCATTAGAAAATTCAAAACTTGGCATCAACAGACCGAGCAACCTCGTCATAGATCGCACCGATGCTTGAATCTGCCTTATACACGGATGGGGAAAAATCCGGCTCCGAAATATGATTATCCGGCGCTCCAAGTGGAATCTGCGCAAGCAGCTCTGTATGAAGACTCTCGGCAAGAGTACCACCGCCGCCCCGGCCAAATACATAATCTTTCTCTCCGCATTTGCTGCATTCATAATAAGCCATGTTCTCTACGACACCAAGCAGCTCATGTTCCGTCTGAATGGCCATGGCACCTGCGCGTGCAGCTACAAAAGCAGCGGTTGCATGCGGGGTTGTAACGATGATTTCTTTGCTGTGTGGCAGCATCTGATGTACGTCTAGTGCGACGTCCCCCGTGCCCGGAGGCAGATCAAGCAGCATATAATCCAACTCTCC
Organism: Paenibacillus sp. NPDC057886; assembly: GCF_042796655.1. Lineage (NCBI taxonomy): Bacteria > Bacillati > Bacillota > Bacilli > Caryophanales > Paenibacillaceae > Paenibacillus > Paenibacillus sp. NPDC057886. The sequence goes on along the minus strand of NZ_JBHVMZ010000018.1, from coordinate 59,207 downwards.
CCAATTTACATCGGTAAAGAATTGGCGCAACATCCGCCCCAACATAGGTCCACGCCAGATCACCGGGTTATTCTCCCGAATAAAGAATCCCATCGACATCACTTTTACACCGAAACGCTCAACAGGTTGGATAACCCCGTCCTCAACGACTGGATATTCCTCAATGCCCATCATGTCAGGTACACTGAAGCCATATATATCTGCATCAATCAAGCCAACCTTCTTGCCTTGTCGTGCCAAAGCCGCAGCCAAATTAACGGTTACCGTCGATTTGCCGACGCCTCCCTTACCGCTAGCAACAGCAATAAAACGTACGCCGGATTCAGGACTTAACAACTCATGTCCGTCCAACCCTGCTGCATGGCCTTTGACAAGCACTTCGTCCTGATCGTCTTCATGATCCGCTTGTCCTATATTCAGGCTCTCACGCTCATGCTCTGACGCTGCACGCAGACGAATATGTACATCATTCACTCCGTGTTGGGACAACAGGTTGCGCGCGGCATCGCTTAGAGCAGTTGTATCCTCTGTGCGGTTCTCCAGCGTCACCATAGTAAGAGCAACATGATTTTCTTTAACCATGACATCACGGACCCACTGCAGTTCAGTCAAACTTACGCCCAATTGCGGTTCCTGCAATGGCTGCAATAGTTCAAGTATCTGTTCTTTTGATAACATCAGACAGCACCTCAGCTTTATCTATTGGCATGTAATTAGGTATGCTAATCCAATTATATCATTACCTTTCTCGTTATGACTAACTTTTAGGACGTTCTCCTGACGAATAACGGAGAATTCCGTTATAGATGGATGCAGCCACTTTGCGCTGATAGGTCTCATCAGCAAGCAAACGCGCCTCTTCCGGGTGAGAAAGGAAACCTACCTCCACAAGTGCTGAGGGAATTTTTAACGCCTGGAGCAAATAAACGGTATTTACCGTTTTCGCGATTCGATCTGTATTTTCCAAATTACGAATCATTTCCTGCTGGAGCAGGTTGGCTAATCCTTCATTATCGGGATGATTGGGTGTATAGAAAACTTGAGCGCCACTCCAGCGATTCGAAGGAACACTATTCATATGAATGCTAATAAAGAGATCTGCCTGCTTATCCTCGATTCTTCTTACTCTTTGTTTTAGGTCTTCCGTCTTGCGTTTGGAATAACCCTTGGTATCTGTAGCAGCCAGATCGGTGTCTATTTCTCGGGTCATCACAACCAAAGCCCCTGCTTGCTGCAGATAATCTCGTACGTACAGCGCAATGGATAAATTGATATCTTTCTCAATGACTCCCTGCTTACTCACTGCTCCCCCATCTGGCCCACCATGTCCTGCATCAATGGCTATGACTTTACCTGCTAATGGCAGCCCCCAGTAACCGGACGTTTTGGAGGAGGGCAACTCATACGTCACCACTGCCACAAACATGGCAAGCAAACAAAGGCTTAACATGACCCTTTTCATGGTGCGTAACCTAATCCAGATTACAAAGTGCTTCCCCATATTTTTACGCATAAAAAAACCACCTCGTCCCTATAAATGACTCTAATCATCTATATGGGACAAGATGGACAAATATACCGTTAGGAGCGGACTTGCTCTGCCATTCCTTCAATCAGCACCTCAGCTACCTCAGGGCGCGTAAATTCAGGTGGAGGGCATTGGCCATCTCGTAGCAAGCCACGTACTTTCGTGCCAGACAGAGCCATGTGGTGTTCTTTATCATGCGGGCAGGTTTTGCTTGATGCCATGTTGCCACATTTGGTGCAGAAAAAACTATGTTCGAAGAACAAGGGCGTGATACCAAGTTCTTCCGGTGTGAAGTTAGTAAAGATCTCCTGTGCTTCATACGTTCCATAGTAATCACCCACACCTGCATGGTCGCGACCTACTATAAAGTGAGTACAACCATAATTTTTACGTACCATCGCGTGGAAAATAGCCTCTCTTGGACCAGCATACCGCATAGCCGCTGGGAATACGCCCAGGAACGCACGATCAGCCGGATAATAGTTCTCCAACAAAACCAGATAACTCTTCATTCGTACATCGGCAGGCACGTCATCAGACTTCGTTTCGCCTACAAGCGGGTTTAAGAATAGCGCGTCCACAATCTCCATTGCACTCTTCTGAATGTACTCATGGGCACGATGGACCGGATTACGCGTCTGAAAACCGACAACTGTCTTCCAGCCCTTATCCTGGAACGTTTTCCGTGTCTCAGCAGGATCATAATAGAACTGTTCAAACTTGACCGGTTTGGGGCGATTCAGCACTTGAATTGGACCTCCTACATACGTTGCAGGTCGTTCCAACAGTTTCTTCACACCCGGGTGCTCCGGATCATCCGTCTTGAACACACGACGTGCTTCTTCACCCTGATCTACTTTGTATAAGCTCTTTACTTCCAGCAATCCATAGGTTATTCCATCATCATCGCCAATAAGTGTCACAGTCTCACCGATCTGGAGTGAGGCAGCCTGCTGCTCATCTACAGCCAGGGTAATGGGTATACTCCAGACTGTTCCGTCAGCAAGACGCATACGAGATATAACCGAAAGATAGTCTTCTTCATTCATGAAACCCTGAAGCGGTGAGAATGCACCCACACCAATGAGATCCAAATCCGAAATTGTCCAGCTGTTAATACGTAAAGAGGACAGTTTCTCACTCTCTCGTAATAATCGTTCCCGTTCTTCTCCTTGTACGACACGCTGAATCAGCGTACCTCCATGAGGCAGAATCGAAGTCATCTTGTCAGCTCCCTGTTTCACCATTTTTTATATCATCGAGAATGAATTCACTGCATTATTAAATCCATCACTTACTCTGACTAAATTATTTATGAAGACCACATTCCGTTTTGTCATTTCCAGACCAGCGTCCCGCACGTGGATCTTCTCCTGGCATAACCTGACGTGTGCAATACTCGCAACCGATACTCGGGTAATTCTGATCATGCAGCGGATTGTACACGACATTATTGGCACGAATATAATTCCATACATCCTCTGTAGTCCAGTGTGCGATCGGGTTGAACTTCATAAGTCCAAACTTAGCATCATATTCGACCTTCTTGGAATTTGCACGCGTCGGTGCTTGATCTCTCCGAATACCAGTAATCCATGCATCGTATTGGGATAGAATACGTGTCAGCGGCTCAACCTTCCGGATATTACAACAAGCATTTGGATCCGACTTCCACAATTGTTCTCCATGTTGAGCTGCCTGCTCTTCAGGAGTAATTTTCGGAGCCACACGTACAAAATCAAGATTGTATTTCTCCTTCATTTTGTCACGGGTCTCGTATGTCTCCTTAAAATGAAAATCGGTATCCAGATAAAAAATATCCGTGGATGGGCTGATCTTCTGAAGCATATCTACAAGTACAACATCCTCCGCACCAAAGCTGCATGCAAAAGTGATATTTGGAAACGTCTCAATAGCATAACGAATAATATCCTCTGGACTTGCGTTTTCCAACTCTTCAGCTTTCGTCCGTGCAAGTTCTTCTTTCTCCAACAAGTTCATGTCTGCATTTCCCCCATTCTGCATTTCAACAATCACTAAAGCCGACTAATCTAATATGAATTATGTATAGTATAAATCTTTCATGGGGGATGTCAATGCCTGCCATATGGTAAAATACATCAGTTTAAGCCCTTTTTTTGTTGTTCGTTTTGAATATAATTTGGTGTTAATTATGCATTTATTCGATTTGTGGATAAAAGCATCCATGTGTAGCATCATCGATTTTTACCTTATCCTCATCTCGTCGTCATTGAAATCCTTTGCCACTGCTGGGTTTATGGTGCCAATTTGATAAAACGAAGTATAGAACAAATCTATAGATTCGAAGGAATATAGAAGAACGAGAAGGATTTTATAATGAGATAAATGCGGTAATCCTATTCTTCAATTGTAAGGGACCTTTATCAAAACCATAAGAAAAACTGATGAAAATTGAGAATGAAAAATGAATGATTACAACCATTATGAAGTTCTAACCTTCAAATTTGATTAGTCGCTATAGGAGGGTTTCATTTGCTGAAGTGTTAGCTGGAGGAAGAAACTTTAACCGTTACAGAGGAACTTGAATCTACTTTGGTGCATCAGCTGGAGTAAAGAGCATTTAATATACCTATTGGTCTGTAGCATACAAAAAAGCCTTTGACCGAGGCCAAAGGCTTGTAATGCATATTAACGTTTGGAGAACTGAGGTGCGCGACGTGCGGCTTTGAGACCGTATTTTTTACGCTCTTTCATCCGTGGGTCACGAGTCAGGAATCCTGCTTTTTTCAGGGAAGCACGGTATTCCGGATCTGCTTTCAACAGAGCGCGGGAGATACCATGACGGATAGCGCCGGCTTGACCGGAGATTCCGCCACCATGAGCGATAACAAGAACATCATAGTTGCTGAGTGTTTCTGTCAGGTTCAGTGGTTGTTTTACGATCAGTTTGAGTGTTTCCAAACCGAAGTATTCATTAATATCACGTTTATTGATGACAATGCGTCCTTCACCCGGTACAAGGCGAACACGAGCTACCGAATGTTTACGACGACCTGTCCCATAGTATTGTACTTGTGCCATGAAACTGTCCTCCTTTTAATTAACCGCGAAGTTCATAAACTTCTGGTTTTTGTGCTGCATGTGGATGCTCAGTGCCTCTGTACGCTTTAAGTCTCAACTTCATTTTCTCGCCCATGCGAGTTTTAGGAAGCATACCGCGAACAGCCAATTCCAACATACGTTCCGGTTTGTTTTTAACCATCTCTTCAGCAGTAGTTACTTTCAAACCACCTGGGTGCATCGAGTGACGGTAGTATTTTTTACCTTGCATTTTTTTACCAGTCAATACAATTTTCTCTGCATTGATGATAACAACGAAATCGCCAGTGTCCACATGTGGAGTGAATTGTGGCTTATGTTTGCCGCGGATCAAAGCAGCTGCTTCGCTCGCCAAACGTCCGAGCGTTTTGCCTTCGGCATCAATGATGTGCCATTGGCGCTCAACTTCGTTAGGCTTCGCCATGTACGTGGTACGCATGAAAAGTTCCTCCTTAAAATGTTCAACATCATTATATTCATTTATCTTCATTCATTAAGTGATAACTTTAGGTGTTGATGGATAGTTCTTTCGTTGTGACCCTCTTAATTGGGGCTGTGGGAAAGCCATTAAGAAAACACAACTTTTATATTACATGATAAGAGCTTAAATCGCAAGTGTTAATTAAGCATTTCACTTCGCAAATTTAATCTTTTTTGTATTCAAGGTCCCAGAGCATTAAACCGCAGCTAACCGCAGTAGGTCCTGCAGCAGATCGATTACAAGCAGCAATCATTTTCGGTACATCAGAGGCTTTCCGTTTGCCCTCTCCGATCTCCAGCAGTGTACCCACAATAATACGAACCATATGCTGCAAAAAGCCGTTACCACTCACATAGATGTGAATGACACCCTGATCGCGCGGATGGTCCCTACACATTGAACGGTCCACTTCTATCCATGCTTCGTATACCGAACGTACATGATTGTCTTTCTGAGACTTGCGTGAAGCAAAGGAGGTGAAATCATACGTACCAATAAAATGACGGAGCCCCTCCTGCATTGCCGCAATGTCCAGCTTGGCATGGTGATGATATTGCAGCCTCCGGTTGAATACATCCGGGAATTGATTCGCATTGACGGTATACCGATACGTTTTCTTTTTCGCAGCATAGCGAGAATGAAAATCGTTTGGTACTTCAACCGCATCAATAACGATAATATCGGATGGTAATCTAGAGTTAAGCGCAATACACCATCGTTCAATCGGGATCTGGGATTTCGTAGGGAAGTTGAAGATCTGTCTGCGTGCGTGAACGCCTGCATCCGTTCTGCCTGAACCCGTAATTTTAACCTTCTCACCGGTTAAAGCACGAATCGCAACTTCAAGATGGTCCTGAATGGTATTCCCTCCCGGTTGAACCTGAAAGCCGTAATAGGCAGTGCCATCATAAGTTAACGTCATACACAAGTTGCGCATCAATACCACACCTTTGTTCCATACTATACATGTGCCTATCCCGAACAGCAAAAGAAGCCCCTTTCGGAGCTTCTATTACAGCACGAAATCCGAAATGAAGAGAAAAAAAGGGTTTAACCAGAATCAACGATTCTGTCCCCTTTCCTCATCTCATCTGTTCTACGCGCGGTCAACCAGTTCCAAGTAAACCATAGGCGCAGCGTCACCACGACGAGGCCCCAGTTTCAGGATACGAGTGTATCCACCTGGACGCTCAGCGTAACGACCGGACAATTCACTAAACAGTTTTTGGATTGCATCTTGCTCACCATCGATTGTTTCGCGGCGAACATAAGCTGCCACTTGGCGACGGGCATGAAGATCTCCCTTTTTCGCTTTAGTGATTAGTTTTTCAGCAATAGAGCGAACCTCTTTTGCTTTCGCTTCAGTTGTCTGAATGCGTTCGTATAAGAACAGGTCGGTTACCAGGTCACGGAACAAAGCTTTACGTGCGCTGGAATTACGGCCCAACTTTTGGTATGCCATTGTTTTCCCTCCTTCACTTCAAGCACTCGGCTGTCTATTCTTCTGTACGGAGTCCCAAACCAAGTTCCTCAAGCTTCTCTTGAACTTCTTCCAAAGACTTGCGTCCGAGGTTACGGACTTTCATCATGTCTTCTTCTGTTTTCGTAGTCAGCTCTTGTACGGTATTAATACCAGCACGTTTGAGGCAGTTGTAGGAACGAACAGAGAGATCCAGCTCTTCGATCGTCATTTCGAGTACTTTTTCTTTTTTGTCTTCTTCTTTTTCGACCATAATCTCTGCATCCTTCGCTTCGTCTGTAAGACCCACGAAGAGCATCAGATGCTCGGTCAAAATTTTAGCGCCAAGGCTTACAGCCTCTTCAGGACGAATACTTCCGTCAGTCCAAACTTCCAACGTGAGCTTGTCATAGTTGGTTACTTGGCCGACACGCGTATTTTCCACAGCGTAGTTAACGCGGCTGATCGGGGTGAAGATGGAATCGACTGGGATGACGCCGATCGGCTGGTCATCGCGTTTATTCCGATCTGCCTGGACGTAGCCGCGACCGCGATTGGCAAAAATACGCATGTGAAGTCTCGAACCTGGTCCGAGCGTAGCAATGTGCAAATCCGGGTTAAGGATTTCCACATCGGAGTCAGCACGGATATCTCCAGCCGTAATTGCTCCCTCGCCTTCAGCATCAATCTCGAGCACTTTCTCCTCATCAGAATGAATTTTAAGCGACAAAGCTTTCAGGTTAAGAATGACCTCCGTAACATCTTCCATTACGCCAGGAACTGTAGCAAATTCATGCAGAACGCCATCGATTTGAACCGAAGACACTGCCGCACCCGGCAGTGACGAGAGCAAGATTCGGCGAAGCGAGTTTCCAAGCGTCGTACCGTATCCGCGCTCCAGCGGTTCTACTACGAATTTCCCATAGGTGCCATCATCGTTGACGTCTACCGTCTCAATTTTCGGCTTTTCGATTTCAATCACTGCAATACCCCTCCTTCAAAACGTCGGTCCTCTATGAAACATTTACCTTCTCTTGCGAAAACATGTAGTAGTATGCCTAAACAACCATTATTAGCAGATTGTGCCGGAAATATACCACACGCAGGGGCAAATCTCATTAGACACGACGACGTTTTGGAGGACGGCATCCGTTATGCGGGACTGGAGTTACGTCTTTGATCAGGTTAACTTCAAGACCAGCAGCTTGCAAAGAGCGGATCGCTGCTTCACGGCCTGCGCCTGGTCCTTTAACCATAACCTCAACGGCTTTCATCCCATGTTCCATTGCAGCTTTGGCAGCAGTCTCAGCAGCCATTTGTGCAGCAAACGGAGTCGATTTACGGGAACCTCTGAATCCGAGGCCGCCGGAGCTTGCCCACGAAATTGCGTTTCCGTGAGGGTCCGTAATGGTAACGATAGTGTTATTGAACGTGGAGCGGATATGTGCCACGCCAGATTCAATATTTTTACGGTCACGACGTTTAGTACGTACGACTTTTTTCGGTTTAGCCATTTTCTCTTATCCCCCCTTATTATTTCTTCTTGTTCGCTACAGTACGACGAGGACCTTTACGAGTACGAGCATTCGTTTTCGTACGTTGTCCACGAACAGGCAGACCACGACGATGACGAACTCCACGGTAACAACCGATCTCCGTCAAACGTTTAATATTCAAAGAGATTTCACGACGCAGGTCACCTTCTACTTTGACCTCTTTGTCGATACTTTCACGCAATTTGCTGACTTCATCTTCCGTCAAATCACGGACACGAGTGTCCCGATTGATGCCTGTTGTGCTCAGAATTTTCTGGGAAGTCGTTTTACCGATTCCGAAAATATAAGTCAAGGCGATCTCAACGCGCTTATCACGTGGCAAATCCACACCAGCTATACGTGCCATTTTACGCTACACCCCCTTCTTTAACCTTGTTTTTGTTTGTGTTTCGGATTTTCACAGATAACCATAACATTCCCTTTGCGGCGAATGACTTTGCATTTTTCGCAAATCGGCTTGACCGAAGGTCTTACCTTCATGTGAATTACCTCCTCAAAGTTTTGCTTAGCAAAACCCTCTTCGTAAGCATTGACCTTGTTTTACCATTGTAAAACCGGCTTCGAAGCTTTCGCAAGTTTTGCCGGGCAAAACCCGCTTCATAAGCTTCACAGTTCATTGCAACTGTCTACTACTATTTACGGTAAGTTATACGACCTTTTGTCAAATCATAAGGTGATAACTGAACAACTACTTTGTCTCCAGTCAGGATACGAATAAAGTGCATCCGCAACTTGCCGGAAACGTGAGCGAGAATTTGATGACCGTTCTCAAGCTCAACCTTGAACGTTGCATTCGGTAGCGGCTCGAGAACCGTACCTTCCACTTCAATGACATCTTCCTTGGCCATTAGTCAGTCTCCTTTCTCTTCAGCTTGAATGTTGGTGGATTCCAGAAACGAATGAACCGCATAGCGGAGCTTTCCGTTTGTAACCCGACCACTCTCGTTTAAACTGTTTACAACCTCGCTGCTAATCATCGGCTGGAGTTCAAGATGAAGAATATTCTTCTTCTTGGGTTGATCAAACTTACGTTTGTCCCCATCCGCAATATATACGAACTTACTGTCCGCTATAGCAACAATTACTGCGGCTTGGTCCGCATTGCGGCCTTTACGGATCTTCACAAGTTGACCGAGCTGCGGATTAGACTGATTGTTCATGCCTTATCACCTACGCATTCAGTTTTGTGAAAATTTCCATGCCTTCATGTGTAACTGCTACGGTGTGTTCAAAGTGGGCGCATAACGATCCATCAACAGTGACGACAGTCCAGTTATCTTCCAACGTTTTCACATACCGTCTACCTGCGTTAACCATCGGCTCTATGGCCAGCACCATGCCCGCTTTAAGCCGTGGTCCCCGATCAGGAAGACCATAGTTCGGAATCTGTGGTTCTTCGTGCAGATCCGCTCCTATACCGTGACCGACATATTCACGTACTACCGAGAACCCTTCATCTTCAATATATTTCTGAATCGCATGAGATATTGTAAACAAGCGAACGTCCGGTTTAACCAGCGCCAGACCTGCGTATAACGAAGCCTCGGTAACGTCCAGAAGACGACGGGCTTCTTCGGAAATACGGCCGACTGGATAAGTCCAGGCGGAATCTCCGTGATAACCCTGGTACTGCGCGCCAATGTCAAACGTAACGATATCGCCCTCGTTCAACTTTCGTTTGCCGGGAAATCCATGCACCAACTCTTCATTCACTGAAGCGCACACACTGGCAGGGAAACCGTTATAACCTTTGAAAGACGGCACAGCTCCTTGACTGCGAATGTATTGATCGGCCATATGGTCAAGTTCTCCAGTCGTAATACCGGGAGCGATATGCTCTGCCAAGAGACGATGCGTTTCCGCAACAATTCTCCCTGCTTCCCTCATCAAGCCCAGTTCCGTTTCGGACTTACCAATGATCATTCAATTAACCTCGCAGCAGGGACACGATTTCATGAGAAACTTGATCGATATCCTGCTCTCCGTCCATTTGACGAAGAAGGCCTTTGTTCTCATAAAATGTGAGGAGTGGTGCTGTTTTGTTGATATATTCGTCGAGACGTGTGCCTACGCTCTCTTCATTATCATCAGAGCGCTGGTACAAGTCACCGCCGCATTTATCACAAATACCTTCCTGCTTGGGCGGATTGAACACGACATGATATGTGGCGCCACAGTTCTTACAAATGCGACGCCCCGTCAAACGGGCGAGCAATTTGTTGCGGTCCACTTTCAGGTTGATTACATGATCGAGACCTGAGTTCAGTCGATCCAGAATGCCATCGAGCGCTTCTGCTTGAGACAGGGTTCTTGGAAATCCATCCAAGAGGAATCCTTCTCTGCAATCAGGCTGCTGCAAACGTTCTTCAACAATGCCGATGGTTACATCATCTGGTACGAGCAATCCTTGATCCATATATTCCTTGGCTTTCAGGCCAATGGGAGTTCCCTGCTTAATCGCGAGACGAAATGCATCGCCTGTTGAAATGTGGGGAATACCGAACTCTTTCACAATGACGTCTGCTTGCGTTCCTTTTCCTGCCCCCGGAGGGCCCATGAATAGGATGTTCACGTTATGTCACTCCCTCCAAGACTACCCTACATCAACAAACAGCACAATAGGTGCCGGCAAGTAAATCTTAGCTTGACCGGTACCTATTGCCTATTTATTGATAAAACCTTTGTAGTGGCGTTTGATCAATTGGCTTTCGATTTGCTTCATCGTATCCAGCGCAACACCGATAACGATCAGGAGAGAAGTTCCTCCAATTTGCGCTGATTGAGGCAAACCAGAAAGTGCCCCCAAGATTACAGGCAGAACGGAAATTACTGCCAAGAAGATGGCACCTGCCGTTGTCAAACGAGTCATGACACGGGTCAGATATTTCTCGGTTGCTTTACCCGGACGAATGCCTGGGATGTAACCGCCGTTCTTTTTCATGTTGTCAGCCATCTGCTGTGGATTCATCTGTACAAAAGTATAGAAGAATGTGAACCCGAAAATCATCACTACATAGAGTAACATACCAAGAGGTTTGTGAGTAGTGAGATTGGCTCCGATCCACTGTGCCCATGTACGATCAGCCCAGAAGTTTGCGATGATCGATGGGAACATCAACAGAGATGAAGCAAAGATGACAGGGATAACACCTGCTGCATTAATCTTCAGCGGGATATGTGTGTTCTGTCCACCGTACATTTTGTTACCTACGACACGTTTAGCGTACTGTACAGGAATTTTCCGAATCGCCTGCTGGATGTAAATGACACCTATGATAATCAGCACAATAACAATTGCGACGATTACCCCTTTAAGAATGTTCATGAACAGTTGATCAGCTTGGATGAAGTCGGATTCGATCGTTTGTTTGATAATATTAGGTACCGTTGATAAGATACCCGCAAAGATCAAAATCGAAATCCCGTTTCCTATGCCCTTCTCGGTGATCTGCTCACCAAGCCACATTAGGAATGAAGTACCGGCCGTAAGTACAATTGCGATCAAGATATAATCTGCAAATGTTGCGTTAGGCACCATTTCTGTATTGTACAAGCGGTTGAATCCGATCGACGTACCAAACGCTTGAATCAATGCCAGACCTACCGTTAAATAACGGGTCAGTTGTGCAGATTTCTTCTTACCTTGTTCACCCTGCTTTGCCCACTCCGCTAATTTAGGAATAACGTCCATGGAAAGCAGCTGTACTATGATAGACGCAGTGATGTAAGGCACGATCCCGAGCGCAAATATCGAGAACTGAAAGAGCGCTCCACCCGAGAACGTATTGAGAAGTCCAAAAACTTCTTTACCCGCAGAATTTGTCGCTTCGAAAACCTCTTTATTAACCCCAGGTACTGGAACGAAGGATCCGATGCGGTAAATGATCAGTACAAAAAGGGTAAATAATACCCTTTTGCGCAGATCTTCAACCCGCCAGATATTCTTTAGGGTCTTGAACATTAAATCACCTCGGTTTTACCGCCGGCAGCTTCAATTTTCTCCACCGCAGATTGAGAAAACTTGTTAGCTTTAACAGTTAACTTCACAGTGACTTCACCGTTACCCAGAATTTTGATTCCGGATTTAGCGTTTTTAACTACGCCATTCGTCATCAAGAATTCTGGAGTTACTTCAGTACCCGCAGCAAAACTGTTCAGGTCTTCAGTATTCACAACTGCATATTCTTTGCGAGTTGGGTTTACGAAACCGCGTTTTGGCAAGCGACGATACAATGGATTTTGTCCACCTTCGAAGCCCGGACGAACACCACCGCCGGAACGAGCGTTTTGTCCTTTGTGACCGCGACCTGATGTTTTACCAGTACCACTACTTGGACCGCGACCAAGACGTTTACGTTCTTTGCGGGATCCAGGAGATGGTGAAAGCTCATGTAACTTCATCGTTCGTTGCACCTCCTTAAAGATTTGTGGGATTAACCCTTTTTTAAGCTTCTACTTCTTTAACAGCTACCAAGTGGCTTACTTTGTTAATCATACCACGAATGGCAGGATTGTCGTTTTGAACCACTTTGCTGTTGATTTTGCGCAAGCCCAATGTTTTCACAGTTGTTCTTTGCGTCTCCGGACGTCCGATCAAGCTGCGGACGAGGGTAATTTCTAATTTAGCCATGAGATTCCCTCCTTAACCCAGAAGCTCTTCGACGGATTTGCCGCGCAGTTTTGCCACGTCTTCAGCACGTTTCAAACGGGACAAACCTTCCAAAGTCGCATTGACCATGTTCATGGAATTCGAAGAACCCAGAGATTTTGTCAAAATGTCACCTACACCAGCAAGTTCGAGAACCGCACGTACAGGACCACCAGCGATAACACCAGTACCTTCAGATGCTGGTTTCAACAGAACGCGTCCTGCGCCGAACTTACCTGTTACCAAGTGAGGAATCGATGTTCCTACGAGTGGAACGTGTACAAGGTTTTTCTTAGCGTCTTCAATACCTTTGCGAATTGCATCAGGTACTTCGCCCGCTTTACCGATACCAGCTCCAACCCAGCCGTTGCCGTCGCCGACTACAACCAGTGCGCTAAAGCTGAAACGGCGTCCGCCTTTTACTACTTTAGCTACGCGATTAATATTTACAACTCTTTCAGTCAGTTCCAAAGTATTCGGATCTACACGCAAGTCGTTAACCTCCTTTTGAAAAATATCTTAAAACTCAAGTCCTGCTTCACGAGCCGCTGTAGCCAATGCTGCGATACGACCATGGTACAGATAACCGCTACGGTCAAATACGATGTTTGAAACGCCTTTGTCTTTCGCACGTTTAGCAACGAGTTCGCCAACTTTACGAGCAGATTCAACAGATGCGCCATTTTGGATGTCGCCGCTCAATTCTTTGTCTACAGTAGACGCGGAAGCGATCGTAACACCAGCTACATCATCGATGATTTGAGCATACATATGTTTACCAGAACGGAATACGTTCAAACGAGGACGTGCTGCCGTTCCTTGGATTTTCTTACGAACACGCAGGTGTCTTTTCAGACGTGCCTTGTTTTTATCTGTTTTCGTAATCATCTCAGGGATTCACTCCTTTCAGGTTACCTCGCTGGCTTCAAACCGGAAGCCACGGGGTATATTAGAAACACAAGAAGCAAGCAAGCCGAAAACCGCGCAAAGGCGGTAAGAAAAATCTTATTTCTTCTTACCGGCTTTACCTTCCTTACGGATGATACGCTCGCCTTCATATTTAATACCTTTACCTTTGTACGGCTCAGGTTCACGAACGGAACGGATTTTAGCAGCGTAAGCACCTACACGCTCTTTATCGATTCCGCGAACGATGATTTTCGTATTCGAAGGAACTTCGAATTCGATTCCCGCTTCCGGTGTAATTTCAACCGGGTGAGAGTAGCCAACGTTCAGAACGATTTTATCTCCGGATTTGCTTGCACGATATCCGACCCCAACCAGCTCCAGAGATTTTGCGAATCCTTCAGTAACACCACTCACCATGTTGTTTACAACGCTACGCGTTGTGCCGTGCAAAGAACGGTGAGTTTTGTTATCGGAAGGACGCACAACTGTAATTTCGTTGTTTTCAACTGTTACCTTCATATCTTTATGAAGTTCACGAGTCAAGGATCCTTTTGGTCCTTTTACCGTAATAACGGTGTTGTCCAGTGTGATGTCCACACCACTTGGTACTGTAATTGGTTTGCGACCAATACGAGACATATGTTGCACCTCCTATCTTGTGACGTTATATTACCAAACGTAGCAGACGACTTCTCCGCCGGATTTCGATTGACGAGCTTCTTTGTCCGTCATGATACCTTTGGATGTCGAGATAATAGCGATACCCAGACCACCAAGTACACGAGGTACTTCGTTGCTTTTCGTGTAAACACGAAGACCAGGTTTACTGATTCTTTTCAGACCAGTAATAACACGCTCGTTATTTTGACCGTATTTCAGGAAAACACGGATAATCCCTTGTTTGTTATCATCGATAACTTCAGCGTCACGGATGAAACCTTCACGCTTCAGGATATCGGCGATTTGTTTTTTCATTGTCGAAGCAGGCATTTCTACCGTTTCGTGACGAACTGTGTTCGCGTTACGAATACGAGTAAGCATATCTGCAATTGGATCAGACATAGTCATTGTGAGTTAACCTCCTTCCCGTTCAGGACTTTTTACCAGCTTGCTTTTTTCACGCCAGGGATCTGGCCTTTATAAGCTAATTCACGGAAGCAAATTCTGCAAATTTTGAACTTCTGCAGTACCGAATGTGGACGTCCGCAACGCTCACAGCGTGTATAAGCACGTACTTTAAACTTTGGTGTACGTTGTTGTTTAACTTTCATCGAAGTTTTTGCCACTTAGCCTGACACCTCCTAAATAATTTCGGAGAAAAGGGAGTCTTTCCAGACACCCGGAAACGTTATAGCAACATTATTTTACGAAAGGCATTCCGAGTTGCGTGAGCAATTCACGGGATTCTTCGTCTGTTTTCGCCGTTGTTACGATGACAATATCCATACCGCGGACTTTGTCTACTTTATCATACTCGATCTCTGGGAAGATCAGTTGTTCTTTCAGACCCAGTGTGTAGTTACCACGTCCGTCGAAAGCTTTACTCGATACACCGCGGAAGTCGCGGACACGAGGAAGCGTAACGTTGAGCAGTTTATCGAGGAAGAAGTACATGCGCTCGCCGCGCAATGTTACTTTCACACCGATAGGCATGTTCTCACGCAGTTTGAAACCTGCGATAGATTTTTTAGCACGAGTGATTACAGGCTTTTGACCTGCGATCAATTGCAAGTCGTTTACTGCGGAATCCAACACTTTGGAGTTTTGGACAGCGTCGCCCACACCCATGTTGATAACGATTTTCTCGATTTTCGGCACTTGCATTACCGTTGTATAGTTAAACTTCTGCATCAAAGCAGGAGCAATTTCGTTCAGGTAACGTTCTTTCATTCTTGCTGCCATGAATCATAGACCTCCTTTCTCATTCGGTTCAATTAGTCGATAATTTCTCCGGAACGTTTAGCAACGCGCACTTTCTTTCCGTTATCCAACACTTTGTAACCTACACGGGTTACTTTTCCGCTCTTTGGATCGATGTGCATTACGTTGGAAACGTGAATCGGAGCTTCCTTCTCGATAATGCCGCCTTGCGGATTTTGCTGGTTAGGCTTCTGGTGTTTTTTAATCATGTTAACACCTTCCACAAGGACGCGGTTCTCACGAGGATAAGCAGCGATGACACGGCCTTTTTTACCTTTGTCTTTACCGCTGATCACCATAACTGTATCTTCTTTTTTAACATGAAGTTTATTGTTATGGGATTCCAGAACTTTTTTCACTCTTGGCATTTCGTACACCTCCTGTTTCTAACATCACGAGATTAAGCTTTAGATAACTTCTGGGGCCAAGGAAACGATTTTCATGAAGTCTTTCTCGCGGAGTTCACGAGCAACAGGTCCGAAAATACGTGTTCCACGCGGGCTTCTGTCGTCTTTTACAACAACCGCTGCATTTTCATCAAAACCGATGTAGGAACCGTCTTTACGACGTACAGAACGCTTCGTACGAACGACAACCGCTCTAACTACATCACCTTTTTTGACAACGCCGCCTGGTGTTGCTTGTTTTACAGAACAAACGATCAGATCACCGATTTGAGCTGTACGACGTCCCGTACCGCCGAGTACGCGGATACACATCAGTTCCTTCGCACCGGAGTTGTCAGCCACAGTCAAACGTGTAAATGGTTGAATCATTTAGTATTCCTCCTTTCAGCTATGCTGCTGATGCATTAGATGATAACCGCTTTTTCTACGATTTCAGTAAGTCTCCAGCGTTTATCTTTCGAAAGCGGACGAGTCTCCATGATTTTCACCGTGTCACCGATTTTCGCAGTGTTTTCTTCGTCATGCGCTTTGAATTTTTTAGTAACCTTAATGCGTTTATGGTACAAGTTGTGTTTTTTGTAAGTTTCTACAGCAACAACAATCGTTTTGTCCATTTTATCGCTGACTACTTTACCGGTTTGCACTTTACGTGCGTTACGTTCTTCGCTCATTGTTGGCCTCCTTCCTGATTACGGACGGATTATACATCCGATCCCTAATTAACCGATTCCCAATTCTCTTTCACGGATAATGGTTTTAGCACGAGCTATTTCTTTCCGCACATCACGGATTCGAGTCGGGTTATCCAGCTGACCGGTAGCGAGTTGAAAGCGGAGGTTAAAGAGTTCTTCTTTAAATCCGGCAATCTTTTGCTCGATTTCAGCAGAGGTTAGGTTGCGAAATTCACTAGCTTTCATTTGCTTCACCACCCAATTCTTCACGTTTCACAAACTTCGTTTTGATTGGCAGTTTGTGAGCGGCAAGACGCATTGCTTCGCGTGCAATATCCTCCGGTACACCAGCAAGTTCAAACATGATCTTACCTGGTTTCACAACTGCAACCCATTTTTCTACGTTACCTTTACCGCTACCCATCCGAACCTCGAGAGGCTTTTGAGTGATTGGTTTGTCTGGGAAGATCTTGATCCAAACTTTACCACCACGTTTGATGTAACGAGTCATCGCAATACGAGCCGCTTCGATTTGACGGTTCGTAATCCAAGCCGGTTCCGTAGCTTGCAGACCGTATTCGCCAAAGTTCAGCGTAGTTCCGCCTTTAGCTTGGCCCTTCATATGTCCACGTTGTTGCTTACGGTGTTTTACACGTTTTGGTACCAACATGATTAGTTGCCTCCTTCCTTAGCAGCTTGTTTCTTAGCCGTAGGAAGAACCTCTCCACGATAGATCCATACTTTTACGCCGATACGGCCGTAAGTAGTATGAGCCTCTGCTGTACCGTAGTCGATGTCGGCACGAAGCGTGTGCAGTGGAACAGTTCCTTCGCTGTAGCCTTCCGAACGAGCAATCTCAGCACCGCCAAGACGTCCGCCCACTTGAGTTTTAATACCTTTTGCACCAGAGCGCATTGTTCTTTGGATAGCTTGTTTCAGAGCACGACGGAAAGAAACACGACGTTCCAATTGTTGTGCGATGCTTTCAGCTACCAGGATTGCGTCCAGATCTTGATTCTTAATTTCAGAAATGTTGATGTGTACTTTTTTACCGCCTGCGATTTTCGTAATTTGATTACGCAGATTTTCAACTTCCGAACCACCCTTACCGATAACCATACCTGGTTTCGCAGTGTGAATCGTTACGTTTACGCGGTTAGCCGCTCTCTCGATTTCAACACGAGACATAGCGGAGTCTTTCAATTTATTTTTCAGGAATTCACGAATTTTCACGTCTTCCATCAAAAGATCGCCGAAGTCTTTACCTGCATACCACTTAGATTCCCAGTCACGGATAATTCCGACACGGAGTCCGACTGGATTTACCTTTTGGCCCACACATTTCCCCTCCTTCTACTTTTCAGATACCACCAAAGTGATGTGGCTAGTACGTTTGTTAATACGACTTGCACGTCCCATTGCACGAGGGCGGAAACGTTTCATTGTCGGTCCTTGGTTCACGTAAGCTTGCGAAATGACCAAGTTATTAACATCCAAAGAATAGTTATGTTCCGCATTTGCAATCGCGGAGTTAAGCAACTTCTCAACAATCGGAGAAGCGGATTTCGGAGTGTGACGGAGAATGGCAACCGCCTCACCAACTTGCTTGCCGCGAATCAAGTCAACAACGAGTTGAACTTTACGAGGAGCAATCCGGATAAACTTAGCATGTGCTTTTGCTTCCATTGTGTAACCTCCTCTCAAACATTAAAGATGTTCATTTATCTTCTTGTTTTCTTATCATCATCAGTATGGCCTTTGTACGTACGGGTTGGAGCGAACTCACCCAGTTTGTGTCCGACCATGTCCTCAGTTACGTATACTGGTACGTGTTTACGACCGTCATATACGCCAAATGTGTGTCCGATGAATTGCGGGAAAATTGTAGAACGACGGGACCAGGTTTTAATAACAAGCTTTTTACCGGATGCTTCCATCTCTTCTACCTTTTTCAGCATGTAGCCATCAATGAATGGCCCTTTTTTCAAACTGCGACCCATGTGGAGATCCTCCCTTCAAACGTAGCTATTATGCATCCGCAGATGCCTCACGAAATTATGCACAATGTGTATTACTTCGTGCGGCGGCGAATGATGTATTTATCAGAAGCTTTATTTTTCTTACGCGTTTTGTAACCAAGAGTAGGTTTACCCCATGGTGACATTGGCGATTTACGTCCGATTGGAGCACGACCTTCACCACCACCGTGTGGGTGATCGTTAGGGTTCATTACTACACCACGAACTTCAGGACGTTTACCCAACCAACGGCTACGACCGGCTTTACCGATTTTGATGAGCTCGTGGTCTTGGTTACCAACAGATCCAATTGTTGCGCGGCAAACTTTCAGAATACGACGAACTTCTCCGGAAGAGAGACGAACGGAAACGTATTTTTCTTCTTTACCAAGCAATTGAGCTTCTGTACCAGCAGCACGAACCAATTGTCCGCCTTTACCTGGTTTCAACTCGATGTTGTGGATAACAGTACCTACTGGAATATTTTCGAGTGGCAATGCGTTTCCGATTTTGATGTCTGATTCAGGTCCGGAGAATACTTGATCTCCAACTTTCAAACCTTTAGGAGCGATGATATAACGTTTTTCACCATCAGCATAGTGAATCAGAGCGATGTTAGATGTACGGTTCGGGTCATACTCAATCGTAGCAACGCGGCCCGGTATTCCATCTTTAGTACGTTTGAAGTCGATGATACGGTATTTACGTTTGTGTCCACCACCGTGGTGACGAACTGTAATTTTACCTTGGTTGTTGCGGCCTGCTTGTTTGCTCAATGGGGCCAACAACGATTTCTCCGGCTGATCTGTGGTGATTTCCTCAAATGTAGAAACGGACATGTTCCGTCTTGCCGGGGAAGTTGGTTTATACTTTTTGATTGGCACTGGGTTTCCCTCCTTACTTCAAAAATTCAATTATACAGTTTCAAAGAACTCAAGCGTTTTGCTGTCTTGTGTCAGCGTTACAAACGCTTTTTTCCATTCGCTAGTATATCCGGAATAACGTCCGTACCGTTTTGGCTTAGCTGGAACACGAAGCGTGTTCACGTTTTTCACTTTTACGTTGAAAATAGCTTCCACGGCTTTCTTGATCTCGGTTTTGTTTGCACGGATATCGACTTCAAATACATATTTCAAGTCATTCATCATGTCAGCAGTACGTTCCGTAATAATCGGACGTTTTACAATATCACGAGGATCCTTCATTACGCGAGCACCTCCTCTACCTTCTGAACTGCTTCTTTCGTAATGATCAGTTTGTCGTGCGAAAGCACGTCAAGAACATTAATGCCGTCAGCAGCTACGAATTTCACGCCTGGAATATTCCGTGCGGAAAGAGCTACATTATCATCATAGCTAGGAGCTACGATCAAAGCCTTACGTCCCACTTTGAGGTTACTCAAGATGGCTGCGAATTCTTTAGTTTTAGGCGTGCTCAACGTGAGAGCGTCCAAAACGATAATGTCATTGTCAAGCACTTTGGATGAAAGGGCTGATTTGATCGCCAAACGGCGAACTTTCTTAGGCAGTTTATACGCATAGCTCCGTGGTGTTGGACCAAATACGATACCGCCGCCTTTCCACTGTGGTGAACGAATTGAACCTTGACGAGCGCGACCTGTACCTTTTTGTTTCCAAGGTTTACGTCCACCGCCACGTACTTCAGAACGTCCTTTTACTTTGTGGGTACCTTGACGAAGGGAAGCGCGTTGCATAAGAACTGCATCGTACAGAACGTGTTGGTTCGGCTCGATTCCGAAAACCGCATCGTTCAATTCAACTTCGCCTACTTGGCTACCATCTACATTGTAAACTGATACTTTTGGCATTTTGTGTTCCTCCTTTCTTCAGTGGTTATTTTTTCACTGTTTCTTTAACTTTAATGAGACTGTTTTTCGGTCCAGGAATGGAACCTTTCACGAGCAACACGTTACGCTCAGCGTCTACTTTAACTACTTCAAGACGTTGGATTGTAACAGTATCATGTCCCATGTGTCCTGGCAGGCGTTTGCCTTTAGGAACGCGGTTAGCTTGGATCGAACCCATTGAACCAGGGCCACGGTGGTAACGCGAACCGTGTGACATAGGTCCAGTGCTTTGTCCCCAACGTTTGATAACGCCGGCAAAACCTTTACCTTTAGAAATACCCGTTACGTCAACGAATTCGCCTTCAGCGAAAATGTCAGCTTTCAGTTCTTGGCCAACTTCATATTCTGCGATGTTGATACCGCGAACTTCACGAACGTAGCGCTTAGGGGCAGTATTCGCTTTTTTAGCGTGTCCTGCTTCTGGCTTGTTAGCATTTTTCTCTTTCTTATCGGAGTAACCGATTTGAATTGCTTCGTAGCCATCGTTCTCAATGTCTTTCTTTTGCAAAACAACACAAGGGCCTGCTTCGATAACCGTTACTGGTACAACGTTACCCTCAGGTGTAAATACTTGAGTCATTCCGAGTTTTTTTCCTAAGATTGCTTTCATGTTGACACCTCTTTTCCTTTATACATGGTCTTTGTTGTAGCTTGTATTACAATTTAATTTCGATATCTACACCGGACGGCAGATCCAAGCGCATCAAGGCATCCACAGTTTGTGGAGTCGGGTTAACGATGTCGATCAAACGCTTATGTGTGCGTTGTTCGAATTGTTCCCGAGAATCCTTGTACTTGTGCACCGCACGAAGAATAGTAATGATTTGTTTTTCAGTAGGAAGCGGAATCGGACCGGATACACCTGCACCCGAACGTTTTGCTGTTTCAACAATTTTCTCCGCGGATTGATCAAGAATTCTGTGGTCGTAAGCTTTCAAACGAATACGAATTTTTTGCTTTGCCATTTTAGTCCCTCCTTCTATCGCCCAATTTTTTATCGGACATACTCCGTGAAAATTTTCTAGCCACTGTCCCATGGCAAAGGGGCCGGGTGTGCCAGTAACCTCTCACATCATCGCAACGTCACAGAACAACATTCATTATTATATAGAAAAGATGGGCGTATTGCAAGCATATTTAAGAAAAACATTTAAACTTATCATTTCTGATGAAATGACTTCGTTTATTGCAGTGTTTATCTTCAATATCCAGGCTGCCTTGCCAATCCTTCTAAACTCGTAAATGATATTCATTTCGTATGACGCAGGTTCCGAAACTATTACATAATAAAAGAGCTCTCTATCCGATGTCGGATAAAGAACTCTTCCGAAGCTTCGTTACAGTACAATGTTACTCGTTCCAGTACACTGTTGCATATGCTTACTCAGCGATAAGCTGAATTATTTTTGGATAGTTGCTACGGAACCTGCACCAACTGTACGTCCGCCTTCACGAATGGAGAACTTAGTTCCTTCTTCGATCGCGATTGGGGAGATCAGTTGAACAGTAACCGTGATATTGTCACCAGGCATTACCATTTCAGTACCTTCTGGCAAGTTGATGATACCCGTTACGTCAGTTGTACGGAAGTAGAACTGTGGACGGTATCCAGTGAAGAAAGGCTTATGACGGCCACCCTCTTCTTTAGTCAAAACGTAGATTTGTGCAGAGAACTCTGTGTGTGGCTTAACAGAACCCGGTTTTGCCAAAACTTGTCCACGCTCGATTTGAGTACGATCAACACCACGCAGCAATGCGCCGATGTTGTCACCCGCTTGAGCGGAATCCAGCAATTTACGGAACATCTCAACGCCCGTAACTACGGATTTTTTAGTTTCTTCAGTAATACCAACGATTTCGATCTCTTCGCCGACTTTAACAGTACCACGCTCTACACGACCTGTAGCAACAGTACCACGACCAGTGATGGAGAATACGTCCTCGACAGGCATCAAGAAAGGTTTGTCAGTTTGACGCTCAGGCAGTGGGATGTACGTATCGATTTCTTTGAACATCTCAATGATTTTTTGAGCCCACTCACCATCAGGGTTTTGCAGAGCTTCACGAGCGGATCCACGAGTGATTGGAGTATCATCACCTGGGAACTCATATTCGTTAAGAAGGTCGCGAACTTCCATCTCAACCAATTCCAACAACTCTTCGTCTTCAACCATGTCACATTTGTTCAAGAAAACAACAATGTAAGGTACGCCTACTTGACGGGAGAGCAAGATGTGCTCACGAGTTTGTGGCATTGGGCCGTCAGCTGCGGATACTACCAAGATAGCTCCGTCCATTTGTGCCGCGCCAGTGATCATGTTTTTAACATAGTCGGCGTGACCTGGGCAGTCTACGTGAGCGTAGTGACGAGTGTCAGTTTCGTACTCAACGTGTGATGTAGAAATTGTGATACCGCGTTCGCGCTCTTCTGGAGCTTTATCGATTTGATCGAATGCGATTGCTGCACCACCGTAAGTTTTAGACAATACAGTTGTGATTGCAGCAGTCAGAGTTGTTTTACCATGGTCAACGTGACCGATAGTACCAATGTTAACGTGGGGTTTATTACGTTCGTATTTAGCCTTTGCCATTTGAACGTGGCCTCCTTAAAATTATAATTTTATGTTTTCACTAAATGAAGTGCAAAGAATACATGACTCTTATGCACTTTCATTCAATGAGAGAAAACTACTCGGTTCCTTTTGTTTTGGCAACAATCTCTTCAGCGATGCTCTTAGGAACTTCTTCATAGTGAGAAAGCTCCATGGAGAATACGCCGCGTCCTTGAGTACCGGAACGAAGAGTTGTAGAGTATCCGAACATTTCAGACAAAGGTACTTTAGCACGGATGATTTGGGCTCCACTACGTGAATCCATACCTTCGATGCGGCCACGACGGGAGTTAAGCATACCCATAACGTCACCCATATACTCTTCTGGAACGGTTACTTCTACTTTCATGATTGGCTCAAGCAGAACCGGCTTACATTTGTCTTTCGCAGCTTTCAGCGCCATCGATCCGGCAATTTTAAATGCCATCTCGTTGGAATCGACATCATGGTAAGATCCGTCTACGATTGTAGCCTTAACGTCAACAAGCGGGAAGCCTGCGATAACGCCATTTTTCATTTGCTCTTCGATACCTGCAAGAGCTGGTTGAATGTATTCTCTTGGAACAGAACCACCGACAACCTTACTTTCGAACTGGCTGCCTGTACCCGCCTCGAGAGGTTCGAACTCAACCCATACATGACCGTATTGACCACGACCACCGGATTGACGAACGAATTTACCTTCAACACGCGCTGGTGCACGGAAAGTTTCACGGTAAGCTACTTGTGGTTTACCCACAGTAGTTTCAACCTTGAACTCACGACGCATACGGTCAATGATGATATCAAGGTGAAGCTCACCCATACCTGCCAAGATCGTTTGGCCTGTTTCTTCATCAGTATGAGCACGAAGAGTAGGATCCTCTTCAGTCAACTTACCGAGAGCAACACCCATCTTATCTTGGTCAGCTTTGGTTTTAGGTTCAACGGCGATTTCGATAACCGGATCAGGGAAGTTCATTGACTCCAGGATAACCGGATTTTTCTCATCACACAGTGTATCACCTGTACCCGTATCTTTCAAACCTACAGCAGCTGCAATGTCACCGGAGTAAACTTCAGTGATCTCTTGACGGCTGTTCGCATGCATTTGAAGGATACGACCGATACGCTCACGTTTGTTTTTAGTTGCGTTCAATACGTAAGATCCGGATTGAAGAACACCGGAGTAAACGCGGAAGAATGTCAATTTACCAACGTAAGGGTCAGTCATGATTTTGAAGGCCAATGCGGAGAAAGGCTCTTCATCGGATGACTTACGAATTGCTTCAGTTCCATCTTCAAGATGACCAGTGATAGATGGAACATCTGTCGGAGCCGGCAAGTAGTCGATAACAGCATCCAACATCAGTTGAACACCTTTGTTACGATACGAGGATCCACAGATAACCGGGAAGATCTTAACATCAACAACACCTTTACGGAGGGCCGCTTTGATCTCATCAATAGTGATCTCTTCGCCTTCCAGGTATTTCATTGTCAAATCTTCGTCGAGTTCTGCAACACGCTCAACCAATTCGTTACGGAGTTCTGCAACTTGCTCAACAAATTCCGCAGGAATTTCGGTTTCTTCGATATCTTGTCCCAGGTCATCTTTGTACATATGAGCCTTTTGTGCAACGATATCAATGATACCTTTGAAATCATTTTCAGCGCCGATAGGAAGTTGAATCGCAACTGCGTTCGCTTGAAGGCGATCACGCATGTCAGATACAACGTTCAGGAAGTCAGCACCGATGATATCCATTTTGTTTACATAAGCGATACGAGGTACGCCGTACTTGTCAGCCTGTCTCCATACGGTTTCGGACTGAGGCTCAACGCCTTCTTTCGCACTGAATACACCAACTGCTCCGTCCAATACACGAAGGGAACGTTCAACTTCAACAGTGAAGTCAACGTGTCCCGGGGTATCAATGATATTAACGCGGTGGCCCTTCCAAGCAGCGGTAGTCGCAGCGGAAGTAATCGTAATCCCGCGCTCCTGTTCCTGTTCCATCCAGTCCATTGTCGCAGCGCCTTCGTGAACTTCACCGATTTTGTGCGTACGGCCTGTGTAGAACAAGATCCGCTCAGTTGTAGTGGTTTTACCCGCGTCAATATGAGCCATGATCCCGATATTACGTGTATTTTTCAAGGAGAACTCTCTTGCCATGAAATGGGTCTCCCTTCAAAATTGAAGTTATTATTGTGAACTGAATCCTACCAACGGTAGTGAGCAAACGCTTTGTTCGCTTCAGCCATTTTGTGCGTGTCTTCACGTTTCTTAACGGAAGCGCCTGTGTTGTTGGAAGCGTCGATGATCTCAGCCGCCAAACGCTCTTCCATTGTTTTCTCACCGCGGTTGCGGGAGTAGTTCACGAGCCAACGTAATCCCAAAGAAGTACGTCTCTCTGGTTTTACCTCGATTGGTACTTGGTAGTTGGCACCGCCGACACGGCGAGCTTTAACTTCCAGGACTGGCATGATATTCTTGATTGCTGCTTCAAATACTTCCATCGGGTCATTACCCGTACGTTCTTGAATCAACTTGAACGCATTATACAGAATGCTTTGAGCAACACCGCGTTTTCCGTCGAGCATGATGCGGTTGATCAAACGAGTAACCAACTTGCTGTTGTATACCGGATCTGGCAACACGTCTCTTTTCGTAACTGGACCTTTGCGTGGCATGGATATCCCCCTTTCTTTCTTGTTGAGCCGATCCAACACTTTCAGATATTAATCCAAAAGGTATATAGGATGGCTACTTATAATGTTTTAGGCTTTTTTAGCTTTTGGACGTTTAGCACCGTATTTCGAACGAGCTTGCATACGGTTGTTTACGCCTGCAGTATCAAGAGCTCCACGAACGATGTGATAACGAACCCCTGCAAGGTCTTTAACTTTACCTCCGCGGATCAACACAACACTGTGCTCTTGAAGGTTATGTCCGATTCCCGGGATATAAGCAGTTACCTCGAGACGGTTCGTCAAACGAACACGGGCATACTTACGAAGTGCAGAGTTTGGTTTACGTGGAGTCATTGTACCTACACGAGTGCAGACACCACGTTTTTGTGGGGCACTGATGTTAGTTGATTCACGTTTCAAAGCGTTGAACCCTTTTTGCAAAGCTGGCGATTTGGACTTATCAACTTTAGCTTGACGTCCTTTACGAACCAGTTGGTTAATAGTTGGCATGTGATTGCCACCCCCTTCCTCAATTGTTCATGTTTCTTTATAAACCTCTTTACGCTAAGTCCACAGACCCAGGCGGTTCATAAAAAGACAAATGAAAAGTTTTTGCCTTAGAGAATCCCTAAAAGTTCTCGGACAAAAACGTTCCTTACTCTATCATTTTGCGACAGCAGCCATTGCTGCTCCCACTCCAATCCCGCAGGCTTTGCCGAGATTTTTCATTGTGTCCACTTTCGTGTACTTCACATTGTGTTGTTCACACAAGGCAATGATTTTGGAAGTGAGCTGCGGATCACTATCTTCAGCCACATAGACTTCAGCAGCCATTCCTGACTGGACCATCCGCATGGTCTGTTTGGTACCAATTTTGACATGAGCATCTTGCAGACCTTTTTCATTAGACATTGTTCATTCCTCCGAATAGGACCATATACAATCAGCTGCCCACGCACCTTTGATATATTAGCATCTAGCGCAAGCATTGTCAATGCTAATCCTAAAACATTTATTTGCAAGTTTTGCTATACCGGGAAGCGTCCGTCTGTATGAAACAGCCGTCGCCTCCCGGCGTACAAAACTTTAGTTCACCCTTATAATAAGGATGAATCTAGTGAAATATCTTAATCAACCGAAACTGGCTCAAGTTCTTCTACCGAAGATTGGCCATCTTCCGGCTCAGCAAATTTGATGCTGCGGTAACGGTGCATACCTGTACCTGCAGGAATCAGTTTACCGATTATTACATTCTCTTTCAGACCGAGCAACTGATCGACTTTACCTTTGATCGCTGCATCTGTCAATACACGTGTAGTCTCTTGGAACGAAGCCGCCGAGAGGAAGGAGTCTGTTTCCAGGGATGCTTTCGTAATACCGAGCAGAATTGGTTTTGCAACCGCTGGCTCTTTATCACTCAGAATCGCTGTCTTGTTAGCTCTTTCGTACTCATGCGTATCCACGAACGATCCTGGCAACAATGTAGTGTCCCCTGCATCGACGATACGGATTTTACGCAACATTTGACGGATCATAACTTCAACGTGTTTGTCATTGATTTCTACGCCTTGGTTACGGTATACGCGTTGTACTTCCTGCAAAATGTAGTTCTGTACGCCACGTACGCCTTTAATGCGCAGCATTTCTTTTGGATCGATAGAACCATCTGTCAACTCGTCGCCTGCTTCAATTTCCATGCCTTCGCTAACGCGTACACGAGAACCGTAGGTAACAGAGTAAACTTTGGATTCTGCTTCACCTTGAATTTCAATTTCGCGACGATCTTTCGCTTCGCGAATTTCTTTAACAACACCGTCGATCTCACTGATTGTTGCTTGACCCTTAGGATTACGAGCCTCAAACAACTCCTGGATACGCGGCAAACCTTGCGTAATATCGTCTCCGGCTACACCACCGGTGTGGAATGTACGCATTGTCAGCTGTGTTCCTGGCTCACCAATGGATTGTGCTGCGATAATACCAACTGCTTCACCGATCTCCACGTGTTTACCAGTCGCCAAGTTGCGACCATAACACTTCTTGCAGACACCGTGACGTGCACGGCAGCTAAGTACGGAGCGGATTTGTAGTTTGGTTACTCCAGCTTTGATGATTGCTTCAGCTTTATCAGAGTCAATCAGTTCATTACGGTGTGCAATAATTTCTTTTGTTTCCGGATGACGAACAGTCTCGAAGCAGTATCTGCCTTCAATACGGTCGTAGAGATCCTCAATAACCTCTTTACCATCCTGGATACGGCTTACGGTAAAGCCTTTATCTGTACCACAATCATCTTCACGCACGATCACGTCTTGTGCCACGTCTACGAGACGACGGGTCAGGTAACCTGAATCCGCTGTACGCAGGGCCGTATCGGCCAAACCTTTACGGGCACCGTGAGTCGAGATAAAGTACTCGAGTACCGTCAGACCTTCACGGAAGTTCGATTTGATTGGGAGTTCAATGATTCGACCGGATGGGTTGGCCATCAGCCCACGCATACCGCCCAATTGGGTGATTTGCGACTTGTTACCCCGTGCTTTGGAGTCAACCATCATCATGATGGAATTGTAGCGATCCATCGATTTCATCAGAATCTCGGTGATATCATCTTTCGATTTCGACCAGATATCAATGATGCGGTCATAGCGCTCTTCGTTCGTAATCAGACCACGACGGTATTGGTTCGTAACGATTTGTGCTTTTTCCTCAGACTGTCTAAGAATTTCAAATTTCTCAGGTGGAACGATAACATCCGACACCGCTACAGTGATACCAGCGCGAGTGGAGTATGTGAATCCGAGTTGTTTGATTTTATCCAAAATAACGGCTGTTTCCGTTGTATGATAAATTTCAAAACAACGTGCGATGATAGAACCGAGATATTCTTTACCGACACCACCAGCCAAAGGAGCGTTCATAATCGCTTCTCTAAGGTCAGCACCCTTCTCATACACAAATGAATGCTCTGCAGTACCTTGGTAAAGGTTCGCACGAGTTGCATCATTGATGTAAGGGAAGCTCGCCGGGAAGATTTCGTTAAAGATGATTTTACCGACTGTAGTCAGCAACATTGCATCTTGTTGTTCATCGGTAAAGCTTGTTTTGCCAAGCGCTCTAACCGGGATCGCTACGCGTGCATGCAAACCTGCAGTTCCACGTTGGTACGCGGATACAGCTTCGTTTACCGTACGCAAGATCATGCCTGTTCCTTTTTCTTCCTTGTTGTCCATGGTCAGGTAGTAAGAACCAAGCACCATATCCTGGGAAGGGGTAACAACCGGTTTACCGTCTTTCGGGTTCAAAATGTTACCTGATGCAAGCATCAGGATACGTGCTTCTGCTTGAGCTTCAGCAGACAATGGAACGTGCACGGCCATTTGGTCACCGTCAAAGTCGGCATTGTATGCCGTACATACGAGCGGGTGAAGACGGATCGCTTTACCTTCAACGAGAATCGGTTCAAACGCTTGAATACCGAGTCTGTGAAGCGTAGGGGCACGGTTCAGCAGAACCGGGTGCTCCTTAATTACTTCTTCAAGAACATCCCATACTTCAGGACTTACACGCTCAACTTTACGTTTAGCGCTCTTGATGTTGTGGGCAAGCCCTTTATTTACAAGCTCTTTCATAACAAAAGGCTTGAACAGTTCAAGTGCCATATCTTTAGGCAGACCACACTGATACATTTTCAGGTAAGGTCCGACTACGATAACAGAACGACCGGAATAGTCAACCCGTTTACCGAGCAAGTTCTGACGGAAACGTCCTTGTTTACCTTTCAGCATATGGCTGAGGGATTTCAAAGGACGGTTACCAGGACCCGTTACAGGACGTCCACGACGGCCGTTGTCGATCAATGCGTCAACAGCTTCCTGCAGCATCCGTTTTTCATTTTGCACGATAATGTCTGGCGCGCCCAAGTCAAGCAAACGTTTCAGACGATTGTTCCGGTTGATTACACGGCGATACAGGTCATTCAGGTCAGACGTTGCAAAACGTCCACCATCCAGCTGTACCATTGGACGAAGTTCCGGTGGGATAACAGGAAGTACATCCATGATCATCCACTCAGGTTTATTACCCGAGTTGCGGAACGCTTCGATAACTTCCAGACGTTTGATTGCACGGTTACGACGTTGTCCTTGTGCAGTGCGGAGCTCTTCCTTCAGGAATTCAAGCTCTTTATCCACATCAAGGTCTTGAAGCAGTTTCTTAACCGCTTCTGCACCCATGCCAGCGTGGAATCCATATCCGTATTTCTCACGGTAGCTGCGGTATTCTTTCTCGGACAACAGCTGTTTTTTCTCCAGTGGAGTTTCTCCTGGATCAGTTACTACATATGATGCAAAATAAATAATCTCCTCGAGAGATCTTGGAGACATATCCAGAGCGAGACCCATGCGGCTCGGAATACCTTTGAAGTACCAGATATGCGATACCGGAGCAGCGAGCTCAATATGGCCCATCCGTTCGCGGCGTACTTTCGCACGTGTGACTTCAACGCCACAACGATCACAGACAACGCCTTTATAACGGACGCGTTTGTATTTACCGCAATGACATTCCCAGTCTTTTGTAGGGCCAAAAATCTTTTCGCAGAACAGCCCTTCTTTTTCCGGTTTCAACGTACGATAGTTGATCGTTTCCGGTTTTTTCACTTCTCCGCGGGACCAAGAACGAATTTTTTCTGGGGAAGCAAGCCCGATCTTCATGTATTCGAAATTGTTGACGTCCAACAAGGAGCAACCCTCCTTAACCAAGTCCTGTATTCTAGGTTACGCCCCCTCCGGCCGAAGCCGGAGCAAGACGCGAGCCTGATGAAAAACGCCGGTCATCATGCGCCCGAAGCGGTTACTCCGCTCCGACCTCTGTACCCTCAAGGTTGAGGCTGAGCTTATCGCTCGCAGCGTCATCTTCATCGTCCATTTCTTTCATTTCAATCTCTTGCTCATCTTCGCTCAAAATCTTAACGTCCATACCCAAGCTTTGCAGCTCTTTGATCAATACTTTGAATGATTCAGGAACACCTGGTTCTGGAACATTCTCGCCTTTGACGATGGACTCATACGTTTTCACCCGACCTACAACATCATCGGACTTAACAGTCAAGATTTCTTGCAGTGTATAGGCTGCACCATAAGCCTCAAGCGCCCATACTTCCATTTCCCCGAAACGTTGTCCACCAAACTGGGCTTTACCACCCAGAGGCTGTTGCGTAACGAGTGAGTAAGGACCTGTGGAACGAGCATGGATTTTATCGTCAACCATGTGCGCCAGCTTGATCATATGCATGACGCCGACAGTAACTTCACGTTCGAACTCTTCTCCCGTACGACCGTCGTACAGAACGGTTTTACCATTTCGCTGCATACCTGCTTCTTCCATCGTATCGAAGACGTCATACTCCTTCGCTCCGTCGAATACAGGAGTAGCTACGTGAATACCGAGCTGCATGGCTGCCATACCCAAGTGAACTTCAAGCACTTGACCGATGTTCATCCGGGAAGGTACGCCCAGCGGGTTAAGAACGATTTGAACTGGTGTACCGTCCGGCAGGAAAGGCATATCTTCTTCCGGCAGGATACGGGCCACGACCCCTTTGTTACCATGACGTCCGGCCATTTTATCACCCTCGGAAATTTTCCGTTTTTGAGCGATATAGACACGAACGAGTTGGTTAACACCTGGAGGCAGTTCATCACCGTTTTCACGGGTAAAGACTTTTACATCAACTACGATACCGTCAGTACCGTGAGGTACACGCAAGGAAGTATCACGTACTTCACGCGCTTTCTCACCAAAGATCGCATGCAGGAGACGTTCTTCTGCAGTCAGTTCCGTTACACCTTTTGGTGTTACTTTACCAACCAGAATGTCACCGGCACTGATTTCTGCACCGATACGGATAATACCGCGCTCATCCAGATTACGCAGCGCTTCTTCCCCTACGTTCGGGATATCACGTGTGATCTCTTCAGGTCCGAGCTTAGTATCACGTGCTTCAGACTCATATTCCTCGATATGAATGGATGTATACACATCTTCTTTAACGAGTTTTTCGCTGAGCAAGATCGCATCCTCGTAGTTGTAACCTTCCCAAGTCATGAAGGCAACTACTACGTTACGTCCCAGTGCCAATTCACCCATTTCCGTCGAAGGACCGTCTGCAAGGATGTCGCCAGCTTTGACAACAGCACCTCTTTTGACAATCGGACGTTGGTTAATGCATGTTCCTTGGTTCGAACGCATAAATTTGTGTAATTTATATTTAACGATATCGCCTTTGACTTCTTGACCATCAACTTCTTCAACACGACGCAACCAAATCTCATTCGCAGAAGAACGTTCAATAATCCCGTCATATTTGGAGACAATACATACACCGGAATCTTTCGCGGCTTTATGTTCCATACCTGTTCCGACCAGCGGAGCTTTAGGAATCAAGAGTGGAACGGCTTGCCGCTGCATGTTCGATCCCATGAGCGCACGGTTTGAGTCATCGTTCTCAAGGAACGGAATGAGCGCTGTAGCGACAGATACGACCTGCTTAGGAGATACGTCCATGTAGTCAACACGTTCACTCGGCATCGTAAGGATGTTATCCGATTGCTTGTTGTAACGTACAATGATCGCTTCTTCGGCAAAAGTGCTGTCTTCATTCAGCTTCGCATTCGCTTGAGCGATGACATAGTTGTCCTCTTCGTCTGCTGTCAGGTAATCGATTTGCTCGGTTACGACACCGGTCTTCGGATCTACCCAGCGATAAGGAGCTTCAATGAATCCATATTCGTTCACACGGGCAAATGTCGACAGGGAGTTGATCAAACCAATGTTTGGTCCCTCCGGTGTCTCGATCGGACACATCCGGCCATAATGGGATGGATGCACGTCACGGACTTCCATGCCGGCACGCTCACGTGTCAAACCACCCGGTCCGAGTGCGGACAGACGGCGTTTATGCGTCAACTCACCCAGCGGGTTCGTTTGATCCATAAACTGTGACAATTGGGAGCTACCGAAGAACTCTTTAATGGATGCGATAACAGGACGTATGTTAATCAATGCCTGAGGCGTGATTACGTTAGCATCCTGAATGGACATTCTCTCACGAACTACACGTTCCATACGGGATAAACCGATACGGAATTGGTTTTGCAAGAGTTCACCAACCGAGCGGAGACGACGGTTACCCAGGTGATCGATATCATCTGTGCTTCCGATGCCATGCAGAAGGTTAATGAAGTAACTGATGGAGGAAATGATATCAGCCGGTGTAACGTTCTTCACTGATTTATCAATGTTAGCATTGGCAATCAGTTTAACGACCTTACCATCCTCAATCGGTGAAAACACATCAATCGTTTGCATCGGGATATCATTGGCATCCAAAACGCCATTAGCGACGTGATATGTGCGGAAACCAACACTTTTCTCCAGTTGCGGCATGATTTCATCCAACAGACGACGGTCTATCATTTGACCTGCTTCAGCGATAATTTCACCGGTTTCGGTGTCCACAAGAGACTCAGCCAAACGTTGGTTGAACAAACGGTTTTTGATGTGAAGCTTTTTGTTGATTTTGTAACGACCCACATTAGCCAGGTCATAACGTTTTGGATCAAAGAAACGGGCTACGAGCAAACTTTTCGCATTATCCAGCGTTGGTGGCTCGCCCGGACGAAGACGCTCATAAATTTCAATCAGCGCTTTCTCCGTGGAATCCGTATTGTCTTTGTCCAGCGTATTGCGAATATATTCGTCATTACCGAGCAGATCCAGAATCTCAGCGTCTGTGCCAAAACCAAGTGCACGCAGGAGAACCGTCACCGGTATTTTACGTGTGCGGTCGATCCGGACGTAAACAACATCCTTCGCGTCCATCTCCAGTTCGAGCCAAGCGCCGCGGTTAGGAATAACTGTAGCGGTATACGTTTTTTTGGCGTTTTTATCTACTTTGGTACTGAAGTAAACGCTAGGAGAGCGAACCAACTGGCTGACAATAACCCGTTCCGCACCATTAATAATAAATGTGCCGGTGTCGGTCATCAGCGGGAAATCTCCCATGAATACTTCCTGCTCTTTGACTTCGCCGGTTTCCTTATTAATGAGCCGGACTTTGACCCGAAGCGGTGCTGCATAAGTAACGTCACGCTCTTTCGCGTCGTCTACTGTATACTTCGGTTCACCGAGACTGTAATCGATAAATTCCAAAATCAAGTTACCTGTAAAATCCTGGATCGGCGAGATATCCTGGAACATTTCGCGCAACCCTTCCTCCAAAAACCAATCGTAAGATTTTTGTTGGATCTCAATCAGGTTCGGAACTTCGAGTATCTCGTTAATTCGTGCATAACTGCGCCGAGTGCGTCGACCATATTGAACAAGATGTCCTGCCAACTTAAACTCACCCCTCAATGTCTACTCACTTTAAAAATTTCGTTGCGAACCTCTGTTTGTAACCTTATAATGGTACACATACAGAGCAAAGCAATGCATCCACAAATAAAGAAAAGCCCTTACTCGAATGTCGTTCGAAAAAAGAGCAACTTTGATCGGCGGATGTCTTTCCAAATCATACATATCCCCAGTTTGCCCAAAATGTACATATTATACGCCAAACGTAGGCATAATAAGCCCGTTCGGCGTAAAAAAAGGTTGACATTTTTAGTTAGCTAAAGCCAAGTAGGGCATCTTAATACTGACATTTTACAATAATACCACGACCTGAATTTCAAGTCAATAGTCCTATTGCAAAAAAAATGCCACCCTGCTTACTTTACAAATCCGGATTTAGCCTAAAGGCGCCTTTTCCAACTTTACCGCTTTGAAAATTCGGTAGCCTTTATCCTTCGTTACTTCCTCCACTCGTCCAAAGAGAGATTCCAACTTCGCTTTTGCCGAAGGTGCTCCCTGCTTTTTCTGAATGACAATCCATAACGCTCCGCCCATCTTCAAATGACCATATGCCTGTTCAAAGATCGCATGCACGGTTTCCTTACCCGCACGGATCGGAGGATTGGTCAGAATCGCGTCAAAGTCTTCTTTTTTAACTTCAGCCAGAAGATTGCTTTGCATAACCGTTACATTCGTTATGCCGTTCGCTTTTGCATTTTCCCTGGAGAGCTCAACCGCTCTCTCATTGATATCGATCATGGTGACATGTCCATCCGGTACAAGTTTAGCTGCTGTAAGACCAATGGGTCCATACCCGCAGCCCACATCCAGTACATGAGCTCCAGCAGGCAACTCTATAGCATCAATCAACACTCTGCTGCCGTAATCGATTCCGTTTTTGGAAAATACCCCTGCATCCGTAACGAGTCGTAATTTCCATCCGCGTAGCTCCGCTTCTGTAGCCCGTCTGTCATGTGCCACCTGCGGTTTGTCCGAATAATAATGATTGGACATGTCCTCACTCACTTTCCTTTTACAATTACAGCAACAAACCCCTTGATATAAGTCAAGGGGTTTGTTGTTTTGTTCATTTAGCTAATGAAAGCTAAATTATTTAACTTCGATTGAAGCGCCTGCTTCTTCAAGCTTAGCTTTAACCGCTTCTGCTTCTTCTTTGCTTAC
This sequence comes from Paenibacillus sp. NPDC057886, assembly GCF_042796655.1. Classification (NCBI taxonomy): domain Bacteria; kingdom Bacillati; phylum Bacillota; class Bacilli; order Caryophanales; family Paenibacillaceae; genus Paenibacillus; species Paenibacillus sp. NPDC057886. The sequence goes on along the minus strand of NZ_JBHVMZ010000018.1, from coordinate 23,798 downwards.
TTTTTCTTTCAGTGGTTTTGGAGCGTTGTCAACCACTTCTTTTGCTTCTTTCAGGCCAAGACCTGTGATTTCACGAACTGCTTTGATAACGTTGATTTTGGAAGCACCAGCGCTAGTCAAGATTACGTCGAACTCGGATTGCTCAGCTTCAGCTGCAGCAGCTCCGCCACCTGCAACAGCTACTGGAGCTGCAGCAGTTACGCCGAATTCTTCTTCGATTGCTTTAACGAGATCATTCAATTCCAGTACAGTCATGCCTTTGATTGCTTCCAAGATTTGCTCTTTACTCATGATTGAACCTCCATATATAATATTATTTTTTTGTATTTCACACTGCCTAAGCAGCATTCAGATCAAGTTGCTTACGCGCCTTGTTCTTCTTTTTCAGCAACAGCTTTAACCGCAAGCGCGAAGTTGCGCACTGGCGCTTGAAGCACGCTGAGGAGCATGGAGAGGAGACCTTCGCGGGATGGCAATTCTGCCAATGCTTTGACTTCTTCTACTCCAATTACGCGACCTTCTACGACTGCACCTTTCAATTCCAGTGCATCGTTCTTTTTCGCGAAGTCGTTCAGAATTTTGGCTGGAGCCACTACGTCGTCTACGCTGAATGCAATTGCACTAGGACCTGTCAGTACTTCGTTAAGTTCTGTCAGTTCTGCTGCAGCTGCTGCGCGGCGAAGCAACGAGTTTTTCAGCACTTGGAATTCGATTCCGGCTTCACGAAGCTGCTTACGCAGCTCAGTTACTTGGGCAACGTTCAAACCGCGATAGTCAACAACAACGCTAGTAGCGCTCTCGCGCAATTTTGCTGTTACTGCATCAACGGACTCTTGTTTTGCTTGAATCACTTTTGCGTTTGCCAAACTGTACACCTCCTGATCAAATTTATCCCATTAAGAAAAGCCTCCGTAGAATCACGAAGGCTTGATATATACTCATAACCGATTTTCATCGTTCTAAGTTCTATAATCACACCTCGGCAGGAAATTAAGCCAAAATGGCACCTACTGTCTACGGTAAGCATATTCAAATGTCAACGGTCAGTCACTCGGACTCACAACTTTTATAGAATATCAGAACAGGACAAGCCTGTCAAGTGATATTATCTAAAAGATGCTGCGTTCACGCGTGCGCCAGGGCCCATCGTGGAAGAAAGACTTACATTCTTCAGATAAACACCTTTTGCTGCCGCCGGTTTAGCACGAGTCAAAGCATCCATGAGAGCTTTAAGGTTCTCATTCAATTGCTCTGCCGAGAAAGAAGCTTTACCGATCGGTGCATGAATTTGACCTGCACGATCCAGACGATATTCGATTTTACCGGCTTTGATTTCTTGAACAGCCTTGGATACATCGAAAGTTACCGTTCCGGCTTTAGGGTTAGGCATCAGACCTTTACCGCCGAGCAGTCGGCCCAATTTACCTACTTCACTCATCATGTCCGGTGTCGCTACGCAGACGTCGAATTCGAACCAGCCTTGTTGGATTTTGTTGATCATGTCTGCATCACCAACATAGTCCGCGCCAGCCGCTTCCGCTTCTTTCGCTTTGTCACCTTTTGCAAATACCAATACGCGTTGTGTTTTACCTGTGCCGTGTGGCAAGACAACAACACCACGTACTGCCTGGTCTTGTTTACGTGGGTCAACGCCCAAGCGTACTGCTGCTTCGATCGTTTCATCGAATTTTGCAGTGGCTGCCTTTTTCACAAGCTCTACAGCTTCTGAAGGCTCGTAAGTTGCTTCGCTGTCAATCAGCTTAGCAGCTTCCAGGTATTTTTTACCGTGTTTAGCCATGTTATATTCCTCCTTTGTGGTGTTAGCGGATATACCTCCCACATCAACCGGCCGCGAATCGGCCGGCTTTACGAAGCCATGTTTCAGATGAAAAATTAGTCTTCGATGGTGATACCCATGCTGCGGGCAGTACCTTCGACCATACGCATTGCAGACTCAACGTCAGCAGCATTCAGGTCAGGCATTTTTTGTTCCGCGATTTGACGTACCGCATCACGTTTAACGGTAGCGACTTTTTTCTTGTTCGGTTCGCCGGATCCTTTTTCCACTTTAGCTGCCACTTTCAACAGAACTGCTGCTGGTGGAGTTTTAGTGATGAAAGTAAAGGAACGGTCTTCGAATACTGTGATTTCAACAGGAATAATCAATCCCGCTTGATCGGCTGTACGAGCGTTGAACTCTTTACAGAATGCCATGATGTTGACACCTGCTTGACCCAAAGCTGGACCTACCGGAGGCGCTGGATTCGCTTTACCTGCTGGAATTTGCAGTTTTACCATTTTGATTACCTTTTTTGCCATGATTGACACCTCCTTGCAAAATAGTGGTTAACGGGCCTCTCAGCCCTCCCACAAGAAACTTGAAGAGACTATATCTTCTCCACTTGCGTGTATTCCAACTCAAGCGGTGTTTCCCGTCCAAACATGTTCACATGCACTTTCAACTTGCTTTTGTCTACCAAAATTTCTTCCACGGAGCCCACAAAATTCGCAAAAGGACCAACTTTAATACGTACGGATTCCTTAATATCGAATTCAATTTTTGGCTTCGGCTCAACCATGCCCATGTGCTTCAGAATTTGTTCCACTTCTTCAGGCAGCAAGGCTGTTGGTTTGGACCCGGAACCTGTCGAACCGACAAATCCCGTAACACCTGGCGTGTTGCGAACAACATACCAAGAGTCATCCGTCTGGACCATTTCCACCAAGACATATCCGGGGTAAACTTTACGCATAACGGTTTTTTTCTTACCGTCTTTGTTTACCACTTCTTCTTCCATAGGAACAAGAACGCGGAAAATCTTGTCTTCCATGCCCATGGACTCTACGCGTTTTTCCAAATTGGCTTTGACCTTATTCTCATACCCTGAATAGGTATGAACGACGTACCATCTTTTTTCCATATCAAGCCACCTGGGACCCTTCTTAAATAATCGCTTCGATCACAGCGGAGATGCCGATATCAATGACCCAAAAAAACAGCGTCATAACCACAACAGTACCAAGAACGATCAATGTGTAGTTGGTCAGCTCTTTACGATTAGGCCAGCGAACTTTTTTAAGTTCAGCCCAGCTTTCAGAGAAAAAGGAAATCAGAGATTTGAAACTACGTTTCACGCCGACTACACCTCCAAAAAACTATCTGGTTTCGCGATGAGAAGTCTGCTCGTTACAAAACTTGCAAAATTTCTTCATCTCCATGCGGTCGGGGTGATTACGCTTGTTTTTTGTCGTAGTGTAATTTCTTTGTTTGCAGTTTGTACAAGCCAAAGTAATAATTACCCGCATGATGTACACCTCCCGAAGACTTCCACATTCAAGCGGAGTCTCTAAATTGATCCTAAAAAAAAGCCGCGAATTTAGGCCTACCTAAAACACTTTATCATAAGGGTATAACCATGTCAATGAAAGAATAGCCTTTCATCAATGGGTAAAAAGTTCCTATCAAACACATTCTGTTTCTCATCTCTGTTTTTCTCTTCTCCTGCATGGACCAAGCGATTACTAGTATAATCATTCTTTAACTTTATAAACTTGAGGCAGCAAAAAAAGACTCAAACCCCGAGCCTTTTCCGTCAACGACAACATGTGTTCAATTATCTCGAACTTCCAGGTACTTTTCAAGTTTACGCTTGACGCGCTGGAGTGCATTATCAATGGACTTCACATGCCTGTCCAAATCCACTGCAATCTCTTGATAAGATCTCCCGTCCAGATACAACATCAATACTTTACGTTCCAGATCACTCAGAATCTCAGACATCTTATCTTCCAGGCCCACAAACTCTTCCTGATTGATGATAAGTTCTTCCGGATCGCTGACCTGTGTTCCACAAATCACATCGAGTAACGTACGATCGGACTCTTCGTCATAAATAGGTTTGTCCAGTGATACATAAGAATTAAGCGGAATATGCTTCTGACGTGTTGCTGTCTTGATTGCCGTAATAATCTGTCGTGTAATACACAACTCGGCGAAGGCTTTGAAAGAAGCGAGCTTGTCCCCTTTGAAATCCCTAATGGATTTATAGAGTCCAATCATTCCTTCTTGAATGATATCTTCCCGGTCAGCCCCAATCAGAAAATAAGATCTTGCCTTGGCGCGGACAAAGTTACGATATTTGTTAATCAAAAACTCCAGCGCTTCGCTTTCACCTTCACGGACCGCTTCGACAATGTCTTCGTCACTTTGGTAATCATACTTGGATAACATGATATCTTTGAGGTCGACACTCACAGACAATCCCTCCGGCTGCAACGCAAGGTACCCCGTTACTCTACTCTATGAAATATAGGATCAGTATATATGATGGTACCTCACACCGTCAACCACGCTCTGCCTAAAAAAGAACATCAATAACAAAATTGTCAAGAGTTTCAAAATTCTAATTTTTGTAAAACCGTGCTGTTATTCCCGGCGCCATCGCTCAAATTGCTTCAAAACTTCCGGACTTAACTTGCCGCCGAGTGTATTTCGCGTTGCTTTAGCCTGATCTTCTTCCAGACGTTTCTGTAACTCTTTTTCGTTCTGCTCTACTTCGATCAGCAATTCCCTTGCAGATACACGCAGAGCTCCCTGTCCAAAAATGACATGCTGCTCTACCATATCGCTTGTAGCCACATAGATTTGGCGTCTTCGCGTGCTTAGTTCCCGAACGAGTCTCTCAATGCATTCGTCTGCCGTCTCTTTTTCCTTTGTAAAAAAGATCTGCACTTTGCTCTGTGTAAAGGATTTACCGAGTCCAGGCACGAGGTAGGCGTCAAAAACAACAATGACTCTCCGGCCGGAGAATGCCTGATAGTCAGCTAGTCGAGAGAGAAGCCTGTTACGGGCCTCCTCCAATCCACTCTCCGCCAATCTGGATAGCTCCGGCCAGTCACCAATCATGTTGTACCCGTCTACAAGAAGCACATCACGGGAATCAGCCATATCTTCTAGTCCTGCGCTTGGCGCGAGCGGAGCACTTCATACATGACAACACCCGCTGCCACGGAAGCATTCAGGGAATTAATCTGACCTTGCATCGGCAATTTGATCAACACATCACATTTCTCACGAATGAGTCGTCCCATTCCCTTGTTTTCGTTTCCGATCACGAGGGCTACCGGGCCTGTAAAGACTCCGTTACCAAACACGCTCTCCTGTGCAGCCACATCGGTACCTACAACCCATACGCCCTCTTCCTTGAGACGGTCAATGGTTTGACCCAGATTGCTTACACGAGCCACTGGCACGTACTCCACCGCACCTGCTGATGTTTTGGATACAGTCACTGTAACTGCAGCTGAGCGCCGCTTAGGTACAATGACACCATGTGCACCTGTGCAGTCAGCCGTCCGCAAAATCGATCCAAGATTATGCGGATCTTCAATCTCATCCAGCAAAATCAAAAATGGATGTTCATTTTTTGCAGCCGCCGCAGCAAGAATGTCTTCAACCTCCACATAAGCGTAAGGAGCCGCTTGTGCCACCACGCCCTGGTGTTGAATGCCCGGCACTGTTTGATCCAGTTTACGCTTGTCTACGTGCTGAATGACAATACCTAATTTTTTTGCTTCAGCGATAATAGGCTGCGTCAAATGTTTTTGCGCTGAATCTGCAATCCATATTTTATTAATGGTCCGGCCTGAACGCAGCGCCTCTGTCACGGAGTGCTTACCGGCGATCCATTCTTCTTCCATCTTTGTTCGATCCTCTCTATAACGCCCTGTGATACACTGCGCCCTAATCGGCACATCTTACAGAAGCGGCTTTGTTGTAATTTATATTATTTTGTCGGTAATTGCGCATTTTGTTCAGCATGGTCGATGCCCCGGCGAATCAGTTCAATCATGCGGTCATGTCGACCACTGCTATACAGGTAACCGATCAGACACTCCAGAGCTGTGGCATGTCTATATTCCAAAACATCTGCGTTTTTGGGAATACTGCCAGACTTGGCATTACGACCTTGTCTGACAATGTCACGTTCTTCCTCGGTCAGCTCAGCCTCAATACCTGTGAGAATACGGCTCTGTGCCTTCGCCGATACCAAACCCGTCGCACTACGGTGCAGATGGTTGGGACGCATGTTGGCTTTGGATAACAGATACTGCCGTACGGCTACCTCATATACCGCATCACCAATGTAGGCGAGAGCGATGGGAGGAATCAACCGTGTAGGCCGAGAGGGCGGATAAGGAAACCACCCTCCCTGGTCAACGCTCAGAGATTGTTTATCTGTCTGTTGTTCCTCCCGTTGCTCGGCATGTTCGACGGATTCAGACAACTTTTTCAGTTGTTCTTCGCTCATTTGCGGCGCCATCTCATTCCTTGAGCCGTATCCTCAAGCAAGATGCCCTGCGCAGACAGTTCATCCCGAATTTCATCAGCCCGCGCCCAGTTTTTGGACTTGCGCGCTTCGTTACGTTCTTCAATTAGACGTTCGATTTCTTCGTCCAAAAGTTCCGGTTCAGCCTCGGTATAGATGCGAAGCACCTCATTCAGCTCACTGAACAATTCCAGCAGAGCGCGAATGTCCGCAGCATTCACGACATCTTGCTGCAACAGTTGGTTAGCTTCCCCAGCCCATTCAAACAGTGCCGTAATCGCATCAGGTGTATTGAAGTCGTCCTGCATTTTCTCATGATACTGCTGACGAATCTGCTCCAGTCTCGCCGCAAACTCTGTTGACACAGCCTGGTCCACGCTTACAGCCTGCAAGCGATGATTAAGGTTACCTACGGCATTGGCAATCCGGTCCACACTATTCTGTGCCTGTTCCATCGTATCTTCCGTGAAGTTCAACGGATTGCGATAGTGGGTAGACAACATGAAATAACGAATGGCTTCGCGTTTATACTGATTGCGAAGGTCTTTAACAAGCACACCGTTGCCGAGTGATTTCGACATTTTTTCGTTATCAATACGGATGAATCCGTTATGCATCCAGTAGTTTGCCAGTGGTTTGCCAGTCAACACCTCGGATTGAGCGCATTCGCACTCATGGTGCGGGAACTGCAAATCCTGTCCTCCACCGTGAATATCCAACGTGTCGCCCAGGTACTCCCGTGCCATGGCAGAGCACTCGATATGCCAGCCTGGACGACCATCGCCCCATGGACTGGACCAGAAGATCTCACCCGGCTTTGCAGCTTTCCAAAGCACGAAGTCTTCCGGGTGCTCTTTGCGCTCATCTACACCAATACGAATTCCGAACTGTAATTCCTGAAGATTTTGCTTTGAGAGTTTGCCGTACTCCGCAAATTTGCCTGTGCGATAATATACGTCACCACCATTTTCATAGGCGAAGTCCTTTTCAACCAGCTCACGGATAAAATCAATAATGAGCGGCATGTTTTCCGTCACTCTTGGATTACTGCTTGCCTTCGGAATACCCAGCCCTTCGAGATCCTCGTAGTACGCGGCAATAAACTTCTCTGCGACATGAGGAACATCCGTGCCAAGCTGCTCGGCTTTGCGAATGAGTTTGTCATCAACATCCGTGAAGTTCACGACATAGTTTACCTCATGGCCGGTCTGTTCCAGGTATCCGCGAACCGTGTCGAAAAAGATCACTGGACGTGCATTCCCGATATGAATGTAATCATAAACCGTCGGCCCGCACACATACATTTTCACTTTGCCCGGCTCTTGGGGTACAAAATTCTCTTTGGTACGACTCATCGTATTGTAAATTTGAAGCGTCATAGTCACTTTCCTTTCATCCGTTTCCATCATTATTCTATTGTACCACGGGAAAACTCACTTTCACGGGTACTCTGCAAAGTACGCACTTCTTCACGCAATCGTTCGATTTCTTGCTGCATGCTGCGCAGGGAATCGATAACCGGATCGGGAAGCTGCTGGTTCAGACGGTCCACCCGGCGGCCATCCTGCTTCACGATTCTGCCCGGTATGCCTACAACGGTGCTATTTGAAGGGACTTCCTTCAGCACAACCGAGTTCGCACCAATATTACATTGATCCCCCACGCTGAAGGAACCCAGCACTTTCGCTCCGGATGAGATAACCACATTATTGCCAATTGTCGGATGTCTCTTCCCTTTTTCTTTACCCGTTCCGCCGAGGGTGACCCCCTGATAGATGACAACATCGTCGCCAATTTCACACGTTTCCCCAATTACGACGCCCATGCCATGGTCAATAAACAACCGATTGCCGATCGTAGCCCCGGGGTGGATTTCGATACCTGTCATAAAACGGCTGACCTGTGAAATGAACCGGGCGAAAGAAAACCATCTCCGCTTGTATAAAAAGTGTGCCACCCGGTGCGCCCATATCGCATGCAGCCCCGAGTAGGTAAATACAACCTCAAACCATCCCCGGGCCGCCGGATCGTTTTCAAACACCGCCTGGATATCTGATCTGATCTTCTTGAACATGCTCGTTCCCCTCTTGTTCAGGTCTTCGTCCTCCGGCTTACCGGATGGCGCGGCCCTCATGGTAGTGTACTTCCGACTCGACCTAAATAGAAAACGCCCCTGCAGCTGTTTAAGCTGCAGAGGCGTTTATCGCGGTCCCACTCTGCTCGGTTCATGCCTTAACATACAAGAACTGGGAAGCCTGTTATAGCCACCCCATATCCTTGCACAAGAATGAACCCTCAACAGTTCCGTAACGGGAACCAACCGTCACAACCTATCCTGACGTTTTCCTCTCTCCTACATAACGAGAGGCGGGGCCGGATTCGGCTATGCAGCTCACGGGTGCATTTCGACTGGCGGACAGCGGATGGCTCACAGCCACCTCAGCAAAGAATCTTGTTCTTTACTGCGGGACCATCCTCTCTGAATCTGTCCGGTTCAGGCTACTTCTCCCGGTCTTTGCTGTTTTTATGATGAATGATAAAATCATACCATTTAACCTTTGTGTTGCTATTATAGCGAAAAGGTTATGGACTGACAACAATCTTCCTTCATATCGGTGGGAACGAAGTTCCATCCTTAAGTCAAAGTAGACTAAACAAGGGCGTTACTTACGCGCCTTTTACCTGAGCATGCAATCGATCAATGACCGTATCGCGGCCAAGAAGTACAATTGTTTGGTTCAGATCGCGGCCATGAGTCTGTCCTGTCAGAGCTACACGGATCGGCATAAACAGCTGTTTACCCTTAAATCCGGTCTCTTTCTGAACTTCTTTGATCAGCGCAGCCATCTTGCTTGGTGTAAATTCGTCGCTAGCCTGTACTTTATCAGCAAATGCCTTCAGAACGGTTGGTACCTGCTCCTCAGCCAGTACAGTAGCCCCTTCACTTTCCAGCTCCAGGTGGGAACGGAAGAACACTTCCGACAATTCCACGATATCGGAGGCAGAATTCATTTGCTCCTGGTAGAGATGAACAAGCGTATATGCCCATTCTTTTTGTTCAGGTGAGAGCTCAGTGGCAATACGTCCCGCTTTTTGCAGATGTGGAATCGCCATTTCGGCAATGCGATCTGGTTCGGCATTTTTGATGTAGTGGTTGTTCAAGTGAGCCAGCTTGTGGGTATCAAAAACCGCCGGGCTCTTGGACAGACGCTTCGTATCAAAAATGGAGATTAACTGCTCCTGTGAGAAGATCTCTTCTTCTCCTTCAGGCGACCAGCCAAGCAGGGAGATGAAGTTAAACATCGCCTCAGGCAGATAGCCGAGCTGATCATATTGTTCAATAAACTGAATAACGGATTCGTCACGTTTACTCAGCTTTTTGTGGTTTTCATTCACGATCAACGTCATATGACCGAATTGCGGCGGCTCCCAGCCAAGCGCTTCATAAATCATCAGTTGACGCGGAGTGTTAGAGATGTGATCTTCCCCACGCAGGACGTGGGAGATTTTCATCAAGTGATCATCCACAGCAACTGCATAGTTGTACGTAGGAATGCCGTCTTTTTTCACAATAACGAAGTCGCCGGATTCCTTGCTGTTGAATGAGATTGTTCCTTTGACCATGTCATCAAACGTATAAATGCGTTCTTCCGGTACACGGAAACGAATACTCGCCACACGACCTTCTGCTTCAAATGCGCTCTGTTGCTCCGGTGTCAGATCACGGTGTTTACCCGAATAACGCGGAGTTTCTCCACGTGCTGTCTGTTCCTCACGTTCTTGCTCTAGCTCTTCTTCCGTGCAATAACAGCGGTAAGCCAGACCTTTATCCAGCAGTTCCTGCGTATATTTACGATAGATGTCCAGACGTTCCGTCTGACGATATGGTCCGTACTCGCCGCCGACATCAATACTTTCGTCCCACTCGATTCCGAGCCATTTCAGGTATTTCAGCTGACTTTCCTCACCACCGGCAATGTTGCGTTTCACGTCCGTATCCTCAATACGAATAATGAATTTGCCGTTATTATGTTTGGCATACAAATAGTTAAACAGCGCCGTACGGGCGTTCCCGATATGCAGGTGTCCCGTTGGACTCGGCGCGTAGCGCACGCGAATTTCGGTGCTCATAATATCCCCTCCGTCTCTAATTGGTTGATGATATCACACGCGAACAAGGCAAACAACCGATTGGGCAGCTATACCCTCTCCCCGTCCGGGGAATCCCAGTTGCTCTGTTGTTGTCGCTTTGACATTCACTTGAGTTACATCCGCTTCAAGTGCCTTGGCAATAACCTCGGCCATCTGTGGAACGTAAGGTGCCATCTTCGGTTTCTGTGCAATAATGGTTGAATCAATGTTTCCCAGACGGTATCCACGACCCTTCACCAACTGCCACACATGCTCCAGCAGTTTCAGGCTATCCGCATCCTTGAACTCCGGATCCGTATCCGGGAAGTGTTTGCCAATATCCCCAAGCGCAAGCGCACCAAGAATGGCATCACTGATGGCATGCAGCAGCACGTCTGCGTCCGAGTGACCCAGCAGTCCTTTTTCATAAGGGATCGTGACCCCGCCAATAATGCATGGGCGTCCCTCTACCAGTTGATGTACATCGAATCCCTGTCCTACACGTATCATCGCTTCTTCTCTCCCTTGAGCAAAAACGCGGCGTATTCCAAATCTTCCGGCGTCGTTAATTTGATATTCGTATAACTGCCTTCCACAACCTTGACCGACATTCCCTGGCGTTCAGCCAGCATTGCGTCATCCGTTCCCAGAAACCCGTCCCGATCCGCCAATTCGTACGCAATCAGCAAGGAAGAAAGACGAAAAGCCTGCGGGGTTTGAATGCTCCACAGACTGCTGCGGTCTGGCGTCGCCGTAACGATTCCATCCGCATTTACTTGTTTGATCGTATCCTTTACTGGAACGGCTAGTACAGCTGCTCCACCCGACATGGCGGCCTTCATACACCCCATAATCTGCTCACGGTTTATAAAAGGACGTACCCCGTCGTGAACGAGGACCCAATCCGTCCCAAGTGCCTTAAGGCCTTCGTGGACCGAATGCTGTCTCTCTTTCCCTCCGGAGATGACACGGACACGTGACTCCAGTCGGTATTCTTTTACCCAATCCTGGCAGCGCTCAACATCGGCAGCTCCCGTGACCAGCACCATTTCGCTGACCTCGTCCAAAGCCGCAAACACTTCAAGCGTATGTATGAAAACGGGCTTGTCCTGCAGCAGCAGAAACTGCTTACTCTCGGTTGTTCCCATCCGGGTCCCCCGACCTGCCGCCACAATGACAACACCCCACCCTTTATCCATGCCGCAATCCCTGCCTTGTCTGTCAGTTTATCGTCTTAAAGATACAAAATATCTACTTTCGATATAAAATATCGTTAAACGATACACTACCCATCATACCGCTTTATTGGGCTTTTTCCAACAGTTTCGGCTTGGCAAAAATCATTCGTCCCGCTGACGTCTGCAGCACACTGGTCACCAGCACTTCCATCATCATGCCGATATACTCGCGTCCGCCTTCCACCACGATCATCGTGCCATCATCCAGATAGGCTACACCTTGACCGTGTTCCTTACCATCCTTGATAATCTGCACCATAATCTCCTCACCTGGCAATACCACCGGCTTAACGGCGTTGGCGAGATCATTGATGTTTAGCACGGATACGCCTTGCAATTCACAGACCTTGTTCAGGTTGAAGTCATTGGTGACAACTTTGCCCTGAAGGACCTTCGCGAGCTTGACCAGCTTGCTGTCCACTTCGGAAATTTCCTCGAAATCACCTTCATAAATAAGAACTTTGACGTCCAATTCCTTCTGAATTTTATTCAGAATATCAAGCCCACGCCGTCCTCTGTTCCGCTTGAGCAAGTCCGATGAATCGGCAATGTGCTGCAGTTCCTCCAGAACGAATTCCGGGATTACAATCGTGCCCTCGATAAATCCGGTTTTGCATATATCCGCGATGCGACCATCGATAATTACACTGGTATCCAAAATTTTGTGCTCTTCTAGCCGTCTTTCCTCATCCACCTCAGGATGACCCCAGCGTCCTGACATCCAGAAGGCCGCCAGATCGTCTTTCTTCGCCATGGCAAGCATATAGCCTGTATAGCTACTTACGACCGTCAACGCCACCTGCAGCACCTCTCCGGCCGTACCCAACCATGCCACACAAGGATATAACATCAAGGCCACCAGTAGTCCTGCAACTGTACCCGCCGCACCTGCAGCCAATTCATTCATCGGTACTTTGGCCAAAGAATCAATACTATTATGCAGTCTGGTTGCCATTAATGTTCCACCGATGTTACACACAGACATAAACAATACAGCGCCTAGTAGGGTTGATACCCCAGCCCCCAGTAATCCTGCTGACTGAATCCATTCAGCCATCCAAGGGACGGATTTTCCTGCCAGATGATATGCCGTGTAGCCGAACCATGCACCGCACAATCCTGTAAAAGTTAAAATGCCTTTTTTCCACATAAGTCCCTGCACCTCCTTCAATATATCTTCATCTTTATATCCAGTATGATCCAATTCCCAGATTGCTAATCCCGCTTTTGAAGAACTTTTTGGAAATGTTGCAATCGTCAGTTGAAAGAAGGTAAATTATTGGCATATAATGAATTCAATTCATATCCCGAGGTGAGTAGCAAAATGAGTACGCTAAGTTTACAGGCTTTTCAGGATCAAGTTTCCGAGCTGTTGCTGCGTCATCGCAGCCTGATTGATGTACTGTCCAAAACGGGACAAGCCGGAGCCTCTGTCAACCGTGCCGTGTCCAAGGCCATTACCGAATGCGGCTGCATTGAGCTGCACGCCACCAAGCAGAAATATGCCCCGGAGAGCGATATTGCTCAATCCAAAGGGCTGCTGGAAACGCATGTGGAAGGTGAATTGTGCGAGAATTGTAAAGAGGTGATCAGCTCTGAACTGGGGCGGAACCTGTTTTATATGTCGGCTCTCTGCAATCTGCTGGACATCAACATGGAAGAGGTCGTAAATCACGAGTCACAGAAATGTTCGACGTTAGGGATGTTCAATTTGTCGTAAACAATACGTATTTCGTTGTAAATGGTTAAGATACCGTATAGATTTGAAAAACAAAAAGAAGCACGTATTCTCCTGTTCAGGAGCGTACGTGCTTTTTTGTATTGGTTAGAAACAAGGAACACGGACCAACCGATTTACACAATACTGGATTGCCTAGCGATCCGAAGGACGGGAAGACTTCTCTTCTTTACGCTTTTTGGCTCGGTTACGTGAGGCTGCCGTCCGCATATTATGCTTCATCCCATATAGAGCGTATAACACAAGTGGAATAAAGATCAATTTGGATAATTGTTCTGGAAACATGACGGCTACCACTACCGCGAAGACGATAACCCAAGGTGCAATCCAGATCGCTTTACGCGGCAGACCAACCTTTTTGAAGTTGGGATATTTCAACGAACTTACCATCAGATACGATAACAGCAACGTGGCAATCATCATACTCACGGGACCGATATCCTTGTTAAACAGGGACAGTGTAGCCAGTACCCCTCCGGCTGCTGGAATCGGCAAGCCTGTAAAGTATCCGGGGATACCGGGGCGTACGTTAAACCGGGCAAGCCGGATGGCCCCACAAATTGGAAAGCTTGCGGTTGCGATCCAGGCGAGAACCGGAGTCGCATCCTGAAACGAGACCATGAATATAATCAGGGCCGGAGCTGCACCGAATGAAACCATGTCAGACAAAGAATCCAGCTCTTTACCAAACTCACTCTGGGCATTAAGTGCACGTGCCACACGGCCATCCAGGCCATCCAGTAACATCGCAATAATGACCAAAATGGCAGCCAAACTATAATTCCCATCAATTGCAAGCAGGATTGCCATCATTCCAAGAAACAGATTACCCAAGGTAAAGAGATTCGGAATGAATCTGGTTAACATCGTTGTTTCACCTCATTATTTTCAAGCCGTTATAGGCAAACCCTTACATTTGTCTGTCAATAAACATCTGCTCCTGCAAACGCTTGAGACCTTCCTTAATGGTTCGGGCGCGCACTTCTCCAATCCCATCCACTTCGTCCAACTCTTCAATTGTAGCCATAATGACATGAGGCAATTGTTCGAATTGATCCACCAGGTTATGGATAATGACATTCGGCAGGCGGGGTATCTTATTTAATACCCGATATCCGCGAGGTGCAACCGAATCTTCGGACGTAGCCGCTGACGAAGGGTATCCCAGCAGACGTACAATATGATGTGCATCCAGCAATTCATCGTCCGACAATCTTTTCAGACCAACGATAATCTCACGGATTTTGTCATCACTGTCATCACGGGCATAGTCCTTATACAGCAACCAGGCTTCCTCTTCTGTTGTACCGACGAGCTCCTCCATCTGCATGGAGATCAGCCGTCCCTCGTTGCCGAGTTCATGAATGTAACGTTTAATTTCCGTTTTGATACGCATAACCATTTCCGTACGCTGAATGACATTGACCACCTCAGGAATCGTCACCAGTTCCTCGAACTCGGAGGCACTCAGATTCGTAAGGGACTGTGTCAATACAGCTTTGTATTTCTCCAAGGTTTGAATCGCTTGATTCGCCTTGGTCAAAATAACCCCGATTTCTTTGAGGGAATACCGTAGTGTTCCTTGATATAAGGTGATAATATTCCGGCGCTGCGATATAGATACGACTAATTTACCAGTTTGTTTAGCGACACGCTCAGCCGTCCGGTGACGGATTCCCGTCTCAGATGATGAGATGGATGAGTCAGGAATGAGCTGAGTGTTGGCGTATAGAATACGTTTTAAATCCTCGCTAAGGATAATGGCACCGTCCATCTTGGCGAGTTCATACAGATAGTTCGGGGAGAAATCACAGTTAATTGAGAATCCTCCATCCACCACTTCCATTACTTCAGGGCTGTATCCTACAACCAGCAGTGCACCCGTCTTGGCGCGCAGCACGTTCTCCAGACCTTCGCGGAAAGGTGTACCTGGTGCGATCAGCCTTAACAATTCGTTCATATTATCCAGTTGGCTCGAATCTTTCATCTTGTTATGCCCCCTAATCTAAAGCAACCGCTAGTGCATCTGCCACGGTATTCACACCGATCAGTTGTATCCCGCGAGGATGTTTCCAGCCCTTTAAGCTTTTTTCTGGTAAAATGACACGCTTGAAGCCCAATTTTTGGGCTTCTTTTACACGTTGTTCAGCCCTTGAAACGGCCCGAACCTCACCCGTCAAACCGATTTCCCCAAAGATGACGTCATCTGGCTTGGTTGGTACATCTCTCAAGCTGGATGCGATACTTACAGCAACCGCCAAATCTACTGCCGGCTCATCTAATCTCACACCACCAGCTACGTTCAGATAAGCATCCTGTGTTTGCAAGAACATGCCCATCCGTTTCTCCAGTACCGCAATAATCAAGTTTAATCGATGGAGATCTACCCCTGTTGCCATACGCCGCGGAGAAGGAAAATGTGTGGTTGAAATCAATGCCTGCAATTCCACAAGCAGAGGACGTGTGCCCTCCATGCTGGCAACTACGGTAGAACCAGCCACACCCAGTGGACGTTCTGACAAAAAGAGCTCAGAAGGGTTGCCTACTTCACGAAGTCCATCTTCGCCCATTTCAAAAATGCCGATCTCATTGGTCGAACCAAAACGGTTCTTGACCGCACGTAAAAGGCGATACGTATGATGCCGCTCTCCTTCAAAATAAAGAACACAGTCCACCATATGTTCCAACATACGTGGACCGGCAATGGCGCCTTCTTTCGTAACATGCCCCACAAGCACGGTTGCAATGCCTCGGCCTTTGGCGATCCGCATGAACCGTGACGTACATTCCCTTACCTGAGCTACACTGCCGGGTGCACTGGTGACTTCTGGCAGATATACGGTCTGAATGGAGTCGATGACTAGAAAATGCGGCTGGATCTGCTCCACCGCTTCCTCGACCCGCTCCATATTGGTCTCACATAGTACATATAACTCAGGAGACAGCGCACCCAGACGGTCAGCCCGCAATTTCGTTTGCTTAACTGATTCCTCACCTGAGACATATAACACGCGCAAACCTGAATGTGTCAATGCATGAGATGTTTGCAACATCAACGTTGATTTTCCTATTCCGGGGTCTCCGCCCACCAGAACGAGAGATCCTGGAACAATTCCGCCGCCCAAAACCCGGTTCAGCTCTTCAATTCCAGTCTGTACACGCGGTTCCTGACCGCTATCTATATCTATGATGGGAAGTGGCTTATCTTTACTCTCAAAGAGAGGGGAATTTCTCCCTTGTGTTTTGACCACCGTTTCGGTTTCTTCCACCATTGAATTCCAAGACTGACAACCCGGGCATTTGCCGTACCATTTGGGGGCTTCATAGCCGCATTCCGTACACTGAAACTTGGTTTTAACTTTGGCCACTTCAGCACTCCTAGGATTTATTTTATAACAGCATTTTGCATTTTTCGACGAATTTTGCCTGAACTCCCTGACGTGCAGGGTTAATAAAAGTTTACCATTGTTTGAGATTTTTCGTAAAGGATTATCGCAAACTTTACACATGTTCGTAGCCAGTTCAAAGTTTGTTTTCTGATAAACAAACAGCATTGGACTCTAACTGGCACAAAAAAAACACAAAAATCCTTCCCGACAAAAGCCAGGAAGGATTTTTGTTTTATACATCAGACTCAGTAGCACACATGAAGTGTTGTCACTTATTTGGTTTCGATTTCCTCAGTGGAAGGAACAACAACGTCTTTTTTCGTTACAGACAATGCTCCGTTCTCTTCGTCAATGAGCAACGAATCACCTTTAGTCACGTTCCCCGTGAGCAACTCTTCAGACAATTTGTCTTCGATATGCTTCTGGATCGCCCGACGAAGCGGACGAGCACCATAGGCTGGATCGAAGCCTGCTTTGGCCAGGAATGCCTTGGCATTGTCGGTGAGCTCGAAGTCGACCTCATACTCACGCAGCCGTTTGCGAAGCTCTTCGCTCATCAGCGTAACAATTTCAGCGATGTGTTTCTCTTCGAGAGAGTGGAACACGATAATTTCATCAATCCGGTTAAGGAACTCAGGACGGAAGCTTTTCTTCAGCTCATCCATCACTTTACCCTTCATGTTATCGTAATCCGCACCTGCATCCACTACTGCCGTAAAGCCCAGTGTAGAGTTACGTTTGATCGCTTCTGCACCAACATTGGATGTCAAAATGATCAACGTATTCCGGAAGTCCACGACGCGACCTTTGGAGTCAGTCAGACGACCATCCTCAAGCACTTGCAGCAAGATGTTGAATACTTCCGGATGTGCTTTCTCGATTTCATCGAGCAGGACGACGGAGTAAGGTTTGCGGCGAACTTTCTCTGTCAGCTGTCCACCTTCTTCATAGCCCACATATCCCGGAGGCGCTCCGACGAGTCTTGAAGTGGAATGCTTTTCGCCATACTCGGACATATCAATCCGGATGACTGCATTTTCATCTCCGAACATGGCTTCTGCAAGAGCACGAGCCAGCTCGGTTTTACCTACCCCTGTAGGACCCAGGAAGATAAATGAACCCATCGGACGTTTCGGATCTTTCAATCCGGCACGAGCACGACGAACTGCACGACTGACGGACTTCACAGCCTCATCCTGACCGATGACACGTTCATGCAGAATTGATTCCAGATTCATCAAGCGTTGTGTCTCTTCTTCTTTCAGCTGATTCACCGGAATACCAGTCCAGCTGGCTACTACTTGTGCGATATCCTCAGGAGTTACCTCGGAATCGGTGCGGCCTTGTTTTTCTTTCCATTGGTTCTTCGTTACATCCAGCTCTTCACGGATTTTTTGTTCCGTGTCACGTAGAGCTGCTGCTTTCT
This sequence comes from Paenibacillus sp. NPDC057886, assembly GCF_042796655.1. Taxonomy (NCBI): domain Bacteria; kingdom Bacillati; phylum Bacillota; class Bacilli; order Caryophanales; family Paenibacillaceae; genus Paenibacillus; species Paenibacillus sp. NPDC057886. The sequence continues at coordinate 5,547 of NZ_JBHVMZ010000018.1, read as the reverse complement.
CGAACTCCTGGCTTTGAACCGCTGCGTCTTTTTCCTTCCGGATATCCTCGAGACGGCTCTCCAGTTGTTTGAGGTTAGGTGGGATCGTGTAAGAGTTCAGTCTTACTTTGGAACCCGCCTCATCAATCAGGTCAATCGCTTTGTCCGGCAGGAAACGGTCTGTAATGTACCGGTCAGACAGTTTAACCGCCTGCACAATCGCTTCATCCGTAATTTTCACCCGGTGATGCGCTTCGTAACGGTCACGCAAGCCGTGTAAAATCTGAATTGCTTCTTCTGGAGAAGGCTGATCCACCGTAATCGGTTGGAAACGACGCTCTAGCGCAGCATCCTTCTCGATATATTTGCGATATTCATCCAACGTTGTAGCACCGATGCACTGCAATTCTCCACGGGCCAAAGCCGGTTTCAAAATGTTCGAAGCATCAATTGCACCTTCCGCTCCGCCTGCACCAATCAAGGTGTGCAATTCGTCGATGAACAGGACAATGTTACCCGCTTGACGAATTTCATCCATAATTTTTTTCAGACGATCTTCGAATTCACCGCGATATTTTGTACCTGCAACAACAGAACCCATATCCAATGTCATGACACGTTTGTCACGCAAAGTCTCCGGAATTTCGTTGGCGATGATTTTTTGCGCAAGTCCTTCAGCGATGGCTGTTTTACCTACACCTGGCTCACCGATCAGTACTGGGTTGTTCTTGGTACGACGGCTCAGCACCTGAATAACACGTTCAATTTCTTTACTACGTCCAATCACGGGGTCCAGGTTGTTCTCCTTGGCATACGCCGTAAGATCACGTGCCAGACTGTCCAGTGTTGGTGTGCTGACATTGGAAGGCGTACCATTATGACTGGATACAGCTTCACTGCTGCCAAGCAGTTGCAGCACTTGTTGACGTGCCTTGTTCAAACTAATACCCAGGTTGTTCAGCACACGTGCCGCAACCCCTTCGCCTTCACGAATCAATCCAAGCAGGATATGCTCTGTGCCTACATAGGTATGGCCCAATTTGCGAGCTTCATCCATAGACAATTCAATCACTTTTTTCGCACGAGGCGTATATGCAATGTTCGTAGGTTGCTCTTGGCCACGGCCAATTAGCGTCTCTACTTCATCTTGAATTTTTTCCAATCCGAGTCCCAGGCCGATCAGCGCTTTGGCTGCGATGCCTTCGCCTTCACGAATGAGGCCGAGCAAAATGTGCTCTGTACCGATGTTATTATGACCAAGACGGACAGCTTCTTCCTGCGCCAATGCGAGCACCTTTTGGGCCCGTTCCGTAAATCTTCCAAACATCATATCTCCTGCACCTCCATGGTTTTGGATAAAACGGGGGCTGTTGAAAGGATCCCACCGTATTCTTCATATCATCTTTGTTTGCAGCCATGCTGCGAATAAAATCATTCAGCATTCATTTATAGAAATGCTCTATTATATAAAAGCCGCAGATGCGGCGTGAAACCTTTATAAACAACTCTTGAACAACCTAGGATTGATTGGCTGCACTGATCGTATCACGGATCAACTGAGCCCGATATATGTCACGCTCATCTGTCCGCATGTCTTCTCCAAATGTTTTCTGCAAGAAGCCTGGCTGCGTCATCACATTCAACTCGTTCATCACGGTTATGGACAAGCCGTCCAACAAGCCGAGATCTACACCAAGTCGAACATCAGACAGACGCTGTGCAGCTTCCTTCGAATCGACGATAGCTGCATGGGACAGAATGCCGTAAGAACGCATAACCCTGTCGGTAATCCGCAGTCTAGAGTCGGTAATTAACCGTTCTCTGGCGGTACGCTCATGCCCAATCATCTGTAACACAACACTATGCAGGTTATCGATGACTTCTTGCTCCGTCTGCCCCAGTGTGATCTGGTTCGAGATCTGGAACAGGTTACCCATCGCCTCACTGCCTTCACCGTAAATTCCCCGTACAGTCAGTCCAACTTGGGAGACTGCGGTTAGAATGCGGCCGATTTGCTGTGTCATCACCAGAGCGGGTAGATGCATCATGACAGATGCTCTTACACCTGTACCTACATTCGTAGGACAGCTGGTTAAATATCCTCTGCGGTCATCAAAAGCATAATCCACATGCGCTTCAAAAGCATCATCTATGGCGGAAGCTTTCTCCCAGGCTTCTTTCACCTGGAACCCCGGATAGAGGCACTGGATACGAAGATGATCCTCTTCATTAATCATAATACTGACAGATTCATCCTCACTGAGAATAACAGCACCATTTCTGGATTCGTTCGCAAGACTGGGACTGATCAAATGCTTCTCCACCAGCACCCGTTTGTCAAGGTCATCGATATCAATCAGATCCAAGGTATGAAAATCTCCAAAGGCATGAACGTCATCGTATTGAAGTACTTCGCTCAGCTTATTCAGCACTTCTTCCGATTGCTCATTGGAAGCCAGCATCGGAAACGGATAATGCTGCAGGTTGCGTGCGATCCGGACCCGGCTGCTAATGACGATTTCGGAATCAGCCGCATCACTACGCATCCAGTCGCTGAGCGCCTTCTCTGTAAAACGCAGATTAGGCATTACGCATCCCTCCTACTCATCACAAACTTTACTCCTGAGCTATTTCTTTTTCAAGTTCCCTGATCTGATCACGAATTTGAGCGGCTTCTTCAAACTCCTCTTGCGTTATGCTCTCCTGAAGATCCCGTTTCAGATCAGCAATCTGTCTTTTGACCTTGATGCGCCCACCAGCTCGTGCAGGCACTTTACCCACGTGAGAAGTGCTACCATGAACCCGTTTGAATAGCGGGTCCAAACGACTGTCAAAATATTTATAACAAGAACTACAGCCAAAGCGGCCGATTTTGCTAAACTGCGAATAGGTCATGCCGCATTCTTCACAACGAAGGGATTGCGCAGGTGTTGCTCCCGCACTGCCATTCTTGCCTGAGGGTTCAAAATCAAGCAACCCGGACAGTAAGTTATGAATGGAAAATCCGTTGGATGTTCCGGGAATCATTTCCCCTTTTTCACGAGCACATGACTCACAAATATGGAATTCCGTCTTCTCTCCGTTCACGATCTTTGTGAAATGGAGTGTTGCCGGACGTTTGTTGCATTCTTGGCACAGCACAATGATGTACCCCCTTGATCCCGATAGTTTTCATTTACCGAGCAAAGATATTAACATCGCCTTTAACATTCTGGCACGAATTTGATCCCGGTAAGGAAGTTTGACCAATATAATCTCTCTCGATACAGCTGCCCGCATCAACCCGGCTTCCCTTTTGCTTAAGAAACGTGCTTCTTCCAGTTGGTAGATCAGACCTTCGGCAGCTGTCTGCCCGATCTCATCTCCAATACTATGGTGCAAATGGTTATGCAGAGCCGAGTGAGCCGGCAATTCAATCCGCTGTATGCGAACATAACCGCCGCCGCCACGTTTACTCTCTACAAGGTAACCTTTTTCGAGTGTAAATCGGGTGCTGATGACATAATTGATCTGGGAAGGCACACATGAAAATTGATCAGCCAGATCATTACGTTGAATTTCGACCAATCCTTCGGGACTTTCATGCAAAATACTCTTCAGATATTGTTCGATAATATCAGAGATATTACGCATCCACTCATCCTCCACTGTCTGAAACGTTAAGTCAATAAGGACCCACACGCCCCTACAGAGTACACCTTCTCAACCCATTTAACCAATCAAGGAAACAGCGAAACTGATCTTCAACGGTCTTTAGCAGGAGAGCGAAGGACGCTCGAAGGTCCTTTAATATTGCTTTTATCCGCTGATGTGTCCTACCTTCAAAATGGCTCCCACCACCGGATTGCAGAAAGAAAGCTACGTAAGTATTTAACCTTTAGTTGACTTTGACTTTCTTTGACTTTATATACATTATAGCATATTTTGTGGTTTTGCCAAGAGGGAGCACTATTCATTTTTTACGATTTTACACGAAATATTCGGCTGACACAAAAAAACCTCTCCAAAATAGCTGGAGAAGTCCATTTGTTTCACACTAGCATCGTAATGCTATACAAGTTAAGTCTATGAAATTGATCCTAGAATACTCGTTACTCTATGAGGTTCAGAAAAAATCAAGTAAATACGTTTCCCGTTCAGGAATCGCTTGCTCCAAAGCCTTAATCGCTCCATTCGGACATTCAATTCTACCTATTTGAGCCATCTCTGCGGGCCTACGATACCCCATCAGCATTGCGGTGAGCGCCTGAATGTCTACTTTAACAGTCTGATCTTTAGCTGCCGGCTCAGATGTTTTCCATATCGAAGCTGTACCATTCATCGCCACATTCAACTGCCATACCCCTTCATTCCATGGTGCATGGGCATCCTCTACCTGGAGATTAATCTGTACTGGTGAGTCTTGGCTAGCAAAAGGATACTGTGAAATAAATTGTTCTACACTCACAATACGTGCCATAAAGAAAGGTACAATTTCCTGCTGAATCCGCGGATTGTCCAATTGAAATGCAAGCATATCACTAGCTGGTGCCTGTAAAGTGACTTCCTCAATCATGGAATCATGGTTGGCAATAAAGGTCCACAAACCTTGTCTTGCCTCTTCATTCAGATAAATGATCTCTTTAATGGTAAACTTTCTTTCCTTAACCTCATATAAAACATAGCCTTGTGCTTTACCGGCTTCATCATAATATACAGCCTTCTGGCTGGCTCCATTAGTGAGAACTGCATTCTCCCATCTCGCATCATCCCGGATCAAGGTTCCGTTATAGCGCTCAGCGTAGGCACCGTATACTTCCTTGAATATGCTGAGGCCCGGATCACCGCGCCGAATCGTTCCAGGCGTTGCCTTTTTCGCAGGCAGATGAGCTGTAGGCACTTTATAGCGTTTGAACTCAACATACGTCTCCCATCCATATTTCCGATAAAATGCAAAAGAAAACGGATGCAAAAACGATATACTTTGTTTATTACGGTTCATTTCCTCCAACGCATGCTTCAACAGACCAGCTACCCAGCCTTTGCGTCTATATTCTGGCCATGTGGCTACTCCCGCAATACCGCCCATCTCGAAAGATCTCCCATGAATATAGGTTTGAAAAGGAATAATATGAAGTTTGGCACCCAATTGTCCCTCCTCAAATACACCCCATATATCCTGTGAATCAAATTGACTCCGTCGCTTCTCCGTTTGTTCTTCACTCATTATCACTTGAAAAGCATACTCGGAGAGTGCCATAGCTGGTTCAAAATCATCTACGGTTAATTTCTGAATTTCCATGTCGTCCTGCACCCCGTTCTCTAAGTTATGATATCTTTCAAAATCATGGCCTGATACGTGATGTATGTATCCATTTATGAGTGTGTCAGAGGAGCGGGACAAAGTCAAACAAGAGATGCGCGGGCATCTCTCAGGGATTAACTTTTTATCGTGTATTTTAATTGTTATACCTATGATTTATAGTAAAAAACGCAAATAAAAACCACCACCGAATAACATCGGCAGTGGTTCTTTGCTTGGCGGCGTCCTACTCTCCCAGGACCCTGCGGTCCAAGTACCATCGGCGC
>NZ_JBHVMZ010000017.1:0-63936 GCF_042796655.1 Paenibacillus sp. NPDC057886 | reverse complement strand
ATTTAAAAAAGCTACCGCCTGCAAAATACAGACAGCAGCTTAAAGAAGTTGCCTAACCTTTTTTTTAAATGTCCTTTACAGAGGGTACAATTTATCAAGGGAACGGCCTTCTTTATTTACTTTTCGAGCAATGAAATCAGTCTTTGCAGCAGAACAGGCTCTTCCTTGCGGAACTGCTCCAATCGGAGTCTTACCTTCGCAAACACTGCCTTGTCTTCACGAATTTCATGACGAATGTATTGATCCCTTAGCTTCATTGCCCTGGTAGTTATATCCTGATAGCCATTCACAAGTTCTTCGTCGTATGGGATCATCCCCTCATCTATCAAGTAGGCAATCCGTTCACTCATCATTTTTTTATGCTCCCAGAGCACATGAAGATGCCTCACATTGTTACGGTCACCAAGGCGAGGATCGTTGCTCTCTACGGCATCATAGTACATTTGCATGTAGTCGTAGACGTTAATTCCGAAAGCCTGTTCGTCGTCAGGATTGTAATTAATGCGATTCAGATGGGTCTCTCCGTTCAGGTAATCATGCAGTTGGTCGAGTGCTACGATTTTATCGAAAGGATACGGGGAATGCGGCTCGTATTTGTAAAAATAAGTGTGATGATCCGCGGTAAGTCCCTCTCTGAGCAGATATCTCATGGAATGGACAGCATCCAGAAACTCCGTGAACGGAATCTGTACATTGCGGTAAACTCCCGTATGGTCGAACATGGAGGCATCGAAAACACGTTTGTCCCAATCGAAACCGAATAGAAAAAGATGATGAGGAAACGGTTCTTGCTGATAGGCCGCCGCTGGCGGTAGCTTGGCTTCGTCCAAAAACACGACACAATAATAGCCGCTGCGAATCTGATCCGCGAAAAATTGGGGCCAGGCGTCCAGCACCAAATGCTCCAGAATCGTATAATTCACAGAGCATGTGAGTAAAAATGGATTATTGAAATTCAGTTCGTTGGGCTTGCCCCGGAAAAAATCGATATAAAACTGTCTGCCATCCTCCAGAAAGGTTTTCTTGCAGGACAACTGAATGAAATTGCTGTAATACCAAGGAATCGTTTCCTCATGTGCACTGGTAATCGAAAGCGTGTAAGCCCACCGCAGAAATCCTTTAAGCGGCGGATTCAACACGGGTAGCTGAACAGCATTCATTCTTTCTCCCCCTTAACTGCTTGCACTACTATATCCCTTCACAGCCTGTTTCCAGAGCAAGCGTATTATTGTGAAGAGTATAAGCGAACCGAGCAGTGCCAGTCCTGTATAGAGCCAGCTGAGCTGTCCCAGCAGGAACATCGGTCCGAAATTGGTAATCAGGAACAGCGGAATGACAAAGGTACCGATCCGCCGGACCCAAGTCGGGTATATCGCCATTGGAAAATTGTTGGCGTCCCAGGCGGAATGGGCGATCTCCGATGCAGAACCCGTCTGAACGAACCGAAATGACAGCAATGCAGGGATAATCATTAGACAGTATGTGATGATAACGGAGACGAATAACAGCAGTGTAAACCCTGCAAACTGGAGAAACGTCAGGGGTATGTCCATGGCATGCCAGCCAATACCAATCATGACGAAACCAACCAAAATATCAGGGATTGGCAGTGCCAGATCGACATAACGCAAGGAAGCCATAAATTGAAGAGAAACCGGCTTCGTTAACATTAAATCAAGCGAGCCGTCCTTAATATATTCCGGAATTTTCGTAAAATTGGTGAAAAACAGCCCGACATACATACCTGTCACCACGGTGTGCATGCCTATAAATAGAAGCAGCCCTTCGGGTGGTATGCCGTCGACGTGAAGATCGGTGCGGAACACAACGAGTACATATAACAGTTTGGCGAGCAGGTAGACGGATTCCACTAGCAGGCTCATCATGAAATTGCCCCGAAACTCCATCTGGGCAATGAGACAATTTTTGATGAACATGCCGTACAAATGTGCGTATTTTCTCATGGCTCTAAACATATGGGATCTCCGCTACCCCCCAACCGCTGAATATTTCTTCATGGATATCCGCCACGTTAGACGGGATAGCCATAAAAACAGGAGTATCCACCCGCACTGGATGAGCAATCCCTGATACATCGCCGCCACTTCCGTTTTACCGCTGAGCACATTGACCGGAAAATAAATCGTATACGGAAACGGCGTGTACTGAAGTGCCTCCACAATTGAATCCCCGAAAATCTCCAATGGAAACATACCTCCACTCAGAATATTCACGAGCAGACTCGTAATAACGAAAAAATAAGAGATTTCATTTAGATAAAAAGCACTTGCACAGATGCAGTAGGAGATCAAGAAATTGAGCAAAAGCGCCCCGGACAGCGTGACGACGAATAAGATCATCCGTATGACCTGGAACTCAAGCACACCACCGGCAGATGAGATCCAGATAATCCCGACGAGCAGCACAGCTGTAACGCCGTAATAGATCGCCTTCTGTCCAAAAAAGGATACTAGTCGATACCCGAAGTAGCTGACCGGTTTGATCAAATACTTGTTGAGACCGCCGTTTTTGATATCGTCGACGATCTGGTGCTCGAACTGGGTAGCGATCAGTTTGGATACCAAGCCCGCCAAGATCGTATACAAAATAATTTGATTATATGAATACGAGAATAGCGCCGTTTCGCCGGAATGTTGGTACACCGCTGTCCATATAAAATACTGAACAAGGATCGGAAACGCAGCTCCGAGAAGACCAAGAAAGAAGTGAAATCGGTATTCCATCGATTGCTGCACACCCATCGAAAAAACAGCCGTATACAATTTGCGTCCATTCATCCGACGGATTCCTTTTGGTAGAGCATGGAGATACTCTCCTCGATCGGCACGTCCTCAATCGTCCAGTCAACAATCGGAAACGAATCGAGCACAGCTCGCGATACTTCTTTTAGGCGGTGTTTGGGCAGCTCCAGAACAACGCTGTATTCGTCTGCGCTGATCATTTTCCCAAATTTGGCCAACCGCTGCTCGGCAACCGGCTCCGAGAACTGCAGCTTTACAATTTTATGCTCTCCAAAAAGATCGTTAATCTTATGAAGATCTCCGTCATACAGAAGACTTCCTTCGTTAATGATGATTGTCCGCTTGCACAGGTCCTCCACGTCCTTCATGTAGTGGCTCGTCAGCAGGATCGTTGCGCCAAACTGCTCATTATAGTATTTCAGAAACTCCCGGACCCTCTTCTGAGAGGGGAAATCCAGGCCAATCGTCGGCTCGTCGAGATACAACAGCTTCGGTCGGTGGATCAGAGCGGCGATCAGCTCCATTTTCATACGTTCACCCAAGGACAGTCGGCGTACCTGTACATCCAGTAGGTCTTGCACATCAAGCATTTCCGATAGTTCGGCAAGACTTCGACGGTAGAGTTCATCCTCCACGTCATATATACATTTGTTCAAATAAATCGAATCGCTGGCCGGAAGGTCCCACCAAAGTTGATTTTTCTGACCCATCACAATGGAGAACAGCCGTTTGAACTCGTTCTTTCGCTCCCAAGGTACATAACCAAGTACGTCGGCTTCTCCACTTGTCGGATATAGGATGCCTGACAACATTTTGAGCGTCGTGGTTTTACCTGCTCCGTTCGGACCCAGAAATCCAACGCACTCTCCGGGGCCAATATCGAAGGAAACGGATTTAACCGCTTCCTTCACAAGTGATTTGCGAGCAAACAAGTTTTTCAGTGAATGTTTGAGTCCTGCTTCTTTCCGGTAATATACGAACGATTTATGCAGTTCCCGTACACGGATAAAGTCCATCCCCGCTCCTCCTGAATGATTGCATGTTTTCCCATATTGGGCGGATTAAAGTTAAAGCGATTAAACTCCATTGTTATACAGAAGCACGCATTTGGAGCAAATCGGTGTCAGACCGCAGGCCAGAATCTCGCGTTGTTTTCGCAGATCCTCCCCGTGGAAAATATCGGCCACACTTTCTTCGTATAAATTTCCGACACTGAATTCCGGAAAAAATTTGCATGGATTGACCTTACCGTCTGGCATCACGTCCATCCGATTTGAGATCGAGAAACACTTGGTCCGATTCATGGCTGGCTTTTCGCTACCCCGAATAAATCCTTCTACCTCTTCGGGCTCAAGCGCAGGCTGATAGCGGATACGTACATTCCACACACGTGAATTAACTCGTTTAAATTCCTCAATTAATGTGTCGAAACGGTCCGGCGAGATGTGAAACGTGAAAGAGTGCCAGCTGTTCTTGTGATCGCTCGCAAAGCGGGAGGCAAGGTGCGGAAAGTGGGCATCAAAGTAGGTATCCATTTTTTCCGCCGTTTCGGAAGGGATATACCAAGGGAAGCAGAAGTATACGGAATCAACGCCCAACTCTTCAAAGAATTCCATCAAGCTATAAAGCTGATCGACCATCTGGTCATTTACTGTCAGAGCAACGGACACTTTACCTTTGTACAAGCCCTGCTTTTGCAGATCCAGCAGCAGCTGTATGGCGTGAATTACTTTTTTGAACGTGCCTTTGCCCCGAATCGCGTCATTCTCCTTCTCGAATCCTTCCAGGCTGACCAGCATGACTAAATTCTTAGACATTTTCAAAATGGAATCCAGCTTTTGTTCAATAAGAATCGCGTTTGTACAAATGGTCGTATGCCGGTCTTCCTTGGCCAACAGTTCTGCCAGTTCATCAAACTTGGAGTAGAACAGCGGTTCTCCGCCCCACAGAAACACACGTGATTTGCGTTCTCTCGTTTCGGCCAACAGTTTCTCCACGACGGGAATCTCGATTTCGTCTCTCTTCACTTCACTGGCAAAGCCGTGATGGAAGCCGTCTGGATTCCATTCAAAACAATGCTTGCAGCGCAGGTTACAGCCGTTATTAAGCTTGATTCCGATCTCATAAGGCACGGGTGCGGCATACGTCGGGTCCTCCCGGCGTTTCCTTCCCGTTTCCGCGAGCGGAACGAGGGTTCTTTTCATATTTTGGAATGTCAGCTTATCAAACGTAACTGCTGTTTTCGGCTGCATACGTTTTCCTCCCCAAATGATTGATTTTTGATCGCTGCTCCAGCAAACGTCTGTACATTTCTTCGAGATGTTGTTCCGAGTAGTGTAGGGCTTTCCATTCCGCGAACCGGATACCGAAACCACAGGACTGCCAATAGTTTGAATTCTGAAGCTCATGGTCGCCGAACGGCTCCAACATGACAAAAGGGATTCCGTAGGACAACGAATCGTTCAGTGTCGCTCCTCCCGGCTTGCTGATAATGGCAGCGCAATTGCGCATCAGGTCCGTGTAAGCGGAGTAATCACATAGCGGAATTGCCCGAAGAATGCCATCTTCACGCACATATTGATTCATTGGCGGGAATGAATGCTGTCCCTGGGCATTCCGACTCCACGGATTCCATGAAGCATCTGTTCCGAAATAGCGTGTGCACCCATCGTCCTCCTCCACCTCGGAAGGATCGTAGACGATCACATCCAGCGGGTAACCGAGATGACGAAGCTCTGCAATCGTTGACGCGTACGTCCCAAGTCCCCAGCCGCCGCCATGGATCAGAATGCGCCCGTCACGCTGTGCATATGGCAGGAGTTCCTTTTCATCTGAGGCAATATAGCAATCTGGAGACAACCTTGAAGGCTCGTAAATCCAAACGTTATCGTAGTCCGGATACAAGGACTTGTGTACTTTAAACGATGGCGTATCGCACGCATCCAAGCGGATCAGTTGAATATCCAGAGGTATGTGCGCAATGGCTTTGTAGCACTCCAGGATCGGGAGCCAAAAACCGGTAAACACAGCAAAATGAGATACCCCATTACGTATCCAGGAGTCCAACAGCAACTGGACTTCCGCTTCATTCAGGGAAGAGTCTACAGGCTTCGCCAGTTTATGCCCCATAAGGGCAACAGAGAAATCGGCATGAAATGCTTTTTTGGTGGAATTAATCTTGCACCTGATTTCTTCATGATACAGGTTCTCCAGAACGTAAACGTCCGTTCTAACACCTCTATCTTGCAGGTACGTATGCAGATGCATAGCCGGAATGTATGCACCAAGCGAATTGCCCGAAGCAAGCAGGGTAACCGAAGATGAATTCATGCGCAGCCTCCGCATTACAGATTTAGTTGTACACTTTAATGGACAAGTCGGCGAGTACCTGCCTCAGGCTCACGATCAGTTCACTGCGATGTTCTTCGTCACGGCCCACCACCGAGATATACAGTCGTCCCTTCGGCATTCCGCGATGACTCTGAATTCCCTCGGATATTCGCCGAGAGGTCACAATATCATTCACCATTAAGGTGTTAGAGGAAATAGGCACAATTCCATACCTACCTTGCCCTCTGAATAGAAGACCGGATACATGCAGAGCGTCCAGCAGACTTCCAAACGTGAAACCTTCAGGTAGACCGAGAGACAGAAAGGTAAGCAGGCCACTGTAGCCGTACATCTCCCAGCCTTTATCGAGATAAGCATTAATAAGACCCATGGACTTGCGGGCGTTAATCTCTACAATGGGCACGATTACCCCGTCCTCCAGAATCATGGAATCGAAGCAAACGAAACCATGGTACCCATCTTTAAATAATATCCGAAGTGTCTTTTCCATCGTATCGAAATAACCCGCGTTCTCCAGCAGAAGGAGCAAAGCTTCATCTGCTCTAATAGAACCGCCGTAATTCTGCTGCTGATTCAGCATACGCTGAACCGAAAGAAACTCCCTCTCACCGCTCTTATGAATGAACCAGTGTGAGCTGAAATCGAGTTTTTTTCTCAGCAGTGGTTCCAGCAGGAATTGCGAGCGCATTCCCCTTCTCTCCTGCTTTTCCAGGTGCTCTGCTATCCTTCGTTGCATGGCTTCATTTTCAATGAGTATGTTGCCCTTACCGGAAACACCAAATGGATCTTTCAGCAAATACGCCCCTCGCTTCAGCAGCGTGTTTCCGACAGCCTGTACTTCTACTACACTGTTCACTTCCGTACCATAACACTGCTCTCCGATTCTGGTCAGGAGTCGGTTGGAGTAGAATTTGGAATTAACATGCTTAACCGTCTCAAGGTCCGGCAAAGAACCCAATGATCCAGCAGCATGCAGGTACTGCGCCGTATCAGCCGTAATGGCATAAGGAGATAGATGTTTTACGTTGTGGGTCAATATCTCTTCACACTCTTGATCGTCTGAAGCAAGACTGAACATACACTGCTTGAATACGTCCGGTTCCGGTAGGTAACTCTTCTCATCGTTCAAATCAAAGAGATAACGGGTACGAAAGGAAAAACCTAACCCGTTCAGATACTCGTACAACTTTGGATCGATTTTACAGCGGGTGTAGAGGATATCGTCAGGCCCGCAAAATGGAAATAACAGCTCGTCCATACATAAGACAATGGATTCCCGGTCCTTATCAGGCATAGCGGGTAACTTGGCTAAGTTCGGATCCCTCCATTGCGTTTCAGGATCAAACGTCCCCATAACGATCGCTGGAATCCCCATGGCCTCACTTCTGGACATCTTCATACAAGGATTGCTCTTGCGACTGGCAGCTTTTCAGAAATGTTATAAATGTGTCGATCGACTGAAGATGTTCATAATCGAATTCGTCATAGTCAATGATTACGTTTAATTGATCCTCGACTTTGAGCATAAACTGGATCATTTGCAAAGAATCGAGACCAATATCGTTATTGAGCTCCGTTGCTGGGGACAGGGATTGGCGTAGTTCCGGTTGATCTTCTTTAATAGCGCACAAAATATCTACGATTTTATCGTACATAACTACACTCCTTTAAAGTGATAATTGTGTGAGGTACAACCGAAATTATTACGCTTACATATGCCATTCAAACAAACCTGGTTTGGGTTTAGTTTTCTCCCTCCCTCTTCCAAAGTTACAATTATTATCTTTATAATGACATTTTATGTCAAGGGATAAAAACCTGTGATTTCGCACTCCCAACAAGGCTTCCAGCAACTAAAAAACCGCTATTTTAGCGGCTTCCCAGCGTCGGCCTTCCGCATTTCGTTTTAGACGATTTTCTCCCTTTGATAAGATCAAGACAAATTGTTAAAATTTATGTACTACGTTAGACCCCATTCATTTTATAGAAAATGAGGCGAGCACATGATTGAAATTACGATTGAATTGGTACGTCAATTAATCGATAGTCAATTTCCGAAGTGGAAAGGCTTAACGATAACACCTGTAGAAAAAAGCGGGCATGATAACCGCACCTATCGATTGGGAGACGAAATGACGATTCGTTTACCAAGTCACGAACGTTACGCCTCTGCTGTAGAAAAAGAACTGAAGTGGCTTCCTGTTTTCAAACCGCACCTGTCCTTGCCCATTCCAGCTCCCATTGCACAAGGTGAACCTTCGGGCGACTATCCCCTTCCCTGGTCGATCAACCGATGGATTGAAGGCGAGACCGTCACGCCTGCCAATGTACTCAATCTAGGCACATTTGCCGAAGACCTCGCTAAATTTCTGAAAGAATTAGAAGCCATTGATGCTAGTCACGGCATACCCGCAGGCATTCAAAATTTTCATCGCGGCGGGAACTTAGCGGTTTACGATACAGATACAAGGACCGTCATTAAAAAGGTATCCGGCCAATACGATCCAAAACTCATGACTGAAATATGGGAGCTTGCCCTTGCAACGAAATTTCAAGCGTCACCGTTATGGCTCCATGGTGATGTTGCAGTAGGCAATCTGCTCGTGCAAGATGGACGACTATGCGGGGTCATTGATTTTGGGACTATGGGCGTGGGCGATCGTTCTAGTGATCTTGTGATGGCCTGGAACTTTTTTGATGATGTAAGTCGCGATATATTCCTAAGCTGCATGAATGTTGACCAAGATACGGTTAATCGTGCCCGTGGTTGGGCTTTGTGGAAAGCACTCATCTCCTACGATTGGAATGAACAAGGCTCGGAAGCCTCGAATTGGGGCAAGCATGTATTAGATGTCATTATTCGTGACTATAAATCGCTCTAAGCTTATGAATCTGCCAAATCCCACCGGGTCGCAAGCCCCGCGTTGGGATTTCTTTCTGTACTTATCCGTAGATTTCTTTATCATATATTTTTCAGCCATGCCATTTAACCTCGAAATCTTGCAATTTTAATTAAAATTCGGTGTTGACATGAAGTCGAGGATAAGGTAGTTCGTTATAACGAGTTGGTGAGATGATGTAGTGGAGATGCAGGTATGAACTGGGGAGCGTAAATTGATCTTTCTATTGTGAATTTTTCATATATTGAAATAATAATATAGTGTGCGAAGACAGGTGCAGGTAAGTTAACATTTGAAGCTACACGATTAAACTCTCCTTAATTCTTGGATGAAAATCTGGCGGAAGCATGCGCTCCTCGTGGACATAACCAGTATGCTTTATTATTGTGAATTTTTCATATAGTGAAAATATAAGGTTGTTGCCAATAAAAAAGCCGCCTTTGAGGCGACTTTGGGATAATCACGCTATTTTTATAGCTGAATAAATCAAGTTCAAGTTCGTCCAGTCCAGTCCGCTCCCGCAACTTCTTTCCAACGTTCTCTAATCTCGTTATATAACTCTTTACTCAGAGCTCCTTTGGCGACAAGATCCGCATTTTGCTGCCAACGGTTAGGTTTGGCTGTACCCACAATTGCCGTGTCTACCCCTTCTGTACTGAGCGTAAAACGTAATGCCGTTTCAACGGCTGTTTGTGCATCTTCGCCCAGAAAACCATAACCAAGTTCACTTAAGCGTTTCCAATATACAAAGGGATATGCTTCCTCCGGAAGCGAGTCATACGTCCATGCCGCATTGGCAATGGGGCGTTTGGAAATAACACCCATATTTCTCTTTCTTGCTTCAGGCAACGTCAGATCAATGGCTTCCTGATCGGCAATGTTGAGCGATGTTTCTAAGCTGTCGAACACGCCTGTCTGAATCGCATAAAGGGCATCCGTTGTATCACCGCTATATCCAATAAACCTTGTTTTCCCAGCTTCCTTGGCTCGCTGCAGCACTTCAATAACCGCTCCTTGCCGAAGCACTTCTTCAGAGCAACTATGAAGGTGAATGACATCAACGTATTCCGTTTTTAGTCTTCTAAGGCTACGGTCAATCGTTTGCTCTAATACTTTGGCGTCCCAATCTGGGCCATCTACCCCAGCGGCATGTCCACATTTGGTAAACAAATAATAATCGTCTCTTCGATGTGATAACACATCCCCAATCAACTCTTCGCTATCCCCATAACATTCAGCCGTATCAATGACATTTAACCCTGCATCCAACGCACTGTTAAGCAATGTTTCTACATCTGCTTTGGATACGTTTTTGCCGATCTCCGCTCCACCAAACCCAAGTGTACTTACTTTCATGCCAGTGTTTCCGTAATTACGCAGTTCCATGGATCATTTCCTCCAAGCTTCGTGAATTTGGGTACAGATAATGAAAGTACATATAGTACAAATTAGTCTTCGGTATGTATTACCCCTTATGTTGGGTATTACACCCACTTTTTCATTCTACTTTATTTCCTCCAACACAGATACATCCGTTGAATCAGGTTACGAAGAACTGACTCGGGTTCCCCAGTTCAGGATGAAACTTCTCACGAAAGCGGCCTCCCGTGTATTCCCCTATGATTTTTCGCCAGAACGCCTGAGCAATGACATTGTTGCGAACCTGGGTTACTTTCCACCTTCCCGGAAAACGTTCAAACAGCTCATAAGCTGCCCGGGTACCCACGCCACTACGCCGATATTTCTGCATTACAAAAAACTCGGTCAAATAGTAGTCATTATCTTTGCTGCCTGGTTCACAACGCTCTACCAAAGCAAACCCCGCGGGTGCCTCATCACTCGTAATCAAAAAAGGAAACTTGCGGTCTTCCTCTGACCAAAACGCGTCCAATCCGGGGTATTCCGGGAAAATACCGTTGCTATCCACATCAATATTCAAATATTTGGTAAAGTCATACAGATAAAATTGCATTAAGTGCCGAATCACCTGACTGCGTTCCCGGGGAACCAGCTCTATTTTTATATTCATCCGGTTCACCTCCTCTGCTCTACTTATAACTCATACATTAAAGCTTTACACTGCCAAGGGCAAGGAAGCATGAATCAGGATTATTCCGGTTCCGTGAACAGGCTGTGACGATCTAAATATGGTAAACTAGGATATAGCATATTTTAGAAATTATTTTAACATGGGGGTGCCGAACTTGACCAATGTGCAAAAAGAGATCGACCGACGCAAGCTGGATGACAAACTGCCTTCCATGCCTTGGTTCGTTCAGCAATTCATTGACTATAAATTACCAGACTTATCTCCTTCTACTCTACTTGAATATTTAAGGGATTACGAAGCTTTCTTTGGCTGGTTGCGTGCGGAAGGATTATCCGAGGCAAGCTCTAACAAGGAAGTCACATTGACTGAGCTGGAAGTCCTTCGAATGGAATCAGTAACATCTTATCGATTATTTCTGGCCACCAAGCGTGAAGGAGCCAACTCCAGAATCACGGTTTCCCGCAAGCTTTCTTCTCTGCGTTCGCTCTTTCATTATTTAAGTCAGATTGCGGAAGACGAGGACTTCTACCCACTACTGAAACGAAACATTATGGCGAAGATTGAGATCAAACGTACCCATAAACCCAAAGATACAGCAGCCAAACTAAAGGGTAAACTTCTGGAAGAAGAAGAGTTACTGGAGTTTATCGGATACATCCTTGAAGGATACGCGGTGGATATGGAAAAGAACAAACAGGCGATTTACTCGCACGAGCTAAACAAAGAACGGGATGCCTGCATTGCCAGCCTCATTCTGAATTCGGGTTTGCGTGTGTCTGAAGTGGTAAACCTGAACGTGGATGATCTGGATCTGAACAATAAGCTGTTGTATGTATATCGCAAAGGTAATAATGATGAGACGTTTAAGACGCCTGTGTATTTTAGAGAACAAGCCAAGGATGAACTCGCAACCTATATCAATTTGCGCCAGTCACGTTACCGTACACCCAAACGGGAAAAAGGGTTGTTTATCGCTCTTCGCAATGGAGATTCCGAAGGAAGTCGGATGACCAAACGGGCTATACAGGCCATGATCATGAAGTACGCCAAACAATTCGGCAAACCGTATCTGACTGTGCATAAATTGCGTCATTCTTTTGCGACCGACTATTATTTGCAAAATGATATCTATAAAACAAAAGAACAGCTTGGACACGCTTCTACGGAAACCACCGAAATTTACGCTCACCTCACGGATAAAACGATGTCTGAAGCGATTGAACGTCGTACTGATGATGGGATGTAGCCTATTTTTACAGCTTAAGCACGCATTCGTTTGCTTACAAGATAACTTAAAAAAGCGATTCTTTCAGGAGAATGTCCTGCAAGGATCGCTTTTTTATATTTATTCATTCATATACTTAAAGAAGTACAATCAGTTCGTTACAATTCATATCATTAAGTTTACATAATAATTCTTTCGTCATAAATTTCTTTTTTCTTCATGACGCTCGAGCGAGACCAGCCATCTTGCTATATCTTCTGTCTCATGAACAGAATGCCACACGTAGTTCTCTCTTTCCTCCATATATTCTCCCTTGTCATGCTCTATCCATGAGATAATCCCGATTACATCCTGTAACGTCTCGATCAGAGAAAGTTCTTTCTCTTCACGGACCATGACCAATTTGGGGTATGGCGCTTGTTTGTATCCCTCAATGAGAATCCAGTCATACGCTGACAGATAGTTTATCATGTCTTCCAACGAAGTCGCTTGTCTTTCAATGATTGCAGTACGTTTCTCTGACATGACAACGACTGCATCGGCCCCTGCCTGAGCAAAGCTGTAGGAATCGGTTCCTTCGTGATCCATCTCAAAATGATCATGTCCATCATGTTTAATTACAGCCACTCTTCGTCCAGAAGAGGTAAGGTACCGGGTAAGTGCAGCAATTAAGGTGCTTTTGCCTGTGTTCTTATATCCAACAATCTGCACGATATGTGGTGAAGTGCTGCTTATTTCAGACATGTATGACCTACCTTAAATGACCCGTGGGAAGTCTGAGAATTCGAACCTGTTCACCAGCAGGAATACCTTTTTTCTCGGGCGGAACAACGATCAGGCAATCGCTATCTTTAATTGTAATCATGACACTGGATTCGTCCACACGCGAGGCAGAAGGTTTAGCATACACCATTCCGTTACGTATCTCTGTCCGTCCGCGTACAAATCGTGTGAAATTGTTGACCTTTGTATAGTCATCATCCAATATGGCTGTCCATTCTTCCAAATATGGATGAGCATCGGCCTGCATCGTACGAATCGTTGGCCGAACAAACAACTCAAAGCCGACAAAGCAAGCCCCCGGATTGCCAGAAAGCGCAAATAGCAACTTGTCATTGAGCACAGCAGCCGTCGTAACACTGCCGGGACGCATGGTCACTTTGTTAAACAGCATCTCCATATTCCCTTCCCGAACCAGGTCACCCATAATATCATAATCTCCTACGGATACCCCGCCTGTTGTGACCACCATATCATTATGCTCAAGCGCTTCTGCAAGCTTCGTTCGTGCGGTATCCACATCATCAGCGATCGAACCATACATAACCGGCTCTCCCCCCGCTTCAACGACCAGAGAACGAAGCATATAGCTGTTACTGTTTCGGATACGCCCTGGCTGCAACGGCTCGTCCAATTCCAATAATTCTGTACCTGTTGCAAAAATGGCTACTTTGGGGCGTTTGTATACAGGCACTTGGCCTACGCCGAATGTTGCCAGCACGGATTGTTCACCTGCCTGGATGATCGTCCCCGCTTCCAGCAGCAATTGTCCCTCATGAACTTCCAATCCAATTGGCGTAATGTTGGCATTCGGCTGAATATGACGCTTCAGGGCAATCCATTGTTCCCCATGCTCTTCTTTGCTTTCAGTCATCTCCATCATAACAACAGCATCTGCGCCTTCCGGCACCTGAGCTCCTGTCATGATCCGAGCAGCTGTACCGGGTGTAATCGTAAGATCCGATGTATACCCGCATGGAATTTCATCAATGACACGGAGCCAAACTTGCTGCTCGCTGGATCCTCCAATCGTATCCGAACTAAGAATCGCGAACCCATCCATTCCGGAACGACGAAAGAATGGGTAAGGATGGGGAGCATGAATGGTCTCAGCAAGCGTTCGACCATGTGCTTGCTCAAGTGTTACTTTTTCTATTGAACCTGAACTAACATAAGCAGCAACTTTCGCCTGCGCTTCCGGTACTTGTATAGCCGTACGGATAAATTTCGCAGCCGTCATATCCGTTGAATGTGAATTTATTTTCAATGGTGATAGAACCTCCTTGGGACATTTGATCGTTTTAGAAAGTGTAGCCCGAAAGCTAGGTCGTGACAAGTACTCCCCAACATACCATTCACATGAAAGACGAATCGACAGACCATAATATGTAAGAGGAAAGGAGCTGACCTTTATGAACCAACGATGCGAATTATGTGGAAGGGAGCCTGTCGACACAACAGTCCATCACCTGACACCGAAAGAAATGGGTGGAACGCACATGCCTACTGCCGATCTCTGTATCCCTTGCCACAAACAAATTCATTCTCTGTATACCAATCGCGATATTATAGCCTTAGGTCTAACTGAGATACAGGCACTAAGGCAAGATGCGCGCATCGCTCCTTATATCCGCTGGATTCGCAAACAACCTGCTACAACCATTCCTCGTGTTCGAAAGTCCCATCATGTCCGCAAATCCTAAAACAAAAAGAACAGCGTCCAAGGTAATTTTCAGTGGTAAGCTTGCTCCACCTTACCTTTTCACTGTTCTTCTGCGAATGATTTAATATTGCGGCCCCATTCATGCGTAGTGCTATCTACGCCTCATAATTCGGCCGCCGCCAACCCTCGTCTTTGGCTTTTTATAAGAGCTCTTGGGTGAATCAAACAATCCTCCAAGGCCACCACTGCTTTTATTACGATCAATTGTGCCTTTGCTTTGTTCCTTATTTCTGCTGAATAATCCTCCTCCTGAGCCTACGCTTGAATCCTTATCGCTACCACGCCGAGTAATCGACCCTTTCCGGTCAACGGTAATCGGCGGAGCAACCTTTTTATCGCTGCTCGTCGGTGTCCGATAGGAACCTTCCCTTGGTTTGTACGTGTCCTTGTTCGTATAACCCCGATACGTACCGGACCCTCTACCCCCAAAAGAATCAAACAAATTACCGATTAATGTTGCGGTTAAGTACCCTTGCAAAAAGGACGAATCATAGTTCTGCCGAACATATTCCTTGGAGTCCACCTCAACCAAGGTGTCTTCCGCTTTATTCGGGTCTTGCTGCAAATGATAATACTGATCCTGATACACCAGGAACATCCGCTCTGTATTTTCCGCCGAGATCTGATCTGGCTTCCGCTGTTCAGATAATTCCTGAGCGACCTCTGGAACGGTACGATCAGCAGCTCGGTACACATAGGATGTCGTGTTACCACTGCCGCTGACCGATTCAAGTGGATATGTGTCCTGAACGGAAGGTGCTCCGCACGCGGACAGCAGCGACATCACAAGGCTGAGGACCAGCATTAATTTTAATCCATGTGCCAAGCGCTTTTTCATTGGAACCTCTCCTAGCTCGAACGAATCACTTTGATATCCGCAGGAAGAATGGACTCACCCTCATACAGCGTAAATCTTCTGTCTTGCCACTCCACACGCAAAAGCATGTTATCATCAGACTGATATTGCCATACTAATTGTTCCCCAGCCTGACCATAGGGTGTCCTGCCTGCAGTGGTTACCATTCCTCCGTATTCTTCCTCCAGATGATACGCACGTCCATCCAGATCCAGCAACGTAGGCACCTCATCCGGTGCATCAAGACGGCCATCAATTGGTGTATAGAGGGCATACCGGGTCATTTCCCGTTCTTCAATATGCAAATGTCGGATTGCCGTACCATCCTGCAACGTGAGGACAGCCGCATTCCGTGCTCGATGATGTACCCGCCCAACAACCTCATAAGTGACCAGCGATACCTCGCAGATATCACCAGGTGCCAGCTGAAGCATTGTTTTCTCTGCCTGGGGCGGTTCAGGTTTGGCTAATATCCCTTTAATCCGTTTCCACATACTCATGCCCATTACTCCTGTTCCTTATCTTATAAACAAGCTGCGATAATTAATGCGCCCACGATATGTAGTGCTCCCGAGAACAAACCGTAACCTGTCTTGCCCTGCTGTATTCCCGTATCCAGATCCAGGTTCGCCCATCTCCGAATCATAAAGTGAACCACACTCTCCAGAATCAGCAAAATGATAAATGAAACAACAGATACCAGCAATGCTTCTCCAAGATGACCTGCTGTCGAAATGGAAGTGGCGAGTACATATCCCTGAGCAAACAGCTTCATAACCATACGTGTCGTAACGGCCATATTGCCGGCCTTCACTTCGGCAAAATCCTTATACTTCGTGAACAAAGAATCCACATACATCAAGACAAACAGCAAAACCGAACCCGATAACGTCCAGACCAGCATTGCCAAAATGTTCAAATCCATTTACATAGCCCCCACATTTCAACATGAACCGCAATTAAAAGCGAAGGAGAAACGCTGGTCTCTCCTCCGCTGTTGCCCCTGCTTGCTTACAAGGTTTAGTTCTTATTTTCGTATTGCTTCATCAATGCTGCCAGTTCATCCTCAACAGCCTGATCCTTGCCCAGCTTCTCAAACTCATCATCCAGCGATTTTCCTTTGGACGACATTTCATTGCTGGCTTCAGCCTGAGCTTCCATCTGCATCATCTTTTCTTCCATACGCTTCATGCCGGCACTTGCAGTATCGGAGCCAAATCCGTTCAGCGCCTTGTTGATTTCGGTTTGAGCTTTTGCAGCGTTGTAGCGCGCAACCAATGTTTCACGTTTGTTTTTCATTTGAGTCAATTGTTTGCGCATTTCGTCCAGCTTGCCACGAAGGTTATCGGCAGAAGCTTTATTTTGGTCATAGCTTGTTTTGTATTCGGCCATCTTCTCTTCAGCGACTTTTTTCTCTTCCAGTGCCCGGCGGGCCAAATCCATATTCTGTGCACGCGCTGCTGTATGTGCTTGCTCCTCACGTTTCTTCACGAGAGCTTCCTGTTCTTCGAACAGCTGCTTGAATTTCTTCTCAATGGCGATCTGTGCAGCAACGGCTTTCTCCGCATCTTCCAGATCTTCCTGCATATCTCGGATATATTGATCCGTCATCTTGATCGGATCTTCTGCCTTGTCAATAATGGAATTAATGTTTGACATCGTTAAATCGCGCAATCGTTTGAAAATGGACATTATGGTATTCCTCCTAGTCGATAGTTCATCCTTGTATATAATCATACATACGTGGCAATGTACTACTCGTTTCAATTTTAACAAAAAAAATCATAAAAAACGATTTTAGCCTACTTAGCCTAGATGGAACTATTGAATAAGTCGACCGGTTTGGCAAAGTTCTTCATCAAGCAGCTTCTCTGCAGTCTGCACAATCTCATCAATCTGCATCCGCGTAATTGCATCAAAGTGAATCCCCAAAATTACAGTCACTGTTACTTTTAATTGCAGGGCAGCCTTACGTGCGAGTCTTTCACACAGTTCTTGTTCCTTATGCCCTGGAATATGCACCGTAGCCCCACTCACCCGTTCACGGTCCGGATAAAATGTCGCTACTGCCCCAATATGTGATCTTCCTCCAGTTACCATAAATACCTTGTCTTCCCCTGCCTCAATCACCTGTAAACGAACGGAATTTAAGTCGTATGTACTCATCCTGCTCCACCTGTCCTTTTCAATATGTAATATATATGGAGGAATTATGGCTCCGATTTAATGAATCAGCAATGAAACATCTCACATCATGCATAAATACGGAAAGCCCCGGGCATACCAAAGAGAACGCAATTTGGGAAAAGGAGGCACTAACATGCGTATACGCCTCATCATGTTATCCATCATGGTCATTCTTCTGGGAGGAAGTTACGCTCCTGCTCAGTTATGGGCTTCTTCAAGCCCGCAAACCGAACCTGCTTCGAAGTCTGATTCTTCCGAAGAGGAACAGCTGACACTGGGACAGCTCAGGCAGAAATATGCAGATACGTTCAAAACCAATGGCCCCTCAATTAAAAAGGTCGCACTGACTTTTGATGACGTACCTGACCCTCGGTTCACCCCACAGGTGCTGGATATTTTGAAAAAATACAAGGTACGGGCTACGTTTTTCATTGTGGGACATCGCGCTGAGAAACATCCGGATTTGGTGAAACGCATGGTGAAGGAAGGACATATTGTTGGCAATCACAGCTACAATCACCCGGAGTTCAGTAAGCTGTCCATGAATGCATTTCGCAAACAAATCTTACATACCGGGGATATTATTCGTAATCTGGCGGGTTACACACCCAAAATGATTCGTCCACCCTATGGCGATATTAACGAGCAACAGCTGCAATGGGCAGCCAAACAACATTACAGCATTGTGAACTGGAACGTCGATTCCCTGGACTGGAAGGGCCTTTCCAAAGAGGAAGTCAAACAAAACATCCTGTCGGCCGTCAAACCGGGTTCCATTGTTCTGCAGCATGCAGGAGGCGGTGTCGGATCGAAGTTGAGTGGGTCCATCGAGGCGTTGCCTGAAGTCATCGAGGAATTGCGAAACCGCGGGTACGAGCTGGTGACTTTGGACGAAATGCTGGAACTGCCAAAGGGCAAATAGGTTAAGATTCCAGAAGGCGGATATTCAAAAGGGTGTCCTTCAATCACATTATCGTGATTGGAGAACACCCTTTACTGTTTAATTAGATTCAGTTGGAGTCACATATGATGATGTGCAGCTACGCTTTGATTTTATTTCAAGATGTAAAGTTCAACATCCTGAATACCAAATGTGCTCACGGATTGCTTGCTGCCAGGAATAAAGATATCGATCTTGTGACCTTTAATGGCACTGCCCACATCACGAGCCGTAGCGACAAATGCCTGTTTTGGCAGTCCTGGATGTGTATGACCTGTCACCAGTACCTTTGTACCCAATGGAATGATACTTGGGTCCACTGCAATGGTACCCAATTCAAGCGGATTACCAAAGTAGTCCACAGCACCCCATCCTCCATTTTCGGAAGCGTCCGCAGAGTATGCTGTTGCTTTTACGTCAACAGCTTTGCTGTAATCAAACGTTTTTCCCCAGGCTTGAACAACCTTACTATCTGCATTAACGTCAAGACTTGCGGCAGTTACCGTTTTGGCCTCCGTTTTAGCTGCAGCAGCAGAAGCTGTGTTCGTTGTTTTACCAGGAATCGTAACTTTCAAACCACCATAAATGTTGTAAGCTGAAATGTCATTGTTAGCTTTAATAAGAGCGTTAAGTCCAACTCCATATTGTTTGGATAAGGTGTAGAAGGTATCCCCCTCTTTGGCC
Organism: Paenibacillus sp. NPDC057886; assembly: GCF_042796655.1. Lineage (NCBI taxonomy): Bacteria > Bacillati > Bacillota > Bacilli > Caryophanales > Paenibacillaceae > Paenibacillus > Paenibacillus sp. NPDC057886. Next base: position 44,478 of record NZ_JBHVMZ010000017.1, on the reverse strand, counting down.
ACATGAACTGAATCAGCATGAGCCGGAACGGCCTGGATGAGCATTGCTGCTGTCAGCAATGCTGTTGCTGTTTTGGCTATACGTTTCTTGTTAATCATGGTCTTCCTCCCTCATTATGCCTGCGAAGTTAGTTGTCGGATTCGGATGGAGGAAACCACCCTATAGGTTCAATTACATTAAGAATTTATGTAGCCCTAATTCACCCCAAGCCGTGTGCAAATGATTCTTCCCCAAGCACACTCTGCATCGTTACATCCCCCACACTCCCAACTCCGGAAGTTTCGGCAGGAACAAATATATCACAATTTTGTAACCAATAGTCGTAGTAAATGTTACCATCTGGCTAAATCACTTCAACATTTATGCTGAATTCAAGCGGCTTTTTCAAAAAATTGTCTATTTGAGCTTATATCTTTGATGACAGAAACGTTACTTTTTATGTAAATCCGTGCGTGTCCTCACATAACAAAACAATCCCTGCCGACGGGTCATCGACAGGGATGTATGAGGGGATGAAATTCTCATCCGCAGTATAGATTTTGTATTTTCATCTTGATCTTCATCCATAATGACTTGATGTATTAGAGCACTTTAGCGAGGAAGTCACGTGTACGTGCATGCTTGGGCTCACCAAACACTTCAGCAGGCGTTCCTTCTTCTACAATAACCCCGCCATCCATAAACAGGATGCGGTCACCCACTTCGCGTGCGAAGCCCATCTCATGCGTTACAATAACCATAGTCATGCCGCCCTCTGCAAGCCGCTTCATGACATCCAGTACTTCACCGACCATTTCAGGGTCCAGTGCTGAAGTAGGCTCGTCAAACAGCATGACATGCGGCTGCATCGCAAGAGCTCTTGCAATGGCTATCCGTTGTTTTTGTCCACCGGACAGCTGATTTGGATAGGCGTCTTTTTTGTCAGACAAGCCAACCGTCTTGAGCAAATCTGCACAGATTTGTTCCGCTTCGTGTGCAGACTGTTTTTTCACTTTAATGGGAGCAATCGTAATGTTCTGCTGCACCGTTTTGTGCGGGAACAGATTGAAATGCTGGAATACCATCCCCATTTTTTCACGAGTCGCATTAATGTTATGTTTGGGGTCAGTGATCGAAACTCCCTCGAAGTCAATCTCACCGGAAGTAGGCTGCTCCAGTAGGTTCAGACAACGTAAAAAGGTACTTTTCCCCGATCCGGACGGACCGATGACCACGACGACCTCGCCTTTGCCAATTGTTACGTTAATGCCCTTGAGCACATCGTTATTTCCATATGATTTGTGTAATTGTCTAACGTCTATCACTTGCACTCAACTTCCTTTCCAGTCGACCCAGCAGCTTGGACAAAATGAACGTCAGCACAAAGTAAATGGCCGCTGCAATCAGGAATGGATTCATTCCTTGGTACGTAATGTTTTTTACTACACTTGCCTGGTACATAATGTCCACCATACCAATAACCGAGATGATGGAGGATTCCTTGATAATGGTCACGAACTCATTACCGATCGCCGGCAACACCGCTTTGAACGCTTGTGGAAGCACAATGAAGCGCATTGCCGCACCTCTACCCATTCCCAGGGAACGAGCTGCTTCCAACTGGCCTCGATCCACACCCTGTATACCAGCGCGGAAAATCTCGGCAAGATAGGCACCACTATTAATGGATAGTGTGATAATCCCCGCCTGAAGCGGCGTAAAATTAATACCAAGTGTCAGTGCAAGTCCATAATAGATAATCATCAACTGAACCAACATCGGTGTACCACGAATAACCTCAACGTAAGCTGTTCCAATCCAACGCAGAATTGAGACGTCATGCAGACGGAACAGACAGATGATCAAACCGATAATTACTCCGAATATTACACCGAGTGCAGACAGTAAGAGAGTGTAACCTACACCTGTTGCATAGAAGCTTTTGTACTGCCAGAACACTTCGAAAATGTTTTGACTTTTGTTCACCTTGTCTGCCATCAACTGGCTTGCTTCGGTAACCAACTGATCGATTTTATTTTCGCTTTTCAGACGTTCCAGCGTTCCGTTCACTGCATTCAGCAATTCCGTATTGCCTTTGCGAATCCCGATTGCCGCTTCGACCTGCTCTTCATCTGGAATAGCCGGAGCTAGTCCAATAACATCATCCAGATAACCTGCAGCTACCGTATCTTCGACGATTGCAGCATTCACACGATTGGTCTGCAATTGCAGCACGATATCGGATATTTTATCAAGTGCTGTCAGTTTTGCGCCTGGGATTCCCTGGCCAATCGTTTCCTGAATGGAGCCTTTTTGAACTCCAATCTTTTCATTTTCCAGATCAGCCATGGTTGGATATTTATCTTTATCCTCATTGCGAATCATGATGACTTGCTTCGATTTATAATAGGTATCGGAGAAGTCGATACTCTTTTTACGCTCATCCGTTGGCGTCATTCCCGAGATGACCATATCCACACGGCCACTCTGCAACGCAGGAAGAAGTCCGTCAAAACCCATATCCTCTATTACAAGTTCTGCGCCAAGATCGGCAGCAATTTCTTTAGCAATGGAAATATCAAATCCGACAATTTGGTCTTTACCATCAATGACTTTATGAAATTCATATGGTGCAAAATCGGCACTTGTTCCGAGCACCAGCTTTTTACTGCCTGAATTGCCTGTAGTTCCCGTTGCCGACGCAGCAGGTGCAACCATAGTTAGCAAGATCACAAAAGCTAGCAGCATCATGGTGTAACGACTAATCAATTTCAACCCTGTTCTCCCCTTATAATACTTTGTATGCTTTCTGTTGTTGATGCCTGAGTCATTATAAAGTAGAATGCATGATTATGCAATGCATTTCGACATTACAAATCCTGACTCGTTTCTGAAAAATAACCGCAACTATGATATAATTATTGAATTATTTTCATTTTTGCTAAGGAGTCCACCATGACACATACCAAAACACAAATTCTAACTGTAATTGATCAATATGCTTCCCGTTTTAAGGAGATTTCATCATACATTGGTGCCAATCCCGAACTTGGGAACGAAGAATATCTCGCCTCTGCTCGGTTGAAAGAAGAACTTGCCTTCCATGGTTTTTCCGTAGAAGCTCCTGTCCTTGGCTTGGACACCGCATTTATCGGTACGTATACGGCTTCCAAGCCAGGTCCGACTATTGCCCTGTTATGTGAATACGACGCACTACCGGAAATCGGTCATGCTTGTGGGCACCATCTAATTTGCATGATGAGCCTCGGAGCTGCGGTAGGTCTGAAGTCCATACTGGATGAAGTGGGCGGAACATTGAAAGTGTTCGGTACACCAGCGGAAGAAACGCGTGGCGCTAAAGTGCCTATGGCTGAAGCAGGTTTATTTGATGACTGTGATGTCGCGCTAATGGCTCACCCTTATTACGCCTATGAGAAATCTGGCAGTTCCCTGGCTATTGATGCCGTACAATTTGAATTCCATGGCAAATCTTCACATGCTGCTGCAAGTCCACATGAAGGCATCAATGCACTGGATGCGGTAATCCAGACGTTTAATGGCATTAATGCGTTCCGTCAACAAGTGAAAAGTACGGTTCGTATCCACGGGGTTATCAATAGCGGAGGACAGGCAGCCAATATCATTCCTGACTATGCTTCGGCCCAATTCTATGTACGTGCCTCGACGAGAAAAGAGTTGAATATTCTCACCCAACGCGTAATTCAGATTGCGGAAGGTTCTGCTTTGCAAACCGGATGCCGGCTTGTTACATCCAATTATGAGACATCCTATGATGAGATGGTCACAAATGAATCGTTATCTGCTGCTTTTAGTGCTAATCTGCTTGAACTCGGCATTACTCAAGAGGAGATCGTGAGTGGTAACGACCATGGTTCCATGGATATCGGTAACGTCTCCTTGCGTTGTCCTGCGATCCATCCTTATATCCGTGTTGTGGACGAAGTTCATACGCTTCATTCCATTGAATTCCGTGATCTGGCGCTTCAGGAACGGGCCCTGAATGGCATGATCCTTGGAGCCAAGGCACTTGCTGCAACTGCTTATGATGTTCTTACACAACCTAAACTGCTGCAAACCATTCAAACAGAGTTTAAGCAAGCCAGTCGCTAAGTTTTTCGTAAACTGCTGCGTATTAACACTAGGGTGTTCTGCTGGACCTGCATTTCAGGTCTTAAGGAGCACCCTTTTTGTTTATCATAAATACGTATATACGGACACAAGCTGGAAATGCTGTGAAAAGAAAACGTTGAAAAATGTTGAAATTCTTACATTTGGCGGCTGCACTTATGGTTCACATGCTGTCTAACTTGGTTATTTATAGCTATAACTTTATCTTGAGCTCAGGAGGTGTTGTCATGCTGCTCGAAGCGATGTATCACGTTCCCCGCGATAAATGGGCTTATGCTTATAATCCTTCGACGATTCACCTGCGTGTACGAACAAAGCGAGACGATGTGCAATATGTGACTGCACTGACTGGTGATAAATACGATTGGAATGGAACCTATAAGGAAATTCAATTGGAGAAAGCGGCTTCCGACAGTATGTTTGATTACTGGGAAACTGCAGTCAAGCCCAAATTCAAGCGTCTGACTTACATCTTCCGCATTACCGCCGGTACCGAAAATATTTATCTGGCTGATAACGGAATTCATTATGCTCCCCCCTATCCTACAGGAGGATATTATGAATTTTCCTACATTCATGAAATCGATGTATTTAAGGTTCCCGAATGGGCCAAAGAAGCCGTGTTCTATCAAATTATGACCGAAAGGTTTGCCAATGGCGATCCCGACCTGAACCCGGAAGGAACCCATGAATGGGGCGGCCGACCTGAACTGGATAACTACTTCGGCGGAGACCTGCAAGGTGTGCTCAATCACCTGGATGATCTGACTAAACTAGGTGTTAATGCCATTTACTTTACCCCGTTGTTCCAAGCAAATTCCTACCATAAATACGATACCGTTGATTATAAAAAAGTAGACCCTCATTTAGGGGATAATGAAATGCTCAAAAAAGTGGCAGAACAATGTCATCGCCGCGGAATTCGTGTCATGCTTGACGCGGTTTTTAACCATTGCAGCGAAGACTTCCCTCCTTTTCAGGATGTCCTGAAGAATGGAAAAAATTCCAAATATGCAGACTGGTTTCATATCAATGAATACCCTGTTCAGATTAAGAATGGAATCCCTACCTACGATACATTTGGGTTTTATGGCAATATGCCTAAGTTCAACACCGCCAATCCAGAAGTAAAAGACTATTTGCTTGATGTGGCTGAATACTGGATCAAGGAGATTAAACTCGACGGTTGGCGACTGGATGTTGCGAATGAAGTGGATAACCATTTCTGGCGCGATTTCCGCAAAGTGGTCAAAACTGCCAATCCGGAAGCCTATATTGTAGGCGAAGTATGGAGTGATTCCCTGACCTGGCTCATGGGAGATCAATTTGATTCCGTGATGAACTACCCTTTTGCTGACAAGGTGCTTGAGTTCTTCTGTGGTTCTATGGATGGTTATAACTTCGCTAACGAGATGGGATCACTCATCATGCGTTATCCGCAACAAACGAATGAAGTCATCTTTAACATGCTGTGCAGTCATGACACCCCACGTCTGCTTACACGGGCTGGAGAAGACAAACGCAGATTAAAATTGTCGGTTGTGTTTCTTTTCACCTATATTGGTACTCCCTGTATATTCTATGGGGATGAGGTTGGTTTACGCGGAGAAGGTGATCCGGATTGTCGTAAATGCATGCAATGGGATCCTGCCAAGCAAGATCGGGAGCTTTATGATTTCTACCGCCTGATGATTGATTTGCGTAAGAGCAACGAGGCTCTGCGCAAAGGTCGTTTCCGTTTTTTAAAGGCTGATCATAATGATCCGTGCATCATTTATGAACGTATGGATGATACTCTTCACTTTACGGTGTGGATGAACAATACTCCGCAAGAATGTACCCTGTCACATCCGATGGAAACCAAGGACTGGAAGGATGCCCTAACCGAAGATGCTGTTGTTCCCACCAATGGATTGATGAATATTAAACTTGATCCTTACGGATACCGCATTTTGTATAGACAATTGGAACCGAGCTAATACTTGCAGAAAACTCCTGAATATTTGACGAAGAGTTGAACTAAAGCTATAACTTCGTCGTTTTCAAATCCCCTTTCGCATCTATGGTGATTCTCCACCGCGTAGAATTCGGACCAAGCATGACAATTTCATTAACTAATTGATATAACGTTCCATTATTATCCTGAAGCAGATCAACGACTACATTTTTCCCATTTGTCAAGGGACTTGTGCCAAAGAGGTAACGTCCCGCCGCACTTGCCGTAACCATCAGCATATTGTCTCTTATGATGTTGCCCTCCACCGTGTTATTAACTATATCCAGATGTACTGCCCACCATGTTCCCTCATATTTTAAACGATTTCCAGTTATGATGTTGTTGGAGCCGCGTAATTGAAGACATGTACCTTTTCCTGCAATTGAATTATGAGAAAAGGTACAATCATTATGCAAACTGACCATTCGGTCAGGATTGGTCGTTTCAAAACCTGGCTCAATGATGTTGCTCGATGCAATTACTCCATTGGCAATATCCATGGCTATGCCCGCTTCGGCTATGTAATTGCCCTTTACAATAATATGACCATCCGCGACAATTCCCCAGTGTTTTCCTCTCGGAATGATGATGTTGTCTGATATGATTCCGATGTCCATACCTTCTGCACCTGTACTGGTTTTTGCTTCAATGGCAGCAGTAGCACTTGGCCTAGAGATGGTGTCGATCAGGTTGCCATGGATTACAAACAGATGGTTGCTGACGTTATTTGGATTATATCTCGATGAGGAGAAAGACACGGAAATGACAGAAGTGATTTTGATATCCTTAAAGACATTGGAGGTTACAAATGCGCCTTCGAAACCGATAAGCCCCACACCAAATGCTGTTCCAATCAGGCTATTGCCATGTATATGCAGATTTCTGGCTCCAGTCTCTCCTCCCTCATTGTTACAGGTAATCCCACCTCCAACTGTAGGCATATTATTCACTTGTTGTCCGCCTGAAAAAGCAGCATAATCTGGATCACTGGATAATACAGGAGTGTGCAGAAAGTTATCGGTGATAGAAACATGCCATGTTCCCTTGACCAGTATGCCATCCCCAAGATATCGGTAACAGTCATTCTCGCGGATCACCACAAAAACCAAATGACTCCGAACTGCAATTGGTTCTTCTCCCAAGTGATGAAGCTTATTGTTTATTATAACGACATTGCGGGCGGGATTGTCTTGACTGCTGGAACCATTCACTCCAATTCCATCGGTAAATTTACTAATATCATTATGTTGCAATAGTACATTGCTCGAATTCTCGATGTTTAGCCCTGTCTTGTTTTTACTCCAACCGGCTTGAGTCGCACGAACCAAGGTCAAGCCACTTATCTCTACATGATTGCTTCCTTCAATTCGGAGTCCCTGGTCCGAGACCTCCAATATTGCTCCTGGCAGTGCCTTGATAATGACGGATCTGCCACTAAACGTATAGAACCAGCCCGTCTTGACGACTTTATAATGCCCTGGCGTAAATAATAAAACATCCCCTTCCTGTGCTGAGTCAAAAAAAGCTTTAATCTGAGCTGTCTGATCACTTCCATCTCCGGGAGCAAAACTCCTCACATCAATAAGGCTGCCTGTCAGCGTGGATTGCATGGCGGCGATATTCCCCATGACCTGACCAAACATTTCGTTCATTTTGACGGCATTATACCCGTCGGTACTGCTTAAAGCCTGCAAATTAGGATTGTAAGTAGAGGTAAAATTAATGTTGTTCATTTTTTTATTTCGCCTCCTCTTATGTTCGTACAAAAAAAGCCACAGTACGAATATACTGCGGCTCATTTGTGCAAATCTATTTCACAGATTCAAGCGTTATGCGGCGATAAATATCCATATACTCTTCAGCTGAGACGTTCCAGCTGTAGTCTCCGCTCATTGCATTTTTCACGATCTTTTTCCAGTGCTCTGGCTGACGGTAAAATTCCTCAGCACGACGAATGGTGTTCATCATGTCATGGGCGTTAAAGCTGGTGAAAGAAAATCCATTTCCCTCACCGCTGAATTCATTGTATGCCTGCACCGTATCGTTCAGACCCCCTGTTTCCCGGACAAGTGGTATGCTGCCATAACGGAGTGCAAGCAATTGGCTAATACCACATGGCTCGAACCTCGATGGCATCAGGAACAGATCACTGCCTGCATAGAAACGGCGGGATAATCCATCATTGAAGGTAATCTGGGCAGACATTTTCAGCGGATAACGATTAGCCGCCTCACGGAACCAGTGCTCATAAGCCGGATCCCCCGTACCCAATACTGCGAATTGAATGTCGTCATAGTACAATAATTCATCCAATACACGACATACCAGATCCAAACCTTTGGAATCCACAAGCCTTGTAACCATCACCATAAGTGGAGCATCCGGACGTACAGGCAATCCTAATTCTTTCTGCAGCTCGATCTTGTTCTCGATTTTCTTGGACAGGCTGGTTCTGTATTTAACCGCAATTTTATTGTCCGCTGCCGGGTTGTAACTCTTGGTATCAATACCATTGACAATCCCGCTGAAACGATCGCCCAATGAACTGAGCAACCCATCCAGACCATAGCCATAATAGGAGGTTTGTACTTCCTTGGCGTAGGTAGGGCTGACGGTCGTTACATGATCCGCAAAAACGACTCCTGCTTTCAGGAAATTGACATTGCCATAATATTCTGCCCCATCTACCGTGAAATACCGATCATCCAGTTCAAGCAAATCACTGAATAAATCATGTGGAAACACACCTTGATATAACAGGTTATGTATCGTAAAAACCGTTCTCATCTCACTGTAAAAGGGATCATGCGCATAGTGAGCCTCCAGTAGTAAAGGAATCATACCTGCGTGCCAATCATGACTGTGCAGCACATCCGGCTTGAATTCGATTTGCGGCAACACTTCGAGAACAGCACGATTGAAGAAGGCAAAACGCTCCCCGTCATCCATATATCCATACACGCCATCCCGTCCAAAATAGTACTCATTGTCTACAAAGTAGACAGGAATCCCGTCATGAACCAGCATCTCTATTCCACAATAAGGTCTGCGCCAGCCAAGAGGGACATCAGTCGTGATGACAGGCTCCATCGCCTCTTTATACTCGTCCGGAATGCCTTTGTATTTGGGTAAAATAACACGAACATCTGCCCCACTCTTCTTTAATGCCTGTGGCAATGCGCCGATGACGTCAGCAAGGCCTCCTGTTTTGATAAATGGATGTACTTCAGCAGCAGCAAATAGAATATTCATGCTTTCGTCCTCCTTTTGGGTTTAACTGTAATGCTATCTATTGTTTTACTGGATTTTGCTCTAACGGATTGAAGTTCAAGGGGCAATGCATCCGTTTTCCGACGTGTGTTCTTTTTTAAAATAACTACACTTAGCGGTGGCAAAACAACTTCCAGACTATTTGGTTGCCCATGAAAAGGAATCTTTTCTGTAGTGAGCTGCATATCATTGATAATGCCTGATCCTCCGTAATCGGAATGATCACTGTTCAGAACTTCGGTATACATACCGGGACGCATGACACCAATCCGGTAACGCTCCCGCTTGACCGGCTGAAAGTTAATGAGCACAAGGAGTGTATCCGCAGGTTTTTTTCCTTTGCGCACATATGAAATGACACTTTGGTCCTGATCATCCGGAGTGATCCATTCATAACCTTCAAAGGAATGATCAAGCTCCCACAAAGCTTTTTCGCTCAAGTATAGTTCGGACAGATCCCGTTCAAACTTGTGGAGTTTACGGTGACTGTCGTAGTTCAGCAAAAACCAGTCCAGTTGATCTTCATCTTTCCATTCGATAAACTGGCCGAATTCTCCACCCATAAACAGCAGTTTTTTGCCTGGGAATGTCATAAAGTACCCCATAAAGGCACGCATTCCGGCAAACTTCTGCTCGTATGTTCCTGGCATCTTGTCTAGGAGCGACTTTTTGCCATGAACGACCTCGTCATGAGACAGAGGAAGCACGTAATTTTCAGCAAAGGAGTATACGACCGGGAATGTCAGCAAATGATGTTTGGAAGGACGCTCGTGAAAATCCGATTCCATGTAATCAAGTGTATCGTTCATCCAACCCATGTTCCATTTGTAGTTGAAACCCAACCCACCCTGATCTACTGGGGAAGTAACCATCGGCCATGCACTGGATTCTTCAGCCATCATCAGCGCATATGGAAAGTACTTAAAGACCGTTTCATTCAACTGCTGCAAAAAAGCAACGGCTTCCTTGTTTTCCAGGCCACCTTCATTATTCGTTCGATATTGTCCTGGCTGCTTTTCAAAATCCAGCTTAAGCATACTGGTTACCGCATCGACCCGGAGACCGTCGAAATGGTACATCTCCATCCAGTACAACGCATTAGAGATCAAAAACGAACGAATCTCGGGTTTAGAGTAGTCAAAGCTGAGGGTGCCCCAGCCTGGTCTCTCTGCTAACAGTGAATCTGCATATTCATACAAGGGCGTTCCATCAAACAAACGCAAGCCATGAGCATCTTTGGCAAAATGTGCGGGGACCCAATCGAGCAATACGCCTATTCCTGCCTGATGTAGAGTGTCAACCAGATACATTAGATCTTTAGGCTGCCCGTAACGGCTGGTTGGCGCAAAAAATCCTGTGTTTTGATACCCCCACGAAAGGTCGTAAGGATGTTCACTCAGCGGCATCATTTCTACATGGGTATATTTCATCTCCAATAAATAAGGAACAAGCAAGTCCGCAAGTTCACGATAGCTGTATAGAGTACCGTCCTCTTTCCGTTTCCAGGTTCCAGCATGCATTTCATAAATATGTAGAGGTTTGTTATAAACGCCTCGTTGTTTGCGTCTCCACGCGCCATCATTCCATTTGTAACCTTCAATGGAGCTGGTGACCGATGCCGTACGCGGACGAACTTCAGCCTGGAAAGCATAAGGGTCACCTTTAAGCAATTCGGTACCATCTTCCGTTAATATACGGAATTTGTATAATGTTCCTTCACTGATTTCCGGAATAAAACGACTCCAAAATCCAGAATCGGGTATCTTATATAAAGGTTCCTGTTCACCTTTCCATCCATTACGGTCTAAAGCCAGGCCTACTTCTGTGGCATTCGGAGCCCACACGGTAAAACGGTACCCCTGACGATGATCTTCAATCGCAGGCTGTGCGCCCATTATTCGATAACTGTGATGAAGGTTTCCTTCATGAAACAAATAAATGTGCTCCGGCGAAATTTCCGGGTTTGTTAACGGTTGAATGGCCAAGAGATCACCTTCTTCTCCAGAAAATAGATATAACATTAACCATTACCCCATTCTAGCCAAGTTGAAAAGAAAAATGCGGTGTGTAAAAAAATGTTGTAATTTTTCAGGATTTTTACAGTATACATCGTTTCAATAGCTCCGCATTGCGTTTATGTATGTACTACACTGGACAAATATCTTGGGAGGGAAACGATTATGTTTAATAAAGATTGCATCGCTATGCTGTTGGCGGGAGGAGAAGGGAAGCGATTAGCCCCTTTAACCTCAAGTATCGCAAAACCCGCTGTACCGTTTGGCGGGCACTACCGGATTATCGATTTTCCTCTCAGTAACTGCGTAAACTCAGGCATCGACACCGTAGGTGTTCTGACGCAGTATCAAGCTGATTCATTACATGATCACATTGGTGGAGGAGAACCTTGGGGACATGGTACTTCAAGTGAGGCAGGAATTTCCTTACTTCCATCTTATCATACAGGAAATGACGAATACTTGGGAACCGCGGATGCTATTTATAAAAATATTGACTATATTGACCAACAAAACCCCGAAAATGTTCTAATTTTGTCGGGTGACCATATCTATCATATGAATTATCGTGAAATGCTGGAAGCTCATACAGCTAATGAAGCGGTAGCGACAATTTCCGTTATGGAGGTTCCTTGGGAGGAAGCTCATCGCTTCGGAATTATGGCAGCCGATGAGAATCTGAGAGTTACAGAGTTTGCAGAGAAACCGGCTGAACCGAAAAGTAATTTGGCTTCCATGGGCATTTACATGTTCAAATGGGAATACCTGAAGCGCCACCTGCTTGAAGATGCCGCTAATTCGGAATCCAGCCATGACTTTGGTAAAGATGTGATTCCTCAAATGTTGAATGAGAATACCCCTCTCTTCGTATATAACTTCAATGGTTATTGGAAAGACGTGGGTACGGTGAAGAGTTTATGGGATGCGCATATGGATCTGCTTCATAACGATGAAGACTGGAGCCTGCAAAAAGAAGACTGGCCGATGTTTACTCGCGACTGGAGAACTAAACCAAGTGCATACAAAACACGTCATACGCGTGCTGAGCTTCTGCAATCCTTGATTCATGAATCCTGCAACATTGATGGCCGTGCTGAACGTTCTGTTATTTTCTGCGGAGCCGAAGTCGGTAAAGGCTCTGAAGTTAAAGACAGCGTAATAATGCCAAATGCACGAGTAGGTCGCGGTGTTCACATCGAACGCGCCATCATTGGTGAAGGTGCCATTATCAAAGATGGTGCCATTGTAAAAGGTACGGCGGATGAAATCATGGTGGTCGGACCGAATGAGATCGTCTCCGCCAAACCGGCTGTGCGCACACAACCTGTACGTATGCTGAAAGATGTTTATGAAAAAAGCGGGCGTCTGCGCGCTGGAGAGCTTTCTTCATAAGCATAAAGAAAAGGCGAGCCATTTATGGCTCGCCTTTTTGGTGCGTTAAATTCAGACATTATTTCAAACAATATACGTAGACTTAACGTTGCCAACAGGGATTATGTCCCTTCCTTATCGGACTGTGTCTGCTGAGCCTGTGTCTCCTGCACTTCTTCAGAGTCACTGTTATGCTTAGGAGCTTCACCTGTCACTGCCTCATCCTCAGGCAATGCTGGCAAAGAAACGGTAACCGTAGTTCCCGAACCTAGCTCACTCTGAATCGTGATCGTACCTTCATGCAGTTCCACAAGTTCCTGCGTAATGGCAAGACCCAGCCCTGTTCCCCCGTTTTGGTGATTCACCTGGAAGAACCGGTCACGTACTTTGATGAGATGTTCTTCACTAATTCCGATACCGGTATCCTGAACAGCAGCTATGATCTGTCCCTTCTCTTCTTTAACAGAAAGGAAAATCCACGAATTTTCATGAGAAAATTTAATCGCATTGTCGACCAGATTAAGAAAGACTTGTTTCAGCCTATTGCCATCTCCAAATACGTTAAACGCACGTGTCTCATCCGTGTCCAGCTTGAGATGTACTTGCTTTTGCTCTGCTTTGGCCCAGACGTTCAACATCGTTTCCTGAACAATTTCTCGAATGCTGACCGAGCCTTTTACAAGCTTCATCTGATTTTGCTGCAATTTGGAGAAATCGAGCATTTCTTCAACAAGACCGATCAATCGCTCGGTTTCTTTGGAGATAATACTCATTCCAATTCTCGTCTCATCGGGATCGTACCCGCCTGAATCCAGAGTTTCGCTCCAGCCTTTGATACTGGTCAGAGGTGTCCGCAATTCATGCGAAATAGATGAAATAAAATCGTCTTTAATCTGGTTACTGCGTACAATCTCATGTGCCATGAAGTTCAAAGTAGATGCCAGTTCACCAAGCTCGTGCTTGTAATTCCCTTTAACTCTGACATCCAGACGTCCCCTGGCCATTTGAGCCGAAACAGCTGTAATGTTATTGAGGGGTCGCACAATTGAATTCGCCATTCCGATACTGATAATTAAAACAATGACTAATACAGCCACACCTACCGCAACTGCAAGCAGGCCCATAACCAGAAGCTTGGAATTAACCATATCCAGCGAGGTGAGGTACCTCACAATATAAGTATTTTCGCCACCCAAATCTAGCTTGTGGGATACCGCCATGACTTGCTCACCCGTAAGGGGCTGTCTACCCACCCAACGGCCAATGCTTCCGTTCATGGCCTGTGATATATCGCTCGTTTGAAGAACGGCATGCTCAGACTCAAAAGCAGTTGAACTAGCCAAGACTCGGCCATCCATATCAAGGATTTGCAGCTCAGTACTACCCAATTGTAAATTAGCGAGCAAATACGATAAATTATTAGCCTCATCCGTACGAGATAACGTTTCTTTAAAATCGTTCGTCGATGTAATCTGCTGATTAATCGTATTATAAATACTCTCGTAATAATACCTTTGCACTGCAATCAAAAATACGAATTCCACCAACAGCAGAGCCAGAAAAACTACAATGAAGTAATGTAGTACGATCTGCCGTGTAATGCCTTTTTTGATCATTGATCCCGGCCCTTCCATTTGTACCCGTGACCCCATACAGTCTGCAGGTATTCAGGTTCGGAAGGATTGTTCTCAATTTTCTGGCGCAAGCGGCGAATGTTTACGTCCACGATTTTGGGATCACCCATATACTCTTTGCCCCACACGTGATCAAGCAGCACATCTCGACTAAGCGGTGTGTTTTCTTTTTCCAGGAAAAATTGAATCAAGGAAAATTCGGTTGGTGTTAATTCAATTAATTCATTTTGTTTCTTGAATTGCTTGGAGATCAGATCCAGCGAGAATGGTCCTGATTGGAATGTTACCTTTGCAGCCGTCTCCCGGTGAACATTGACCCGGCGCAACAAAGATTGTATACGTGCAATCAACTCGGTTGGACTGAACGGCTTACTTACATGATCGTCTGCTCCAACGGATAGCGCATATACCTTGTCCTGCTCCTGCACTTTGGCTGTAAGGAAAATAATACCCAGACGTTCATTCGTTTCTCGAATGCGTCGACACACTTCAAATCCGTCAATTCCAGGAACCATAACATCCAACAAAGCCAAGTCAATATCTGGTACGGATTGCAAAATACGAAGCGCTTCATGTCCGTCCCCCGCTTCAAGCACTTCGAACCCATTTCTCTTCAAATTAATAACAATAAAACTGCGGATGGATTCTTCATCCTCAAGAATAAGTACTTTACTCATTAAGTTCTTCCTTTCTGTTCAGATGCGACATATTGTCCAGTAATCCACCATCGTTATTCGCAGATTGTGCGCTACGATAAGCAATCACTCGATCATTCGATTTGGTAATTTCTTTCCATCCTTTACCTTTGTCTTGTTCCCATTGCGTAAGTGTGAAATATTTAATTTCACCCACCGTTTCATCCGTATCAATCATTTTGAAACGAATATATTTTCCCTTTTCCGATTTGGTATCAATTGTAACTTTTCCGTACCAATCCGTTTTCAGGTTAAGATGGAATGCATTCGCATCATCACGATACTGGAAGGATACAAAATCTTTGCCATCCTTACCGTTCCATTGATAGAAAGTATAAAACCACATTCGAGCATCAAATACGTAATGTTCCCAGCCTCTTGGTGTTTCCTTTAATCCAAATTCAATAATACCATCATTATTAAAATCACCGCTTAAAATTTTGTCATCTCTATAGGTTTGATCAGGGGAATTGAATGCATACACCAATTTGTTGTCTTGTACATACACAATCTGTGTAAAGGTACTTCGGTCGTCCAATTCGGCATCCAATACGATGCCCACTTTATCCTTGGCAATTTGACCACCAAGTGCATTATAAAATTCTTTTATTGTATAGTCCGTCTGTATTCGGTCCACTTCCTTGAAGCTGCCATCATCATATTGATATAGGGCAATGGAGGCAAATCCGCTGGTATTGAGCGAAACGATAGCAAAATCATTTTTTTTGTCCCCGTTCAGATCTAGAGGATTCCCTTGTAAATCATCAATAATTAACTCATTATAAGGTACTCCTCCCATCACCTGTTCAAGGGCTCCTCCTTTATAGGAATAGGCCATTAAGGCTTTCTGTGCTTCAAGGCTCACTCCAAGAACAATATCAGGATTGCCATCGTTCGTGATGTCCAGCAGTTTAAACGATTGCAAGGTATTCCCCGGAACATCAAACGTAAGTTTTTTCACCCAGGTATCACCCTGCTCTTCGAGAAGCATGCCATGAATCCGCACATTTTCACTCGGAGTTTCGTAGAAAACAATGGCCTCTCGGGTTCCGTCCCCATCCAAATCTGCCACCCGTATCATGCTTGTATTGTTCAAATCTTTGGGCCGAATTAATTGGCTTTCAGGAGGTTGTTCTTTCTGTACAATTGTAAGAAGTCTCTCCTTGTCCATCGACATCATGGGTTGTTTCATCAAAAGCTTGGGATCACTCAGGACAGTGCATCCGCTAAGAACGGAGCCCAGTACAATCATAGCCGCTCCCCCCGCTAACAGGCGCCCCCACCGTGAATTAAGCAAATTCATCACTCTTTTCAATAGTTTAAATCATATTTTTTTCTTGCTGTGTCAACCGACGTCCACGTATATCAAAAGCAATCTTGCCTTCCGCAAGACCCCAGATGCGGGTCGCATGTTTCTCTGCCATTTCAATCGGCAATACTGCAATCACGGTAGCACGTTCCTCTTCGCACAATTTGCGCAGTGTTTCCAGCACCGTATCTGCTGTATGAGGATCGAGTCCGATGACAGGCTCATCCGCCAAAACAACTTTGGCGCCATGCGCAAGCGCTCTGGCAATGGCAACACGCTGCTTCTCGCCACCACTGAGCTTCTCTGCCGTCTGGTGTGCTTTATCCAGCAATCCGAGTCCTTCCAGATAATCCATCGCACCCATATAATCATCGGAACGAACCATACCTGTTACCATTCTCCACAAAGGAGTTTGACCCGACCGACCGATCAATACATTTTTCAAAGCTGTACGTCTCGGATACAATTGCGGATTCTGTTCCAAGTATGCCCATTCCCGTTTAATTTTCCGTTTTCCGGACCAACCTTCTTTTATAATCTCGGCTCCGTCCACCGTAAATCGACCACTGTCCCATTTTTCCATCATAGCAAGGCATTTAAGCAGCATGCTTTTCCCGCTGCCACTCGAGCCCACTACACCAATCATTTCTCCCTGTTGCATATCGAATCGTATATCCCGCAGAACTGGAACCCGGTCCGCTCCAACGGATTTGCTTAAACCCTCAACTCTGATCATCGCGATGTCTCCTCTTGTCCATGTTTTTCCCTACTACTAGTGTACTCGGAAATGGACATCAATTTCCATGCGAACACCAGCTTCTATTTTACCACAGATTCGAGCATAGGTTTACGACGAAATAATACACCTGCTGCACCAAAAAGAAGATACATGAATCCAAGCAAAATAAACATGCTTCCTGGTGAAATCCAGTTGATCACTTGCCCACCCAGATTCGGTCCAATGATGCTTCCAATTGTAAAATGAAATGAGGCCACCACGTTCGCTGCAGGCAGCAGCGTTTTGGGCAAAATATCTGCGGCATAGGCCAGGCCAAGCGAGAAAAATGAACCTACCAGACCTCCTGCTATGGTCAACAGCACAAGTGTCCACCAGAAATGTGTACCCGCCACAGGAACTAGCATGAAGATGATACCTCCAGTAATGCCGGCAAACATTAACGTTTGCTTTCGACCATAACGGTCACTCAACATGCCTAAAGGTAATTGCAGGAACAGACCACCGATTCCGACAAAAGGAAGTAATGACGATATCAGATTGGCATCCAAACCAATACGCAGTCCGTATACCGGAAAATTGCTGTTCATCCCGGCTTCCATGTACCCATACAATAACGCAGGCAAAAGTGCATACCATGCCCAGGCCAGGCTGCGACGGAAACGGCGTTCAGGCAGTTGTCCATGTTCAGCCTTTTCCGGCTTCGTATCGGGAAGCTTCATTAATACAAGGATAAGTACAGCAGCCATACAAACAAACAATACCCAGAATGGAACGGCATCACCAAATCCGAGCAGTTTGATTCCCAGTGGCCCGATACTGAATCCTAAACCATAGGACATGCCATATAATGAGATGTAGCGTCCGCGTTTTTCGGGTGCGGTCACCAGAAGTACCCATAACTGGGCAGAATAATGGAGTGCACTATCACCGATTCCGACAACAAGACGCAAAATAAACCAAATTTTGATATCAGGAACATAAGGAAACAGAATCAGGGGAATCATGACAAATAACAGTCCGCCAATAATCAGCTTTTTGAAACCAATAGCTCCCAGCAGTCGTTCCGCCACCAGGGTCATAGCAAAAGAGCCAACGTACAATGCGGCTGCATTCAATCCGTTTAAACCCGGCGAGACTCCTTTTTGCTCCAAAAAAATGGATAGCACCGGCAATAAAAGTCCCTGGCTAATCCCCGCCACAACAATAACGGTAATCAGAATGAGATAGTTTGTTGTAGAATGTGATAATTTGGGGTTGGTTATAGATGACACAAAAATCATTCCTCCTGCAAGCATACAAAGAAAAATCGCCATCACTGACGACCTTTCGCATGGTATAACTATTCTATTGATCATGCATGGTTACGCCAGGGGTTTTGCCCTGGACTTGAACATTATAGTGGACAACGCCCTGCAAAACAAGCCATAATAGTACTTAAGTCGCTGCGTACATTTAGATGTGACGGGAGGATTCTGCATCATATGGCTTATCATGTGAAAATCGATGTTTCACCGATATATGAAATGCTCAACAGCTTTTTGGTATATGTAACAAAGAAGTGGATTCAACATCTCGATGTTGGCCCCGAATGGATCATTGAGGTAGAAGGCAAACTAAGTTCCAACGTTCGAGCAGCGCTCGCACCTGCTGCCACCTGGCCTTTTGATGACTTTGATGTTTTGTTTGCATGGGCAGCCTATCGGAACACTTCTAATGAGAATACTGATTTTTTGGATATGCTTGCTGGACTTACAGCCGAAGAGCTGTTCGCACGCGTATCTGTTCTGCTGCCCCATCTTACAATTGAAGAATCTACACGTATTCGGGATAGCTATGTGCCACTTTTGCGACTCTGGGATCAGCATTACTGCCAGAATATGAGTGAGGATTATCGTACCTGGCTGGAGGAAGACGCTGAAGAGAAACGCATACTGCTTGATAAAATGGGACCTGAACTCCTTATCGAATACGCTACTGCGGGTGTGTTGGTGGAACCGATGCCTGGACTGGATGAAGTTATCCTGTTTCCAACCGTCCACAACCGCCCCATTAATATGTACTGCTTCTATGAGGGCATGATGATTATGCAGTATCCTGTAGATGCACCTGAAGAGGATGAAGACCAACCACCAACTTGTCTGCTTCGTTTCACACATGCCCTGGCTGATCCGGAAAGACTCCGTCTGCTCCGCTACGTGTCAGGTGAACCGAAGTCACTCGCTGAGATGTGTGAGGAGTTGGGCAAAGACGAGGATATGGTTAAAGATCAGGTTATGGCACTGCGCATCGCCGGATTGCTGCGAACCCATCTGCTCGGTAGTAATCGCAAAGAGAAATACAGTATTCGACCAGATGGCGTATCTGAATTGAACATGTTCCTGGAATCTTATATTCGCATATAAAGTTTGAACAACTGTGCTGCTGGCTGCAAGGAGTGAATTGAATATGAAAATAATAAAACAACATATTTTGTTTGATCTCGATGATACACTCGTGTACTGCAATAAATACTTCAACCTGGTGCTTGGTGAATTCTTTGAGAACATGCAGGAGTGGTTTGACGGACATGCCCTAACGGTTCAACAAATTAGGGAGAAACAGCTGGAGATTGATGTAACCGGGGTCAATAAACTGGGATTTGCAAGTCACCATTTCCCGCAATCCCTTATTGATACCTACCGTTACTTCTCCCAGAAGTTCTCAAAGCCCACCTCACGCAAAGAAGAGTCTTACCTCACCAAATTGGGAATGAGTGTATATGACCAAGAGGTTGAGCCTTATCCTCATATGGTTGAAACGCTAGAGAATCTTAAATCAGCTGGACATGCCCTCTATTTGTATACGGGTGGAGAAACCGTAATCCAGCAGCGGAAAATTGACCAGATGAAGCTCTCGGCTTATTTTGATGACCGGATCTACATTCGGCAACATAAGAATATTGAAGCGCTTGAAGGTATTCTCTCCACTGGCCAGTTTGAGCGTCGTGCAACTTGGATGATTGGAAACTCACTACGTACAGACATCATGCCAGCAGTGACGGCGGGAATCCATAGCATATATATCAAACAGCCGAACGAATGGCAATACAATATGGTGGAGCTTCAACCTAATCCCGAGACATCAATGTATACCATCACTGCCCTGGAAGAGGTACCGAAGGTCATCCATGAAAATATACAACAGCAGCAACAGAAAAGGACCCTTGGATAAGGGTCCTTTTTGTTTAATTATCATTTAAATTGAGGCTGGTATACCAGGCTTCACGTTCTTCTTAAAGCCTTTACATCCTATAAGCTTATGCATCCTGCTTTTCCGCAGATAGTTTGCCTGTTGCCTTATCTTGCAAAATAATACGCGCCTTCACCGTACTTCCGTCTTTTCGTTTAAAAGCCAGTACCTGAGTACTCCCCTTTTCAATCAACGCTTTTAACATCGTACTAGTAATTTTTTTGCCGACGTACTCTTTCCAAATGACAAACCCGCAGCCTTCCTTGAAACGTGTGCAGCCATAACCTTTCTTGCCTTCAATAATCTGACCGGTGCAACCCGGTGATGGACAGGATGCCAACGTTTCACGAACGCCCTGGCCCGACGAATTCGAAGATTGCTTTTGCGCCGTCGCATTCGCAACACTGGCAATTCTGGATGAAGCTCCCGACGTTTGACGTGAAGTCTTCGAACCTGTACTGGTAACCGCGGCAGGACCTGGAGTCTTGGCAGAAGTTGTTCTGGTGTTGGTTCTCTGGGCTTTGGCTCCCTTGCCTTTACCCCGCCCCCCACGTGTATCTTCCCCAAAAGCATCCGCTGGTGCCGGTGCCTGCACACGTACTTTATCAATGATGGACATCGTAAATTTTTTGACGTTCTCCATAAACTTGTCCTGGCCCGCTTCACCTTTGGAAATTTGGTACAATCTTCTTTCCCACTGCCCCGTCATTTCAGGCGAGGTTAACAAATCTACGCCGGCTTTGCGGATCAATTCAATGGCTGTCCGACCCTTCAACGTCAGTTGCATCTTTTTACCCTGCATCGTAATGTAACCCACGTTTTTAAGTCGTTCGATCGTTGCCGCACGAGTCGCTGGTGTACCCAGTCCACTGTCTTTCATTGCATCACGCAGCTCTTCATTCTCGATCTGTTTCCCTGCACTCTCCATTGCTTTTAGCAACGTTCCCTCAGTATAACTCTTGGGAGGCTGTGTCGCCTTCTCCTTGAATTCACTCTTGGTACATTGAACAGGCAATTCAGGTTGAACAGCAAATGCCTTATCTGTCCATTCCTCTGCTTCCTCTTCTTCGTTGCTGTTTTTCTTTGTCTTTTTCTTGCCTGTCTGCTCCTGATCTGAAGATCCCAGCACTACTTTCCAACCCAACGAGAGCAGTTCTTTCACAGATGTCTTGAACTGGTGCTTCTCAACGTCAGTGAGCACGGTATGCTGCTTATACTCTGCTGGCGGATAGAAATGGGATAAGAAACGTCTTACGATCAGATCATAGATATTCTGTTCATCCTTGGATAACGTACCCGGTCGTTTCAATGTAGGCAAAATCGCATGGTGATCCTCAACTCTGGACGGGTTACATACACCCTTGTTATTTTTATGAACGAGTTCAGGTTTCGCTCCTTGCGCCAGTTCACTATAGGGTCCATTTTTAAGCAGATTCAGCGTTTTGTGCATACCTTCAATATTCTGTTCCGTAACATAGTTTGAATTTGTCCGTGGATAAGAGATCACCTTATGTTTCTCGTAAAGCGCCTGTGCGATATCCAACGATTTCTTCGCCCCATATCCATACTTGGCATTTGCTTCACGCTGCAAAAGGGTCAAATCATACAACCGATATGGATACTCCTTGGTCTGTTTTGCTTCGTACTTGGTAATCTGTCCCGTTTCCCCCTTCACACTGGTCGCAATCGATTCAGCAACGGCGGGGTCGGTCAGCTTGTCCCCTTGACGTAATCCCCTGTACTCCACTCCTTCCTGACGAAACCATGCGGCTACTTCATAAAAGGTCTGGGACTGGAACGCTTCAATCTCGATTTCCCGATCATAGATCAAGGCCAGTACCGGAGTCTGCACCCGGCCTACAGAAAGTAAGGCATTATGTCTGGTGGTGAAAGCCCGTGATGCATTCATGCCAATCAGCCAGTCCGCTTCACTACGAGCCCTGGCAGCATGGGTCAAATTCTCAAATTCCGAGGCATCTTTCAAACCGTCAAAACCACGTTTAATACTCTCAGCGGTCAGATCCGATATCCACAGACGTTTGACAGGCTGACGCAGCTTCAACTGTTGTTGAATTAAGGCAAAAATATACTGTCCCTCTCGCCCTGCATCACAAGCATTAACGATGGCCGATGCCCTTTTCGCAAGTTCTCCGATCATTTTCAGTTGATCTTTCGTTCTGGGGTTAGGCACAATCTTAAACTGATCCGGAATGATCGGCAGGTCGCCGATATTCCAGCGCTTGTACTTTGAATCATAGGCATCCGGTTCAGCAAGTCCCAATAGATGACCAATCGCCCAGGTGATAATGTAATGCTCACCTTCCAAATAATTGCGATTGTTCTTGGCTCTTGGTTCTATGACGGCGGCAATGGTTCGGCCCATGTCGGGCTTTTCCGCAATAACCAGTGTCTTCATCCGTCCATCTCTCCTCCTTCACCGTCCAGATGACGGCAAAAAGGGGCCTTCCGCCCACGGAAGCCCCTTGCTTCTAAAACTTATTATATCAGATTTTGTTTGCGGGAGCATCCTCCCTATTGGATTTATCCTGCTGCCTGTTCATTCAAAGCCTGCTTCGCTCTGCACTCTTTGCATACGCCCTGAAAATCAAGCCGATGGTCTGTAACGGCAAAGCCGTACTGACGCTCGATTTGTTGTTCCAAACGAAGCAAGCCATCCTCCATGATCTCTTCCACAGTGCCACACTCTGTGCAAATCAAATGATGATGGTGATGTGAGCCGTCCGTACTTCGCAGGTCGAAGCGCGCAGCACCGTCCCCAAAATTAATCTTTTCCACGACCTGAAGATCACTAAGCAGTTCAAGCGTACGATATACGGTAGCTAGGCCAATCTCGGGAAATTGTTCCTTGACCAGCAAAAATACTTCTTCTGCGCTAAAATGATCCTTTTCATGCTCAAGCAATACACGTACCGTAACTTCTCGCTGCTGTGTCAGCTTATATCCTTTTGCAACCAATTGTTTTTTAATGTCATCAATCTGTTCTGAAATGGATTTGACCCGGTTACTTGCCATAAAGTCGCACCTCCGGATATTATAATTTCACAATTCGTGTAGTTTTTCATTAAGTGTGATTACGCCTCTTATTTATAATAATTATAATATAATAATAAATCTTCATGAGATAAAAAGCAATGCTATACCTCACAGTTGTCTAAAATAATTGTAGTTGAACGTCCCATGTTATCATAAAAACAACAAAAAACCCCCGCTAATTGCGAGAGTTTTGTTGTATCATTTATATATCTTATTCAAAAATTGCAAATCCATATCCATATGCGGCTCATTAAGTCATTATACGAGAACTGTAGCACCCATCAAGTATTTGTCCACTTCACGGGCAGCTTCACGGCCTTCATTAATTGCCCATACAACCAGACTTTGACCACGACGCATGTCACCTGCTGCAAATACTTTATCCACATTGGTATTGTATTTGCCGTAACGTGCCTTAACGTTGGTACGACGATCTGTTGCAAGTCCAAGTTGTTCCACCAGAGTCTGTTCCGGTCCGTCAAAACCGATAGCAATCATGGCCATTTGAGCTGGGAAGACGCGCTCTGTACCCGGAATCGGCTGATAGATTTTACGTCCCGTCTCATCTACAATACGCTCAATTTGAACGGTGTGAAGTTCTTTGAGATTCCCCTCGTCATCACCCACAAATTTGGTCGTCATGATCGAGAACTCACGTGGATCGTCACCAAACAGTGCTTTCGCTTCTTCTTGTGCATAATCAAGAGTATATACGTTCGGGAACTGCGGCCATGGGTTGTTAATGCGATCACGTTCCATAGGGGCCTGAGTATGTGTACCAAATTGTGTAATGCTTCGACAACCATGACGAAGCGATGTAGCTACACAGTCGGAACCTGTATCTCCGCCGCCGATGACGATAACATCCTTGTCCTGTGCTGACAGGTAGTTGCCATCCTCCAGGTTGGAGTCCAGGTAACTTTTGATGCTGCCATTCAGGAAATCCATGGCGTAGTGCACGCCTTTCAAGTCACTGCCTTCAATGTTGAACTCACGTGGTTTGGTTGCACCACCGCACAGGACAACGGCATCATAATCATCCACCAGTTGCTGCGCAGCAATATCTTTACCGATCTCCGTATTTGTTACAAATTGAATGCCTTCTGCTTCCAGCAAATCAACACGACGCTGAACGACGTTTTTATCCAATTTCATCGTAGGGATACCATACATCAGCAAACCGCCGACACGATCGGAGCGCTCGTATACCGTAACCGAGTGACCTGCTTTGTTCAACTGAGCTGCCGTAGCCAGTCCCGCAGGACCTGAACCTACAACTGCTACCCGTTTACCCGTACGTTTCTCCGGAGGCTGGGGAACAACCCATCCTTCTTCAAAACCCTTTTCAATAATCGCTTCTTCAATCGTTTTGATGGTTACAGGTTCACCGATAAGTCCCACTGTACATGATCCTTCACAAGGAGCAGGACAGACACGACCTGTAAACTCAGGGAAATTATTCGTTTTGTGCAGACGATCAAGCGCCTCTCTCCACAAACCACGATAAACCAGATTATTCCATTCTGGAATCAGGTTATGCACAGGGCAGCCCGATGTTCCGCCAGTCATATCTATACCTGTATGGCAATACGGGGTACCACAATCCATGCATCGTGCACCTTGTGTTCTGAGCTCTTCTTCAGCCATATGTTTATGAAACTCTTCCCAATCCTTAACCCGCTCCGCTGGTTGGCGGTCCGCAGGCAGCTGCCGTTTGTATTCCATAAATCCAGTAGGTGTAGACATCTTACGTTTTCCCCCATCCGTTCTTGTCTTAATCCCTTCATCTGCATGGTTCTATATGAAATGGATTACTCATGTTTGAGTTTTTTGTATATTGTATCACAAAATCTTCTCGAAGATATTTCAATTATAGTAGCACTTTGCTTGGCGAATATTAAATGGATTATCCGCATAATTATTTGTATTTTATACATCATATCGTCCATGTCTACCCATGGTCAATACCCTTAAATTGGTTATTTCTAAGGTGTGGCTGTACAACACCAGGCGTTTAATGAATGAAAAAATGGCAGAAACGTCATTTAAATGTAAGGTAATTTACCATTAAAAACAACCTTTTTTGCTGTTTTACGCTACCAGATCCGAACAATATCCGATTTTAGGACTTTACAACGGTGAAACCCTACAATTTTTATACTTTTTCACCATAGAGTGATTAGCGGCTATGTATTACATTCATTTTTTCGTTAATTTAACGTCATATTTATGTTATTTATATGTCATTCCACAATTATTTCATTTTAATTTTAAAAGAAAAGACGCTGTTCACGAATATTTCGTAAATCAGCGCCCCTATATTTCGTTTATAGCGTAAGTTTTGGGCTCTTCTACTTTATCTTATGTCCCTCTTACCGTTTTCGTTCATAGAACTCAAATGTATATGCATAAACATTTTTTTCATCTTGCTCGCCTTCAATCTGTTCTGTTAGCTCCCACTCCGACCAATCCACTTCCGGGAAAAAGGTGTCCCCCTCAAAATTCTCATGAATTTTGGTCACCACCAGACGATCTGCGAGCGGCAAAAACTCACGATAGATCTGGGAGCCGCCAATGACGCAAAGCTCTTCGCCTTTTGTAACTTCCAGACCTTCTTCAATCGTATGCACCACTTCAGCCTGATTCGCTTGGTAGTTCAGATCTCTTGTTACGACAATATTCCGACGTTGCGGAAGCGGCTTGCCTCCAAAGGACTCCCATGTATTCCGTCCCATAATAATCGTTTTGTTTATCGTACGCTGCTTGAAAAAGGCCATATCTTTAGGCAAACGCCACGGAATGGAATTGTTCAATCCAATAACGCCATTCTCGCCCATCGCCCATACAAGTTCAATACTCAAAGATTACACACTCCTTCAATCCGTGTCTGTTTAGAGGTTGTTCAAAATCACGCACTTAAACTGCAATCGGAGCTTTAATACCCGGATGATACTGATAGTTCTCAAACTCAAAATCATCAAATGTATAATCGAAAATGGAATCCGGCTTGCGCTTGATTACCAACTTAGGCAACGCATATGGCTCACGCTCCAACTGCGTTTTCACCTGTTCCACATGGTTCGAGTAGATGTGTACATCCCCACCGGACCAGATGAACTCTCCCACTTCAAGATCACACTGCTGGGCAATCATATGTGTCAGGAGCGCATAGCTGGCAATATTAAATGGCAGCCCGAGGAACGTATCTACAGAACGCATGGTAAGCATACACGATAGTTTACCCTCAGCCACGTAGAACTGAAACGCGAAATGACAAGGAGGCAATTTCATGTTGTTAATCTCCGCCACATTCCAGGCGCTAACGAGGTGACGCCGCGAATCCGGATTGTTTTTAATCGAATCAATAACGGCAGCAATCTGATCAATCTTCTCCCCGTTTGGCGCTTCCCAAGTACGCCATTGTGATCCATATACCGGACCCAAATCACCATTTTCGTCGGCCCAATCGTCCCAGATCTTCACACCGTTTTCCTTCAGATAGGATATATTCGTATCCCCGCTCAAGAACCACAACAACTCATGAATGACTGATTTCAGATGAATTCGCTTGGTTGTTACCAGCGGGAACCCTTCGGATAGATCATATCTGAGCTGTCTGCCAAATACCGACTGTGTTCCAGTTCCGGTGCGATCTCCCTTATGCACGCCTGTATCCAGGATATCCTGTAATAAATCGAGATAGTTTTTCAAATTATATTCCCCTCGCACTTCTAATTTCATAGCAATAAAAACAAACAAGAACATTCACATAACTTGTGTTTGTTCCAATTTGCCTTATTTGAAAGCAGCATCGACCTAAGCTCTATGCTGTCATATTGGTTGTTCCAGTGTACCACATTGAGCTTCTGATTGCATGATTAACAGGCTCTCAATTTAGTTGTTCACATAAAAAAAGGGACAGACAACGCTGTAACACGTTATCCATCCCTTCTTGATTTACGTATAATGCCGGACGAATCCGAAGCTAAGACGATATTAGCGGGAAATGATGTGGATCGGGTGACCCATAACCAGTTCCGCAGCTTCCATCACGATTTCGCCCAAAGTAGGGTGAGCGTGAATAGTCAGCGCCAAATCTTCCAGAGTTGCACCCATTTCAATTGCGAGGCCAAGCTCAGCAATCAGGTTGGAAGCTTCCAGACCTACGATTTGACAACCCAACACGAGGCCGCTTTCTTCGTCAGCAACGATTTTCACGAAGCCTTCAGCGTGGTTCAAAGATACAGCACGGCCATTACCCGCATAAGGGAATTTGCCAGCTTTTACTTTGTAGCCTTTTTCTTTAGCTTCTTTCTCAGTGTAACCTACGCTGGAGCACTCAGGATCTGTGAACACAACTGCCGGCATACATTTGTAGTCAACTACAGATGGTTGTCCTGCGATCGCTTCAGCAGCCACTTTACCTTCATAAGAAGCTTTGTGGGCAAGTGCCAGACCGGATACGATATCACCAATTGCAAAGATGTGAGGAATGCTAGTACGGCCTTGGTGATCAACTTTGACAAATCCACGCTCGTCAACGTCTACGCCAATCAGGTCCAGACCAAGCTCTCCGTCTGTATTTGGACGACGTCCAACAGTAACGAGCAGGTAATCTGCAGTTACTTCTTTGGATTCACCATTTACAGAATATTTAACAGTTACATCTTTATCCGTTTGCTCAGCACTTTCAGCTTTTGCACCCGTTACGATTTCGATGCCTGTTTTCTTCATGTTTTTAGCTACGAGGCTAGTCATGTCTTTATCGAAACCTGGCAGTACAGTATCCAAACCTTCGATGATTGTTACTTTTGCACCGAATTTGGAGTACATTTGACCAAGCTCAGCACCGATATAACCGCCACCGATAACGATCATGCTTTTTGGAACTTCAGGCAAATTCAGAGCTTCTGTAGAAGACAGAATGCGTCCGCCAAACGGGAAAGGTTTCAGCTCGATTGGACGGGAACCTGTTGCAATGATTGCATTTTTGAATTTGTAACGTGGAGACTCGTGATCATTGAATACACGAGCTTCGTTTTCGTTGATGAACATGCACTCACCGTTGAAAACTTCAACTTTGTTGCCTTTGAGCAAACCAGCTACGCCGCCAGTCATTTTCTTAACAACGCCGTTTTTGAATTCTTGAGTTTTGCTGAAGTCCACTTTTACGTTCTCAGCAGAGATACCAAAAGCTTCGCCGTGCAATGCAGACTCATATTGGTGTGCAGCCGAGATCAGGGCTTTGGATGGAATACATCCACGGTTCAAACAAACGCCACCCAGCTCGGATTTGTCTACGATCAATACGCTTTGGCCCAGTTGAGCAGCACGGATGGCAGCTACATAGCCACCAGGACCCGCACCAATTACTAATGTGTCGATATTGAGAGAAGCGTCGCCTACTACCATATCTTACACCTCCATAACAAGCAGCTCAGGGTTAGCGAGCAGCTGTTTAATGTAGTTCATAAAGTTTTGTGCTGTTGCGCCATCAATGATACGGTGGTCGAAGCTCAGGGAAAGAGCCATTACAGGTGCTGCAACAACTTCGCCATTTTTGATAACGGCTTTTTCGCTGATGCGTCCAGTTCCGAGAATTGCAACTTCAGGGAAGTTGATGATCGGAGTAAAGAACATACCGCCAGCAGAACCGATGTTACTGATGGAGATTGTGCTTCCTCTCATTTCGTTCGCGCTCAATTTGCCATCGCGGCCACGAGCTGCCAGATCACGAATGGAATCAGCGATCATCCAGATGGATTTACGATCAGCATCTTTGATAACAGGAACGATCAAGCCGTTGTCTGTATCTGTAGCGATACCGATGTTGTAGTATTTTTTGTATACAATTTCATTAGCTTCTTCATCGATCATAGCGTTCAATGCTGGGAACTCACGGGAAGCTGCAACCAGAGCTTTAACGATGAATGGCAGATAAGTTACTTTTGTACCTTTTTTCTCAGCGATAGGTTTCATGCGAGTACGGAAAGCAACCAATTCAGTTACGTCCACTTCGTCCATGATTGTAACGTGAGGTGCTGTGTAAGCCGATTTAACCATCGCATTGGAGATCGCTTTACGGATACCTTTGAATGGTACACGTTCTTCTTCCACACGTTGATCAGCTGCTGCAGCTGCTGGTGCTGCGGATTTTTTCTCTTCTTGAGCCGGAGCTTCGGAAGATGCCGCTGCGGAAGAACCGCCACCGTTTTTGAAGGATTCAACATCTTCTTTGGTAACTTTACCGTTGTTGCCAGTACCGTTAACTTGAGCGATGTCTACGCCTTGTTCGCGAGCAAATTTGCGCACGCTTGGTGTTGCCAGAACGTCTTTGGCAGGTACTGCCGGAACGCTGTTGTTGCCGCCTTCTTTAGCTGCATCCGAGCTGGAAGCTGCTGCGGAAGAACCGCTTGTGTCAGCTCCGCCTTGGGCTGCATCTTTTTCTTGCTCGCCTGCAGGAGCGTCGTCTTGCTCTGGAAGCTCGCCTTCAGCGTCGATGATTGCAACAACTTCGCCAACGTGGCAAACTTGGCCATCTTTTGCGAATACTTCTGTTACTGTGCCGTTAACCGGACAAGGTACTTCAACGACCGCTTTGTCATTCTGTACTTCCATGATGATGTCGTCGTCAGTTACTTTGTCACCGACTTTGATGTGCATCTTGATGATTTCGCCTTCGTGAAGGCCTTCGCCCAGTTCAGGGAATTTGTATTCAAATTTAGCCAACTGAAAAACCTCCTTGATTATGTCTCAATCCTGAAAACAACCCTTAACTCCAAGAAACAACCGTTACTGCTAGTGCAATAAACTGTTACTCAAGGGGCTAATGGCTGTTTACAGTGCAGCTTGCGCTGCGGTGTGGATCACCATACTGCGCCTTGCGGCATGTCAGATGATTAAATTAGAAATTTACGACTTTGTTAACCGCAGCAACGATACGCGCTGGGTTAGGAAGCCATGTATCTTCGATTTGTGCAAATGGATATACAGTATCCGGACCAGCTACACGCAGAACCGGTGCTTCCAAGTGCAGGATTGCTTTTTCATTGATTTGGGCAATGACTTCAGCTGCAACACCTGCGCTCTTTTGAGCTTCCTGTACAACAATTGCACGGTTTGTTTTCTTAATAGAAGCAACGATTGTATCGATGTCGATCGGGCTAACCGTACGAAGGTCGATAACTTCAACTTTAATTCCTTGTTTTTCGAGCTCTTCTGCTGCTTTCACAGAAGTGTGAACCATCATACCGTAAGTAATGATAGTTACATCAGAACCTTCACGAACAATGTTCGCTTTGCCCAGCTCAACTGTATAATCTTCTTCAGGTACTTCTGCACGGAATGCATGGTACAAGTTCAAGTGCTCCATGAAAAATACAGGGTCGTTATCGCGAATAGAAGCGATCATCAGACCTTTTGCATCGTAAGGGTTAGAAGGAACAACCACTTTGATACCCGGAGTTTGTGTAAGCAGACCTTCAAGGGAATCTGTGTGCAATTCTGCCGCTTTTACACCGCCACCGAATGGTGTACGGAATACGATTGGAGAATTATATTTACCGCCGGAGCGGAAACGCATACGAGCTGCTTGAACTACCATTTGGTCAAGGGCTTCGAAGATAAAACCAACGAATTGGATCTCGGCAACCGGACGGAAACCTTGAACACCCAAACCTACAGCCAGACCGCCAATAGCGGACTCAGCGAGTGGAGTATCAAATACACGCTCTTCGCCAAACTCTTTTTGCAGACCTTCCGTTACACGGAAAACGCCGCCTACATTACCTACGTCTTCACCGAAAAGCAGAACGTTAGGATCACGTTTCAACTCAACGCGAAGCGCATCACGGATTGCTTCTTTCATGTTCATTTGTGCCATTTGCTTCATTTCCTCCTTAAACATTGACAGTTCACATTTGAATTCATACATGTATACCGGGACACCGGAACCCGTCCCGGATGTTTATGCTTTATCGGAAAAAACTTATTGGAAATCAGCTTTTTGCTCTTCCAAGTGCTTAGGCGTTTGTTCGAACATGCTGTCGATCAAGCCTGAAATCGTCATTTTCTCGGTTTTTTCCGCTTTTTTGATCTCTTCGTTCACTTTTGCTTTTGCTTCTTCTTTCACACGTGCTGTATCTTCTTCAGTCCAAAGACCTTTTTTCTCCAGATATTTAGCAAAACGTGCGATTGGATCTTTAGCATTCCATTCTGCCTCTTCTTCTTTTGTACGATACTTGGAAGCATCGTCAGAAAGGGAGTGAGGACGGAAACGGTAAGTTACTGCTTCGATCAGAGTAGCGCCTTCGCCGTTGCGACCACGTTCAGCAGCTTCCTGAACCGCTTTGATAACTGCGAAGATGTCCATACCGTCAATTTTAACACCTTTGATACCTGCTGCTACCGCTTTGTGAGCGATGGACAGAGCTGCCGTTTGTTTGGCAAAAGGAGTTGTGATGGCATAACCATTGTTTTGCACGAAGAAAATAACAGGCAATTTGTAAACACCAGCGTAGTTCAGACCTTCATAGAAGTCACCTTCTGAAGAACCACCATCACCTGTGTACGTAATTACCACTTGTTTTTGTTTCTTCAATTTGTAACCCATAGCAATACCCATTGCGTGCAGAATTTGTGCACCAATGATGATTTGCGGCATCAATACATTAACGCCATCCGGAATTTGTCCACCATGTTGGTGTCCACGGGAGTACAGGAACGCTTGATAAAGAGGAAGTCCATGCCACACGAGTTGCGGAATGTCGCGATAGCCAGGACATACAAAGTCTTCTTTTTCAATTGCAAATTCACTACCAACCATTGTAGCTTCTTGACCAGATACTGGAGCATAGAAACCAAGACGACCTTGACGGCCCAGGTTTACTGCACGGTCATCCCACGTACGGGTAAATACCATGCGGTACATAATTTCTTTTAATTGATCGTCGGAAAGTTTAGGCATCATGTCTTTGTTAACGATTTCGCCGTCAGGAGACAGCACGGACAGAGCTTCTACATCCTCCGTATATACTTCATAAGGAACCTTGCTCATTTTTTTCTTCACCTCAACAAAAAATTTGAATATCAAGTTCCGCTGTTATAATATTATTATACACCTGTTTCACTGCATACGTCAAAGATATCCGTAATTTTTTTATGTTTCCTTTCGGATTGTATGTATAACAGGGGCTTAATATTGGTATAACAGCATAATACATGTTTGCGTATTTGACCTATCCCCGCACAAGATTAATCTTACCGTATTGCGCGGTCGAATGCAAAAATTTACCGAGAAAGGTGACGTTTTATGACGGATTCCCGCTATTTGAAACGCACGATTGTAAAGGAAGAGATTGAGAGCCGCTATCTC
Source organism: Paenibacillus sp. NPDC057886 (assembly GCF_042796655.1). Taxonomy (NCBI): domain Bacteria; kingdom Bacillati; phylum Bacillota; class Bacilli; order Caryophanales; family Paenibacillaceae; genus Paenibacillus; species Paenibacillus sp. NPDC057886. Next base: position 11,666 of record NZ_JBHVMZ010000017.1, on the reverse strand, counting down.
GGAGAGAAGCGCACACTACGAATTTATCTCCCCCCAGGCTATAACGAATTGTTATCTTACCCTGTCGTTTATTGTCAGGACGGTGAAGAATTTTTTAACTTTGGACGCATCGCCACCACTGCCAACCGTATCATTCTCGACGAGGGAGCCGAACCTTTCATTATAGTAGGAGTTCAGGTTGACGTGTCAGTAAGAACTCAGGAATACGCCCCTTTCGGCGATCGGTTCAAGGCATATACCTCATGCTTCGCTGAAGAGATTATTCCCTATGTAGAAGAGAAATATCCTGTGCGCCGCTCTCCGCAGGAACGTGTACTTGCTGGCGACTCTCTGGGTGGCAGCGTCTCGCTTCATCTTGCTCTGCTCTATCCAGACCTGTTCACACGTGTCATCAGTATGTCTGGAGCTTACTACACAGCTTCCCAGGAAATCTACGCTGCTGCTGAAGACTTGTCCTGGTTGTCGATCTGGATGATTGTTGGTTTGCAGGAGACTGCCTTTGAAGCCGATACCGGCACGTATGATTTTGTTCAATTAAACCGGGATACCCGTGATTTGCTGGAAAAACGAGGTGCACTCGTCTCCTATCAGGAGAAAGACGGGCATCACCAATGGGGATTCTGGCAGAAGGAACTGCCGGAAGCATTGCTTTACTTTCTTCAGGAAAATTAATTCGATCATTGAACAGGCGGCTGAAATGCCGCTTTTGTTTTATAATGGCATGATACCGCTTACATTAACACTCAAAAAAGAAGCAGGTTTTCCTGCTTGTCCATTCCGGCTTCTTCTTTTATATCACACTTGTCATTCCTAGAAAACATCACCGATTGTTATATTAAAGAATGTTCCTTTCAATCCGATCTAGCAACACGTCGCAGCCTGCATCAACCAGCCTGTACACTTCTTCAAAATTCCCCGTATAATACGGGTCAGGTACTTCACGGAGCGTCTCGTCCGGCAGCAGATCCATCATCTTGATAATTTCCGCATCCTCACCACCTGTTACACTTCTTACGTTAGCTGCGTTGGAATCATCCATGCATATAATGTAATTAAAATGTGTGAAGTCCGCACTCCCAAATTGTCTTGCCGCCATATTGGCATAAGAAATTTGATATGAATCAAGCAATGTTCGAGTCCCCTCATGCGGAGGTTTGCCAACATGCCAGTCTCCTGTACCTGCTGAGTCCACCGAAATCTGCTGATCAAGTCCTCTTTCACTCACTTTATGACGGAGGACAGCCTCAGCCATCGGTGAGCGGCATATGTTGCCCAAACATACAAACAAAACGTTAATCATGTTATTCCCCCTTACTCAAGGTGCGGTTAAGTGGCGCTGGTGCTGTCTGAGGTTTCACACTCTCCGTTTGTACCAGAGAACGACGGGGCAGCTTCCATTTATAATGAACAGAACACATCCGGAAGAACACAACTGCGGCGAAACATATTAACAGTCCAACGTTCGTTGTGAACCATCCCATACCAATGGCAAAACCAGCTGTTATTGCCCACACGGCATAAATTTCATCGCGCAGTACCAGGGGCTTCCTGCCTGCCAGCAGATCACGAATGATCCCTCCGCCTATACCGGTCATCACTGCGGCTACAATAACCGCACTAATGGGATGTCCCATATTGGCCGCGTACAACGCCCCTTGAATCGCAAAAGCTGCAAGTCCAATCGCATCGAATAGCGCTTCTGTCCGCTTCCAGTGACCAATCCACTTAAGAGGTAGTACAAACGCAATCGCCACAGATATTAGGGCGAGCATAATCAGCATTCCCTGGCTCCACAGCATGGTTACGGGTACACCAATGAGAACATTACGAATGACTCCGCCTCCAAATGCGGTCACGAGCCCCAGTACCAGCACGCCCAAAATATCATATTCCTCTTCCATTGCCACGAAAGCTCCGGACATTGCAAACGCAATGGTACCTATAATGCTGAATACTTCAAAAATGTGCAAGTCCAACCTGTTCAAACCTCACTTTTCAAGTCATCTCCATGTCGCTCTACCCATTGTATCCGCGCAGGCTGAAATTGTGCAACCACATTTTGTGGATTATACTGGTTTAGTGAATGATTTTTGCACCATACTAACACCTTAAGTTAGAAGTGAATTGTTTCTTTATTGATTAGGAAGGATGAAATAGAATGACTCAGAAACGAATTGTTATTTTTACAGGCGGAAACCTCTCTCCTCAATTTTTAGATGAAATCGGTAAGGATGACATCATTATCGCAGCCGATCGTGGGGCGTTATTCTTAATCGAACATGGGATTCAGCCACATATTGCAGTAGGAGATTTTGATTCCATTACCGAGCAGGAACGGGAGAGTGTACGAGATAACAGCGAACGAATAATCACCTGCGATCCTGTGCATAAGGATTTGACGGATACAGAGATGGCATTTGAAACAGCATTGGATCTTGAGCCTACTGACATTCTTATGTTGGGCGCAACGGGCACACGCATGGATCATACACTGGCTAACGTACATATTATGGTCCGCGCTATGCAGCATCATATTTCCTGTACTCTGCAGGATGAACACAATTATATGATGTTAACGACCTCCGAAGCTTTTGTGGAAGACCGTGGATATGAGTACATCTCCCTGCTCCCACTTACTAATGAAGTAACAGGTATTACGCTGGAAGGTTTCATGTACCCGCTAGATCAAGCCACTATACGCATGGGACAATCTTTGGGGATTAGCAACAAACTGCTTGGAAAGTCTGGCACCGTCTCGATCGATAGTGGGTTATTACTCATTATTCAGAGCAAAGATTAACCTTCCGCCTATACTTATTACGTTTTTGTAACCTATGATTTAGATTAAAAATAAGCGTATAAAACAACAAAGACCCTTGATATATCAAGGGTCTTTTCTGTATTTGTAACATTCAGGTTTCGTCAATGATTAATTTTTTGACATTTTTAATGGTATTTTAATAAACAAACCCAAACCGTTGCGGCCGTAGGGATGATCAGGTTCCATCCAATTTCTAGGCTGTTACAAAGCTGTTATACTCGCTCTAGCAACTAAACGAAAACGAATTTTGGAGGTACTCACATGAAAACAAACATCTTTGTCCAAAAGGCCGTAACCGTCGGGTTGTGCGCTACACTAGGTTTTGGAGCTGTATTAATGACTAATGCACCTGTTGCACAGGCAGCAAGCGCTTCTGTATCCACAGGACAACAAATCGTGAACTATGGTAAAACCTTTACAGGAACTCCATATAAATTTGGCGCGTCAACTTCTACAACCAAGAATTTTGACTGCTCTTCTTTTATGAAATACATCTTCAAAAAGTATGGTGTAGACTTGCCACGTACATCCGTTAAGCAATCCCAAGAAGGTGTAGCTGTTTCCAAAGCTAATCTGCAAGTGGGAGATCTGCTCTTCTTCTCCAGCGGTAGTCGCTCCACAGGCTCCAATATTACTCACGTAGGAGTATATGCAGGAGACGGAAAAGTTCTTCACACGTACGGCTCGCCAGGTGTTACTCTCTCCGACTTGAACTCGGGGAACTGGAAAAAAACATATATTAAAGCTCGTCGCGTACTGTAGCTCATATTCCGAAAATAACGAAGCGAGTGGGGCCGGATCTGATGATCCGGTCCTTTTATGTTTACCCAATGAAGTTCTCTGTCCAAATAGGAGTTATGTGGAAAACAGGCACTGAGTTCGGCGATACAACCTCTTTTATTTAGTATAAAGCATATAACCGACTCCACGAACGGTATGAATTAATTTAACACTCCTCCCCTTATCCACCTTCACCCGTAAATGTTTGATATACACATCCACTACATTGGTATCCATTGCAAAATCATATCCCCATACTTCCCTTAAAATAACGCTCCGGGGACACGCTTCGTTCACATGACGAGCCAGAAACTCCAGCAATTCGTATTCTTTCGGTGTTAATACCAGATATTCACCTGCACGACTCACGCGACGTGAACGCAGATTCACCTTGAGATCATGCACTACAATGACTTCTTCATCTTCCTGTGAAGCATGCGAGAATACACGTAAAAGATTCCGTATTCTGGCCATCAACACATTACCGTGAATAGGTGCTTCCATCACATCATTAGCGCCATAATCGAGTAATTCCACAATCAATTCAGGCGATATCTTGGGGGTTATCACAAATAATGGAGAAGTGACTCCTATGTGTACGAAAGACTCTAATCCATGTTTCAGGGTATCTTCATTACATCCTTCATTCATTAATATGATCATATTGAGATTCGTGAGTGTTAGTTCAGAAATACGGTTCAGATCTGTCCATTCCATTTGCTCGACTTGATACCCTTCAGCACACAGTATTCCTTGAATAAAAGAAACCAGATCGCCCCTGCCAACCAGTAATATGGATGTTTTCATTTTTTCACCCGGCCTGTCTTATACGCTGCTACATTTGTTGATTTCAATTACACTGGGTCCCCACATCCTTGTGACCATTGTGCATCGCAGCATTGTTGTATGTTTATCATGCCGTAAAATGAAAAAGTCCATTCCCGGAAGGAACGGACTCGGAACAATCATTTATTTTTTCTCTAACCAAAGTACCGGTGAACCAGCGTACGCGCCTCCGCCGTGTCTTTTGTTCCATGAACCAGAACGCGACCATCCTGAAAGATGACCATCCTGTGCGCTCCAGTTGTAAAAGAAACCAAAAACGGATTAGCCTCCACGTGGCCTTCATCCAGCTTGCCAAGGCGATCAGCCGTATGCTGTAGATCCAGATTCATCCGCCGTGAAGGGCGAATCTGTACCGTATCCCTGCCACATAATACGTCTGTTTTTGCCAGATTGGAGGCAGAGAGGTACGGATAGTTAGCCTTTGCTCCGCAGGAAGGACAATCTTCTTTTCGGGCACCGTCGACGTTAATGGATATGTATTCATTTCTCCACACATCGAATGATAACAACTTGCGTCTCAGTGCATCTGAATTACCACTGAGAAACTTCATCGCTTCCGCAGTCTGATTAGCTGTAACCATCTGCACCGCCTGAGGGATAATGCCTGACGTATCACAGGTGTCCCCACCTAACGGAACCTCACCCAACAAACAGTTTAAACAAGGTGTTTCGCCAGGCAGAAATGTGTAGGTAATTCCATAACTGCCCACACATCCGCCGTAAATCCAAGGAATACGATACTTTTGAGACATATCATTTATTAATAGCCGGGTATCAAAATTATCTGTGGCATCCATGATCAAGTCTGCGTTCTGAATCAGTTCCTCCAGCTCGTCTACTCTGACATCCATCACTTTGCCTACAACCTCAATAGTAGAATTAATGTCAGATAGGCGCTTCTTTGCTGCCATCGCTTTGGGCATTCGCTGAATGGCGTCTTGTTCTATATACAATTGCTGTCGCTGAAGGTTGCTCCACTCCACATAATCTCGATCTGCAATGGTAATATGGCCAATTCCTGAACGAACCAGCGTTTCAGCAATGCCCGTACCTAGCGCGCCCGCTCCAACAATTAATACTCTGCTGTTATTCAATCTACGCTGACCTTCCTTACCGATAGGTGCATACCGTTCCTGTCTGGAATAGCGGTCTGCCTGTTCAGAAGATCGTGTCTGATTAGTCATGTATGAACCATTCCTTCCGCCGGACTGCTCGCTGCTGCATAGCGCTTAACGGGAATCATGCCTGCCTCATATGCCAGTCTGCCTGCTTCAACCCCCATTCGCATTGCCTTCGCCATCTTCACCGGATCTCCGGATCCGGAGACAGCCGTATTCAACAATACACCGTCAGCTCCCAGCTCCATCGCATGAGCAGCATCTTTAGGTGCTCGAAGTCCTGCATCCACAATAACAGGAACGACGGCTTGTTCAATAATAATCTCCAGATTATAGGGATTAATAATCCCTCTTCCCGCCCCTATGGGTGAAGCCCCAGGCATAACAGCATGTACGCCGAGTAGTTGCAATCGCTTGGCCAGAATAACATCGTCCGAGATATAAGGCAGTACCGTAAAGCCCTTTTCAAGCAAGATTTCGCAAGCTTTATAGGTTTCAATCGGGTCAGGAAGCAATGTGATTCCATCGCCGATAACTTCTACTTTTATCATATCACAAAGTCCTGAAGCTCGGGCAAGTTCAGCGATTCGCACAGCCTCCTCTGCTGTTGAAGCACCCGCTGTATTAGGAAGAAGGGTATACCTTTTCAAGTCCAGTGTGTCCAGAAAATGCTGTTTGTTGCGATCTTCCAGATTTAATCGTCTAACTGCAAACGTTAATATTTCCGTACCTGAGGCTTCAACCGCCTGGCTCTGCACTTCCAATTCCGAAAATTTGCCTGTACCCAGAAGCAATCTAGACTCAAACGTATAATTTCCAATCCTCAACATGATTCAACCGCCTCCCACAAAATGTACAATTTCAATCCGATCTCCGTCTCTTAACGCCGTCGTTTCATGATATTCCCGCGTTAAAATTTGCCGATTCAATTCAACCACGACGGTTTTCACTTGCAAATTAAATGAATGGAGCAATTTGTCCACACGATTTAAGTTATCTTCAATTTGCATGGTTTGTCCGTTGACAATGATGTTCACTGCAACATCTCCTTTATGTTCAAACGTTCTGGACAAAGGTCCTGAATCTCCAGTTCTTCCGAGGTTTTGCCACCAATCAAGTCAGCCATGAGGCTAGCTGTAATCGCACTAAGCAATATGCCGTTACGATAATGTCCAAAAGCAGCGAATAAACCTGGAACACTTTCACAAGCCCCCACATACGGCAGTCCATCCGGAGTTGAAGGACGGACACCAGCCCACGCTCGGATAAAATGTGCTTCCTTCATGCCAGGTACCCAGTTTGTTGCAGCTGCAAGCAGCTTCTGAATGCCTTGCACCGAAACTTTCATATCTGTTCTTCCAGGAAGGCTTGTTGCACCGATCCATACTTCTCCATTAGCTTTGGGGACAATATATATATCCTCTGCATACACCGTTTTGTCAGGCCTGTACCCGGCATGGTGGGGTGAAAACTGCACGGCTGCAATCTCCCCCTTCACTGGTAAAACAGGGGATTTCAGACCAACATGTCTCATCAATTCTTCACCATGTAACCCTGTAGCAATAATGACATTTCTCGATGTCATCGTTCCTATTGAAGTCTCAATCCCTTGCACTCCATTCACATCCGTATGCAAACGGACATCCTGTACACCTTCCATCACCCTCGCACCCATGGCTTGAGCAGATCTGACATAAGCCTGCGTTAAATTGACAGGAAGAACCTCGCTCTCGGAAGGCCTGTAATATGCTCCATACGTATCCCTGTTTAACCATGAAGCTTCCTGTTGGACAGCGATACGATCCCACCAAATATGTTCTGTTGATAAGGTAGACGATCGATTGTTTTTGTAACTGCTGACCTCCCTGTATGAACGGAAAGGAGTAATAAAGCCATGCTGTTGCAGCCCCATTTCCACTCCGCTAAGCGAACTGATTCGTTCCTTCTGCTCATGAAGCAAAGCTCTGCTCTGCCGCGCAAGCTTTGCCATCACAGCATGAGTGAATTCCTCACTGTCAGCAGCAAGCATCCCGGCGGCTGCACAGGAAGTTCCTCCAGCGATCCGCGCACGCTCAACCAGAAGAACTTCATGACCACGCGTAGCGAGTTCACATGCGATGGCACAACCGATAACTCCTCCGCCTACAATAATGGTCTCTGCATAAAGCTTGCCTCGAATTTCCGCTCCAACTTTACTCCTGGATACTGTTCCTGAATGATATCCTGAACGATTCCTGCTTCGGCTTCTTGCTTCCTCTCTCATGGTCTCATCTCCTTGGTTCGGCGTACTTCTCTGAATCCGTGATTGCCTGTCGCAATGAAGCTACAGCCAGTTCCGGCTTATCGTTCGTCCAAATCGTTGAAATCACAGCCGCTCCTCTGGCACCAGCAGTTCGAATGGCAGCAACATTCTCAGGTCTAATCCCGCCAATCGCGATCACGGGAATCGAAACATTAGAGCATACCTCAGCTAACGCACTAAGCCCTCTGGGTTCGCAATTTGGTTTACTATTTGAAGCATAGACATGCCCATAAAAGAGATAATCCGCTCCCTGTTCTTCTGCAACTTTTGCCTCTTCCAAAGAATGAACCGATATCCCTACCCGAAGCCGATCGTTTCTCCTCAACACATCCTTATCGTAGTTCCGAATAACTGCTTGTCCCCAATGCACACCACCAAGCAACGCATGTTGATCCAGTTGATTTAAGCCATTCATAATGATTCGGTTAGATGGGACACCTCGTGTTTTAAGGCTTTGCGCCCAAAACATCTGTTGTTCAAGGGGCAGCTTTTTTTCCCGAATGTGGATATAATCGACCCATCGCCATACATCCTTGGCAATATTCAGAAAAGAGTTCATATCTCCTGTACCTGGTGAAACCACATGCAGTTCGAATGATCGTGTTGTTACATGTTCGTGGAAGATTTCCGTCCTGTTCACCCTCCTCTTGCATGATTTAAGCTGATATAAACAACAAAAAAAGCCACTCCCGTAGGGGAGTGGCCACGAATTTAAAATTCATGGATCAACTGAATGACTGTCGCATGCAATTACTCTATACATAACGCATATCAACTATAAAAAACCAACATAGCCGCAACGCTGTATACTTAGAAACCGCATGATTCATCTTGCAGGCAATATCGCAAAGTCATCGATAACGCCCTTTGTCATTAGCTGAAACGCGCCACTTCCCTACGCTGGTATGATCCAGATCAGGTACAAAGGGTCCGGAATCGCATTCTTCCATCTCAGCCGCATCGTGCGACCCCCCTAGTGTTCATATGAAGCTGTAGCCTATGTTACCATAGACACCTTTTTTTGTCACCGTACATTTCCATTTATTACGTTATTGTTTCTCGGACCAAGCTTCAACATCCCACTTTTTGGTAACCCAACCTTCATAAAATTCAGGTTCATGGGATACGAGCAGCACGGTACCCTTGAATTCTTGCAAGGCACGTTTCAACTCTGCTTTCGCCGTCACATCCAAATGGTTTGTAGGCTCATCGAACAAAATCCAGTTACTTTCACGCATCAGAAGCTTACACAAACGAACTTTGGCTTGTTCACCACCACTGAGTGCGTTAAGCGGACGGGTGATATGCTCATTTTTCAATCCACAACGTGCGAGATGCCCCCGGACTTCATTCTGTGTCAGATGAGAAAATTCGTTCCACACATCTTCGATCGGGGTAATGTTTCCTGCTCGTACTTCCTGTTCGAAATAGGCTGTTTCCAGATAGTCACCCAGGAAGGTCTTACCGCTGATTGGTGGAATTTTTCCCAAGATAGTCTTGAGCAGTGTGGATTTACCTACACCGTTACAGCCGACAATGGCAATTTTCTCACCACGCTCAATCGTCATCGTCATTTTAGGCAATAATGCGTACGAATATCCAATTTCAAAATCAATACCCTCAAAGACGGTTTTACTACTCGCCCGAGCATCCTTGAATTTGAAAGTTGGTTTGGCCGCTTCATCCGGACGATCGATCCGTTCAATCTTGCCGAGCTGCTTCTCACGGCTCTTGGCACGACCGGAAGTGGAAGCGCGGGCTTTGTTCCGCTGAATGAAATCTTCCTGCTTCTTGATATATTCCTGCTGTTTCTCATAAGCATCAATATGCTGCGCCTTATTCATGTCGGCCATTTCAAGGAATTTGTTATAGTTCGCTGCATAACGCGTCAACTTGGCGAATTCTAGATGATAAATAACGTTAACGACCTCATTCATAAACTCCGTATCATGCGAAATCAGAATAAACGCATACGGGTAATCCTTCAGGTAACGCGTCAGCCATTCAATGTGTTCCACATCAAGATAGTTCGTCGGCTCATCCAGCAGAAGAGCAGTTGGTTTCTCCAGTAAGAGCTTGGCAAGCAATACCTTCGTACGTTGACCACCACTAAGCGCGGCCACGTCACGATCCAGACCGATGGCGGACAAGCCCAGTCCATTTGCCATCTCTTCCACTTTCACATCAATCAGATAAAAGTCACCTTGCTCCAATTGCTCCTGAATGTCACCCATTTCTTCCAGCAACAATTCAAGCTTGTCCGGATCGGCGTTTGCCATCTGATCCGTGATGGACATCATTTCTTTTTCCAGCTCCAGCAAGGGCAGGAACGCATCCTTAAGCACATCACGAATCGTTTTTCCAGGTGTGAGCTTGGTATGCTGATCCAGATATCCATAACGAACTTTGGGGGTCCATTCGACCTTCCCTTCGTCCTTTAACAATTTTCCGGTAAGGATGTTCATCAGTGTGGACTTGCCCACACCATTAGCACCAACAAGGCCTACACGCTCTCCGGCAAGTAAACGAAAAGATACATTTTTAAATAACGTGCGGTCTCCAAAATTGTGACTCACGTTCTCTACTGACAATAAACTCATAAGATGAGGTTGCTCCTATCTATTGGACATTACTATCGTTCCGAAACCCTATTTTAGCACAGGTGTCGCCTTTTCTGAAAGTAATGTAAACATCTCATGCAACCTCGCTTTTATATTACAAACAAACTGCCATTAATTTATGGAACAGTTATACTCAAAATACCCTTGCGCTGCCGCTTGTTTGGCATTTGTAAACACTTCTTCGGCTCTGTAACCATTGTTACATGTGGAAGGGTAAAAGTATTTTATTCCACTTACCGGATCAACTCCGCCAACGATCGCTGTTTTCTTCACCAGTCTGCCACCACCAATGGCATAATTGTTAATCTTTTGGTTACCTACAGGTATCCCCTGAATAAAAGCCATAAGCCCCGTGTCATTAATCGAATTGTACCAGTCTTCCTGTGAAATTAAAGGCATGGTAAAGGTATAGGAAACACCATTCCTTCTAGCAAACTCATTATGCCGGTTAATAACATCTGCCAAATCTTTCTGCACACTAGTCACGATCCGGCTTCGTCTGACCTGCTCAAACGTCTCGGCATTCTGAAGCAGAGGGATTTGCGTGCTGGAGGCCAGTTCTTTCTGGAATCCCTCCACCCACTTGCCCAAACCTGCGTCATAGGCATAAACATACCCATCGAGTGTGAAATTAATACTGCTACCATTTGAATCAGAATATGTATAGGGCTTTTTGGGACTCCAAACTTGCCGGAATGAATCTTCAAGATTTCCGGTCATTTCTGTTTCGTTCGCCAAAATATAGTAACCATCATAATCCAACACGACCATTGCAGGAATGTAATTAAACATGGCCCGTATAGCAGCAGGATCATCCTGAATCCCCATATTTAGCGCCATTGTTTGGGTAAACGTAGTCAAGGCAAGTTCTCTGTCCGCTTTAACAAATTTGGTTGAATCATACCCTGCTTCATCGTTTTGCTTTTCATTTTGATGCATCACAGCCCCTGCATCCAGTACAGCAGTCTGAAGTGCCATCTTATATCGATTGCTTAAATATTGAGCCTCTTGGGCGTTGTCCGTATTGTGAGAAATAACCCAAAATATAGGTAAAAAGATAAGCACAAACACAATGGATAGATCAATAGAAATAGGTAAGGATTTGATATGATCACCGCCTTTTCCCCTTCTCCGCACCGTGCGTGCGACTTTCATCGCACACGGCGCTCCATCTTTTT
>NZ_JBHVMZ010000016.1:0-69108 GCF_042796655.1 Paenibacillus sp. NPDC057886 | reverse complement strand
AAGTATTGAAAAGAGCGATAAGCTCATTTTGAAACTGACGAGATTAAAAATCTCATTTATTTTGCTTCCAAATCATACAGCCCGAAGGCTTGTACTGATTTCTCAGCGTCGATCTTGCAAGCAAGATCGTTACTCACTCGTTGTTCAGTTTTCAAAGATCAAACTTGTTTCATTGCCGTGTGTTGTTCACCTCAGCAACTTTTATACCTTATCACATCCGAACCAACTTTGCAAGCCTTTTTTTTAAGTTTCTTTCGAAGCTTATTCCATTTTGCTTGCCGCACCGTGTTTCTCGTGTTTTCTTGGCCGGAATTAGAATATACCATGTACAGATTTCGAATGCAACCTTTATTTTCAATAAATTATATCTGGTTTCTCAATTTAGCTATCCACCTAAAACCGGGTCTATTTATAATCCCATCAATTATCATCAACACTCTCTTTACAGAACATGCGAATCATCCTATCTTCCCCAGATAATCCGCACATTCTCCCGCCTTATTCAATTATATATGTTACTTCACTTTCTTCACAGGCATCTTTCGCGGCCATAAGCTATAACTGAAGCTGATTATAAAATCGATCCCCAGTATGATTCCCCATACTCTTATGATATTAGAGAATGCCGCAGTACGGTCCGCATCACCAATCCACCAGATCATTGCGAGCAGGAACAAGCTACCTATAACCCAAGCCAATAAATGTCTAAGCCATCCCACTCTCTCACGACTAGCATGCTCACTGCCATACACCTTGCTGCTCCGAGGACTATCTCCACCCTTGAACCAGTAAAGGAAATAACGATCAGCCCAAGCGATCATCTGATGACCATAAGCAATACTCACACCTATATATATAGCTGCAATGCCATGAACCATACTTGCTGTAGCACCCTGTTGAAGATCCATCACCGTCGCAACCATAAGAAGAACATCCACAATGGGTGTTGCCATTAACAGTGCGATCCCTGTCCGTTTCATCCCAAGCAGATAACGCACACTGAGACCTGCGGCGACAAATACCCAGAAGGCAATCTCACATCCAATAATAAAATAGGCAATCAAATGACTCACTCCTTTTATAATACAAATGTATTAAATACAATTTAACACGTTTGTATTATAATAATCAACAATGATATAATCCTTGTATGCCTAAAATAGTTGATCATGATAAACAACGTCTGCTTGTAGCCGAAGCGGCTTGGCGTGTCATCCGAAGAGATGGCATGGAACAGGCCTCCGTTCGAAACATTGCGGTAGAAGCGGGAATATCGGCCGGGTCTATGCGCCACTATTTTTCAACCCAATCGGAACTACTCCTATACGCAATGAATCTGGTATCCGAACGGGTATCGAATCGAATTACACAGATGTCCTTTGATGCATCTCCTTTGGAGAATATGAAGCTTCTGTTGTTAGAACTCTTGCCAAGTACGGATGAAAAAATGGCCGAAATGGAGGTGTGGTACGCTTTTACAGCCAAGTCCAAAACTGACCCTGTTCTCAAAGAGCATGCCGACAAAGTCTATGATGAGCTTAGACACGCGATGGCTACGGTTATTACCTACTTCATGGAGCTCAATCTCTCCCGCATAGACCTCGACAAGGAACTGGAAATTGAACGGCTATATGCACTGGTCGACGGTTTGGGAATTCATGCGATTCTTCGTCCTGACCAGATGAACACCAAGATCATGGAGGACATCCTTACCATGCATCTTGCAACATTATGTCGGGATGCGGAATAACATTTGGTCACAAATTAAATACTGCTCTATCCTTCATACAGCGGGAACCAAGTAATTGCATCTATTGAACAAAAAACCGTCAGGCATTAGTTGTAACTAACCTATGTATCCATAATAGGGTTAGTCTCCTAGATGCGTGACGGTTTTTCTTTTTATCCAATAATAATCCGGCCCTCCGGATGGCGATACAGCTTCTTCTCTTTGCGCGGACGAAGCGCGTATGCGATGGTGAGTGGTCCAATACGTCCTATAAACATTGTGAAGGCGATAATCACCTTTCCCCATACCGTTAATTCATGCGTTACTCCCACCGACAGACCTACTGTCCCAATGGCCGAGGCCGCTTCAAACATGAGTGAAAGGAACGGTGCATCCTCTGTCGTAAGTAGTAGCATTACTACAACCATGAATATGATCAAGGAAACCATAATAATCGTCAATGCTCTCATCAGCAACTCTTTCGGAACACGCTGACGGAAAAATACAATATCTTTATTGCCACGAATCATAGCATATACCGCTCCAATCATGATCAGGAACGTTGTCGTCTTGATCCCTCCCCCGGTTGATCCCGGAGATGCCCCAATAAACATCAACAGAATGAAGAAGAACTGGGTAGCCTGCCTCATCTGGGTAATATCAATGGTGCTTGTACCAGACGAACGTGTAGAGACAGATTGGAAGAACGATGCGTAGATCTTTTCGCTCCAACTGAGAGAAGCCAGTGTGTGCCCATTGGTGAACTCAAATACAAACAGTACAATTGCACCGATACCAATCAGCGCACCCGACACGGACAATACCAGTTTGGACTGCAACGATAAGCGACGGCGCTTGCGGAACTCAAACAAATCGTTCAGCACTACAAAGCCGAGTCCACCCGATACAACCAGCACGGAAGCTGTCAGGTTAAACAACCAGTCCCCTGTATAATATTGAAAACTGTTGCCGAACAGATCGAAACCACCATTATTAAATAATGAAACCGAGTGAAAAGCACCATAGTATACCGCCTGCCAAAAAGGCATCTCCGTTGCCCAGCGTAGTGCCAATATAACGGCAGCCACCCCTTCAATAGTAAACGAAAAGATCAGCACCTTGCGGATAATGCGCACAATGCCCTCCATACTATCAGCGTTAATAGCCTCTTTCAGCAGCAGCCTGTCCTTAAGCGAGATTCGCTTACCCAATACTAGCGCAAACAACGTTGCGATGGTCATGAAGCCAAGTCCACCTAGCTGCATAAGCACCATAATCACGATTTGACCAAACAGGTTGAAGGTCGTCCCTACATCCACAACGACCAGCCCGGTCACACATGCGGCAGAGGTAGACGTAAACAGCGCATCAATGAACGCCAAATGCTCACCGCTTTGATTGGAGATGGGTAGCATGAGCAGAATCGTACCGATCGTGATAATAAGCATAAAACCACCAACCAGAATCAGTGGGGGTGATAGGAATTTAGCAATGTGAAGCCTAAACTTCATGAAGGGCACCTCTTTTAACATAATACATACAGGTAGACGAAGAAGATCTGTCATATATTCATAGCAGGCATGTTGTTTCGAGTAATCTGTCACTTCGATACCTATGTAAACCTAAAGAGGAACTTGCCACCAGCATCATACTGAACGGCAGGTTCCTCTTCTATTATGAACGAGTTAAACGTTCCTTATTTAATCCTGTGTACGAGGACGCATGTGCGGGAAGAGCAGTACGTCACGAATGGACGGCGAGTTGGTCAACAACATGATCAGACGGTCAATACCGATCCCCAGTCCACCTGTTGGTGGCATACCATATTCGAGCGCACGGATGAAATCATCATCCATTTCGTGTGCTTCGTCGTTCCCGTGTTCTTTCTCCAGCAATTGTGCCTCAAAGCGCTGACGTTGATCAATTGGATCATTCAGCTCCGTAAAGGCATTTGCATGCTCACGTCCAACGATAAACAGCTCGAAGCGGTCCGTGAAGCGTGGATCTACATCGCTCTTCTTCGCCAACGGAGAAATCTCAACCGGGTGCCCCATAATAAAGGTTGGTTGAATCAACGTCTCTTCTACAAAATGTTCGAAGAATGCATTCAGAATATGACCAAATGTCATATGCTTTTCAACTGGAACCTTATGTTCTTTCGCCAAACGATGAGCTTCCTCGTCCGTCATGTGCACGGAGAAGTCCACGCCTACAACTTCCTTAACCGCGTCTACCATCGTTACACGGCGCCATTGTGGTGTAAGATCGACTTGATAGTCTGCATATTGGATAACTTGCGTACCAAGCACTTCCTGTGCGATATGAGCAACAAGATTCTCAGTCAAACGCATAATATCCTGATAATCGGCATATGCCTCATAAAGTTCAATCATGGTGAACTCAGGGTTATGACGTGTCGACATCCCTTCATTACGGTATACACGGCCGATCTCATATACCTTCTCCAGACCGCCTACAATCAGACGTTTCAGGTGAAGCTCGATCGCAATCCGCATGTACAATTCCATATCAAGCGCATTATGATGTGTAATGAATGGACGCGCAGCGGCTCCACCAGCGATGGTGTGCAGCGTCGGCGTTTCCACTTCCAGATAGCCCAGAGAATCCAGGTAACGGCGCATCGACTGAATAATTTTGGAACGAGTAATGAAGGTCTGTTGCACTTCGCGATTCATAATCAGGTCAACATAGCGCTGACGGTAACGCAGCTCTACATCCGCTAGTCCATGATATTTATCCGGAAGTGGGTAAAGTGACTTGGACAATACTTCGAGATTTTGAACCTTAACCGAAGTTTCACCTGTCTTAGTCTTGAAGATTACCCCAGAGACACCTACAATATCCCCCAGATCGAGCAGGCTGAACGCGGCGTATTTGTCTTCCGGCACAGTATCTTGACGAACATAGATCTGGATTCTGCCGCTCAGGTCCTGAATATGTGCAAAGCTCGCTTTACCCATTCCCCGCTTCGCCATAATCCGTCCGGCAATACTGACTTCGATGTGCTTCTCTTCCAGCTCTTCCTTGGTCAGTTCTTCATACTTCTTCAGAATGGAGCCGGCTTCTTCCGTACGTACGTATTTTTGGCCAAAAGGATCGATCCCCAATTTGCGGAGCTCGTCCAATTTGTCGCGGCGAATTTGTAAAAGCTCACTTAGTTCGGTTTCGGTTTCCTGATTCAAGACTTCATCCGTCATGATCTATATTCATCTCCTTATTTACATTGCAGGCATCTTCAGAGGTGTTCTGCCTCAAATGTTGAAAAAAGCTTCCCTAAGGAAGCTTTTGTCTCCGTACCCGACTGCTTCATTGCTTATATTACTTTTTGATGTCTACAATTTTATATTGAATTACGCCAGCAGGCACACTTACATCAACAACCGTACCTTTTTTCTTGCCCAGAATGGCTTTGCCAACAGGGCTTTCATTCGATATTTTGTTTTGCAGCGGATTGGACTCCGCAGTACCTACAATCGTATATTCCGTGATATCACCGAATTCCAGATCTTCTACAGTAACTGTTGCACCCACGCTTACAGCTTCGGTATCAATCTCGTCGCTGTTAATAATCCGTGCGTTCCGGAGCAATTTCTCCAACGTAATAACGCGGCCTTCAATGAAAGCCTGTTCGTTCTTCGCGTCTTCGTATTCGGAGTTTTCACTAATATCTCCATACCCGATGGCTACCTTAATCCGCTCAGCCACTTCGCGGCGCTTCACCGATTTCAGCATTTCCAGTTCTTCTTCAAGCTTCTTAAGTCCCTCTGGTGTAAGGATAACTTCCTTATCGCTCATCTCAACCGATTCTCCTGTCATGGGAATAATTTGATTGCACGGCAACGGAACCAGTGCTGTTTACAGAGCTCCGCCCGCATACATCTTCAAAACTATATGAAGTTCTCCGGAGAAACAGAACGTTCCTCCTGATGCACTAGCCTTATGACGCACATGGCGAATTTATACTGTGAAATTATAGGGTAACGGTCTCGAAAAGTCAATGTTATGCCCCCTATAGCTGTAAACGTTTTACAGCAGGAGATCAGGATGCATTTTCGGCTACTGCCGATTCTGACTCCAGATTGCCTTCGATATGCAGTTGGCCTACAAAGTTCTCCAGAATGTGCACCATCTCATCACGTTTGGTTTCTTCCATAATAACGTCTTTGATGCGAGCAGATCCTTTGAGACCTTTCAGATACCAAGCCAGGTGTTTACGCATCTCGCGAACAGCAACAGCCTCACCCTTCAGTGCAATCAGGCGATCCATATGCAAAATGGCAACCCGAATCTTCTCTTCCCCATTCGGGTCAGGAAGCAGTTCGCCGGAACTCAAGTATTGAATGGTACGATACAACATCCATGGGTTACCCAGGGCAGCACGGCCGATCATCACTCCGTCACAACCCGTTTCATCCAACATGCGACGGGCATCTTCCGGTGAAGATACATCTCCGTTCCCGATAACGGGGATGGAGACAGCCTCTTTGACATTTTTGATGTGCGACCAGTCCGCTGTGCCTGTGTAGAGCTGCTCACGCGTACGGCCGTGCACACTTACCGCTTGTCCGCCAGCGCGTTCAACCGCAAGTGCATTCTCTACCACGTAGATGTGCTCGTTATCCCAGCCGATCCGCATCTTGACTGTAACGGGCTTATCGACCGCATCCACAACAGCGGATACCATTTCATAAATTTTGTTCGGATCAAGCAACCAGCGTGCACCCGCATCACAGCTCGTCACTTTAGGAACAGGGCATCCCATATTGATGTCGATGATGTCAGCATTGGTTTCTTTGTCCACAATTTTGGCTGCTTCTACGAGGGCTTCACGATCTCCCCCCCATATTTGCAGGCTCAGCGGTTTCTCACGCTCATCTACAAACAACATCTCACGTGTACGCTTGTTACCATGCACGATGGCTTTGCCACTCACCATCTCCGCACATACGAGGCCTGTTCCGAATTCTTTTGCGATCAGACGAAAAGCCGGATTACACACGCCAGCCATCGGCGCAAGTACGACCTGGTTTTTCATTTCAATGTCACCAATTTTAAGCATGGTAGTCGTCCCACTCCTTTTTAAATCCGCAGACTCTTGCATGAATCCTGGTTGTGTTTAGTTTCTATAATGCTTCTTGCTGTATAAAATCAACGAATAATGACGATATTTTCTTGTTAGTAAAAAGCGGCCTTAGTTCCCCTGTAACTCCTCAATGCTGATCGATAGTACCCCGGCAATTAGATTCAGCTCCCGTTCAACTACTTTTCGGTTGCCTCGCTCAATCATACCCAGAATGGCCAGCGATATGCCCGTCTCAGCAGCGAGTTCCTGTTGTGTTAAACCTTTCAGCTTCCGGAAAGCCCGGATTCGATTGGCCAATTGCACGTTTTCCAAAGCTGTATTCCATCCTTTCCATCCAGTACAGACAACGATGATTGTACAAAGGTATACAAACCTGAATGCTCATCTTCGGTTACGATGTCAGCCAGTGGCACCAATACAAACGCCCGTTCACCCATCCGTGGATGCGGCAACTGCAGCCGTTCGGTATCACTTGTCTCTCCATCCATCCAGAGCAGATCCAAATCGACTGTACGAGGGCCCCAACGGATATCACGAACCCGTCCAAGCCGTGTTTCAATATCCAGCAGTTCCGTGAGCAGCTGCTCCGGCAAAAGAGTAGTCTGTACTGCAGTTGCCATATTCAGAAACGCTGGCTGGTCCACATAACCTACCGGCTCCGTCTCATACAGCGCAGAACAGCGCAGGACGGATATACGAGGATGTGCATCCAGCAACGTTAACGCCTCAAGCAGAGTCTGTTCCCGGTCACCCAAATTAGCCCCTAAAGCAATATAAGCCTCTGAAGATTCAGAGGTCGAATGTGCAATCATGATCGGTTCTCACTTTCTTGTGCGGCGAAGCTCTACAGTTACGCCCCCAAAATGAATATCAAACGGCGGATGCGGCTTCGTCACCTTGACTGTCAATGCATTGATAATAGTATAAGTGTCTAGTAAAGAAGATGCAATATGTTCGCCCAATGCTTCAATTAACTGGAATGATTTATTTTCAACGATCTGTTTAACCAGCTCATGGATTTCCGCATAATTGATGGTTTTGGTCAAATCATCGTTACGCCCAGCCTCGCCCAGATCCATATCAATCTCCAGATCAATATAATAACGCGCCCCCAGCTTCCGTTCCTCGGCAAATACGCCGTGATATCCGTAATACTCCATTCGATGCAATACCATTCTATCCATAAGTTCCGCCCGCCCTCTATTTATAATGAATTCATGGTTCGATGCTTGTTCCTATTGCAAAACGCTGCGCTTCTACTGGACGAGTCACCGGACCCGTCAGCATCATTTCCTCCGCAACCCTGGAGAAGCATACAGCATAGCATCACTCATGTCCACCGTGCGCCGAATCGGCTTCACATCATGGACCCGGACCATCTGGCATCCTTGGGCTATGCCAAAAGCAACCGTAGCGGCTGTACCTTCCAGCGCATCATCCGCTTGCACCTGCAAGGTGTTCTGAATAAACCTTTTACGCGAGGTGGCAAGCAGAACGGGATACCCCATCTCATTGAGTAGCCCGAGCGATGACATGAGCACGAGATTTTCGTTCAGACCTTTCACAAAGCCAATGCCCGGGTCCAGAATAATCTGATCGGGATGAACTCCGGCCTCAAGCGCAATCTGTATACTCTCTTGAAGATCACTGACTACATCAACCAAATAGTTGGTATAGTCTCGTTCTTGCCGGTTGTGCATTAGGATCAAAGGACATCCCAATTCTGCCGCGGTACGTGCCATCTCCGGGTCAGCCTTGGCACCCCACACATCATTGATGATGTGCGCTCCAGCCTGAATAGCCTGGCGAGCGACATCCGCTTTATAGGTGTCCACCGATATCGGAATATGTGGAGCCTGCTGCCGCAGTGCTTCAATGACCGGAATGATCCGTCTTAGCTCTTCATCAGCGCCAACAATATCTGAACCCGGACGTGTGGATTCCCCGCCAATATCAATGAGATCCGCGCCGTCTTCCATCATCTGAATGGCGTGAGCCACCGCTCGCCCAACACTGGTATAACGTCCCCCATCCGAGAAAGAGTCCGGTGTGACATTCAGAATGCCCATAATAAGTGTTCGTGTGCCCAGTTTGAGCTCTGCTAGCCCCCACGCATAATTCCGTTCATAGATGACTGGTGTAAGTGTCATGAAGTATACCCCGCTTTCTGCCGGTACATACCCAGAAGCGCTTCTGTAACCGGGCCTATATGTCCGCTGCTGATTACCGTTTCCGTTCCATCCTGATCCCGCAATGTAGTAACTGGAACGAGTTCAGCAACAGAGCCTGTCAAAAAGATTTCATCTGCCTGCAGCAGTTCCTCCCAAGGGAACAAACCTTCCTGGCAAGGCATTCCTTGCTGAGCTGCAAGCTCCAGTACAACGTCTCTGGTGATTCCCGGCAGAATGCCAGTCGCAAGTGCTGGCGTGTAGAGTACGCCCTGTCTCACCCAGAACACATTGCTGACAATTCCCTCAGCTACATGGCCATCTCTGGTTAACTGTAACCCTTCCGCTCCTTGCACATGCTGTCCGTATCCGCTCAGTTCCCGTTTCGCCAGAATGCTGTTCATGTAATGCAGCGATTTGAACCGCACTTCTCCTTCAGGCGTGTTACGAGGCGTCGACAGACGTTGAAGCATTTTCCCATTTTCATATAGAGCTGGAGAGGGTTCAGGTAGTGCTTTTGCCAATACGATATGATTGGGTTTCACATAATCCCCCGAAGGTAGCCCGAGCGGGGCCTCGCCCGCAGATACCGTATAGCGCACATAGGCATCCTGGAGTTCATTAGCAAGCAACAGGTTGTTGATCCAATCCGTTACCTCCGCTGCTGTTGCTGTGAAAGGAATGCCCAGTTCACGACAACCTGAAGCCATCCGCTGCAAATGACGTTCCAGCAGAAAAGGAGCTCCCTGATACGTCCGAAACGTCTCGAACAATCCGAGTCCGTACAAAAAGCCGTGATCCGTCACCGGAACCACGGCTGCCGCCATATTGACCAATTCTCCGTTTATCGCGGCATATTTCATCTCTATACCTTTACCTGCTGAGACAGGAAGTTACGCAGCATTTGATGACCGTGATCCGTAATGATGGATTCGGGATGGAACTGAACACCTTCAATCGCATATTCCTTGTGACGCAAGCCCATAATCTCGCCTTCCGCCGTCTCGGCCGTAATCTCCAGACAATCTGGCAGACTGCTGCGCTCCACGATCAGAGAGTGATATCGCGTTGCCGTAAAGGGAGATGGCAATCCTGTAAATACGGATGTTCCGTTATGGTGCATCTCCGATGTTTTGCCATGCATCATTCGGTCCGCACGAATAACATTGCCTCCGAAAGCCTGTCCAATCGCCTGATGTCCCAGACATACGCCGAAAATCGGAATACTGCCCTTGAAGTGATCAATGACCGCCAGACTAATACCGGCCTCATTCGGAGTACAAGGGCCCGGTGAGATCAAAATATGATCAGGCTCCAATGCCTCAATGCCTGCCAGATCAATCTCATCATTACGGCGAACTTCCACCGTCTCCCCCAGTTCACCCAGATATTGAACCAGGTTGTATGTGAAGGAATCATAATTGTCGATAACCAGTATCATATCCTTGTTCCTCCTGTTCTTCCGTCCACGCAGGGGACGGTTGCTTGATTATTTTAATTTAACAGCTTCCGCTTCCTCGCTGTAATTCACAGCCCTCATCATGGCTCTTGCCTTGTTGCGGCACTCCTTGTATTCCCGATAGGGATCAGAATCAATAACAATGCCCGCTCCTGCCTGCACATATCCGATTCCATCTTTGATGGAAAGTGTACGAATGACGATGTTCAACTCCATATTTCCGCTGTAGTCCATCCACCCAATCGAACCTGTATACGGTCCGCGACGCACAGGCTCCAGTTCTTCAATGATTTCCATCGTGCGAACTTTGGGTGCACCTGTAATCGTTCCACCTGGGAATGTCGCTGCGATCACATCAAATACGGATAGTCCATCGGCCAGCGTTCCCTCGACTTGAGAAACCAGATGCATGACATGCGAATACTTCTCGATCGTCATCAGTTCAGGCACATGGACTGATCCATAAGCTGCAATTCGCCCGATATCATTCCGCTCCAGATCGACCAGCATAATATGTTCTGCCCGCTCCTTCTCACTGTTCAGCAACTCAGCGGCCATCAACTCATCCTCAGTTTCATCCCGGCCTCTTCTACGTGTACCGGCAATAGGACGAGCACTCACCTTGCGATTATCCACTTTGACGAGCAATTCAGGTGATCCGCTCACTAATTGGAATTCCGGACTACGCAGCATTCCCATGTAGGGAGAGGGGTTCACGAGACGAAGCCATTCATAGATGTGCTCAGCACTGGACTTCAGACGTTTTTCCTGTCGCAGGGACAGGTTCACTTGAAAAACATCCCCCTGCCGGATATATTCCTGCACTGTGCGTACCGCCTGCTCAAAGTCCTGTTGAGGAAAGGAAGTATGCCATCCTTCCGTTTCCCGCTCCGAATCCGCTGATTGCGCAGTGAGATGAATGTGGCTATGGCGATGCTCCAAGGCCTGCTGCTGCTCTTCCGCCTGGGCAAATCCCAGAATATGCAGCCATCGCTGCTGCATGGCTGCTGCTCGCTCTTCTGCTTCTGCATACAGACTGCGGAGCTGAGCTTCATCCTGATTTGGCTGTACAGCCAGATGAACCATGCAGAACAGCGCCTGCTGTTCATGGTCATACGCCCATATTTCTTCAAAACGCATCCACCAATAATCCGGGAGAGCCGGGTTGTCTTCTGCCAAGGTTGGCAGCTTTTCCAGGGATCTGGCTACGTCATAACTTAGATACCCTGCACAGCCACCACCAAAGTCTGGAGCCCCGCTCACCTTTGGTGCGCTGTATGGCGCAGCCCACCTTTTTAATACTTCAAGTGGTTTACCACAGTCTGTCCGGGTATCGCTTTGAATAAGATCATGAATAACAGCTTCATTGCCCTTGCCGGAAATAACGGATACCGGGTTTAATCCCAGAAAGGTATACCTTCCGCCTTTTCCATTTTCCAATACTATTGCATAGGGTGACGCCTGCTGCCAGGCTGCTTCCCACGTTAACGGTAAACCGCCATGATACGGTCCATTATCCGACTTGATCATATACGGCATCATGGTCCAACCTTTTCCGGCCCACTCTGTCCAGTCGGCGTATGTTGTCATCAGGTGTGTCATTGCGGTTTGCCGCCCTCCATCTGTCGCTAGTTCTATTGTCTGATAGTATACTAAAGCGCCGCTGCTTTTAAAAGCATTCAGCAAAAAATCCTCCACACCCGGCATGCGGGCAAGGAGGATTTGTTTCATCACTTGTTAAGCTTAAGCTTCGAAGTTGTAAAGTGGCGTACTGAGGTAACGTTCGCCGTTACTTGGCACGATAACTACAACGCGTTTGCCTGCACCCAACTGTTTAGCCACTTGCAGACCTGCGCGGATGGCTGCACCGGAAGAAATACCGGATAGAATACCTTCTTCCTTCGCTACCTGACGAGCCGTCTCGAACGCATCGTCATTCTCGATGTGAATGATCTCGTCATAGATTTCCTGATCCAGAATCTCAGGAATAAAGTTAGCACCGATCCCCTGAATTTTGTGAGGACCCGGTTTGCCACCTGCCAAGATTGGGGAAGCTGCTGGTTCAACGGCAACGATTTTAATTCCAGGGAAGGATTCTTTCAACACTTCACCTGTACCTGTAATCGTTCCGCCTGTACCGATTCCTGCCACGAAAGCATCCAACGTACCGCCTACAGATTGAATGGCTTCAACAATCTCAGGGCCAGTCGTTTCACGGTGGATCTTCACGTTGGCTTTATTTTTAAATTGCTCAGCCATGAAATAAGATGGATTTTCCTTAAGCAATTCCTCAGCTTTTTTAACTGCACCATTCATACCTTCGGCTCCCGGTGTGAGCACAAGCTCAGCTCCGTAGGCGCGAAGCAAATTACGACGCTCCATGCTCATCGTTTCCGGCATAACAATAACAGACTTATAGCCTTTGGCTGCAGCCACCATAGCCAGTCCGATTCCTGTGTTACCACTTGTTGCTTCGATGATGGTATCACCCGGTTTCAGCTTGCCTTCTTTTTCCGCTTCTTCCACGATGCTAATCGCGATACGGTCTTTGACGCTTGAACCTGGATTCTGGTATTCCAGTTTCACGAACACTTCAGCACTGCCTTCAGGTACAATACGGTTCAGACGAACAAGCGGAGTACCTCCGATGAGTTCTGTTACGTTATTAACTACTTTAGCCATATGAATGCCCTCCTTAGTGGGATGAATACTACTTAAGTCCTGTTGCCATATACATGTGCGGCCGAGCAGCCTCTAGATGTTATAAAAGAACTACGGAAATCCGTCTGAGTCCATTCCATCTGCAATAAACCGGACAGAGCCTGGGTTTCCGAAGATTTCTTTGTTCATATAAATGGTTTTATTCCGAGTAAATGAGTAGGTTTTTGATTATTTTTATCTTATCAACGTTACACCCTATTGTCAATATGAGTACTCAAAAAAATACTCCGCCCTGGGCCCTAAGGCCGTAGACAGAGTATTTTTATCAAGATGCAGCAGGACATTCGTTTGCAGGATAATCAGGATGCCGGAATTTCAGCGATGATGACAGCTTCATACTTGTTGCGTAGCCTTTCCTCCACCTGGGGCAGGGGATCAGCCTGGCTGAGAGCCAGCTGCATCCGAATCTCTTCGCGGACCTCTTCTGCGGGTTGCACCTGACGCTCTTGTTTGTCGTTCATTTTAATGATGGCGTAGCCTTCTTCCACCTTCACCGGCCCTGCAATATCGCCAACGTCCAGTTGAGCTGCAAGTTTGAGGATTGCTTCGGACTGAAACGGATCATTCTGCTCGATCCATCCCAGACGACCGCCCGAATCACGGGAGTAACTGTCCGTCGATTCATGACGTGCGGTTTCTTCAAAGTCTGCTCCCTTGTTGAGCGCATCCAGAACTGATTCAGCCTGTTCCTCTTCCTTCAATACAATGATAGACAGATCATATTTCTCTGGGGAAACATAGTCTTCATGATGTTCGTTCCAGTAATGCTCGATATCAGCATCCTTGATCTGAATACTGCTCGTCGCGATTTTCTCAAGCAGGAGACGGTATCCTGCCTCCAACTCAAGGTCCTGCCTGGATAAACCGAGCTGGGACTGCATTTCGTCAAAATAAGCCTTCTCCGAATCATACCCATCCATGGCCGCGGCAAGTTCCTTCGCAATTTCTTTGGGAGTCACCGTCAGATTACGATCGAGCGCTTCCGCATATACGGCTTTGCGATTGAGCATCTGGAGCAGCAATTCACTGCCATAGCGCCGTTTCAATGCCTCGGTCCATTCCTTGTTGGTGATGACCTCCCCATTGATCGTTGCTACCGCACTTCCCTCTTCCTGATTGGCATCCTGAGGCGAATCTGCTCCTTCACGTCCATTTCGTAAGCCTTGCACAACCATAACCGAACCCATCACCAGCATTCCAAGCGTCAAGACAATTACAGCCGTCCATAACCCTTTTTCCTGTCTTGTCATTCCGCGTCCCGTCCCCGCATAAAATCAGTTCTTGGCTTGCTCTAGGATGGTCTCAAGTTGTTCCTTGTTGAAATCGTAAGCCTCATTGCAAAATTGGCAGACCACTTCAGCCTGGCCTTCTTCCTCAATCAATTGTTCCATTTCGGACTGACCCAGACTGATCAACGTTTTCTCTACCCGCTCACGTGAACACTCACAGTGGAAATGAATATCCATTTCGTCCATGACCTGTACATCAGGCAGTACGCGACGAAGCAGCTCTTCCAGTTCAAGCCCCTCATCCAGCAGAGACGTCACTGGCGGCATTGTACCAATGGCATTTTCAATCACCGTAATCTCATCATCCGTCAAACCTGGCAGCAACTGTACAATGAATCCACCAGCTACAATAACCGAATTGTCGGTATCCACCAGTACACCAACGCCTACAGCAGAAGGCGTCTGCTCCGATTTGGCAAAATAGTACGTAAAGTCTTCGCCAAGTTCTCCCGAAATAATCGGTACACTGCCGCGATAAGGTTCTTTCAGCCCCAGATCCTTGGTTACGTTCACGAATCCTTCTGTTCCGACTGCGCCAGCAACGTCCAGTTTGCCCATACTGTTGCTCGGCAGATGTACATGCGGATTGCTTACATAGCCACGAACTTCACCCTTCGCATTAGCATCGGCAACAATCTGTCCAATGGGACCGTCGCCTTTGACTTGAATAGTCAACTTCTCTTCTCCCTTAAGCATAGCGCCCATAATGGATGCTGCTGTAACCGTACGCCCCATAGCTGCTGTAGCCGTGGGAAACGTATCATGTCTTCTGCGCAGTTCCTCAACCAGTCCCGTCGTCTGGACAGCAAAGGCTCTAACCCGTCCGTTCATTGCTGTACCGCGAATTAACCGGTCTTGTTTGTTGTTGTTTTCCAAGTCATTCAGCCTCCTTTGGCGTAATCGCCAGTTATAGAAAAAACGGCATAACATATAAGACTGTAATCTCAGCCCGCTGTTTGCCGTCTCTGTTCTTACCTTTCCCGGTTCCGCTCATAAACGATACGCAGCCCTTCAAGCGTAAGCAGCGGATCCACTTCATCGATGCTGCGTGTTTCTTCTGCAATCAGCTTGGCAAGGCCACCGGTTGCAATGACTCTGGGTTTGGCTCCCATTTCCTCGCGAATACGTTCCACAATGCCGTCCACCTGTCCTGCATAACCATAAATAATGCCGGCCTGCATCGCATGAATGGTGTTGCGACCAATGACTTTCTTGGGCTTCTCCAATTCAATGCGAGGTAGCTTGGACGCCCTTTCATAGAGCGCTTCGGTTGCAATGTGGATGCCGGGTACGATAGCCCCGCCCAGATAATTTCCTTTCTCGTCAATACAGTCAAATGTGGTCGCTGTACCGAAATCGACCACTACGAGAGGACCGCCATACTTCTCAACGGCTGCTACTGCATTAACAATGCGATCCGCGCCAACTTCACGAGGATTCTCATACCGCAGGTTCAGGCCGGTTCGGATACCCGGCCCAACGAGTAACGGCTTTTTGCCTACGTATTTTTCACACATGGCTTCAATCACATTCACCAGCGGCGGAACCACGGATGAGATGATCACACCTTCAATGTCGCGTGTTGAAATCCCCGACATATGAAATAAATTATAAATCAATACGCCGTATTCATCCACTGTCGACTGCCGGGATGTACTCAGGCGAAAATGGTGGAGCAACTCCCGGCCTTGATACACGCCGAGTACGATATTGCTGTTGCCCACGTCTACCACAAGAATCAAAGAGGTTCACCCCTCTTTCTTTTCGTTTAAATCCAGGCTGATATCCAGGCTCTCAAAAGAGTAGGTTAACCTGCCAACTGAAATTACATCCACTCCGCTCTCTGCAATACCACGAATGGTATTTAGCGAGACGTTGCCCGATGCCTCAACCTTCACATGCGGAGCCTGCTCACGAATAAGAGCGACGGCCTCACGCATCCGATCTGGGTGCATGTTATCCAGCATAATGATATCTGCCCCAGCCTGCAAGGCTTCTCTGACCTGTTCTAGGTTTTCGGTCTCGACTTCAATGGTCATGGTATGCGGAATGACGGCCCGCGCACGCTGTACCGCTTCAGTGATCCCGCCTGCGCCCTTGATGTGGTTATCCTTAATCATAACGGCATCATAGAGGCCGAACCGGTGATTTGCTCCGCCACCAACCCGCACTGCATATTTTTCAAGCAAGCGGTGTCCCGGTGTTGTTTTACGAGTATCGACCAGTCGTGTAGAAAGGCCTTCCAACGCATCAACATAAGTACGTGTACGGGTAGCAATACCAGACATGCGCTGAAGCAGGTTAAGAGCCAGACGCTCTCCTGTCAACAAGCTATGTGTGCTTCCTTCTACCTCAGCCAGAATCGTACCATGCGTAACTGCATCACCGTCTTTTACCAACGGTGTGAACACAAGGCCAGGATCTACTACCTGAAACACAAGTTCTGCGACCGTAATTCCTGCAATGATTCCATTGTCTTTGGCATGTATAACAGCCTTGGACTGACTGCCAGCGGGAATTGTCACACTTGTTGTGACATCCCCTGCACCGACATCCTCACGAAGCCAGTTTTTGATTGATTCGATGAGTCCTTCATTATATCCGTTCAGTATCATGACATCAATTCCTCCACAATCGCTTGTTCTCGCTGCTGCAGACTATGCTTCTGCCATACGGCATCGTCACGCTGCGGGAAATCCTCACGGTAGTGGGCTCCCCGACTTTCCTCGCGGTGTAATGCTCCAGTGGTAACCAACCAAGCACAGGTCAAAAGGTTGGCATATTCCATCTCTTCTTTGTGAGTAAACTTCTGATCAAAAAATTGCAGTTCTTGTTGCAGTTTCTCCATTGCTCCTTGCAAGTTAGCGCCATTTCGGCGCAGCCCCACTTGACGCACCATCATTTTTTGCAGACGCAAGCGTCTTTCGGACACCGGTTTCTGCTCTTCCTTTATGATCCTGCGAATACTTGTTAATGTGGGAACCTTTGTCTGTAGTGGAGCAAGCGGAGGAAGCGATTGAATACGATCCACGATTCTCCGGCCAAATACGATTGCTTCAGACAGAGAGTTGCTCGCCAGGCGATTGGCTCCATGTACTCCAGTAGAAGATACCTCACCGCAGGCAAATAACCGGCCAATGCTGCTCTCCCCGCTGAGATCCGTCTTCACTCCGCCCATCATGTAATGTGCAGCAGGAGCGACCGGAATCCAGTCTGTGGTCATATCCAATCCGTATCGCATACAGGTCTCATAGATGGTAGGAAACCGATGCTTAATCATCTCCGCCGGTTCATGAGTGATATCCAAATATACAAAGGTACTGTTTGTCGATTCCATCTCACTGACAATTGCCCGCGCGACAATATCACGTGGTGCCAGTTCAAGCTGTGCATGATAACGTTCCATGAAGCGCTCGCCTTTCACATTGCGCAAATAAGCTCCTTCGCCACGTACCGCCTCGGACACCAGGAAACGTGGTGCTCCCGGATAACAAAGGGAGGTCGGGTGGAATTGGATAAACTCCATGTCCCGGACAACTGCTCCGGCACGATAGGCCATCGCCACCCCATCTGCTGTAGCCACTTCCGGATTAGTCGTATATCGATACAACTGTCCAGCCCCGCCAGAGCATAGTACGGTTGCCTCTGCCTTCACAAATACTTGCGAACCGTCAGCCTTCTGAACCAGCGCACCTACACATTCTCCCTGCTCTGTAATCAGATCAATGACAAAATGCTCATCCCACACTTCAATCCCCGGATGTTCATTCGCCTGTGCAGCCAGCGCACGCACAATCTCATATCCCGTTGCATCCCCATTGGCATGCAAAATACGGCGGTGGCTGTGCGCACCTTCCTGCGTCAACGCCAACTCGCCGTTCTCCAGATCAAACAAAGTACCCAGTCGAATCAGTTCTTTCACTCCGTCCGGGCCCTCGTTCACCAATGCTTCTACTGCTTCGGAGCGGCATAATCCCGCTCCTGCAACAAGTGTATCCTGCAAATGGTAGGCAGGTGAATCATCCTCAGCAATAACCGCAGCGATTCCTCCCTGCGCATACCGGGTGTTACTTTCCAGTAACGACTTCTTCGTGATCATCAACACACTGCGTTGTTCACTCGCCTTGATCGCAGTAAACAAACCAGCAATGCCCGAACCAATAACCAGCACATCCGTCTCCACCATCGGCAGCGCGGACAGATCAAAATCCACTAAATATTGCGGTATCATGTTATTTCACCTGTCTTGGAGCAAGAGTAGCGCATGCTACTTCACCAGTAACATGCGCTCTAGTGATTCTCTGGCTTTGTCGGCAACGGCTGGCGGCACGTAAATTTGCGGTTTCATCGTTTCCAGACATTTAACCAGCTTTTTCAAGTTGTTGACCTTCATATTCGGACATACGAGGAACTTAGTAGCAAAGTGGAATTGTTTATCCGGGCTATCGAGACGCAGTTGATATCCTGTACCGTCCTCGGTACCTACGATAAATTCCTTGGCGGAAGAATTTTTACAATATTCTAGAATAGCGGTTGTGCTACCTACGAAATCACCCATCTCTACAACCTCAGGACGACATTCCGGGTGAACAACGAACTCGGCATTTGGATGCTTCGCTCTCATCTCAACCACGTCTTTGACCGTCAGCATATCATGGGTATTGCAGTAACCTTCCCAGATAATCATTTTCTTGTCTGTATGTTGTTGCACATAATGTCCCAGATTTTTATCCGGCACCCAGATGATTTCATCGGAATCAACAGATTGAATGACTCTGACAGCATTGGCCGATGTACAACAGATGTCGGTCTCTGCCTTGATCTCAGCTGAAGAATTGATGTACGTTACAACTTTGGCATTCGGATGCTGTGCTTTCAATTTACGTAAGCCTTCAACGTTCACCATGTCTGCCATTGGGCAGCCTGCACGCTCGTCGGGGATGATAACCGTTTTGTTAGGGGCAAGAATTTTAGCACTTTCACCCATAAAATGAACCCCGCAGAAAACGATAACATCCGCATCCGTTTGTGCTGCCTTCTGAGCCAGCAGAAACGAATCTCCCCGGAAATCAGCGACCTCCTGCACCTCGTCACGTTGATAATAATGGGCAAGAATAATGGCATTACGTTCCTTCTTCAACTCCATCAGCCGCTCACGCAGCTCCCGGTTCATCTCAGCCTTGCGCTCTAAAGCCAGAGCTTCCACCTGTGATCCTCTCCTTATCGGGACAGCCTCATACGCTGTTTCATATGGCAAATCCAAGTCGTTATTTTCGCTTGAGAAACGAATCACAAGCGGTTTAACACCTAATGTACACAACGTTCACGACTCTGTCAATAAATGAAAACGCCCCAGAACAAGGGCATAACCGCCCATTTCCTACGTAGTTCGCCCTAAAGCTCCCGGTTATCATTATCTATACAATTTGAAGGAATACATAAAAAAGAGAGCCCGAGGGCCCTCTTTATCATCTGCAACTATAGACAGATGCTGTTATAAATTAAGACGTTGGCTTCGTTCCACCATCATCCGGGTCATTGCTGTTTCCTTTGTCCAGATTCGGAGCTTCGTTAGGAATATCTCCGGCTGGTGGCTCAGGCGTTTCATCTTTGCCTTGGATACGGACGCGTACATCACCGATGTTGTCGATGATCGCTTCTCCGCCTTCGCTAGGCGTACCTTCTCCATCGTTGCTATTTTCATCTTTTGGAGTCAGGGAACCTGTCTCGATCAATTGCTTGATCTGATCCATTTCCAATGTCTCCACTTCCAGCAACGTTTGAGCGATCAGATGCACTTCTTTGGAATGTTTAACGAGTAAGTCTTTACACTTCTCATAGCATTCGTTAATGAAGCGTTGCATTTCCTGATCAATCTCGTATGCAATGGAATCTGAGTAATTCTGTTCGTGACCGATATCACGACCCAGGAATACCTGTCCCTGCGAACTACCGAACTGCATAGGTCCCAGCTTCTCACTCATACCGTACTCCATAACCATGCTACGGACGATACCCGTCGCTTGTTGGAAGTCACTGTATGCACCCGTACCGATTTCACCGATAAACAGTTCTTCGGAAACACGGCCGCCAAGGAGTCCAGTAATTTTGTCCAGCAATTCTTGCTTGGTTACAAGCATACGATCTTCTTTTGGCAACATGATTACATATCCACCCGCACGTCCGCGCGGAATAATGGTAACTTTATGTACCATATCGGCATGTTCCAGGAAGTAACCTACAATGGTATGACCTGCTTCGTGATAAGCAACAATACGTTTCTCGCGGTCACTGATAACACGGCTTTTCTTCTCCGTACCAACGATGACACGGTCAATCGCCTCGTCAACTTCTTTCATGGAAATATCTCTACGATTACGACGTGCCGCAAGCAATGCCGCTTCATTCAGGAGATTTTCCAAATCTGCACCAGAGAATCCGGTAGTACGCTTCGCAATAATGTCCAGCTTCACATCTTTGGTGAGTGGTTTGTTGCGTGAGTGTACTTTCAGAACCGCTTCACGACCTCTCACGTCAGGGCGATCAACCGTGATTTGACGGTCAAAACGTCCTGGACGCAGCAAGGCAGGGTCCAGAATATCAGCACGGTTCGTTGCAGCAACGATGATAATACCTTCATTGGCTCCGAATCCGTCCATTTCAACGAGCAACTGGTTGAGAGTTTGTTCACGTTCGTCGTGACCACCACCAAGACCAGCACCACGCTGACGTCCTACAGCATCGATCTCATCGATAAAGATGATACATGGGGCGTTTTTCTTCGCATTTTCAAACAAATCACGTACACGAGATGCACCGACACCGACGAACATTTCAACGAAGTCAGAACCGGAAATACTGAAGAATGGCACACCCGCTTCGCCGGCAACAGCACGAGCAAGCAAGGTTTTACCTGTACCCGGAGGACCTACAAGCAATACTCCTTTAGGAATCCGTGCACCTACTGCTGCGAATTTACGAGGGTCCTTGAGGAAGTCCACGACTTCAACAAGTTCCTGCTTCTCTTCGTCAGCACCCGCAACATCTTCAAACGTAACCCGCTTCTTCTCTTCGTTATAGAGACGAGCACGGCTTTTACCAAAGTTCATTACTTTACCGCCGCCGCCTTGAGCCTGATTAAACAGGAAGAAGAACAGCAGGAACATAATGATCAAAGGAATAAAGGAAGTCAGCAACGTCAACCAGATGCTGTCACCTTTCATAGGTTCCTGATGATATTGGAATTTGTTCGTTTCGCTTGCAGTTACAAGCTCACTAATTGCCTCATCCGTAGGAGGAATATACGTTGAGAAATTTTCTGATTTGGCTCCATCAGGCGTCTCCCTGTATTGACCGGTCACGAGGTACGTCTGACCGTTGAATTGAACCGTCAATTCAGAGACGTTATTGGCCTTGATCGCCGCGCGCAACTGATCATATCTAGGATTATCGGTGGCTTCGCCGCCATTGCTGACGAACTGGACTATCCCCACCACAACTAAAAAAAGAATCAAATAAAAACCAGAATTCCGGATGAACCGATTCATCCCCTACCTCCTCTCGAGACACTTTAATTATTTTAACATAGCCCGACATGGCTTCTCAACAGAAGCCACCAACAGATATGGGCTTGGAACTAGCTTAAGCATTAGTTGCTGTAAACTTCCGGTTTCAGAATCCCGATGTAAGGGAGGTTCCGGTACTTCTCGGCATAATCCAGGCCATAGCCAACGATGAATGCGTCCGGAATGTCAAAGCCGGTGTAATGAGCTTCAAGTTCGACTTTGCGACCTGAAGGCTTGTCAAATAGCGTAACCACACGGACGGATTCAGCACCGCGGTTCTGCAAGAGTTCGATCAGATAACTGAGCGTGAGTCCACTATCAATAATGTCCTCTACAATCAGAACCTCGCGTCCCTCAACGGATTCATCCAGATCCTTAATGATTTTAACCACGCCAGATGATTTGGTGGAAGCGCCATAACTCGATACTGCCATGAAATCCATCTCAACAGGTACCGTAATGTTCTTAACCAAATCAGCCATAAATATAAACGCACCCTTGAGCACACAAATGACCAAAGGATTGCGATTTGCATATTCGGCACTTATTGTTGCGCCTAATTCCTTGATTTTACTCTGAATTTCTTCTTCACTGATCAATACTTCCTGAATGTCGTTCTGCAACTGTGCGAACCCCCTAAGTTATACATATGAAAGCCTTACCTGAACCATAACCACTACCCCTGAATCGCTGAATCGCCTACAGTCATGTACAGGATTGCGGAAGTATCCTCCCTTACAGGAGCTACACTAGACCGGCGAACACCCGGTAACCAGATGATATTGCCTGCTCCATCACATACCACGGGAACCCGTGAACGGACAGAAGGGGGAATTTTCTCATCGATGAAAATATTTTTCACCTTTTTGCTTCCGTTTAATCCCATCACTTTCATGGTATCTCCAGGTAACCTTGAACGCACAACCAGCGGCATAAGCAGTTGATCCGCATCAAATGCGGCATGATCCGCCGATTCCGGTACATGATAGTCCTCGGGACTCATCGGAACGAGCCGAACATGCCGGTCGATTTCCGTGAGAGAAAGCTCATAAGTTCCGCTCCATTGAGCAAGACGATATTCGTAAGATTGATCCTGTACGTCAGTCCGTATGCCGAAAGAGATCAGATCATACTCCCGGGTGCAGGCGAGTGTCTGTCCTATATCCAGGCTCCAGGTCGTCGCGTCAGGCTGAATAACCTTGCGGCGAATGGTCTCAATACGGGTAAAGTCGACAAAATCACTGTCCAAAGGCAGATAATTCAATATTAGTTTAATCAACCTTCGTTGTAAAGCGACATGTAACTTCAAAAAGGAAGGCACCTCAAAGGTTTGCCTTCCGCCGTTCGCCTGCACTAGACACCTGTATGCGTCATATGCACCTTGTTCCATGAAATCGTCTTCATCACCTACAATTTCGGCAAGTCGATTCAAAGACGGCGTCAACTGTCCATTATACTGCCCCAAAAAAGGGAGCACATCCAAGCGAATGGCATTACGCCGATATTTACGCAGGGAATTGCTTTCATCATTAAAATACAGAAAACCCTGGGTATTACAAGCTTCTACAAGGTCTGTCTTGTTTATACGAAGGCATGGACGGATAAGTTCCACATTTTTTTCTCGCCGTTTAAACTTCATTCCCGCGAGTCCGGAAAGCCCACTACCACGCAGCAAATGGAGCATAACCGTCTCTGCCTGATCGTCGGCATGATGGGCCAGTGCAATGCTCGCCGCATCGTATTTGGCAGCCACTTCATGCAAAAACTCATATCGTTTGTTGCGCGCGGCCTCCTGAGGACCTTGACCGGTAAGCTTCATATAAGAAGGTACATCGGCCTTCACCCATTCAAATGCTATACCAAGACTGTGCGCAAGTTCCTTCATCATCTCGGCTTCATGATCGGATTCAATCCGAAATCCATGATGTACATGGGCGCAAATCAATTCCAGCGGGACATGCCTGGTACTGATCTCATGCATGATATGCAAAAAAGCTACCGAGTCCGGTCCGCCCGATACTGCGACGACAATCCGATCCCCGGGAACCCATAACTGATGCTCTTCCGCTGCATCCAGCACGTTATTCACCAGCTTGTTCCAGCGTAAAGCCTCCATACCTGTTCCTCATTCCTTACGTTATGTATATGCACTCTCACAGGTCAGAATCGCAGTGCATAGATGAGTACCCCAATAAGTAATATAACGGATACGGCAAATGCATTTTTGAGCCAACGCGGTGTTGTACTTTTGGAACGGCGACGAAGAGGAGAAGGGCGTGCCATCATCTCTTTCCAGACCTTAGCCGCGTGTCCGGCATCCTGAAATTGACCTCGTAATGCCTGAATAGTCCAGTTTCGAAAAGGACGGAGACGTTCGCTGCGCTCCACGAGAGCTGTAAGCTGATTCACACTTCGCAGTTGAGGTAATCCTTCTGCAGCCAGCGTTTTGAGTGCATCAGCTTCAAGTACATGAATCAGTAATAACGCAAAAGCAAACACATCATAGGTACCATCTGCTGTTCGGCTGCCCGCATTCCAGAATCCTCGATCATACCATTCAGTAAACTGCTTGACGCTCCGGCCGATAGAAGTCACTCCGCCATAGTCGATAAGTTCTACCTGCCCATAATCCGATACCAGTACATTTTGAGGTTTGAGATCGCCAAACACCCATCCAGCCTGATGCAATTGAGCCAGCTTCTGCAATAGTCTGAGTCCAACCAGAAGTGTCCAGTCTGTTCCCTGACGCCGAATGAAGTGGTGCAGAGACTCCCCCCGAACGTAACGCATCACATAAAAAGGAATATCAAGACCACGAATGGCGTAATCATCCACATCTTTCAGATAAGAAGGAATGCCACTCTGCCGAAGGGCCTCATGATTACGCTGTAATTGAAAAGATTTGAGCACATTAATTTCCGATTGCAGATCTACAGGGTCAAATCCCATTTTAAGCGCATAATGTTTGCCATTCTCACCCCGCTGGACAAGAAAAACGATGCCGTTGGCTCCTTTGCCCAGCAGCTTCCGAATCGTATAACGGCTGCGATTCCATTTCCCTGTGATGACTGTTCCTGGCGGGAAAGAGGCGTCAGACAACGTTGTCACCGAGCATCCCTTCTCTTTCAATGCGATAGTTCCCTTCTATTTCCTGCTGTTCCTCCAGTGTACCATAACGGTAAAAATCAATCACCCTTTGAATCGCAGGACCTGTCGGCGTCGCTCCCTTCATTTGCAAACGTCCAAATAGCGAACGAACACGGCTCGGGTCAACTGTCCAGTCGATGTCCATGACAGCTTCTTCTCCGCTATGTCGTCCAGGAAAATGAAAGACGGAAAGATGGCTCTGACCAATACGCGCCTGCAGGCTAAGCATTAAATCCCGAATCCCTTCCTCCACAGCAGCAAGCTTTGGCTTCATACTGGCACTTACGTCAATGAGAAGCACGACCTGAAGCGGCGTTGTCTCGGCCATATCATCCATCACTTCAACGACCTGCGCGCGTTTTGACGGTTCAAGGTCTGTTACCGTTTTGGGCTCATGCTCTCCCAGAATTTGTGTTAACTCTCTATTAACCGCCTGTTGAATGGTCTGAACCACCGTTTTTCTTGTCATCATCTGCATCGTATGGGCAAGCTGCCTTGTGCCTACGATCTGACTGATTCCACCTCCGGCTTTGGCAATATCCTCGATCTCCCGGCTGCCCAACTCACCAATGGTTCCATAATCAATAACACCGACCACGTTGACCGTAATTCCCTCTTCCCGGGCTTCCGCCGCAGCCAGCACTGGGCTTGTGCCTACATTGGAACAACCGTCGGTGATCAACAAGATTTGTTTCATCCGATATCCCTCCGTTTTGGGTTACTCTCCAACTCTATGACTAGCATTGCCAGAATGAAGAGACTTCAAACAGAGGAATATGCAATTAACTAACGGTGCGCGGACGTTCCATCCGGCTTATTCCGGGTACTCTCAATGTGGCCCACTCTGGGCGATAATGTTCTATTTTACCTACAATTACAGTCATATCATCATAGATCTCATGTTGCTGATAACGAATAACACTTTCAAGCAGGCAGTCTGCTACTTCCTGAGGATCATCACTATCAATTTCCTGAATGAGGCGCTTCATCCATAGTTCTTTATTGACGGCATACCCCGGTGCATCGTAGATGCCATCTGTCATCATAATCAAAACATCCCCTGGCTGAAGCTGTACGGTTACCAGATCCACCTCAATATCTTTGATAATACCAATCGGCAGATTGCTTGCCGAAACCTGAATAACTTCCTGCCCTCGTTTAATAAAACTTGGAGTCGATCCGATTTTCATAAACGTGGTCTCTGCCGTATATTCATCGATCAGAGCCATATCGACCGTTGCATACATTTCTTCAGGAGAACGCAGCATCAGAACGGAATTCACCGATTTGATCGCCAGCTTCTCATCCATGCCCGATTGCAACAACTGCTCCAGTATATTTAGAGCAGCACTGCTCTCCATACGTGCTCGTTCCCCATTGCCCATGCCATCGCTAAGCGCAACCGCAAATGTGCCATTTCCCAGTTCAACCGTACTGAAACTGTCCCCGGACATCACATCTCCCCCTTTGGCGGCAGCAGCAACACCCGTTGTTATCTCAAAAGTTTTGGCAGAGCCAAAGGTGACTGTCGCCAGCCCCTGGCGAGGATCAAGCGTTGTCTCATTCAAGACGGCAATATGCTCGTCCAGTACATCCGAGATCAGCGGAGCGATCATTTTCCGGCACTCGTCAAATCCACGTGTATAAGCATGAACAATCTCAATTTCCACATTCCCCGCTTCCAGATTAATGATTTCAATAGAATGTATGGACAGACCTAACGATTCAAGCGCATCCCGAATCTGCTCCTCCTGTTGTACCATCTCCTCACTTTCCCGTTGAATTTCTTTCGCCAGGTCCTCCATCACCTGGGATACCCCTGATAATTGCTCTGCAACCAGCTGTCGACTATCTATAATCTGACGTTTCCATTGCATGTTATGTTGATGCAGACCATACTGGGCGCGCATCACTTCAAGTACCTCCTCCGGTTTCGCACATACCCTGTTCCATTCCACCGGAATCTGCTTGCCTGACAGCTCCGGGTTGGCTTCAATGGAACTCATCACGTCCGTCATATATTTATAGGTTTGAATAAACTTCGCATCCCAGCATTGGGCCTTCTTAAAGCAACCCGAACATGTCCCTTCAGCTACGGCATTCATGAAATGCTCCATCCCGCCTTCGTTTTTCACCGGCTCCCCCGCACCGGACATCTGATCGAAGCTGCGTGACAGCTGACGGAATACCTGCGAGAAGCGAGTGACCCGTTCTGCGGTGACATCCCTGATCCGCTTCGCATATTCATGCTGCGATTTCGTGTGATCCTGCGTACCAGGAACATATTTAGAAATGGCTGTCAGCATGCTTTTTGGCGTCAACATAAACAGAACGATGGCTGCACACGTTTCCCATAAGGAATTCATGACATCCCCCGGACCACCCAGATATATGGATAGAATGGAGGAACCCAGTAACATACCTAACGCGACCGCTGCACGTTTTCCCTCTCGGAG
The DNA here is from genome assembly GCF_042796655.1 of Paenibacillus sp. NPDC057886. NCBI lineage: Bacteria > Bacillati > Bacillota > Bacilli > Caryophanales > Paenibacillaceae > Paenibacillus > Paenibacillus sp. NPDC057886. The sequence goes on along the minus strand of NZ_JBHVMZ010000016.1, from coordinate 41,470 downwards.
CATACCCGCCAGCATGCCTGCAAAAGCAAGCAGACTCATCTGATACACCGCCGACATGTCGGCCAAACTCAGAATGAGACCAGTAATGACCCCAACCGAGGCTCCGAGGGGGGCTCCGCCCACCAGCGCGAAGATCAGAATGAGATACCGGGAGAGCATATGCTCTACGGACAGGGACTGGATGGTCCAGCCCACCGCCCCCGTCATTACGGAGGCCAACAAGATGATCAGACAGAGGATCTCCTCGTTCTTTAGGTTGAATTTTTTTTTGCGATACGTGAAGATCGGTATGGCCTGTATGAAAACCAGGGTAAGCACAAAGCTGAGTACGGAATCCATCGTGAGCATTAGCATAGCGTACCAGCTGAAAGACGGCCCAATGACAACGGCGAATAACTTGACCATAAAAGTAGTCGTAAACACCATCGTTGGCGCATAAGATAATTCAGCGCGGTCATAAGACTCCAGTCCTCTGAACAACAGATAGAAGATCGCGATCTCCGAAGCAACAATCAGCGGTACCGGAAACGGGGCGAAGAGACTTCCTGCCAGCAACGCGGCTCCTACCGGAATAATGTAATCCCTGCGCATAAAAGCGATGACCGCAAAGTAAGCAATCGCAAAGGGCGATAATTCATTCAGAATCATGGCCTTGCCCAGCAAAAATCCCATAAAGGTGAGAAGCAGCACCCATTTACGTGCAGCAACGATTTGGACGGCCTTGCGGGAGCTCATCCACTGCTTGAGACGTACCGACAGCTCCTCCCGAGCTTCTGTACCTCCTTTACCAGCTTTCATTCCCGGAAATTGAATGACATTCCACTTTTCCATCATCCTCAAGGCACCCCATTCGATTAATTTAATTTTCGTGTTTCGTTCTCGATGGTTCTGATTATAGATAGAATAGAAGACATAGTTTGTCACAATTGGTGGGCAGGGTCCAAAAACTTTACGACAAAAGAAACAGCCACGGCGCGGTGGTGCGGAACCCCCGGCCTTATTGTGGTTTCATCCATTTGCCACATACCTTGCCGACAAGGCACTTGTCTGATTTTGAACCGGACGCGCTTCGTCATCGCCACGATTTGAGCAGGATACCTGTGGAATGCCACGGAAACCTGTCGGTAAAAAATGGTAGACGACAAATGTTCTTATGTACTTTTTTTCCTGTGCAGAAAAACTGGGGATATGGAGCTTCACTTTACAAAAATGGCTATGGATCCAGTTAATTGTCTATATCTGAACGGTTAAACTCCAAAATTAAAAACAAACGCAAAAAAACCGCCAGCCCCAAGGCTAACGGTTTTTCTTATATTTTAAATCAGGTTGAACCAGATTACACGCGTTTGGCTCCACGGCCACCACGTTTGCCTTCTGTGTTCTTCTTCAACGAAGAGATCCGTTCTTCGCTATCTTTCAGGAAGCGTGACATTTTATCCTCAAATGAAGGTTTGCCTGCTGCGGGCTTGAAAGAACGGCCTCCGCGGTCACGGTTAAATCCACCACCACCGCCGCCACGGCCTTGGCCACCACTTGGGCCTCCACCGCTGAATCGTTCGCGATCTCCTCCACTGCGTTCCGGTCTAGGAGCTCTTGGGGGTCTGGACTGTGTTTGTTGCTCAACCGGTTTGTCAACAGCTTGCTTAATGGAAAGCCCAATCTTGCCATCCTTGTCAACGTTGATGACCTTAACGGTAACGAGGTCATTAAGCTTCAGGTGGTCGTTGACATCTTTGACATAATTGTCGGCGATTTCCGAGATGTGAACGAGACCCGTGACACCTCCTGACAGATCCACAAATGCTCCAAAATGCGTGATGCCTGTCACCTTGCCCTCTAACTTGGTGCCCACTTCAATTGCCATAGAATAAAATGATCCTCCCTTAAAAATATACAACCCGATTTTTTGAATGCCAAAATCAATGCTGTGCTAATTTAATTATACCTTATGCCGCAAACCAAGGTCAACTGAGCACTACCCCTTAAGGTAGCCTATTTTTTCCGGTATAACGGCTTCAGACATATAGATAACAATCCTTGCTCGATAATGAGCCAAATTACATCAGTTCCCTGAATCTTCAACCTGAATTGGTGTTTCCTCAGGCAGATAGTATCCTTTTTTTCGAGCCAGCTGTCCTATGTATTCGGGATCCTTCAACCGACTGACTTCGTACTTCAATTGATCCAGCTTCTTCAATGTCTCTTCCTTTGAAGATTGCTGGGCAGCCAGATGAGAACTCTTGTCCGAAATTTGCGCAGTCTGCACAAGGAACGTATATCCTGCCCAAATCATAAACACAACCATAAAGGTCATCCAGAGCATGAGACGCCTTTTGGCACCTGCAGATTTTCCTTGGCCTGCTGGAGCTTTTGATTTGCTCATAGGTGTTTTACCCATTATCGGACCTCCTTAAAACCAGCGTTTCCACATCGCTGCGATACTTGAACCCGCACGGATTATCCAACGCGGCGTAACCCAATGTTTCAGGATTGGCCTAAACATCCAGCGGAACAACTTGCCGAAAGGTACCAAACATTGCAGCACCAGCTTACCCAGGAATAACAGTATGGCGAGTACGACACCAAATAATACGCGCACTAGCTTGTAAAGTCCTTTAGCGGGCATAACGATCAGGATGTTAAGGATATGTCCACACCAATGAATCAGCGTTCTTGCGAGTTTAATTAACATTACCACAAAACGCTGGGTTGTAACACTTAAAAGCCAAAAATAGAAGCAAACCCCTATAATCAGCCCCAAAAAGACATAAAACCGCAGCTGTCCGTGGTTCCCGGCATACAGCATCCGGAAGACGAACAGCGCGGAAGCGACCCAATACAACAGATCCAGCGTGTGGACGCTCCATCTCGGGAACCGCAGCTGACCGGACAGTACCCGGTAACTGTCGTAGGCCATCCCCATCACGGCTCCCGACATCAGCATCCACATCAATGTGATCCATTGAGTATCCGGACTCATCGGAACATCTTGCCGAACAGGCCTTTACCGTTTTTGGACTGGGAACCGGGGTCCAGATATTCAAGAGAACTAACAGTGCCCTCGATGGATAACAAACCGTCCTCCAGGCTCAGGTTTTTGATATGTAAATTGTGCCCCCGGATGGTCAGATGCCCAAGTTCAGTTTGCAGCAAAAATTCCTCACTGTCGAAGCTCTCCACATTGGAGACACCCGTCAGATCCAGCAGTTTCCGATTTTGCATGCTCAGATGATGCTGTTTCGTCTTACTTTGCTCAACCATGGCATGTACCCCTCCTTCTTTAACCCTAGCTTATGGATCAGAAGTGCAGAATAGAACCAAGGTTGGATGAAAGCAAATGTCCGGATAATCGAGAAACACAAAAACGCCCTTCCCTGTACGGGAAAGGCGTTTCTCTTCATTTTGCAATGAATGTGTACAAAAGTATATCAGGCATCCCTGTTACCAGTTCAGACCGTTATCCTTGGCGATCGGCTCTTCCTTAACCAAGGTGTAGAGGCTGCTCGCCTCATCCTTCTTGGTACTCTCGGCAAGACGCTCCACCTTCACGGTGACCAGCTTTTGACCGAACTGAACCGTAAGCTCATCGCCCACTTTGACTGCGGCGCTTGGCTTCGCTTCACGTCCGTTCACCAGCACACGTCCCTGTTCGGAAACGTCCTTGGCTACGGTGCGGCGTTTAATCAGCCGGGAGACCTTCAGGAATTTATCAAGACGCATTATTTTACGGCTTCTTTAAGTTTGTTGCCTGCTTTGAACGCAGGAACGGTGGACTCAGGAATCACGATTTCATTCCCTGTTTGCGGGTTACGTCCGGTACGACCGGAACGTTTGCGGGTCTCAAAAGTGCCAAAGCCGATCAGTTGTACTTTGTCTCCGCTGGCAAGTGCATCTGTAATTTCTCCCAAAAAGCCGTTCAATACGGACTCAACGTCTTTTTTAGTCAAACCGCTTTTGGTGGAAATGTTGTTAATCAGATCTGTTTTGTTCATTTTTAAAAGCCTCCCAAATTGAAAAAAAAGTATCTGCGAATCCGTGACAACAGATTTGCTGCTGCTGGCTCCGCGCAAGGTTACTACACATGTATTCTGGCTTGGCATCTGAAATCCTGCCTCGGTCTTCGACTTTTTTTCACTTTTTGTCGGTCCTGCCCAAGAACAGTCTAAGTCCAGTACCCGAAACACCTCTCCGTTAATCACACGCTTTCTCGTGCAACCCGCCCGAGATGCTTCGACGACACGATACGCATGATGCAACTAATGATATCGGATCAGCGCCCAAAATGCCAGAACCCTTTACAGTCCAGCCTTCTTCGCTGCCTGCCAGTATTGCTCCATTTCATCGACATTGCTGTCTGACGGAGTTCTCCCCTGTTCACGCAGACGCTCCTCGATATACTGGAAACGCTGAATGAATTTCCGATTGGTGGCGGCAAGCGCCTCCTCCGGATCGGTATCAATAAATCTCGCCACATTGGCAGCCGCAAACAATAAATCACCCAGTTCCAGCTTCCGTTCTTCCGCAGACTGGTTATGCTGTACTGCTTCTTTTAGCTCTGCCAGTTCTTCCTCAATCTTGGCAAAGACACCTTCTACATCATCCCAATCGAAGCCAACTTTGGCCGCTTTTTTCTGTAATTTGTACCCTTTCATCAAGGCAGGCAAGTCACGGGGAATACCGTCCAGCACGGAAGTCTGCTGCAGATCCTGTCCCTTGCGCTTTTTCTCCTCTGCCTTCATCTGTTCCCAGTTTTGCAGCGCTTCATTCGCATTCTCTGCCTGTTGTTCGCCGAATACGTGCGGATGACGGAAAATCAGCTTGTCGTTCAATCCTTCAATAACGTCGTACACGTTAAACGTGCCAACCTCTTCTTCCATCTGGGAGTGCAGCAAAATCTGCAACAGGAGATCACCCAGCTCTTCCTTCATGTGATCAGGGTCATCTTCATCAATCGTTTCGATGACTTCATAGGTTTCTTCAATCAGGTTTTTACGAATTGACTGGTGGGTCTGCTCCTGATCCCATGGGCAGCCGCCTGGACTGCGAAGGATATTTACGATTTCATGCAGTCGCGCGAAGGAGCGTCGACGAAGCGCGTCATCCGTATTTTTCGGCACATATATCAATGAGAGATTACCATACCCTTCAATCCGGTCCAGATCATGCAGCGGTACCTTGTGAATGATCTCCTGTCCCTGTACACCCAAGGCATGTCCGACAAATACCGGATAATCGTCAGGGTAAACGTCCATCAGGCACAGTTTTACGTCGGAAGCGGTAAACACATCATATACTTGTCCAATCAAGGTATGTAGCTGTGGCTGCACCAGCTCCGTGTTCAGACTGCTGGCATCAAGAAGCTGAAAACCTTCAATCGGATCGAATCCAAGACGAATAAATGCCTCATCCAGAAAGCTCTCCCCGCCCATGACACGCAGCGAAATGCCCATTTGTGGGCAGCGCTCCTTCAACAGGCGTACACTCGCTTCAGCGACCATGGGATGCCCTGGCACGGCATAAACAATCTCGGTACCTGGCTCGCCCTTTTGTGCGGCCTCAATCAGCCGATCTGCAATTTCGTCGTACACTTCCGGAAAAGAATCCTTCGCCTCATAAATGGCATCGAAGGATGTCATCTCCAACCCTTCCTGCTTGAGATCATTCAATACGGGATGATCCAGTGTGCGCACATACAGCGTCGCTGCATGTTTCATTTTTTTGATGATCCCTACCGTCAGCTGATCTGCATCTCCAGATCCAAGACCAACTACTGTCAAAGCTGCACTCATCTTTATAAGCCTCCATCCGAACTATCCTGTTCCAACTTTCCGTCCTTGATCAAAACCAATCGTAGACGGGCCGTACATAGTACAGAACAGGGCTCTATAATTACACGTATTATACCAGAATTAGACGTTATCCTATAATTGCATTTGCATATGACACGGTGTGACACATTCAACCTCTGCTGCTCCGCTTTAGAATGTGAGAGCCGGGTTGAATGGCTGGCGTAGCGCTAAGTGTAGCAGCGCAACACGGGGGTTAGCGCAGCACACGCAGTCTGCGCAGTAGCTTGGCCAGCAGTGGCCCCAGCTTGGGCACGGCCGCCAGCTCCGCGGCGGTCAGCAGCCCCGTTCGGGCCGCGGCCAGCAAGAACACGGCCGAGCCTGCGGCTATGCCAAGCAGGCTCACGCCCATCGCGGCCAGCCGGCGGTCGGCCGCGATACCGATGCCGCCGAGCACTGCTTCGGCTGCCCAGGCCGTGCCTGCCGCCGCCAGGCTCATGGCGGCGATCACCAGCGCCGGCTTCGCCATGACGGCGCCGGGGGCCGGGCGCAGGGCGACAAGTCGCGCCAGCAGCGCCACATTCAGGCCAGCCGCCAGCATGTAGGCGACTGCGCCTGCCAGGGCCGCGCCGCTGATGCCCAGCGCGGGCACAAGCATGACGTTCAGCAGCGCCTTGACGCCTGCGGCGGCCAGCATGCTGAACGCGGGTGCGCGCACGGCGCCGAGGCCTTGCAGCAGCGCCGCCGCAATAATGCTGACGGTGCTGCCCGCAGCCGTCAGCGCCATGTACCGCAAGGCTTCGGTGCCTGCGGCATCCCCGTACAGCATGCGGTTAATCGGCTCTGCCAGCACCGCTAGACCTGCGGATGCCGCCAGGCCGATCAACCAGAACCAGCGCAGCGCGAGGCCTGCTTGCTGCCTCACGGCTTCCGGCCCGCCCTTAAGCCGGGCTTCGGCCATCGCCGGAATAAAGAGCACAGACAGTGACGTGGCCAGCATCGTCACCAACTGAACCAGTGGCAAGCCCCGGTTGTAAATTCCGAAGGACACCATGGATTGAAGCTCATCCAGCCCTTCTCGTCTTAACAACCGGGGTACCGTAAAGGTATCCACCAGATTCATCAATGGCACGGCCAGTGATCCGAGACAAACCGGAATGGCATAGATCAGCAGTGTCCGAATCCACTCACCGTTGGATCGCCGCTCTTCGGACAGAAGGCTGCTCCCCCCGCTGCGGTGTTCTTTGGTTTTCTCCATTTGCCCAGCTGTCTCAGCATCTTTCATAACAGCGAGCCTTTCCCCATTTTTCCGTCGATGATGGTACACATATCCAAGCATTGTAACTAACCCGGCAAACCCTCCTGCCACTGAACCAATCATGGCTCCAGCTGCAATGGTCTCCAATGAAGCGTCCCGCCCCATGAGCCATAACAACAGAACAATCATCACCGTGACCCGTACAGTCTGCTCTACCACCTGGGATACCGCTGTAGGCACCATTTGCTGCAACCCCTGGAAATATCCTCGCAATCCTGTCATCACCGGTACAAACAACAATGCCATTGAAGCTGCCCGAATGGACGATACGACACTTCCATTACCAATCAGACCTCCAATAAGTGGTGCACCTATATACATCAACAAGGCCAGCGCCAGTCCAATTCCACCGAGCAGCATCGAGGATAAGCGTATAACCCGTCTGCCCTCCTCCGGTCGACCAAGAGCATTCTGCTCGGCTACGAATTTGGATACAGCGACAGGCAGCCCGGCAGCCGCAACGGTAATAATGAGCATATAGAACGGGTACACCGTATTGTAGATGCCAAAAACACCGTCTCCCCCCAGATTCTGCAGCGGAATCTTCTGAAAAGCACCAATGATTTTGGATATTATGGCGGCAAGCCCAAGCACAAATGCGCCCTGAAGCAATCTTGAGCCTGTAGACGACTGTTTCATATGTCCCTCCTGAGTATGTCCGTGCATTCATTCCTCAACGTATACCTAGCTATTATACCTGTCCAAAGGCGCACAGACTAACCCTTCAAGGCGTCCTGCCCTTCAGGACATCATCCACACTGTCTACAGTTCCCCTAAAATGCAAAAACTCCTGGTTGCCCTTAGGGCACCAGGAGTTGATCTGCATATTTTTATTGCTCCATCTGTTTGCCAAGGAACCCGGCAGCCGTCTCAGACATTTTAATTTCCATCTGAGACATCTTCACCGATTCATCCTTGTTGAAAAGGATAACCGTTCCGATGGGGTCGCCACCCGAAATGATTGGGGCGATAACAAAAGATGATAACGTCTCGTCATGATCTTTGCTCAGCTCATAAGAACCATTGTTGGTCTCCAAAATCGTCTTCCGGTTTTCCATACAACTCTCCAGCAGTGGCCCTACCTGCTTGTCCAGATACTCTTTCTTGGAGCCACCTGCCACCGTGATAATGGTATCACGGTCAGAGATCATTGTTACATGGCCTGTGCTTTCATACAGCGATTCTGCATATTCTTTGGCAAAATCACCAAGTTCGCCAATCGGCGAGTATTTTTTAAGAATAACCTCTCCATCGCGGTCCACAAAAATCTCAAGTGGATCGCCTTCACGGATACGTAACGTACGGCGGATTTCTTTCGGAATGACCACTCGACCGAGGTCATCAATACGGCGGACAATACCAGTAGCTTTCATTTCACATGTTGCCCCACTTTCTCGAGAAGATTTTTCAACTACTGTTCCTTAATGGGTAGAGGAAAGTCCCAGAACGTTTAGTGTGATATCTTGACCATAGTATTCATCTGTTCCCATTTCCTTATACATACTTTGGAGAATATAGTTGTGTAAACTTCCACAGAAGGCGACCATGTACCCACTTCGCTCCATAGATACAAGGAAAAGCAAGAGGGGGCCTTAAGTCCCCCCTTGCTTTTCTGTATGGTTGTCCATATTTGAACCGTTCAGTGTATCACCCAGACAAACGTATTTGCTGAATGTATGCACTTGTTTTCTTACTTACCGCTTGTATCTGTACCTTCACCTGTTTTTGTATCTTTGTCGGTTCCAGTTGTTCCTTGATCCGTTTTGGTATCCGTACCCGCATCGGTTTTTTCACCCTCAGTACCTGTTTCCGTTCCTGTACCGGTTGTGCCTTTAGTCGTGCCTTCTTCAGCCTTGTCTGTTTTTGGCAGTTTTACTTCTTTTACGATTTTGTCCAGTTCGCTGGTCATGAATGTGTCGATCTCAGCAGCGGCCAATTGGCTTTTGAGTGTTTCCTTTTGTTCAGCAGTCAATTTCGTGTAGTCCGCTTCTGTACGTTTTTCTACTTTCATGATGTGATAACCATATTCAGTTTCTACAGGATCACTGATTTTGTTCAATGGCAGCGTTTTGGCAGCTTCCTTGAACGCATCTACCCAGCTGGCTACAGGTGTATCTTCATACAAGCCACCTTTTTCTGCAGAACCTGTGTCTTCGGAGTATTTCTTCGCAATTTCAGCAAAGTCTGCTCCGCCGTCCAATTTGGCTTTCACTTCTTTCGCAAGTTTCAGAGCATCTTCCTTTTTACGCTCTTTTTGCGTTTTTGGATCAGTAAAGTTGATCAGTACGTGGCGAACAGACGCCGTTGTGAACTGATCTTTATTTTTCTCAAATTCAGCTTTAATCGCATCTTCAGTAACGCCAGTTTCTTTGTCCTTGATTACCGTCATGATGCGAGTCATGTAATCCTTAATGTTCTGGTCTGTAAGATTCTGAGCTTTCAGCATCTCAGTCCATTGATCAGCTTGAACAGAAGCTTTCATTTTGTCGAATTGCTCTGTCGCTGTTTTGGCACCCTCGGTTTTGGCTGCATCACTTGCTTTGCCACTCAAATATTCATAAGCAACTTCCTGTTTTACCAGGTACTCCTTGAAATCATCCATATCCATCATTTGTGCATATTCCGGATAGAGGAATTTCATGACCCGTTGCTCCATGTCAAATTCATTGGCTGTAATTGTACCGCCTTCATACGTAGCGACTACAGCACTTGTATCCTTCGTTTCTGGTGCTTTTGCTTCTTCCTTCTTGCCACATGCAGCAAGCAGTGATAAGGACAGTACTGCTACCATACTCACAGACAGTACTTTCCCTGCTTTTTTATACTTTGCTAACATCCTTTAGTTCCCCCTTTGATTTAAAAGCACTTTTCATGGACTCCAGAAATTTCTCTACCAGCTCCATCAGTTGCTTGTCCCCAAGCCCTTTGCCTTTGACATGAATAAGCATATGGGGTCCTTGTTCAAATTGTACACGTCTTTCGAACTGATTTCCAATGTGTGCGATTTTTGAGAGCTCAAAGGCATGTTCACGGCCTTCGTAGAACTTCACTATAAGATCGTCACCGCGTTGGGAAATCGACTCAATGCCGTAGATCTTGCCATAGACCTTCAGTCTGGCTACCGCCAGCAGATTGATTACGGCTTCCGGAAGGTCACCGAATCGGTCAACCAATTCGTCTTCCAGTTCCATTGCATCGTCGAAGGAGGCAATAACCGCCACTTTTTTATAAATTTCAATCTTCTGAATACTGTCATAAATATAATCAGACGGCAAGTACGCATCGATACTGAGATCCAGCGTTGTATTCCACTGATCAGATGGCACCGGCTCTTCGCCGAGCATTGTAACTTTACGTTTGTTGATTTCCTCTGCCAGCATCTGAGAATACAGATCGAATCCGACAGACGCAATGAAGCCGTGCTGTTCAGCTCCGAGCAGATTGCCCGCGCCACGGATCGACAAATCGCGCATCGCGATCTTGAATCCCGAACCCAGTTCGGTGAATTCCTTGATCGATTGCAGACGTTTCTCAGCAACTTCAGTCAGCACTTTGTCCCGTTGGTACGTAAAATAGGCATACGCAATCCGGTTGGAACGACCTACCCGTCCACGCAGCTGATACAGCTGGGAGAGTCCCATTTTGTCCGCGTCATGCACGATCAGGGTATTTACGTTAGGAATATCCACCCCGGTCTCTATGATGCTTGTGCTGACGAGTACGTCGTATTCACCATCCAGGAAGTCCAGAATGGTCTTCTCCAGCTCCGTTTCCGACATCTGGCCATGCCCCACACCAACCTTGGCTTCAGGCACCAATTCGGAAATTTCCGCAGCCATCTCCTGAATTCCCTGCACACGGTTATACAAGTAGTAGACCTGACCGCCACGAGCCAATTCACGTTCAATGGCTTCACGAACAAGCGCCTGACTGTGTTCAACGACATACGTCTGTACCGGAAAACGGTTTTCCGGCGGTGTCTCGATAACCGACAGATCCCGAACGCCCAGCATGGACATGTGAAGGGTACGCGGAATCGGCGTCGCTGTCAGTGTCAGCACGTCCACGTTTGTTTTCAGCTTTTTCAGTTTCTCTTTGTGCGTTACACCGAAGCGCTGCTCTTCATCTACAATTAACAGGCCAAGATCCTTGAAGACAAGATCCTGTGACAATAATCGATGGGTACCGATGACGATATCAACGGTGCCTGCCTTAATGCCTTTGGCCGTCTCATTCTGTTCTTTACGTGAACGGAATCGGCTAAGTACATGAATGTTGAATGGATAACCCGAGAAACGCTCACGGAACGTTTCATAATGCTGCTGCGCCAAAATGGTTGTAGGAACTAATACAGCAACCTGTTTCCCCTCAATGGCAGCCTTAAATGCAGCACGGATCGCAACCTCGGTTTTGCCGTAACCGACATCTCCACACAATAAACGGTCCATCGGGCGATTTTGTTCCATATCCTTCTTGATTTCTTCAATTGCACGGACCTGATCACGTGTCTCATCATAAGGGAACATGTCCTCGAACTCCTGCTGTTCCGCAGAGTCTTTGTCGAAGCCGAAACCTTTTGACGTCTGGCGTTCCGCATAAAGCTTGATTAGATCATCAGCAATATCCTGTACAGATGTGCGGACTTTATTTTTAACCCGTGTCCACTCATTGCCGCCCAGCTTATATATTTTCGGCTCTTTCTCTTCCGAACCGACATATTTCTGAATCAGATCAATCTGCTCAATCGGTACAGACAGTTTGTCTCCACCTGCATAGAGAATATGCATGTAGTCCTTGTGAATACCGCCAACCTCAAGTGTGCCGATCCCGAGATATTTACCAATCCCGTGATTCTGGTGAACGACATAATCGCCCACTTTCAGCTCACTATAGGATTTAATTCGTTCAGCATTATCCACATTGCGAATCGGTTTGCGCACTTTGCGCTGCTTCTGTGAGAACATCTCGCCTTCGGTAACGACAGCCAGATGAATGGATGGCATCTCAAATCCGGTTTGCAGATTACCAATAAGCATTTCCGGCTCAGGGATATCATAGTCCATGAGTACCCGGCGCATGCGATCAAGTCTTTCCTCACCGTTAGCCAGCATGAGCACCTGAACTCCAGCTTTCTGCCAGCGCTCCATCTCTGCTTTGAGCACGTTCATCTGACCATGGAAGTCCTGCATCCCACGGCTGATAAAGTTGAGGATATTCTGCGGCTGGGTATGAGGAACCTGACGTAAAAAGATGGACATAAACAGCGTCTGGAATGGACGTTCATAGATCAGATCATCCCCATCGGCTGACAAATGCAGGTCTGGAAGGGTCTTCCCGTTTTGCATCAAGTGCAGATTCCACTCCGACTCATCCCGGTCAAGCTGTTTCGACGTCTCCGCGAGCCTTGCTGGCTCGTCAAGTACAAGCAACGTATCTTCAGGCATGTAGTCGTAGATCGTCTTGTTTTCCGGATAGAGCGGTGAAATATATTTATACATTTCGGAGAAATACACATGCTCCCGCAGAAGTTCGATCTCGCGATGAATTTCTTCTCGCAGACGCAGCTTCGCCTGCCGGTCCGTCATTTTCTCCAACTGTTGGTCAAGCAAAATAACGGCTGCCTCCGCAGCCTTCTCCATACGTTCGCGATCTGCAATTAACTCTTTGCACGGCAGTACCGTCACTTCGTCAATTCGTTCAATGGAACGCTGGTCTGCAGGATCAAATGTCCGAATGGAATCGATCTCATCGTCGAATAATTCCACACGATACGCAATGGACGATGTAACTGGATAGAAATCAATAATTCCTCCACGGACGCTCATCTCGCCGCGTGATTCTACACGCTCCACGCGTTCATATCCGAGCTTCACCATCTCCAGCAGGAAGGAATCGAGCTCCAGCGTACTGCCTTGTTTAATTGTAATCTGAGCATTAGCCATCACTTCTGGAAGTGGAACATAGCGCCGTACCCCGGAAAATGGGATAACAACAACGCCCCTGAATCCCTGGGCGCAACGGACCAACACATCAATACGCTGACCCAATGTTTCCGGACTGGAAACAGCAGCTTCAGCGGCAACAAGTTCGTTGGCAGGATAGAGCAGCACCTGATCCGGTGAAAGCGCTTCCTGTAAATCTTCTGCGATTTTTTGAGCGGAAAACATATTGTGTGTCACAACGAGCAGCGGTCGGTTCATTTCCTGATGTAAGGCAGCCAGCATAATCTGACGCGCCGATCCGGATAAACCCGAAACCAATTGCTCTTTCATGCCGGATGTAATCCCGGCCGTAATGGACCCGAAGTCCGGATCTTTGGAAAAAGCCTGTATAAGTGCTTGTAACAAAAGGGGCACCTCTCTTATAACTTACTTGAGTATCTCACGCCTGCGCGCAGGTTCACCATTTTAAAATTGGATACAAATTCCTTTTTGTCCTGTTTCATCATAAAGGATTAATCGCTTCTTTGCCACATCCGTTTGATGTGGCTGAGGGTGAATTTGAATAGAGTCTGGTTTCATCCCAACTGAAAAGAAGCCTCAGCAGGCTGCCAAGGCTATAAAGGTGGAGCGGTATTCCGCATCCGCCATCATCTGTCATAAGTTCTTGTTCTTGCTGCGGGCGAGATAACTATTGAAGCGGGCTCGCAAGCAGGCTCAGCTCAGGATTAAACTCCAAAGCTTCTTTGCAATAATCACATGTAATCCTAACGGTTATATCGCCACCGGAATTATACGCTATTATATCCCTCCGCTCGTCGGGGGTCAAGAAATGAAAGCCCAATTGCGCTTCCGTTATCCGGGCAGAATCGATTCGTCCAATAAATGTACGGCAATGCCTGCACACATAATTCACTGACATTTTTATGCCTCCTGAACATGGTTTATACGTCCAGTATGCCCATTAAGATGGAATCGAACCCGGATCTTGATCATTTTTCCAGTGTCACTTGCAGCGGTTCACCCGTTGAACTTGGCCATCGTCTGCTCAAACGTATGATCCAGACTATACTCCAATGCATCACAGGTCTGTTCGATCGTTTGATCGAGCGCTTCCTTCTCGTTCTTCATAAACTTCGACAGTACGTAATCTACAATGGCATGTCCCGGTTCTGGTCGGGATATTCCCATCCGTACCCGGTTAAACTGCTGAGTACCGGTATGCTGGATAATCGATTTGATTCCATTGTGACCACCCGCACTACCTTGGTAACGCAATCTGACTTTGCCTGTTTCTGTGTCCATGTCGTCATAGACGACAATCAGGTCTTCCAGACTAACTTTATAAAAATCCATATAAGCCCTTACCGACTCACCGGACAGGTTCATAAACGTCATTGGTTTAATCAGCACCGTTTTGACGCCACCGATTACACCTTCTCCAATCAGCGCCTTACATTTGCTCTGCGTTATAGAGATATTATGACGCTCTGCAAGACGATCAAGTGCCATAAAGCCGATATTATGACGGGTTTTAGCGTAGTTCGGGCCTGGATTTCCGAGGCCGACAATCCACTTCATCTTGTTCCCTCCTTCGGATCAGCCTAAGGTGAAGCATAGACTTCGAATGTTATATTTCATATAATATCAACAAAGTGAGATTCGAATTGGTTATATAATTTGAACTAAAGAGTATTTACACTGGCACTCCGATGACAGAACAACTTTCCGATCGCTGTTATCCCCAGATTTTTTTGATTTCTATATGAAAAGGGAAAATCCGGGGATAAAGGCGAACGCTTCGCTTCTTCAAGTTATTTCTGTCCTCTCCGTTATCGTGTAAATGTTTAGTTAATCTTATATAGTGTTTACATTTATATTTCATCAACCCAGGAAGGTGAGCGGGTTTTGCGCGAAGACAACGGACAACTGACTCAACATAGCGATTTTATCTATCATCTGGAATATCACGTACCTGTACAGGTATATGACCGCGACACCCATATTGAGATCGGACTAATCACACGTTTCGATAATCAATTTGTCGAAATTGCCGACACTCTTTTTCATCGGCGCCGGTTCCGTTTTATCTCCCGCCCCGGGTATTAACTATATAAGTTGAATAAACAATTTTACACTGAATCACTGCGCGTGCAGAAACATCTTCCGGTCGCTGTTATCCCCAGATTTTTTGATTCCCTTTTCATAGGGAAAATCCGGGGATAGCTTATGCTTCCGAAGTAGCTTTCTTGCAGAAAGCTTTCAGGCGAACACTTCGCTTCTTCAGATTTTTTCTGCCCTCTCCGTTATTGTGTAAATTAGTAGTTCAGCTTATATGGACTGACCAGCGTCTGTTTCACTTTTAATAAAACGGCACGCCGACAGGGGTTACATTTTCCGTTGATCCGGAAAACGTAACCCCTCTACTACTTTATGCAGACATCCTTATTCAATTTCAAACAGCTTGCTGATTGACAATTCCTCATGAACCCGGATAATGGCTTCCCCGAGCAAAGGTGCTACAGACAACACTTTAAGTTTGCTTGTCGGGTTAGCATGCGTAATTGGAATGGTATCTGTTACGATAACTTCCTTCAGTGGTGCATTCTCCAAGCGTTCCATCGCCGGTCCGGACAATACCGGGTGAGTACAGCAAGCGTATACTTCCTTCACGCCGCCTTCCATCAGAGCATTAGCTCCCAGTACAATCGTTCCCGCCGTATCAATGATGTCATCGATCAGAATGGCTGTTTTACCTTCGATGTTACCGATAATGTTCATCACTTCGCTGACATTCGGCTCTGGACGACGTTTGTCGATAATTGCGAGAGGTGCATTCAGGAAGTCCGCCAGTTTCCGAGCGCGTACTACGCCGCCGTGGTCAGGCGATACAACAACCGGATTTTCGATCTGTTTCGAGCGGAAATATTGAGCCAAAATCGGCACGCCGAGCAGATGATCGACTGGAATATCGAAGAATCCCTGAATCTGCATTGCATGCAAGTCCATCGCGATTACACGGGTTGCACCCGCTTTTTCGATCAGATTGGCAACCAATTTGGCTGTAATCGGGTCACGCGAACGGGCCTTGCGGTCCTGTCTAGCATAGCCATAGTACGGAATAACGACGTTAATCGTCTTGGCAGATGCCCGTTTAAGTGCATCAATCATAACGAGCATTTCCATCAGGTTGTCATTAACCGGCAAGCAAGTAGACTGTACGATATAGACGTGACAGCCCCGAACACTCTCAGAGAGTTTCACTTGGATCTCACCATCACTGAAGCTGGTTGTGTGAGATTCACCCATAGGAATTCCGATATAATCAGCAATTTGATGGGCAAGCTTGGGGTTAGAATTGCAAGTAAATATTTTTAATTTCGAATCAAAATAAGTCATAAAATAAAAACCCTCCGTGCTGGTTCATTGGAATCTATAAGCGTCTGCGACATGTCGGCACCCCCCGATGTTCGGGAGGCAATTCTTAATATCAATACCCCTTATTCGGGTTTGGCATTTTGTTTCTTGGCTTTGGCACGACCGCGAATTTTCTCCGCATATCCAGGTTTGTTCTCCTGGCGTGGGCGGGCAATTGCGAGATCGTTGTCGGGAACGGAATGGGTAACGGTAGAGCCCGCAACAACATATGCGCCTTTTCCTACCGTGACAGGTGCAATCAGATTGACATTGCTGCCTACGAACGCATCGTCTTCTATCGTCGTTACAGCTTTATTATATCCATCATAATTCACCGTTATTGCCCCGCATCCAACATTTACGTTTTTCCCTACTTTAGCATCCCCTATATAACTGAGATGAGATACTTTGGAGCCTTCATCAATTGTAGCATTTTTCACTTCAACAAAGTCACCAATTTTTACGTTGCGGCCCAGTTTGGTACCTGGACGCAAATAAGCAAATGGACCTACGGTTGCTTCTGATCCAACCTCGGCCTGTGACAGTACAGAATGCTTGATTGTAACTCCATCCTGAATATTACTGTCTTCCACATCTGCCTGAGGACCAATATGGCATGCTTCACCAATGGTAGTCATACCTTTGAGTATGGTACCCGGATACAATACCGTATCTGATCCAATGGTAACATCCGCCCCGATATATGTCGATGCCGGATCGATGATCGTAACACCGTTCAACATATGTTTTACCGCCAAACGTTCACGCATGAACGCTTCTGCTTGTGAAAGGGCAAGTCGATCATTAACTCCGATGGATTCCGCGATATCATCTGACATGTAGGCTTCCACCACTTCTCCATCATTACGGAAAATGCCAACCACGTCAGTGAGATAATACTCTCCCTGAGCATTCTGGTTTGTCACTTTCTCCAGAGCAGCAAACAACTTGGCATTATCGAAGCAATACGTACCTGTGTTGATTTCGTTCACAGCATCTTCCTGCTCCGTGCAATCCTTCTGTTCCACAATGCGCTGTACAGAACCATCTTCTCCGCGAATGACGCGGCCGTACCCTTTGGGATTGTCCAGTTCAGCTGTAAGTACCGTTGCTGCCGCTCCGCGACTCTCATGGAGCTTCATCAGTCCTTCCAGCGTCTCGCTGGTCACAAGTGGTGTATCTCCACAGACAACAATGGTTGACCCTGCTTCACTGCCGAGCAGAGATTTAACCTGCTTCACCGCATGTCCTGTTCCCAATTGTTCAGCCTGAAGCACGTACTCTGCTCTGGAACCCAAAAATGACTGCACCGCTTCGGCACCGTGACCGACCACGACAACGCTGCGTTCAACGCCTGCGCGAAGAGCTGCATCCAACACGTGACCCACCATTGGTTTACCGCATACGGGATGCAGTACTTTGTACAATTTCGATTTCATCCGTTTGCCTTGCCCTGCCGCAAGAACGATTGCCATTCTTCTCAAAATTTACGACCTCCTGTTCTGAAAAACCCATCGTTTGACCTTACCTGTATATATCCGATGAGTAACGTTCAGCCGGCCTTGCGCCGGTCTTGTTCATCGCCTGCTGTCTCTGTAATCACGCGTAACAACGCGGACACCAACAAATCGTGACCTATATGTATACGCCGTGTACCTGCGAGCTTAACCGATTCCCATGATTCCTAAGATGCCGCCCTGTTACCAAGCGCACGCTGCGCTTTTTGTTCTTTCAACATTTTGCAACATTTAAGCTGCGAAAATGCTCTTCTGTGAATAAACTCAATACTGAATATATCTTATTCCGGTCAAAAAGAAAAGAGAGCCATAAGACATGGCTCTCTTTTCCTTCGAACCCCAATAATGTTCTCAGGCACCTTCTTCAATGACTTCTTCCTCAGTTGCTGCGCGATCATACTCAGTCAAAACAGCTGCTTGAATCTTCTCGCGAGTACCGGAAGAAATCGGGTGGGCGATATCACGGAATTCTCCGTCAGGAGTCCGCTTGCTCGGCATAGCAACAAACATTCCGTTATTGCCATCGATGACACGAATGTCATGAACGACGAATTCGTTATCGATGGTAATGGATGCGATAGCCTTCATT
Organism: Paenibacillus sp. NPDC057886; assembly: GCF_042796655.1. Lineage (NCBI taxonomy): Bacteria > Bacillati > Bacillota > Bacilli > Caryophanales > Paenibacillaceae > Paenibacillus > Paenibacillus sp. NPDC057886. Next base: position 22,904 of record NZ_JBHVMZ010000016.1, on the reverse strand, counting down.
CTCCCCTCAGAGTTAACACGGCGGAGTCTGACATCCGTAATTTGCATGTGTGTGTTCACCACCTTTTTCCATCAGAACTTGGTGTATAATTCCACACAGCCTATACGAACTCCTTCTTTTTATAACCACAAAAATGTCCTAATTTCAGGAATTTTTTTATTTAATACACAATTCGACAATGTTAGTGCCAGGTCGATGGAAAAGAACCTTTCCCGACATGTAATTCGTCATGATTCTACAGGTCAAAATAGTTGCCAGGCTTGACGGAAATGTGTCTGCTCTTCGCATCAACCGCCGTCAGCTTCGCCAGAGATATGTAATCCGTCAGCAGTCGTTCTTCCGAATCGACCGATCCAGATTCTACTAATACGCCTACCCCGGCTACCGTGGCATTAAACTCGGCCAATAGGTCGATCATCCCTTGCACGGTCCCCCCGGCTTTCATAAAATCATCTACAATGAGCACTCTGGAGTGCTCACGCATTGCCCTGCGAGATAGGGACATGGTATGTAGGCTTTTATGGGACCCGGATACATAATTGATACTTACGGCCGATCCTTCCGTAGCCTGATGGTCCCTGCGCACGAGCACTACAGGCAGGTTAAGCTGGGCTCCGGTCGCATAAGCAAGCGGAATCCCTTTAGTCTCGACCGTCATCACCACATCAATATCCATATTGCCAAAGGCCGTTGCAAAAATCTTGCCGGCTTCATTCATCAATGCGGGCTGTCCAAGCAGGTCGGACATGTACAGGTACTCACCAGGGAGTATCCGATCGGGCTGCGCGAGCTGGGTAGAAAGTCGTTCTGCAAAAGCCAGTGCCAGTTCTCTGGACACCTTTGGAATCCACTTTACTCCCCCAGCCGCTCCAGCCAGTGTATGCAGTTCTCCCGAACCACCTTCTTCGAACACTTCCTTGATAATCGCCAAATCTTCACTGATCGACGACTTCGCAGCTCCATAGCGTTCGGCAAATGTGGTCAACGGAATAACCGTATGCGGTCTAGACAATAAGTACTGCGTCATTTCAACCAGCCTTGCGCTTCGTTTTAATTTCTTCACAGAGATCCATCCTCACGATCACGGAAAACATCCAAATCCGAATAATTATTTAAAAATATACCACCTTTATACGTGTTTGTACATTATAAAAGCGAATTTTAAGTTAGCATACGTACGGCATACACTTCTTTACAGAAGCCTCGCAGTCCATTGTAGATCCGGGCAACCTTGGACTCCTTGGAGACCAGTCCAAACACGGTTGGACCACTACCTGACATTAATACTCCGTCTGCTCCGAGCCGAATCATGGCATCTTTCAAATGCTGAACTTCCGGATACAGCTTCAACGTTACGTCCTCAAGCACATTCCCCATCTGCCCGCACACTTCGGCAAAGGATTGGTTGCGAATAGCCTGCTCCATTTGGGCAGCACTCGGATGACGAACAATCTTGTCACTGCGGAAACGTCCATACACGTCGGCTGTGGACACATTAATCGGTGGCTTGGCCAAGATCACCCAACATTGCGGGGGATTTGGCATCGGTGTCAGCTTCTCCCCACGGCCTGTGGCGAGTGCTGTTCCGCCTGTAATGCAGAAAGGCACATCCGAGCCCAGTTCAGCTCCAAGTTCCTGTAGCTCTTGATCCGGGATGTTGAGACGCCAGAGGCGATTCAATCCACGCAGCGTTGCTGCTGCATCACTGCTGCCACCAGCAAGTCCGGCGGCCACCGGGATTTTCTTGTCCAGATGAATATGAACTCCGGTTCTCACGTCATAACGCTCTTTGATGAGCCTAGCTGCCTGAAAAGCCAAGTTCTTCTCATCCAGCGGGATATATCCCGCCTGACTGGAGATAAAGATCGTGTCACGAGGCAACTCAGACATTTCGAGTCGATCGGCAAGATCCACCATCGTCATGATCATCTCAACTTCGTGAAATCCATCTCTTCTTTTATGTAAAACGTCTAGCATCAAATTGATTTTAGCAGGCGCTTTTTCGTAAATTTTCAAGGCGTTCACCCGTCCTCACCTTTTCCCTAAGACAACTTAACATATTATATCAAAATGGGGCTGTCAAGTCATTTCTATTCCGCATCCATGGGGAAAAAGCGAGGTCATTCCTGCCGGATTGCCCCGCTCTCCAAACCGATTGAACCGGATTACGATTTACGTGCCGCTTCTTCCGCAAGTTGAATGGCCCGTTTCACCATATTGCCTGCATCCTTCGCTTTGATCCCGCCCCAACCTTCCTGCTGGACGGTATCATAGAACCCCAGGTCTTTTGCCAGTTCATTCTTGAGTTCATCTGACATTACACTTCTTCTTCTCCGGCTCATAGATCATCCTCCTCCAAATATGATAAGTCCATTCGAATACGGGACTATTTGCCCCCAAGTCAGGTTCATTTCCTTTGATCTACTTAAGAAATATGCCTTGAACCTGTCCAAATAGTATGCCGCTTCTTCGCCAGACTCATTCCTGACCATATATGGCTCCCCGATGAATCGAGCGCGATTTTCCAAAATAAAAAAAGCGACCTGCCCAAGGGGGCAGAATCGCCGTAAATCGATACTTACGTCTCCATGTAGGAGCTATGCGTCTGGCTGCCTGGATCAAATACCATGACTTCCACCGATTCCGTAAGTATATCAGCATAACTGTAGGATACTCGCTTGAAAGTTTCTTGCTCCTCATCAAGCTTGACAATAAAAACAGAAGGGTACGTTTCTTCCAATACACCCGTACGCTCAATGGTCTTACGGCGGCCACCATTAGCCCGCAGCATAATTTTCTGACCGATATGTGCATCGAGATTGCGTTTGATATCCAATAGCGTATTTTTAGCCATTGTCGACGACCACCTCTTTTCTTGTCCATTATACCGGATTTTACAGTCATTGTCAAATCAAAACTAATTATTATATCAGTATCAAAAAGTTGTTGTCAATGAATTTTTTTGCAAACAAAAAAAGCCCCTAAATGGGACTTTCTTCTGCCATCTTTAGACGGCTGATGGATTTACTTTTAACGTGGATAAATCGTTCAATCCGGGCAGACCTACCCGATAACTTCCCCGTGTCTCTACGCCGCCCACACCCTGGCTACCACTAATCGTGTTATGCAGAACGTCATTCATGTTCACCGTTTCCCGCACCGACGTGAAGGCTGCCTTGGCTGCCACATAGACCGGGTCAAGGGCGTGAATGAGAATTCTGCCTGGTGAACTGGCAAAGTTCGCTCCAGCCCGCAGCAAGGCCTCAAAGTGGGACTGACACGCACCAGCTACAATCGTTAGCGCATCGAGATGACGTTCATATTGCCTAGCCACCTGAATAGCTGATACGAAGTTCTGCGAATTCTTGTAGCTTCCCAGACTATATAAGTCATAGGGCTGACGAGTCTTGAGTACCCCGTCATGACCAGTAATGACAACGATATCTGGACGCACTTTGGGCAACAGACGATATAAAGTGTCCGCCATGGCAGACTCATGTACATATTGCCCCTCCGCGGGAACACGAAGCTGCTCATAAAGGTTCATGCTTTTTTTTAGATAATTAGGATCGCCATCCAAGTGCAGCACTTTGCCAGGCATCTCGAAATAAGCGGGTTCTTGTTGAACAGACCATTCCTGAACTATACCTTCACGATTGCGCTCGGCCTGTTCCATTCGATTCTGCTGCAGGCGTGAGAGCGTCTGATGTGCCTTCACATGGGCCTGCCTTGTTTTGGCACTCTGCGGTTCATAAGGAACCTGTATCAAATCGTCCACAGGGGAATCGGCTAACAGCCGGAACTCGGTCCCTTTAATGATGGCACCGTCCGACTGAAGGCCTTCCACCCGAAAAGTCACATCTCCACCGTATGACTTTCGAACGACCAAGTCTCCGATATTCATCAACATAATCACCTCTACCCCATCGTATGGGCAGAAACCCGGATTGGTTCATCCGAATTTTACAGAGCTGCGCGTACCCCGGCTTCCCACATTACGGTACTGAGTGTCGCATACTCCTGCAGGCTCAAAGTTTCTCCTCGTCTTGAAGGTTGAATGCCGGCCTGCTCCAACAGCTGATCAGCCTGTTCTCTGTTCTCTTTCGTGAAGAAACGAGCTTTCAGATTATTGGAGATTGTTTTTCTACGCTGCGCAAAGGAAGCCTGTACCACTTCGAAGAAATGTGCCTCGTTAGGAATTTCAACCGGCGGTTGCTCACGCACCTTCAACTTGATTACAGCCGACTCTACATTAGGCTGGGGAATAAAGACCGTCGGTGGCACAATACAGACCAATTCCGGCATACTGTAGTACTGAACCGCAATGCTGAGACTGCCATAGTCCTTTGATCCTGGTGAAGCAGCCATGCGTTCAGCCACTTCCTTCTGAATCATGACTACAATGCTGTCTACAGGCAGCTTCTCTTCGAGCAGCTTCATCATGATTGGCGTCGTTACATAATAAGGCAGATTGGCAACAACACTCACTTTATCTACCGTTCCAAAATCCGTGCGGAACAAATCAGCCAGATCCAGCTTCAGCACATCCCCGTGATGCACACGAACGTTCGGATAAGGCTGCATCACTTCACCCAGAATCGGGATCAATCTCTGATCAATCTCTACAGCCGTTACAGGACCGGCTACCCGAGCCAGACGTTCTGTGAGTGCGCCAATACCTGGTCCGATCTCAAGTGCGCCCTTGGACTCGTCCAGATCAGCTGCATTTACAATTTTGTTCAATATATTTTGATCGATCAGAAAGTTCTGACCCAGGCTCTTCTTGAATGAAAATCCGTGTCTTTGAATAATTTCTTTGGTTCGTTTGGGTGTTGCAATCTCTACGGTTTCTTCCATGCCTTTCATACGCTCACAATCCTTCACGTTCAATTTGCGATAATGCTTCGGAGAACTCTTCCCGGGTAATCTGGAATACACTCAACCGCTTGTGGAACTGCTTGCCGTTGCAATAACCAATGCCCAGCAAATTGCCCATCTCCATACGACGTGCAGCAGCTTGTGGGTGCACAATCAGTCCCGCCGCAATCAGATCCTCCCAATCGATCAGACTGGGTGCGCCTTCATATGACGTGTGCACGCGTGCCAGTGCATGACGAATGGCCTCCGGTGAGGCGTTCTCCACTCCGATGTCACCTTTACGAGTAGCATCGGCCTCCGGAATAAAAGCATGCTTGCAACCAGGCACTTTATTGGCGATGATTTTACGAATACGTTCACCAGCATGATCCGGGTCTGTCAGTACGATAACACCACGTCTCTCTTGAGCAAGTGCAATCCGCTTTAGAATGCGCTGGTTGATGGCCGATCCACCAGTTTCGATCGTATCTGCCTGAACCGCACGTCGAACGGCTACGGTGTCGTCACGGCCTTCCACCACAATCACTTCTTTTATCATGTTCCATTTCTTCCTTTCTAACGCAAAAAGAAGAGGAATATCCTCTTCTCTGCCAAAAGGCGGGGGAGACTGAATTCAGACCCCTCCGCCGCATATTCCGCATGAATCATTCATGCAACTATTTTATAGCATTCCCAATTCAAAGTAAAACGATTTTAGTTCGCTTCCGGCTTCACCGGACCAATTACATATACCGTCTTGCCTTTCTTCCGTCCGAAGTTCAGGGCATGCTTCACACTATCATAATACACATCAATTTTGTTGCCTTTAATGGCACCACCTGTGTCTTCCGCACGACGGAAGCCAAGGCCCTCGATATACACCCACCAGCCAATTGGAATGACTTTGGGATCAACTGCAATGGTACGTCCCTCGGTTACCCGAGTACCTGATGCTGTTTTTGTGCCGATACCGGGCTCTTCAGAAGAGTATGCCGTCATGGATACATTTTTCAAAACTTTTGAATATTTAAAAGAACTGCCTGAGACGGTAATCACTTTGCTGCCCGAGGCAGCGGTTTCCTTCGAGTTCGTGGTTGTTGCTGTTTTTGTCGTGGAAGTCTGCGCCGATACCGTCTGAATCACTGGCTCTTTCACAACAGGTTTGACTTTGGTACCAACGGCGATCACTTTGTCGACGCGATTCGTTGCGACCGATTTACCCACCATTTTTTTGGAGACCAATTCTCCATCCTGGAACACCTTTTCAATATGCTGTACAAGTGTGCCTTCTTTACCGTTCACAACGACACGATTGTCGCCTTTGTACAAGCTAGGGTCAGCCGTTTTGATCACTTTATAAGCGATCGGCTGTTCCACTTCCACCGTACGCTTTGTTACCCGCACTACACGAATTTTCATATCCGCTTCAATGGTGGTTCCAAGCGCAGGATATACTTTGTCTTCACTCGCAATCTGAATACCTGATTTTTTAATCGCATCTTTTACCGATGAATCGGTTGTATACAGAGTCTTGGTGTCCCCGTCTGCCGTAATATTAACTGGAACGGCCCGCTCAATAACGATGCGGTCTCCATCTGTGATGGCCCCATTCAAGGGCATGGATACCTGATCGTGAGGGCTGACTGTGATTGACTGCTCCTCCAGCATTTCCTGAAGCATTCCTGTACGAGTCTCTACCGCTTGAGCTTTGCCATCAATAACCAGTGAAATTTGTTTCCCGGCCTGACCGTAAACGACTAACAAGATCATGATTGTAAGCGCAATTGAGAAAATCGCGATCAATGCCATTTGACGCAAGTTCTCATGCTTCCACCGCAACGCGAAAGACTTACTGGATGATCGTGACTCATGGGTCTCTTCTGGTTGGAATGTGCCCACTTCTCCGTCCTCCTTCATAGCCTCGCCGTCTAAAGTAATGCATGATGTCTTTGACGCGACTATACCAAATTTTCTACAGAACACAGATCGGACCAACATAATCCGGTTCTGCACCATGAATCAATCTTCGCAACATGATGTCATCCTCCTGAATACTTACCGTATGATGACAGTATTTCTTTTATTCAAAAACAAAAAAGCCAAAGAAAGAGTTTAAGAGGAACTCTTTCGTGGCTTCCGAATGATTCTGAATATCGGAAATTCATGCACGAGGTTGCCTCTCTTTTTCCGCTTGCGAGGTTAGCTGTCGGGTTCGGGCGAAAGAGAGCCGCCCTATCTCCGGTCATCCGCTCATGGCGGACGCCCTTGAATTCACCCCGAGACCCAAAGAAGAAATCAAATACGGCTTCGCAGATTCATACGCTGCTTTTGGGTCAGCGCATGTTGCGCATCGGCTGCAATCACCGATGTTTAAGCCCTATTGGTTCCCCCGCTCTCCGTTAACGGAGACTCAGCGAGACTGATTCATGAAAGTAATGTTGTTTCATCGGAAAGTGTCCCTTTGTTCATCCCCCGAACATCTATCCAATTTTCCGCACAACAATTCACTGAAAAGATGATATCCTGTTTCTATGCATGTTGTAAAGCGTTGTTCAAGTACGTTTTTCTAAATATTTGGTTAAAATATTGTAATATTCTTGATTTATTTGGATCAAAAAGCAAATTAACTCCGCTTAACTCACTTTTTCACCCGTTTTGCTCGATATTTTAACGAATCCCAAATCGTTCCATGGCATTTTTGGTCGTTATTGCTGCAATTTCCTCTACCGAAATGCCTTTAATTTCCGCAGCTGCTTCTGCAACCAGACGTACATGCGCTGTCTCATTTCGTTTTCCACGATAAGGGTGAGGTGTCAAATAAGGCGAGTCTGTCTCGATGAAAAATCGGTCCATAGGAACCTTCTCAAGTACCTCTTTGGGCTGCTTCGCATTTTTGAACGTGATGGGCCCTCCGAAGGATAGATGAAAACCCAAATCCAGGCACATTTTCGCCGTTTCCCAGCTGCCAGAGAAGGAATGCATGACACCGCCTACTTCTCCAGCTTTCTCTTCACGCAGGATCTTTACAATATCCTCATGCGCATCCCGGTTGTGAATGACAATCGGCATATTCAACTCACGGGCCAGACCAATTTGTTGTCGTAATACGCGATGTTGAACCTCTTTCGGTGAAGTGTCCCAATAATAGTCTAGACCAATTTCACCAATGGCTACCACTTTTTCATGCTTGCATAAAGATGCAATCCATTCCAGATCACCCTCCTGCATCGTGATTGCATCCACTGGGTGCCAACCTACCGCAGCATATATAAAATCATAGGTTTCAGCCAGCTTCATCGTGGATGGAATGGTCTCCCGGTTAAAGCCCACGTTAATCATGCGACCAACGCCTGCATCCACAGCACGCTGAATCATTTCCTCGCGGTCCTCGTCGAATTGTGGTGCATCCAGGTGTGTATGTGTGTCGAACAACATCATGCTGTATTTCTCCCTTCATGTCGAATAAACGACGATCTCTTTTTAATCCATCCTGCGGATCTTAACCAGAACATTAATATTACTAATTAGATCATGCTTTTATCTATATTTCATTCCAATAGTTCATTCAGCACAACATGTAGAGCGAACAAGTTCTTTCATATCTATATGTTGCTTGTTTTTAGGCATCCGGGTTGTATTCTAATTGCTCTGATTACAAAATTATGTCGATCTACATGTACTCTCCATTAAAGCAGATTACTGTATCATGAAAAATAACTCTTTTAGAAAGCTTTTTGCATCATGACTCATGAGCAGCATTGCGCATCATTTTAATGTGAGAAATAGGGGCGTATATGGGACGGTAATTCATGAACAATCGCATCCACCTTATTTTCGGGATAATACAAGTGATGCTTTCCGCGATGAAGACCACTGATTGAACGGACAATGTCGGACACTTCTGACAACTCATGTAACTTGTCTTGCCGATCAAGCAGCAGAATCTGCTTGTCCGTCGATTCATCCGGACGAAACACATCATACGGATTATCCGTTGGAAAATCAATTTCCAGATCATACTCGGGATTAAGACCTGCTACAGTGAAGGCTTCCCGAATCTCTTCAATCATGTTTACGTCGATCTGTTCAATCTCTACATACTTATATAATTTGCGATCTATAAAACGTTCGCATAACTCACTTAGAACAGCATCGTCCTCTTTGCGCCACTGCATAAACGCCGTCTGAATCAAAGCTTCGTCCAGTTGCAAGTATTCATCCACTGATAGATCTCCATCGAATAACTGGGGCAGTGGATCGATCATGAAGCGGAATTGAAAACCTTGCTGTATGAGACTTTTTGCCCGCTTAAATATTTGCCGCAATACAATTTCCGAACTTCGGGTAACCGGATGAAAGTAAATTTGCCAGTACATCTGGTACCTGGACATCAAGTAATCCTCCACGGCGTGCATGCCCGACTCCTTGACCACGATTCGTCCGTGATATGGACGCAGCATACGCAGGATACGGTCAAGGTCGATCGTCCCATAGTTTACACCTGTAAAATAGGCATCCCGAAGCAAGTAATCCATGCGGTCCGCATCGAGCGGACTGGTAACCAAATTAACGACAATAGGCTGCTCATACGTTTTTTGAATAACAGAAGCCACTTTCTCTGGAAAGTCGGGAGCATACCGTCTTAAGATCGCCCCTACTTCGGTATCACCTGTAATGATCCGACAAGTCCAATCCTCATGATTCATATCGAAAGCTTCTTCTATAGAGTGAGAGAATGGCCCATGTCCAAGATCATGGAGCAATGCTGCGCAAAGGGCTACCGTTTTCTCCTCCTTTGGCCAATCTGAATAGTGACTTCTTTCGAATTGGGAAATAATCTTACGCGTAATTTCGTAGACGCCCAAGGAATGTGAGAAGCGACTGTGCTCTGCACCATGGAAAGTAAGAAATGATGTTCCCAATTGACGGATTCGGCGTAAACGTTGAAACTCGGGCGTGTTGATCAACTGCCATATAATCGGATCTTGCACATGGATATAATTATGTACCGGATCTTTAAACACCTTTTCTTCCGTTAAACGCTGTTCCATGTCTATTCACTCCTTTAAATATCGTTTGTATTTGTCGCTTTTCAGTATAATACCACCAAGGATTCGACACGCTTTGACGAATCTTGTCGAATAAGGTGGTTTTGTCGTTTTCCAAATCGACAAAGCTGACATTGATGTTTAAATACGAAAAATGGCTTCCAATCCCTTACCACTCGTAATCTTATCAAAAACAGCCTTTATTTTAAGCTAATTTTAAGGTTGACTGTTTTGGGAATCGTTGGTATGATGAGTATCATAAAACATAAAATAATGTCGAATAATGACAATGATCGTTAGCTGAGAGGAGCACTGATTATAATGATGAAATCAACAGGTATTGTAAGAAAAGTGGATGAACTGGGACGGGTAGTTATTCCAATTGAATTGCGCCGTACGCTCGGTATTGGTGAAAAAGATGCTCTTGAGATCTATGTTGACGGCGAGCGCATCATGTTGAAAAAATACGAACCAGCTTGTATCTTCTGTGGCAATGCAGAGAACGTTACTTATTTCAAAGGTAAAATTGTTTGTAACGAATGTATTTCCGAAATCCCTGCACCTGTGACAAAATAAGAAATATCAGGTATAATGGTCTTATTAAATTGTTATTTCTAACCTTTTTATATTCCTTGATCGCCTTCCCGGTGTGAACCCCACCGTTGGAAGGTATTTTTTTGCTTTATTATTGGTTTTCATTACCCAAAAGATCGAGCTACGAGCCTGTGCAACTCCAAAAGGAAGAGCGGTGACGTTCGTAATTATATTTTTTTTCTCCGCTCTTCTCGTTTTCATATTCCATTAAGGTTGGATCTAAGGTTCCTTTAAGGTTATGTTCCCTATTCCAGCATATATTTGTTGATTCGTTATTAGATTAAAGCGTTATACACATCTCGCTTCGTCAAACCCCGATCTGTTGCCGTTTTCTTCATCGCATCTTTCCGACTAAGTCCTTCATTCTCATAATGGCTCACATGATCCTCCAAAGACAGCAGTTGCCACCAGGCCTCCCGTTCCGCCTTACGCTCCTCTTCCCTGATCCCTTCTACAAGCAGACAATATTCCCCAAGTGGCGGATGTTCCTCTAGCCAGTCTATGCACTCTTGGATACTCCCTCTTGCGAACTCCTCATGACGTTTTGTCAGCTCACGCGCCAGTACGATCGACCGATCACCCAGAATCTCTTCCAGGTAGGCCAAAGTTTTACGAATACGGTGAGGCGACTCGTAAAATAGCAAAGTACCGTTGGACTCATTAAAAGCTTCCATCACTTTTCGCATGTCTTTTTTCTCCCGCGGCAAAAAACCGCCGAATGTGAAACGTTCCGTCGGTAAACCGGATACGATCAGAGCTGATAACGCTGCATTGGCTCCAGGGATGGGAATGACCGTAATTCCAGCTTCAAGCGCAAGTTTTACAAGATCGGAACCAGGGTCCGAAATGGCCGGCAGACCGGCATCACTGACGAGTGCCAAATTTTTTCCTTCTATTATATAGCGTATTAATTCAGGCCCACTGGCTCCCTTATTATGCTCATGGTAACTGAACAACATCGATGGTGTGATTTCAAAATGGGTGAGCAGCTTTCGGGTCTGACGTGTGTCTTCCGCTGCAATGATGTCACAGCTCTGCAATGTCTTGATTGCTCGAAATGTCATATCGTCCAAATTACCGATTGGTGTTCCGACCAAATATAGTTTGCCAGCATCACCTGACTGCTCTGCGTAGCTCTTCTGAATATGCAATGTCATCTATAACCCTCCTTCCGTTGTACGTTGTACATGCTGTGCACCGTAATATATGTCCATGATTTCATCGCAGTATTTCCCCTCTTCATTGTAGACAATCAGTGGTGGAAGCATGCGTACCTCCGGTTTACCATCCTTGAGTGCTTCAATCAACACCATATTGGCTTCCAAATGAGCACGGGGATGTACCATCCGAATCCGCTTCGGTTCAAGTTTGTACTCACGCATCAGAGAGATGATCTCTCCTAAACGCTGCGGGCGATGAACCATGGATACTTTACCGCCATTGCGCACCAGTCGATTGCAGGCCTGAATGACTTCCTCCAGCGTACAACCGATTTCATGGCGTGCCATTGCCTGATGAGTGTTCATCTTGAGATCACTTCCATTCAAGGGCATATACGGAGGATTAACCGTTATAGCATCGTATACAGCATGGCCCGTTTCTTTCACAAGTTCACGCAAATCACCTTCATGAATCGTAATGGATTCCTCCAATGCATTCAGCTGTACGCTGCGACGCGCCATATCCGCCAATCGTGGCTGAATTTCAATGCCCTCCAGACTCGCCTGCGTTCGTGTGGTTAACAGAATGGGAACAACCCCATTGCCTGTACACAAATCAAGCACACGACCACGTTTCGGTACCGAAGCAAATCGGGCCAACAATACAGCATCCATCGAAAAACTAAACACTTCATCACTTTGAATAATCTTCAAATCATGAGAGAGCAAATCGTCGATTCTCTCCGAATCTTGCAATTTTACTGATATTTCTGTCATATGATGCACTCATCCTCCGGTACTCTATATCTCAGACAAGGTTCTTAACCTTGAAAAAAAACCGTAGGGGATCCCTACGGCCACTTCATTTATTCAAAAAAGACAGGCAGAACAGACAATCGCCTTCCGTCCGCAAATGTCCATAATAGACATTGCAGATATGGAATCCTTCGTGATACAACCGAGCCAGATTATCATACCCTTCACCTACAACATCTTCACCAGTAGCCGGACCCGCAGGCCTTGCTACCGGAGCGAGTGCCGATGCGATGGGCAAATCTGCCGGTGCCTCACGCTTCAGCAGTTTGCGTAACTGCTCATTCTCGATGGTAAGCCGCTGATTATCTTCAAGCAGCTCTTTAACAATCATTTTTAACTCTCCTAAATCACTGTGCAACTGACCCAATTGGGTTTCCATTTCATGAATGTGCGTAAACAGATTTTTCTTTTCCAAGTTTCCACCCCGAAGCAACCTTTATGGTTTACTTGATAACGACGTCATCCAGCGGAAGTTCTTTGACTTTACTGATGTCGAACAGTTGAACATGGACTGTGCGATTACCGGCATTGATGCCGACAACTTTTCCTTCACCCAAAGAGGTGACGACCAACTTGCCTACAGCCGGCAATTCTTCTCTCACACTTTCATAGTTATCATGCTCAAATTTCAGACAACACATGAGTCTTCCGCACAACCCGGAAATTTTCGTCGGATTCAGTGACAGGCTCTGATCTTTAGCCATCTTGATTGATACCGGCTCAAAGTCTCCCAGCCAGGAAGAACAACATAATACTCGGCCGCAAGGTCCGATTCCTCCAAGCATCTTTGCTTCATCACGTACACCGATCTGTCTCAGTTCGATCCGTGTCCGGAAAATGCTTGCCAGATCCTTGACCAGCTCCCGGAAATCCACTCTTCCTTCAGCTGTAAAATAAAAAATAATTTTATTGCGATCAAACGTAAATTCCACATCGACCAGCTTCATTTTGAGGCCGTGGTCTTTGATTTTATTTAAACAAGTACCGAATGCTTCTTTTGCTGCACGCTTGTTCTCATCTACGACACGGGCATCTGTCTCGCCCGCCACCCGGATGACCTTTTTGAGCGGCAACACCACATCAGACTCGCCTACTTCTTTCTTGCCAACGACAACCTTACCGTACTCTACCCCCCGCGCTGTCTCCACGATAACGCAGTTTTCTTTTTCAATGGGAAGGTCCAGGGGATCGAAGTAATAAATTTTGCCCGCTTTTTTGAAACGGACACCCACTACACTGTACAAAAAATTAACCCCCTCGTAAGCCAATCCCACTTCGTCTGAAGCCCTGTCTTCTTAGGGAACCCGCCGAAGTTATAACCGTTTGCATATGATTGGAACAAAATCTGTCCTCTCCCAGTCTTATGCCAAACCGATCAAAAATTGCTCCAGACAAAGCTGGCCATTGACATTGAAACGCAATTTTTTTCTGCATGCTGCGGCCATATCCATATAGGAAACCCACTGCTCGGTGCTGCGGGTATGGGCCAACTGAGACAGCATGTCCAACTGATCTATAAAAACGATATGTTCATGCCTACCATACTGGACATACAGCATATCCCTGAACCATAAATGGAACAGGCTAAGCATCGTATCCAGGTGTTCTGAGAGTCCGGTTTTAAAAAGCTTCTGCTGTGCAGAGATTAATGATGTACTTCCTCTACCCAGGGACTCCTTCCCCAATTGTAACATTACGTTTCTAATTTCTGCAAACCAATTCTGCTGGAGAATTTCTCTACATGCTTCCAGTCCAGACGCTAAATGGACGGCAGAGCGAGCCAGATTGGCAGGGTGCCCTTCCGCAATCAGCGATTGCAGCATCTCTTCCGGATTCAGTGCACTGAAAGGAACCAATTGAGAGCGTGATCGAATGGTGGGCAGCATCGCCTGTCCATTATCCGTAATTAAAATGCCTACCGCGGGCACCTGTGGTTCTTCCAGAAATTTCAGCAAGCTGTTGGCCGCTTGGACAGTCATTTTCTCGGCCTGTTCGATAATGTATACTTTGGGATGTCCCGCCTCTGAACGATATGAAAAGATGCGCTGCAGATCCCGAATTTGATCAATTTTAATGTTATTCCCATCCGGTGCAAGCATGGTTAGATCCGGATGATTTCCATGTTCCACCTTGCGACATTCAAGACAATGTCCGCAGGCATCATCCTCAAGCTCTGTACAGAATATCGCTTTCGCAAATGTAATCGCCGTCTGCAATTGTCCACTGCCGGATGGTCCGCTAAATAAATAGGCATGACTTATGGCCTGACGCCTCAAACTGTTCTGTAACATCTGCTTGGCTGCCTGCTGACCCATAATTTGTTGAAAGGACATACTTCCTCCTCAGAAGCTTAAGTTAATAAGCATTCCCCGAATTTCTCCTACTTGCTGTAATAACGTAATCTTGCCTTCCTCTGTTTCCAAAAGCTCGTCAGCCATAGATAACAAGGCAGAGTCAATCTCATCAATCAACTTGTAGCGCTTCCCTCTTCCACGACGATCCCATCCCCGAGTCTCTTTCATAGAAACTCCGCGACGGACTGTTTCCTCCAGAAATCTTTTTACAAGCTGCTTGTATGCTTTCAATTCACGAATGGTCATGGAACGAGACAAACGGTCACCCTGCATCTGGATCTCACTTAATCGGCGGGTAAGTTCAGCCTGTGATGCCCGTTCACCCTGGTGATTCATCATATCAGAGAAATTTTTGGATTGAACCGGTTTGGAGCCGGAATCGGAAGAACTGAGTCCACTCTGAATCGGTCGGAATCCAGGGTTGATTTTCATGGAAACGCCTGCTTTCTATCTTAGTAGGCCAATCGCCCATCAGCACAGTGCGCGCTGCGCCTGTGCGTGGAGGAGACCTTATATATGTGCTTCATCATACTCTATATACAATAGTAGTTAAATATCACCACATGGAGCTATTCGTTGTTAGTCAACCTCTGTCCGAAATAAGGTCTTTCCCCTGATAGAAAAGTTTTTTCCGGACAGAGAACGCGATTCTTGATTACAAGAAGGACGCTCAATTGAATTTATCAAAATGTATCATTAGAAGTGTTCAAAACGATCTACCGGAAGAACAAACACGGTAGCTCCGCCTACTTGAACTTCGACAGGTAGCGGCAGGTAAGAGTCGGTTGTCCCGCTCATCGGAGTGACTGGAGTCACGAGCTGTTCACGAACCTTACAGCTGCTGCGAATGACGTTCATTACGGACTCGACCTGACCATCATCGACACCGATTATAAACGTCGTGTTGCCTGCCTTCAAAAATCCACCGGTACTGGCCAATTTCGTAGCCCGAAAATTTGCTTTGACCAATGCGCTGGATAATCGGTTGCTGTCTTTATCCTGTATAATCGCAACAATCAGTTTCATCCTGCATAACCTCCTTCAGATAATAAGCACCTTGTGAAATGCCCTGTCTATATATTAGACAATTACTCGTCAAAATCCTTCAAAATCCCTGTCTCAAGCGACAAAATCATTGCTGCCAAGACCTCTTCTTGCTTTTGAGAAGCATCGATGACCTTGATCCTGTCCGGAAACTGTTCCTTCAGCAAAAAATAGCCTTCACGTACTTTGCGGTGGAACTCCAGACTTTCGAGATCCAGACGGTTAACTTCACGTCCATCGTGGGCATCAATGCGGGCGAGGCCTGCTTCCGGCTCGATATCCAGATAGAGTGTGACATCAGGCATCAGTTCACCTATTGCAAACCGATTGATGGCCCATACATTGTCCACGCCAAGATCACGAGCATATCCTTGATAGGCCAGGCTGCTGTCGACAAATCGGTCACAGATAACTGTTTTCCCTGCCTTCAATGCAGGCTCCACCTTCTCCACCAAATGCTGGCTGCGTGCAGCTGCATAGAGCAGCGCTTCGGTTCGTGCATCCATTGCCGTATGAAGAGGATTGAGGATGATAGCACGTATTTTCTCCGCAATTTCAATCCCGCCAGGTTCCCGAGTAACTACATATGGTATACCCTGTTCTTCAAAGTAAGAACCTAGCTTACTGATCATCGTTGTTTTGCCGGACCCTTCTCCCCCTTCCAACGTAATGAATTTACCTCTGCCCTGCATATGCTTCCCTGCTTTCTATATCGATAATTGCTCCTAATTGTGCTGTGATAACTACAACCTCGATCCTCTCATACTCCAGACTATGAATGAACCCGCCCAGAGGTGTATGTTCATGACTACTCCATAGATTGGTTCGAGAGTGGTTCGAGTTTGGTACAAGCTTCTTACTATAATACTATACATGATCCCGCGTTAACGGTCAGCTATTCTCCAATATTTCCGATACGGCGGGCCTGTCCTACTCAGCCGTATATCATCCATACCCATAGAGGGAGCATAACAGAGCCGGCAATAGCACTGACAATCATGGATACGGAACTCAGCGCTACCGCATTTTCTCCATACTCAAAGGATCTTGCCATACCCAGTGCATGCGAAGCGGAGCCAAGTCCGATCCCATACGCATTTTTGCTGCTTACTCTGGCCCACTTCAAAATCATGGGTCCCAATAATATCCCCGAAAATCCGGCTATCATCACAAATAACGAAGTGAAGGATGAATTTCCTCCCACCTGATCAGCCAGTTGAATGGCAACGGGTGTCGTAATAGATTTGGGCAATAAAGCGGTAACGATATCTTGCGGATAACCCAGCAGCAGTGATATGGCTGCTCCTGTGGACATGCCAACGATGCTCCCACCCAAGATCGGGATAATATTCCGTTTCAGTACATCAAGGTGTTTCGCCAAAGGGAATGCCAGGGAAACTACAGCCGGCCCCAATAACTCCTGTATCCATTTGCCACCAAGCATATACGTATCGAGCTTAATACCGGAAATGAGCAGAATCAGTACGATTACAGTCGTTGCCGTCAATACGGGCATAAGAATCGGCCACTTCAACCTTCTATATAAATGAGTCGCCGGAATATATATAGCCACGGTCAAGGCAATCATTCCGATTCCGAGGATGAATGCGAGCATGAGATCGCCTCCTTCTTGCCTTGATGCGTCGATCTCCACGCCATGAGCCATTCACTGATTTTCGCAGACAACAGACAGGTAACCAATGTACTAACGATCAACCCCAGAACAAGCAGCATCGTATTGGCTCTAAAAAAATCAAAATGATTGATAATGCCCACCGTGGGAGGGATAAATAATAATTGCAAGTTCGATTGAAGCCAGGATGATCCTTCTTCGCCCCACCTTATTCTGATCCATCCCAGTTGAATGACGATGAATAGAAGCAGCATCCCAACAATACTTCCTGTTAACGGCAGATGCAATACAGCCTGAATCAGGTTTCCTATCCAATAAAAACCGTACATCAGTATGACTTGCAGGACTATTCCCGTATATTTTTTTAGCGGAATATCCAAGGTTTGTTCCCTTCTTTCTTTATGTCCAGACAACAATGATGTCCTAACTTGTTTGAGCATTTTGCATAAATCCAAAGCGTGTCTTCTAAACTCAATTATTCCCTAATGATTCTCAACGATTGCAGCGAAGTATCCGATACGCCATGGAACCTTGCTCCTTCATCTCTCAGCAGCTTAATTCGTGCTGCCACAGACGCGCTTATTCGC
Source organism: Paenibacillus sp. NPDC057886 (assembly GCF_042796655.1). Lineage (NCBI taxonomy): Bacteria > Bacillati > Bacillota > Bacilli > Caryophanales > Paenibacillaceae > Paenibacillus > Paenibacillus sp. NPDC057886. The sequence goes on along the minus strand of NZ_JBHVMZ010000016.1, from coordinate 4,811 downwards.
TCACCAGCGTACACAAGAGGTATACCGGGGGGATATGGAATGACCATCTCCGCAGAGCGAAGACCAATACAGTTTTCGATGGAAACCTCTGTTGTATCCTCCTCTATAATCGGCTGCAGTGAGAACGGAATAGGCTCCGAAAAAGGAGTTCCTTCTTGAAAATTGTTCCACGTGGAAATATAATTTGCAGCCTCTTTTGTAAAACGCTGTGATAGCTCACCAAGAGATTGACTCTGCTCCTGTTCAAGACTGATTTGCTGTAAAGCCTGCAACAGGTGCTCGGCATCGCGCAGCGTCGAGCCCAAGGTGAAGAGCAGGACGACGTATCGTTCGTCGCTCATTTCGGGCACGCAGCCGCGCGCTTCCAGCTGCTGTTGCAGCCCATAACCGCTCAGCACCCCTGTGCCGTCATAGATGACGGCCTTGAACGGGTCCTGAGCGGTGTACCCCGCGGCTGAAGCCAACGCCGCCGCGGGCACTGCTTCAGGCCGCCCCGGTGCAACGGCGGCCTCGGACTTACCGCCAGCTGCCGGCCTCGCCCCGGCTGGCGGCTCTTGCTGCAGCAGCTGCTCCGGCTGCAGCAACCGAAAGCGCGGCAGCTCCGTGAGGCCACGCTTAAAGGCGTCCACGGCGGCAAGTCCCGCCGTGAAGGCATTCGCGCCCTGCACATGCAGCAGGCGGCGCGCCAGATCAAGCGAAGCCATCACCGGGTACGATGGGCTTGAGCTCTGCACCATGGCCAGACGCTGACGCAGCAGGGACCGGTTTAACCGTGGTCCCTGAACGTGCAGCATGGCTCCCATGGTGAAAGCAGACAGCATCTTGTGGGTCGACTGCACCACACCGTCTGCTCCGCAGGACAGTGCTGAGGCTGGCAGCTCCGGATGCTGCCCATAATGCGCGCCATGCGCTTCATCCACGAGCAGCGGCATGCCTGCCTCATGGCACACCTCAGCAATGGGCTTCAGATCAGCGCCCATACCGTAATAATTGGGCAAAGTCACAAGTACTGCCTTTGCCTCAGGATATGCCTGGACAGCGGCCTGCACCGTCTCAAGCGACGGCATCACCGCAAGTCTACTCGCAGGGTCAACCCATGGCTCCAGGAATACAGCCCTTGCGCCTGCCAGCATCAACCCGTGAATGACAGACTTGTGCACATTACGCTGTACCAGTACAAGACTATCAGGTTCATTACATACGGTCAGCAGCAAAGACAAATTACCAGCCGTACTACCTCCGACAAGGAAGAAGCTCTCCTCTGCTCCAAAACAATCCGCTGCCAGCTGCTGCGCCTCCAATATAACCCCTTCTGGATGATGCAAGTCGTCCGTACCCGAAATTTCCGTTACATCCAGCCGCATCATCTCCAGAAACGCACTCACCGGTACAACATCTGCTGCAGATCCGTCAGTGCCATTCCCATCATGAACCGTCAGCCCGCGAATTTCATTACTATGCCCTCGTCCCTCAGCTTGTCTGAAGCTCTCTTCGCCATCAGGTACTGACCGTCCCAAACTTCGTTTTACCTCTGCCTCTGCCTCTGCCTCTGCCTCTGCCTCTGCCTCACCCTCATTCCGGTGATTGTTACCGACTTTTACATCTGACTGCTTCTGGTCCGCTTGCTCCAGTAAACTTCGATAGACTTGTCCATTCTTGTGCCCAGGTACATGAAAAGAACGCTGCCCTGAATCACGATACGCAAGCAACGCCTCATATAAAGGTGCGGTATTTGATTTATACTCCATTGAATAATCATCCTGTACATTCATAATTTTAATAAGGTCCGTACTTTACCAACGCTCTTGTTATAACAACAGAGACCTTTCCACTCATGTTTCTCTCCTACGATCTGCTGCATTCAAAACGTGTAAGTGAAGCACTTCTCCTTTCATTATATCAGGAATTGTCCAGCCCCCGTGCAAATCAGCAGTTTCCACCGATGCATCATAATATATCCAGTCACCATATGGGTGCTCATCGTGCCACATTCCCCTTCTTATTTCCTGACTGAAACAGAAAAAGGCCTCTAGGGCCTCTATGCACATCAATACAAATCAATGTGATGTTTCATTAATATGATTTAACGCTCTTTATGCGTTCTTTTGCACCCAAATCTGCTTCATTTGATGTATAAAATAATTGTACTTGGCATCCTGTGCATCCGTATGAACCATTTCTGCTTCGCAAGCGTCACATATAAATTCAGATACAATAAAAATGCCTTCTCTTTTTGTCTGTTCGCAGATAATGCATGTGTGTTCGGCGTGTCCTTCCATCAACCATCCCACCTTGTTTTACGTATTACTATCAGTATTGCACAGTTTCTATTATTTTAAACCTTTTCATAGTGCTTTCTTTCTATAAAATATATATATTCGCCTGCCCCTCTATGGGTGTCTGTACCGAAAACAAACATAAGAAAAATGCCATTCGTTCTATACTTCAGCGAGACAGCCTGCATTTGTTAGCTATTCTCCTTACCTTATAACGTATCTAAAACCTCGCAGACCTGAAATTTATTCTATTATATGAAAAGCATGAATGGACAGCCATTACAAGAAACATCCCCGCACGTCATTGTATTTCTTATGTGATTATCTCCTCCTCCTACAGCTATGAAAAACTTATATTCTATAATCTTAAAAAAACTTGGATTTTCAGCCGATATATAATACATCACCATTCAGAGCCTGACAGCCAGGTCGTTCAAAGGTATACTTGTATATGATTAATCTACTTCCATATCTTGTACATCAATCTGGAGTCCATACAAGGTTCATATATGCAACTTTGTATCATCCATTTGCTTATGAATGAAAACGAATACCTTTTACAAATGAACGTGATCCCAGAAGGAGGATTTGTAATCGTATGATCGCCGAACCGGAGAATAAAGCAACCTTTTATCAATACCGGCTTCTGAAAAAAAAGGCCATTGCCCGCAGCGTAATCTTCAGCTATCTGTCTTTGCCCGTAATTATGCTTTTGTTTAATCTATTGGCATTCTCCTGGACCGGCCTCTTCTACTTTATCCTGGCAGGCCCGATCACACTTTGGATTCATTATGTCATCGCCAGAACCATATTACTGCTGGTCCGTACCTCCTATGCACGTCGTTGGCGATGGAATCTCAAAATGCCTTGGTTTGGTTATATTCCAGACCAACATTTCAGCTACCGTATGTTCGTCCGGGTCCATCTCAATATGAGCTGGATTGGGCTATGTATTATTACCGTCTGTTTAATCTGGTCACCCTTGCCCTTCACCCTATCGTTGATTTTCTGGCATCTGTGGCTGCTTGTGCCGCGTCTATATGTTGTTTTGGTTCTTTCACGCGAACGTAAGGACGGGCTTATCAAATTAAATGAACAAGATGTCTCCTACTACCTGCAATAATTGTTCTATCCTTCATCTATAACATTGCCTAACGCAAAGTATAGTTGAACCCAGTAATACATAATCACTAAAGCTCATCCATACCTTCTAGCCAAACTGACGCAAACACTCCTTTGGCATTCTTCCATAATTACTGCGTCATGCTTCCAAACCTTAAAGGTTATCCACAGTGGATAACCTTTATTTATTTCCCCTCCCTTTCTCCCTTATCCACAGCATGGGTATAGTTAAAATGGTTATCCCCAACGCAGTACATCCATTTCCGTTCAGCCACGTCCTAGCTTGTTGAATACCGTTTCTGATATTGAGTATGTATTAGGCTCATAATCGAACTCCTTTCGGTGTCTTCTCCCCTCTTGTATGTTTAGATGCTCTATAGACGAATGAAACCAGCCTCTACAGCACCATACTATCCTTGCCTCATGTCTCCTGTGTGAGTGATATAAGCCTGCCTCTCTATAGCTCCTGATCAAGCCACCACCAAAAGAGATCGCCAAACGCTCCATTACTCATCTACTATGGATCATGACAACAAAATAAACACAAAAAAGCCCCCAATCACTGTCGGGAGCTTTACTATCATACGGACCATTACACCGTTAATTGTCATATCAGTAACCAAAGCACAACTCATTCAGTCATCATCATCAAGTGATTTTACTGTCGTCTGGGCAGCTTCACTTTTCGGAACCATTACCGTGAAGAACCCATCATGTACAGCTAGATGTACAGTATGCCCTTCTTTAGCAAATACACGTAGGGAACTTGAATCATTGGATGTACTCTTGGCTTGCTTTTCTGTCCAGCCCCAGCTTTTAATCTCGTCTAGATACACCTCAGGTATACTCGTACTCTCACTAATACCAGATAGCGTATATCGAACATAATCCATATCCGAATTGTTTTCAGACTGGTCAGATTTATTCGCCACTTTAGGAACCGGGAAACCCTTCTCGTTTACCGCTCCTTCATAAGAAGTCCATGCAGATCCTGCTTCACCGCATCCTACAAGCACGCCTAACAGGCCGAGCAAGAGAAACGAATGAAGAACTAGTCTTCGCCAACTTATCACACACACCCTCCTTTTCACAGCTGCACATTCCAGCTCTGTGGTCAGGTACTTTTAGCATATTTAACATAGTCCTATTATACTGATTTCGAATGCGTTTTCCGTAACAAAAATGTTACCTTCATTTCAAGGCTTTTTTAAGGTATTCATTTGCCCTCTTTTGAAAGCCAATTCACCTTCTATTTATATCAGCTTCCAAAGCCAGAATTCAATCCATCTTCAACTAGCTATTCCTGCATTTTTGCTTATAAACAAATAAAAACCACCACCGAATAACATCGGCAGTGGTTCTTTGCTTGGCGGCGTCCTACTCTCCCAGGACCCTGCGGTCCAAGTACCATCG
>NZ_JBHVMZ010000015.1:0-112673 GCF_042796655.1 Paenibacillus sp. NPDC057886 | reverse complement strand
AATCCTACCACCGCTCATGTTTTCTTCATTATAAACAAAAAAAAGCCCTATAAGATGACCTTTTTCAAAGTGTCTATCTTATAGGGTACATTTTAATATCCAAGTCGGGACCTTACGAATTCTACCATATATAATAACTACATTAATTATTCATTGCTCGAAAAGGTCTGTAGAATGCCCGAATATCATCAGCCAGCAACTCCGGTTCTTCCAAAGCCGTAAAATGCCCTCCACTAGGCATGGAGGTCCAACGCGTTACGTTCAGGTTTTGCATCGCCCAAGACTTGGGCGGCAGCACGATATCCGCAGGAAATATGGCAATGCCTGTCGGAACTTCTATACGGCCCAGTGGTGGCAAGGAATGCGAATTTTCGTAGTACATATGTGTGGATGATCCTATGGTGTTCGTAACCCAATAGATCATAATATGAGTCAGCAACTCATCCTTGCTAAATAGTTGATTGAGGTCACCTTTACAGTCGCTCCATGCACGAAATTTCTCAATGATCCAAGCGGCCAAACCTACTGGGGAATCGGAAAGTCCATACGCAAGTGTCTGAGGTTTGGTTGATTGGATGGACATATAACCGCCCTCTTGTGAAATCCATGTTGAAGCATGTTTCTTGTACTCTCGTTCTTCCTCTGAGCGTTCTGCCTCATCCTGGGAAGATAAGAGATCTCTTATAATACCAATATCCGTTAAGTGGATTCCAACTAGAAGTTCAGGATTATTGGAAGCCAGATAACGTGTAACGCCAGAGCCAATATCTCCACCTGCAGCAGCGAATTTGTTGTAGCCTAATTCTTTGGTCATTAGTTTAGCCCACATCTGGGAGACATAAGAATTGTTGACGCCAGGTTGGTCAGGGCGACTAGAGAATCCAAATCCAGGCAGTGAAGGCACAATGACATCAAAAGAGTCCTCCGGATTACCTCCATGACTCGCGGGATCGGTCAGGAGAGGGATAATCTTTTGATAACGAAGATAGCTATCGGGCCATCCATGGGTAAGAATAATCGGCAGAGGGTTAGGCCCTTTACCACGCTCATGTACGAAGTGCACATCCACCCCATCCAACTGGCAATGAAACTGGGAAAATTGATTCAACCTGGACTCTTGTGCTCGCCAGTCATAATGATCTCTCCAATAGGAAACTAGTGATTTTAAATAACTAATATCTGTTCCTCGCCCCCAGCCCGAGTCTGCCAATTGATCAGGCCAACGGATGTGATGCAGCCGATATTGCAGATCGTCTAGAATCTCATCGGAGACATGAATATGAAAACGTCCAACAGTCATCAAGATTTCCTCCCTTTTTGTTGATTCACAACGTTATTATATCCTTTTATTGCTATTCATAGATTCCATCTCTGTCAATCGATTCCTGTAATTTCTTGTCGTGCTATGTTAGATTATCCATTGGAATAATATCACATATATAGATAGGGGAAATTAGAACGTGAAGAAATCATGGGTACTATCAATCATTATGAGTTTTGTTTTGCTCGGCGGAGTATTCGCACCTGCAGGGTCCTATGCCGCTGCTGCGGATGTCTCAACTACTACATATTCGGAAGACGAATACTATGAAGAAGTTGACACGTCAGAACAAGAACCGATCCCTACAGCCGAAGAAGAAGATTTCTTGAACTACCTGGATCAACTGGATAGCGCATCCGTATATGAGGAGAAAGCATTCAACGCTTTGGGCGGTGGATTTTACATTACATCTTCCAATCGAAAGTCCGTTTTCTTGAAATTGACCAACACAGCGATTCCTAACTACACCAAATATGTATCCAAGCTGAAGCTGATTAAACCGCAAAATGCGGAGTTGCAAAAAATCCATGCCAACTTGATCAAAGGTAGCTATACACAGCTGGAAGGATTCCAACTCGCTAAAAAAGCGGTCTCCAAAACAACGGTAAACAGCGCTGTCCTGAAACAAGCCAACGCCAAAATTGATGCCGGCAAGAAAAATATCGAGAAATATCATAAAGAAATCTCTGCTTATGCCAATAAGCTTGGGTATGATTTTTAAATAATAGTACCCAAATTTAAACGGTGAATTCAACTCACCTTTACAGGAAAAAAAAGTGTTTTCTTTTTCCAATTTAGTTCGTATAATAGCACTATAATCAAAAGGCTATGCTGCCGAAAGGTACAACCTCGTGAACATTGGGGTTGTGCCTTTTTTGCGTTTATAGCCGCATGATTCATCCCAGATAAGGAGTGAATGCTATGTTACTTGAAGCTATTTATCATCGTCCCAAAATGAATTGGTCCTACGTATATGACCGTTCGACCATGCACTTGAGACTCCGTTCCAAGCGGGGCGACCTGGATGCCGTTATCGCCATCATCGGGGATAAATATGCGTGGGATCGTACGGTCCTCCACCTTCCGATGCGAATCTTTGCCCGTGATGCCCTGTTCGATTATTGGGAAGTGGAAGCGCAACCACCTTACCGCAGATTACGCTACGGCTTCCAACTGATCGAAGGAGAGGAATCGGTCTGGATGACGGAACGGGGATTCGAACAGGCTCTGCCTGATCATCCGTTGGAATTTTTCGATTTTCCATTTATGAATCCGGTGGATTTCTTCGAGGCACCTGCTTGGGTTAAGGATGCTGTATTCTATCAGATCTTCCCTGAACGTTTTGCCAATGGTGATCCGTCGATCAGTCCGAAGAATGCTGAACCCTGGGGCGGTGAACCGACGCCTGTCAATTTTTTCGGAGGTGACTTGCAAGGAGTTCTGGACCACCTCGATCATCTGAGCGCACTTGGCATTAACGCCATTTATTTCTGCCCGGTGTTCCAGGCTACAACCAACCATAAGTACAATACCGCAGACTACCTGAGGGTCGATCCGCACTTTGGCACCAATGAGAAATTGAAGGAACTTGTGGATGCATGCCATGCACGTGGGATACGGGTAGTTCTGGACGCGGTGTTTAACCACTCAGGCAGAGAGTTCCTTCCATTCGCGGATGTGCTTGAAAAAGGGGCTGCTTCCCGTTATGCGGATTGGTTCCATGTCAGAGAATGGCCGGCACGTATCGAAGACGGTATTCCCACATATGATACCTTTGCCTTTGAACCCCTTATGCCCAAACTGAACACGGAGCATCCCGAGGTTAAGGAATATTTGCTGGAGGTGGCCCGCTACTGGATTCAGGATATGGGTATCGACGGTTGGAGGCTGGATGTTGCCAATGAGGTAGACCATCAATTCTGGCGTGAATTCCGGCAAACGGTCAAATCACTTAACCCGGATGCCTATCTACTAGGTGAAATCTGGCATGATTCCATCATGTGGCTGCAGGGGGATCAGTTTGATGCAGTCATGAACTACCCTTTCACGAATTCAGTCATGGATTACGCTGTGCTTGGCAAGCTGGACGGCCTCGGATTTGCCAACGAGGTTGGCAAACTGCTTGCTGCGTATTCACAGCCTGTAACCGAAGCAGCTTTCAACCTGCTCGGAAGTCATGATACGCCAAGACTGCTCACCCTATGTGAAGGGGATGTACGCAAGATGAAGCTGGCTGTCATTCTGCTGCTTACGTACCCAGGTGCTCCTTGTATTTACTATGGTGACGAGGTAGGGCTGGATGGTGGCTATGATCCAGGTTGTCGCAAATGTATGGAGTGGGACGAACAGAAGCAGAACAAGGATCTGCTCGATTTCTTCACCCAAGCCATTGCCCTGCGTAAACAACACGCTGCATTGCGCAGTGCGGACATCTCCATGATTTACGCGGAAGCCGGAGACCCGTGCATTGCCATCGGACGCAAGGATCAAGATACAGGGGAACAATTCGTACTCGTCCTGAATGCAAGTGAAGAACCACGCAGTATGGAGTTGCCACTACACCAAGGAACTTGGCGTAATGTATTCTCAACCACAACTCGGGAAACTCAGCAGAACAAGCTGAAGCTGGACCTAGACGCGTACGGTTTCTCCCTGTTGCAGTTGGATGTCAAATCACACGTGAAGGCATAACATTTACATTAATCACAGGCCTTCTCGAAGCTATTTGAGATCATTCGCAAGAATACTGTGTATGTTTATCTCTCAAAGTGAAAAGGGGAACCCTCGGTGCGTCGCGCATCCGAGGGTTCCCCTCTCCTATTACAACTCATAATGTCCCCTGCTGCATTGGCATTCATGAGTCACTTTATCCATTCGTTCATTCCCTATTGAGTCCCTTGCGAATCCTCCTCCAGGCTTGCCGCAACCTCATCCCGAACGGAGGAGATTGGACCGGGATTTCTTATTTTCTTCATTCTTGGGCTTGTTAATGTCTCCTGGGTAATTACAATCTTTTGCGGGATTTTGTACTGGGGCAGCTTGTCTCTGCAATAGTCCCAGATTTGTCTGCGCAGTTCCGTAAGAGGATGCTCACCTGTAAGTTTGACCGTGGCCTTTACCATCTGCCCCATAATACCACTCGGTTCCCCGCTCACCACAGCCACTTCAATGGTATCCATTTGCTCCAGAATACTCTCCACTTCCGCAGGGTAAACTTTACGCCCGCCTACATTAATGATCTCGGAGCGGCGACCCAAAATGCGAATGTAACCACCCTCCATCTCCGCTTCATCGCCGGTCTGGAGCCAGCCATCTTCCGTAAACGGAGATGGAGCGTTCAGATACCCGATCATGGCCGTTGTCGTTTGGATCTCAAGCAGCCCGTCCACAATCCGATACCGGACTTCCCCATCACGAACCGTAAATAGCAATGAACCCGAATCCTTGGAGCGTGTCGGCAGAATGCCAAGCTCCGACATGCCATAAGCCTGCACCGTACGTACATTCGGAAACTGTCTATTCCATGCGGTAAGCAGCGCCTCCGGCATAACCTCTGATCCATAGGAAATCACTTCGAGACTGGATAGATCAAACTCCGGATAGACTCCGCTAAGGAGCAGCAAATTCATGAACGTTGGTGAGACTGGCAATGCCTGAACACGGTGCTTTTCAATGGTCCTGCATACTTCCAGGGGAGAGCGATCCGGTATGACGCATAAACAGCCGCCGCTGGACAGGGATTGCAGCATTGTGTTTAAGCCGCCAATGTGATCAAACATCATGAACGGAATGGTACAGAGCGGCCGAACTTGCCGCCTGAACCCGTGCAACAGACGATCCGCGCTGTGAACAGCAGCTTTGCTTTGCCCTGTCGATCCGGATGAGAAGATTACCAGACCTGCGTTCTTTTCCTGACTCAGCCTTTCCAAAATCGGGGACCGACTGCCTTGCACGGAACAGCGTCTGGCAATCGCTTCCCCTTCCCCAACACTCATGCGCCATTCTGCTTGAGCGAGCGCTGTATACTCATTCCGTTTGGCCTCAACCAAGTGTCGATCCAGCGGAACCACAATACAATTCCGTTCCAGAAGAGCGATTAATGCTGCTGCCGCATAAGGAGAATAACCCTCTTCAAGCACAACGATCGTGCCTTCAAGCCCTTCTGTGGAAATCCACTGGCTAAGGGTGTTGACCTGATCCAATAACCAGTTATAACTATACTGCTCGTCCTTCCATATCAACGCAGGGCGACTACCATACGCGGCGAACCGTTCCAGAAGAAAAGTGATATTCATCCCTTATCATCCTTTGGGCAATGATTCAATTGCACCTCCAGATATTCAACCAGCGATTCCACCGTTCGATAAGGACTTTCTGGCATGGAAGCAGCCGCTATTTCCGCGAGAGTTATCCCTACACCGAACGTATCTTCAACCCCTTGCTCGACAACCGCAAGTAAAGTTACAAGTTCAAGGGAGTCCAGTCTTCCCCGACTTCCATACAGGGGCGCCTGCAAGCCATGCTCCAGAGGAATGGGTGCGTTATGGTACCGATTAATCTCATCGCAGCTATCCAGCACAATCCGCTCAATAACTTCCCGATGTGAAGGCGCGGGGTTCTCTGCAGTCGATGAGGTCTGTCTGAAACGATCGGCATGCTGATGTGTCGTCATCAGCGCTTCGTACCAACGCAATTCGTCCGCCGCCAATTGTTCGATAATATCCGTTAACTGCTCCCGCCATTCAGGGCTTCGTTTCATTCTGGCGATCTGTAGCAACTTGTGCGCCTGTTCCCACCGGGCTATCATTGCACCGAATTCCGCAATATATTGATCATGGGGAGAGTCGAGCCATTTGGCGGCCTCTTCCAGCAAATCGCGGAAAAAGTAGCGGCTCCAGCGCATGTCGAACAGGAACGCGGAGATGGCTTTCTCCTGTTCCCGATCCACCTCGGCATCCGGGTGCAATCTTTGTAACAATTGTGATGTAACAGCCTGTCCAAAATAATAGCTTCGATTGCCCTGCCAGATCGTTCTGCCCGCGATGAATTCATGGGCCTGTGTCGCCAGCGCAGAGCGCAACATGTTCCGATAGCCTGCGGCGTCGAGTGTTTCCACAGCACGGATCTCCATCGTGCCATAGGTCCGTAATGTTTCTTTGCGACGGGCTATTTCGAGCTCGGAGATATTTTTGTTTCCTTTCCAGAACTCCTGGAAATCAGTTGATGATACAACTCCCATGTATTTGGAGGGAACGGGATCATAGACATAGAATTTCTCCTCATCCATCCCGTACACAGCCAGCCAATGATCGACCAGATGAAGGCGCGAGCCTTGTTTAACGAGTTTATGAATATACTCCGGATTTCGATAATCATCCCCATAAGGCAAGCAATAACTTGTGCCTGTGACGATTAAAAGGCCCTCATTTTCAAGCCGCTCCCGAATATATGCCTTTCCTTGTTCGAAGCTGTCAAACTCCCGTTCTCCAAACACTTCCCACATCGGCTCCTCATAATCCAGCTTATGAAAGTAAGGCTTGATCAGGCCACGATCCGAACAGGAAGGCAGACTATACAAGCGGCTGGAAGCCAACAGGCCGAGACTGCTTATCGAGCCCTGACGCTGAAGGATTTCGTGAATCAAAGGAAAATTGCAGGGATAATAATACGGAATATCCATCGTTGGTTGAAATGGTTGACTGATCATGGCTACCTCCTGTTCCCGGCTTTGGCAGCCGTGCTGCCCCAAGACTGGATTTTGTAATGAAGAGACAGGTTATCATGGGCACGAAACACCCGATTGGGCAATGCCTTGCCATCTGCATCGGTTTCAAACTGCCGGAAGCCTCGCGTGAACCTGAACCGAAATCCGCTGTCACGTGGAACCTCAAAGCAGCCCTCATAACGGCCGCCGCCTGCGTGCAGAAGCTTCATGCCCATGCCACCGTAGATCGAGTCATCATACATGTCCTGAAACGGTACCTCTGCACTCATGCAGACTGTCACGTGACCCGATAATTCTTCCACAACCGTGTACATGCGTGATGCGGACAGCTCACCCACCGTGAGGGTAACCACTGCATTACCCATCTTGCCAGGAACCAGTCTCCCATTGGGTCGTACCTCAAGAACATCGGGTTGATCGGAATGATATTCTCCTTCAAGGACACTCATGGTGAACCCGCTGTCGTAATGAAGCAGCGCATTGATGTGACCGCTCATTCCGCCCTTCAATCCAATAACGTCCCTTCCCTTAAGCTCAAGAGAGACCGGTTTGCCGATTCGGCCAAACATGTACAGTAGCGGAAGGTGAACCCGCTCTCCCCAATCCGCTTCCTGATGACCTGCATCCGGCTGTTCCAGAAATGCGATATCCTTGTCAGGCTTGTATCCCAGTGCGAGCATCTGATGAACCATATCTCTTACCTGGGAAGGCAGAAACAATCCTTCTGCGTCCCCAATATCCATCCACATTTGAATCGGAGCACTGCCCTCAGGCATGAGGTACATATTCTCTTCCTGTAATCTGCTCTCCGACGTTTCGTCCAGCTGCACGTCCACGAAGAAGGGAGAGAGCATGATCAGTTTTCCAAAAATATCGGGATGACGTGTTCCCATATGAAAGGTGCTGAGCGCCGCTGCGGAAGAACCAAGCAGTCCCGTATTGTCCTTGTCTGGAAGTGTGCGGTAATGCTCGTCAATGAACGGTTTCAGTTCATGAATGATAAAGTGTTCATAATCCAGGCCTGAGCAGCCCACACTCACCGCTTCTCTTGCAGGCGCAATGAAATGATAGAATTCATTGTGTGTAACCGGACGAACATGGGCAATTCCGACAATGATCAGCCCATCCATCAAGCCTTGAGCAATCAGTTGGTCTGCCGCCTGATCTACGTACCAGGTTTCATTTCCCGCCGTTGACGAGCCGAAGGCTCTCTGACCCGCATGCATGTATAACACCGGATAACGATGATCCACATGCTCCTTATAGCCTGGTGGCAAATAGACAAAAATCTTTCTCGTGTTGTCCAGCCTGGATGCCTTGAAACCTTCCACACATTCGATGACAGAATGAGTGTTCACTGAGCCATCAACCGCCTCTCCTATAGATTTCCTTGTTAATTGACCGGGGTTTTCTTGTTATTTCTGCTTCGTTCTTCCCTCGGCTGAATCGACAAACAACCCCGTCTCTGAAGAGACGGGGTTGTTTTAAAACACCGAAATGTTCTAAAATGCATAGCCCTTATATTGGTGGGTCTGCGAATAGTTTAAATCTGTTGAGCCTGATTTGTAAATATAGAAATAGAAAAAAAATGCTCAAGAAAAAGTTATTGACAACCAAACCATTATTTAATTATCATAACGGTGTGATTATAACTAGAGGGCCATGCTTTTAAACCCAATCGGTTTAGGACAACCCCGGTAACTCCAGCAGGAGGTGCCGGGGTTGTTGGCATTCATAAAGGGGGGGATGTCGTTAAGAATAAAGAACCAACGCTTAACTTGAAAGCGCTTTTCTAATCAAAAAAGAGATCACAAATCTATATAAATTGAACTACACATTTGCACGAGAACGGAGAGGACAGAAATAACCTGAAGAAGTGAAACGTTCGCCTTTATCCCCGGATTTTCCCCTTTGAAAACGGGATTCAAAAAAATCTGGGGATAACAGCGATCGGAAGGTTGTTCTGTCATCGGAGTGGTAGTGTAAATATTCTTTAGTTCAATTTATATAATAAACGAAGGGTGGATTACCAATGTTCAAATGGACCAAGCGAATCATCCTCAGTACCACGCTGAGCTTCAGCTTGCTGGCCGGAAGTGCACTGCCCATATTCCCGGCGGCCTCCGTATTCGCAGATGCTGATACGGCTGTAAGCAACAAGCAGAACTTCAGCACCGATGTTATTTATCAAGTATTTACCGACCGCTTTCTGGACGGCAACCCCTCCAACAACCCTACTGGGGCGGCCTATGACGCCTCCTGTTCCAACCTAAAGCTCTATTGCGGGGGCGACTGGCAAGGACTGATCAATAAGATAAACGACAACTATTTTTCCGATCTCGGCATTACGGCACTCTGGATTTCCCAGCCTGTGGAGAACATTTACTCACTGATTAACTATTCCGGTGTCAACAATACGGCTTATCACGGCTATTGGGCACGTGACTTCAAGAAGACCAATCCTGCTTTCGGTACGATGACCGACTTCCAGAACCTGATCAATACGGCACATGCCAAAGGTATTAAAGTCATCATTGATTTTGCTCCCAACCATACCTCTCCTGCCATGGAAACCGACACCTCATTCGCAGAGAATGGAAAGTTATACAATAACGGTACTCTGCTCGGTGGTTACACCAATGATACGAACAAATACTTCCACCACAATGGCGGCTCCGACTTCTCCACGCTGGAGAACGGTATCTACAAAAATCTCTATGATCTCGCTGACCTGAACCACAATAACAGCACCATTGACACCTACTTCAAGGATGCGATCAAGCTCTGGCTGGATATGGGCATTGACGGAATCCGGGTGGATGCGGTGAAGCATATGCCGATGGGATGGCAAAAGAACTGGATGTCCTCCATTTATGGCTACAAACCGGTATTCACGTTTGGTGAATGGTTCCTGGGTTCATCCGCATCGGATGCGGACAACACCAACTTCGCCAACCAATCCGGTATGAGTCTGCTCGACTTCCGTTTCAACAATGAAGTACGTAACGTGTTCCGTGATAACACATCCACGATGGTTGCCCTGGACTCCATGATCACCAGCACTGCCGCTGATTATGCCCAGGTGAATGACCAGGTGACCTTCATTGATAACCATGACATGGATCGCTTCAAAACAAGTGCCGTCAACAACCGCCGCCTGGAACAAGCTCTTGCATTTACACTCACCTCGCGTGGCGTGCCAGCCATCTATTATGGTACGGAACAATATTTGACAGGTAATGGCGACCCGGATAACCGTGCCAAAATGCCTTCGTTCTCCAAAACAACAACCGCTTTTAACGTCATCAGCAAGCTGGCTCCATTGCGCAAAACCAATCCAGCCATCGCCTATGGAACAACCCAGCAGCGCTGGATTAACAACGATGTGTATGTGTATGAACGTAAATTTGGCAACAACGTGGCCGTCGTAGCGGTTAACCGCAATCTTTCGACTTCCACTTCCATCAGTGGTCTGACCACTTCACTCCCTTCGGGAACATACAACGATGTACTGGCAGGTGCGCTAAACGGTAATAACATCACCTCTACTGGCGGTAACGTGGCTAACTTCACTTTGGCAGCAGGAGCTACAGCGGTCTGGCAGTATACAGCCAATACCACCACGCCAACCATCGGACACGTGGGCCCAACAATGGGTAAAGCAGGAAATACCGTTACCATTGACGGTCGCGGATTCGGCACGACCAAAGGCACGGTCTATTTCGGTACAACCGCTGTTACCGGTTCAGCCATTACATCATGGGAAGATACTCAGATCAAAGTAACCATCCCTGCTGTTGCCGCGGGCAACTATGCCGTTAAAGTCGCAGCGAGCGGAGTCAACAGCAACACTTATAACAATTTCACGATTCTTAGTGGCAACCAGGTTTCCGTCCGTTTTGTCATCAACAATGCATCCACCACACTCGGTCAGAATCTCTATCTGACAGGTAATGTCGCGGAGCTGGGTAACTGGTCCACAGGTCCTCTCGCCATTGGTCCAGCGTTCAATCAGGTGATCTATTCCTATCCGACCTGGTATTATGACGTCAGCGTTCCTGCCGGAACGAATCTGGAATTCAAGTTTTTCAAAAAGAACGGCTCTACCATCACGTGGGAAAATGGCAATAACCATACCTTCACCACACCAACCAGTGGAACCGCGACCGTTACAGTGGACTGGCAATAGTCATTCCTTCTTCGTCTTATCATTCAACCCGGAGTCAGACGCGATAAGCGCCTGCTCCGGGTTCTTTGATTAGGCTTGTCTTTACCTTTGGCATGGCATGCATTGCTACCGATAGGTCCGAATGGATTTTAATCCTGCTGCCGCAATAATCCCTACCACCAGCAGCAATGCTCCCAAACTTTCCAGCACGGTTTGGGCACCCCACTGATCAGCCAAAACGGAAACCACCGTTAGCCCCAGGATCGGGGCTGTACTTGTTATGGTACCGAGCACCCCGTAGATTCTTCCCTGCAGTTCATCGGGAACCTCGGCACGCATCATGATCTGGGTTAACATTGTACAGCACGCAAACATGGCTCCCCCGGCAATGATCAGTGGCAAGGCCACCAAAGGAGAAGATACATTGGCTAGCAGCATATACAATGGGCCGAGAACCAGCAGACCGATGAACACCCATCGCCCCTTTCGTTTCAGCCGGTTGCCTGAGGCAATCAGAATTCCGGAACCCAGCATGTACCCCAATGGAATACAAGTCTCGATTAGTCCGAACTGGACAGGATTCGCCTGCCATACTTTAACGGCCATGACTTGAACAAGCATGATGGCTGACATGAAGAAAAGAATCAGCAGCGGATTAAGAATAACGATGGAGCGAATCAGGGGATGTGCAAAGATGTAGGTAAACGAACCGCCCCACTCCTTTACGAACGATCCTCTATGTAGGGAAGAGCGTTGTACATCCGGAAAACGCCCGGCCAACATTACACATATCGCAGATAGCAGAAAGGTCACACCCGTAATCATAATAGCCGTAAATCCTCCAAATGCAGAAACCGCAATCCCCGCTGCTGCCAGTCCGCTGATCCGGGCAATATTATCGACCAGATGAATGGTTCCTGTAGCTTGTTGCAGATGCTCCCTGCCCACCAGACTGGTTACCGAAGCATGAAATGCAGGCGCCTGAAAGAGGCTGGAGAACATCGAAAGGGATAGCATGAGCAGTACGATTGGAAAAGGAGCATGCAGCACAAACAGACTCACCGCGATGATAAACGCCATAGCCCCACGAAACAAATCCGACGACAACATCAATGTTCTGCGATCCAGCCTGTCGGCAAACGTACCCGCGAATGATCCGAACAGAAAACTGACGACCATATTACATACTTGTACAGCTGCCATGCTCTTCGCACTTCCCGTGGTCTGCAACACCCACAGACTGATGGCAATGCCGTTGAAGCAATCACCAAATACGGAGATCCCATAGCCGCACAAAATTCTGCGATAAGCAACATTGCGCCAAAGCGCCTTGCTTACCATTTTCTGACTCTCCGCAGCAGCACGAGCCCCGTTTGGCCCCAATTCCGGTTCTGGGGACTGTAGCGTTCCCATCGATCTTTTCCTCCTCTTGTCATTCGGATCTCAAACAGCAGGCAGGCGCTTCCGAAGCAGTTCCAGCGATGAATGGAACCTCTCAGAAGCGCCTGATTGGTGGCCTGGGTATGTTCTACAGGCTGTCTATGCGGTTAATTGTTTTTCCTTTTATCCTTTGGAGGCGCCAGAGGTCAACCCCTGCACAAGGAAGCGTTGCAGGAATACAAACAACAACGTAATCGGAATAGCGATCAGTACCGCCCCAGCAGCAAACATCGTAAAGTTACTGTCCTGATAGCGGCTCACCAGATCCCACATGCCAACTGCAAGTGTCCAGTTCTCTTTCGTCCGCAGTACCAGCCGAGCAAAGATAAAGTCCATCCACGCACCGGTGAAGCTGGTTAAGGCTACATAGGTCAGCATTGGCCGGGACAACGGCAAAATGATGCTGGTGAACACACGCAGATGACTGGCACCATCAATTCGTGCTGCTTCATCCAAACTGCGCGGGATGGTATCAAAGAACCCTTTGACAATAAATCCACCCAGCACGGCCCCAGACGAATAGACCAGAATCAACGCGGCATGAGTGTCCAGCAATTTGATCTGAAGCAAAATAATATAAATGGCAATCATGCTCATGAAGCTGGGGAACATCCCGAGGATCAGCATGGTGGATAGAATGGTCTTGCGACCGCGAAACCGGAACCGGGATAATGCATACATGCCCAAAGTGACCATGAGCGTTGAGAAAATCATCGTGAAAAAAGCGATCTTCAACGTGTTCAGATACCACGTTCCATACATGAACGATGGGTTGTTAAACAGTTCCCCATAATGTGCCAGCGTGAACGCTTCAGGCCACAGACGTTCACTGAACAGGGCCGCACCTGGACGCAGTGACGAGAGAAATATCCACAAGACGGGATACACCGATACGATTGCAATGATAACCAGCAGCACATAGCTGATCGTCAGACGCATGGGATTGTTGCGCTTTTTCATTGAATCATGTCCTCCTCCTTGAACGATTTGGAACGACGGAAATTCCAGATGGAGAACGACGCAATAATCAGGAAAATAATAATGCCGACCGCCGAAGCCATATTGAACTTGTTGTTATCCAACGTCAGTTTGTACAACCAGGTCACGAGAAGGTCAGTTGATCCCGCATACTGATAATCACCACGCAGCGGATTACCGTTCGTCAGCAGGAAGATGACATTGAAGTTGTTGAAATTCCCGGCAAATTGCATAATGAGCACCGGAGTTGTAGCGAACATGATAAAAGGAAGCGTAATGATGCGGAACTTCTGAAAGCCGGACGCACCGTCCACCTCAGCCGCTTCATACAAATCCCGTGGAATCGCCGTCAGCACGCCCAGTATGAGCACCATGCTGACCGGGATTCCGATCCACATGTTTACAATGACGACTGTAACTTTTGCCCAGAATGGATCGGTTAACCATGGCAATCCCTCAAGGCCAAAAGCCTTCATATACGTATTAATGGGACCAAACTGTCCGTTGAACAGGTTACGCATTAGGAGCAGTGAGATAATCTGTGGAATCGCATAAGGAAGAATGAATATCGTCCGCCACACCTTTTTGAAGCGAATACCCTTCTGCTCGATGAGAAGTGCAACCAGCACCCCGCCGAAATACGTGGTGACCGTTGCCAGAATGGCCCAAATCACAGTCCACGTTAATACCCCAAAAAAGGTATGGCTCCACGATTTAAGCTGGATGAGATCCGTGAAAGTCTTGAAACCGACCCAATCCACCAGCTTGGCAGGGGGAATATGATCCGGTGCCGAGTAATTGGTGAAGGCCAGGGTAATCGTAAACAAAATCGGCATAATGGTGAAAAACAGGATGCCGAGCGCAGGGATGGATAAGAAAAGATACGGAAATTGTTTATCGAGCAGATATCTCAGGGAAGCAGAAGCTCCAGTGGCCTGCTTACCTTCCTCTCTTAATTTTCCCGTGATGTACGCATCCCGGATATTGAAAATATACAGAAGAAGAAAAACGAAAAATACCAAAAGTACTATGATTCCATTGAGCAGCAAAAAGATGGAATGGTCGCCCTGCTGCAGCACCGTTGATCCATTGACCTTGACGAAACGCTGCGTCTGCTCGCCCAGCGTCCATACGCCCCATACAGCCTGATTCAAACGGGGAATCAGATATACGAGTCCCACTCCCTCTAGGATCAGAAAACAGATTCCCTTAATCCATTGACGGTTATACAACTGTCCAAGTCCTTGCAGGACAAGGGACAACACAGCCGCTGTCATGCGATGCTGTCTTTCTCGATTCGGTTTAACAGTGACTGGAACATGCTGTTGTTTCATTCATTCCTACTCCTTCCCGGCAAGCGAAGTTACCGATCAGTTATAGCAGAGTGCAGAGGATATGTTGACTTCCTCTGCACCTGCTCTTTCTTTTTTTTATTGGACAGTTGCAAGGCTCTCCTTGACTTGGTTGACTGCGTTATCCAGAGAGGTTTTCACATCCTTGCCTCCATCCCATATGTCGGTAATTGCCGCGCTGATGGGACCCCATACGCTATCCATGGCAGGAAGCGAAGGCATTGGGGTGGAGTTGTTGAATTGCTCAAGGAATGCCTTCGTGATTTCATCCCCCTGAATCTTCGGATCTGCTGCCACGTCTTTATTGGCCGGGAGAGTTCCGTTCAGCTCAAAGTTGACCATTTGGGATTCGGCACTGGAGAGATAAGCTGCAAACAGCTTGGCAGCATTCGGATAGGTTGTAAATGCATTGACGTAATATGCCTTGACTCCAGAGAAGGAGGTCATCGGTTTGCCTTCAATTGCCGGGAGTGGAGCAACCCCGAAGTCAATGCCGGCATTGCGATAATCGGCGATGGACCAAGGTCCGTTAATATCCATGGCCAGTTTCCCGCTTGAGAAGAGACCTTTCTTGATGTCATAGTTCACATCGCCCATTTTCACAGGCAGTACTTCCGATTTCAGCGTTTGCAAGAACTGACCGCCCTTGATGGCTCCCTCATTATTGAGGCCAATATCCTCGCTGTTCATGCCTTCATCGCCAAAGATATATCCGCCCTGGGAAGCCAGATAAGCAAAGTTGTAATAGAACTGCTGGAGCTCCCACATCAGAGTGTACTTGTTGTTTTTGGTGTCATTAAAGGTTTTGGCAAAGCTGATAATGTCATCAAATGATTTCGGTGCTTCGGGATAAAGCTTTTTGTTGTAGAACAACGCATAGGTTTCTACGCTGTAGGGATAGCCATATAAGATGTCTTTAAAGGTTACGGCTTTAACCGCATTGTCACTGGTGGATTGCGTGGTCTGTTGCTCAAAAATATCATTTGGCAAGATCAGTCCCGCTTCTGAGGCGCTACCAATCTTGTCATGCGGGAACACGACTACATCCGCAGCCAATCCCGCGGGTCCGTCCGTTGTGAGCTTGGTCACTTGATCGGTCGGCGGCAATTCCTCGATTTTTACAGATACGCCGTACTCCTCTTCAAATTTCTTCGCCCGTTCCTCGATAAAGCTGCGCTGATTTTTATCCTCCCATATAACAAGGCTCGCGCCCTCTTCTGGCTGAATATTTTCCGCGGTCACTGTTGTTTCTCCAGTCTCACCGCTGTCCGTTGTGGTTGGCGCAGCGCCTCCACCTCCACTTGAACATGCGGTAAGTGTGAGTGCCATGAATCCTGCAAGTGCTGCTTGCTGCCATTTTCTCATTGAATTTCCCCCTTTTCGTAGTCATGATCGATGCTGTACTCGCGCTTTTCACCCGTTTTTCTGTGTACTGTTCCTGTATTCCGAAGTTTGGCGTGGTTCCGTTTGAATGCAATACAAACGTTTGCTCATATTAACCTCAGATTGGTACAATCCTTATGTAATCGGGATGAATTATCTAGGAAGTATGTTGATTCAAGCCATGTAAGCGCTATAATAACAATCACATCATACAATAGCGAACTTTATTTGCACAAACGTTTGCACAAGTCATTTTCGTCCATTTTCCTTCACTTTTGTGGCTTATGTCCCTGTAATTTCCGATTTGCTTGATCTCCCGCCGTCTTCCTTTATTTTGCTTTCCCCTCTTCACCAGGATGCAGTTAGCAATTGATTTATCGAAGTCTTTGAATTAACATAGGAGACATGTTGAAATGCTTGTACAGAAGGGATTTTTCACATGATTACAATCAAAGATATTGCCAAATTGGCGGGTGTATCCCCTTCTACGGTCTCACGGGTTATTTCCAACCATCCCAGAATCAGTTCGGAAACGTCACTCAAAGTGAAGCAAATCATGAAAGAAATGAATTATCATCCAAATATGATGGCCAAAAGCCTTGTTTCCAAAACGACTCAAACCCTGGGTATCATGCTGCCCCGACCTGCTGAAGAGCTGTTTCAGAACTACTTTTTCGGAGAATTGCTTCGGGGAATCATTACGCATGCCACTCGCATGAATTATGAACTTCTTCTCTCCACCGAAACGTCTTCCAGCGATGAATTGAATGCCATATCCCGCCTGGTACATGGGCGACGCGTGGATGGCATTTTGCTGCTTGGCTCCAAAAGGGAAGATCCGATTATTTCGTTTTTGGAGGCGGAAAAGTTTCCTTTTGTGCTGATTGGACGCAGCGAAACGCATCCCAATGCGCCGATGGTGGACAATAACAATGTGCAGACGGCATTCGATGCAACTACGCATCTGATTGCCCAAGGACATAAACGCATCGGATTTGTCAGCGGGCCACCCGATCTGACGTTGTCTCATGATCGCATGCGAGGATACAAAAACGCGCTTGAAGAAGCGGGTCTTGACGCTAACAATGATTGGATCGTGGAAGGAGAATTCCTGCAGGAGAGCGGTTTCCGGGCCATGTCCCTGTTCATGTCACTACCGGACAGACCAACCGCCCTCGTTGTTATTGACGACAATGTTGCCTTTGGAGTACTCCGCGCTTTGGCCGAGTTGGGTTATAACGTCCCTGAAGATATAAGTGTCGTGAGCTTCAACAATATTGCCTTGTCGGAACTCGCTTCGCCGCCGCTCAGTTCCATTGATATCGGAACTTATCAGCTGGGCTATACTGCGGTTCAGGTATTGTTAAAAATCCTGAATGGTGAACACCTGCCTCAAAATCCGGTTATTATTCCGCACCGCTTGATTGTTCGGGATTCGTCCCTGTTTACATTATCCGGGAATGCGTAGACATGTTTGTGCAAACGTTTGTCCTACTGGTCTGATGTCCCACATTCTCGCCTGTTGTGGACATGCAAAGAAGCCCATACACGGGTATGAGCTTCTTTGCATATTTCAGTTATTAACGACGGATTAGTAAGAGCTCCATCCTGCATCTGCCGTTACGACCGTTCCGTTCACAAAGCTGGATTCGTCCGAACCAAGGAACAGGGCCACCTGTGCAATTTCTTCACTAGTTCCTACGCGTGGGTTGATCGCCATGCCCAGCTGTTGTCGCCCTGCACCAAATGGATTTATTCCGGTCATGGACGAACTAATGTTGGTCGCCACCCCTCCTGGAGCAATTGCGTTACAACGAATGCCTTGTTCGGCATACATGAAGCCTGTATTTTTGGTGAATCCAACCACTGCGTGTTTGGAAGCCGTGTAAGCCGCGCCTGCACGTGCACCATGCAATCCGCCTGCTGAGGCGATGTTGACAATAACTCCTTTTTGTTTTTCTAGGAAGATAGGTAGCACTTTGCGGGTAGCACGCATGACACTTGTTGTGTTGATTGCAAAGATCCGCTCCCACTTGTCATCCACAATGTCGCCAGCTGGTTCCATACTGTCCATAATGCCTGCATTATTGACCAGAATATCCACTGTTCCATAGGTATTAACCGTCGTATCGATCAGGTTCTGAATATCCTCTTCCTTCGCAACATTGGCAACCACAAACGTCGCTTCTCCACCTTTTGCTTTGATATCCTCAGCAACCGCCTGTGCTGAAGCCTCATTGATATCCGATACAACCACCTTAGCACCTTCTTGCGCGTACAGTGTTGCAATTGCTTTGCCCATGCCGGAACCCGCACCTGTTACTACAGCAACTTTATCTTGAAGTCTCATGTTGTATCATCCTCCATGTATTCGTTTACAATAAGTTAACAAACAAATGTTCATTAACTCTTATCCTTAGTATAATAAGTCATAGCATTCCTGTTCAATCAGTAAAAGCTTGCCCAATTGTACGTTAATCAACACTTCTAATTCTGAATGTACTTTATCTTAAAATACCTATTTATGAGGAGTACTGCATATGACCGAACTTCCGAGTTCCATGGATCGAAGAATCAAGAAATCCAAAGCGGCGCTGAAGGATGCCCTTATTCAATTAATGCAAAAGCAGTCATTTAAGGAAATCTCCATTACCGATATCGTGCAGCTGGCTGATCTGAATCGGGGAACGTTTTACAGACACTATCAATACAAAGAAGACCTGTTCAATGAGATCATCGATGACATCATTAAGGATCTGGTCTTCTCCTATCGTGAGCCTTATCTGGATAAAGAAATATTTGAAGTAAGTCATATGCCCTCTTCTGCAATCAAAATATTCGAACATGTGCATCAGCATGCGCAATTCTACACCCTTGTCGTGAAATCGGAGGCATCGTCCAATTTTCAGCAAATGATCTGCGATGTTCTGCGTGACCTTGCCCTTCAGGACCTGAACGAAATATTTCCGTCCCACATCAATCGCGAGCTGCTGGCAAGTTATCAATCCCATGCGATCTTTGGCATGATTATTGAATGGATTCGACAGGATTTCAAACATACTCCCGCTTATATGGCAGATGAGTTATTTAAAATCATTAATTTTAAACCTGGCAATATGGTGTGTTACACCAATCATAAGGCACCTTGAGTACAACATGTGCATACTGACCAACGATAGAGGTTGAATGAAAATCTCCCTTCTTTCTCATATTAATCAGGAATCAATTGAATAGTTTCGTAAAATATGGGTAAAAGATATGAACGCCATATTTAACTATTTACATGTGTACCTAATATAATATGAGGAGGAATCATGATGACATCTTTCAAATATCGGCTTGAACAAAAAGAACCCCGTACGGGCCCTGGCGGTATTACCCGCGGTGCTTCCGTTCGGGATTTTCCTGCGTCCATTGGAATAGCCGGCGTATCCATGCGCCTGGAACCGGGAGGCATGCGTGAATTGCACTGGCATGCCAATGCAGCAGAATGGGCTTATGTGATCAGCGGCTCCTGTCGCACCACCGTCATTCATCCGGACGGACATGCGTACACCGATACTTTTGAGCCAGGAGATGTGTGGTATTTCCCACGTGGTTACGGACACTCCATTCAGGGATTGGGACCGGACGAGTGCCATTTTATTCTGATTTTTGATAATGGCGATTTCTCGGAAGATCATACGTTCAGCATTACCGATTTCCTGTCTCATACACCGAACAACATTGTTGCCCAGAATCTCGGGATTACCCCGGAGCGCGCAGCCAAGCTGCCTCAGGGAGAAGCTTATTTCGTCAAAGGGCCTGTCCCCAATGACAGCTCCTCTTCTGGAACCTATCGCCGCAATTCGGAGCTAACGACACCCCACCGATACCCGCTGCATGCCAAGCAGCCAAGACGTGCGCCA
Source organism: Paenibacillus sp. NPDC057886 (assembly GCF_042796655.1). Classification (NCBI taxonomy): domain Bacteria; kingdom Bacillati; phylum Bacillota; class Bacilli; order Caryophanales; family Paenibacillaceae; genus Paenibacillus; species Paenibacillus sp. NPDC057886. Next base: position 92,398 of record NZ_JBHVMZ010000015.1, on the reverse strand, counting down.
GGCGGCGGAACCCAGCGCACGGTTACTGTCGAAGATTTCCCAATCTCCACCACGATGGCCGGATCATTGATCGAGCTGCAACCAGGCGCATTACGAGAGATGCATTGGCATCCCAACGCTGACGAATGGCAGTATTACATTAGCGGCACTGCCGAAATGACGGTATTTCTTGCAGAAGGTCATGCAGTGACAGAGCAATTCGAAGCAGGGGATGTGGGCTATGCCCCGATGGGCGCAGGTCACTATATCAAAAATACGGGAGATGAGGTCTGCCGTGTGTTAATCGGGTTCAACAACGGACACTATGAAGCTATTGATCTGAGCGAGTGGCTCGCAGGCAATCCGGATGATGTGCTGTCCACCAATCTGGAAATGTCCAAAGAGGAAGCCGAACAGCTTCCGAACGACACCCTTTTTATCGCACCGGACCCGAATAAGCCGAAGTCATAGTCCAACTACTACCGGAACTATGGAATTTAAGTTTGGGTTAGTGATCCATCTGTCATATACCACGGAACCAATCCATTATCATGGAAAAGGGGTTGGACATCATGGCTTCTGCTTCCGATTCGACCAGTGACCGCAAACGTGTGGGACATACTGTAGAACGACTGGAGCCGGGTCTTTCCCGGCTTCTGCTGTCATGTGTACTTGTGCTGATCTCCGGTTTCATTGATGCGGTCGGCTATCTGCAGCTGGGGAAAATCTATCTGTCTTTCATGAGTGGTAACAGTACCAAGCTTGGCATCGCGCTATTTGAGGGAGACAGCGCTGTATTAACGAATATAGGTCTGGTCATTTTTTTATTCGTTGTAGGCGCCTTTATCGGTACCCTGATCACGGACCGATCGGGAAAATGGCGACTGGCGGGCATCTTGGGCTTTGAATCCCTGCTGTTTGCCGGCGCCATTGTATTCTTGCTGTTCCTCCATACACAGAGTGTGCTTTTCCCGATTGCCATCGCCATGGGCATGCAAAACACCATGCACCAGATGGTTGCTCATGCTGATGTGGGCAAAGGATTTGTAACAGGCACATTATTCGGAGTAGGACAGGCACTGGCCAAAGCGGTTCGGGGTAAGGCTCCTGCTTCCGAATGGGCAGTACTCGCCCTGTCCTGGGTTATATTTGTGATCGGTGCAGCTCTGGGAGCACTGCTACTAACCCAAGGAAGCCTGCTTCTTGCCTTGATCGCCTCACTGGCTCTGCTTCTCCTGCTGATCCCCTACGTCCTCTATATTCAACGTGATTTGACCTAACTAGTAGATGTATGGCTTTCGTGTATATGTCCATTGGGAATCTTTATATCCTCAAAATGGAATCAAAAAAAAACGGTTGAACCAGAGTTTATCTGTGTTCAACCGTTTTTTGATGTCATGCGTACAAATTTCTTGTGTTCTTCTGACTTCCATTCAGACTACAGCCCCAGCTTCTGCCCTTTCTCCAACCGCTGAATCTGCTGTTCCCCGGTATCCGCCAGTTCACGGAACTGATTGATGGTCTCCCGCATCCGTGGCAGTGCCTCCTGCTTATAGACACTGATGGAGTCGAGCGCGGACAACACATCTGTGAACGCCTGCTTCATCGTATCAACCGAAATGCTGGCCTCATAAGCCTGCTTCTGGATGGCAATGCCTTGATCCTTGAGCATTTTGGACGTACCTGCGATCAGGTCGTTGGTCGTCCGGTTAAGCAGTTCAATTTTCTGCAATACAATCTTCTGATTGTAAAGTGCACTCGCGACGGTGACGGCAATTTTCAAGGCCGAGATCGTTACATTTTTGGCCCGATCCACACCGCGGATCAATTCCTTGTTATTCCGGATGACAACTTCAATCGCCATGATGCCCTGCTGGTTCACCACCAGCATTTGCTGCAAGTCCATAACCCGCTGACGAAGCGGGAAAAGCACTTCTTCCGTGATAAAACGGACTTTCTCCGGGTCCTCGTTGCGGACTTTGGCTGCTTCGATCTGTGCGTCAATCGACTCATCCATCAGCACACCCAGCTGAATTTCCTTTTGCAGTCGTTTGGTGAGTTCCCGCAGATTTTGCTGTTCAATCTCCAGGGTTGTATTGTCATTTCTCAAGGTCGCTCTGCCTTTATCCAGAGAGGTCACAATGTCGGCGATGACCGCGTCAGCCTTCTGGTATTTCAGAAAATAGGCCCGCAGCGGATTGAACAATTTGCCGAGGAATCCGGTCTTGGCGAAATCGACCACGCTCGGGTCGAGATCCTTCAGTTGCATATGCAGCTCGGTCAAGCCTTTGGCGACCTGACCGCCCTCGTCTCCCGTCTTGGACAGATGTCCAACGGAGACTTGAAGCAACGCGTTTTTCTCGGAAGAGGATCTCATCGTGTTCATGCCAAAACCGTCAATGGATTGCAGAATCTCCTTGCGTTTCTCCAACGATTCGAGATCCAGTGTCATGATCATCTCCACGTTGGCATTTGCGACTTGCTGCAGCTCCGCCACCTCGGCAGGTACGGGCTTTATTTCCTCCTCAATCACCTTCTGAATTTCCTTCTGGCTAGGTATCTCCATCGAAAACGACATCCAAGTTCCCCCTTCAATTACGTGCTATATAAATGGAATAATGAACCTTACATTAGGTCACTTCGAGTGCAATACATGTGCTACATCTGCACGTTGAACAGGTTACCGATTTTGTACACCACATCGTCGGTATCCGCGTTAATGCTCGCCGCTTCGTTAATGCTGGAGATGCTCTCCAGCGCCTTGATGTCCGCGTTATAACCGATCGTGTAGATTGGCACTTTGTACGTCTCGACCAGATCACGAATATCCTTCAGTGTATGACCTTCGTTGGTCTCTCCATCACTTAGGACAAAGATCAGCGGCTTCACATTTGGATCAGTAGCCATATAATCTTCCAGCATCTTCATCGCCACAACGATTCCATCGAAGGTTGCCGTACCACCACCCGCTTGCAGGCTATCCACCGTACCGACAAACATGGACTGCTGATTCGTATCATACTTGGCAATCGGCAGGTTCACAGTTACTCCACTAGAGTAGGAGACGAGGCCGATACTGTTATCTGTGCCCAGGAACTTCTGGCCTTTGCGTAATGATTCCTTAAGTCGGTTCAGCGGTTCGCCGTCCATACTTCCGGAAACGTCGGTTACAAATACGGCTGCAATGGGTTTACTGCCGTTCTTTTTCTCTTTCCATACTTTCTGAGCGGACAACAAGGTGCCACCATCCACTGTGTTCAATTCGGACTTGTAATCCTGCAATCCGTTGAAGCCGAATTCCTCAGCCGATTGCTGATACTTCGCTTGTGTTACGAATTCCGCGTACTTTTTAATGATCTCTTGCTTGTTCTGCGGCAATTGCCCCAATGCATATAGCGGACTGTCATGTCTTACGCCAAAAGGTGTAAAGACGTATCCGCTTTTCAGATCTGCGGTGTTTACGTAAGTCTGGTATTCCAGTACAAATGCGTCCAGTCGCCCTGACTTGGCTGCCTCACGCATCTGAATGGTTGTGGAAGCCGTAAACGGTACGTTCGCTTGGAACTTCTCAAAACCCTCAATAGCTTTCTCTCCGAGCGGATTGGAGCTGTCGTATGTGTTCAGTGCCGTCACGAGAAAGTTCAGCCCCGTAGAGCTGGCAAACGGATCGGTGTACCCCATCGCGAGCTCATTGTTCGCAATCGCTTCGGTCACGGTTTTTACATTAACTGAGCCATACGTGTCGACCAGCGCATCATATTTGGCTTTGGAGATGACGATACCGGGGACGTTCCCCACCAATCTTTTGGATACCAGATCGGTCTTCACACCACTTGCGGCTACCATCTCGCCCCATAACTCATTCGAGGGAGTATACGCATCAGGCACATATTTGCCTGACTTGATATAATCGGCAGCCGTTCCGGATGCGATATTGCGTAATTTCACCGAAACCTGTTTGCCGCCAACGGTAATGTTAGCCTTGTTGAACTCTTCGGTTACTTCGGTTAACCAGCCATCCGCTCCGGTTCCCGCCTTTTCGATGGAAGAAAAGATCTCTACATAATCATTCGATGTATTCTCGACCGTGATCGGAAATTTGGAGATGTCCGGCAGTGATTCAGCCACATCCACCGGATCGAGATCAATCTGTCCCTTCACGGGTTCAGCCGTTGCCGGAGCAATGTCCGCATACAGCTTGCCTAACTCTTTGCCTGCATTCTCTGTCGTGACCTGTGTACTGGATTTACCAACGTTCGACGTCAGCGTAATGCCTGCATATACTAAGCCGAACACGAGCACCAACATCAAGATCGATATGAAAAAAAACTTTCCCTTCTTCGCCATACGTACAACCCCTCACTGTCTGTATAATTTGGTGTGCTTGATTAATTGGTCAATTTCCTGCATACAAGGCATCTGTTCGATATCGCCAGCTTCAAAGCTGTCCAGGCGGGAGATTTCCAGCATCAACTGGTCGAGCTTCAAGAGAATTTCCTCATTGGTATGAAGCGAGTTTTTCACATAGCTCAGATAGTCGTTATATACTTTGGTCTTTTCCTGAAAGAGCTTCTGGGGAAGTGTTGCGGATTTGGACTTCATCAGGCTGGCGTACTCCGCTTCATCGAACACATTGAGTCGGTTAAGTACACTTCGGATGTTGAGGTATAACAGCTTCTCCACTTCGAGGGTGACCGAAGCAAATTTCTTGTAGCTTAGTTCCCCCGGATCAAATCGTTGATTCAGCACGTTCAGGAGGGTTTCCTTCTTTTTCTTCATGCGGCTCAGTTGGGATAATCCCAATGTGATATCTTCCTCAAGCACTTTAATGCGACGATAAAAGGATAACGCTTCCACATAATCTTCATGGGTTTCGATATGCTTCACGGGCAAGACTACTGGCTGTCTGAACAACAAGGTGTAGCTTCCATAGAAGAGCGCCATCACGCTGCCGAACAGAAATGTCACCGAGAGCGCTGTCGTAAATGCTCCCCCGCCAAACTCCAGTCCGATGAATCCTGGTGAGAACAGCAGAACATTCATGACCACAACGCCGAAGATCAGCCCCAGCAGTTTTATGTACTTTATCATGTAAATCATCAGACCTCCTTTCGCGCTATGTGCTGGACCTTTATGTCGATATTTACCATTGGAACTTTATTTCATTGTACATGATGTTGCCGCATTCGGGTGGATTAATATGGATATTCATAATATACGTGGCATGGGCTTATCCCATTTCATCTTTACAGGGACAACGTGGATAAGATTTTGTAACCTCTGGGAAATGAGCCTGGTGTCTTGATGAATCGGTAGCGGAAAAAGAAATGTTATCAGGTAATACGTGGAAATTTGCAGTGCGTGTCATTTTTTATATAGGGCTTATTCGATAAAAAGCAAAAAAACACCCGGACGCCAGCGTCGGAGTGATGATGATGTTGTCTAATCTAATTCAGCTTGAATAAACTCCGAAGCGGAATATCAAGTTCCGGATATAACACCGATTGAATCGTCTCTTGCTCCGTGTACAGATGACGGTTCTGGTAACTGCCTTCTTCCAATGTGTACACATGAACGGTCTGATTGCCAGGGTCAACAATCCAGTATTCATTCACACCATATTTCTGATACAGATTAAACTTCTCGTTAAAATCCTTCAGCGCAGTTGATGGAGACAGTACTTCTATGATTAGAGACGGCGCACCTTGACAGCCATTTTTGGATATTTGGTCTTTGGAACAAACCACCGATAAATCCGGTTGGACAACATGGTCAGGTACGTCATACTGTTCATTCTCGCTGAAATACACGTCAAAGGGAGCAACAAATACGATACATTTCCGATTCTGAAAAAAAGTACCCAAGGAGAAGTGCAGCTCACCCACAATAAACTGGTGTACTGAGGTGGGTGCTGGAGACATATTGAACGCTTTGCCGTTAATTAACTCCCATGCACCCTCCCAAGTTAACCAATCCTGAAAACTATAGATGCCTTTATTATCCGGTTTGGCCACACTTCCAACCTCCTCTTTTACCTAATCAGCAGTTTGCTATTATTATACCAATGTGTTTGCCCAATTTCATACAATACCTCTTTTACGAAAAAATGGATTCCGGTTTGCTGCGCGTTGTGCGTACCTCCACGACTTTCCCGGCACATCCATTGTCGTCCAACGCCTGGAATGCAACTTGCACACTGTCTTTACCTGACGTAACCGTCTCTGGGATATCATAGGTAACGTAGAATACTTCTCCGATCTTGTTCATATGAATCCGCTGTTCACCGACCACATTTCCATCGACGGCGATACTAAATATTCTCTCATGCAGTGTTCCTTCCCGTTCAAAAGGAGAATGATCCCCGCCCCAGTATGCCACGCATACATAGTTTGATGCAGAACCATCCACCGCCAGCTGGTAGCTGAAGTAAGCCCCGCTGACACCAAAAGCTTCCCGCCACATATGCAGCTTGTTGCGGCTGTCTGTATAGGAACCGTTATGATGTTCTGCACGGCAATTGCTATCCAGCTGATGTCCAATCTCATCCTGCTGACCATCGGGCTGCACCCTGTCGATGGTGATATCATTCAATTCCTTCTCCAGTGCATCGCCTTCATCGTTAAACGGCCAATAGACCGTATAGAACTCATGATGCACATCATAGAACGGGATCAGTTTCACCGGGTTGCCATCCGAGGTGACGTCCTTGCTGATCTCAAACGTCAACGTACTTGCGTCCACCACCTTGATCCACTCGCGCACATCCTCCTGCTCTGTCCAGATTACAGGTACAGGTGCAGTTTTGGGATTCAGTGCCGTTTCGTCCACGATAGTATCCTCGGGCAGCCCTTCGCTTCCCAAAGCGCCTGCCAGTACAATCGGGCCGTACAGGAATGCCACCTTGTGTGCATCATCCCGGGACGTGTATTGGTGGAGCGACATCGGCAGCGTGATTGTAATGACATCGCCAGCGGTCCATGTGCGCTCGATGTTGAGGTATCCGGGTTCCATCCGGGTATGCGGATAAGCCGTATCCCCGTTGACCGTTGCCGTCATTGGCTCCTGCAGCCATGAGGGCACACGTAGTCTAAGATTGGCCGAGGCACTGCCTTCGGTGATCATAAGGGTTACCTTTTCCGAGTAAGGAAAGTCGGTTTCGAGCTTCAGCGATATGCCTTGGGATCTCCAGTCCAGCTGGGAAGCGATATACAGGTTAACGTACAGATCCTGCTCATCCTCGAAATAGATTGCCTCGGCGTATTTGCCCGGGTTCTCCATGCCAGATCCTGTGCAGCACCACCAGGCGGTATCGTGAGTACCGTAAATTTTGTAGTGACCTTGCAGCGTGGATGCAAAATACGTTTTGTTCCCTGTGTCCGGGTCCTGTGTGCCCAGGATGTGGTTGTAGATCGCATTTTCATAATAGTCCATGTAGGCACTGTCCGGATTCCAGGTGTAGAGCTGCTTCGTCAGATGCATCATGTTGTGGGTACAGCAGCTCTCTCCGGTTTTGATGCCCAGGCTCTCCATGTCTTTCGCTTCATAATGCTCCGAAATGCTCGTAGCCCCAAATACATAAGAACGGTGATGAATCGTGGTCTCCCAGAAAAACTCCGCCGCTGTCCGGTAACTCTCATGGTTATGGTCCTGGTTGTAGATTTCGGCTGCACCGATGACTTTCGGAATCTGCGTATTCGCATGTTTGCCCTGAAGATCGTCCTGTTTGTGTTCCAACGGTTCCAGAATCAATTGATGTGTGAATTTGTTGGCTATCTCAAGGTATACAGATTTCCCCGTGATTCCATACAAGTGTGCAAATACTTCATTCATGCCGCCGTGTTCACATTGAAGCATGACTTGCATCTGATCTTCTGTCATCGGGTTTAGACCGTCCACCGCCCAATCAGCAAACCGTGTTACCACCTCAAGCGCCTGTTGATTACCCGTTAGTTTGTAGGCGTCAATTAGCCCGCGATAGATTTTGTGTACGCTGTACCAAGGCACCCAGTATTCGCCGATGTTGAAACCGCCGATATGTTCTGCCCGAAATGCAATGTGGAAGGCTTCTTCGGACAATCCGCCGATATACCCGCTGCCTGTATGCTGTTGAATGGAGGCAAGCTCGCAAACGGCATAATCCAGCGTTTGCTTTAACGTTTCATTACCTGTCGCCTGATAAGTCACTGCCAGGGCAGACAAATAGTGTCCAAGAGAATGCCCGCTGATGGAACGTGCCTCCCAACCCGCGTACCGTTCCTTTTTCGCAGGTAACCCATGGGCCTCAAAACATGGTGCCAGAAAACGGTCAATGTCCAAAGATAACAAATACTTTTCTCCAACTTCCTGTGACGTTTGAAAAACGCCATTTAACAGATCTACATGCTCAGGTCCCAGAAATCCCTTTTTGGTTTCAATCATTCTGCTCGCTCCTCCTCGGTATATAGTGGATATTTAGAAGTACTTATATGGATGTAAAAAGGGTAAAATCCGTGTTGCGATTCATGCATCCCTTGCGATCTTTCTTCATACAGGCCTTGAATATCCTCATATTATCAAATAAAATACAACTACATCAGACTCATAATCCAAGAAAAGGTGGAGAAATCCGTCCTATGCAAAAGCGATTGGAACATTACCTGTGCGGCAAGTTCATATCCGAAGGCAATTGGAGCCACATGAAGCGCAGCATGCCTGTTCATGAGGTCATTTTGATGCTAGAAGGCGAGATGTACATTGCGGAGGAGGAAGAACAGTTCGTGGTTCGTGCAAATGATCTGCTGTTTCTGAGGGCTGGACGCACCCATTACGGCTATCAGGTCAGCGATGCTCCCGTCAGCTTTTACTGGGTTCATTATGATTCGATTGAGGAAGAGTTCGACCAGTATCCCACCCATGCGACCATTCAGGTACCGTCCACGGCCAATCAGCTGTTCAAGCAGTTACTTCATAGTTCATCGTTCTCGCCGGAAGAAGCAGACGCGGCATTGCTGCTGCTGCTCAAAGAACTGGAACGCAACACACAGGCGGGTTATCGACCGCACAATGCGATCGTTGACCACATCTGCAAGTGGGTGGATATTCATCTGCATACTGACATTACAGTTGGCAAGATTGCCGAGACTTTTAATTTTAACAAGGACTATATCTCCAAAATGGTGAAACGCGAGAAAGGCATTGGCCTCAAAACCTATATCCTCACGGAACGGATTCGCCGGGCCAAGCAGATGCTGCTCAATACCAATGCCAGTGTAAAAGAAATAGCGGGACAATGCGGTTTTTCCGATTACAAACTCTTCCTGCGCATGTTCAAGCAATACGAGGGCAATACCCCCACCGAATATCGCAATAATTTGTATTCCACACAGCTCAACCGCCTATAATGAACCAAATACGTGCGAACTTTGGATATGCTTGTGCGGATATACCAACTCATAGAATTTCATGAGTCATATATAGAAAATTTGAATTAATCCAGTACCATCAGGTGTGATACAATTCAAGTCAACTATATCTATTATCAAACCAAGATCAGAAGGAGAACTTGAGATGACAACGGCAGTAACGATTCATCCCGCTACAGAAGCTGACCATGAAGAAATTGTACATATTCTCATTGAAAGTTACTCCGAGTACCGGGACACATTCCAAACACAGGAACAATGGGAACATTATTTGAAGGATATTCGGGAATCGCCGAGCAATCCTTATATCAAGCAATTATGGATTGCCAAAATGGATAATCAGATTGTTGGAACAGTCCAATTGTTTGAGACCGCGCATAAGGCTTACCCAAACTTCGAGTTGCCTATTGATTATCCGTTTATTCGACTGTTGGGCGTTGATCCCAAGTGGAGAGGTCACGGTATTGCCAGAGAATTGCTTCAACAATGTGTTGAATCTGCCAAAGACATGGGCAAAAATACGGTGTATTTATATACGGGCGGCCAGATGGTCAACGCAATTCGATTATATGAACGTTTCGGTTTTGTAGAAGATCCGGAATTCAGTTCCGAGAGTGGTGGAGGGAAAGCAATCTGCTACCGTTATGATTCATAACTCTTGCAAATGGTAATCAGCGAGGATAGCACAAAAAAGGGATGCCCATCGGTCATGAACATGACGGAGGGTATCCCTTTTTAGCGTTATTCTAAGCTAAAGAATCGAAATCGAGCAGCAAATGCTATTCGCACCATTTTCCACACTATTAACCGCCGATTTCCACCAGAATTTTCGCATGGCTCTTGTCGGTCATGAGCAGTTCAAGTCCTTCCTGAACGATGTCGTCCAGCTTGATTTTTCTGGTGATCACCTGCTTCACATCAAGTGCTCCCTCAGCAATCAACGAGATGACTTCAGGGAAGATATGACGGTAGGCCAGCGTTGCTGTCAGGTTCGCTTCTTTCACTAACAGGTCGAAGAAATTCACCTGAAGTGGATTCGGAATTGCTGCAATGACAACAACTTCTCCACCTTTTTTGATCACGGCTACGGCACTATCCATGGTTGGCTGTACACCTGCCGCTTCATATGCTACATCTATTCCGCCAGACTGCTGCAAAATCACTTCAGTGGCATTAACTTTGGCACTATTCACCGGAATGGCTCCCAGCTTGGCAGCCAGGTTCAGGCGTTCTTCAAATACATCGACTGCATAGATCGTGGAAGCCCCTGCAGCTTTGGCTGACAGGATCGTCAGGAGTCCAATCGGACCTGCACCATATACAGCAACCTTCTGACCTACTTTTAGTTTGCTATGGCGAACCGCATGAAAAGCTACCGCTGTAGGCTCAACCAGTGCGCCCTCTTCAAAGGATACGTTATCCGGCAATTGGTGCACCATATACGCCTCAACCACAACGTATTCAGCAAAGCCACCATCGCCGTTCAGTCCCACAAATCCGAATTGGGTACATTGGTTATAACGCCCCTGAATACAGTACTCACACTGTCCGCAATGATACAGCGGTTCAACAACAACACGGTCCCCTACACTGATACCGCTTACATCACTTCCCAATTCACTGACCGTTCCTGCAAACTCATGACCAAGTGTCAGCGGCGCTTTCTGTCCTGAAAGCGGGTGGTTCTGCCCTTCCTGAATGCCTACGCCATGATGGTAAGCATGCAAATCACTGCCGCAGATTCCTGCGTACTCGACTTTAATTTTCACTTGTCCTGATTGGGCTACCGGTATTTCCCGTTCTTCAACCCGGACATCTTTTTTGGCATACCAGACTGCTGCTTTCATGAGATACATCCCCTTTGGTTAATGTTATCCATATCTGAAATTCAACTACTGTCTATTAATTATATCGCTGTTCACGTATTATTCATATTTATAGATACTAATGTTAATATTACTTGTACTAATGCTAAAACGGAGATGAACCTATGAATCTGGAACAGCTTGAATATGTCGTTGAAATTGCCAAAACCCAATCGTTCTCGGCTGCCTCGGTGCATCTGCATGTCACTCAGTCGGCGATCAGCCAATCTGTGCATCGTCTTGAAAATGAGCTGGGTATGATTCTGTTTGAACGCTCGCGGCATGGGACGTTTCCCACCCCTGAAGGCAAACCGTTTATTGCCAAGGCACTCGATATTTTGCAGCGAATTGATGAATTAAAATCACTGAATGCCGAGACATCATATTTAACCGGAGACCTGCATGTTGCCACCTTTCCAAGTGTGATGCCTTACCTTGTGCAAACGGCTGCAGATATGAAACGCGAGCACCCTCAATTGAATATTGCCATTGAAGAGAAAGGTTCCATGGAAATTATTGAGGACATCCGTAACAACAGAACCCACCTGGGCTTCATCGCCATCTACGCTAAACAATTACGGGAATTCGATGGACTGCATTTCAGTCCCATGTATTCAGGCAAACTGGTTGTATGCACTCATCACCAATCCGAACTAGCCAAGCTTAACCGGGTTACTCCCGAACAACTAAAAGAACATAAGCTTGCTCTGTATCGTGATGGATTCATTGAAGATTTCCTTCAGGAATTCACGTATGATCATGGCCCTCTGTCCATCCTGTTCAAAACGAACAACTCGGAAGCGATCAGCACCGTTCTAAGAAACAATATTGCCGCCACCATTGGTCATGACTTCTCCTTCCACCAACATCCGCTATGGAAAGAAGGCATTGCGAAAATGGTAGAGATCGCCTCGATCGACCAACCTAAAATGCAAATCGGCTTCGTACAGACCGAATCCAAGGAAGTCGCTGCAGCCGCAGAGCGCTTTGCCCAACGCTTCAGACAGGCGATTGAGCTGGATCAGTTATGATGACAGGGTCTGAGGCATAATTGGGGTGTTAAAAAAACACCCCGGTGCTTGCACCGGAGTGTTGCATATTTGAAAAGGATTCAGCTTGCTGTTTGCTTCCCTTATACCTTTACTTTTCTTACAGCTTCGCTCAACTCAATCGTTTGCTGCCTCAGCAGGGTAGACGTCTGTGCGACCATCTGGAACATGCTTGACTGTTCACCTGTCAAACGGTAAATTTCATCTGAATGATCTGAAACGCTAGATGAAATTTGCGAGATCGTGTTGACCGATGCTGCTGCTTCCTCGGAACCCGCCGATATCTCCTCCGCTGCTGCAGATACCTCCTGGATACGATGTGTCACCACACGAAACGCATCGACCATATGCGTGAAGGCAAGCTCTGCTTCTGCTGTGCTCGTCACCCCCTGGCTGATTTCTTGCGAGGTAACATCCATCTGTGTTCCGATGTGCCGGGATTCCTGCTGAATACCGAGTAACAAATCCGATATCGTCTGCACGGATGTGCTTGAAGCCTCCGCTAACTTCCGTACTTCATCGGCAACAACGGCAAATCCCTTCCCATGCTCTCCTGCATGAGCGGCTTCAATTGAAGCATTCAGCGCCAGAAGCTTGGTCTGACTCGCAAAATCCCGCACCGTATGAAGCGCACCGCCGATTTGCTGCGAGAAGTTGTTAAGCACTTGGACCATGGCTACAACTTCAGCGGATACAGCGGAAATGCTCTCCATCTGTTTCTTCATTTGCGTCATGCTCTGCTTACCCGATTGTGCCGTAGCAAGCGCACTTGTTGCAGCGTCGGACACAGCTGTAGAAGACTCTGAAATGTCGGTAATTCCTTTTGCGATTTCTTCCATCGCATTTGCACTGTCGCTAGCACCTTGCTTCTGGGTGTGTGCCCCCTGTCTGATCTGCTGCACGGACTGGTCAACGCTCTTATTCATCACTAACATGTCTTCTGCATCACGACTGAATTGTTCCGTTGATTTAGCGAGGATATCGGTGGTAACCGAGACACCCGCGACCATATCGCCGATCATTTTATTTAAGTCCCCCGACATATGAATCATCGCCTTGAATGTACTGCCAATCTCATCCTCACTTTGCAGCCGATACGCCGTCAGGATTCGGTTGGCTTCCGCCAGCTCACCTTGCGCCATTTGTTCGACGCTTGCCTTCAGCGGTTTCAGCGGTCGCAGCCCTCTTACGATGAACCACAATACAACCGCGATGCCTGCAAGCGTAATGAATAACAACAGGGCATACAATGGAATGCTGGATTTCATAATATCTGACTCAATGCTTCCAATGACCGACACAGCTGTATCGATTCCTATCACACCCGTTAAGGCCCCATTACTGTCCAAAATCGGAGCGTATGAGGAAATGTATTCGCCATACTCCTCATTATTAATGATGGGAGAACTGGCTGTTTTCCCTTGCAGAAGCTTTTGGACTGCATCACCTGGGATATCTGTCACTTCATTGATCGGTGATGCTTTATCCGCATCTTTCATGCCGTCCACCATAATGAGAGGCATGCCTGTATCGTCTATTTTCACAAAATACACATACATCGCACCGATGCTCACACGAAAATCATCCAGCTCATCACGAATCTTCAAGAACACGTCATTTTCCTTGGGATCTTTGGCAAATTCCACATACGGCCCTGTATCCAGCTGTTTCACATAACTCTCGGCAATTTGAATATTGTAACTCGATATGGCCTCCTGCGCGGCCAGCTTCATATTCGCCAGCTGAAGCAACATGCTTCCCACAGATATAATCATAATGACCAATGTAACAATGGCAACAATACGAACAACCAAACGTTTCTTGAAAAACCCGACCATCCAATCCTCTTCCTCTCACGCCTGTATGTAAGCCTTTTCGACTACTCCCTACCCAAAAACAACATGCTTGAAGCACTATGTAATGTGAAAATAGTATATGAAGTTGTCGAATTAGGCAAGAAAATATTGGATGAGGATAGCGATAAAAAAACACCTCGGCGCGAACGCCGAGATGCCGTTTTAATCTGCCTTTCTGAATCGAATCAGAGACCAGAGAATCAGTAACACGAGTACAGATAGACAGATGCTGATGCTGAAACGGTTGCCTTCATCAAATACGAACATGACGGCAATGACGCCGAGACACAGCACAGCTGCTCCAGTTACGTAAGGAAATCCCCAGACCTTAAATGTCGGTTGTACCGGATATCTCTTGCGCAGCTTCATCTGTGATGTGGCGATACAAATCCACACGAGCATCACGACAAACCCCGGAACTGCCAGCAACACGCGGAAGAGCTGATCTTGTGCGAACAGCCCCAGCATGGAGCCTCCAAGCAGAATCACAGCACATACCAGCAGTGTATTTACCGGGCTGCCGTTGCGATTCGTTTGTGATAATGCTTTGGGAGCTTCACCACCTACCGCCATGGAGTGCATCATACGGGATGCACCGTAAATGCCCGAATTTGCAGCAGACAGAACGGCGGTCACCAAAATAAAGTTCATAATATGTGCTGCACCCGGAAGCCCTGTAGAAGCCAGTACCTGTACAAACGGACTACTTTCGGGCCCCAACTCATTCCACGGAATGAGCCCACAGATGATGAGAATCGGCAGCGTGAAAAACAAAATGATTCTCAGCATGAAGTTCCCCACAATTTTGGGCATCACCTTGTCCGCATTTTCCGTCTCCGTTAAGGTTAAGCCAATGAGCTCAGATCCTCCATACGAGAACATGACGACCAATAATGCCGAGAAGATCGATGACCATCCATTAGGGAAGAAACCGCCTGCTTGCGTGTAATTATGCAGATAAGGCGTGTTGTCACTTGGAATGATTCCGGAGATCAGACCCGCCCCAAGGATAATAAAAATAATAATCATAGCGATTTTAATACCAGCCAGCCAAAATTCGAATTCCCCAAATACGCCTACACTCAGCAGATTAATCAGTATAATAAACACCGCACACGCCAGGCTCAACGCCCACAGCGGCACTTCCGTGAACCAATACTGCAAAAAGCTCCCTGCTGCGATCACCTCAATGACACATACCGATAACCAGAGGAAACAATACATCCATCCCATAATAAAGGAGACTCTGCTGCCGAACGCTTCCTGCACAAAGTCTTTCATATTTTTGTTCTTGTACACCGTAGCCATCTCCGCCATCGCAGCCATGACAACCAGTAGCAATAATCCTGCAAAAATGTACGTTACAATGACGCCTGGACCTGCGAGTCCAATCGTTTCAGCGCTTCCTTTGAAAATTCCGGTTCCAATGACACCGCCCATAGCCATAAAGCTAATATGTCTTGGTTTAAGTTTCTTCTGCAATGTTCCTTCTGTCTGAGCCAATTCCAATCCTCCTGATGTAAAAAACGTATACGATTCTGTTTCATGTTTACATAAACATAATGTCCAGTATACCCTATTGTCCATGCCTCAGCCCAGCAGTTCCGTAAGGCCAATTCATCCCAAACGAATGCTGACATAACCTATGTTTTATACCCCACAATGATACAAAGCAATCTGTAAGCAATCCAATTCGTTCATTTGAATACATTCTACTCTTCTTGCGATCTCCAATATGTATGATTTGTTGCAGTCCAGCACTTCGAAAAAAAACAAACATTTACATGCAAAAAAACCAGCGGTCTGTATGCAACAGAATACTGGTTTCCTGTGTCCCTGCAATTCGTTTCTGCTTATCATGCAATTATAATTCCTTCGTCATAAAAGCGCTGTTCGGGTCCAAAATATAATCTGCAAATGGCTCACAGTATACAAATCCAAAGTCCTCATACAGCTTCCGCGCCGGGATAAAAGAATCCATCGAACCTGTCTCCAGGCTAATCCGTCTATAGCCCCGATCCTTGGCAACCTCGATAATATGAGCAAGCATTTGTCTCGCCACGCCTTTTCTCAGATGAGCCGATGCTGTACGCATCGATTTCAATTCTGCATGCTCCGAATTCAATTCTTTCATGGCACCGCAGCCCAGCAGCTCTTCCGCTTCCCATGCGCACCAGAATGTAATCTCAGGTTTCTTCAATCCATTCAGATCCAGGGCGTGAATGCTTTCCGGCGGCGAATCTGCTGCCATACCCTGCAAATGTTCTGCAATTAATCCAATGACTTGATGACCGCTCAAATCGTCTACTTTGATCTCCATATCTACCACTCCTGCCGACAATTTTGTTGTGTGTTGTATCACTGAATACATGACTATTGTTTATATAGTACTACCATGACAGGTTTTCTGACAACAGCTTCAAATACACGAATGAAATGTCTATTGAGATACCCTGAAATTTCCATTATAGTGAGGCTATCTGAAACCAAAAGGAGCGAGGAATATTGCGTAGCAGCCATATAGCTTATTGTCGTTTTGAGGTGAAGCGAACTTCATTTGTGAAAAGGAGACCATCATGACACTATCAACTGAAAATCTGTTTTATAGCAAACGATTGAAAATGACTCCGCCCCGTGCAGAAGACGTGCAGACCATGCTGCAATGGAATGAAGATCCTGAATATTTGCGAAATGTGGATACGGATATTGCCATCCCTTATTCGGAAAAGCAGCTTGAAGACGAAGGCGAGACGAAGGACAAGGAAGTTTACTTTCGGCTTCGAACGCTTGGGGATGAACAACTAATCGGATTCGTTGTCATTCACAGCATTGAGTGGAACAACCGCTGCGGACAACTTGCCATTGGCATTGGACTCGCAGAGCATCGCAACAAGGGGTACGGAACGGAAGCCTTGAATCTTATTTTGCGGTATGCCTTCCATGAATTAAATCTGGATCGGGTAGGTCTGGATGTCATCGCCTATAATGCAAAGGGCATCCGTGCCTATGAAAAGGTCGGCTTTCAGTTGGAAGGTCGTGCCAGATCAGCCGTGTATCGTGATGGAAAACGCTATGATCGCTTATTGATGGGAATTCTAAGACCGGAATGGGAAGCACACAATCAGATCAATGTGGAGGGTGGACAAGCATGAATAGGAATGCGGAAGTCACTGATTTTATCGAACAGATCACGGTTCCCTGGCAAGCCCAGGTTGCAAGTAAACTGCGGGAATTGGTACATGAGTCCATCCCCGAAGTACAGGAACGTGTGCAGTACAAGAAACCTCATTTTCTGAAAAACGGTAAATATGCGGCGGTCATCTCCCCTTCCAAGCCGGCAGTATCCTTCACAATCTTCAATGCAACCGGACTTGAGCTGCCAGATGGGATATTTGAAGGCCCAGCGGAACGTAAAACAATCAAGATTAAGGAAAAAGATACGCCAGACTATGAGTGGCTGGCTGGCCTTCTGACACAGGCATCGGCAGAACTCTAGACGTTAAAGAAAAAGGTCAATAGTGAGACTATCTTGAAGTATCATTTCTCCATTTGCCGAGACGCTAACGAACCTGTTACACCCTAAATGGCAGATTCTCAAAGCATGTAAATTTTAACGAATCTCAGTGACGTTATTTCGGTGTAACAACGGCGTCAGAGCCTTAAAATCGACCCCATCGATGAAATAACGACTCTGTAGTTCGTTACATCTCAGAAAGGTACAAATGGGAGCAAATAACGTGTACCAGGTTCGTTAGACCAAAGTAACGAGAACAAGGGGCGTCCAGTGTCATGCTCATGACTTAGAGGACAGCCTCTGATCATACGAAGGGGCTTCCCATAATGTTGAAAACATATGGGATAGCCCCTTTTGGGTATGCAGCTGTCATTACAATTTAAATCGCATCTATGAAATAAACAGATCATTGCTTCCTTCATCAGGATTGTTGATAAGATACCGCAGTCATCTGACACGGCTCGCAAATGAACATGTAATACATGCCATCCCCGTATTCCTCAACCTCGCTCCAATCGATTTGTCCAACGACCCTCATCCTTGAAGAGCAGCATGGACAATTCGGATATTCCGCATCCTGAACCCATCCGGGATGGCCCCCAATCTGGGATGTAGAAGGCTCCATCGCCCACTCACTGCCATGGAACGCATGACGTGGTGCAGTCGGAATCCGAAAGTGCCGGCCTTCATCCGGTGCAAGCTGAACATAGTCGTCCGGGTCAAGATCATCCGCTCCCATCGGCATCACATTATGCACACTCCAGCACGGTTCACCTGCTGAATCCATCTCCATATAAACGACGCCATAACAACTGCATATAACGCAAGTCTGCACTTGAAGTCGCTCACTGTTCCAAGCAACGTTCTGCAGTGCTGGATGCCGTACATCCATATCAATTAAGGTCGTTAACGGACTGCCACACCACTCACAGTTATCGGCACGGGTCAACAGCATGGAGATCGGATCGCCAATTGATGTGTCATCAGCCCCTTCATTCTCTTTTACTTTATAGAGTGAATAACTTGGGGTGATGAATAAATCCCTGCGCCGGCCTTCATTCGTTAGCTCCCAACCAGCCTCGGTTGTATAGTGCTCTGGTGCGACATGCAGCTGATCTGCCCAACGAGGTGGCGACTGACTCCATTGCTGGAACTGACGTACGACCACTTCATCTCCAATATAGGCGAGCATGAGCAACAGATTATTCCGATGCTCATCATCGGTGTTCACCTGCTGCAAGAGTTGATCACGCACTTCGGCCGAGGCACTCTTATACAAAATGACAGGGTAGTAGATTTTGTGCTCCAGCAGCTCAGGAATCTGTGCACACATCGAGGTATCATGATAACAGATCAGATATACCAAAATATCTTTACCTGTATCATCATCCCCTGCACGAATCAGCTGCATCGCATAATCGATCATTAGTGCTTGCTGCTCCGCAGACAAGGACAGATATACCTGTTCTTTGGATTGCTCATATGCCACATAACGGATTAGTGGATTATGAACCTGACGTGTATGCATGATTTTCAAAATCTCCACAGGATCTGTCATTCCCTCATACAAGTTCACGTCGCGCCGATTGGCTTCAATGTATCTTTGATGTGCCTCACGTTCCATCTCCTGCTTGCAAGGCATGCAGTACCCACCTGTTCTGGCAGCCGTTGCTGGCAAAATCGTATTTGGGCACCCCTCTCGTATGCACGGAATGCGTTCTGTCATCCATGGGTACCTCCTTTGCATGTATGATCCGCCTCAAGATGCGATGAACACAATCCCTATCAATCAGCCGGCTTGTTGATTAGTGATGTCCCAATTGGTCCTTCGTAAATTCATAAAATGCGATTGCATCTTCGCTGCTGGCAAAGCCCGCCTGAGCCATCTTGTCGCTTCCGCCACCCTTGCCCTGGTAGGCTCCGAGATTGCCCTTGAAGAAAGGTCCACAAGCCCACTCCGGCGGCTGTCCGTTCTGTGCCAAAACAACTTTGGCCTCCGAGATGCTCGCAAAGAGTACAAGTCCCTCATGTTCTGATGTCAGCTTGGTGGCCAGACTCTGCATATCCTTGAGCGATTTGTCTTCAAAGATTTGAGCAATGACAAGCCCTTCCCGTGCAGATAAAAGCTCTTGCGCATAATAAGCGTCATTGGAAGCTTTCACAGCGTTCAGCTCTGATTGCAGCTGCTTTTGTTCTGCTTCCATTTTGTCGATTCGATCCGCAAGCTCTTCCCGGCTGGTCTTCAATTTGGCGGAAATTCCGGTCAGCACGCTTTGCGCAGCGTTGAACTCATTCAGTGCTCGGTATCCACATTTAAAATAAATGCGGGTGCCACCCTTCACTTTTTCGGTTTTTAACAGTTTAATAATTCCGATCTCACCTGTGGCTGATACATGTGTTCCACCGCAAGCGTTATATTCCACACCCTCGATCTCCACGATTCGAATATCTTCGGTTACGGAAGGCTGCTTCACCAGCGGCAGTCGTGCCGCTTCTTCCGCAGTGACCCAGGAACTGCTGATTTTGGCATTTCGGTAAATCTGCTGATTGGCCTCCAATTCAATTGCAGCCAGTTGATGGGCTCCCAGTTCGGCTGCGGCCACATCAATCGTGATATAATCTGTCCCCAGATGAAAACTGAGCGTCATCGCATCTGCCAGCTTCAGCGTAATAGCCGACAGCAAATGCTGCCCGGTATGCTGCTGCATGTGATCGAATCTGCGCTGCCAATCGATTTGGCAATCCACGTCGTTCTGCTCCGGTGCACGCTCCAGCTTGTGCAGCACCTCACCATCTTCACTAATCACATCCAACACGTCAACGCCGCCGATCTGCCCCAGATCGCAAGGCTGTCCGCCTCCATGGGGGTAAAAAGCCGTCTCCGCCAGCGTGACATATATACCGTCTTCCTTGTCCACTCTGCCTGTAATTTGTGTATGCCACTCCCGTGTGTACGCGGAGTCATAATAGATTTTTTGCGTCATCGAATCATCCCGATCCCTTCTCGTTCAAAGTGGGGTACTTGTATAAAGACTTCATTATCTTAAATAGTTGGTGAAGCCTCCTTCTACATCTGTTCTCCAGATTACACTATTTGGCATTGGCACGCCAAGTTTCTCATCTGCGAGTTACCTCCCCTATTAAAAAGACCGCTCTTGCAAGCCAAATGGCTACAGAGCGGTCTCCTTACTTGCCTCCAAAGTTAAGGATATGAATTGATCAAACGAAGCGTTCAACTTTATCACCAGATTCACCTTTTTTATTAGTAGCATGACGTCACAACTTACTAACCCAAAATTGTTCACTAATTCTTAAAAGTGACCGCCAACTTTATGGTAGATGCGATTGAACGGGTTTGGGCACGGCTGGAGCAGCATAAGAATGGCGATCTGCTCCGGGATGAGGAAACGTTCTACTCCTTCGCGCAAACGATGGAAAAACATCCGATGATATCGATTGTGGAACAAGTGTATGAAACAAGAAGCTGAGTATGAAGGCCATGGACGCCTATGAAAAATTGATGGATCAGGATGCTGCCATTAGAAAAAATGGTTTGTTACAGCACCTTATCTCTGTTTTCGTTCTTAGGGTGTGATATCATATCGACTTAAAAACTTCAATAAACCGTTCTTCAGCTGCACAATTTCGTTGTTTGCATTACTCGCATAGCCCGGCAACATCATATCCTTCACCATTTTAGTCCGTAGCCATATCATAAAGAACAAATCCAAAATCAAATCTGGACATTTAAGCACCATTTTAAATGCAGATGGATCAATAGCTACGCCCGCTTTTTGTATTGCCCTTAAATACGCTTTTAAAGTGAATGTTATTTGGTGTGCCGTTTTTCTGGTTCTGGCTGTTTTTTCGTCAATGATTTGATTTTCAAAATGTAAAACGCTAATCATTGCAATGTCCGATACTGCATGTGTTATAAGATACGCTCTCATATCCTTATTAATTGCGTAAGGAAGTTTTGCTGTTTTAAATATTTTTGCCAGGTGCTCTACACGTTCTGTCACTAAACCACTAATTTCTCCAAACACAGTAGATACTAGAATCTTTGGTGGAAATCGAGCATACAATATTCCTTCTTTAATCTGTCCACCAACACCGGGAAAAGCTGGTAAAAGTCTATCCCCAACAATATCTAGCCACGAAGAAAATCCAATTGAATTACTAATCATTGTAACAATATTTTTGCTTTGATTGTCTTTTAGTGCTAACAACGCTGATTCGGATCGATCATAACGAACTGTAACGAAAATATAATCATATACATCATCATTTTCAATCGTATCAATGACATTAACTTTTATAGATTTAACCGCACCTTTTTCATTATATTGCAGGCCATTTTCTTTCAATGTTTTAAATCGATTAGAACGTGCAAACATAGTAACGTCAAGCCCTGCTTCAATGAATTTCATTGCATATATGCTTCCTATGACACCTGCACCAAAAATTAAAATTCTATTTTGTTTTACTGACATAAAAGTCACCCCTTTTTTAAACAATTCATCTTGACTATCAGACAACGTGTTGTATGATGTGATCATATATCTTTATTATGCCTTCATCAAACGTCAGTTTTTTATGATTTGTCGGATGATATTCTTGTTCACAATAGGAGTGTAAAAAATGAAAAAGCAGCCCCAAATAACAGAAAAAACAAGACAAATATTTATAGATGTTTTTTGTGAGTTATATAGTCAAAAGCCGATTGAAAAAATCTCGGTTCAAGAGATTGCGAATAAGGCGGGGTATAACCGCAGCACATTTTATCAATACTTTACTGATATTTACGAATTGTTAAACTTTGTTGAAAATAATTTATTGAATTACATAAAAGAAGAATTGGCGAATAAAGAACTATCTACACATACTATTCAAAATGCGCTTCATTGTTTGGAAAAAAAGGAATATCTCTCGGTTCTCAATGCCCTCTTGGGCGACTATGGCAGTATTCGTTTTATAGAACGCTTGAAGAGAGAAATCACCCTCGATAGATTGGAATTAAACTTACCGTCAAACAGTTCAATAACGCCATACTTGATTGAGTTTCACATATCAACATCACTTTCTTTATTTCGTCTTTGGCTTCAGCGACAAAAGGATTTATCTCCAGAAGAATTTTTCAAGTTAGTGGATAACCTATATACAAAAGGGGTAACACCCTATTCTTAAAATGAATCTACTTAGCGCATTCAATAAATTAGCAGAGCAAAACCACGTTAAAATAGGAGTCAGATCGTAAACGATCAATAAAAAAAGCCACCAATTAAAATTGAGGCCACTGAAAACTATCGGTTAAATATGTTCCCGAAATGCGAAACGAGCCTTAGAAGCGATTCTAGAGGCTCGTTTTATTGTCGATTTTTTTAAAGTTACCGACTGCACACATTTTTATTTCATTGACTCGGAAAGCTCTGTGAAAATAACACCCAACGCATACGCACCAGCATCCGGATAGCCCAGACTGCGATCGCCAACAGCACCCGCGCGCCCCATACGTGCCACGATGTCTTTGGTTTTCTTCGCACCTTCTACCGCCGCTTCTGCACCTTTGGCAAATGCCGTTTGGAAGTCATCTCCAGACTTCGCACTTTGCGTCCAGGCATCGGCACAAGGAACGAGTGCATCAATTAATGTTTTGTCACCCACAACGGCACCACGTCCGAAGGAACGTTCGCCTGTGGACTGTATCCCTTGCACTGCCGCCTGCATCATGTCAGCAAAATCTGCAACGTTCAATTGCTGCTTGTCACCTACAGCTTTGCCTGCTGCCCGGAATGCCGAACCCCAGATTGGGCCGGATGCACCGCCGCAGTATTCCATAATGACAAGAGAGCAGGCATCGAGGAATGAACCGATATTCTTTTTCTCTTCGTTCACGATATGGTTCCATTCGCGCTTGAGTTGTCTAAACCCTTTCGCTACGCTCATGCCAAAGTCGCCATCACCCGCATGGGAATCCAGTTCACAGAACGGCACTTCGTTCTTGATGATGATCTCACCCATCTTATCGATCAGGTAGACGATATTATCCAGGAAGAATTGATTGTTATTGATTACCGCAGAAGATGCAGGTGTCTCCACTTCATAGGATACTTGCGCATCTTCAGTCACGACGGCTTCCAACACTTCGGAATATGCCACTTGCGCTTCTGGAGGACCAGACACTTTGAAAGCGGGTGTATCACTTTCCTTGAACAGCAACGTTTTCAGTTCATCGTCCAGTTTCAGGATGGTTACCGATGCGCCTGCCATATCGATGCTCGTCATGTAATTACCAACAAACGTAGTGGCTACACCTAGACCTGCACGCTTTGCCAGCTCACGCTGAACCGAGTTGTTGAGCAAATAAAGCTCCTGTAAAGGTGTAGCACCAAATCCGTTGACAAGCACAGCAATCTCAGCGGATGCATCGTTGTCCAGCTTCATGTCTGCAAGCATCGCTTCGACCATGCGTCCTGCAAGCTCATCCGCAGATACTAATTTCTCGCGGCGAATGCCTGGCTCACCATGAATTCCTACACCGAATTCCATCTCATCTTCAGCGATTTCAAATGTCGGTGTTCCTTTGGCAGGCACGGTACAGGAAGTGAATCCAAATCCGATACTGCGTACGTTCTGGGCTGCTTTCTCGGCAACGGATTTCACCTCTGCCAGACTGCGGCCTTCTTCGGCTGCGGCTCCAGCGATTTTGTGCACCAGTACGGTTCCGGCAACGCCGCGGCGTCCTACCGTATACAGACTGTCTTGTACAGCAATGTCATCCTCAACCCGGACATATTGCACGTCAATGCCATCTTCCTCTGCAAGATGCGCCGCGTTCTTGAAGTTCATCATGTCGCCGCTGTAGTTCTTGATGATTAGCAGCGTACCCTTCTTGCTGGTTGTGGCCTTGATCGCCTGATACACCTGAATCTGGGAAGGAGATGCGAATACATCTCCACAGACCGCAGCATCCAGCATACCTTTGCCAACGTAACCTGCATGAGCAGGTTCATGACCACTACCACCGCCGCTGATTAGGCTGACTTTATCGGCATTAATCTCTCTGCGTTTAATGACCTTATATTTTTTCAAAAATTCAAGCTCCGGGTGCGCCAGCGCAATCCCGTTGCACATTTCCATGACAACATTTTCAGCCTGATTGATGATTTTCTTCACGATTTCATCTCCCGGCGAGCTGCTTTGTAGTCCCGTCCCATACGGTCAGCAGCCGCAATAGCAGCAGCCACTTCAGGAACAGTGATCGGGAACGGCATGGCGTGAATGGATTCTTCCGGAATACATGCGATCTCGGCCACTTTCAATAACTCTTCCTGACTAATGGTATCTACACCGATATCCGCCAAGCTTACAGGCAGTCCCACTGCAAGACAGAAGTCCATGACTGCATGCAACTCTTCGGTCGGTGCATTTTCAAGGACGAGTTGTGCAATCGTACCGAAGGATACTTTTTCACCGTGGAAGAAGTGATGTGTACCCTCCAGAACAGTCAAACCGTTGTGGATCGCATGTGCTGCGGCCAGACCGCCACTTTCAAATCCAAGACCAGACAACAGAATGTTTGTCTCAACGATGTTTTCCAGCGCTTGAGTCACGACGTTGCTGTCACTGGCTACTTTCGCTTTTAATCCGTCAGTCAGTAGCATTTCATAACACAGTTTTGCAAGGGCAAGTGCTGCATTCGTACCTACTGCGGATGGTGTGTATCCTTCACGGGAACCCATTGGCAAACTTGCGTTCACACGAGAGTATGATTTCGCTGTAGCTCTTGCTTCGAAATAAGTAGACAATGCATCACCCATACCCGATACGAGGAAACGTGTTGGTGCGTTTGCAATAACCGTTGTATCCACGAGAACAACACTTGGGCTTTGTTTGAAATAAGCGTAGTCATCAAAAGCGCCTTCCGGCGTGTACAACACAGCCGAGTGACTTGTTGGTGCATCTGTTGCTGCGATGGTTGGACAGATGATTAACGCTTCGCCCTCTGCCACACATTTGGCTGCATCAATCGCTTTACCGCCACCAAGACCGATGGTACATGTGCATCCTTTTTCTTTCGCAATTTCCTGGAGACGAGCGACTTCCTCGCGCGAACATTCTCCTCTAAAACCGCTTTCAACAAACGTAATATCGAATTTCTGTGCCGTTGCATCAAGCTTCGCCTTTACCCGCTGTACATCATCCGGATGTGCGATCAGCAATGCAGATTCACCAAAGGACTTCACAAAGTAACCGAGGTTCAACAATTCGTCTTCACCTTGCACATATTTCGTTGGACTAATAAATGCTTTTCTCATAATGATATAAACCTCCTATGGATGATATAAGTTAAGTTCGTTCACTGCATAAATGACCTACGTACCTTCAACAAGGCTACCTGGTGTAATTCTTGGATGAACTTATACATTAATTTTTGAATGCTCACAATTAACCTAAATATATACCATGCATGTAAGGGTTACAGTGGAATTTGATAACAAATTATTATAATTTGCAATCGTAATTTTTTGCTTTTCAACGGAATCATGGTATCTTATTGTCATGCAATGGGTTAATTTTGACATCATCTATACATTACCCGTCATTAACTCATCTTAATATGTACAACTTGCTAACTTTTAACGAACAAAATCATTCATCAGGCTAGCTATGGAGGATCACCCATGATTAAAGAATATCTGCATATCAATAAAATCCTTGATCTGAATAAATGGAAACGTCTACAGGATTCTCTTGCCACTGTGACCAAGCTGGCTATTCTAACTGTCGACTATAAAGGCATTCCCGTTACCAGCCATAGCAGCTGTCAGGCCTTTTGCCAAAATGTTCGCAAAGATCCCGAACTGCTCCCCTACTGCCAGAAATGTGATTCTCGTGGTGGTCTGGAAGCCGTTCGATTGAATGAGCCTTATGTCTACCTGTGTCATTTCAATATCGTGGATATCGCGATTCCGATCACGATCGATGGGAAATATATCGGTGCCGTAATGGCAGGACAAGTGAAGCTCGCTGACCCGGAGAAAGGGACGGATTTGGAACAGATCGTCACGTCCAAAAACGTACCTATGCATGCTGCGAAGCTAAAGGAATTACAAGACGATTATGACCAACTGCCTGTCATGACCTATGAAGAGGTTGTAAAAATCTCCAACATGCTTTCTTTACTCTGTAACTACATTGTGGAGGAAGCTCTCAACAAAAATTTGCTGGTGGAAATGTTCGAGAAAGCTTCGGGTCATCAGGAGTCTCTGAATCTGTCCACCATTCTGCCTGGATACTCGATCCGTAATATTGAGTCGATCAAAAAAGAAATGACCAATGCGATTGCGGATGCCTATCTTAAGAACAGCCCAAGTGACACAGAGAGCTCCAGCCCGGTGCTCCAGCCTGCTTTTGAATATATTCACAGTCACAAGAGTGAGCAAGTCTCGCTCAAACAAATGGCCGATCTGTGCCACCTGAGTCCAAGTTATTTCAGCAGGCTGTTTGCCAAGGAAACGGGAGAGAACTTCACGACTTATATTGCACGACTCAAAATCAAATGGGCCAAGCAATTACTGGAAGTTACGGACATGCCCGTATCACAGATCAGTGATGAACTGGGGTTCAATGAATCGGGGTATTTCATCAAAACATTCAAAAAATTCGAGGAGATTACGCCTGCCCTCTATCGCAAATACATGCAGGAGCAATGAGCAAACCTTGCTATGTTGGGATCAGTGAATGGATAGCTGAGTTACTTCATCTGTTCCTGAACCCAAATGGCTGATTCAGTATAGCGATGCTTCCTTCGCCAAATCCACCAATTGGAAATGGTTGTAGCTCAGCGGGCAATTTCACGTTATGCTTTTGCTCAAAACTTATCGACTCCACTTGAACTCCCCCTCTATAAATGAAAATCAATGAAATTGAGG
This sequence comes from Paenibacillus sp. NPDC057886, assembly GCF_042796655.1. Lineage (NCBI taxonomy): Bacteria > Bacillati > Bacillota > Bacilli > Caryophanales > Paenibacillaceae > Paenibacillus > Paenibacillus sp. NPDC057886. The sequence continues at coordinate 64,799 of NZ_JBHVMZ010000015.1, read as the reverse complement.
TCCACGAATATGTTCACTATTAATGACGTGGTGATACCAGAAGCTGCATTATTGCAGCATTAAAGTACCTTTCGTCACCTATCTTTCTTTTCCTGCACAAAAAGGCTGAATCAGGACTCTCGCCACTGATCAGCCATTTCACATTAATCGAATCCTATCTTATAACGCGACACCTGTTACCTTCCATTCCAGAATGCCTGTGGAGGCCGGATTATTCGCCACCATCTGGAGACGGATCTTTGTCGTGCTTACCGGATCAAACGTCGTGGTAGTATACGTGTTCGCCTGTGTGCCCAAACCTTTGGCGTTACTCACATCACGCCATGCATTCCCATCCCAGTATTGAACCTTGTACGAGCGAGGCACATCAATCCCCCCATTATCCTTAAACCAGTAAACATCACTTTGTGACACCGTATACTCACGATCCCATTCATATTGCACCCATTGCGTTCCCGTTTCAGGCCAGTTCCCATACACAGCCTGAGTACGGTCATTGGAATGCGCCGGGTCCAAACCATCATTCAGTGCACTAATCGTTTCCCATGGAGAAACATAGGAGGTTGTCACTCGGGCGCTCAAAGCTACATTACCAGGTTGATTGGTGGATGGTGTAATCGGGAAACGGGCGGTATCCTTCTTCAGTTGGCTCCATATATAACGCAGCAACCATACATCCCAATTTGTAATTGTAGGTGAGTTGCCTGCCCACATAATCGTAGGTAACGGGAAACCACCCGGCGGACGATCCTGTGTTTCGTAGAAGTCTGGCATTCCGAAACCATGTCCAATTTCATGCTCGGTAATTTGTATTTCATTATTGTTCACCGTACTCAAAATGTAGTCATCAGATACCCGTTGTCCCCAGTCTCCACCAGCACCCCCGCCAAAGTTGGATGTACCCCACAGATACATGTCAAACCGCTTGTCCAGTCCCCCAGGATAGACATAGTTCGGATTGGTGAAGTGTTCAAATCGTGACAGTGCACTTGGGGCATAAGGTAAAGCTGCCGGAATGCGCGGATCTGATTTACTTAGCTCATCCACGGTTGTGGTCGTATACACGATTTCATTAGACTGTTTGTCCAGCATTTGTGCTGGATTGGCTACAGCCCACCCAACAACTTTGACCGCAATATCGCCATAAGGCCAACCATCGTATCCTTTCAGGTGTTTGGTCCAGTTATTCATTTGTCGTCCAAGCATCTTCTCAATATCCTTGCGCTGTTGCAACGTCAGGTTCTTGGTCGATTGCCAGCGTACCACATAATTGATGGTGCCTTTGCCTGCAAAGATCTGGTCATAGATCAGGTTCTTCCGGTTAACTGACCCTTCCTTAATCATGCGATTGGTATACACCCACTCAATGGATGATCTCAATTCCGAAGGCATGTCTGATAAGACGGCATTGATTGATATTCCTGAATCGGTTGCAGTGGCTGCAGACACCTCTCCGGACCATCCTGCACTACCTCCCATTATTGTTGCAGATAAAGCGAGTGACATTACAGCTAACGTAAACTTTTGACGTGAAAACATCATACTCATCCTTTCTCTTCCTGAAATTAGTAAAACGTTATTGTTTTGCTCGCCACTCCTTATATGGAATATATTTACTTTAAATATTTTACATGATAAAGAAAATATTGGAATGAATCTACATACCTGTTTTTGCTACAGGTTCGTGCATCCGTTCAATCACTATGTTTATAAACAAATCGGACTTTGGGCTAAGGTGCAATGCTCATTCATGCAATGGGACTGTTAAAAAGACAACAAAAATACCCTATCCAGCAAGTGGATAAGGCAGAATAACCATAGCTTATTTTAGTTCACATGTTTCCGCAGCTCTTCATCCAGCCATTCCAGCGCCGAACGCAGCTTGTCCTTGGGCACATTCTGATAACGATCCCCCGTTGACAATTCAAAGGCACAGCTATGAGCACTTGTCTGCTGCAAGTATGAAGTCATCCCTATGCCGAATTGCTGAGTCATGGATGCCAGCATACGCTCCACCTCGGCTTGAGCCAAGGGAAAATGTACGTGAAACATATTGGAGACGGGTACTTCTGGCAATGTACTTATACCATGACACGCATTCAACAAGGTGGCCAATTCCTTGGCCTGCTCATAATAAAGCCCCATTTTGCCAATTCGTTCATTGAAATAATATTGAGAACTAAGAATATACGGATATAGGCCGATCAGATCGCCGCCGTGCCGACGCTTCCATATTTTCGATTCTTGCATGACATCCGTATCCCCTGCCAATATAGCCCCAGCGATGCCTCCAATGCCTTTGTAAAAAGATACGTAGACACTATCGAACAGACTGCAAATCTCCGCTGGTGTCTTCTGATAATAAGGCGTGATTTCGAACAGGCGTGCCCCGTCCAGATGAAGCTTGATTCCACGTTCACGACAGTAGGCCGAGATGGCCTCCAACTCTTCATATGCGGGCAATTGTCCACCAATCTCACGTTGTGGCAATTCAAGCAGCAGGCAGGAAATCTCTTCACTCATCCCCTCCACATCTTCCAATCGAATCAATCGGTCCTTATCCGCCAGCAAAATGGATTCAATGTGATGCAGTTCCTTCAGTCCATCCTCCTCATGGATTTCCAGATGAGATAAAGGATGATAGGCTACCCGCTTGATGCCTTTGCGGTCACACCAGATACGCAGGGCAATTTGCTGTGCCATCGTACCACTAGGGAAAAATACAGCCGCTTCCTTACCCAGAACATCAGCCATCTGCTGGTGAAATTGATCAATGATTTTGCCGTTGCCATAATGATCACTATACTGTTCCCCATCCATCTGTTTCAGCGCTTCCTGAAGTACTTTGACTTTACGACTGCCGTGACCGCCTATAATAAACTCTGCCTGGTTAAAAGCTTCTGCTAATGTTAACTCTGTATTCTTCAAGGTTATTTACTCCTTTATTGTTCTGTTTTTTTGGTTCGTCATCATCTGCACCAATGCACCCAGCGCTCCGGATCGATGCTCACTCCGGGAATGCACAAATCCCACTTCCAACCTGCGATACGGATCAGGCAAAGATAATACTGCAACCTCACCTCTTTGTTCTGCCTTGGTAACCGAGGAGAATGGGAGTAATGACACACCCAACCCGGCAGATACGCCATTCAGAATAGCGTCCAGTGTTCCGTATTCCATGACATTGAGGATATGGACGCCTTGATCTTGCAAAAAGGCTTCTGCCTGTTCACGATGAGTACAGCCTACTTCAAAGAATAACATGGGTTTACGCAATAAATCATGCATTATATGGGTCCCGGGTTCCGCAATCAGTACCAATTCATCGTCATACACTTTCATATAGTTCAGCTCAGGGTGATCCACCGGCCCATATATTACAGCTCCGTGCAGCTCATGTTTAATGACCTTCTGATTGAGTTCATGTGTACCACCTGTCGTTAGGGAGTGCTGCACCCCGGGGTAACATAAACGGTATGCAGCAAGCAGCGGCGTCAGAAAACGGGAGGCCGCCGTTTCAATCGCTCCAAGACGAAGCATCCCTGCAGGTGGATTTCCGATCTGCGTTGCCTGCTCCGCTTCATATAACAATTGTAATATTTTATCCGCATATCCAAGCAAATTCTCACCCGCTGGTGTGAGCGACATTCCCCGATTGGAGCGATAAAACAGTAGCACTTGCAGTTGATCTTCCAACTGTTTAATCCGTGTTGTTACATTGGATTGTACATAATTCAGCGCTAACGCTGCTTTGCTGATACTGCCTTCGCGGGCAACCGCCTGAAATATTTTTAAATCTCCTGCATCCATGCCCTGATCACCTGCTTGTTATCTATTATCTGAATTGATACTGACCTTCATTTTTGTTCATTTTACGTGAATCTGCCCCATCTGTACAATGAGGCTCAGTAGTGAAGTTTTATATACACAAGGAGGAATTTTGAAAATGAAAGCTATTATACATTCAGGTCAAAGCGGCCTTGAAGGGCTTCAATATACAGAGTCAATATCTCGGGCACCAGAAGCCGAGGAAGTGCAGATCCAACTAAAATCCGCTGGAATTAATCATCGTGATCTGTTCATCATGGCAGGACGTACATCCCAGGACACACCACTCATTCTTGGTTCCGATGGAGCAGGCGTAATCGTGGAGATTGGCGAAGGTGTAAACGGCTTATCTGTAGGTGATGAGGTCATCATCCACCCTACTCTCGGTTGGGACCACACAGTTGACGTACCCATTGTGCCCGATATTGTAGGGGGCCCTACGGATGGAACTCTCGCACAATATATTACGCTGCCTGCCAGAAATGCCTTACCCAAACCCTCTCATCTATCATGGGCGGAAGCAGGGGTATTGTCCCTTTCGGCTTTGACAGCATACCGCGCCTTATTCACTCGTGGCGAACTTAAGCACGGTGAGCATATCCTCATTCCTGGCATTGGCGGCGGTGTAGCGACCTATGCCCTGCTTATGGCTGTAGTCGCTGGTGCCAAGGTAACCGTTACATCCAGAAGTGAAGCCAAGAGAAAAGAGGCCCTGCGCCTGGGCGCTTTCCAAGCTCTGGACAGTCATGCAGACTGGAGTCTGCAGAACGATCTCGATTCTGTTGACTTCATCTTGGATAGCATCGGACAAGCCATGTTCCCGAAATATTTTGATATAATCAAACCAGATGGACGTATCGTGATGTACGGTGCAAGCTCGGGAGATGATCTGACTGTTCCAATTCGCTCGATCTTTTTCCCTCAAGTTAGTCTGATTGGTACCTCCATGGGCAGCCGTGAAGAGTTTTCCCAGATGCTGCAATGGGTGGAGCAACATGATATACATCCTGTAATCGATGGCCTATACCCGCTGCAGGAAACAGCGAAAGCATTCGAACGCATGGAAAAGACAGAGCAGTTTGGCAATCTTGCTATACTTGTGGAGTGACATCTGTTTTAGATGGACCTTCATTAATTAGTAAAAATAATCTTACGATAATGGGGGAATCCATCTGACCCGTCTCGCTAAACGCACAGCAATTGTTCTTGTCGCTATTATACTTTTGGCCCAAATTCCTATGTTGAAAGCAACCTTTGCCCGAGGGGTAATTACGCTTTATGTGAACATAAAGCACCCCGAACGCTCCTTTCAATACAGGGATTTCATCTATGAATCTCATTTTGGGAGCTATTTCATTTCTTATGCTGGTGAAGACGAACAACTCATAAGCCTGATGCTTGAGCCCAAATTTTTACCGGTGATCGTTACGTACGATTCATTGGATCAACCCATGAAAGACTAGATTGTTCACTCTATGAATCATTCAGGAGGTATCGATATGTCCAATCATTCGCATTTGGTAGAATGGGTTCGCAAGCTGATGAATGCCGAAGGAACCGAAGATGAGCTGGATGACATGCTAACCGAGTTAGAGCAAGAGACGCCTTATGCGGAGATCAGCAATCTGATTTTCTGGGATGATCGAGACCTGACACCCGAACAGATTGTGGAAGAGGCGCTGGCTGCTCGTCCGATCATTCTTCCGCCCCAGACTTAATCCCGTTAAATAAACACCACAAATCCAGACCACCTCTCCCCAACTTCCATAATTTCGTTATAATGTAAACAAGACATCAGGAAAACAGGAGGCGAATTATGGAAACGGAAGGTTTACGCAACGTCGAACAATTAGCTCTGAAGAAACACAAGATTTATAAACAAAGCTTGATCAGGTACCTTGCACGCTCCATGCTCGCCAGCATGTTTATCGGGTTTGGCGTCATCGTGGCGTTCAAGACGGGTAACTTCTTTTATATGGAGGATTCCCCTTTTACATACCCTATGGCTGCCCTCACGTTCGGCGCGGCAATTATTCTGATCGCCTATGGTGGCGGTGATCTGTTCACAGGAAATACGTTCTACTACACGTATGCAGCCTTACGCAAAAAACTGAAATGGTTCGAAGTGGTGAAGCTGTGGATTGCGAGTTACAGTGGGAATCTGATGGGTGCGGCGGTATTTGCCCTGTTAATCTATCTGACGGGTCTGTTCGATTCTTCTCAAGTGAATGGTTTTCTGCTGAGTGTTGTAGAGCACAAGATGGAAGCTCCGGCCATGCAGCTTTTCTTCCGGGGTATCCTGTGTAACTGGCTCGTATGTCTGGCGTTCTTTGTGCCGATGTTCATGAAGGAGAATGGAGCCAAAATGTTCGCCATGATGCTCTTTGTCTTCTGTTTCTTCATCTCGGGATATGAGCACAGCGTCGCCAATATGTGTACATTTGCGATTGCGCTGGTGCTGAACCATCCGGGGACTATCTCATTCGGCGGGGTTATTCACAACCTGATTCCGGTAACGCTCGGCAATCTGGTGGGCGGCGTGCTGCTGATGGGCTTCATGTATTATGCGGTGAACAAACCGTTTCTGGACGAAGAGACACATTAATCTTTGGGTAAAAAAAGCCCCCTTACTGGCCCGGTCACCTGACCGTGGCTGGACGGTAAGCCAAACCACAAACACCCGCGCAACCTTTCCATCCTGTGATGAAGGTTGCGCGGGTGTTTGTTTATGGGCAGGCTCCCTATATGCCTGCCCTCGGTTCTACCTGCCTTGTACCCAAACGGAGGCTACAAGGCCTGACTCCGTGGCTTAGTTATACTCACGCCACGGAATATATTCTATATCGTTGTTTCCACGCGTGACCACGATCATATTCTCAATTTTGCCCGTATCCTTGTTGGTTCGGTAGATCATCGTACGCGTCTCGCCCTCTTCTGTTCATGCTGGCCTGAAGCTGCTGCGCCAGTTTTTCGTCACCCACTTCCTCAGCCTTCTTCAACATTTCCTCATAATTCTTGTAATCTTCGGGATCCTTCTTCTTCCAATCATCCATATTCTCCGGAGGACCAGACGTTTTGCCTGATCCATCGCCTTTATGTTTACCGAGGGACGTAAGAGTCTGTGCCGCAGTCAAAGCCACCAAAAGAGCCTTGCTCAACGCGTCTTCATCCGTTGTACGGAAACGCTCGGCAATTTTCTTGAGCTCCGATTGAATGGACAAGACCAGCTCAAGTACGGACTTCATTGTACCTTGGGCCGTTGCATAATCGTTATAAAAGCGCTCCCGCTCCATTCCGTCCCAATTGCTGCGCATGACACGGATCTGGCTGTCCAATGTGGACATGAACCCCGACAATTGCTGATGTGCCTGGGCGAATTGCCCACTGACTGTATCCAGTTGCTCCGGTGTTACCTCTTAATCTGTGTCATCCTGCATGCTCCTCTTCGTCATATTCCTCCTGTTTCGTGGTCCACCGATGATTATCTTGCAGTCTGATCTGCCTTGATCTCCAGATGCAGCAGCGGAAATGGATTACCGGAACCATCCAACTCGGAACGACCAATTTGTACAAATCCCATTTTCTCGTAGAATTGGGCTGCTCCAGCATTCTGCTCATTGACATCCACCTTGAGGTGACGGCCTTTGATGTTAAGGGTATGGTGGATCAGAAGACGTCCCAGACCCTGTCCGTGCTGACTGACATGTACAAACAACATCTCAATAAAGTTATCATCCAAACCGATAAAACCAACAGGTTCATTGTCAGCATTCAGCGCTTCCCATACCTCGACCTGCCTTTGCTGCAACACGTCGCTCACTACTTTTTTATAGAACTGAATGTGATGCTCTTCCAAAAACGTATGTGTTGCCCGAACGGCTCTCTCCCAAATCTCGACCAACTTGTCATGATCCTGTTCACGATATGAAACGATTAACATGTCCAACGTATTCTCCTTTTCTAGAAAACGATTATGTAAACATCCGGTCCTGCGATTGGACTTGGTTAATACATCAAATTTCATATAATTCTATGTATATTTTACCATTCCCCATATTCAATCTGTACCCCCATTGCCCATCTTGAGTCAACTTTTCACTTCTATTTAAGGATTTCTTACCAAAGAAACAGAAAATAAAAGGCAGATAAAGTCACCTTGAACCAGTGCACTAGCTGCCTTGGTAGATCAATATCTTCTGCGTCCCAAATCTTGATGCGCATAACTCGCCCCATACTACTTCATCTGTTCCGGCCAATGCCAATTCAGCAGATCGTCACTCCAGGCCAATCACGCACTGGACAGTTGATCAATTGAATGAAGTTACTTGGACATGTTTTCATTATAATAGGTTGTAAATTCCTCGATAATCTGGTCTCCGCCACCTGAACGCCATTTGGCTACAGCATCGTTCCAACCTTGTTCGTCGAGTTCACCAAGGACATATTTGGTATTCGCATCGGTCATATCTTTGCTCAGGTTGGCCCCTCTCTCGGTATTAGTATCCGAAATCAGCGATGCACTCAAATCTGTAACCGCGATGTCCGCATTGTCTTTAATGGTTTGGTCAATTTTTTTCTCCAAATCGGTTTGGATGACTCCCTTCGTTCCCGTCTGCACTCCCCAGCGCAGATTAAAGACATCCCCCGCACCGGTTGATCCAGGAATTTTCTTCACTTTGCCGTCTTGCATCGTATAATCGGTTCCCTCTATGCCGTACGCAATTAAATTACGTATGTTGTCATCACCGAGTTTATCGAGAAAATCAATGATTTTCTTTAGTTTATCTTCACTGGTTACACTGGATTTTGGAATCACGAGCAGTGAGTCATAACCATTCGTCCCACGGACACGCTCCCCTTCCGGTCCTTGAAAATTTTGAGCAACGTCAATCTCGACGTCATCTTTCATCTTCATCATATCGACATGTCGAGTAGCTGCATCATCAATAACGGAGAAATAGATTCCCGCTTTTCCCTTGTTGAAGTACTCATATTTCTTAGCAATAGAGAAGTCAGCGCTGATGATCCCTTCACTAACCATTTTGCGGTACAGATCGAGTGCCTCCTTGAATTCGGGATACAAGAAATCCGGTGTAACTTTGCCATCTTTCAGTCCCCAGCCATTGGGGCCGCCATTATACACAGAGAGCTGCTTCAGCAGTTCCATCGTATTATCTTCCTGAATGCCAAACGTGTTCTTCTGACCGTCCTGATCCGGGTCTTCCTCCGTGAACGCTTTGGCAATCGTATAGATATCTTCCGGTGTCTTCGGTTCTGTCAGACCGAGGTTATTCAGCCAATCCTTGCGGAAAATCATGCCGTAACGAGCCAATACCCGTTCTCTCGGAATACCGTACAAGCTGCCATTCACCGTTGCATTTTTCACAGCTTCTTCACTCATTTTGCTGAGATTCTTGGTATCCTTCAGATAGGGGGATAGGTCCCAGAAATATCCGGATAATTGTGCATTCAACATGGCGGATTCCTTGCTTCTCCGGGCGAGCATCAGATCAGGGAGTTTGCCTGAAGCAATCGTTGCACTGACCTTATCATCGTAAGCACTGGCAGGAACCCAAGTAATATTCAACTGCGTGTCTGTGTATTCTTCGATCTGTTTTAGAATAGGATTATCCCGTTTCACAGGTTCTGCTCCCTGTTGGATCATCATGATGTTTAAGACGGTTTTTCCATCTGCGGCAGCACTGTCCGAATCTTTATCGGAACCACAGGCAGCAAGCAATGAAGTGAACAGAGAAGCAACCAGTACCAACGCAACTCTCTTGTGACGGAACTTGGATGATTTTTCGTTTTTGTTCATCAACGTATTAACCCCTTCCAAGATATGATTAGCCTTTAACAGAACCCAGCAGGGCTCCTTTAGCGAAATGCTTTTGCAGAAATGGATATACCGCCAGAATCGGGAGCGTAGATAATACAATGACCGCCATCTTGATGGTTTCTGCAGGTGGTACCACATAATCATCACCCATCAGGGACATATCCCCAATTCCGCCTTCGGACAGAATGACAATCTGTCGCAACCACACCTGGATGGGCCACTTCGTATTGTCATTAATGTACAAGACGGCGTTGAAATACGAATTCCAGTGGCCTACGGCATAAAACAAGGCAAGTGAAGCGAGCACTGGAGCCGAGAGCGGAATAACGATCCGAAACAGGGTTCCCAGATCACTGCTGCCATCAATACGAGCGGCTTCCTCAATCCCGTCAGGCAGCTGCTGGAAGAAGTTGCGCATAATAATGAGGTTAAAGGCACTAATCAAGCCCGGAATGATGAGAGAACCAAGACTGTCCAGCAGTCCTGTCCAGCGTACAACCAGATAGGTTGGAATCATGCCTCCACTGAACAGCATAGAGAATACAATTAACTTCATGAACAGTTTGCCGCCCATCAAATCGCGTTGTGCCAGCGGATAGGCCATTAATGCGGTGAATAGCAGGTTAAGTAGCGTACCTGTTACCGTAATGAAGATGGAGATTCCCAAGCTGGACATAATCGTCTTTGTCGATAAAATATAGCGGTATCCCTCCAGAGAGAATTGAGTCGGGAATAGTACAAACCCTTTACGGAGCAATTCTTCCGGAGCCGTGAATGAAGCCGCCAGAATGTAGATAAACGGGAGCACACACATTAGTGCAACCATGGAAAGAATGATGTAATTGAGCCCATCCGCTAACCTGCTCAGGAAACCTCGATCAGCCATATCTGTATCCTCCCTCCATTAATAAATGCCTTCCTCACCAAACTTTTTGGCCAGTCGGTTGGCACCAATCACCAGGATAAGGGCCACTACCGACTTGAATACCCCTACAGCGGCGCTATAACTGAACTTCCCTTGTGATATGCCCATATTGTACACATAGGTATCGAACACTTCACCAACCCCACGGTTCATCGGATTAATCATCAGGAAAATCTGTTCAAATCCGGTGTCCAGAAAGGAGCCCATCCGTAGAATAAACATGATAATAATCGTGCTGCGAATCGCAGGCAGCGTAATATGCCATATCTGTTTCCAGCGTCCAGCACCGTCCATACGTGCAGCTTCATGAAGCTGTGGGTCCACTCCCGCCAAAGCTGCCAGAAAAATAATGGTGCCCCAACCTGTTTCCTTCCACATGACCTGAGAAGTAATTACGGTACGGAACCATTCTTCACTGAGCAGAAACTGAACGGGGGAACTCCCCAATTGTGCTAGCAGGTTATTGACGAGCCCGTCCTGTGCCGAGAAGAATAGAAAGGTAATCCCTGCTACAACAACCCAGGATACAAAATGAGGAATATAAATGAGGGTCTGAATGATCCTTTTGAACTTATTTTTCGTTACCTCATTTAGCATCAGTGCAATGATAATTGGCAGTGGAAAGAAAAATACAATATTGTATACAGCCAGAATTAATGTATTTCGGAACAATAGCCAGAACGTCTCATCACTAAAGAATTGTTGGAAATGCTTGAATCCCACCCACTCACTACGAAATATTCCTTCGAATGGCTGGTAATTCTGAAAGGCGATCAGAATGCCCCACATCGGCAAATATTTGTAGATCAGAAAGTAGATCAATCCGGGCGTCAGCATCATAAAAAACCATTTTTGTCGCCGCAGTCTGCGCATGAATACGGAACGCTTTGAATTAGTAAGCGTTTTTAACTCAGTTGAAACAGCCTCCATCGTTTTTACCTCCCCTACTCCTGTTGCTAGTGAATGCTTTAGATCAGCTGTATACACCATAGCGCTCAACTTCATCACATTCCATACTCCCCTCAGCAGGAAAGACAAAAAAATCAGGGTGGAATTGGCATCATTCGTTGCTACGAAAGGCTTTCAATGCACAAGCCACTTCATGCTCCAGGTTGCGTATTTCTTGCGCAATAATCATTAGGGAAGGCCATTGATAATCATCTGGGAAGATTAAAAGATGACCTTTTCACAAGTTAAACTGAAGGTTGTACTCGCAAGACACGTAGTTTAACCCCCGGAAGCATTTCCCGGGGGTTAAACTCTACTTCCTGAATACGCCGTTACTTTCGATGTTTCTTACGATATTCACCGGGAGTCATCTCTTCGACTTTTCGGAAATAGCGAATAAAATTTTGAGCATTGCGGTAACGCAATCGTTCAGCGATATCTCCTATTTTCATGTCCGTCTCCACAAGCCACTGCTTTGCTTGATTCAATCGATGACGGGATACATAATCACTGAAGTTCACACCGGTTTCCTTTCGAAAAACAGTTTTCAAGTAATTGGGATGATAGTTCAACTTGGCTGCACACGTATCCAGGGAGAGATCCTGCTCTACATTGGCATGAATAATCTCCATCATCTGCTGGGAGATGTTCATGTTACGCTCTCCCCATTTTGCCGTTGTCATCTCCACCATGGGTTCCAGAATCGTTTTCATGAACCAGCGTTCCACATCCGCAGACGTTTTCAGATTAATCAACTGCTCAAACAGATCTCTCACGTCTCCTGAAGGCAGCAATAAAGCCTCTCCAGTGGTCTGGAACTCGCGAATCAGATCGGACAACAACCGGAACAGAATCATCTGATACTCCTGATGGGAATGACTTTCCCGCAGGGTCACCTCCAGAAGTTCATGCAGGCATTCACGGGCCATATCCAGATCAGGCACATGTAGTGCATCAATGAGTCGTTTCTCGATCCATTCAGGGAACATCATCTGTACCTCTTGGTCAGGGAGCACATCTTCCACATGCAGAACGACATTTTCACCAAACCGAATTCGGTATTTCAGCGCTTCTCCACTCTCTTTATATGCTTGCGCAGCCTGGGCCATATCCTGATGGAAACGACTAATACCTACGCTGACGCCAAGCCCAAGTACTTCTTTCACCGCCACCTGAACGCTCTGTGCCAGCCGATGTACTTCAAGCTTGCGCCGTCCCTCATCCGTCTCATCAGTGGTCAGGAGCGTAACCTGTTGTCCCCCAATAACTACAGGGTCCATACGTGAGCACACGGGAACCAGATCCGCAACCATATTAGACACGGCAAATAACAGCAGATCCCGGTCTGATTCCCGGAACCGTGTGTCACTGAATGTATCTGCCTGAACGGCAATAACGCAGTAGGCTTCTGCATTCATAGCATAATGCACTTGCTCCATTCCGCTCTGGATATCTCTCGGGTTCATCTCTCCCGTAAGCAGCTTGCGTACAAACAGACCTCTGAGTTGAACCGTGTGATTCTCGATCTCTTTCATCAGACGGGATTCGGTAAATTTTAACGACTGGACGCGTTCACCAATCGCACGCAGCTCATCCTGCGGCCATTCAACAGTTGCTGCTTCACCATCCATCCCTGTTAAACCTTTATGAGAAAACTCTCTCCAGCGAATGCGTCTGTTTCTATCCCTTGGTTCCAGTCCCATAGCTGCCTCAAATGCATGTCGAATCGGCATATATATTCGTCTGGAGGCAAACAAGGAAAATGCCGCAAGTCCTGTAAAGACGCCCGTACAGATCCAGATTGTATACCAGCCAATGGCTTGTGACTCCTTCGCAATCTCATTGATGGAAACGAGGGAAATGTAGGTCCAACCGTTATAATCGGACAGACGGAAGCTCATACCATATGGCTGCCCATCAATGTTTAATCGCTCATATCCCGAGGTTAGATGGTTTGCAAGCAGTACAGGTATAATCTGCTCCATCGCAGCTTTGGAGAATGCCTGATCCGTGGGACTGGTCAGACGATGTTGCTCGTTGTCCAGAATCAGTGATTCTGCACCATTCTGACGTGCAGGTACCAATTGCTCCAGACGATGGGACGGCAGAGTCACTTCCAATAGTCCCGCTGGCTCACGAACAGAATTGACCGGTATTTTCTTGATTAGCTGCACATTCTCACTAGCTAGATTCGTGAACCAGACAGAGGTGGCTGACATTTGAATAAATTTTGATAGCGTTTTCATTTCGAGGTTTGCAAATGAACTACTGTACCCGCTATTATCCAGCACCCATCTGCCTTCCAGACTCACCAGTCTGACATTTTCGATGCCCTTCTCGTACGTCTGCAATTTATATAAGCCTTCACGCAACTCATTAATCCCCGGATAATCTTTCACACGGACGGGTTTGAGAACAGATTCACTAATTCTGGACGTGTTGATATATTGAATCAGTGAATAATCAATGGTCTGCAGCAATTGTTCTGTCTTGAGTTGTGTCTGTTCAAGAGTCTGCATGTTCGCCTGAATTACCCTTGAGGTTATAACTCCCTTTGCCTTGGAGTATGACAGATATCCAAGTGTAATGACGGGGATTGCGACCAATATGACACTGAATAATAGAAGACGCCGCAAGTAAATTGATCTCCACATGATTACATCCCTCACTTTAATCTGTGTTAAAGCGTTAAAGACATTATATAGAACACGCTTACAAGGTTCAAACCGTATTTCTCCTATCATGTAAAAAAACCGCCCCATACGGGGCGGTACACTCAGTTCCTAATGCTGCAATTGTGCAAGGATTTGCGGGTCCTTGATTTTCTTGTCTTCAGCCAATAACATCACTTTCGATAAAATCTCAGCCGTTCTCGGATCTTCATCGAGGAATGGCAGGAAGATTCTGCCCCGATGCTGACTGTGCACGGGTACGATGTGAAGTGCGCCCGTCGCCTGTTTGAACACATTGCCGCTACCAAGATGAACGGCGTATTCGCCCAGTTCACCATCAATTCGAGCATAATTTCCATCCAGACGAACGTTACTGACTTTCAACAGACGCAGTGACTCATTCACAATCACATGACGCATCTCAATTGTGGTCAAGCTGGCTTCCGGATCTACTCCGCCAACATGCGCAACGCTAACCACCAAATCAATGTCACGCATGACTTCTGAGAAGAAGACCGGCGGTACATCCTTTAACGCGACAGGTTTATAAGTTTTTCGATCATAGAACTGCACCGTCTCCAGCGTAGGCGCTTCTGTATCTGCGGGTGAGAACCAATCTGCCATGGCATAGAGATTGGCAATCAGATTATGCTCATAGCTTACCTTTTGCAGCCCTTCCTCATAACTGACTGTCCATTGCCGTCCTTTGAGCAGGGCAACTGCTTTTTTCGGTTGAATCTGATAACCTGCATACCGACGGGATACCGTTCCATTAGCCAGCTCATCCTCATTCGGAAGATAGAGTTCACGGAACACCTGCTTGAATGGCTGGCGTTCCTGACGGTTGAACAGATCCCGTTGGAATTCGCTCCAGCGTCCACTCTGGAACAGATGCAATGGATGAGCAATCAGCAATTTATCCTGTTCCGTCAAGGTTTGAACCGAGCTTTCCGCATCTCCCGAATCCGGAGTAACCAGCCCACCGGAAGTTACATCGAAACGCCCCAGCTTGTCACCTGCTTGGAATACAAGGGTGCGAACCAGTGGACGAAGAACCGGATTCTGCAACAGACTTGAAACTTCCTCACTCGTAAAGGACGTTCCTGCCGTCATGGAACGCTCCAATTCCTGTCTTGCCCGGCGATACTGATCAACCAGATCGGTCTTTATTTCCTTCAGTTCGGCGATGTATCCATCTTTCTTGAACCGGGCAGGTACAGACTTGAGTGTCTTCCCTTTGCTTACGATGAGCAGTTCCGGCTGACCTTCTTCATCAATGACCAATTGGGCTGTGGTAGCCTCATCCAGTTCGTGGGGCTCAAAATAGGATTTCATCTCATCCAGCTTGCGAGCTTCCATATCCCACATTAGCCGGGTCACATCGGCATACCCCGCATTACGGGCAAGGTTGCCCAGTGCAATCTGGGATACCAGACCTTCACTGGCCCGGCGCTGTGCACCAAACTGCTTACTCTGCATCAGAAACTTCTGAATGAAGTCGTACCGCTCGCGCAGATCCTGTTCCTTTTCTGCTACAAACGGAATCAGGCTATAAGTCAACAGATGATCCTTGTTGCGCTTCTCTTCCACAGACTCACGCATATCTTCAAGTTTCAGCTTCCCAAGTGCCGCATCCGCGAACAACTGTGATCTGCGGTGATTGGCTCCCCCGGAGATATATTTGGCACAATCGTACAACAGACTGAACCGCTCCTCACCGACGGCCTCGTATGCCTCCTCGAACCAGGCGATATCAAATGCGCCTTCGTTAAAGTCCTGGGGCGAGATTGGAGAATAATGCGCCACGATAGTTTCTTTCTCAGCAGTGAATCGTTCATTAATATGGGCATGGAAGTACCAGGCTGCACTGCGCAGTCCTTCCCATCCGAGATGCTTCGCAACAATCTCCATCCATTGCGGCGCGTACATTGCGGCTTCCAGGAGCTTCTTCTCCTGGATGGGATGCTTCGCCAGCAATTGTCCCAGCAGCACTTCGTCCTCTCCATCACGCGGATGGCAAACCTGGATCAGATGGCTGAACGTTTCTTTACGTGTCGTATTGTCACCGTAGCTGTAGATATATCCACGGACAAAGGTATCCTGATCCATGGCAGCAACCAGATGCACCCAATGCTCCAACCCTTCAATGCGTTCAAGCTTCATGGCCAGCGTACTTACTTCTGTTGAGAGCTCTCCTCGGGTTAACTCAATCTCCAAAATTCGTTCAACAACTGTTCTTCGCAGTTCTGCCAATACCGGTTTCTCCGCAATCCAGTCGGACCGACTTGATGTCAATTCCCGAATAAACAGGGCACGAGACTCTCCCACAAGCAGCTGCTTGTAGACCTCCTGTGCATCAATGAAGTCCAATTCATAGGCACGCAGGTAATCGTTCAGAGTGAGGAAGGAACCTCGGCTACTGTCCCTATTTAATCGATCGAATTGGCTTATTGTCTGGAAGTATCGCATGAAACTCTCATCGTCATATACACGATCCCGTATAATATAGAACCATGGGCCAGACAAGAGATCGAGCATGCCCGATTCCTTTTCCATTTGTTCCTCAGGCATCATTTTCATCAGCGAATACAGTGTCCGCTCAACGATTTCAAATGTATCTGACTTATCACTGTCCTCATAAACGGCCTCAATCAGCGTTTTCACCTGATCTGCGTAACGAAGCTCACTGACCATCTTTTTCATGTCCTGGATATACTGAACCGGATAGACCTCTTCTGCAAATTCCTTACGCCATCCTTCCAGCAGCCAGTGTTTCTCCAACTCACTATATTCGTATATGGTGGAATAGTAACGGTAATAACTATCCAGCTTCTTATTCAGATCCTCCAAACGGATCGCAAACAAAATTTGCAGCAGTTCTTTACTATCCAGACCACTCTTCTGAACATATTCCCCCCATATGTTATGGAGAGGGAACTGCTCCAATAATGCTATATCTTGCCGCTGATCATAAGGAATGAAGACCATAGCACGCAACGTCGCACCTACAAGCAAGGTTTCTTTGTAGCCCGCATAATATTCTGCCTCATATTCATGGTCCCTGTGCTCATGTAGCAACGCATCCAACCCTTCAAGAAACTGCTTCGCTTTTTCCAGGGAAAGGGTAAACAGGTCCATCGGCTTAAAGCCGCCGAGATCACGTTCTTCATGAAGCAGTGGATTTTCCCATGAAGGATCATACAGGCCGAATCCATTAGCCGCTGTATACCTGCTGCTCTGCTCTGCAAGCTTGTCCAGCAGCTTCTGCTCCTTGACTGTTGGTGTCTCGATTAACGCTATGATTGGCTGCATCTGCTCCTGCTGCTCCGTGCGTTGTGGATCTGCGGAGATCTCGGTCAACAGTTCCAGCGCACCCAATCGCTGCAGTTCAGTTTTAGATTGTACAAGTCGTTTCAGGGATACCATTAGCTGATCGGTTGGCTGAAGCAGTAACACCTGAATGATCTTCTGACGCAAAGATCCCGTTTTCAGTTTGAGCAACGCCTCCATTTGCAGCATCTCTTCGAGCGTCAGCGTCAACAGCTTGGCTTTGAGCAGAGCATTCTCACGGTTGTTCATGCTCTTATCCGACAGACTGTCAAAAATAAACTGTCTTTGTACTTCGTTCTCGGGATGATGGACAAACTGGGACAACAATTCTCCTCGCAAATCCGGGCTTAGCTTGTCTTTGAGCGCAATGACCTCGCCAATCCATTCCGGGTCCATGTCATACGCAGCAAGGTACAGCATTTTTTTCACTACATCATCCGGATCGATGCGATATTGAACAAATTCAAGAACTCCGGATGGCCCAGCTGATCCTCCCTGCGGGATGTGGATTAGCATCTCTTTGAACAGATCAAAGTCACGCCGACGCACGGCTTTATCTTCAAAAACAGGCAGCGGCCAGACGTGAACACTACGTTGATTCTCCCCATTATCAAAGCTCCAGTTAAACATGTACATGGCATCATAATTCTCAATCACCCAATGCAGTAACTCCAGATCCTGTACTTCAAGATACTGACGTGCCATGTTTAAGCGCAGCCCTCTGTTCTGACTGTTAGCAAGTACGTATTGTGCAACAATCTGCTGATATACTTGCCCGTGATCCATGATCTGGATGACTTTTCGCTCCAACTCATTCTCTTCAATGACAGCCGTTGCCCAGAGACTGATGAATAATTGGTTTGCATTGGCGCTTTGCTGCCATTCCTCTCGCACCGCAGGATCAGTCAATGCTTGATGCGCTTGTGTAATTAATTGCGCAGCAACACGCTGATTCGCCGCTTCAATTCCGATCCCTGTCCATACGGCGAGCGCTCTCACTACCGAACTGAACCGAATCAGGTTGTTGTCGATGATTATTTTTAATATGTATATATACGCCTCAAGCGTTCCTTCATCCATCCGTTCCACAATGCTCTGGCGCAAACCCTCCTGCAGCCTGGCTGCTACCAGCAATTCCCCAACCATCTGATAAGCATCTACCTGATCGCTCATAAAGATACCTTTGATCATTTCAGTGGTCAGCAATGCATTCTGATTGTCACCATAGATAATATCATGCAGCGCCTGCTTCATATTGACGGTTTCATGATCCAGTTCATAGGCAATGCAATCCGGCAAAACGGCTCTGATCTCATGAAGATAATCAAACTTGTACTCCCGCATGGATACATATTCGTTCAGAGAGAAGCCATGCATCTCCATACGGAACAAGGCAATCATTTTACGAAGAACCTGTCCAATATGCTGTTCGGGATTGGTCGTACGAAAGGGTCTGCGCTCGTAATGTTTGCTATAAGGAAAATTCGCGGCGCGTTCTGCAATGTAACGGAACCTAGCCAAGAAGGATTCACTGACCAGTTGCTCCAGCACATCCAGCAATGGACGAAACAATGGAGTTTTCATCTCAGCAGACATACGTTTCAATTGCTGCTCTGTATTCAAATAGGCCTTTTCGTCTTCGCGCAAATAGGTGAATCCAGCCATCTCTGCAACATAAACCGCGAGTTCCTGCTCCACACCATTCAGCGATTTCACTTTTTCCTGCAACTCATGTTGATACTGTTCAACTTTATCTTCCTGATTCATTCCATTCTCCTCCTCGTTACTCTTTACCACAGACGCCCGGCAAGCATTGTAAAGCGGATAAATACCACGTTATCGTCTTCCTGTATAATCAACGGCTCATCCAGTGCCTGCAATTCTTCATCATTGAGAAACACTTTAAATAAACCATCTTCATATGCGGTTACAGCGGTATCCATGGCGCGTGCTACATCGGGAACCCCTTTGTTATAAATTGCGCCAAAGCCCACTTTGCCTGCTGCCCCCTGCTCCTGAATGTCCTCAGGCATCAGGTAGGCAAGCCATTCCGCTTCATTGTTCTTTTCTTGAAGAGCCTTGAGCTGCTGAGCCACCATGTTCTTAATAAGCTGTCTCAGCGTATCGGTTGTTTCCGGAAGTTCGGCAGCTTGTTTGGCAAGTGCCGGCTTGCGTTTACCCAGACTTTTCACCGTAATCCATACGTTCACTGCTTTCCCTCCTATGTATTGCTTTATGTTAGAAGAAGCCTCTATCAGCCCTTATATCTATACCACCATGGAAAATGGACCAAACTTAAGCTTCGGCCTATTTCGTTTTTTATTTAAACATGCGTACATATGTGCCCCTATTGAACATTCTAACGAATATCCCGACCATATTCATGGGCCAATCCTCATGTTTACATGTAACCTCGGAACTATTGCATTCCTACGTTTAATACGCAAAGAAAAGCCGCACAGTCTCATATAAATGGGGGACTGCACAGCCGCTTAAGATCATAATCAGACTTGTAGTATAGTTCAACCTGTATTAATTACCTGACCAATCGAATAGGGCGAATGGTTACTGCAACCGTCTTGAACCCAGGCATACGACAATATGGGTCCAATTCGGGTCTTGTTGCACGATTCACATTCTGAACGCCACCCCAGTGCATCGGCACGAACAAGGTATCTTCTCGAATATACTCCTTGACTCTCGAGCGCACGGTGAAGCTCCCATACTCCGATTGGATCTCTACCCATTCACCATCTAGTACACGATTACGGGCAGCAGTAGCCGGATGAAGCTCAACGAAGTTCTCCAATTCACGAGCTGCCAGCGCTGGACTTCGATGTGTCTGAACCCCTGTCAGGTAATGAGGGAGCACACGTCCATTGGTGAGAATCAAAGGGAATTCCTTGGATATATCATTCCAACCTGCGCTTAACTCCGCTGTAAATACAGCTTTGCCATCAGGGTGTGCAAATTGCTTACGAAATAGCAGCCCCATGCCTTGCTCGTCCGGGGCAGGACATGGCCAATATACACCTTTCTCGTTACGCAAACGTTCATAGGTTATGCCATAATAATCAGCGACTCCGCCGCGACTTGCTACCCGAAGCTCATTAAATATGTCCTCAGCGCAATCATATTGAAAGTAAGAGGCTTGCCCCAACTCTGCAGCAATTCGGCATAAAATGTCCCAATCATCTCGCGTTTCTCCTGGCGCAGGTCGCCCTTTTTCGCGCAACAGAACACGTCCTTCCAGATTGGTCAGTGTTCCTTCGTTCTCCAAATAGGCAGTGACCGGGAGAACCAGATCGGCCAATCGGGCTGTTTCGGACAGAAACATGTCTGCCACAACCAGGAAATCCAGCTTTCGAAGTGCCTCCTCCACCAAACCCACATTGGGATTGGATACAACCGGATTCGAACCCATCACAAGCAGTGCCCGAATATCCTGATCATGGACACGCTCCATCATTTCGTAGGCCGAAACCCCTTTACCCGGTAAACTTACAGGGTCCACTCCCCAGACTGATGCCACATAGGCACGATCAGCTTCATTTTCGATGGAACGATAGCCGGGCAACTGATCGGCCTTTTGTCCATGTTCCCGCCCGCCTTGCCCATTCCCCTGACCTGTGATGGCCCCGTATCCGCAGCCTGGTTTGCCGATTTTGCCAGTCGCCAGTACCAAATTCAGAAAATGTCTGACCGCCAGATGCCCATCCGTTTGCTGCTCCACTCCGCGTGCCGTCATAATCATTCCTGTATCTGCCTTACCGTATGCCGTTGCTGCCTGCCGTATCTGATCCAGATCTACCCCGCATGCCGCTGCCGCCTGCTCCAGTTGTAAATCTGCCAAGCCTTGCCGCACTTGTTCGTATCCATTCGTTCTTTCTTCTATAAAATGGGCGTTCACCATCCCGGCATCCATAATTACCTTCAGCATAATATCCGCCAGCAAAGCATCCATCCCAGGCTTCACCTGTAGGTGAAGATCAGCCATCGCTGCGGTCGCAGTTCTACGAGGATCTATAACGATAATAAAAGCTCCGTTCTCCTTTGCCTCATTGAAGTATGGCAGCAGGGTTGGCTGGCATTCCGCAATGTTGGTGCCTGCCAATACAATACAGCCTGCTTCGGGAATGTCGGATAGACGGAACGTTAGTCCACGGTCCATACCGAATACTTTGCTGCCGGCTGAAGCTGCAGCTGACATGCAGAACCTTCCATTATAGTCGATGTATTTCGTACCTAATGCGACCCTTGCGAATTTGCCCAGAAGATAGGCTGTTTCATTCGTCAAAGAGCCGCCTCCGTATACCCCAACCGTGTCTGCTCCATACTCATCTTTCATAATCTGAAATCGCTCTGCAATATTCTGAATGGCCTCTTCCCAGGAACACGTTACAAGTTCGCCATTGCGACGAATCAACGGATGCATTAACCGTTGCCCACTAAGCGCATGTTGATGTGCATTCATACCTTTGACACACAGTCTGCCCTGGGAGGCTTCATTCGGAACACCCTGGACCGTGTACTCCCCACGATGCAGAC
The DNA here is from genome assembly GCF_042796655.1 of Paenibacillus sp. NPDC057886. NCBI lineage: Bacteria > Bacillati > Bacillota > Bacilli > Caryophanales > Paenibacillaceae > Paenibacillus > Paenibacillus sp. NPDC057886. The sequence continues at coordinate 42,709 of NZ_JBHVMZ010000015.1, read as the reverse complement.
CCGTAACAGGTGCAGCAAGTTCTTCAACTGTCATTTTGCATTGTACACTGCAATATGGACATTGGGTCTCCTTTACATGGAGCCTTGAAGCTGTTGATTCTGAACTAACCGATACTCCCATCTTCCATCCCCGCCTTTCAGCTATAATAGACCAACCCGATTCAGGCTTTGCCCTGCACAAAAGGCGTTTCACGGTACAGCCTACCTTCGGATTCTGACGTTAATCCACGCTCATCATGTTGAAAAGCTGCGAGTTCTTTCTGTAACTGGTCATCCAAAAGCGTTTCCCGAATCGCCATGAATCCCAACCGCTCTGCCCATGCCCATAACGGCTCATCATACCAGGCAGTTTGACGGTACCACTGGAGACAGGCAGTTGAGAGCAATGCCGCTTGCTGCTCGGTTTCTGCGACCCCGAGCAATCTGCCTTCCTTGACTGGATGCTCCGCATGCCCACCGGCATAAAGTTCCCATCCTGCAGGAGAAGCCAGCAAACCGATGTCTTGAACCAGTGCGCTCACCAATGACCCAGGCCCTGGTGCGACCCCTATGTTCACGAGAGACGGCATTGCCGTATCTTTCCATCTCCCACGAAGTTGTATAGCCAAGCCACCCACGTCTCTTGCATAGGATGACAATGGAGTATGATCATCCCAGCGTATCCGAGCCTCATGGAAATGCTCAGTCGCGCAATCCACTGGAACCAGAATTGTTCTCTCTTCAACAGCTGAATGTTGACCGCTCATCGTCTCTTGTTCATTCGTCGTATGACCTGATACCTGCAGGTAATAGCGGATCGCGGGGCGACATACCGCGCACCCATGCTCTGAACCCCAGTTCAGCTTCTGCATGATCGGGGTAAGATCCATTTGCCGAGTTCCCGCAGGTGAATGATCCAGTACACCCACGAGACCTTCACGTGAAGCCAGAATATGATTCAAGGCTTCCTTCAGTCCGGCATGCCCCAGCTCTGTGCAGCTGCATACTGGCATTTCAGTCTTTTTCTTCGTTTGCAATATCGCACTGTCACCATCATTATTCTTCAGATTATGTGTATGTTTCACCAGAGCAGCGACCATGGGGCGGCATCCACCACATGAACCTGAGGCTTTGGTCCGTTCCTTGACCTGATCTGCGGTCTGCAGTCCATCTTCCTGAATAGCCTTCATAATCGCAGCTTTCGTCACATTGTTGCAGGCACATACCGTTTCCTGATCCGATAGTGCAGCAGCAGCCATCTCAGCCGGGTCCTGGGCACCTTCACGTGGAGCCAGTTCCACCACGTCCGCCCCTCGTTGCACCAGTCCAAGCAGCGCAGTACCTTCAGCCGTATCTCCGAATAAAATGGCTCCGCGCACCTTGCCAGCCTGCATCAGCACTTTTTTGTATGTGCCCCGAATTCCATCCAGCGTTTGAATAGCTGTCTGCATGCCTTCCCCGCTGATTTCACCGGCTGAGAACACATCAACCCCCGATACCTTCAGCTGAGAATATGGAATCGAACCTTTGTATTCCGGCGTTTCCTGTCCGCAGAGCGTACGTGCGAGCACTTTCCCCTGCTCGTATAAGGGAGCTACCAGACCATAACTGATCCCCCGATGTTCAGCGCATTCCCCAACTGCATATATATCCGGTACACTGGTTCGCATATAGTCATCGACGACAATCGCCCGGTTCGTTGTAATCCCACTTCGCCTCGCCAGATCCACATTCGGCCGAATGCCCACAGCCACAACGACAACCTGGGCTTCAAGCCTTGAACCATCTGTGAAAAGAAGCCCCTGGGCCTGCGAACGTCCGGTAATCTTCTGAGTATTTTTCGCCAAAAGAAAGGACATGCCCTGACCCTCAAGCTCTTGCTGAAGCATCGCGGCAGCCTTATGATCCAGCTGTCGGTTCATAATGTACGGTGCATTATGCACCACCACGGCTTCCATGCCCAGATGCAGCAACCCGCGTGCAGCCTCCAACCCAAGCAATCCACCCCCAATAACGGCTGCCTTGCGATATTCTTTCGAATATTCGGACATGCGTGTACAATCATCAATCGTACGAAAGGACATAACCCTCTCCTTATCGATCCCGGGGATCGGTGGAACAAACGGAGAAGATCCCGTTGCCAGAATCAGTATGTCATAGGCTTCCCTCTTGCCGGATTCAGTCTCTATATATTTCGCGCGGGTATCCACTCTATTCACCGTTTGCCCTGCACATAGTCGAATACCGTGTTTGTCATACCAGGACCAATCGTTAATAATGATATCCTGTAACGAATGCTCGCCTTGCAGTACTTTAGATAACATAATCCGATTGTAGTTGGGACGGGGTTCATTACCGTAAATAACAATCTCATATGTAACAGGCTTTAGCGCAATAATCTCTTCCACACACTTTACACCGGCCATGCCATTCCCGATAATCACAAGTTTCGTTTTTCTCATGGGCTCCCCCCCTATCTCTGTTACATATGCTTGTAAATAAACAGAAAAATCCCTTCTCCACATATCGGAAAAGGGCACCGTTGCCTCTGGAATCCACACGCCATTGTATGGTTTCATATTAGATTCAGATTAAGGCAACCTCAATTAAATGTCAATAAAATTAACATATAAAATTTAAAGAACTATAAAAAATGAATATTTCAGAATTTTAATGTTATTTTTGTTGACATAAAAGTTTTCTCTTTTTATAATTTGAATCAAAATCACAGTGTTGTGATCAACTCTGGGTGCGGAACACAATGACGTGTTCCGCCAGTCGGCAACGGGGCCGCAAATCGTTCATTTCAGGACGAATTGCGGCCTTTTTTTGCCTGAACATGCACATAGGCAAGTTATAAAGATACCAATTGGATAAGGAGCGATGATGGATGATGGAGAGCAAAAGTTTTTGGAAAAGCGGGCATAAGCCCACTCTATTCGGCGCGTTTATGTATTTTGACATCAGTTTTATGATATGGGGTATGCTTGGTCCACTCGCTGTAGTGATTGCTTTGGATTATCCGATGACACCGCTTGAAAAGGCCAATTTGGTGGCATTGCCTATTCTTGGCGGCTCCATCCTGCGGCTTGTGCTTGGGTTCATGTCCGATTATATCGGTCCCAAACTGACCGCCCAGATCGGGATGCTCGTCACTCTTGTTCCCTTGTTACTGGGCTGGCTATGGGTTGACTCCCTGAGCCAACTGTATGTGGTGGCTCTCTTGCTAGGTGTAGCAGGCGCCTCCTTTGCTGCTGCTTTGCCATTGGCAGGACAATGGTATCCCAAAGAGCATCAAGGTTTGGCCATGGGTATTGCCGGAGCAGGGAATAGCGGAACGGTCCTTGCAACGTTGTTCGCCAATCGTTTGGCTACCCATTTTGGTAGCTGGGAAGTGGTATTTGGGCTTGCGATTATACCGATCGCCATCGTATTTGTTCTCTTTTCCCTCTTTGCCCGAAATAGTCCCAACCGCCCTGAGCCTAAGAAATTGTCTCAATACGGAAGCTTGCTGAAACAAAAGGACGCTTGGGTATTCTGTGCCTTTTACTGCGTAACCTTTGGTGGCTTCGTTGGATTATGTAACTATCTGACCATCTTCTTTAATACGCAGTATGGCCTGTCTCCTGTCCATGCCGCCGACATTACCACATTCTGTGTGATCGCAGGCAGTTTCTTCCGGCCTGTAGGGGGTTATCTGGCTGACAAGGTTGGCGGAACACGCATGCTGACCTTCCTGTATACAGGAGCATGTATCATGCTGATTGGTGTGTCCTTCATGCCACCGCTTCCGGTTGTCGTTGTTATGCTATTTCTCGGCATGATGTGTCTCGGTGCCGGGAACGGCTCCGTGTTCCAACTGGTTCCCCAGCGGTTCGGCAACGAGATTGGACTGATGACAGGCATTGTAGGTGCCGCTGGCGGATTGGGCGGGTATGCATTGCCCTTGATTCTCGGCCAACTGTACAGTTCCTACCAATCCTACACACCTGGCTTTGTCATTCTTAGTCTGATTGCGGCTGCATCTATGTTCCTCGTTCTGTTCATGCAATCACGTTGGCGTGTCAGTTGGCTGCGCAAAACAAGTAAGGGTATCACTGAATCTCCATCCCTCTCGTCCTGATCATCAGCATTATTCGTCCGTAGTCTGCTGTATACAGATGCGGATAATCATCGCCAAAAGGGGCTGTCCGATAAGTCATGAGCATGACGGTGGACGCCCCTTGTTAACGTTATTTTGGACTAACGAATCTGGCACCCGCTATTCGCTCCCATTTGCACAATTCTGAGATGTAACGAATCACAGAGACGTTATTTCATCGATGAGGTCGATTTTTAGGCTCTGACGCCGTTTTTCACTGAATTAACGTCACTGAAGTTCGTTAAAAATTGCATTCCTTGCGAATCCGACGTTTAGGGTGCCGTAGGTTCGTTAGCACCTTGAAGCGAAATGGGAAGCCCTTTCGAGACAGCCCTTCTGTTCAAGAAGAATATTTCTGCAAAATAATGACCGCATTATGACCACCAAAGCCAAATGAATTGGACATGCCAATCTTCAGGTCAGCTTCTCGTGCAACGTTGGGTACATAATCGAGATCACATTCCGGATCGTTCTGCTCTTGATTGATTGTCGGTGGAATGATACCGCTACGTAAGCTTTGAATGAGCGATATGGCTTCCGCACCACCAGCCGCACCCAGCATATGTCCGGTCATCGATTTGTTTGCCGTTACCGGAATATGATAGGCTTCCGCACCAAACAGCTGCTTGATTGCTCGGGTCTCGGAAAGATCACCCGCTTCAGTACTGGTAGCATGAGCATTAATGACATCAATTTCTTGCGGCTGAAGCTGTGCATCTGCCAGAGCTGCTTTCATGGCCAAGTATGCACCACGCCCTTCCGGGTGGGTGGCCACCATATGATACGCGTCTGAACTGGCACCATAACCTACGATCTCCGCAAGGATGTTTGCGCCTCTCGCAAGGGCGTGGGACAAAGACTCCACAACCAAGACCCCGGCACCCTCAGCCATGACAAAACCGTCTCTGCCTGCATCAAATGGTCGACTCGCCCCTTCGTACGCTTCGTTTCGTGTAGATAGCGCCGTCGCATTGCCGAAGCTTGCCAGTGATACTTCGGTGACAGCTGCCTCCGTCCCTCCAGCAAAAATCACATCTGCTCCACCATGACGGATCAGCCGGAAAGCCTCACCTATTGCTGTGTTGCCGATCGAACAGGCTGTCACTGGCGAGAGAGTGGGACCCCAACAGCCAAATCTCATGCTCACCATAGCCGCAGCCATATTGGATATCATCATGGGCACCAGTGTTGGACTGACTCTCGAAGGCCCACGTTCAGACAGGAGTTTACCTTGCTCCATCAGGGTCTGGATTCCGCCGATGCCGGAACCGATATACACGCCAACGCGCTCCCTGTCCACATGATCCATCTCGAGACCGGAGTCAGATAAAGCCTGATCTGCTGCCGCAACAGCAAATTGCACGAACCGGTCCATACGCCGTGCTTCCTTCCGTCCAAACCGTTCTTCTCCGTCAAAATCACGGACCACCCCTGCTATCTTCGTTTTATAGGACGTTGTATCAAACGCTTCAATTGGCGAAATTCCCGATTTGCCTTCCACCAATCCATTCCAAAATGTATGCACATCATTCCCCAGAGGAGAGATAATCCCCATTCCAGTGATAACAACACGCTCCATAATGCATCCTCCTTTAGTGCTCTTTCCATACTTGTTTAGTTAAGTTATGCACTTATATTGCCATTCGTATTATCCTATTACAAGTTGTCAATTATAATAGTATAATGACTACCATGATAAACTCAGGAACGAAGGTGATGGAATGAACCATGATGTCAGGCTGCAGGCACTGTCCGCTTTTCTGAAAAACCAACGTTCCAAAATCTCTCCGGAATCCGTCGGATTACCCGCGGGCTCCCGGCGAAGAACGCCTGGATTAAGAAGAGAAGAAGTCTCCCAATTGGCAGGAGTGAGCACAACGTGGTACACCTGGCTTGAACAGGGCCGAGATATTCAGGTATCTCATTCCGTATTGGATAACATCGCCTCAGCTCTCAGGCTGACAGCGGATGAACGGAAGTATTTGTTTTCCCTTGGTCTGGAGTACCATTCGGAACTTCATATCCTGGATGAGAAGCCACTCCAGATTCATCCCTCCTTGCAGAAAATATTGCAGGAACTTCGCAATTGTCCCACCATCATCTCGGACCGACGCTGCCACATTGTTGGCTGGAATGACGCGGCGCGGCATGTGTTTATGGACTTTGAACAGATTCCTGCTGAACAGAGGAACATGATCAGCTTGTTGTTTGAACGAAAGGAATTTCGGAGACTGGCCGTCAATTGGGAGGATTTTGTTAGCGGATTCCTGGCTATTTTCCGCGCTTATTACGGTCAATATGTCGATGATGAATGGTATAACTTGTTTTTGGATGACATGATGGACAGATACCCTGATTTTCATACACTCTGGAAACAAAGCAGTGTTAGCAGCGCCCCGGACGTGTTGATTGAATTTAGACATTCCAGAGCTGGCAAAATGCTTTTTGATCTTACTTCACTACAGGTTCAGGGAAATGCCGATTTGCGGTGCAGCATCTACACACCTGCAACAGACACCGCTACCGAGCGGAAACTGATTCGCCTCATGGAGCCAAAGGTAGAATACAACTCTGACAAAAGCTGATCCTGCTTTTTCTCGATTACTCCGTAATACAGATTAACAAAAAAAGACCCAGGCGATGAGGCCTGGGTCTTCGTATTTGTCTTGGATCCATATCTGTAGAATCATTTCAGTGCAGATCAACGGATATTATTTAAAAGCCGGGATCGCAATATCTGCATACTTCTCTTCAAAGAAGGCCTTCACTTCTGGACCCGCCATACGCTTCGCCAGCTTCTGAATGGCTTCCGAATCCTTGTTATCTTCACGGGCAACCAACGTAATGGCAAAATGAGAATCATCCTTCTCAGTGAAAAGCGCATCCTTCTTCGGTGTAAGCCCCAGCGGACTCGCATAAGCCGGAGTCATGGCAACCAGATCCGCATCATCCAACATGCGGGCCAGCATCAACAGATCCACTTCTTCGAACTTGAAGTTCTTCGTATTCTCTGTGATGTCTGCCTGTGTTGCATTGAAACCAACGCCTTCTTTCAGCTTGATCAGGCCGTTTTGTTCCATCATGACCAGCGAGCGTCCAATGTTCGACGGATCGTTGGCAATCGCTACCGTTGCACCTTCAGGCAATTCTTCAATAGATTTATATTTTTTGGAATATGCTCCGTAGATGGCATTGTAGATCGGTTGCACAGCCACCAGATTAGCGTTATTTGCTTCATTGTACTGATTCATGTAAGGTACGTGCTGGAAGAAGTTTGCGTCCACTTCCTTGTTCGCCAGTGCAGTATTCGGTTGAACGTTATCCGAAAGTACAACAACTTCCAGATTAACACCATCTTCTTTCAGCAATGGCTTCACAATATCCAGCACATCCGTCATTGGCGGAATCAAGGTAGCTACTTTCAGCGTCACTTCTTGTCCGGCTTGAGTGCCTTCCTTATTTCCTTCCGCCGCAGGTGTTTCTTCTTTTTTGCCGCATCCGGCTGCTACCAGCGTCACTGCCAGCAGTATGAGCATTAGTTTTGCTTTCATCTGATATATACCCCTTCATCATGTAATCTGTATTGTTCATGCTGTAATTCAATCTTTCTAAAATGCTTGTCCTTCTTCAGGATCTGCGATCGAGCCAGCGGGACAGTCTGCTGCCAGTAAATTGGATCATCTGTACCAGGATAATCATAATAATAATCGTAAATACCATAATCTCCGTCTCGAATCGCTGATAACCGTAACGAATCGCAAAATCACCAACCCCGCCACCACCGACAATACCCATGACCGTAGAGTAAGAGATAAAGCTGATAGTTGCCGTTGTTAAGCCGAGTATGAGACTTGAGCGAGCCTCCACATACAGGAATTTCACCACAAGCTGTAGCGTCGATGCACCCATGGAAGAAGCAGCTTCAACCACACCCTTCGGTACATCAAGCAATGCCTGTTCTACCAGTCTGGCGTAATAAGCAATTGCGATGACCGAGAGTGGCACGGTTGCCGCGAGCGTCCCGATGGATGTTCCAACGATCAGACGTGTGAACGGAATCATAAATACGACTAGCAGCAGAAACGGGAAGGAACGAATGATGTTGACCAGACTTCCCAGAATCGTGAACAGAGGTCGATTCTGATAACGCTGCCCTCTTCTGAACAGATACAACAGTGTACCCAGAGGCAACCCGACTAAAACGGCCGCCGTGATGGAGATCCCCACCATGACAAACGTCTCTCCGATGGCCTTCCAAATTTCATGCTGATACTTCACAACGGACTCAGGTATCATCGTTATTGTCCTCCTGACCGCTATGAAGAGAAGTATTTCGTCCACTCATGGATGCATCTTCGCCCATCAACAAGGATGTTAGAAGATCAGGCTTCGGTGCCGGTATACTGCGTACTTCCGCTTCCGACAGCGTTTTGATGATCTGCCCCTCTTTCATCACAGATATTCGGTTACAGAGCTTTCGGGCAACCTCCATCTCATGTGTAACGAGTACAATAGTTACACCCAGCGTTTCATTGACATGACGCAGCACATCCAGAATTCCACTCGTGGTCTGCGGATCTAGCGAAGATGTTGGTTCATCACAGAGCAGCACATCCGGGCGGCTGGCCAGTGCTCTGGCGATGGCAACACGTTGCTTTTGCCCTCCGCTTAACTGTGCAGGATACTGGTTGGCCTTATCCTCAAGTCCTACAAATCTCAATACCTCAAGTCCCCGTGCAACCCGATCGGTACGGGAGACGCCAGCGAGTTCCAGAGGCATGCAGACATTGCCGCTTACGGTCCGATTGCTGACCAGATTGAAGTGCTGAAAAATCATGCCAATGGACCTCCGTGCCTCACGCAGACTACGCTCACTCATCCGGGTCAGATGCTGCCCATTCACAATGACTTCGCCGTCATCCGGCTTCTCCAATCCATTGAGCATGCGCAGAAGCGTGGATTTCCCTGCACCACTGGAGCCGATAATGCCGTGGATCTCTCCCTGGCCTACTTCAAGGGAAACCGAGCTTAGCGCCTCGAATCCCTGATCTTCACGGGACCCACGCTCGTTATATCGCTTGCTTACCCCGTATAATGAAATCATGGGAGATTCCTCCTGCGATTAATCGTACATGGTCCTTCAAGAACACATGAAGAAAGCCCGCACAGCCGATAACCGGAGCGCGAGCAATCCTGTTTATTTATAATAAATCATCATTCGACATGAAACAAGCTTTAACGTGAGATATCTGTGTTCAGATCACTTGCTTCATATCTACTGAACCGTCCGTTGGACGACCCAATATAGACTTCATTTCCAAGCCGGTTCATGGTTCCGTTCTTCGCATCCCGATCACGATGTTCCGGGTTCCCCATCACAACGTCATGCACACGACCAATCAAGGTACCGTCATTTTTATCCATGACCAGAAGATCCTCACCCATCGGTAGCAAAAGCTGATCTTCAATCACCACGTAACTCCCCTGATTGGTAGGGTATCGAAGTGACGAAATCGTGTTTTGTGTATTCCAACGTGTCTCTCCTGTATCATATGCAAGGGCTGCCGGGTACCCGTTTTTGATTACATATAATTGATCGTCCTCCACAAGGCCCCGTTCAATTTTGTCGGTCAGCGTCCATCGTTTTTTACCGCTCTTGGCATCATACAAGGTGGTTGTAAAATCTGCATAGTCACCATACATTTCCCCGTTTTTGTTTTCACGAATGAGTACCATGCCGTCATTCAGCACCTCAATTTGCTGTCCAACCCGGGCTGGAAAATGTGCAAGCTGCTTGCCTGTGTTCAAATCGACCAGCACCCACTGGTCATCCAGCAGCATCCAGCGTTCTGGCTGTGCGGGTGCAAACGGATCAAGACGGGTGATCCCGTCAAAATAAGGATTCCGATCAAGATGATCTATTGTCGACTTCCCTGCTGCAATGCTCCACACAGTGCGGCCTGAACGCGGATCAGCTGCAATTAGTTTATCCTTTTCCCAATACATGACATAAGGATCTTCCGCGCTCTTGTTCAATAATTCATAACCGGCAGTTAGTTTACGCTTCCATAATGTTTTTCCATTCTTGCTGTCCAATACGCTTAACCAGCTATTGCTTGAACCTTCAACAACCGGACTATCAACAACAACTACATTCTTTGCAGCTGTGATCCCGTTCAATCTGAATTTTTGCTTGGGAGCATATTCCCATACGACATCACCGCTCTTCAATTGGAGGTGGCGTATACGATCCACGTATTCTTTCTTGTCAGGGTCATAATCGGTATACATTGTAACGTATTGGCGTCCTGCATCCACCTCTACCTGCTGTCTTCCAAATCCACCATTGATCTCCCATAACTTCCGGCCTGAATGACGATCAAGGGCGTAAAAAGAACCTTCGTAATATCCACCACTAAATCCACCATCATCACCTTTCATCAGGAGCACATCATCTGTCGCTGCTTGCAAAAAGGTATAGTTGATATCTCCCTGATTGGTCCATATTGATTTCCAGGGTAATGTTGATGGCAGCACCTTGCCATATATTTTGGTCGTGAACTCGTAGTTGTCCGAACGACTGAGGTTCCAATCCGACACCACATGGTTTCGATCATCCTGCGGTATATTCCAGCGTGTTCTGACAAGCTTGCCGTTCTTATTGAATGTCACCAGAAATTGCCCATCCGCTCGCTCATACCGCCAAGTCTGTCCAATACTCATCGCATTCCCCGTATCATTCAAATTGCTTGAGTATTCTTTCCAATCCGGTTCACCAAGCCATTGTTTGACTTGTTTGGACGTTGTCTTTGGGTTCAGCAAGATATCGGTCAAATGATGTACAGCAGATGTGGACAGAGATGCACCTTGTTGAAACCAACCATTTGCTAGATTAGCCTGCTGCTCGACATCCTGTGCCTTAACCCAAAGCAATGCAGGTCGATAAGTGGACGATTCCTTGTTCCAGACGCGGGGAGCAATGGACACGCCATACCAGTCCTTCGTCGCTGCAACAATAAATGCCTGATCAGTCAACGGTGTATCTGCGGACCAGCTTGTTGAGCTTCCTGGAGTCAGATACAGCTTGCTTCCGGGACGAAGACTGAACGTCTGGGGAGTTATCGTCTTCAGGCCTTTACTTTCCTGCGATGTATACCAGCTGGGCATCCAATAATCCCCTATGTCATGATCCTTGAATTTGATCCATTCCCCACGAACCGCGTAAACATTCAAATTATCCTGACTGGAAGTGTAGTAGCTTATCCTCATCAGGTCAACAGCCACTTTGTTATCTATTACTTGCCTGAACAAGGGAATACCCGCCACCAGACTTATCGTATCTCCCTGTTTGTAAATTAATTTTGCTTGTGCGGATAAGGCTTGATTTGTTGAACTGGCGCTTTGCCCTGCAATGGTTACCATATTCAGATCCTGCAAAATAAACCCCGTCACAAGCACAGCCGATATGCCAACAATGGTCATCCACCTGGAACCCGTCCTCAGCCCAATGCGCTCTTTCTTCACGCTCGTTCACCCCATCAATTTGAAGGTATTTCCATTAAAGACGTTTTGAACAAGGAAAAGTTACTGTTACTCCCAAATATATTTACAAGGTACGAAATAATTACAGGTCTCACCTTACATCCACTAGCGTTGAATGATAAGGGAATGTGATTCCCAATAAATAAGCAGCCGTCAACATGATGATAAAATATCCCACAAACCATACATCCGCTCGGGAATACCCGATCTGAATGTAATAGGTCCGGCTCCCGTTTTCCTTGAATCCTTTCGCTTCCATCGCCACCGCCATACGCTGCGCACGGCGAATACTCTGTGCAAGTAGTGGAATAGCGTATCGTTTCAGTATGCCGTATACATTCCAGCGGGAGCCGCGCTGCCTCGTTCCCCGAATACGGATGGCATAACGCAGCGTCTGGAATTCATCTAGCAAAATCGGAATCATGCGCATAGCCGCCAGAAAACTATAGGCATACTTGGACGGGAGCCTCCACTGCTGCATGAGGGAATAAAAGAGACGAACAGGCTTGGTCGTCAGGCCGAATAACAATCCAGCTGCCGCCATACTTAGCGAACGAAATCCCAGATGCAACCCGCGATAGAAGCTCTCTTCGGTAATATGAATCAATCCCCACTGAAACCAGGTGGTCTCACCTTTACCAAACATGATCATACCTGTAGAGGTGGAGATAAATACCAGAATGAACGGAGACGCATACAACAATAGTCTGGGCCATGGGTGACCTGTCCAGCCCAGCAATAACAGCATGACGACTGTCACATTCGCCATAACATTCAGGTTGTGAACAAGGATGACGAAGATAAATAGCAGTGTCAGGAAAATCATTTTCAACCCCGGATTCACTGCGTGAAGCCAGGTCTCACGATGAGGAAACGAGAGCTGCATCCGTTAACCTCCCCTCATCCACCGTCCAGATCCGGGTACAATAACGTTTCACGATTTCCCGGTCATGCGTTACCATTACAATGGCTGTCCCTTCACGCCGCAACCGCTCCAGCTGTGATAACATGGCAAAGGTATTCCGCGCATCCTGTCCAAATGTAGGCTCATCCAGTAACAAAATACGCTGTTCCCGTACCAGAGCTGATGCTACACTCAGCCGTCGTTTCTGTCCCATAGACAATTGGTATGGATGCCTACCGGACAGCTCAGTCAGTCCGAATTGCTCCAGCATATGATCGGTTCGGATACCTCTTTCTTCGGCAGTTAGCTTGCCGCTCAGCAAGGAAAATCCCACTTCATCCCGAACCGTATTTGTCACGAATTGAAATTCAGGATTCTGGAATACAAAGGCCATGCGATCTGCAAGCTGCTCGGTTTTTCCAGCCGATTGTCCTTCCACAACGTAATGACCTGTCGTTTTCAGGATATTCATCATGGACAGCAATAATGAACTTTTACCTGCCCCGTTAGCCCCGACAATCCCCACCCAATCTCCGTGCCATACCTTGGCCTGTTCCACCTGAATGAATGGCGTTTTTCCGCGCCACCCGGTGAATTGCTGCATTTCCAGGGCTGGCTGGAGCAGAGCAGGAACTCGCGCCTCCTTGTTATCCATACTTTCAGTTTCTGTGGCCCCATATCGAATAGGCTCTCCTGTGACCAACGCCTGTGCCTTCGTCTGGCCTCGCTCTTCCCAGACACCTGGATACCAGATTCCGTATTCTCTCAGCATATTCCGCTCATCTGTAAACACCCGATTCGCCGGGCCATCTGCCACAATCTTTCCTTCAGGCGACAAAACGATGATTCGGTCTACCCACTCGACAATTTCATTAATTTTATGTTCTACGATAATGACTGTTTTGTCCTGTGCAATCTGTTTCACCGTATCCCACACCTGAAAGGTTCCTTCATCATCCAGCAGTGCCGTTGGTTCATCCAAAAAGAGTACGTCTGGCTCCATGGCCAGAATCGAAGCCATCGCAAGACGCTGTTTCATGCCCTGAGACATGGATTGAATGAGTGTGCGATTATGCTCAAAGCATAATCCGACCTGTTCCAGGTATCGCTTGATAAGAGCAGGCATCTGCTCGCGTGGAATATTCCGGTTTTCCAATACAAAAGCAATCTCTTCATCCGTATATGACATACAGAACTGGGTATCCGGATCTTGAAAAACAATGCCGGGCTGCTCAGGCACCTGAATGTCATCACATTTCATCGGAATCTCCACAGATCGCGGAATTAGACCGCTCAGAATTTGCAGCAAGGTTGATTTGCCAGAGCCACTTGGTCCGAGCAACAATACTTTCTCCCCTTGACGCACAGAGAGAGACAAGCCTTGAAACACCAAGGCCTTCTCTCCCGGGAACTTGCATCTTAGATTCGTAACACTTACCGCCTGCGAATTCCCTGCTTCATTCATCTAGTCCAGCGCCTCATAATCCTGCTTCGACACCGGTCTGAGGGATCGTGTTACACCTGTAAGCTCCAACGCTTTGGCAAGATAATAGGCGAATATTCCCGCAATCAGAATACTGCCAATGAAGCGGAAACCGATAAACAGCGTGTAGTTCCAAGCCGAGAGGGAATCAATGTACCCGTACTGATAATCCAGTACAAGCGAAGCCGCCGCTGCACCAATAGCTGCAAGGCAGGTGACGAACAGATTGCTTTTCCGATACAAGAATGCGGCGAAGAAGATCTCTGCACCCAGCCCTTGCAACAGCCCATACACCAGTGTCGACATGCCCCACTCACTTCCGAGAAAAGCACTCACCGTTGAAGCCGCAACTTCAGCCAGAATGGCTACACCCGGCTTGCGAATGATTACATAGGCAAAGGTGCCCGCCATAAACCACATGCCGTAAATCATCTGCTCCGCATGAACGCCGAATGGCTTCATCAGATCATATGTAGGTCCCCATATTTTGTAGATCACCCCGAAGACCACCGCAATCACAATCGTTACCAGAATATCGGTTAACTTCAATCTGTTGCTGCCTGCTGCTGTTGACATGTTCTCTACTTCCTTCCTCTGTTTCCCTTGATTTATAAAATAAACAATAAAAGCCTCCCCGGTTCCCAGGCAGACCATACGCACAGTTTACAATTCTCACGATGCTACGCATTAGGCAGATATAGAGAAAGAAGAAACAAACGACACCATCCCCGTCACATCAGAAAAATCCGTTGCACCCAAGAAACGCTGACATTTATGATCTATTCCTTATCCCTTATCGCTTACCATTGCTCATCGCAAATTCATGTTCTCTACGCTGGCATTACCCAGATCAGATATACGGTCAGCGGCACAAGGCCGCTCTCTCAGCCCAACTTCATTGAGCTCCCGGTTCACTTATTTCATTGCTTCTACTGTACAACACATGGGTATTTGTGACAATCCCGATATGGAAAAATCAGTTTAACCTAAAAGAAAGAGTGATTAACTATATGTTTCATTTGTGCGCGATATGCCTTTTATCCAAGCTGTATTTCTTGCATGCAGCCTTCAGATCATACCAAGGGCCTGTCTCGAAAGGACCTCCCATTTCGGTAAGCTTGACCACACAGCTGGTCAGCGTGATGCGTCAAGCTTGCATCGTTCTAACGAATCTACCGCACCTTAAACGGCCGATTCTCAAGGCAAGCAAATTTTAACGAACCTCAGTGACGTTAATTCAGTGCAAATGGCAGCAAATAACGTGTGTCAGGTTTGTTAGTCCAAAATAACGCGAACAGGGGATGTCCCCCGTCATATTCATGACTTATGGGACAGCCCATTTAATTGGTATGCTTCATATCGTTTAAAGGAAAATTATTGCGAACAAGTACGCTCCTTTTTTTAATATTGAGTATTCCCGGATTGACTTGTTTTACCCGATGCAAAGCCTTTAAACAAGGTCGGTACTTTGGAATAACGAGTGTTTGTAATTTTTCCTTGCGATGTACTGCTGTCCGTACGCATAATGGAATCTTTGACATTGGAAATGTCCGAGTTGTCGAGCGTCATGTTCACGGCGAAGGTTGTTCCGCCATTTTGACGCACCAGCTTGCCAATATCGTCTGCACGGAAATTTTTAATGTTAATCGTTCCCGCTGCATTCATTTGAAATACTTTATCATATGCCTTGTAAGCTGCTCCACCAGTGATGTTGACCGTTCCGGAAGACTTCAGCGTCAGTGCATCCTCGCCAACATCCTCCCAAATCACATTTGAAATCGTACAGTTACCGTAACAATGAACACCGTCAGCTGCAGGTGAACCGATAATCACATTTTTGAGCGTCGCGCCTGCCTCCAATCGGAATACCGGCTTCTGATCTTCCGCTTGAGATCCATCTCCCAGAGTGGAGGGGTTGGCTACATACGTTTGGCCTTTACCGTCAAACGTTTCACCCTTGGCTACAATAATCGTTGAGTTTACAACAGTAGGTGCAGCAAAAGCTGGAATTGCACCGAACAATGAAGCGACCAGACCGGCGGACAGCAACAACGTCAACATTTTTTTCACAACTTAAATCCTCCCTTATTCTGATGAATTGGCGTACAAGCATGAGCTTGTCCTCAAGGAATCGATCAGAGGTGCACCTCTGGCTCGGAACCTACCCTGATCCTACCAAAAAAAAGATGTTACGATAATAATCATTAGCTTTGATATAAATACGACAGCATTATGCCTGTGATCTCGGCATTTTTTGCATCATAGTCCATTGTGTAATGTGCCGATCTCAACTTCGGGTATGCTTCATTTACAACTTGTAATCTATGGTTATATGCTCCCTTATCGTTCTAGAAAAAACGAAAGACCACTTCATCTGTTTCCAGACAACGTGATCTCTATTATTTTGGATCTCATTTTATTTATTAAATTACGCTAGGCTCCAAACCGCTGACGATATCCGCACTTCCGACATAATTCCTCCACCGCTTCCCGTTTGGAGAAACCATAGAACAGATTGTTAGCTCGTTCACCATCCACAATCTCCGAGAACGATTTTTCGTGAACGTTGCCCAAGTTAATTACACCCTCACCATCGAGACAGCATGGAACCACAGTTCCATCAACAAGCACGGCTGCCTGACTACGAAGCGCATGACAGAAACCTTTGCCATCATCTTCGGGTGCATCCAGACTTGGCCACTGGAATTCATGATCCTGATTCAGATACACATTCGGGGCAATTTTGACACCGCTCCCCGGCACCACCTTCTCCTCAATACGGAAATCCAGGTTGAACTCTCTTTCAAGAACCTCCAGCGTCTCCCGGTTTCGGTTCATCTGCGCATTCGTGAAGTTATCCTGTGTCAGATTCCAGAGTCGGAATGAAATAATGACATTGTGCTTCACTGCTTCCCGGACAAAAGACAACACATTGCCCAGATAGCCCTCACGGTCTATAGAACCTTCATGACCATCAAAGCTGTGCAGGGAGAAGTTCATCTGACGCAGTGCCGGTTTGCCGAGCAGTTTGTGCTGGGTCTTGGGCAGTAGCGTACCGTTTGTCGTAATGTTGACCTTAAATCCCTTCTCATGCGCTGAATCCAGTAACAGATCAATTTTGGGATGAAGCAACGGCTCACCTTTGACATGTAAATAAATATGTTTGGTATGGGGCTTGATCTGATCCAATATATTGTTGAAGACTTCAGGGTCAATGAAATTTTTGGCACGTTTCGTCTGTGGACAGAAGCTGCATGCCAGATTACATATACTTGTGATCTCAATATATACTTTCTTGAACGTTTTCAACTCGGGGTCCCCATTCTGCTTAGAGGGAGAACAGTCCCACCCTCATTTGTGATCCGGCCCATATGTGCCACCACTATTATATCGGGTTCGGGAGCCGAGGTAAATCCGAGAACGGGTTAATCCGTTTATCCTTTTACCCCTCCAACCATTAGCCCGGAAATGAAGAATCGCTGGAAGAACAAGAACAGAATTAGAATAGGCACGATGGCGAGTACTGCTCCAGCGATTAGTTCCTCATAATGATTGCCAAGTGGCGATACGAATGAGGCAAGCCCTATCGGCAGTGTGAATTGTTCGGTTGTCCGAAGCACAATGAGCGGCCAGAGGAAATTGTTCCAGCTGTTCATAGCCTGCAAGATCGCAATCGCACCAAAAGCTGGAACCATCAGCGGCACCATGATCCGGAAGAAGATACCGAATTCGGTACAACCATCGATTCTGCCTGCATCCATGAAATCCTTGGGCAAGCCTTGAGCGAACTGTCTGAAGAAGAAAATGGGTAACGGAGCCACAACAAAAGGTAAAATAACGCCCCATACCGTATTGATCAGCTTCAGCTTAATCGTAAGTTCATACAGCGGAAGGATAATAATTTCCATCGGAATCATCATCACGACCAACACCAGGGTAAAGATGAGGTTACGCCCTCTGAATCGATACATGCCCAACCCGTAACCGACCATGGAAGAGAAGAGCAAGCTGAACACCGTGAATAATGCCGTGATGACCAGACTGTTTTTGTACCATGTAAAATAGTGTCCTGCCGCTCCCGTTCCGGCGAAGATCGCCTTATAATTATCCAAGCTCATCAACGCCCAATCCCACCGCACATTCAGTCCATAACGAAACAACTCGGCGGCTGGTTTCAGTGAAGCCAACATCAGTGCATACAATGGAAAGAGCATCAGGACAGCCAAAATCGCAAATAACGCGAATAATAGCAACGAAGCAGCATTTATTTTCATTCCCCATCTATGCATGACATTATTCCTCCTTTCTGAACATTCCCAGAACAGTGAGCTGGAGCATGCTGATCAGGAGTGTAATGACGAGCAATGTAATGCCGATGGCTGCACCAAATCCGAGATTGAAATATTGGAATCCTTGCTGATAGATATAACCTACCATCGTTAACCCAATATTTTGCGGGGAAGGTTTGCCCGCCCAAAGCATGTAACTTTCCGTGAACATCGCGTACCCGCCATACAACGTAATTGTAACAACATAGATGGTAATCGGTTTAAGCATTGGCACAGTAATGCTTGTGAATTTCCTCAGCCCTCCTGCACCATCAATATCTGCCGCCTCGTATAGATCCCTGGGAATGCTCTGCAATGCAGATAAAAAGTACAACATGTTAATCCCGATCCAGCGCCAGCCCGCGAGTACAACGAGCGCAACCATAGCCAGTGATGAACTGTATAACCACTGCTTGCTTGGTATGCCGAAGACGTTCAGGATAGAATTCATCAGTGCACCGTCCAACTCGCCGAAGATAAGCCGGAACACAACCCCCGCCACAACAACGGAGGTCAGTGCCGGAATAAACAGAGCAGATCGAAACAGATTCCGGACCATCATTCGGCTTGAATTCAGCAGCACGGCAAGCACAAGTGGAACCGGAACCAACAATAACAGCGTCCAGAACGTGTATCGAGTGCTGTTCCACAGTGCAGCCCGAAAATCGGCATTCCATAACTTGCGGTAATGCTCAAGTCCCACAAACTGTACATCTCCCGGGAGAACCTGTTGGAAGCTCATCACCCCGGCCCGAAATAAAGGATAGGCAAAGAAAATGAGAAAAGACAAGATGAACGGTAACACAAACAAATACGGAGCCCATGTTCTGGCATTCATTTTTACTCTCCGCCTCCTGGTGGCGGGTATAGAAACCGTCGTTTCCTTTTGCAGCTGCACTGTAAACCAACCTCCAACCTGGAATGAGCCATATGCTCTGTATGGATGTGTTTAAAGAAGTTTCTACCGGGTTAATTCGGCTTGCACGTCATTGAGAACCTGTGCAGGATCTTTCAGATTAATGAAAATCTCGGGCATGGCCTTATTACGTACTGCATCAAATACCTCTGGGGACTTCTCCCGAATGTTAACCGGGGCAATCTCATCCTTCACACTCAGCAAGGTATCGAAAATATCATCTCCAAAGTAATCCGTATATTTGTTGGACTCCTTCATGGCTGAATCGGTCCATACATCTGTACGAATCGGATCAAATCCAAGCTGTTTCCAGATCTGAATATTGCCTTCCTTGGACAGTTTGGCATAAGCGAGAAATTGCTCCGCAAGTTCTACAGAACTGGACTGATTCGTAATGGACGTTGCCGTCCCTCCCATACCAGCTGAACGGTTACCACCCTCTTCCCATGCAGGCATAGGACGGATAATCATTTTCCCCTTGAGATCCGGAATGTGGTCCGTGAACCGGTTCATGAACCAGAATGGCATAAACACAGCTGCTGCGCTGCCTTGATCCATATAACCGAAGTATTCTTCCGTATCATGTCCTGCCCCTGGTGCAACAGCAGCTACACCTTCCTTGACCATCTGCTGAAAGAACTCCATCGTTTTTACGTTCACAGGAGCGTTCACCGTGACATTGCCATCCGCATCCACCTGGTCCGACTTCTGCTGACTAATTGCAGGCCACCAGGACCAGTTGCCGTTTCCTTCGAAGGTAATCATCGGTTTGCCTGTCTTCTCCAGCACTTGTTTCCCGGCCTGCTCAAAATCACTCCATGTCTTAATCTCGTCAGGGTTCACACCCGCCTGATCCAAAATATCTTGGTTGTAATACATGACGGTTGCACCTACATGATAATCAATGCCGTAATACTTGCCTTCCTTGCTATAAATCTCCACCCGGGATTGTACAATGTTATTCAGCTCAGGCTGAATCATGTCCGTCAGGTCCACCAACTGCGGCACACCCTTCATGAAATTAGGGAATTTGCTCTGTTCAATATCGACCAGGTCAGGTGCACCTACACCGGATTGCAGCGCAAGCAGAAGCTTGGTATGCATGTCGTCGTACGGAATCGTAGTCGCTTCCAGTTCAATCTTCTGATCGGGATGCTCCTGATTCCACTGCTCAGCCATGCTTTCATAAAACTTCTGATGGGCATCAACAAATGTCCAGAAGACCAGTTTGGTCGCTCCGCCATTTTCAGCCCCTCCGGATGATCCGCCAGATGCTCCCTCTTTTGTGCTGCATCCACTCAATACCGTCATCATGGCAAGCAGACAAACCCCAAACCACACCATCATTTTTTTCATGTACAAACCCCTTCCCAAAGTTGTAATTTAAATCGGATGAAGGCTAAACCTGTATTTCGTAAGCGCTTTATTTTCTATGTTACTTGCTGTATCATAAAAAATAAATGCTCGATGCCAACATGAATTTTAAATATTCCAACCTGTTCGGAGGTGCCAGATTGGACTCGCCCATACTTCACTTTATCACCCCGCCCATTCCCTATTTTATTGATTGCGGACGTGCGTATTACGAAGCCGGTGAATATCATATCAGCCGCAGTGACATCGGTGTATTTGATCTGATTGTCGTTACACGTGGTTCTCTTGCAATTAACGAGAATGGCACAGAGTGGCTTCTCCAGGAACGCGATGCCTTAATTTTAATGCCAGATGGACATCATTACGGCAGTGCCGCTTGTGAAGCGGAGACGGAGCTGATCTGGATTCATTTTCAAACCTATGGCAGTTGGAAAGAATCTGCGGATATGGACGAATGCCTTGCCAACCAGGCCCAGCTCATCGAAACTCACAAAAAAAGTGCGTATCTGAATCACTGCGATGTATGCTCGATTTTCATCCCCAAACATATGCAAATTTCACCCAAGGAAATGGAGATGCTTGAACACTTTTCCCAGCTCGATCAGGAACCCCAGTCGATGCGAAACTGGAAACGGCAGGCGACCTTTCAGCAATTTATGCAGCATCTGGATCGAGGCTTGTCCTCTCTGTCCGACGTTACCGCCATTCGTATAGCCGAGCGAATTGAACTATATATCCGTCATAATTATCCTCATCCCATCTCCAATCCATTATTGCAAAAGGAACTGAATTACCATCCCAACTATCTGGCCCGAAGCATGCTGAAGGTCTATGGTATGACACCTATGGAATACCTGCTGCATTACAGACTGGAACAGGCCAAAAAGCTGCTGCTGCAAACCGCCTGGTCTGTCGCCCGAATTGCCGAGGAGATTGGCTTCAATCATGTGTCCTACTTCTCTTCCTGTTTCTCCAAAAAAGAAGGCATCTCACCTTCAAGCTTTCGCAGCAAATTTACCAGCACCGAAAGTAAACCCAAGTCGTTGTGAATCTTATTGATGCAACATGAAAAAAGAGCGTCCGGGAGCCCGAGATCACGTTGTCATGCAACGCAAGTCTCTGAACAAACCGGACGCTTCTTCCACTTTCCATTTGATTAATGTTGTTACAAGTGTTTACCCTTCACCCACCATCGGCGTTTCTTCCGCCGCACTGACAATGTTCACTGTCGCTTGTGCCTTCAGCTCCGTGCCTTCCACGGTTCCTTCCACCGTGAAAGTGCCAGCAGCAGCAATTTGTTCAGCAGGGATCTCTGCCCAAACTACCGGAACTTCTTTTGTTGTACCATCACTGTAGGTCACAGTAACAACGGTTGGTAATAAAGGAGTTTCACCTACCCGTGCAGTCACTTCAACGACTCCCACTGCTGCAATGTCTGATTTCTCCGTGCCTTCTTCGTTACCATCCGGCACTAGAACGGCATTCTCCTCCGCGCTCAGTCCTAGAGTAGTACTGGATGCCAGAGCTGCTACTTCCGCGGCACTCAGTGCCCGGCTGTATATCCGAAAATCATCAATGAGCCCGTTAAAGTACGGATCAGGGTACTGCGATTTGCCAATATAATTGTTTTTGGTCTGACCCAGACTCGATGGTTTTAATGTCATGTTATTGTTCCGTCCAGCTTCCACGCCATCGACATAGATAATTCCCGTAGTACCCGTCAGCGTCACAGTAACATGTTTCCAGACGCCCACAGGAAGCCCCGATGCATTAATGACCTGCTCCTGTCCCGAAGCATTACCTCCAGTGGTGATCGCAAATCTCATGTTATTCCCCACCTTAGGCGTCAGGAACATATACGTGCCCGTGCCTGATCCAAAATCAAAGATACGGGTATAATCACTAAGCGCATTGGCCTTTACCCAGGTCGCAATCGTCACTGAGTCCGCTCTGCTGACAATGCCTTCAGGCAACTGCACATAACCGTCTGTACCTGACAAACTGATTGCCCGGTTCTTCTTGCCTGTCACCCAGGATGCCGTACCTTTCACAGCGGCATGGTTGCCTGCACCTGAAGAATCAGCCGTGGCTGTTCCGGTGCTCTCATCAAAGTTGTATTGTGCCAACTTCTCAGGTAGTGGTGGAGCTGCATTGACCGTGACTTGCACCGTATCGTTTGCAGACAATACTGAATCATTCGCTGTTAAGCGGAATGTGTATACGCCCCCTACCGAAACCGTTGCCTGAGTATACGCAGTAGTAGGTGAACTAAAAGATACCTGTGCCCCAGCGGGTCCATTCACCAGGCTCCATTGCATCGTCAATTGACCGTTCGGAAGTCCGTCATCCGTAACCGTTCCTTGCAAACGAACCCGTTCAGGCAAGGTGACAGATGAATCTGCACCTGCATCTACGATTGGCGCTGCATTCGCATCCGGTGTGGTTGGTGTGAGTTCCACACTGTAAGACGCTGCTGAACCAACATCCACTTTCAACGTGTTAATTGCTTTATAAGCATTGAATTTGCCTTGCACCTGGCCATCCACCTTAATCTGATAGGTACCTGATTTCAGTCCCTGGAAGGTGATAGACGTCTGATGTGGCTGGTTTGGCGTCAAATTTTTCATATCCAGCCAGACATAATCCTTCGTTGGGGCAAGTTTGGCCCCGGTGTACTGGTCTTTGTCCAATTCAATGTATAACTTTTCAGTAATCAGATTGAGCCGTTTGAACAAACCATCCAGCGGTATCACATTGTATCGTCCATTCGCGAGTGTGACGTCTGCTCCATATCCCGTCAGCCCAAAAATCGGGTCCACCGCCACATCAGCACTTAATGTCTGTAACGCACCGAACAATCCCAGGTCCGCTTCACCCGTCATCCCGCGCCATCCATTGAGCAAAGGAACGTTCGCTCCGCCTCCGGTTCCATTCGTTCCGTAGTTGCCTTTCTCCGCCTGATACGTCCAGGCAGCCGCGCCTATATTATCCGGGTCAGAACTAATTTGTCCCGAGTTAATGGCTCCCACATTGGCAATCTTCGCGGCATACGACAGACGCTGCTGCTCTTCCCGGTTACTGCTCTCATGGAACCGAATCCAGTCATCCATAGCATATCCGGCCAGTGAGGTGGTGTACTGAAAGTTAAACCAGTTCTCTCCCGTAATGGTTACCGGATCGGTGTAGTAATACCACACGGGCATATGTCCGCGGGAAGCCCGGGTTTTGGCATTGATTTTGCCCATAATCTCCAGTGCCTTTCCTTGCTCTGCTGCCTGATCGGAATGAAGCTTCGCTAACGTATACACGGCTTCCTCGCCTGTATTGTCATAGCTGTATTCGGAACCGTACGGGTACGTTGTATTCTTGAAATTCCCGTATTTGGTTCGCATTTTCTCCATCATATCGTTGGCCTCATTATCATAACCCTCCGCTTTCAAAGCCTGAATGATATCTGGAGTCGTCAGCTCTCCCATCAGGCCCGTGTTCCAGTTGTAAGCAACGGGGCCTTCATACAGCGCTTTGAAAATGTTGTAGGCGCGGAGCAGATAAACCTCCTTGTCATGCTTGTAAGTAACGATATCAGGGTATAGCTTCGCAATTTTGTACATGCTGAAGTATGTGTTATACACATGTGGATAAGCATATCCCCGGTAGGTTGGTGTCGTATTCGGCTCTGGCATCAGAAAATCATGAATTAAATAATCCTCATGATGTCCATTCATCAGATTGGTCCAAATTGCAGTCTCCAGATAGTCATCCACGGCCCGGATTTCTCTGGCGACAGGTGTCAGTGTATTCTTTTCTGCTAGAAACTGACCATGCGTCAATCCCCAGTCATCGCCCCAACCCCAGTATCCGTTAAACACATTACGTTTGGACTTGGTATTCATCATCCAGTCATCAAATACTTTGTCCCGGATATCTCCCGGCAGATTCCACTGGGTTTTATCAACCATGAACGTCGAGTGATCCTGCAATGCCTTGTCGATCGGATCAATCGCGTAGAATTGCAGCACGGTTTTTTTGCCACCATCGTACTCCACAGTAACGTTATTTGGTCCAAGCTGGCTAAACTGCAATTCGTAGATTTTATGATCGCCAGCCTTGTTTTCTTTCAGAGGGATGACCGTTCCATTGGCATTTTGTACTTTGGTGATCGTTTTGGAAGTCCGTAGATCAACCTTTGCCTTCTGATTGGTAGGCACGATCATGCCGGGAACCACGATTACATCAATATGTCCCGCATCGTAGAGTGCGTTCTTCGCTGCCTGTTCGTCCGCAACAGCAAGGAACTTGAAACCATACGTCTTGGACTGTCCTGCTTCCAGCGTCAGACTCGTATTCGGCAGATATCCCCGATTGGTTGATTTGATCACATTGGAATGAATGTAAAAGACGTTCAGACCTTCGATCCATTTCCCTTCATTGGCCGGATTCCAGGCCCATTTGCTGCCCGGATGTTCCTCATTACGCCACCGATCCTGATACTCAAATCCCGCTCCAGTGGTCGCATCCGGGATCAGCATCAAGTAGGAACCGATGCCGCTTGGACGGCTGGCCGTAATATAAGAGCTGTTATTACCGACAAAAGAATGCGTTACGACCCGTGTCTCATAGATTGCATCCCCGTAGGTCCACTGTTCGTTAAAGGGTAAAGGCAGACCGAAATCTCCAATTTCGAGCTTCTGGCCGCTTGTATTCTGTACTTCAATCTTCCACAGAATGGAGCCGTCTGGCTGAGTGGTATACGTCTCGATCACCTTGAAGTTACGGATACCTTGGGCGTTCGAAGCGTTGGCATACGTCACCGTTACCTGATTGCCGGAATTGGTGATGGTCCGTCCATCTGCCGAAAGATTCGTCCAGGCTTTCGTCCATGCCCCGCCATTCAGTCTATAGGTGAACATCAATTCACCCAGCCACTGATGGTCTGTCGTATTCTGCTCGGGTGCAACGGTTGCGTTCATTACATATTCTGTCGGAAAAGCATCTCCCTTGATCTTGATTGAAGATATTTCACCATGGGTCCCGGTCTGAAGAATCAGCTTGTCAGTGGACAACTCGTAGGCATACGTTTTATCGGAAGCGAGCATCAACACGGCCGCCAGTGAAAGTATGGCGGTGAGAAGCATTTTATACCTCATGAACTTGGCCTCCCCTTATGGATTCGTACTAATCGTTCACAAGCTGTTACACGATAATGCCGAACCAAATCGGCCGCTAATCACCTCCTTTCAATGTTGTACATCTTCATTCCATTCCCGAATCCATACGTACATCTCACCTTCCTCCCGGTTGGCCCAGGTGAAATATGGAACGAAACGAATCTGAATCGCCTGAACCTCTTGCTTGGCATCACTGCGGTACAATTGCCCTTCCCAGTGGTCATGCGATACAATTCTTCTTGCAGCAGCCGTAAGATCGGGAACTCCCAGGGGCATATCCTCACCGCTGTGCACTTGAAAACTTGTTGATGCAGGCAACTGAATACGATACAACCCCTCACCGTTGTCCGTCTCTTCAAGGCAATACATGAAAGGTCCGCGCTGGATCGCAACTTTGCCAAACGTATCCTTAATCTGATCGTGCCCTTTCATCCGCAGCACCTCCATAGGAAAGCACAGCTTGAGCTCATCCCCCTTCTTCCAGATCCGACTCAGCTTGATGTAACCGCATTCAATAATGGAATCATCAATGAATGTCTGTTCTCCGTTAATCCATAATTCAGGAGATGCGCACCAACCCGGTATTCTTAAAGCCATCGTAAATCCCACGCCCTCAGCAGAATCAGGGTTGATCCTAATCGTGGATTGCCCGTTGGAGGTATAGCTGGATTCCATGGATAAAGTTATATTGTTTCCTCCAAATGTGAAATGACCCTCGCCTCCAATATACAACTGCACGTACAGAGTAGAGTGAGCTTCATCTGTCGTATAGACATATTGGTCCAATGAGGCAATCAAGCGGGCAATATTGGGCGGACAACAGGCACAGCCAAACCACCCCTGACGACGTGTACGTACATGTGCGTAATCCGGATTGACCTTATGCAGCTCCGGGTCAGCTTCCAGAGGATTAACATAGAAGAAACGTTGACCATCCAAAGACATGCCGCTGATCACCGTATTGTACAGCGCCCGCTCCAACACGTCCGCATACTTGCTGTTCGGATTCATCTGAAGCATGCGTTTGGCCCAAAAGATCAAGCCAATCGATGCACAGGTCTCGGCATAAGCGGTATCTCCCGGCAGATCATAATCACCTGTGAATGCTTCTTCTTTCGCCGATGAACCGATGCTTCCCGTAATATACATTCTCTTGCTGATCACGTTGTTCCACAACCGCTCGCAAGCCTCTTTCAGCGATACATCTCCCGTCTCCGCAGCTACGTCTGCCATCGCTGTGCACATATAAACCAACCGAACCGCATGACCCTCTGCTGTACTCTGTGCTCTGACCGGAAGATGAGACTGGGAGTATGCATGCCGATGTACAATATCCAACTCTGCAAAATGTACCGTGCGTCCCCGCTTCTCCCATTCCTGCACAAAATAATGCGGACCTTTCCCTCGCTGCTCCAGAAAATATCGGCTCAAATTCAAATATTTCGCCTCTCCTGTTGTCTGATACAGCTTGAACAGTGCAAGTTCGATCTCCTGATGCCCATCATAACCGGGCAATTGCCCTACCTCTGTACCAAATACCGTCCCGATGTGATCGGCCAGGCGAATTACTACGTCTAACAAATTGCGTTTGCCCGTGGCTTGGTAATAGGCGATACCCGATTCGATCATATGGCCTGCACAATACAGTTCGTGGCACTCCGCCAGGTTAGTCCAGCGCATCCTGGGTTCCTTTAGCGTGAAATACGTATTTAGATAACCATCCGCTTGTTGGGCACGAGCAATCGTTGCGATTACAGTGTCAACTGTTCGTTCCAATTCCGGATCAGATTGTGCAGCAAGCAGGTACGATGCAGCCTCAATCCATTTCGCCACATCGCTGTCCTGAAAGACCATGCCATAATGCTCAC
This sequence comes from Paenibacillus sp. NPDC057886, assembly GCF_042796655.1. Taxonomy (NCBI): domain Bacteria; kingdom Bacillati; phylum Bacillota; class Bacilli; order Caryophanales; family Paenibacillaceae; genus Paenibacillus; species Paenibacillus sp. NPDC057886. The sequence goes on along the minus strand of NZ_JBHVMZ010000015.1, from coordinate 15,006 downwards.
CTTCTTCCTCCCCCGCAGCAATGCGAAAATTGCGTATTGCCCGGCTCGGTTCAGCTCCCTGAATCCGATCATTCAGAGCTTCCCATTGATAGGGAACAACGATCGTACGTACCAGATCAATATAATGAGACCAAAAGGGATCACGTATCTTATTTTTGTACTGTGATAAGTGCTGGTGCTGCGGTGTGTCTGGTTTTGTCATGAGAACCTCTCCTTGTTCTGTTCAATATCCTCATTTTACAAATCATTACATCTAGGTGAAATCATCATTTCCAACTGAAATTTATATGATTACAACCTCACAGACGTTAGCTTCAACCCACTTCAACAACAAGTTTCATTGTCTCACTTATAGATTCTTTCAATCGAAGTATAGGATGTATTGATTGTCCGGGTTATTGTGGTTGCTGAAACGCAATGCTAGAATCTAAACAATTTAAAACCAAGTTAAAACGTATGAATAATAAGCTATAAGGGGAGTGTATTCATGATTACTGTTAAGGCACCCGCAGTATATGTACACGAGGCTAAAATTCTTGAGCAAAGTGGTTCGCGGATTGCGCAGCTTGGGCAGCATGTTCTCATCATCGCCGGTGAGTCTGCATTAAAAGCCGTAAAGCCTTACCTTCTTCCTTCACTGGAAGAGCATAAGATCAAGTTCCATGTGCAGTTGTTTCATGGTGAGGTTACGACAGGCCAGATTGATACTTTTACGCAGCAAGCTTTCGATCTGGATGTTGATCTGATTATCGGCGTCGGTGGTGGTAAAGTGCTCGATCTGTCCAAAGCGGTGGCCGAGCAAGCCCAATTGCCCATTGTAACGGTCCCAACGATTGCCGCAACCTGCGCTGCCTGGTCCGCCTTAACCGTGCTCTATAATGAACAGGGCCAATCTGCAGGATATCGTCCCCTGCGCCGTTCGCCTAATCTCGTTCTGGCTGATCCTCATATTCTGGCGAGTGCACCAAGGCGGTATTTGGCCGCTGGGATAGGTGACACACTCGTAAAATGGCATGAGTTCGCCGTTAATCTAAGTGGCAACGCCACCAGCCTCACTCTCCGAAACAGTGTCAGCACTGCCAAACTTGCACTCGATATTCTTGAAGCGCACGCCATCGATGTCTATGAATCCACCGATACAACCGGTAGTACACCTCAATTCCGTGATGTTGCCGATGCCATTATTGTGCTCGCAGGCCTTGTAGGCAGCATTAGCGATGGATCACTTCATGCCGCGATTGCTCATGGGCTACATGACAGCCTGACCAAATTACCCGAAACACACGCTTCACTACATGGAGAAAAGGTAGCTTTTGGACTCTTCACCCAGTGGATTCTTGAAGGCAAAGCAGGGGATGAGCTTCATGAGCTGACCACTCTGTTACATAAGCTGAATCTGCCTATCACTCTTGCCCAACTCGGCATACACCAACAGTCTCAGGAAGCTGCTGCACGTATTGCAGCAGGACTACAGCTGCGGGAAGGCAGTGCGGCACATCTCTCCTTCGGAGTTAACACGGCGCAGGTAACCGAAGCCATTCTTCAGGCAGACCGTATCGGCCAAACATTCATAGAATCCAGTCAGTCCAGTGAAAGCAGTACATACACCAAGGAGGTTTCCTCCCTATGATCCGTCCAAACCGCCATTTCACTCTTCCCTTAACTGCCTTTCTGAGCGCGCTTCTGTTGATGCTGATCTCCGGCTGCTCTGCCGGAACTGACAATCAGGCCGCGGGTACAGGCACAACACCGACAGCGGCATCAGCTGCTTCGAATAAAGACGTTACCATTCGGGTTGGTCAGACCGGATGGGGCAATCTCGAATTGGGACTCAAAGCCGCCGGACTCGATGACACCCCCTATAAAGTCACTTATAACGTATTTCAGGGAGGTAACCTGATCCTCGAAGCGATGGCTGCAAACCAATTGGACTTTGGTGTTACCAGTGAAATCCCGCCCATTTTTGCATCTCAGGCTGCCAATGGTGGAAGCTTCAAAATTATTGCGGTACAACAAGGCAGCACCTTAAACCAGGAGGTCGTTGTTCCCAAAGGTTCATCGATCCAATCGGTTGCTGACCTGAAAGGCAAGAAAGTTGCTTTCGTAAAAAATACAACGGCCCACTATTTCCTGCTCAAAATGCTGGAGGAAGCTGGATTAACCTGGAGTGACATCAGTCCGGTCGAACTTACAACAGCCGATGGACTCAGCGCCCTGATCAGCGGGAAAGTGGATGCCCTCGCCAGTTACGGCAATGCCATCATCTCCGCACATCAGAATGAAGCAACAACGCTCGCCAGCGCCAAAGATATCCTGTCAGGCAGCTTCCTTGTAGCCGCCTCCGATCAGGCTATTGCGAATGAGGATCAGAAAAAGGCCCTTGCCGATTATCTGGAGCGAATCAATAAATTTAATGATTGGGCTCGTGCCAATAAGGATGCGTGGGCTCAAATTACAGCAGACAATACTCACCAGCCGGTGGAACAAGCCCTTAAAACCTACACGGATGGAGAATCACAACGCCCATCACGTATTGTTGCCATTTCTGACGAGGCCATCAAGTCCGAACAGGACGTAGCGGATACGTTTCAGCAAGCGGGAATTTTTGAGCAGGCAGTCGATGTGAGCACATTCTGGAGTGATGCACTTCAAGATCAGCTTCCAGCTCCAGGTAGCCAATAACGAAGGAAGCAAGGAGGTAGACATAACGTGCGGTCCAACACCTTTAACCGGGCATGGTTTAACCAATTCATTCCTTTTGTTGTACCCCTACTCATTCTGGCTCTGTGGCAATGGCTCACTGCATCTGGAGTTGTTGCAGCCAATATTTTGCCCCGTCCCGCTCAGGTACTGGAGGCCTTCATTCGTCTGCTTCGTAACGGTGAACTACTGAACAATATCAGTATCAGCGCCAGGCGAGCTTTGGGAGGATTCCTCATTGGTGGGGGTCTGGGTTTCCTTCTGGGTGTATTGAACGGCATCTCCTCCCTTGCGGAAAAGATCGCCGACTCCTCGGTGCAGATGATCCGTAACATTCCGCATCTATCCTTGATCCCTCTCGTTATTGTGTGGTTCGGGATCGGTGAAGAAGCAAAATTATTCCTCGTTTCCCTGGGTGTATTCTTTCCGGTATATCTGAATACGTTCCACGGCATACGATCGGTCGATCCGGGTCTGATTGAAATGGGCAAAGTATATGGCCTCAGCCGTTGGTCCCTTTATAAGGACATTATCCTGCCTGGTGCACTGCCTTCCATTCTGGTGGGCATTCGTTATGCACTTGGCATTATGTGGCTGACCCTTATCGTAGCCGAGACGGTTGCGGCGGATGCGGGGATTGGGTACATGGCGATGAACGCGCGGGAATTCATGCAGATGGACGTGATCGTCTTAAGCATTCTGCTATATGCCCTGCTGGGCAAGCTGTCCGATACCATCGCCAAATGGCTTGAACGGCGCTGGCTGCGCTGGAACCCGGCTCTATCCCGCAAGTAATGATAGGAGTGTGAATTAATCATGAGTACAAGTCAGATCAGTCCTTTTCTTCAAGTAGATGGGGTTCAGAAATCGTATGATCAGCGGACGATTCTGTCCGACATTAACGTCAATGTAAGACAAGGGGAATTTGTAGCCATCGTTGGACGAAGCGGTTGTGGCAAAAGTACTTTACTGCGTCTGATCGCCGGGCTGGAACCCCCCTCTTCCGGGAGCATTATGCTGGGCAACAGAAAGCTTGGTAGTACAGCACCCGAGACACGGTTTCTGTTTCAGGAAGCCCGGCTGCTGCCTTGGAAATCCGTTCTCGACAATGTACGACTGGGCATCCCCGACAAGAACAAGGAAGATGCACGCCAGTCGCTTCGCAATGTAGGACTTGGAGAGCGTGAAGGTGACTGGCCGGGGGTATTATCTGGCGGACAAAAACAACGTGTCGCCTTGGCACGGGCACTCGCAAGTCATCCGCGCTTACTGCTGCTGGATGAACCGCTGGGTGCATTGGATGCATTAACCCGAATTGAGATGCAGCAATTAATCGAACGCTTGTGGGTAGAAGAAGATCTGACCGTCATTCTGGTCACTCATGATGTCAGCGAGGCGGTTGCGCTGGCAGACAGGGTACTGTTAATCGAGGATGGTCATATAACGATGGATACCCGAATTACGCTGGAGCGCCCACGCGTTCGGGACAGCGGGTTTGCTCATTTTGAAAACCTGATTCTGAATCGCTTGTTGACTCCTCAACAAGAGACACCACAGCAGATTTCCCAGAAACAGATATCATTCTCGATCTAATTCCACTGGAAAGAAGGCATGATTATGCAATCCCTTTCACCCGTACCCTCTCCTCCTGTTAAAGACCTGTTAAATCAAATTCCGGCTTATACTCCTGCCAAATCCATGGAACAGATCCGGCGGGAGTTGGGACTGGAAACTGTGGATCGACTTGCAGCGAATGAGAATCCGTTTGGCTCTTCTCCCCTGGCTGCGGAAGCGGTCAGATCGCTGGGCTCCGATCTTTTGGCACAATACCCCGACGGTTCCAGCCAACTGCTGCGTGACAAACTTGCGGAGCGACTGGGTGTGCGTACATCCCAACTGGTATTTGGCAGTGGATCATTCGAGCTCCTGACCCTTACCGCCCAAGCCTATCTTAATCCTGGTGAGGAATCACTCATTCCGGTGCCCTCCTTTAACTGGTACAAGGGTGCTACGCTGCTGGCAGGCGGTGTCATCCATGAAGTGCCGTTGGTCAACCATTCGCTGGACCTGGAGCTATTCCGGCAGCGGATCAATGCTTCTACCCGAATCATCTGGCTGTGCAATCCGAATAATCCAACGGGAACCATTTTCACGGCAGATGCCTTACTTGGTTTACTCGAACATGTTCCCTCCCATGTCGTGGTTGTCCTGGACGAAGCGTATTATGAATTCGCGGAGAGTGAAGATTACCCTGATACGGTTAAGCTGCTGGAGCAGTATAATAATCTGATTATTTTGCGGACCTTCTCCAAAATATATGGACTTGCCGGCCTGCGAATCGGATATGGCATCGGGAATGAAAGCATCATTGAAGGCATTAACCGGGTCAAGCTGCCCATCAGTCTAACAACCACATCTCAAGCCGCTGCTTCAGCCAGCCTGGATGATCATGAATTTGTCTCTCATTGCCTGCACTACAATCATCAGGGACGGGAAACGTTAATGCAATCTTTTGACCAGTGGAACTTACCCTACATCCCTTCCGAAACGAATTTCATCATGGTTGATCTGTTGCAGGATAGTAGCCCGATTACCAAAGAATTGTTGAACAGAGGCATCTCTGTCCGTGGCGGTGCCGAATTCGGTATGCCTACCTGGCTTCGGATTACGATTGGTACACCAGAGCAGATTGCCCGTCTGATCGGGGAGCTTGATTCGCTGTTACATTCAAACGATTAGAATAGGTTACTTTCCCAACTCACAGTACTCACACTTCTTTTAGGCCACCCTCTTTACATTCCACTTGCATGTGATATATGCTGAACACACAACTGCATATCTTAAACATTGCACTAGGGGAGCCTTGCGGCTGAGACGAATCGAACGATTCGGACCCTTTGAACCTGATCTGGATCATACCAGCGGAGGGAAGTGGAGCGGCCTCTCAGTAAGCGGATTTTTTCATGTTGATGATGAAATTTAATGTGAATTGACTTACAGACCCACTCATTTCTCCGGAAATGGGTGGGTCTTTTTCGCGTTCTGCGGGCAGATCAGAAGGTGTAATTGAATATCCGCAGTTTGAAATTTGAAGTTTGAATAACAAGGGGGAACGGAACGAGATGGATAACGATATAACCATTCACAACATGAGCTACGCTTTCCCGGGAAAAAGGGATTCCCCCGTGCTCTCCAATGTGTCGATGCGTGTAGCCAAAGGCGAATTCGTCTCGCTCATCGGTTCCAGCGGCTCCGGTAAAAGCACCCTCTTCAAGCTGCTGGCAGGCCTGCTTGAGCCAACCCACGGAACCATTGAAATTCCTTGGGTTCAAGAAGGAAAGCGACTGGGGCAGGTGGCCTACATGCCGCAAAAGGACCTCCTGTTACCCTGGCGAACCGTCATGGAGAATTGCATGCTTCCCGCTGAACTTGCTGCAGGTCGGCAGGATAAGGTAAGGATTCGAGCAGACATTCTGGCTGGTCTCGACAGATTTGGCTTATCCGGCCACGCACATGCTTACCCGGACGAGTTGTCAGGTGGCATGCGCCAGCGTGTCGCGATGCTTCGTACTTTGCTGACAGGTGGCCAACTCATGCTGCTGGATGAACCATTCGGCGCACTCGATGCCCTGACCAAACGGGAGATGCATCGCTGGCTGCTGGAGCTATGGGAAGGCCTGGGCAAAACCGTGTTGTTCATCACACATGACATTGAAGAAGCCCTGCTGCTCAGTGATCGGATTATCCTGTTAACTCCGGGGGGCCAAGGCCAACAGCTGCAGGATCTGACGGTACCTTTGGCACGTCCAAGACATTCGGACATGATCTACGAACCGGCTCTCGTTCAGATGAGACGACTACTGGAGGAACAGTTGCATGCGAGACGTTAACTTGAGAGACAGCATGAAGAATAGCGTAAGAGGTTGGCTTGCCCGTTATGCTCTGTTTCTTTTGCTCATGGTCTTGCTGCTTGTCATCTGGGAGTGGATTGTGCGTATAGGATGGGTGCCTTCCTTCATCATTCCAGCACCGACGGCGATTGCCAGTTCGCTGTATGAGCATCGCCGCCTCTTGCTGGCTACACATCTGCCCGCTACCTTGATGGAGGTTGTCGTTGGTTTTGGCTTGTCCATTGGTGCCGGAATTGCACTTGCAACAGGTATGCATATGAATCGGTCGATTGAAAAAGCGTTATATCCCTTCATCGTGATCAGTCAGACGGTCCCGCTGATTGCCCTGTCCCCCGTCTTCATCCTGTGGTTTGGCTACACGCTGTGGAGTAAAGTCGCGGTGGTATTCCTGATCGCATTTTTCCCGATTGTGGTGAGCACCTACGATGGCCTGCGCCAGGGTGATCCGGAGCAGCGTGAACTGCTGCTGACGATGGGGGCCAGCAAGTGGGATATTTTTCGCAAACTCCAGATTCCACTTGCCCTTCCCTCCTTCTTTTCGGGACTGAAAATGTCTGTGGTGTATTGTGTGGTCGGTGCAACGATCGGGGAATGGCTCGGTGGAAGCAAGGGTCTTGGTTACTTCAGCCGCAGAATGTCGAGCAATATGAACACGGATGCAATGTTCGCCGCCATTGTGCTGTTATCCCTGCTCGGTATCGCCCTGTTTGTACTCATTGCATGGATGGAAAGAAGATTCAGTACACCACGTCATGCAGGTAGAAGAAAAACTGGATAATTTTCGGATTTCAAAACAGATAACAAGGAAACGAGGAACTTTACGTTATGAATAAAAAGGATATATATTCCCTGCTCCCCATTCTGCTCATGTCTCTGTTGCTGATCGTAAGCGGATGCGGAAATACGAGTACCAACACACCTGCCACAGATTCAACTACCAATGCAAAAGATACAAAATCATCTGCGATCGAAACGCCATCGGAATCCAGAGACAAGCTATCCATCATGCTCGATTGGTATCCGAATGCAGTGCATTCCTTCATCTATGTTGCTCAGGAAAAAGGTTACTTCGCGGATCAAGGTCTGGATGTCGATGTTCAGATGCCTGCCGATACCAATGACTCACTCAAGCTTGTTGCCGCCGGGAAAATCGATCTGGCACTAAGCTACCAGCCGCAAATCTTGCTCGCGCGTGGGGAGAACATTCCTGTACGTTCGATTGCAGCCGTCGTTCGTCATCCGCTCGTGCATCTGTTGACCGAAGCCAACGGTAAAGTGAAATCGCCAAAAGATCTTGAAACGCTGACGGTCGGCTATTCCTCAATCCCTCTGTATGAAGCGATGGTGCGTACCATGATCAGCCAGGATGGCGGTAATCCCGACAAGATGAATCTGGTCGATGTGGGATTTGACCTGATCCCTTCCCTGGCTTCCGGGCAGGCAGATGCCATTATGGGTGGTTTTATTAACCATGAACAATTGATTCTGGAAAAGGAAGGCCATGCCATGAAATCGATCAATCCCGTCGATTACGGTGTACCTGATTATTATGAACTGGTCCTCACTGCAAGTGACATGGGCATTGAAGCGAAAAAGGATCAGCTTACCCGCTTCGTCAAAGCGATGCAGGAAGGACAGAAATATGTAACAGAGCACCCCGAGGACGCGCTGAACATTCTGCTCACACATGAGAATGAAACGTCTCCACTTGACCCGGAGATTGAAACCAAAAGTCTGAATATTTTACTGCCACTGATGAATGAAGAAGGTCAGCCGTTTGGCAGACAGGACGCCTCTTCTTGGGAGAACGTACGTGCATGGTTGGTTCAAAGTGAACTGATTCCAGATTCCGTGAAGGCTGAGGATGCTTTTATCAACTTGCAGGGTGAGTAAGTAAGGAAGGAACATCGGTTGGCTGAGGAGATGGAGGAAAATTCGAAAGTTGAAAATTCAATATCGGAAATGGTCCACATGAGTAGTCGGAATTCAATTACTGGACGAATAGAATAGTTCTCGAGGATTTGGATCCTTAATTAAGCTTTCTATATGGACTTTGCAGCTACCGAGAATAGCTTTTAATGGACAGCTTACCCTGCCTGCTTTTGTTGATCAAATTGCTTATTTATTAAGGAGGAACTCGTATGTCTTATCTGGAACGTGTTCGTACGCAAAATCCGCTTGTTCATAACATTACGAATATTGTCGTTGCTCCGTTTACGGCCAACGGTTTGCTCGCACTAGGTGCATCTCCCTTTATGGCCTATGCGCATGAAGAAGTCGCTGATGTTGCCAAGATGTCGGGAGCGGTGGTACTGAACATTGGCACGCTGGACGAAAAGGTAGTTGAAGCGATCCGCTTGGCTGGTCAATCGGCTAATTCAAATAACGTGCCTGTTGTGCTCGATCCGGTTGGAGCTGGCGCAACCGCCTATCGTACGGAAACCGTTCAGATGCTCATTCGTGAGCTTCGCCTCACCGTGTTGCGGGGCAATGTGGCGGAAGTCGCCAATGTCATCGGTGAGCGTTGGACTATCAAAGGCGTGGATGCAGGTCAAGGCGAGGGGGATCGAATCGGCATAGCGGAACGGGCAGCACAGGAACTCGGCTGTGTGGTCGTCATTACCGGACGTGAGGATGTCATTACGGATGGACAAACGACGTTCCTGACGAGTAATGGACATGCCTTGCTTACCCAAGTGACCGGTGCGGGCTGCTTGCTCAGCTCGGTAATTGGTGCTTTTGCAGCCATAGCGAAACCGGGTGACCACTTGCTGGGCAGTGTTGTGGAAGCACTCGTTTTCTATGGCATTGCAGCAGAGATTGCGGCAGAACGTACCGCTGACCAGGGACCGGGCAGCTTCCAGATTGAATTACTGAACCAACTGGCCCAAGTGACCCCTGACGTTCTCGCAGAGCGGGCACAGGTTCGCCAGATTGATGGAGGTGCGCAATGAGTATTGCGCAGGCTTTGACAATTGCTGGTTCCGATAATGGTGGCGGCGCCGGAATTCAAGCCGATCTGAAGACCTTTCAGGAGCTTGGTGTATACGGCATGACTGTAATTACAGCCATTGCTGCCCAAAATACAACAGGTGTGCAAGGCGTCTTCCCTATCTCATATGAGGGTATCGCTCAACAATTGGTCTCGACCGGGGAAGATTTCCAGCCTACAGCAGTGAAGACGGGCATGCTCTACAGTGCCGAAATTATTCGACTGGTCGCCGAGAAATGGCAGCAATACGGCTGGTCCAATCTGGTCATCGATCCGGTTATGGTTGCCAAAGGCGGCGCTCCCCTGCTACAACAGGCGGCCGTTCAGGCACTAATTACAGAGCTGCTGCCTCATGCACTGATCACGACACCGAACATTCCGGAAGCCGAGCTTCTCACCGGAATGTCCATTATCAGTTTGAATCAGCGCGAAGAAGCCGCAAGGCAGATCGTGCAGATGGGCTCCACGTATGCTTTGGTGAAAGGTGGTCATGATGAGGGAAGTGACATGATTGTCGATGTGCTTTATGATGGGCAGTCTTTTCATTATCTGGAGAATGTTCGGGTGGTGACAAGACATACCCACGGAACGGGATGTACCTATTCTGCGGCCATTACTGCCGAATTGTCGAAGGGCTCAGCTGTACTAGCTGCCGTCACCACCGCGCGAGCATTCATCCAGGCAGCCATCGAAGACGAGCTGGGGATTGGGGCCGGACATGGACCGACGAATCATTTTGCGTATCAGCGCAGACTGCGGGGTGAAAAGTGATGCGCCATCTGGATGCAGAAGCGGTGCGGCATGCGATGCAGGTGTATTTAGTAATGGGCAGCGTAAATACGACGCGTGACCCGGTGGAAGTGCTGCGCCAAGCCATCGCTGGCGGCATTACGCTGTTCCAGTTCCGGGAAAAAGGAACTGGCGCTCTGGTTGGCGAAGCACGCATCACGCTTGCGATGCGGCTTCGCGAGGTGTGCAGCCAGCACGGGATACCGTTCATCGTGAACGATGATGTGGAGCTGGCTGTGGCGGTGGAGGCTGACGGCATGCATGTCGGCCAGGATGATGCGGACGCGGCGCTGGTACGCGCCCGCATCGGAGAAGGGCGGATGCTTGGCGTATCCGCCCACTCCGCGCTGGAAGCCCGCCGTGCGGTGCAGGCGGGCGCCGACTATCTTGGCGTCGGGCCAATGTACCCGACGCGGTCCAAAGCGGATGCCCACGCTGTGCTGGGCCCCGCTGGGGTTGCCGAACTGCGCGCCGCAGGCATCGCAGTTCCGGTGGTGGGTATCGGCGGTATTACGCCCGATACCACGGCCGCCGTGATGGCGGCAGGAGCCGACGGCGTAGCCGTCATCTCCGCCATCGCTGGCGCGGCCGATGTGCGCGCAGCGGCTGCGCAGTTCGCTGCGGCGGTGCGCGGGATGCGGGCGTAGCCATGCGCTCCCTGCACCGCCAGCCCGCGTGCTGCACCAGGTATATAGTGCAGCACATTCAGTCACTCTCAGGATGCAGCTTCCATGCCTGCATCTTATTTTTATTTGTTGACTCTCACGTAACGTGACGCTGTACAATCGGTGGTGTAAGGAGGTTGCAATCATGGCCATGAAAGTAAAAGAAGTGGCCGAACTTGTCGGGATCAGTGTGCGCACACTGCATCATTATGATGAGATCGGACTCTTAACACCGGACGAAGTGACTTCAGCCGGATATCGACTGTATTCAGATGCCAATCTGGAAAAGCTGCAGCAGATTTTATTTTTTAAAGAACTCGATTTCTCTCTGAAAGATATTAAAGAGATTTTAAACAATCCATCTTTCGATCGAGAAGAAGCCCTAAATATGCATCGCCGTATTTTGCTGGAGAAACGCCAGCGGTTGGACCAAATGATCGCCACCATTGATAAGTCGGTTCAACACGTGAGAGGAGAAATTAAGATGACAGCCAAAGAACAATTTGAAGGGTTTGATTTCAGTCATAATCCTTATGAGCAGGAAGCGCGTGAACGTTGGGGAGATCAAACGGTGGATCAGGCTAACCAAAAGATACAAAGCCAGTCTCCTGAGAAACAAAAGGCTCTATCCGATCAAATGAATTCAATCTACACCCGTCTGGCAGCAATTCGTCACACGGACCCGACATCTGCCGAGGCTCAAGCCGGTATCTCGGAATGGTACGGCTATCTGAACAACATGGGCAATTATTCCCCTGAAGTCTTCAGAGCGTTGGGCCAAATGTACGTGGACGACGAACGTTTTACACGTAATATTGATCAATTCGGCGAAGGCTTGGCTGTATTTATGCGGGATGCCATGGCTGTGTTTGCTGACCAAAACAGCTAATCAAGTGTTAAGCTTAGTTTCTATTATGCATTATCCGACGTCCACCGCCATTAAGTATTCATATGCGTTCTTGGACAATTAGAACAACACTTAGATCCACATCTTGCTAAATGCATTCAAAAAGGGACGTACGCCATTGGCGCTACGTCCCTCTTTTCGTATCTCAGCCGCAATGTGAACAGGCTCATTCCAGCCAGTCACTCTGAGTACTTTTTTTTTTGCAACAGTAATTGCATTCTACAGCATTTCAGCGTTCTCCAGTCGAATCAGTTAAGCTCTAGGAGCGTGATCAGACGAAGAAGCATCCGATGCCAGACTGGTCTTCGCCATCCGTCCTGGAATCTGCCATGCCGATACAATCGCCAGTACGATGAATAACAGGTCAACGGGCTCACTGAAATAATCCGTAAAGGTTTCCACAAATGCACCTACCATCTCACCATCAAATACCAGATCCAACATGCTTGCATCGCTGAACAACTCGGAAGTAAAATACACCACCGTCAGATACTTCCCAAGCAAAATGCCGATAAGTGCAAAAATGACTGCGATGACTTTATGTACCGTCGCAATCCTTTTGTTCGAGAATAATACAACTGCGTAGCCTGTGAGCGCTCCTATGACGATAGCAATTAGCCCCAGCTCCCTTTCCGTCATGGCAGCGATCACTGCCCACACAATGCCTCCTACAATTGCTGCCAATAATCCACCAACGATTGGCATGCCGATCTTGATCCCTTGTTTCTCTTCCACGTTGACTTTCCCTCCTGAGTCATGCTTATGCTTTTTTCCAAAATTCACCTTTCCTATGAAACCACAAATTCTTCTTTTATTCAACAGATTTCTACTATTTTTTTGACTACATCCAGATCAGAAGAGAATAAGCACATTCGCCTAATTTTTCGCATATTCTGATTCAAAAGAGTCCGGAAGGAGCCTCCCCCATGTTTTATGTTCCTTATTATCGTAATGACAGCATGATTATTGCCCAGGTTGCCAAGGCCATCAATGGAGAGTCTTCGGCTATTGCCTGTTATGCCAAATCGGCCGTACTGGCACCCACAGAAGAGGAAAAAGCGCGTATTTTGGAAATCCGCCAGGATGAAATGAAGCACCTTCAACATTTCATAGCCATCTATGTATCCTTAACAGGAACGCAACCTACCATCCAGATCGCCCAGGACTGTCCAAGCGAATATATTGCGGGACTAAGTTACGCCTTCAAAGATGAACAGGAAACAGTGGAATTCTACTCTGACGTTGCTGATCAGGCGAATGATCCCCATATCCAAGTAACGTTTAGAAGGGCTGCCACGGACGAACAAAGACACGCCGTTTGGTTCCTATACTATCTGACACAGCATAAAGCGGACGTAAAAACCACTGATAACCCACTCATGACAAAATAAAAAAGCAGCCCTTCTGTTAGCCTTATGGCATCAAGGGGCTGCTTTCTAATGTTTATCTTATAATTGCGTCGCGTTGGAAGGATTAATGACAGCAGCAATCTGCGCCAAAATGGCATCCACCGATGCTGGGTCATTCACGTCATACTCATCGATGTTCAAACGCAGTACGGGACAGGCCGTAAATTGATTAATCCATACCGAATAGCGTTCATGCATATGCTCCCAGTAGGAACGGTCCGTCTGAATCTCCATCTCACGTCCGCGTTCCGTAATCCGATTCAGAATGGATGGCAGGCTGCCTTCCAGGTAAATCAGTACGTCCGGATGAGGGAAATACGGTGTCATCACCATAGCTTCAAACAAACTGCTGTACGTCTCGAAATCCGTAGCCGACATTGTGCCCTGATCCGCATGCATTTGAGCAAAGATACCTGTATCCTCATAGATAGAACGATCCTGTACAAATCCATCGCCCAGTTCAAAGATTTTCTTCTGTTCCTTGAAACGCTCTGCCAGGAAATAAATCTGCAAATGGAAGCTCCAACGTTCAAAGTCATGATAGAACTTCTCCAGATATGGATTGTGGTCAACTTGCTCGAGAGAAGTCTTGAAGCTCAAACGCTCTGCCAGTGCCGCTGTTAGGGTGGATTTGCCCACCCCAACGGTACCTGCTACCGTAATTAATGCTTTGGCCGGAATGCCATAGTTGTTCATATGATATACTCCTTTACCTGATTAACAATCTGATTGAAATGTTCCGGATGTTCTACAAAATCGAGCTGCTCCGCATTCACCTTAATGATAATTGGCGGGTTCGGGCTGCCAGCCAAGTAGGCCATGCCTGTTTTATAATCTGCGATTAACTGTTCCATATAAGCCGGGTCCATATCCTGCTCAAAAGATCGTCCGCGTTTGTTGATACGTTTCATCAATGTATCGAGTTCAGCCTCAATATAGAGCACCAGATTGGGTTTCGGCAGATCATCCGTTAAGAGATGATAGATTTGACGGTATTTGTCCCGCTTCGTTCCCTTTAAGGTACGATCGGCAAAAATCATATTTTTATAGATATGATAGTCCGAAATGACAGGTGTATTCTTCTTAATATAGTGCGCGCCTGTGTCCTCCAGTTGCTTAAACCGGTTACACAGAAAAAACATTTCAAGCTGGAAGCTCCACTCATCTATATCCTGATAGAAGGAAGCCAGAAAGGGATTCTCTTCTACAATTTCCTTGACCAGCGGAAGGTTCAATTCCTGAGAAAGCATCGTTGCCAACGTTGTTTTCCCCGCACCAATCGGACCTTCCACGGCAATAAACGGGGCTGATTTCATTGTAATTCAGTTCCTCCTCGTACTCATGCGTGTTTCCGTTTCTCTATAGACCCCACTTATTGTATCACAGCTTGGATGACGGGAAGGCCAGTATTTTATGTATAAAATGAGTTTTATCTCTAAGACGAAGATATATAAGACAGCCTAGAGTAATTATAATCATTCCCAAGATCATAATAACAGAAAAAGACACGATCGCTTATGTACGATCGTGTCTTTTGATTGCTTGGCGGCGTCCTACTCTCCCAGGACCCTGCGGTCCAAGTACCATCGGCGCTAGAGGGCTTAACGGTCGTGTTCGGGATGGGTACGTGTGG
>NZ_JBHVMZ010000014.1:0-125420 GCF_042796655.1 Paenibacillus sp. NPDC057886 | reverse complement strand
TGGCGGAGGGGTTCCACACGTACCCATCCCGAACACGACCGTTAAGCCCTCTAGCGCCGATGGTACTTGGACCGCAGGGTCCTGGGAGAGTAGGATGCCGCCAAGCGAATTCCCTTTGGGGTATTTTTTTTGCCCCCCTCGTAAGGAAAAGGGAAATATATTGGGGCCCTTAGCTCAGTTGGTTAGAGCGCACCTCTGATAAGGGTGAGGCCGGTGGTTCGAGTCCACCAGGGCCCACCATATAAGTTTATTATTTAAGTACACGGGGTCCCCGGAAAGTAATCGGAATCAACCTCGAAGCATTACTTCACTTTTTGGGGTGAAACATGGGGCCATAGCTCAGCTGGGAGAGCGCCTGCCTTGCAAGCAGGAGGTCAGCGGTTCGATCCCGCTTGGCTCCACCATTCCCTGATAGCTCAGTTGGTAGAGCACTCGACTGTTAATCGAGTTGTCACAGGTTCGAGCCCTGTTCGGGGAGCCATTTAGGAGAGGTGTCCGAGTTGGTCGAAGGAGCACGATTGGAAATCGTGTAGGCGCCAAAAGCGTCTCGAGGGTTCGAATCCCTCTCTCTCCGCCAGATAAAATTTTGTTACTGTGGCCCGTTGGTCAAGGGGTTAAGACACCTCCCTTTCACGGAGGTAACAGGGGTTCGAATCCCCTACGGGTCATATATATGGAGGCTTAGCTCAGCTGGGAGAGCATCTGCCTTACAAGCAGAGGGTCGGGGGTTCGATCCCCTCAGCCTCCACCATATAGTTTTTTGAATAACGACGCGGGGTGGAGCAGCCCGGTAGCTCGTCGGGCTCATAACCCGAAGGCCGCAGGTTCAAATCCTGCCCCCGCAATTATACTTTCTTTCAAGAAAGTGATCTGGAACCGTGGTGTAGTTGGCCTAACATGCCTGCCTGTCACGCAGGAGATCGCGGGTTCGAATCCCGTCGGTTCCGCCATTTTTACTCAAACTCAAGTATCACATTTTACACCGTGCCGGTGTAGCTCAACTGGTAGAGCAACTGACTTGTAATCAGTAGGTTGGGGGTTCAAGTCCTCTCGCCGGCACCATTTATTGCATTTACCTCTGAATTTATAATAGAATGTATATTATAGTTTCAGATGGGAATACTGAGATACTCTCAGCGAATGTAAGGGATAGCTTATGGCGATCGTGGCGAAGTGGTTAACGCACCGGTTTGTGGATCCGGCATTCGGGGGTTCAATTCCCCTCGATCGCCCCATGTTTTCTTAATGGGGATTAGCCAAGCGGTAAGGCAACGGACTTTGACTCCGTCATGCATAGGTTCAAATCCTATATCCCCAGCCATTTTATTTTGAGTCATTAGCTCAGTTGGTAGAGCACCTGACTTTTAATCAGGGTGTCGAAGGTTCGAGCCCTTCATGACTCACCATTATATTTTGCGGTCGTGGCGGAATTGGCAGACGCGCACGGTTCAGGTCCGTGTGGGCTAACCCCCGTGGAGGTTCGAGTCCTCTCGACCGCACCATATATTTTGCGGACGTGGCTCAGCGGTAGAGCATCGCCTTGCCAAGGCGAGGGTCGCGGGTTCGATTCCCGTCGTCCGCTCCAATATTTGCGCCCTTAGCTCAGCTGGATAGAGCGTTTGACTACGAATCAAAAGGCCGGGAGTTCGAATCTCTCAGGGCGCGCCATTATTTTCATAAGTATCGGGATGTAGCTCAGCTTGGTAGAGCACCTGGTTTGGGACCAGGGGGTCGCATGTTCAAATCGTGTCATCCCGATTTTTATATGCGGGTGTAGTTCAATGGTAGAACTTTAGCCTTCCAAGCTAATAGCGTGGGTTCGATTCCCATCACCCGCTTCATGGCAACATCAAAAAGAGCTCTTGCTTATTGCAAGGGCTCTTTTTGATATAGTAATCTTAAATAAGAAAATAGTGGGAGGACCTATGAAAAATAAAATAGAAGCGCCAAAGATTCCCCTGGAGCTCGATGACTTATCGTTAACTTTAGAA
Organism: Paenibacillus sp. NPDC057886; assembly: GCF_042796655.1. NCBI lineage: Bacteria > Bacillati > Bacillota > Bacilli > Caryophanales > Paenibacillaceae > Paenibacillus > Paenibacillus sp. NPDC057886. The sequence goes on along the minus strand of NZ_JBHVMZ010000014.1, from coordinate 123,429 downwards.
GCATGGGAGAGTAAAGAAGAAATCAAACATGGGCGATTCACCAATATCTCTATTGAGAATCAGAGCGCCAGCAGGGTTTCATTTGATAAAGTGGTCTTTGAGAATGTGATCTTCAGCCAGTCCTCTCTACCGGAAGTCGAGCTTACTGATGTAATTTTTGATAAATGTGATTTGTCCAATATGGACTTTAATGGTTCTTTCCTCCACCGGACAGAATTTAGAAATTGTAAATTGCTTGGTACCAATTTTGCGAATAGCAGGCTCCAAAATGTAAGCTTTCAGGGCTGTGTAGCTGACCTTTCTTTATTTCGATTCTCCAAGTTTAAACAGGTCAAGTACACGGAATGTTCTCTGGTGAGTGGTGATTTCTTTCAAGCTACACCCCAAAAATTGGAGTTCTCTGAATGCAATATAGACCAAGCTCTTTTGTCTGGTGTTAAGCTTAAGGGAGTGGACCTTAGTGACTGTAGCTTTGAAAGGTTACATGTAGATATTGAGGATCTGGACGGATGCATCATCTCAGATGCTCAGGCCGCTTCTTTTGTTGGATTATTAGGCTTAATTGTGAAGTAGGTTTGATTATGCGAGTGATCTTTGTTTAAATGAAGAGATCAATGAATGTACAATTTCATGCTTTCACTGATAAAAAGGAGGCGCATTATGAAAAGGGCTCTGGTTATTGGAGGAAATGGAACATTAGGCAAGGCTGTAGTTGCGAAGCTTCAGGAATATTCCGTTGAGGTCATTACAGCCGGCAGGCAATCCGGGGATTACCAGGTGGATATGACGTCGACAGAGAGTATTACCTCCCTCTTTGAAACGGTGACTAATATAGATTATGTCATTGTTGCAGCAGGCCAGACCCATTATGCGAAGTTGGAGGAGCTGACCCCTGAGAACAACATGATTAGTGTGCAGGGGAAATTACTCGGTCAAGTGAACATCGTCTTGATTGGGCAGCACTACATCAACGATAAGGGAAGTTTTACGCTGGTCAGTGGCATTATACAGGACCATCCCATTCTGAAAGGCGCATCCAGTGCTATGGTCAACGGTGCAATTGATTCGTTTGCCAAAGCAGCAGCGTATGAGTTGCCCCGAGGTATACGTCTGAATTCGGTTAGTCCTAACCTGTTTGTTGAATCGGCAGAGAAATATAAGGGTGTGTTTATCGGATTTAATCCGGTGCCTGTGGAGCGGGTCGCCAATACGTTTATCCAGAGTGCACTTGGGATCGAAACAGCCCAGACCTTTAAAATATACTAACTGTAAGGAATAGTGAATATAAAGGAGATCAGCAGAGTGTTCCTGCTGATCTCCTTTTGTTTTGGATGAAATGGAACTGAAGCTTTGCAGTAATAGGCAGATAAACCAAGCATATCATTGTATGTCTAAAAGATACGGTAAGGGTAAGGGCCATGATCCGTTCCGTTTCATTAAGAACTTAGACTTGCCTAGACTGCAACAACCAATTAGTATCTTTCCAAGATCAGCTGAGTTTTCAGGCCATCCGCAGGAATAAGCCAGTTTTTGTTCTCTAAAACCTGCATCAGTTGGGTACGCAGTCCGGAAACGGCTGTAGAATCTGCTGTTTTGAACGAGATCTCAACGATGTTCTCTACACCTGTGCCTGCTGCGTTACGAATCGGCCATACTTCAAGGGTGAGTTCCTGTCCATTCCATGTGCCCTCATAGCGTTGGAACGTTACCGGGCCGTAGGCACGGGATGCCGTTAGTTGTTGTTTACCCCAGTTGGAGGAGGACCAGTTTTTTAATTTGCCAGGCAGCTTGTCCAATAACATGCTCAAAGCTTCTTGCTGTGATGGAAGTTGTACGCCTGTAGCTTTGGTATCCACCTTTTTAGTGTTGGAGAAGCTCAATGTTTGCTTGCCATATCCCCAGTCAACTTCAGCCTCGTAGTTATCATCTGACGCATCAAATCCCTCTTGGTTAGCAAGAGTCAACGCCGCATTAACATCACCATTGATAACAGGATAGCGCTTTTTATAAGTCAGTTCATAATTGTTCTTATCATCTTTCTTCCGAAAACGGACATTCCATCCCTGTTGATCTAGATTGAGCGCGTTGGTGTCGAAATACTCTGCACTAATGTTTCTTGCTGTGGAGCTCAGGCCAAGTGTCTGAATGACTTCACTGCGTGGTGTCCCATCCGTGTTCAATACCAACTCCGGCTTAGCCAGGAACTTCACTTCATAAGCAGGAACGGCGTTGGCTGCTGCTGAGGCCTGTGGTGCTTCCAGAAACGTCAGTCCACTTCCCAATGTCACGATGCTCAGCATGAATGAGGCGGTTACCTTTTTCCATTTTTTCAAAACCAATCACTCCCTAGGCTGGATTAACGTACAGACCCACTTTATCGTCCGAGTATATGAAAGCGATTAAATGGAAGGGCTCGTTGCGTTAACCCTGCATAGATTTGATGAATGCCAAGCGATAGTTTATATGGGATAGCGGGATCATGAATTAAAAAGAGAGAGGCTGTGGCTCATGTCCCGCAGTACTTCCTTGAAGCGGTTGACCTGGACTGAAGGATGACGATCCTTGTTGTGGACGGTGTAAATATGGCGCGGAGCCTGCTCCCCTGGAATGGGGAAGACCTTGATCAGTCCATGCTGCTCTTCCCACTTTACTGCCATTCGTGACATAAATGAGATATGACCGCCGAGTAGTACCAACTGCTTGATAGCTTCCAGAGAGTCCATCTCAACGGTGCTCCGTAGACGAATATCATGTTGCTCCAGCCATTGGTTGGTTAAACGACGAGTGCTGGATTCATTCCCATGCAGTGCAAAAGGGACCTGTGCCATATGCTCGGGTCTCAACACATCCCTCTGAGCCAAGGCATGCTGTGGAGAGCAGATTAATACCAGATCGTCTTCACACAGTGTTTCTGCTTGAAGTACCGGACCCACAAAAGGCTCTGAGGAGATCACACCGAGATCAATCTGGTGACGGATCAACATTTCGCGGATAACGGGTGAAGGTTTGACCGATAACATAATTCGAATACCGGGGAATTCCTGAGAAAATGTATTCAAAATAGGTGGCAGTAAATACGTTGCTGGTACATAGCTCGCTCCAATGTGCAGGGTGCCCCGATAGAGGCTGTCATATTCCTGTACTACCCGGCGCGCCTCCTGGGTCAGGGCATTGATTTTGACGGAATAATGTAAAAGGGCTTGTCCAGCCTCGGTGAGAAATGTCTTTCCACTACGCGATTCGAATAATCTCACCCCCATCTCTTCCTCCAAAGACTTCATATGAAAGGTAACGGTAGGCTGCTTGATGCCGAGAAGTTCGGCCACGCTGGTCATATGATGATGCTTATCAATGAGTTCAACAACTTGCAGTTTAATCAGGTTCAACGAACTCAACACTCCTCTCAGGTAACTTTGAATCACCTTATATAGATTTAATCTATAAACATCAACAGAATTCATCTAAAAAGTTAATTCCAATTTTACATTTCTAACATACAACTCGCGAAAGAGGACGTTAGACTGAGAACAGTACAAGAAGACAGGCAGGGATGCTTATGAAAATGGAAATTAGGGGAATTCAAAAATCATTCAATCGCACTCCCGCGCTGCTGCCCACGGATTTAACACTTCAGCATGGACAGTTCACGACGCTGCTCGGCCCATCCGGCTGTGGCAAAACGACGTTGCTGCGCATGCTGGCGGGGCTGGAGCAACCGGATGCGGGAGAAATCGTTGCGGATGGCAAGAGTTTCTACTCGGCGACGAAGCGAATAGATGTACCGACACATAAGCGTAATCTGGGCATGGTGTTTCAGGATTTTGCATTATGGCCGCATATGACAGTCTACGAAAATGTGGCGTTCGGCCTGAAGGCCGGAAAGCAGAAAGCTGATCTGCGTCAGAAGGTGACCGAAGCACTTGGCATGGTTCGCCTGCAAGGCATGGAGGATCGTTATCCTCATCAGCTGTCGGGAGGACAGCAGCAACGGGTTGCTTTTGCCAGAGCGGTAGCGGTAAGACCGGGGATTATCCTGTTCGATGAGCCACTAAGTGCACTGGATGCTGTGCTGCGGGAAGAGATGCGAATTGAGATGATGTCATTGGTACGGGACATGGGACTGACCGCGCTGTACGTCACCCATGATCAGGTTGAGGCGATGTCGATGTCGGATGAGATTGTGGTGATGGAGAAGGGGCGGATATTGCAAAAGGGAACCCCGGAAACGATATACGCATCACCAAGCGATCCTTTTGTTGCTTCGTTTATCGGAAAGTCCAACTGGCTTACGCCTAATCAGTCCATGGTGAGACCGGAACATGTCTCCTGGAGCAAAACAGGTCATGACGATCTGTGTTATCAGGCGGTGGTGCTCAGCGTTAGTTATGTAGGAGAACGTTATGAAATTCGGGTACAAATGGAGGGGCTGGGTGTATGGACAGCCTATCTGGATCGAAGAGTACGCGTAGGGGAGAGGGTTCAGCTCTATGTAGCCGCGGAGCGGATCTGCCGAATGAACGGACAAGACACTCCGAATGTGAAGCCTAGAGAGTTCATCGCAGCAGCCAACTGACATGATGAGCATAGAGACCTTGGAAACATAAACAGGAATATGCAAAGGCCCATGAACAGAATTATGGAGTAATGAAACGGATCATCAAGGAAGTGTAACTTCCAGAAAGTGAATGATCAAGGAAACGTACCTTCCTGAGAGCATATTATCGGTCAGACTCATGATTAGAGGCATGTATTGGCGACAAGAGCGAACATAGCGGGAACGGCGTAAACAGCGTGAGTTTGCAGAAACTTGAATACAAATATAATCAGAAACCAAAGGAGATGGAATGAAAATGTTGGGTATGAAAACACGTAAAAGAAGCGCAATGCTGTTATTATCAGCGGTAATGAGTATCAGTTTGTTCGGATGCAGCACAGGTAATTCAACTACCGGGAATGCGGGTCAAGCTGCGGGGGAAGGCAGTACGGCTACTGCATCGGCGGAAACGACAAAACCAGCCGGTGGTAAGCTGGTATTGTACAGTGCAGGACCTCAGAAGCTGGCGGATAACATCATCAGCGGATTTACAGCCAAGACGGGCATTGAAGTGGGGATGTTCCAGGGAACGACAGGCAAAATTCTGGCTCGCATGGAAGCGGAAAAATCCAATCCGGTAGCGGACGTGGTTATTCTAGCCTCCCTGCCTTCGGCACAAGCGCTGAAGGCGGATGGTCTGACACTCCCATATCCTGATGCGGAGAATGCAGACAAGCTGAACAAGGACTGGTCGGATGCCGACGGCAACTATTTTAGCTCCAGTGCTTCGGCACTCGGAATTGTCTACAATACGAAGCTGGTGTCCACGCCACCAACCAGTTGGGCTGAGCTGGCAACACCTGCCTGGAAGGACGCAGTCAATATTCCTGATCCTACACTGTCGGGTTCCGCGCTGGACTTCATTACGGGTTACCTGAGTGTGAATGGAGATAAGGGCTGGGACTTGCTGGACAGTTACAAAGCGAATGGTGTAGCGATGGCAGGAGCGAATCAGGAAGCACTTGACCCGGTCATTACCGGAGCGAAAAGCATCGTAGCAGCTGGTGTGGACTACATGGCGTATTCCTCCAAAGCCAAAGGTGAACCGCTGGACATCGTATATCCAGAGGAAGGTACTGTAATTAGTCCAAGACCGGCAGCGATTCTGAAATCGAGTCAGAATGTGGAGAATGCCAAGGCGTTTATCGATTACCTGTTGTCCGATGAGGCACAAAAGCTCGTTGCAGATGCTTATCTGATTCCGGGACGTGAAGACATCGAGGCGACTAACCGGGCGAATCTGAAAGATATCCCGCAGCTTAAAGTGGATTGGAACTGGATGAGTGAACACGGAGATGAGACAGCGGCACGTTTCTCCGAGACTTTTAAATAATATTAATAGTGTTATGGCGAGCAAATCGAGCAACTAGAGTGAAGAGACGATTGTCTTGTGGAAGTCATGTGAGGTGAAATCGTAGTGAAACCTGTTGTAGTAGACAACAACCGTATTTTTCGGAGAGTGGGCGTGATTCTGGCCCTCTTTCTGCTGACGATAAGCATTGGTGTACCGCTCTTGCTGATTTTCTGGCAAAGTGTGTATCCGGATGGGCAATGGGATTGGATGGCTCCGATTCGGACCATTACCGGACAGCATTTATCCGGGGTGCTGCTGAATTCCGTCTGGCTGGGGATCTGCGTGGTAGCTGTGACCACACTACTGGCATTGCCACTGGCCTGGATGATGGCGAAGACCCGTATGGGTCAGCATCGCTGGGTGGACGTAATCCTGATGATTCCGTTCATGACCCCGCCGTATATCGGCTCCATGGGCTGGATTCTGTTTATGCAAAAAGGGGGATACCTGCAGCAATGGGTGCCCTCCGCTGCGAGCTGGAGTGAGTTGTTCTTCAGCTTCTGGGGCATGGTGCTCATTATGAGCCTTCATCTGTTCCCCTTCCTGTATCTGTTGCTTCGGGATGCAATCATTCGCATTGGAGGCAATCTGGAAGAAGCGGGAGCGGTGCACGGGGGACGTGCGGGATACCGCTTCAGACGCATTATTTTACCACTGCTGCTATCTTCCTATGGCATGGGGATCATGCTCGTCTTTGTCAAAACGATTGCGGAATTCGGAACACCGGCCACCTTCGGGCGCAAGATTGGCTATTATGTCATGACCTCTGAGATCCACAAGTATATCTCCAGTTGGCCGATTGATTTTGGTAAAGCAACCTCGCTTGCATCGGTGCTGCTGTCGGTCTGTCTGGTGATGTGGTACATGCAGTCTGCCATGAGTCGAAAGTTCACATACCGTCTGGTGGGGGGCAAGGGGCAGCGTTCCAAACGATACTCCCTACGCGGCGGCGCGGGATGGTTGTACGGGTTGTATCTCGCGTTGCTGCTGATTCTGTCGGTGGGCATTCCGTATTTCTCCATTATTGCTGCATCGACCATGAAGCTGCGCGGCGCGGGATTGTCCTTCGACAATCTGACGCTGGATCATTACCGGGAGTTGCTGTCCTGGGGATCAGTCAGTATGAAAGCGATCGGGAACAGTCTGGGGCTGTCACTGGCAGCTTCGACGGTTGCGGTTATTATCGGTACAGGTTTTGCAATGACGATTGGTAAATCGTCTTCCTTTATGCAGCGTGTCATTGACCTGTTCAGTCTGCTACCGAATACGGTGCCTGGCATTGTCATGGTGGTGGGTCTCATCCTGTTCTGGAACTCACCATGGATGCCGTTCACCCTATACAACTCGTACGGAATGGTTGTTCTGACGTATGTGGTGCTCTTCTTGCCGTACACGGTGCAGTATGTCAAATCAAGCTTCACCCAGATCGACGGAACGTTGTTCCAGGCGGGTCAGGTCTTTGGCGGAAGGCCGTTGTATATTCTGCGGCGTATTCTTCTACCACTGATCATCCCCGGCATGCTGGCTGGGTGGATGATGACATTTACCATCGCCACGCGGGAGCTGGTAGGGTCACTGTTGATTTTGCCTCCATCGATGCAGACATCGGCTACGTATATTTTTGCTCAATTTGAACAAGGTCAGGTTTCATTGGGAATGGCGATGGCCGTGGTTACTGTTGGTATGACGGTACTGATGTTGCTCGGCATCGAAGTTCTGAATTCGAAGAGAAAGTGGAATGCATCATGATCAAACTGAAGGTATGGGGCGGCGCCGGGGAACACGGGCGCTCTGCTTATCTCCTGAGCGGGAGCGGGGTTCAACTTTTGCTGGATTGTGGCGTGAAAAAAGAAGGAGCTGGCGAGTACCCGTTGATTGAACCGGAAATTGTTAAAGAGCTGGATGTAGTTTTGTTGTCTCATGCCCATGAGGATCATTCTGTCGCTATTCCATTGCTCTATAGGATGGGGTATCAGGGTGAAGTATGGACGACGCGGGAAACCAGGGAGCAATTGGACACCTACTTCAGAGCCTGGCGAAGAAATATGGAGAGGGCAGGACACGCCCTCCCATACGAAGAAGGCGATGAACAATTGATTCGCTACCGATTTTTGGAGGACGAAGCCGAGGCTGGAATCTGGTTTGAAATGGTTCCTGGCGTGTCGGTGGTGTGGGGGCGCAGTGGACACCTTGCGGGATCGGTATGGTTCGGGCTGGAAATGGAGGATAAGCGGATATTTTATTCCGGTGATTACACCTCCGAATCTATGCTTTTGCAGGAAGATTGTCCAGCGGATGTATTCTGGCAGGCAAGGGTACCACGTAACAGGAGTGGATTCGATGCTCCAGTTAGTCAACGTTGGAAACCGGATATACGAACCGTCGTGAATGGTGGACATGTCGTTGCAGGAGAGCCATCAGCGTCGCAGACTCTTCCCTTTGCTGCATCCGAAGGGGTGTTACGATCCCACGTATCAGCAGGGAGAACTGTGGAGCAAGGGGATGCCTATGCCGTATCCAAGGGAGTAGAAGTGAACCAAGCATCTGCTATCGGTCTGCTGGATTTGGTGATTATGGATGCCGCATACGGTACAGACCGCGATACACAGGCCAACAAACTGGAGCAGCTGGAACAGGCCATTCATGAGACGATTGCCCGGGGTGGAAAGGTGCTAATGCCTATGCCCTCGGTGGGTCGTGGTCAGGAAATCATGCTGTGGGCACAGCAGCAGTTCCCGGACATTCCAATTGTAGTGGAACAAGGGCTGGTGGACGGGCTGAAGCAGCTTTTACGTGCTCCATATTGGCTAAAGGAAGAGGAAGAACACATAACGGGTTCTGTGAAGGGAGCGATTGGGCATTTTCTGAGGGGACATGGATGGGAGATGCCTGTGACAAAGGAAGAGCGAGAGCGGCTACTGCATCAACATGCTGCCTCTTTGTGGTTCATTCCGGACGGGATGATGCAGTCCTCTCTTGCTCGCTGGTACTATAGCCAGTTTGCGGATGATGAACATAATCTGGTGCTGCTCACCGGGCATGTCTCTGCTGGCACCTATGCTTACAGGCTGTTGCAGAATCCTGCAAAACACGGAGCGTGCGATGTACAGAAAATTCGATATAAGGTGCATCAGGGATGGAAGGATGTCGAGAAAATGCTGCATCAGGTTCCTGCAAGGCATACGGTGCTTGTGCATGCGGACCGGGCAGAGACGGATAAACTGAGAGAAGGCTTGCTCAGCGAAAAATCGGTCTTGGGGAAAGGAGTTTTGCATTCGCTATCGCCTGGAGATGAGTTATATATATAGGTGGAATTTTATTTTTTAAGGATTGGATCTATGTAGGGCGTCCCTGGGGACGTCTTTTTGAATGTGGATTTTTTATGAAAAAAGCATGATGAGAAGTTATGCTTCTCATCATGCATGGGAGATGATTCAAGGAGAGAATCATCCGGTGTCTTTTAAAATTAGATTAGGGCTCGCGCTGAATAGGATGCTCCAGCTCTGAATGGCCCATCAAGCTATCCAGGGATTCACCGTCCACCAGTATATCGATACTTTTTACTTCATCATATTGAAACATGGTCTGGGTCAGTGCATCCAATGCAAGCAGCTCGCCACTGGTTCCCAATTTGGCCTCATCCGGAATATGAACATCCAAAGTGACTTTGCCCTCGCCGTACTGTAGGGAGAGCAATTCGACTTTATTCCAGAGGGATACGAGCTCCGAATCGGTATTGTTTTGTAAAGCTTCAAATGTTTTTTTATATTTCTCGGAATCGTCCTTGAATTCGATTTCCTGTTCTTTTTTCTCCAGCTCCAGTACCTGTGAATCTGTGAAATACACATCAATCGCTTGTGTGTTCATTGTGCCCAAATCCACCTTTGTTTCGGATTGGTTTGGTGACTGTCCCCCCTGAACAGCAGGTTCGGCCGATCCGGAATCACTGACTGGCTTCTGAGCACAACCAATGCCAACCATCATTAAAAAGGATAAGACGAGTGCACATCCCAATTTCGTTTTCAATGGATCACATCCTCCAGCATATTTACATTATGTTTTATCATTTAATTTATACCCAGATATTCCTTTATCCCATCTGCTATCGCTTGAGCGGCTTTCATCTGAACGACATCGGATGACATCAGTTCTTCATCCATAACATTACTCAGGAATCCCACTTCCAAAAGTACTGCAGGCATGGTCGTGTCTCTGATCACTTCCAAGTTTCCATTTTTCACACCACGGTCTTTGAGCCCCATGGCTTTAACCAAACGTTGGTGAATGATATTGGCTAATTCCTTGCTGCTACTGCGTTGATAGTAGAACGTCTCTGTACCTGTCGCCTGGGGTGAGGACTCCACATTATTGCCATGGATAGATACAAATACATCAGCGTTTAATTGATTGGCGAGCTGAACACGCTCCGGGCGAGTGGGATAAGTATCACCGTCACGAGTCATCACCAATTCGATATCCGGCTCATTGAGAAGCAGTGCTTGTACTTTGAGAGCCAATGCCAAATTATATTCTTTCTCGGGTTTGTTGGTGATGCTGGTTGAACCCGGATCTTTACCCCCATGGCCTGGGTCGATGACAACGACCTTGCGTCCTGAGTCGCCTACAGGAGTTACTGGAACGGGTGTGACGTTATCCCCCGAAACATTTAGATCGATAATTAGTTTATCGGCAATGATGTTCTGGCTGTACTGTACATCCTTCACATCATTCAATTCAACGACAATTCGAACTTGACCAGGGTCTTGTTTAAAAAGAGAATATCTAACTTCCGTTACATTGGGGTATGCGTCCACATCCAATTTCCCATTCATGTTTTGATTCAAAGGTTGCGATAGATCACCAAACACTGCTCCGGGCAGATCCACAACCAGACGATCGGGATTTTTCAGAGTCGTCATCACTGGTTTGGATTCACCATCCATAGACACGACGAGCTGATTGTTGGCAAATTGGATATCGGTAACATGTGTTAGTGATGTTGGGTTACCGTTTCCTGAACCGTTGGCCGGCTCAACATTGGGCTCTTTATTGGTGTCGGTGTTGATTAAGTATACAATCTTCTCCTTGTTGTTCCATTTCACGTTGAGTCCCATTTGTTCACTGACAAATCGAATGGGTACCACCATGGTGTTATTTAAAATGAGCGGGGCTGTGTTCAAGGTAACTTGCTTGTCAGCAACCATGGCTTGCTTTTGATCAACGGTTAAAGAAATCGTCTTGTCATTTTGCTGGATCTTTACATTACGTGCATTTTGATTCCAATCAACTTTAAATTTCAAATTTTCGGCAACAACACGAATCGGAATCATAACATTCTTATTCACGATGGTCACCTGAACGTCACTTGGAAGGATTAATTCCTCGCCGTCCAAGAAGATTTTCGACGTGCTTGCAGCCGCATTTCCCTGATTAGGGAGTACAACCAGAAAGAACAGACTTAAAAATAGGAGTATTATCGTTTTTTTCATTATGCACCTCTACTATTTAGATCGTTACTGTATGGGATACTTATCCAGCTTGAACCATTCGGCAAACTCATTACGGCTGATTTTCTTAACAGGCTTCACCTTGTTACTCTCTATGCTATACCTATAAAGTATCATTTGATCAGACGGGTACTCACTGATGTAATCTAGTATTTTCCCGTTTTTTTGCCACAAAATCAGATTGGTACTAATATAATTGGTTGCCCTTGGCAGGTATATAAAGCTCTCTTTCTGAACATTGTAGATGGCTATTGAGCTCTTGGAGGGATCTCCGTAAGAGAAGGCTATCTGATCTTCGTTGGGTGCCCAGTTATAGTCGGCAATGGTTTCTATGTTTTTCTTGCCTGCTTTTTTCAATCGGTCATTTAATTCCGTCACTTCACCCGTTTGAAGGTTAAGCAGCATCAGAGTTTTTCCTGCGCTACGTTTTGCGTGTATAGCAAGCCATGTATTGGAGTGGGAGGCAACAACACTTGTGATATCGAGCCAATTGTCCTCTAAACCACTTGTTTCAATCGTATGTTTCTGGCTCCCCTGGGTGACGACCATGGAATGAATTACGTTTTGTTCAAATGTGGGCTTACCGTCCAACTTCACTGTAGTAGCGGTTAAAGTAATATTTCCTCCTTTCCAGACGATTTTGTTGGTACTGTTGTTCTTTTTAAACGGTTTGATGCTTGAATAGATGGAAGGAGTTACAGAAATCGCGTCAACGGAATGTTGGGAAATTAGTTCTGGTGCGGCTGGTTTGGCACCAACAATGGATGACGTTGTAGTCGTCAATCCCCCCATTAATAGCACAGTTGAAAACCAAATAGCAGCGTTGTTCATCTCGGTATCTCCTTCCGCTGGTGACAGTTTATAACCCTCAACATGTCGATTCCAAAATATACCTTCGTTATATAAACGGTATAATTGTAAAAATGTTTCTTTTTTGATCGTTATTTATCTATTTATATTCATAGAAAGCATCTTTTGAGTATTCCAGTTCAGAGAAAGACTAGCTATGGTTGGAGGGGTGTAATTTAATTTCATAAAATATTTGACTTGTGAAATTTTATATCATATACTGGGTGAAATTATGGCAGGATGACGTGTTCATCGGGTCTGGCGGGAGGTTGTGAATGGATGGATACAGGCAGCTATCCGATGTGGGAGCATTATCGCTTGAAACGGGAGCATTACATCATTGGACTGATGTCAGGGACGTCCCTCGACGGGACGGATGCGGCATTGGTGCGTATTCTGACAGATGACAGCGGGGCATTGCAAAAGATCGATCTGGTTGACTTCGTCTGCGTACCGTACTCCAATGAATTGAGAGAAGTGCTGATTCGACTATGCTCACCGGAGACGGCACGCGTGGATGAGCTCACGGCTGCACATTTTGGCGTATCGGAGTGGTATGCTCACAGTGTCAGAGAGCTTATTCGATCCTCAGGAATCTCATCCGGGCAGGTGGATGCGATCAGCATGCACGGACAGACCGTATGGCACGCACCTGTAGCTTCGGCTTTTCCAGGACCAGCAGGAGAGAGTCTTCCAGTGGTGTCCACGTTGCAGATTGGTGAATGCGCCGTTGTACGTGAACGAACGGGCCTGCCAGTGATCGGCAATTTGCGGGCACGGGATATGGCGGCTGGCGGGGAGGGCGCGCCACTTACCCCTTATGCCGATGCGTTGATGTTCCGCAGTCCGGAGGAAGGACGACTGGTGCAAAATATCGGCGGTATTGGCAACGTTACGGTGCTACCATCAGTGTCTTCTAATGAAGGCATTTCGGCTTTTGATACGGGCCCTGGCAATATGGTGATGGACGCGATTGTACGCCAGGCGACAGGTGGGCGGCAGCATTATGATCCGAATGGAAGCATCGCCGCACAGGGGAAGTTCAATCAGGATCTGGTAGATCTGTGTTTGGACGATAACTATTTCAAAAGGCTCCCTCCCAAGAGCACCGGACGTGAGGTGTACGGTGCGGCATATGCAGCACGCCTGATGGAGATGGCCGCTGCGCGTTCCTTATCCCTGGAGGATACGCTGGCTACCGCCACCTGTCTGACCGCGGAGACGATCGTGGGGGCAATGAAGGATTTTATCTTGCCCAAGGTGCAAATATCGGCCATGCTCGCATGCGGTGGTGGCACTTCCAATGCCACGTTAATGGAGATGATCCGTCAGAGACTCCCGGAAGGCATCCGTCTGGAGCGAACAGCGGACTATGGTATACCGGATGATGCCCGCGAAGCGATTGGATTTGCCCTCCTTGGCCATGAGGCACTCATGGGCAGAACCAACACGCTCCCGGCAGTAACCGGCGCAAAACACGCCGTAATATCGGGTAACCTGACACTGTAGTGCAGCAAGGCTTTTGAATGAGTTGCATATGCAAGGGCGTTTAATCAATTAGACTCTATTGGAATTATAGGATAAAATGCTTGTACATGAAGGCAGTACGGAAAGGAGGAGCGGATGGAAGGCATGAAAGGTGGACTTGTACGTTTACGCGCATTAATGGATGACTTGACCCCGTCGGAACGGAAGATCGGAGCTTACATTCTCGATCATCCCCAAGAGACGGTTCAGTCCTCGGTGGCACAGCTGTCTGAACGGAGCGGCGGCAGTCCGGCTGCCATTATCCGTCTCTGCAAATCACTGGGTGTAACGGGTTTTCAGGAGCTGAAGCTGAAGATTGCCGGAGATTTGCAGACAGGTGAGCAATATCAATATACGGAGATTCGTCCCCAGGACTCCATGGAGAGCATTATTCAGCATGTGTCCGCAAACAATATTCAATCGGTGAAGGATACCGTTCATATTTTGGACCCGCGTCTGGTGGAACAGGCAGTAGATGTGCTTCATCGGGCGAACCGGATCTTTTTCTACGGGGTGGGGGCCTCCAACCTGATTGCGCTGGATGCACACTACAAGTTCATGCGAATCAATCGCACAAGCTTTTCGTTCGCCGATCCGCATATGCAGATTTCGTCCGCAACGACGCTTCGCGAAGATGATGCGGTTGTATGTATCTCGTATTCAGGCGAGACTTCGAACGTGATCTCCTGTCTGAAGCATGCTCGTGAAGGCGGCGCTGCAACGATTAGCATTACCAAGTGGGGAAGCAATACGCTCAGCAGTCTGGCGGATGTGCCCCTGATGATTACTTCCACCGAAAGCGATATCCGGAGCGGAGCAACTTCGTCACGCATTGCACAGCTGAACGTGATCGACATTTTGTATCTGGCGATTGCCAGCCGCGACTACAACCAGTCGGTGGAATATTTGGAGAAGAGCCGGCAGGCTATTCTGGAGCATAAGTGAAGTAGAACCATATGAATCCCTTTCTGTTTATACAGGAGGGGATTTTTTGACGGACTATATCCGCCTTTATATCAAAAAATAAAAAAAAGAGCCCACAGATCAATGTCGGGCTCTTTCAACGTCTAGGCATACCCCTGTACGGCTCAGGAAGGCCCCACAATGGCGGTGCGAACAAATCCGCCAGCCAAATCCAGTCTGCGCTGAGCTTCCACGGCGTCCAGGCCTGCCATCAGCATAACGATTGCTGTTTTTACATGACCGTCTGCACCGGCAAAAGCCTGTTCAATGTCCGCTTCGTTCGCTCCGGTTGCCAGATGGATCATGCGTTTGGCCCGATGGACAAGCTTTTCGTTGGAAGGGTTCAGATCGACCATGAAATTACGGTAAACCTTGCCCAGACGAATCATGGCGGTAGTGGTGAGCATGTTCAGAATCATTTTCTGGGCGCTGCCTGCTTTCATGCGTGTTGAACCCATGACAACCTCCGGGCCGACAACAGCCTCAATACTCACATCAGCCAAAAGGGTCATAGGTGTACCTGCGTTGTTACTCAGGCTGATTACAGTAGCTCCAATCTCCTTGGCGTGTCTCATCGCACCCAGCACATACGGCGTTCGCCCGCTGGCTGCAATGCCAACCACGACATCGTTTTCGTCCAATCCATGTTCATCAAGGTCGGCAGCTCCCAATTCCTCGCTATCTTCAGCACCTTCCACCGGGTCCTTCACTGCCCGAAATCCCCCTGCAATAATCCCCTGCACCATGGAGGGAGGGGTTCCGTAGGTAGGCGGGCATTCCGAAGCGTCAAGTATTCCCAATCGTCCACTTGTGCCTGCGCCTACATAGAACAGCCTGCCGCCAGACTGAAAGGCCTCCAAGATCCGGTCCGCCGCTTGGGCAATAACCGGGATCAGGGGCTGAATGAGCTCCGCAATCCGTTGATCTTCCTTATTAATTAGCTCCATAATTTCTTCCGAAGGCAATTCATCTATATGATCCGTTAGTGGATTGGGTTGTTCCGTTAGTAGTGAGTTCAGCATGTGATTCATCCGTATGGCCTCCTTCTCTCTTTTAAAATGATTCATTCAGGGAACGGCGTCTTCTTGCCAGTAGTGCTGCACCTACCGCTGGAGCAGGCGCATCTTCATGATATACAAAGTCCAGCTCTCCATAATATCCCGATAACTTCTGGATAAATGTATTTCGGAAAAGCGCAGCGTATCGAAACAGTGATCCGGACAGGACAACCTGAGTGGATGCAAATTCGGGATGACGGGCAATCAGTGCCTTGGCGGTATCCGCCAATTGTTCAGCTTCATCAATGATCAGTGCCCGGGCGGCCTCATCCCCGGATTCAGCTGCTTCTATAGCAAGTCGGGCGATGGATGCTGTTTCGGTTTTGCCCCAATCCGTCTGATACACCCGTGCCTTTAACTCCGATATATCCCGAAGGTTCAGTTGCTTTAAAAGAAGCGGGGTTAAACGGGTTGGAGGAAGAACACCGTCATAGCTCTGCATAACCACTTGGAGTGCACGCTGTCCAATACGATAGCCGCTCCCCTCATCTCCGAGCAGATGCCCCCAGCCTCCTGCACGGTATCGTACTCCTTCCAGCGTAAATCCGTACACGATGGACCCTGTTCCAGAGATGCACAAAACACCGTGAGTATGTCCGAGAGAGGCCATCAGGGCTATCTCTCCTTCGGATACAACCCAGACTGGACAGCCTTCTGATCCCTGGCGATTGTGGCTCTTCATATAGTTATTTACGGCGTCGGCTATAAGTTGCCGTTCTTGAACCGTATCTACACCTGACATGCCGAGGCATATACCTTCACAATTTGTCGATAAATCACTTTTTAGATTAAATAGCTGTTCCAGCACTCGTTGCAGTTCGGAAAGGGCCTGTTCAGGTGGTACGCTGTGAGGATTGGTGGGACCGCCGCTAAGCCGGGCGAGAATTTCGCCAGATTCAGAAATGATTGCTGCATCAGTATTGGTACCGCCTCCATCTACACCTACATATACTCGCAAAGTGGCTCACCTCGCTTGCTTGAGTTTTCTTTTTACATAGTATAGAGGCATAAAATGAAAAAGTAAAATTAAATTTTATAATAAAAAATAATGTTGAATTTTTATTTCATAGCTCATATAATGAACTCAATCTACAATTTTGGAAGGAATTAATACTGTTAATGTTAACTAAGTTGACGTTAATATTGCATTTAAGAGATTAATCCTGCGTACGTTCAGGTCTAATCCATAGGGGAGGTGCATTTTCCTTACTGCCACGCTCAATAGTCAGTTATGCCGTTTAAGGATGGATGATTTCAAAAGGGGTAGCATGGTCAGGCAATGCAATAATCGGGAGACGACACGCGAAGGAGATGAAGGGATGAAAAAGAAGGGTCTGGTATGGGCAATGTTGTTGATGATGGTCTGGGTTACTGCCTGCGGGAATAGCGGGGGCGCTGCTTCAGATGATCCGAATGCGGAAGATACGGTGACCGTATGGACTTATCCAGTACATGGGACATATGAAGATGAACTGAAGGATCTGATCGTTGATTTCAATAAAGAACACCCGAACATTACCGTGAAAACGGAAATGCTCTCCTGGGCGGAAGGGCCCAAAAAATTCGATGTCGCTCTGAACGCGGGCAATCCGCCGGATCTTTACTTTCATAGTGTAGACGGCACATATGTGAATACGGGATTGGCACTTGAGCTGGACAGCTACCTGACACCCGAGATCAAGGATGACTATCTGCCAGGTACGCTTGAGTTAGGCCAGATCCAAGGGAAACAGTACGGACTGCCGTTGTATCAATTCCAATGGGCATGGGGTGGCAACAAACGCATTCTGGAGGAAGCGGGCATTGACTGGAAATCCATTCAGCAAAATGGCTGGACCTGGTCTGAATTTAACGCTGCCGCAGCCAAGCTGACCAAAACACTGGATGGCGGGGCTAAACAATATGCACTGGTTACCGACGGAACCTCGCTTGATTTCATTGAAATGCTGTCCCGAAACAACGGTATGATTGACGTTCTCGACAAAGCTGGCACGTTCCAATGGAATGATGGCCGCATTCTGGATACTCTCTCTTTTATTAAAAACCTGATGGATCAAGGTTATATGCCGAAGGAAACGGCTGCTCTTGCTCCAGCCAAACGGACGGATATGTTCTACGCGGGTGAAACGGCGATCATCTCCAAAGCGATTCCTTATTATGATGTGATGATTCAGAACCGCAACAAGGATATTGATGACGGCAAGGTACAAGGGGAGAAAATTGATTTTGTCTTGTTGCCTGTACCGCACAATGACGATCAACCTGCGGCTACAACGATGGGCGGTGAAGGGTATGTAGCCTTCAAACAGAAAAAGGACAAAGGCGAACAGCATGCCAAAAATACGTTCCTGGTTATGGAGGCACTCAGTGGTGCCAAAGCAGGGAACTCGGCCAATGAACTGGCGCTCCCATTCGTAAGACAATCCCAAGTGGATCTGTTTAAAGGAAAAGAGCTTGGTCAACCGGATAATCTGGCTGCTGCGAAAGTAATGGCAGAGAATATCGCTATGCCGGTTGTACTGGAACTGGATATCGACAAAGCATCACAGCAAAAACAATTCAAGGAACAAGTTGTGAAGCCTAACATTCAGGCGCTGTTCTCGGGTGAGAAGACACCGGAGCAGATCGCAGAAGACTTCAAGAACAAAGGCCAGCAAATGTTCGGACAATAACTCTGACCATAAAACATAACGCAAAACCACACTGATTAGGAGAGGAGGATTCGCCATGCAGACCGCCCTTGCGCCAAAACCGTCTGTGCCCCGGACTTCCCGGGTTGCCCGGTTTTGGCGAGATTACGGGTGGGCGTATTTGTTTATTTTGGCGCCTGTCCTGCTGTTTCTTATTTTCACACTGTATCCCGTTCTGACGGCTCTCGTGATGAGCTTCCAGAAATACAACATTATGAATTCGACGTGGGTTGGATTGGATAACTACGAGCGACTGGTGAAGGATGAGACGTTCTGGAAATCGATTAAAAATACACTCATCTTTACTATAGGTACGGTACCGGTCAATATTCTCATTACATTTGTACTGTCCTACTTCATCTTCCAGATGAAAAGCAAGTGGCAGACGTTCTTCAAAGCAACATTGTACTTGCCTGCGGTAGCATCCGGGGTAACGATCTCCATCGTATGGCTGGCGATCTTTGACCCGACGGATTCGGGATTGCTGAACCGTTTCCTCGGCTTGTTCGGCCTTGATCCGGTGATCTGGCTGGGCCAGTCAGGAACGGCACTCTTTTCACTCATTCTGATGAACTGGCTCGGATCGCACGGAGCGGGCATTATTCTGTATCTGGCAGCCATGGGCGGTATTCCGAAATCGCTGTACGAAGCGGCGGATATTGATCATGCCAGCGGCTGGACCCAGTTCAGCAAGATTACATGGCCATTGCTCAAACCAACGACGCTGTATCTGCTTGTGACAGGTGTAATTACGTCCTTCCAGGTGTTCATCTCGGTATATCTGATGACACAGGGTGGACCGAACTTTGCGACAACGACGATCGCTTATCTGATTTACGAGACGGCATTCAAGTTCTATGAGTTCGGTTTGGCTTCTGCACAGTCATTCGTATTGGCGATTATCATCATTGTCATCTCCGTCATCCAGTTCAAATATTTCTCCAGCGATATTGAGTATTAGAGGTAGTTCAAAAAGCCCGCTTTTGATTACGAAGGATGCCTAGTGGCATCATCAGCATCGAATATGGAATTTAGCCGAAATAAGCGGATGCTTACGAAGTATGTTTCCTTCGGAAACATTGTAGTTGCTCACGTAGTTTTCCCTACGCTCCGCTACTCCATTTCTAGCTTCATCCCATCTTCTCGGTACTGAAAACCGGTCTTTTTAAACACGTACTATTAGAGCATGTTGCATTAAGCATCCGGGGGTGAAAGAAATCCATGAAATCAACACAGAAAAAGACACTGCTTGTCGTTGCATCCATTCTGCTGGTGGTCTGGGCACTGGTGACGGTCATTCCGATGTACTGGATGCTGGTCGGTTCGGTACAGGATAGTGCGATGTCGGCTTCCTTCAAACCGCAGATGATCCCGGAGCAGCTGTCATTGTCACCATATGAGCGCTTTTTTGCCAAAACTGATGCCTGGCGCTGGCTGTACAACTCGCTGCTCATCTCGGTCATTCTGACCGTGACGAATGTGTTCTTCGCCTCCCTGGCGGGATATGCGTTCGCCAAACTGAAATTCCCAGGAAGTCAGGCGGTATTCTGGACCTTGCTGGGCACGATGATGATTCCGGCACAGGTGACGCTGATTCCTTTGTACATTCTGATGGTCAACGTGTTTGATCTGGGGGATACGTACACAGCCATTATTCTGCCTGCTGCCGTCAGTGTGGGCAACATTTTCTTGATGAAACAATTCATGTCAACGCTGCCCACATCGCTGATTCATGCGGCACGTATTGATGCATGCAGCGAGTTCGGCATCTTCTGGAAAGTGATCCTGCCGATGGCGAAGCCAGGGATCGCGGTGCTGGCGATTTTCACGTTTGTAGCTTCGTGGAATGAATTCTTCTGGCCATTCCTGATCACCAATTCCAACGAGATGCGCACCGTTCAGGTGGGGCTGGCCTCGTTCGTATTTGCCGAATCAACGGACTTCGGCGCAATGATGGCAGGGGCAACGATTGGTGCGCTGCCGATGATCATTCTGTTTTTCTCACTGCAACGTTATTTCCTACAGGGTATTACGATCGGTGCGGTTAAAGGTTAACTCCTATATATGTTCAACTAAACATTTACACCATAACGGATCGGAGTGCCAGTGTAAATATTCGTTAGTTGAACTTATATAGTTCAGGAAAAGCGACAACGTAAAGGGGGATCTACCTATGGCACGCGTGGAGTTTCGCCAAGTGCGCAAAGAATTCAAAGACGATCATAAAGGAACGTTCACGGCTGTTGCCGGCTCGGACTTTGTTATAGAAGATAAGGAATTCGTGGTTTTTGTGGGTCCTTCGGGCTGTGGCAAGACGACGTCACTGCGGATGATTGCGGGTCTGGAAAAACAGACGAGCGGCGATATTGTCATCGGGGAACGGGTCGTGAACGACCTGCATCCGAAGGATCGTGATATCGCGATGGTATTTCAGGATTATGCACTTTATCCGCACATGACCATCCGTGAAAATCTGTCCTTTGGCCTGAAAAATCTTAAGAAGCCAAAGTCCTATATTGATGAACAGGTGCAGAATGCTGCTTCCATTCTGGGACTGGAGGCGATGCTGGAGCGCAAACCGCGCGAGCTGTCCGGTGGTCAGCGCCAGCGTGTGGCGGTAGGCCGTGCAATCGTCCGTGATCCGCAGGTGTTTCTGTTCGATGAGCCGCTCTCCAATCTGGATGCGAAGCTGCGGGTGCAGATGCGGGTGGAATTGGGCGAGCTGCATAAACGGCTCGGTGCCACCATTGTATACGTCACGCATGATCAGGTAGAGGCCATGACACTTGGGGAGCGCATCGTGGTCATGAATCATGGAGATATACAGCAGGTGGCTTCACCGAAAGAATTGTATGCGAGTCCGCGTAATATGTTTGTTGCCGGATTTATCGGTTCCCCGGCGATGAACTTCATCGATGCCCGGATTGAAGGCACGCAGGTTGTCGTGGAGGGAGCATCATTCACCTTGCCAGAGGATGTACTCGCTCGTCTTCAAAGCCATCAGGGCAAGCCGGTGATTATGGGTCTGCGTCCAGAGCATATTTTTGGTGATGATGTCGCTCCGAATATCCCGACAGATCATATGCTGAAGGCGCGGGTCCAGGTAGTGGAGCACCTGGGTTCCGAGAATCTGGTGTATTTCCATTCGGGTGCCCGTACCGTCACGGCCAAGGTTCACCCGGAAACACATGCTTATGTAGGAATGGACAAAAATTTTGTACTGGACCTGCGTAAGGCGCACTTTTTTGACCCGGAGACGGAACTGGCGATTGGACGGGAATAAGAAACGAGCTGGATGAGGAAGGAACTGCAAGAAAGGGAGTGTGGAGATGCGTAAGCTGAGTGAAGTGTTGGTCAAGTCGGGGGCGGAAATCTATCGGGATATTATTCCGGTGGCCCTGTACAGTGTTGTCAGCTCCATTGTGCTGGTACCCATTCTGATGTTTGCTCCGCTGCCGATTGCGGTGCTGCTTTTGGCTGTGATTTATATGCCAATCCTGTTCGGCGTCAGTTATGCCGTGCATCACAGGCTGGAACGCAAGGAACGCCGCAATGGGCTTAAGGATATCTGGAACGGAACGATGAAGGGATTCATTCCGGGAGGGGCAGTAGGTGTACTTTTCGCCGTGCTTGGTTTCATTCTCTGGTCAACCTGGTGGTATTACGGCGGACAGGGCGGAATTACAGGTACAGCGGTGAGCATGTTCCAAACGTTCTTCGTCCTCATGGCGCTGATGTCGCAGTTCTATACCTGGCAGCTTGTTCTGCAAAAGAACATGGGCATCATTCAGGCGATGGGGGAAAGTGTAAAGCTATTCTTCCGTCATCCGGGGTACACGATGGGAGCCTGTTTTCAGGCGCTGTGTCTGACGGCTCTGCTGACGCTGACGGTTGTTGGCTTCGGGGCGTTGTTCGCGGGCATGTTTGCAATTTATCAGCATAAGGTAGCCCTTAATGTGCTGGAACCTGAAGAGGAACCTGTCACATCTGGCGGCAATGACCACCAACATACAGGGTGGATCAGCCAGGGGAATGTGTGATGGGCGTAAGAACTGGAGTTGATCTTCTGTCGGGAGGACTCTCCCACCCATGGTTAACGGATGCGCGTATTGGCCTGATGACGAACCTCACGGGTATTACGGCTGATTTTGTCTCTACGGTGGATGTTTGTGTCGGGTTGGCAGATGCCCAGCTTACTGCGCTTTATGCTTGTGAGCACGGGCTGGATGGTGAGCTTCAGGCTGGTGTCCGATTTGGGGATACGGTGCACCCACGTCTGGGCATGCCTGTGTTTAGTCTTTATGGGGAACACAAGAAGCCTACGTCTGCGATGTTGGCTGTGGTGGATACGGTGCTGTTTGACATTCAGGATGTGGGCGTCCGTTATTACACGTATGCATCAACCTTGTTCCACATGATGGAGGCCTGTGCCGAAGCAGGCAAACGCCTGCTGGTGCTGGACCGTCCCAATCCGCTAGGCGGGTATAGTGTGGAAGGCGGCGTGCTGAGCGAGGGGTATGAATCACTCGTTGGCGCCTGGCGTATTCCTGTCCGAACCGGACTGACGGTCGGTGAGCTGGCTTTGTTGGTGAACAGTGAGATGGAGATGCCCTGCGAACTGGATGTGATCGCAATGGAAGGGTGGCGGCGCTCTATGGAGTTTACGGACTGCGAGCTTCCCTGGATGCTGCCCTCTCCCAATATGCCCACGCTGGACAGTGTGCGGGTGTATGCGGGTACTTGCCTGTTTGAAGGGACGAATATGTCGGAGGGCAGAGGTACGACCCGACCATTTGAATGGGTTGGAGCACCGTGGGTAGATGGTGAACAACTGGCGGAACGCTTTCGGGAACACAAACTGGAGGGTGTGCATGTGCATCCGGTGTACATGTCGCCAACCTTCTCCAAACATGCAGGTGAGTTGTGCGGAGGTGTGAGAATTTTCGTAACAGACAGCAGGGCATTCCGGGCGGTAGATACAGGTCTGGTGCTTTTGCATGAACTGGCATCGCTCTATCCGGAGCAATTTCGCTGGTTGGAGCCGCCACAGCCGGGTTCACGTTATTTTATTGATCTGTTGACCGGAGGCAGGAAAGTCAGAGATGTCATTCATGACCGTGAAGAATTAGTGTGCTTGATGGGAGATTGGAATACAGAGGCAGAGGAATGGAAGGAACGGCGGAAGCCGTTTTTGCTATACCCATAAAGAGTGAAATTCATCAATGGTATGTTGCGTAATGTACGGATGATGTTTGTCATGGGGAGGAGGCATGGAATGAGTGGAATAGAAGAGATATACCCGTTGAAACTAAAACAGATGACCCTGCGTGAGAAAATCGGACAAATGCTGCTATGCGGCTTTCATGGCACCGAGGCTTCCGGTGATGTGGATGCTTTTCTTCGAAAGTATCCCTTCGGCGGCGTAATCTATTTTGCGCGCAACGTTGAATCGCCGGAGCAGGTAGAGCGGCTATCGTCGGGGCTGCAACGGATTGCTGTCGATAGCGGTAATGTGCCGCTCTGGATATCCATTGATCAGGAGGGCGGCATGGTGGCCCGGATTACCGAAGGAATCGCCCTGATGCCGGGACAGATGGCTATTGCCGCAGCAGGTTCCATCGAGGATGCATATCAGGCAGCCTATATCAGTGGAGTGGAGCTGAGATCGATGGGAATTAACATGAACTTTGCTCCGGTTCTGGATGTAAATAACAACGCCGCCAATCCGGTAATCGGTGTGCGCTCATTTGGGGAATCACCGCAGTCCGTGGCAGCGTATGGGGCCAGAAGCATTGCGGGAGTACAAGATGCTGGCATTTCAGCGACAGCCAAACATTTTCCGGGACACGGGGATACGGATACCGATTCGCATCTGGATCTTCCGGTCATCACCCATGATCGGGAACGGGTAGAGCGTGTGGAACTGATTCCGTTCCGTGCTGCCATAGCGGCGGGTGTCGACGCGATGATGTCGGCACATATTTATTTTCCCGCTCTGGAACCGGAGCGTCTGCCTGTGACACTATCGCGAGCCGTGTTAAGCGGATTGCTACGTCAGGAACTGGGTTATGACGGCATGATTGTAACGGATTGTATGGAGATGGATGCGATTGCTGCCAACTATGGCACTGTCGATGCAGCTGTGATGGCGGTAGAGGCCGGCGCAGATCTGGTGTTGATCAGCCACACCGCTCATCTTCAGGCAGAGGCATTTGAAGCTCTGCTGGCAGCAGTGCAGAACGGGCGAATCAGCGAAGCCCGCATTGACGAATCTGTAACTCGGTTGCTGAAGTACAAGGCCAAACGAGGCCTGCTGGAGAATGGAATGAGCGGCGCAAGTGATGATGAAATGTCTGGTGTAGTATCGAATTCATCATCGCCGAAGGCATCATACGATCCTGCTCATTTCAGCGGGCCTGAGCGCAACAGTTTGCTTCATCAGAAGGTTGCTCGCCGTATTAGCGAGAACAGTATCACACTGGTGCGTGACCAGCTGAATATGCTGCCTTTGAAGCCGGAACGCACGCTGGTCATAACGGTTGCCACGTCCGTGACGACAATTGCCGACGAACAGCTGACTCAGATGTTCACCTTGGGATCAGCCTTATCCATTTATGGTCTGGATGTTGTCGATCTGATGGTCACGCCAGAGGAAGTTGCCATTCGTTCCGCCCGTCTGCTTCAGGCAGCGGAAGCAGATGACATTCGGCAGATTGTGGTGGGAACCTACAATGCGGGAAGCCCCTCGGGCGATCCACAGTGCAGGCTGATTGGCTGGTTGCAGCAATTGGGCAAACCACTGGCTGTTGTGGCACTGCGAAGTCCCTATGATCTGCTGGTGCTTCCTGAAATGCAGGTCTATGTAGCAGCTTACGAGAGCCGGCCACTTGCCATGGATAGCGTCGCTCAGGCGCTGATGGGGCGCATTCCTTTTGCGGGGAAACTTCCTGTATCCATAGATAGACAGTGAACAATGTGAAAGTATAATCCGCGACATAAAGATACGAATAACAAAAGGGGCTGTCCATACGTCATGAGCACGACGAGGGGCGCCCCTTGTTGGTGTTGTTATAACTTTAATTCAGTTTGACGAGCGGAGGAAGTGAGTGGTAATATTGAAAAGCACAAAAAACCAAAAAACAAAAACTCTTGAGGTGCATTCATGCCACTTACGAAACGACGGTTGCAATTGTTGAGGAAACTGGTTGAACTGTATCAGCGCAGCAACTTGCCTATTCATTATGAGACATTGGCCCGTTCATTGGGAGTCAGCAAATGGACTGCGTATGACATGCTGAAAGAAATCGAAAAACTCGGATTTGTGACTCGTAGCTATGAAGTGAACTCCAAGGAAACGGGACGTTCACAGGTTGTGTTTTCTCCCACAGTCAAGGCGGCCGATCTATTTAAGCAAAATCTAAGCGATTCTTTTAATCTGGCCGATTGGGAGCAGACAGTGGCTCATATCCGCAATCTGCTGAAAAGCGCAAAGAATGGCAATGTTAACGACCTGATCCGAAATATGATGAACGAAATCCCTTCCAAGTCATCTAGTATTGAGTTTTGCGGCTATATTCTTGGGCTACTGCTTGTCTATGTAAAGAAGCTTGGTGGCAAAACTGAAATGTTGATCCGTTTGGTGGTCAGCAAAACACCGAACAGCGAGAATGAAATGCTAATGTTTGTTGGGACGGTTCTTGGCACCATTATTCAGGCCATCAATGATGAACTTGGGGACGAATTCGCAGAACTGGTATCTGAATTCCTACGCATCATGGACCAGCTGTCAACTCAGGACCGGCGACTGTTGTCAGATATGCTGCACGAAGCTTTAGCTTGACAAAGCTTCTGCTTTTGAAGTTTTTGGGTCTTTTGTGTTTTTCGGGAGGAGGTTGACTATGAACCACTATGAGGAATTTTATCACCAGCCTATTATCCGTTTTAACGTCAACATGAGTTTTATAGGAATAACTCTTTCTTTTATCTACTTCGATTGGAGCAGAACCTTTGCAGGAATTATCATCGGGGGTTTCTTATTCGCCATTTTTGAATATTTCACTCACCGTTATATGCATCATCATGACGTAATAACGGAGTTGAAAAAGGTACATCTTAGGCATCATCGTGATCCGGAGGATATCCAGCACATGTTTTTTTAAAACAAAGTTGTATGGATGTACTGCCTCATTCTTACGATCCTGCTATGGTGGGCGGTTCAAGATTTATCCATATGCACAGCAATGCTTACTGGAGCCCTTTTGTACAGCTTATATGCGCAATGGCGGCATTTTGTGGCACATCGTCCAATTACACCGGGTACAGCTTGGGGAAGAAGGATGAAAAGCAGGCATTTGTGGCATCACGAAGAAAATGAAAAACTTTATTTTGGTGTATCACAGCCTTATATCGATTACTTATTGGGAACCGGCGGAAAGGGAACCAGGTCTCCGCATAACAATAAGAATGTAAATCACTTTGAAATAAAGAAAACCCGATAGAAGTGGAGTGCAATATGGGGAAAACAGGACTTGTTTTGGGCGGTGGAGCTGTCAGGGGGCTGGCGCATCTAGGGGTATTGAAGGCTTTTGAGAGACATGGGATCCAGATAGATCGTATCGTGGGCACAAGCATGGGTGGGGCAATTGGGGGCTTGTATGCTGCCGGTATCCCTGCTTGGGATATTGAACAGTTACTGCTTAAAACACCAAAGTATCGTTTGCTAGATTTAGGAATACGGAACCGCGGCTTGTTTGCCGGCAATACGGTTCATAATACGATCAACGAGTTACTGCAAAGACATGGTAAACAGGACTTGCGAATTGAACAGTTTCCAATCGAATTCAGAGCAATCGCGGTTGATCTGATAAAAGGTAAGCAGGTGGTGCTGGATGAAGGTGAGTTAGGCACTGTCCTCCGAGCCACCACTGCATTTCCAGGTGTTTTTGCACCACTGATGGATGGAGATCAAATGCTTGTGGATGGCGGGGTATTGAACAATTTGCCGGTGGAGGAGGTGATAGGCGAGGATACCGGCTTTGTTATTGCCGTGGATGTCGCGAGAGAGCATGAGAATAAGCCACCACGCAATATGTTCGAAGTGGTTTATCGCTCGTACAGCCTAATGACAGCGGAGCGTAAACATGCAAGCCTGAGACTGGCAGATTTTGTGATCCGTCCCGACGTGGGCTCTTATGCAGCCTTTGACTTTACCAAGACACAGGAATGCATCAATGCGGGAGAAGAGGCTGCTGAACGAAGTATGGAAGAGCTCAAGCATCAAATTCGTATAGCGAAAAGTAAATCATTATCTTAAAGGAGCTGGAAATGAATGAAAACAACGTTAGAAAAAGCGATGCTGCTGGGGATTGGTTTGGCGGCTACAGGTAAAGAACAAATCACATTAACCGTGGGTGAGTTAGTTAAAAAAGGAGAGGTGGGACGTCTGGAGATCCGCTCATTAGCAGATAAGCTGATCCAACGTAAGGAAGAAGAGGAGCGCCAGATGGAAGCAAGGGTTACTGGAAGGGTTCAAACGATATGGTCTGAACAAAGCCAAGTGATCTTGGAGGAGCTTGAGCAGTTAAAGCTTCGTGTGCTTGCACTTGAGCACAATAAAGATCTACACAACTAACGGGGGTGCCAGTGTTACTCCATCAGTGGGGTGCAAACGATACTCTGGAGGCTTCTAATACGGTGTATCCCTAGTTTTTGGGTCTTTTGTGTATAGACAATAGAATTGGAGTGAGAGAATTGTTTCTAAAAAATCTTTTTAACAACGTAGGAATGTTGATAACCAAACGAGCTATTGCCCTTGTTATCATTATGGCATTGATTACTGGAGGAATGGGGTATGGGTTAACTCGTATTGAGGTGAAAACGAGTGTGGATATGCTATTGTCCAAGGATTCTCCGGTTTCCATTCACAACGAACGCTTTCAGAATCAATTCGGGGGAGAGAGTCTCGTATTGCTACTGCGTGGAAGTGACAATCTACTTTTGAATAATGAAACACTGGTGAAGCTAAACAGCCTTCAACAGGAACTTTCCGCGAGTGACAGGGTCTTTTCAGTGACCAGTCCAGTATCGATTGCAGATGCTTTTGCACAGCAGGCTGAGCAGCAATCGAGTCAAATGCAAGAACAAATGACTAATCAAATTCAGCAAGCAATGACTGAGGCAGCGGCTGCTGTAAAGATAAAAGGGGGAGATGAGAAACAACAAGCACATGCAGCTGATGCCGCGAAACAACAAGTAGAACAGGCAATCGCTGCTCAATATGGAGAACAGATTCGTCAAATGAACGAGATTGGCGAATTGACCTCAACCAATGAGGCGTTTGTGCGCTATGCCCTATTTGACGAGTCAGGTGCACCGCAGAAAGCCGTCGCTCAGTTACTTCCGGAAAATGGTAAAAGTATTTTGTTCAATATACAGCTTAAAAGCGGATTGACCTTACAAGAAATGTCGGAAGCGACCGATCAGTTGGAACAGATCATTAAGGCACATTCGATTGAACAAACCCATTCTTTGTTTTCCGGAATACCCGCCATATCCAAAACCATAGATGACTTCATCTCAAAAGATATTGTCACTATGTTACTGACGGTCATTATATTAATGATAATAGTGCTGCTACTTATATTTCCAGTCCGTTGGCGTTTACTATCGTTACCTGTTGTTATGATAGGTATGGTATGGGTTTTTGGACTAATGGGCTACATGGGCATGCCACTGAGCATAGCAACTATGGCGTTATTACCTATACTGATCGGGCTTGGTACAGACTTTGCACTGCAGTTCCATAACCGTTACGAAGAGGAATTGGTGAAGAAAGAGGATTCATCCAAAGCAATGGCTGCTGCTGTAAGACATATGGCTCCTGCTGTTGGTATAGCGGTCATCATTATGGCTGCCGGCTTCCTAACCTTGCTGTTCTCGGAGATGCCGATGATTAAAGATTTTGGTCTAATGTTAGCAGTAGGCGTTTGTATCATGTACGCGGTGGGTCTTTTTCTCCTCCTTCCCCTCCTTATACTTAGAGATCGAAAGGGCATTAAGTTGCGTAAAGGAAAGGCTGGCAATGTGGTTGAACGCGCTCTCGGAGGATTGGCGAAGTACGTGATTGAGCATCCCAAAGCAATGCTGATCATTCCCCTTATTGTGGCCATCGCAGGCTTTAGTGTGGATCACAAACTGAATGTAGAGAGTAATATTGAGAAGCTCATGCCGCAAAAGGCTCCTGCTTTGGTTGAATTAAATGAGATTCGTGAGGTGATGGGCAACACATTGACCTTGGATTGGATGATCGAAGCACAGGATGTAACACGACCAGAAATCATACAGTGGATGGATTCGTTTCAAAAGCATGCCGTTACGGATAATCCGCAAATAACGGAGAGCTCAAGTATAATTAATGCGATGTCTGCGATTCAGCCTGATGTTGTCACAGCTGATTCAACCACTATTGGGAAGATTTTAGATCAACTTCCATCAGAGATCACTGCTCCGTATTTGTCGGAAGATCGGGGAATGGCTCATATTATTTTTACTATTGATAATGTTAGCACCCAGGATCAAGAGATGCTGCTGAGTCGCTTGGAGCAATATAGCAATCTTCCTGATGGAGTTAGTGCCAACCCAGTTGGTATTCAAGTGTTACAGGTAAAAAGCCTAAATGGCCTGACTGATAGCCGGCACACATCGTTATTTTCCGGATTAATTGCTATTTTGTTGGGACTATTTATAGTTTACCGCAGTTTTAAACGAGCTTTCTTTCCGATCCTGCCTATCATCTTGGTTAATGGTTGGTCGACAGCGTTACTCTTTATACTAGGGATCGACATCAACCCATTAACGGCTGTTCTTGGTGCACTTGTGTTAGGCATTGGAACCGAATTTACAATATTGTTTATGGAGCGTTATTTGGAAGAGAAGGCAAACGGTTTGGATAAAAAGGCAGCTATTGTTACGGCGATGACAAAAGTAGGGCGTGCTATTACAGCTTCGGGTCTCACTGTGGTAGGTGGTTTCAGCGCTCTGATGTTTACTAACTTTGAAGTGGTCAAGCTATTTGGGGTGACTACTGTCCTGGATACTTTACTGTGCTTGCTTAGTACCTTAATTGTACTTCCGGCGATCATTGTTCTTTTGGATAAAGACAAAGGCGTTACTGACATGTCGGGGAGCGATATTTAACGAATTACAGAGACGTTATTCCGTCAATTGGGTCGATTTGTAGGTACTGACACCATGTTATGACGGAATAACGTTACTGAGGTTCGTTAGCGCTTGGAGCGAGAGGGGAACCCAATTTGGGGCAGCCCCCTTTGTATAAACGAATAATTATAAATTATTGCAATTGCAGTGCTTTGGCTGTTTTGGCCTCAACTTCATCCAAAAGTGAAGTCATGTCCATACCTGCGTGGTTGCCGAGCAGGATAATCGTGATATCATCGGACAGATTACGTGAAAAGGCTGTGGCAAACCCGCCACCACTACCGTTATGGAAGACGGTGCGGTTTGTGCCCTTCTCTTTGAGAATCCAGGCGTAGCCATAGTTTTTATCGGAGTAGGGCTCATACATCTGTTCAATCGTATCCTGGCTCAGAATTTTGTCCGTGTACAGTGCCCGATCCCACTTCAGCAAATCGTCCACGGTGGAGTAGATCGTCCCTGAACCTGATTGTGAAACATAATAAGGAGCAGGCACCCACTGTTTATTCTCCGAAACGAATCCGCTAGTCGTATGGACCTTGCGGGAAGCTTCTCCGGAGTTCTTCATGCCGAGCGGCTTCAGAATGGTCTGTTGCACATAATCGGCATAACTCATGCCGGAAACCTGCTCAATAACATAGGCCAGCAGAACATAACCACTGTTACTGTACAAATACTCACTACCCGGTTCGAATTTCAATGTTTTGTGCCGAATTTCCTCTACCGTTTCTTCCAATGAAGTGCCTTCACCCCGGCCAAAGGCGGATGGAAGACCTGAAGTCTGGGATAACAGCATATGGAGCGTGATCTGATCTCCCTTCGGTATACCGGAGATGTACTTGGAGATTGGATCATGCACATCCAGCTTCCCTTTTTCCACCAAGCTGAGAACGGAGGCTGCGGTGAAAGATTTACTCAGAGAGGCGATTCTGGTCTTCTGATCCGGACGATTCAACGTCTGTTCATCCGCTAGTCCGTAGCCTTGGCGAAGAAGGACTTCTCCATTGCGGGCAATCAGAGCCATGCCGGGAAAATCAATTTCGCGCAAATAGCTGTCTACACTGGCGACTTGACTATTTAATAGGCTTATTTTGTCCGTCTCGATATTAACACTCATCTGCGCTGAGGCTGTACGTTGTACTTTAATATCCGCCTTGAGTGCATTGGCAAGTGCGCGGACAGGTAACATCAGGGTGCCGTTAATGGTGCGGGATTGGACACCGGAGGACAGACGAACCTGATTAACTTGGATGAAGTCACTGCCAGCCTGGTGAACCAGCTTGTCTCGACCAACGGTAATCGTAGCCGTTTTGGTTTGAGCTTCCCACTTCAAGGTGCCATTTACAGAGGTAACAACATCTCGCAATGGGACATACGTTGTACCTTTGAATACAAGGGGTGCATTTTTCCACGATTGTTCTTGCCCATTCACTTCAATGTGAACTGTTTGCGTCTCTTGTGCTGCGGATGCCGTGAAACTGGCTTGTCCCATAAGAGGGCCTGCACAAAGGAGGAGTGCTAACAGAATACGGAACATAGATGAATATAATCTGGTAACAGGTTGTTGCACATGTGACTTGCGTAAGATTCGAATCCTCTCCTTCCAGTCGTTTCATGGATAACCAGCTTATGAGATATTGTAAACGATCTCGAAGAGGGGGTCAAAACGGGGAATGAGCATCATTTTCTATTATCCTAACAAAAATAATGTAATTTCGATTCATTTTAGTATCCATACATAATATTTTTACTACGTTTGTCCGATAAAAAAGGGGTGAAGATGATGATGGGGGATATTTAAATGAAGAAAAGGATTCGCAATTGGTTTACATTAACGGTTAAGAAACGTCTGATCGCTGCTTTGCTCCTGTTCCTGATTGTGCCGAGCATTAGCGTGGGATGGTTGTCTTATTTAAAAGCAGCAGACCAGGTCAGGGAAGAAATCATTCATTCTGCACAGGCCAAAACGGAAATGCTCAGTCTGCAGATTACTCAAATGCTGGATATGGAGAAGGATAACGCAGCACAGTTTGCTGCCGGTATTACTTCAACAGATATTATCAATAAATCACCAGCTGTTCAGAGACAAATGGATCGTATGTCCAAGGCTCACAAAGAATTGGGTGTAATAACAGTAGGTGCTGAAGATGGCAGCTGGATGAAATCCCCTGATCCCGGACAGCAGATCTATGATCCACGGGAACGTAGCTGGTATACGATGGGCATGTCACAGGATGAACCAATTATCTCGGACACGTTCCAGTCGGTAACCACAGGTGAATGGGTTGTCACCGCCGCTGCCAAGCTGGCCGATGGAAAAGGGGTAATTGGAGCCAATGTAAGTCTCAATCATTTGAAAGAATCCGTTGATAAGATACATATTGGTGAAAAGGGAAAACTGTATATGCTGGATAACGGCGGGAAGTTCCTGTTCCATTACAATATCGAATCCGGTGTGCAGTCCAATGAGAGCTACATCAATGAGATGTATACAAAAGACCAAGGAACTGTAAAGTACACGTATGATGGACAAGAATTGGAAGCCGTATTCTATACGAATCCCGAAACAGGCTGGAAAATTGTCGGTGAGATGGTTCCTTCTGAAGCAGCAGATGCGGTAAGACCGATCTTGATCCGTGCCTACACTCTGGTAGGGACCTCGTTGATCATTGGTATTATTCTGCTTGTGTTCATTATTCGCAGTATTCACCGTCCATTGTTGCAACTAACGCAAGCAGCATCCAAAGTAAGCGCGGGTGATCTGACAGTTCGTGTAGGTTTACAGCGCCGTGACGAGTTTGGACAACTCGGGGCAAGCTTCGATACCATGACCTCTTCGCTACGTAACGTTCTCGGCGAAGTACATGATACATCGAGCCAGCTGGCAGCATCCTCTGAGGAGCTGATGGCGAGTTCTGAACAGACATCCAGAGCAACGGAACAGGTTGCTGAATTGATGCAGGATGCAGCGTCAGGAACGAACAAACAAAACGCCAGTCTTGCCGCAACGGGTCAACTCGTCAGTGAAATGTCTATTGGGGTCAAAGAAATCTCATCTAGTGCCGAAGACACTGCTCGCATAGCTGTAGAAGCATCTACCAAGTCTGAAGCGGGTATGGTTACCGTGGAAGAGGCGGTTGCTCATATTCAGAAGGTGAATGATGAGAGTGAGGCCATGGCTGCTGTCATTCAGGATCTTCGAGCGAAAAATGAAGAGATTGTTGAGATTGTGGCCGAGATTACCAACATCGCCAAACAGACCAATATCCTTGCCTTGAACGCATCCATTGAAGCTTCAAGAGCAGGTGAACAAGGTCGGGGCTTTGCTGTCGTAGCCAATGAAGTAAAATCGCTGGCCAACAATTCGGGCAGTGCAGCCGAACGTATTAATGAACTTATGCGTGAGATGCAAGAGAAAACGAATGCGGTTCAGTCTACCTTTGCCCGTACAGGAGAAGGCATGATTAAAGGTTCGCAAATGATTACGGAAGCGGGAGAGGCTTTCAAAAATATCCGTAGTGCCGTGCAGTTGGTTGCTGCTCAAGCTGGAGAAGTGTCGGCAGCTTCCCGTCAGATTGATGGAGGCATGAATCATGTGTCCAGGGAAGTGAATGGCACCATTGAATTATCCAATCAGATTGCTTCAGGAACCGAAGATGGTTCAGCTGCTGCTCAGGAGCAGCTCGCTACGATGGAAGAGGTTGCAGCTTCTTCTGCGGCATTATCCCGTATGGCTGAAGATCTGCAAAGCATGATTGAGAAATTCAAGTTATAGTTCAATAGCATTTCTCGAAGGAGACTGTGGGGTTATAACCCTTCAGTCTTTTTCTTGTTGGTGTCTTCCTTAATCAACGGTTTATAAGGACTAGAAACAGTTCTGTTCTATAAAAGTGAATTTGTCTCTCCCTGAATGTCTCATCCTGTGGTATATTTCTAAATTAAAAGTAATCCGTAAGATGTGGATTGAATGGAGAGGGGATGAACCGGATTTGGATAAATCCATACCACTGACATCCGGGCCCGCAAAAACCGAAGAGGTGCTGGATGATGCTACATTTATGCAAGGGGTTAAGGACTGTATCCCAACACTGCTAGGATATTTAAGTATTGGCTTTGCAGCGGGTGTCATTGAAATGACGGCTGGTCTCAGTCTGGCGGAAACGGCTCTGCTCAGTCTGATTCTATATGCTGGATCGGCCCAGTTTATTGCCGCAGGCATGCTTGCCTCGAATGGTTCAGCGACTGCTATCATTTTCACCATATTTTTTGTGAATCTTCGCCATCTGCTCCTGAGTGCAGCCGTATCACCGTACTTTCGTCATCTGACGCCGCTTAAAAATATGTGGATCGGCTCGCTGCTTACCGATGAGTCCTTTGGCGTGGCGATGACGCGAGCAATTGGCCGAAAAACGCTGAGTGAGCGCTGGATGCACGGTCTGAACATTACAGCATATCTGAATTGGTTTGTGGCGAATATGGCGGGAGCTTACTTTGGCCGCTGGATAACCAATCCCGAGCGGCTTGGGCTTGATTTTGCTCTGCCTGCAATGTTTATTGGTCTGGTTGTGCTTCAACTGATGCAGCGCAAAAATAAAAAATTGCACATCAATGTGGCGATCATCGCCGTTGTCTGTGTAATCTTCGCCAGCATGGCTTCGCTTGGCAGCATGAGTGTAATTGTGGCTGCGGTCATTGCGGCAACGATGGGAGTAGTGATGGAACGATGGAAGTAAGATGGGATGTATTCTGGATTATTATGGGCTCGGCTTTGTTGACGTTCATCCCGCGCGTATTGCCGCTCATGCTGTTCAGTAAAATACAGATTCCGATGTGGCTGTTACGCTGGCTTGAATATGTACCCGTGGCGGTCATGGCGGCACTGATCGGTCAGGAGCTGTTTATGGAGGACAACCAGTTGGTGCCGATTACGCATAATGCGGCCCTGTGGGCAGCGCTGCCTACCATTGCAGTAGCAATCTGGACCCGGAGTCTGCTTGGAACCGTACTTGTCGGTATTGTTGCGATGATGATTTTGCGGTACTTGATGGGATAATAAAAGGCTCCTTTATTGGATCAGGTAAATCCTTCGCTCTGAAAACGCTATTTTCTATTGCGTCCGAAAGGGATAAAATGGAGACTGAAGGGTTGAGGTTTTCATTTTACATACAGGAAGGAACGGTTTTGATTATGAGTACACATTCATCCGTTATACTTTTTCAGGGAGATTCCATTACAGATGGGGGAAGATCGCGCAATGATGATCCGAATCATTTTCTCGGGCATGGCTATGGGTATCTAATTTCGAGCAAACTGGGTGTGGAACTAGCAGCCAAACAGCCAACGTTCTATAACAGAGGAATTAGCGGGGACCGCGCTTCCGATCTGTATGCACGCTGGAACGAGGATACCTTTAGTCTGAAGCCGGATCTGATCAGTATTCTAATCGGTGTCAATGATGCCTGGCGTACCATGAATGGCGAACCCAGTGGAGTGACGGATCGCCTTGGACGTGCATATCGTCATTTGCTGGAGGAAACACGCGAAGTGATGCCGAATACTGGGCTGGTTTTAATGGAGCCGTTCATTCTTAAAACGGGAGCTACAGTGGAGCGTTGGGACACTTGGCAGGAGCGTATCGGGCAGTATCAAAATCTTGTCCGTGAGCTCGCGAGTGAGTTCGGGGCGGTCTGGGTACCTTTGCAGCAAACGTTCAACGATGCTCTCGAACAGGCTGACGCTGCTTACTGGTTATGGGATGGTGTGCATCCAACCGCAGCGGGTCATGAGCTGATCGCACGTCAGTGGTTGTCTGTTGTGCAGAATTCTCCGCTCGCGATTGGTTAATAGAAAATGGGATATATCAAGTCTGCGCTAAAAAGCTGAATGTAACGAGGAACCCAGGTGGGTTCTTCGTTTTTTTTTATTTGGGACAGGGATTATGTGGTTAATTTGGTTGGATATGATGGATAACTCTTCAAATGTCCAGCATTATCCGGTAAAATGAAATCGGTTACATATTATGAAGGTTTCGTATTCCATATAGATTAGGGTGAATTCAATGGAAAACACCAATCAAAGTAATGTCAGCTCCATCTCCATGCCGGATTCTACGGTCATTCAGCAGGCAGTACATCGGATCATACAAAACAGAAAGAGGAGCCAGCAGGTTCTGCTTGCTTCAGCAGCACCCTCAATCTGCTCTATCGACGCCATTGGAAAGGCATTAGTGCAACCGGAGCTAGCTTCTTTTTACACAGATCTAAGCAACTACGGAGAGCGTGCCCTGAACGAAAGCCTGCCTTCGCTATCATTTGGTCTTTATCGGAAATTTGGGGATACAGGGGAACGAAAGTTGTATGAGGATGCTTACTTTGAGCGCAGGGGACGTCTTGCGGCAATAGCGCTGCTCGCTGTGGATTCGAATGCGCCGGGATGGATAGAGACATTGGAAGATATGTTGTGGGATGTATGTGGTGAGTATACATGGTGTTTGCCTGCACATCTGGGTACGGGGGAAGTGGAACAGGTCAACGGTAATATTGATCTCTTTGCCGCGGAGACGGTACATATGCTGGCCGAAATCGTGACGATTCACGCGGATCGACTGGATACACGCATCATCCATCGGATTAGGGCTGAGGCCGAGCGGCGCATTTTCACACCGCTTTACCGGGAACAACGTGCGTATCACTGGCAGGATGCAGATCATAACTGGTCTGCTGTGTGCAGCGGATGCTGTGGCATGGCTGGATTATTACTGCTGGAGGAAGAATCGATTCTGACGGAATCGGTTGGTCAGACGATTCGTTCCATGCAGGCATTTCTGAGTGGATATGGCATGGATGGCGGCTGTGCAGAAGGCATTGGTTACTGGGTGTATGGATTCGGCTATTTCGTTTATTATGCTGACATGCTGCGCGAATACAGTGAAGGTGAGCTGGATCTGCTGAATGGTTCGAAAATAGCGGCGATCGCAGCCTTCCCAATGCGGGTTCATCTGTCGGGAGGAACCTTTGTGAATTATTCGGATAGTGCGGAGCAGCAAGAGATTCCTTCGGGCTTGCTTTCACTTCTGGCATCTCGTTTCTGTATACAGATGGATCTGCCGTTTCATATTCCTTTGTTTACCGATGATCCCTGTCATCGTTGGGCTCACCTGCTGCGCAACGTGATGTGGAGTAGTCCGGCAATGTACCTTCAAGAAGCGGGGGCTGTTCCGGCGGAACGAGGGATCATTTTGGATGACTTGGGCTGGATGATTGCGAAGGGAGTACTTGATTCTCCAAGCGCAGATCTTACCAGAGATGAACCTCTCGCTATTGCCTTTTCCGTCAAGGCCGGGCATAACGATGAACCCCATAACCATAATGATCTTGGGCAATTTATGATCCATTGTGGTGGCGAAAACATTCTTTGTGATCCGGGGGCGGGGCTGTATACACAAGCCTATTTTGCTCCGGGTAGAGAGCAGCTGTTCCACATCTCCTCGTCCGGGCATAGCGTACCCCGGATTGAGGGGAAGGAGCAGAGCTCAGGGCGCGAGGCGCAAGCACAAGTTCTTGCGGCCAAGGTTTCAGACAATGACCGTACACTGGATGCCTGTTTGGAACTGACAGCTGCTTATCCTGAAGCGGCTTCGCTCGCTCGCTATACACGCCAGTTGCATTGGAGCGGTCCT
The DNA here is from genome assembly GCF_042796655.1 of Paenibacillus sp. NPDC057886. Taxonomy (NCBI): domain Bacteria; kingdom Bacillati; phylum Bacillota; class Bacilli; order Caryophanales; family Paenibacillaceae; genus Paenibacillus; species Paenibacillus sp. NPDC057886. Next base: position 84,996 of record NZ_JBHVMZ010000014.1, on the reverse strand, counting down.
GCTAATGATGTCGGGAGCATGGCAGAACTTCGTCTGAAGGATCGATTTCAATGGAAAAACAGAGAGGTGTCTTCATCAAGCACGTTACATTCGGTGGGAGAACTGCAACGGCCGAGTGTGACGGAGCAGTTTATAAGCAGAAGGGTACCTGAAAAGGTAAATGAGGGGCAGATTCAATGGCATGGCGAACAAGCAACGGTATGTATGACGTATGATGCAAACCAATGGCATGCTGATATAGAGATCATTAATACGGTTGATCATGACAATATGCCAGTTACATTCTATCGGACATCACTTGATTGGCGAGAACAGTCGAATAACTCCAGTGCAGGAAATGATGAAGTTAATTCGCTGGAAACGGTGTGTGAGCTGAAGTTCACAATTGAACCAAAGTGAAAGATGGAGGTGAGCATACGTGAGTAAGTATAGTAAGTATACGGCTGAATCAACGTATCCATGGAGAGATGCACTAGAAAATTATCGTACACTGGCGGAACAGGCGGGGCCAGCTCCGTCAGATGGTTGGAATCAGGCTCGCAAATTGGCCCTTGTGGAGAGTGTTGTTCGGACTTATACACCTTACCAGGACAGTACCGGAGCCATTATTGATCCGTTCTCGGAGGCGGAGCGATATTATTCCACACCAGCTTATGCAATGGCTGCATCGGTTCTTGTTCAAGCGGGACATATGGACCTGCTTGCTTCGGCCGCATCGGCCCTGTCACACAGCATCGATGTTGTTGTGAAGGGATGTGCACCGGATCATCACCCGGACTTTTTCCCCGTGTTGATGATGAGAGCATACATACTGTTGAAGCCGCATATGCCTGAGCAAGCAAAGGTCTGGACAGAGGCTCTTAAGAAGATACAGCCTGAACAAGATTATGTTTTTACAATGAGCAAAATGAACAATCCCAATCGCATGATTAACTGGAACGCCATCATGATCTCGGGAGAATATCTGCGTTTGAGGGAACATCTCGCCAGTGAGGGTAAGGATTGGATGGATCGGTATCTGAATCTGTATCATCTGCCACGATTTACGCCGCTTGGACTATATCAGGACGGGCCGCTGGACCGTCCAAATTGTCCATTTTCCTATGATATTGCAACGCGCTATCATCTGGATGTCATGCTTGAAGCGGGATATGACGGGGCGTGTGCTGCTGAGTTAAAGGAACATTTACGTCATGGTGCATTCAGTACGCTGCTTACACTGTCACCGCTGGGGGAGATTCCTCCGCGTGGACGCAGCTCCCAACATCAATGGAATGAAGCGGCAGCAGCCTACGTATGTTCTGCCCATGCAACACAGGCCTTACGGGCTGGAGATCGGGTGATGGCTGGGGCGTTCGCTCGTGCTGCCAATTGGTGTTTCGAAGCTGTGGAGCGCTGGAAGATGGATGATGGGCGTCTGAAAATTGTTCGGAACGAGTATCCACCTGAGGCACGTCATGGCTACGAAATTTATACGAATCATACGGGTTATAATCTGTGGACGGCAGCAGCGCTGGCCCATGCCTGCCTTAGCGATCCTGGCGAAGATGTCACGGGCATGTACCTTCCTTCCGAGATAGGCAATCGGGTGTTGCAGGCCGATGGATGGTTTGAAACGATCATTGCCTCTGTACCGGGTCAACAAATGATCCTTCATACGGCCATGAATGATCCATACACGGTTCCCGGTCTTGTGCGGATACAACAGGCGGGATTGCCGGGGCTGATCGGTCCTTCCGCTGCTGGACATGTACAATCTGGATTCACGGAGTTTGCGGAAGGGGAAGTTGGTCCGCTGAGCTACTGTCCTGTCTGGAAGACACCCGAAGGGAACTGGCACAGTCTAGCCGGGGGCATTCCGTCAGGTGCTGATTATGACCGCGATGCCGGGATTAATCCTGCCGATGGCGGGGGTTCGATTTTGCTTGAAACGGTAGATCAAGAGGTAGAAGATGATTCAGGCTCCCTAGGGGGAGATGACGGGAATCATCAGGATCAGGCCAATGCCTTTACAGTGACATGGTTCGGCCCACTGACCGGGATCGATTCACTGCGTACCCGTTATGTACAACAGGTGGATTTGCTGACCGTGACATATGAATTCGAAGGTGAGCTTGAGGCTGTCGGAGCACTCATTCCATTGATGTTCAGTGATGGCCGCGAGCAGGCTGTCATCACGCATTCCAATCAGGCTGTGCGCAGTGAGTACCGGGGAGCTTATGTGGAATCCAACGTGTTGGACGAAGGAGCCACCATTCATCTCAAGGAACAGCCCGTGGCATCCCGCAACGGATTGCTGAAGGAAGCGCGGATGGAAGTGAGCGATGGGCGAAGTATAACGTTTACGATCAGATTGGGTGAAGTGACATGAGCCTGTTCCGATATCTATACCAGGTCAGATGAGTGGGCATGGGTTCTTAATTGGAGATATATCGCAATGATGACTAGGTAGAGCGACGGAAGATGTGTTGTGTTAGAGCTGGATATAATCCAAAAGAGGTAGGGTATCGATTAGAGGAGGGATAGGTTTATGAGTACATCAACATCTGTGAAATGGCTGGAGGAAGCATGGCGGCAAGGAGCAGCCAAAACGATTCGCAACGCGCAGCGCATCAAGGATACATTTCCGCACACCGCCCCGCAGGGCGTATATGACCGGAATGATCCCGAATGGTGGACCGCCGGCTTCTGGCCTGGGCTGTTATGGCTTGTCTATGGCGAGTCGCCAGAAAACGAGGCTGTCGCTCCGTTATCCCGCATTGCCGAAAGTTGTGAGCGGCAATTGGAAGGTTGTCTGCGTGATCCCGAATCGGTGGATCACGATCTCGGGTTCATCTGGCTGCTTAGTGGCGTAGCCAACTACCGCCAGACTGGCAGCGCGGATGGTCGGCGGCGAGGTCTGCTCGCCGCCAATCTGCTCGCTGCCCGCTTTAACGTGCGCGGTGAATTCATCCGCGCCTGGAACTTCAGCTCGTCAACCATGGATACACGCGGCGTCGCCATCATTGACTGCATGATGAACCTGCCGCTGCTCTATTGGGCATCCGAGCAGAGCGGCGATCCGCGCTTCCGCTGCCTGGCGGAAGCGCATGCGGACACCGTGGCGCGCGAATTCGTCCGCGCTGACGGGTCCATCTGCCACGTGGTGGAATTCGATCCACTCACGGGGCAGATGCTCCAGGAGCATGGCGGGCAGGGCCATGCGCCAGGTTCAGCCTGGGCGCGGGGTACCGCCTGGGCATTGCACGGGTTTGCGCTGTCTTTCCGGTATACGGGCGAAGCCCGCTATCTGGAGACAGCGGAGCGGGCGGCCGATTTCTTCCTCGCCATGCTTGGCGAAGAGATCGTGCCGGTGTGGGATTTCCGCGCACCTGCCGAGCATCAGGTGGCGTGGGACTCGTCCGCTTCGGCGATTGCCGCAAGCGGTCTGTTGGAGCTGGCGAAGCTGTCGCCGCGCGGTGAGGAATATGCAGCCGCGGCAGAGCGTATCCTTCGCGGGCTGCATGAGAACTACAGCTCCGGTGAGACAGCAGCGGAGGAAGGTCTGATCATGCAAGGTACTGTGCATTATCCAGAGGGTCGCGGCTTGAATGTGCCGATTATATACGGCGACTATTTCTATATGGAGGCGTTGGCGAAGCTGCGTGGCCGTCCGGGTTTATTTTAGAGAAACGAGATTTAGGGACGTCACACGTCGAGCGGCGAAAATGAGTGAGGGGCATGAGTATGCGTCCCACTATACAGCCGTTCGAGTGTGCCTGCCTCCCAGAGGAAAAGGTATTCCTGTCTAGGAGGCGGAGCACACCTAGGAAGAAGCTGAAATGGAAGAGAGCGCATGGGCCGCCGGGCTAATTCTGTTTTCTATAGAAATGACCTGGTAAAGGTTGAATGGCTCCAGTTCACATGTTAGCTCACACAGGTTTATTTTTGATTTTCGAGGCCGGGTGTGCGTCTTAAGATGACAAAGTCGGCCGAGGACTGATCGGGATATCGCTGAGGAATAATTTCATGTACTTTGAATTCGGGATAGTCAAACAGATGGTCAAAAATATTTCGGTCCTGAATGGTGCTAACCCCTGGATTACTATTTTCTTTCAATCGAGTGTACAACACAACCCACTCTGACGTAGAGTGCAGAATGTCGTAAAGTGTATTGCGAAAATCCGTTTCATCCGTAATATGATAGAGCACATCCAGACAGACGGTGAGATCAACTTGCAGGAAACCGCGGTTAATCCACAGACCTGGTGTATATAACATGAAACTCTTGGAGGTATCGTTAGCAAACTTGGAGGCGCACAGACGCACCGATGAGGCGGCTACATCGACACCTAGATACGTATTGTATTTCATATATTGCAGTTGATTGCCATCCCCGCATCCAAATTCAATGACGCTGGAAATATCCTCACGCTGAATCAGCCCATTTACCACCTCTGCCTTGAATTCAGCGAGTACCCCGTATGAACCCCTTCCGGATGTCTGCCCTGAGCTATACGTTTGTTCCCAATGTCCTTTGTAGTCAAAAGGTTGACTCATGTTTCTCCCCCGATCATATAAATGAATTCCCACGAATTCCCCTGAAAATTCCCTGAAAGTCTAAACATCTGGAAAGAACTTGCCGACATTAAACTAAGGAACAAAATGATAAGAATCGGGGGGAAATGATGTTAAAGCCAAGATTGACCAAGTACATGGTGATGATGCTGGTATTGGTGCTGAGTATTTCCAACGTAGGCTTGGCCGCTGCGGCAGATAAAGAACTGTCCAAAATTGTAGTTTCCAAAAATGAGCTGTCGCTCGAAGTGGGTGATTCCAGTTCGGTTACGGTGACAGGAGTATATACCGATAATACATCGGCTAACGTAACAATCAGTTCTTCCTGGAGTAGCAGTGATACTTCGATAGCGACTGTATATAATGGTGCCATTACTGCCAAAAAGGAAGGTACGGCAACCATTACAACTTCGTATCTGACTCAGAGTCAAACGGTTCAGGTGAATGTAACCAAAAAGGTCAAAGCCCTTTCCAAAAACGTGCAGTCGCTGGACTTGCGTACAGGAGATAGCAAAGACATTATTTTGACGGCAACCTACAGTGATAATACGACGAATGCAGAAGCATCCAAAGTTGCTGAGTGGTCATCCGATGACGAGAAAGTGGCAACGGTTGTGAATGGTAAAGTTACTGGACAAAGTGCCGGTACAGCTGTCATCACAGGTAAAGTTGGCAGTCAAAGTGTGACTGTGGATGTTAACGTTGAGGTTGTTAAACGTGTGGATGTGGACAAGAAGCAGGTCAATCTGCTGTTGAACAAAAGCGAGAGTGTGAAATTGACAGCTACCTATCCAGATGGCACAACCAAAGATGTAACGGATCTGGCAGAGTGGACGTCAAGTAATGAAAAAGTAGCAGACGTGTTAAAAGGTGAAATCACAGGATACTCGGCAGGTTCTGCTAAAATCACAGCCAAATACGGAACAAAATCCGTATCGGTAGATGTGGATGTGGATCTGACAAGCAAACTGAGTGTGGAGAAACAAAGCATTTTCTTCCGTCTCAGCGAGTCCAATAAAACAGCCAATGTCGTATTGACTGCCTCTTACCCGAATAGCGCTGATGTGAATGTAACGGATCAAGCGACATGGACATCCAGCAACGAGAAGGTAGCGACGGTATTCAAGGGACAAGTTACAGCCATTGGCGCTGGTTCTACGACAATCAAGGCAACGTATAGCGGCAAAACCGTGGAAATCGCTGTCGATGTGGATACGGCAAGATACCTGGATATTTCTGGTATTGATGATAAACTGTCAATGAGTGTTACAGGTGATAACAAAACCAAAAAACTGGTAACTAATGCTGAATATATTGACGGAAGCAAAGAAGACGTAACCTCCAAAGCAACATGGACGTCCAGCAATGCGGATGTTGTCTATGTATCTGGCGGTGAACTGATTGCCTATAAATCGGGAACAGCTACCATCACTGCAGCTTACGGCGGCAAAACCGTTAAATTTACGGTAAATGTGGACGTTGCGGATAAGTATGAAATGGACAAGAAAAAAGCTTCTGTATCCGTTGGTGGTACAATTTCTGCCAAAGTACTCGCTATATACGGTGATACGTCCAAAGATGTATCCGAAGATGCAGTGTGGAGCAGCAGCAGCGATAAAATCGCTGAAGTGGATAGCAAGGGTGTTGTAACGGGTATTGCAACAGGTAAGGCAACCATTACAGCGAAAATTGAAGGCAAAACGCTGACTCTGCCTGTTGAAGTAGGCATGGCTAGTGGCCTGGAAGCAGATGTGAACTTTGTGGCGTTGTCTGCCAAGGAAACACAGCAAATTACACTGACTGGAACAGATGAGGATGGCAAAACGCAGGATGTGACATCGGAAGCAACTTGGAAATCAAGTAATTCACGCGTAGCAGATGTGAAAAAAGGCGTAATTACAGCCAACAGTAGCGGTAAAGCTAATATTACGGCTGAATATGGTTCACAGAAAGTGACCATTCAGGTTGAAGTAGACGTGATTTCACGTATTGAAGCTTCGGAGCCCGTTCTTTCTCTGAAATCGGGAGATACTGGTGAACTGACCGTCATTGCGTACTTGAGTGATGGAACAGAGCGTGATGTTACTGACAAAGCTGAGTGGAAAACCAATAGCTACAAGGTAGCTCAGGTAACCAAAGGGAAAGTTAAAGCTATTGCTTCAGGTAAAGCGAAAATTACAGCCAAATACGGCAGCAAGTCTGTAACGGTTGCCGTGGAAGTGGATACACTGAAATATTTGCAGACTGATAAGGTAACTCTGACCATGAAGGCTGGGGACAAGGTAACCGTGGTCGCCACGGCAACCTATGCGGATGGCAGCGAAGCGAATGTATCCAAACCAGCGCTTTGGAAATCCTCCCGTATTGCGACAGCATCGGTGAAGGATGGCATCATCCAGGCTAACGGTAAAGGTAAAGCAACGATTACCGTGTCTTATGCGGGTGTGAAAACCAAAGTAACTGTAGTTGTTGAAGCGAAATAATATCTTCAATTACGAAGGTGAAACGAGGAATTTTATGTGCGGTGATGACAGCTTAAATGCTGGCATCACCGTTTTTTTTATAGTAGATGACATTAAAAAACGACGGTCTTAGCATAAGAAAAAGGAACGCTCCAGAACTTGTACATACATTCGCAATGAATGTACATCAACGTTGTTCCCAGGACGTTCCTCTAATGTGATGATGAATGAATTACATCGTATGAGACAGAACCAGCGCACCGTATGCAAAAGCAATGACAATGAGGATGGCTGGATGCAGCTTGGTCTTGGTCATGACCCAGAGCGAGATACCTGCGATGATTAGTGTCTGCCAAATACCGATGGAATTGGTGGATACCTGACCGAACTCCCAGGTGAGCAGGATCATGAGTACAGCGATAACCGGCTGTACGAGCAAGGTCATGCCTTTCACCTTTGGTGAAGTACGATGCTTGTTCAGCAAGCGGAGTAGCAAAATTAGCGCGACAGCCGAAGGCACAATTGTGGCGAAACTGGCGATGAATGCACCAAACCAGCCAGCCACCTGATAGCCGACAAATGCGGCAATTTTGGTCGCGATCGGACCGGGAAGTGCATTGCCGATGGCGAGTACATCACCGAATTGTTCGGTGGTCATCCACTTATAGTGATTGACCACTTCTTCCTGCATTAACGGAATGGAGGCAGGGCCGCCCCCGTATCCCAATATATTGGCTACAAAAAATCCCCAAAACAATTCCCACCATGTCTGAAGCATCGCTTAGGACACCCCCTTGTCGGAATTGCCCTTGGATTTGAAACGCTGGACCACATCCAGATGGAAGACGCCATATCCGAGGAAGACGGCAATCACAATACCGGGGTGAATATCCAGCAGCTGCAACAGTACAAATGCAAGCACACCGAATAGGATGGCAAAGGTTGTACCGAGTCCCTTCCATGCTTTCTTGGCGAATTCGTAAGCCATCATGCCGAGCATGACAAAAATGACCGGGCGAACTGCGGCCACCATACCTGCTACGATTTTCGATTCGCGCAGCGCATACATGGAACCAAGAAGCGCAATGATGGCGATGCTCGTCGGCAAAATGTGGGCCAGGACGGACACAATCGCGCCCAGAACGCCCTTGTTTTTATACCCGAGATACGCGGCCATCTTGGTGGCAATGGGACCAGGCAGGGCGTTGGCAATGGCCAAAATTTCGCCAAACTCATCATCGCTGACCCATTTATAGCGGGTAACGGCTTCATAACGGATCAATGGAATAACCGAAGGGCCGCCGCCATATCCCAAAATTCCGGTTCGTACCATCCCAATGACGAGACCGTTGTAATCTTTCCAACTCATGCTGATTTCCTCCTAGAGTCTCATGCCCATTCGGCTTTTATATCGTTTTAACAACAGCTGTGATTCTACCTTGACGATGCCCGGCATCTTGTACAGCTTCTCCAGCAGGAACTGCTCCATCTCTTCCATATCTGCAAAAATGCCATGCATGTGCAGGGTACTCGGGCCTGTCATATGATAGAGGCTGGTTACTGCGGGTTCTTCGTCCAGTTTCGCGGCTACTTCATCCAGAAATAGCGGTTCTACATCGACGTTGAAAAAGGCAGAGACCTGGAGTCCCACTTTGCCCGGATTGATAACCACGGTGAAGCGTTCAATGATTCCCTTTTCGGATAAAGCATTAATGCGGGCCTGAACGGCCACACGGGACAAACCGATCTGTGCACCCAGATCGGTGTAGGATATCCGGCTATTTTGGTGAAGGGCGGCAATGATTTTACGATCAATTGCATCCAAATTGTGCATTTGCGGGATTTCTCCCCCTTTGGAGGAGCGTTTCTCTGACATGATTGACCATCCTTTTTTTAACTATATAGAATAAAAAATTATGAAAGGATCTACGTACAATTTGTATGCAGCATTCATATTTTAATGACGAATCGTAATTGGAGTCAATATATTTATTATAAATGTTGAATTTATCCGATTCAGAGCTTTCATTTTGTCATTTTTACCAATCAGAGATGATGAATGGGAGCAGCATGCAGGCATGAATCGAAAAAGAGACTGTTCACGGAGCTCATCCGTAAACAGTCTTCTATATAAAGTACAGGTTGGGTTGAGTTAATGAACAGTTTTGGGTAGGCAAAGGGTAACGACAGTTCCTTCCCCAGGCTCCGAAGATATCGCTAGAGTACCTCCGGCTCCACGGGCTCGCTCCTCCATGCTAAATAGACCAACGCCGTTACCAGCGGTCGTACCGTTGAAACCTGCGCCTCGGTCCACGATTTTCACAACGGTTGCCTCTTCTGAATCGTCAACCGTTACATGAGCTTCTGACACATCGGCATACTTGGCCACATTGGTTAACGCCTCCTGGATGATGCGGTACATGGCGATCTCCCGGTTCATCTCCAGTCGTTTTCGCAGATTGCATTCCAGTTCCACTTCAATCCCGTAGTGCCGGGTATAGTTCTCAATATAAGTGCGAATGGCCGGAACGACACCAAGGTCATCCAGTACGGATGGTCTCAGTTCCCATGCCATGCCGCGTACATCCTCCATAATGCCCGTAACTTGTTTCCGCAGTGCTTCCACGCCAGATTGGGGCTGATCAGCCAACAGCCGATCCATCTGAATGACGAGAGAGAAGAGACTCTGTCCAATGCCGTCATGCAACTCTCGGGAGATGCGGCCTCGCTCCTCTTCCTGAATGTTCATGACCTGGGTCATCATCGTCTGTAACTCGGCTTCGACCCGCTTCAGCTTGGTTACCTCACTACGAACGGCCAAATATTGATAGGGTTCACCATCATTATCGAGAAAAGGTACAATGGTTGTATTCACCCAATAATGGCTGCCATCCCTGGCACGGTTACGAATCTCTCCGTTCCACACTCGTCCGGAAGAGATAGTTTCCCACAGGTTCTTCATAAAGTTCTTGCCGTGATAACCCGAATTAATGATTCGATGATCCTGACCAATCAATTCTTCCCGATCATATTGTGAGATTTCGCAAAATTTATCGTTTACATACTGAATCTTGCCTTTGCGGTCCGTGAGGGCTACAATGGACGACTCATCCAGGGCAAACTTCAGATCACTGAGCTGATGCAGAGAACCTTTCAGTCTGCTGCGGAATTCAGTAACTGTGATGTGACTGTCGATTTCCTCCAATAACTGACGCACAGGTTGGTCGGCAAATCCGCTAAGTCTGTTTTTACGTGTGCTACTCAAAGTTAAGCAACCCCTTTTTCATCGCAAACTTCACCAGTTCCGGTCTGGTTCGAAGGCCGAGCTTCTCCATCAGATTGCTTTTGTGGGATTCGACCGTTTTGACACTGATCACCAGATGTTCAGCGATTTCCTTGTTGGCGTAACCCTTGGCAATCCAGGACAAAATCTCTTTCTCCCGCTCCGATAACGTGTCATACGGTCCGGCGTTCTCCTGCTTCGCTTTGTCCAGGTATTCACTCATCAGCCGCTTGGTCGCACTTGGGTACAGATAGGCGCTACCCTCTGCTACGGAACGAATGGCGGCGAGCAATTCTTCATGCGGCGCACTCTTGAGAATATATCCGGATGCTCCCGCGTGGATGGCACGGAACAGATATTCTTCATCGTCATGCATGGTCAGTATCAGAATCGAGACATCCGGCATCAATTTCTTCAATTCAGCGGTAGCTGTCAGACCATCTTTGCCTGGCGGCATGCTGAAATCCATCAATACCACATCCGGCTTCAGTTCTTGTGCCTTGGCAATAGCTTCATCACCATCGGCCGCGTCTCCAACAATATGTATATCATTCTTTCCTTCGAGCAGGGCAATCAGCCCGGAGCGTACAACTACATGATCGTCGACAACTAATAATTGAATCACATCATTTTCCTCCTGTCCGGTTCCACAGTTCTTTCTTTATCATACCAAAAAAGAAAGCCATTCAGAGGGGAATCTCTGAATAGCTTCTTTTCTCTGTATATCGGACAAGAGGAATTAAACTTTAGTTCTCTGTTTTACCGAAACGCTCCTTAATCATGTCAGCAATTTCCTGTACCTGTGCCTCCACGGCAAGTGGATCATAGGGCCAGAAGCGTTCTCCGTCAAGCTTGAACACGCGATTGTTCTTCACGGCGTCCAGAGATGACCAAACCGCTGAACCCTCATCCAGTGAACCTCCGTTGGACAAATCCAGGAAGATATAGTCACCTGCGTAATCTGCCAGTTTTTCCTCGGATATCGCTGCGGTATCTTTATCCTGATCAATAAGCTCTTTCTGTACAATATCTGGTGCTTTCAGTCCGAGCTGTTGATAGATGGCCTGTCCACCCCGATTGACCCCATCCCCGTTGATGTACCATTCCTTGCCGAACAGACTGAAGTTGGAAAAGGTTATACCTTCCTTGACCAGTCCTTGAATGGACTCTTTGGCTGTCTTCACTTTTACTTCGAATTGGGATAACCAATCCTGGGCTGCCTTTTGTTTGTTAATGATTTCACCAAAAGCGGTGATTTCCTCATGGACATTGTCATATGTTCCGTAAGGGATGATGAGTGTCGGTGCGATTTTACGATATTGCTCATTCAGTTTCTCATCTCCACCTACCGTAACGATCAGGTCAGGCTGAAGTGCCAAAATTTTCTCTACTGATCCGCCGTCAATCCGACCAATGTCTGCCACGCCCTCAACGAGATCAAGCACATAAGGGCTTTCCAACTCATAATCTGGCGCGCCTACAGGCTTGACGCCAAGTGCCAGAAAATCAGCAAGGTAACCTTGCGTAACGATGCGCTGAGGATTCACGGGGATTTCAACATCTCCGTTAACCGTCGATATGACCTGTGTTTCTGCTGCGCTGGTCGCTGGTTGTTCTTCTGTTGTTTCTTTCCCTTGGCCTGAGCAGCCAATAATTCCTATTACGAGTAAGAGGATTATAAGCCCGGCCCACCATTTTGATTTAACCCCTGTCATTCTGCTTCTCCCCAATCAATAATGATTATCTTTCTCAATAAAACCTCCTATGTATCGTAGCTTTTGTGCACAAGTATCGTCTATCTCAAAATGTGACTAATTAAGTATGGACAAATGTTACCTGGCCTTAACGCTATTCTCCCGAATCAGGATGTCTACCATAAGTTCAAGCTGCTTCTCCAGAGACAAGGCATCATTACACCAGAATTGTTCCAGCTGGAGAGGGTAAATGCGACGATTTCCGTTATTCATAACCTTGCGCCAGCCCGGGCGCTCTCTGAGTTTATCTAGTGAATCGTGATACAGGCCACCTTCATGTGCCGGAAGAACAATAAACATATGATCTGCTGCATATTCTGCCAATTGATCTTCTTCGATGTATTGATGATTGTCAGGTTCCAGAACATCACGGAGGATGTTGGGGTGCGGAGTAAGATGAAGTCCATAATACACGTTATAGGCTGCTCTGGCGGTTGCATTCCAGATACAAATGGTGCCGTCTTCCCACAGCTCATACAAACCAACCGTTTCTCCAGGCTTAATAATATCCTTTAGTCGATCAGATTCGGTTCTGGCCCGTGTTGTGTAATGTTCGATCCAATCATCTGCTGCCTGTTCTCGTCCTACAATTCGCCCAATCAGACGAACAGTCTCCAGTCGATCCAGTTGGTTCCAAGGGAGAACAATGACCTGGGATATACGTTCAAGTTGTTCGAGTTTGTGCGGCAAGTAGTACAGATAATCTGGTGCGATGATCAAATCAATCGGTTCAGCGCGCAGTAATTCTTCCACGCCATGTTCATCCAGATCCATTACGTCATGCAGCTCATCCTGGATCAATGGAGAAAGGGCCCAGGGAAGAAAGGAGGCCGCAACGGGTTGAACGCCGAGGGCAAGCAGATCCCCTGTATACTGAACCGTTGCAATCCGTTTCGCACGTGGCTGCAATCGATACTCACTTGGGCTGATCCCGGTGAACTGCTTAAACTTGCGGCTTAAATATAAACCGTCAGCATAGCCTACCAGCAAGGCAATTTCATTCAATGTGGCCTGTGTGGATAGGAGGTATTGCTTTGCCTTATCCATCCGAACTCGGGTCAGATGAGCCTGGAAGCTGCGCCCCACCTGTTTTTGAAAAAATCTAGAGAAATAGCTTGCGTTAAATCCGGTCATGCGGGCAATGTCTTCCCGGGTGAGATGATCACCGTAGTGATGATTGATATAGTAAAGAGCATCCCGAATTACACTGTCCACCATTTCTGTGGCAGGTTTAACCGCCAGCCTGAACAACTCAAGCAGCTCACTCAGCAGAAAATGGGATCGGGCTTCTTCGGTCTGAATGCTGCCTGAACGCTTGTCGGTAAGTTCCTGGATAATGGCAAGAATCCGTAGCCCTTGTGAACTGGCTCCAGTCTTTGATCCATGTGCAGGCAAGTTCTCTGATGTAAGTTCATAGACACGCTTCTCATGGGACTCTTTCGTTAATCCGTATTCCAGAAAGCCGATATGATATACCGTGAAAGCAGAAGCCGGAGTATGTATAAGCTCCAGGGAGCATGGGGGATACAGGAAAAGGGTCTGGCCTTTATGTAAAACGCCATGTATCTGCTCATAGTGGAAGTTCACCGTGGCTGTACAAGTCACCAGGGAAGGCGACTCTATGGAAATAAATCCGTTTTGCTGTGCTGCTTCCCAAGGAATCACACTGGCATGTGTCAGTACGAGCATATCTGTAGCCTCCTAGCCGTATGTTCTATCCTGAACATATCGATGTATGGACTCGATTATATCAATCTGTGAGAGTGACGTCGACGTACACAGAGGAGTGATTGCAGGGTGACTAATTAACGCTTGTCCAACTAAGAATAAACCATAATCAAAAAAGTCTTGTTACTCCCATAAGGAAATAACAAGACTTCTTAGCGTATTACAGACAGCTGTGTTTATCCATATACTCTTGGTTGCAGCTGTATAGCGACCTGTTCGGTCTGACGGACCATCTCCGGTGAGAACGTGCAGGGTAATCTGCTGCCAAGGAGCAACACGGCGCCAGGAACACTTCCTTGCTGGAACACAGGCACTGCTATGGCACATACCAACCGCTCCGCAAGCATTAACGGGCAACGGCCGGGTGTATGCTCCCCGGTGGATTGTGCATCAGATAGAGCGGTGCGTCCAGTTCGAAGCGCTGTGCCAACCAGATCTTGTCCGGGACGCATCTCCATGCGTTTCACCCGTTCATTGCTGGCGCCGGAGGTATACTTCCAGCGCAACATCGTGCCGGACAGACAGGCCAGTCCGCAAAAATCGCTGGAGGTACTCAGGCGCAGGCCGTCGATCATCTCCTGAATGCCAGATGGCAGTTCATCATGCATGAGAGGACACTTCCTTTTTTGGAATCATACCGTATGTTACGGTGTAATCAATATCGTTAACCTGTGGTCAGGGAAATCTTAAAATAAGGGTTTTTCGCTGCTGCTTCTATTGTAGCCCCTTTCTATTGTATTGTAATTCAGGGAAAACCCCTATTTCCGTTCTGCAATTTGCTGATCCTGTGTATGGACAGGCATTCAGGCCAGGAACAGCAAGGCTTTTTTCGATTGCGGAGTCGTAAAGGTACCTCATAAGTGTGATTTATCTCACAGCAAATTCAGGGAGTTTCCCCGTGAGGTTCAGGTAATCCCCCGATAACCCCAGCGCTATATTCGCGGTATGATGGATACATAAGGAAACACCGAGGGGGACGATGGTAATGGGTACGGTATTCACAGAAAGAACAACCCAGGCGACACAACAAGAACAGACGGAGGCGAGCAAGATGACACGGGAGACAGGTGGAATCCTTTCGTTCGTGACACCTGAACAATGGGGCTTGATCGAGGCAAAGATGCAGCCTAAACGGGTAAAGTCGGGGTACAGTCTCTTTCTGGAAGGCGATGAAGCCGGATACCTGTACTACATTCGCTCGGGAAGAGTGAAGCTGACCAAGTCGACTGAGGATGGGAAAGAAATCATTTTATCGATTCAGCAAACCGGGGATCTGATTGGAGAGTTTGGCGGCATCGGCGGATTATCCCATAGCTACAGTGCAGAGATGGCAGAAAAAGGGGAGCTGGGGATCATCTCGCTCAGCGACTTGGAAAGTGTGCTCAGCAAACACGGTGACCTTGCCTTGAAATTTCTGCAATGGATGGCGCTCGCCCAGCGTATCACCCAGTCGCGTTTCCGTGATCTCTTGCTCTATGGCAAGGCAGGTGCACTCGCATCGACGCTCATTCGTGCCAGCAACTCGTATGGCAGAATTACGCCAGATGGCATCGTGTTGGAAATGAAGCTGAATCATACCGAGTTATCGGAAATGATTGGTGCAACGCGGGAGAGTGTAACGCGTATGTTGGGAGCCTGGAAAGAACAGGGGACGCTGGACACCGTGGATGGAAAGCTGATGATTCGTGACCTGGCAGCCTTGCGCTGCATGTGCGGATGTCCTACATTTCCAAGCTGCCCGGTAGAGCTGTGCCGATTGTAATGAAAGCAAGTTGAATAGGGTTGTTTCCTTCCATGGCGATTGGGGTCGTTAAGGAGAAATCAAAAAAGCTGATGTCCGATTTACTCGGGATCAGCTTTTTGGCGTGATATGAGCGGCTTGAAGCAGTGGTAATGAATAGACAAGTTTAGAGGGTTCAGTTAACGGGGCAGGAAATCAAGAATTGGAAACGAATACATAGATTGGTTTACCCAAAATAGGTTGATCAACGTAATTTCAACATTCGAGTAATAAAAGAATCATAAAAAAGGAGTAAATTTTACCATGATGGATTTACAAAGTTTTGTTTCAGATTACACAAAAGATAAGAAACATTTACAGCTTGTTATCGGGATTGTTAGGGAGGGAGATGTTGAATACTATTCATTTGATAATAATAAAAAGAAAAGGTTGATCCCTCCTGAGCATAAGTTGTTTGAAATCGGCTCCATAACTAAAGTTTTTACATCCATACTTTTATTAGAAATGGAAAAAGAAAAACTGCTTTCATCGGATGACATTGTTGGTAAGTTCGTGCAAAACGTTGAAAACGATTATTTGAATAAGATTACCTTGAGAAGCCTTGCTACTCATACTTCTGGATTACCCATGTTGGCAACCAACCACAATTTGGCTAAAAAAAGATCGAATCCTTATTCAATGTATACCGAGCAAGATTTAACTGCTTTTTTATCTACTGCTGATTACACGGATAGCATTGGTTCGTTTGGATATTCCAATATTGGTGTGGGTTTACTGGGATACATACTATGTAAGGTGTCAGGAAGTACGTATGACGAACTGTTAAAAAAATACATAACGAGTCCATTAAGGATGAATGAGACAGCCGTTATGCTTGATTCAGAACAGGATGGCAGGTTTTTGAATGGACATGCTTCAACGGGGAAAAGAGTCCCTCATTGGGATCTCTCTATACATGAAGGAGCTGGAGGTATTAAGTCATCTGTTAGCGATTTGAGTTTATTTGTCCAAGCTAATCTAAATGATGATCATCCGATAGCCGCTACTCTACAAAAGAGTCATCTCCCTATATGGATCGGAGATTCAAACCGTTATTTTGGCTGGGGTGAGGATAAAGTTCTAGATAAAGGTATCCTCTGGCATAACGGGGGTTCAGCTGGTTTTAATAGTTATCTAGCTTTCAACAAGGAATTCCGTGTAGGAGTTGTATTGCTATCCAATTATTCTTTTTTCTCAAATTCTCTTATGGATCATTATTTTGCTCAAATCATCAAATGGATTACTAAAAAAGAGCCTTCTCAAGGAACGATGATAGACTCTACAGGTATAAAAATATTGGAAGAAATCATGCAGAGAGAAGCGTCATTAAAGTAACGGGAATCGATAGAAGTAGCCACCTAATCATTAGGTGGTTTTCTTATGGTTAATGAATCTCATCCAAGATAACTAATATATGATACAAAGGAGGAGGCGTTAACGCCCTCCTGCATCATATCAGGGTATTCACTCACCTATATATTCCTTTGCTAGAATCGAATATAGACACGAATCATGATATTCCCCTTTGTAATACCAATGCTCTCGCATCAGACCTTCACGCTGCATGCCAATCTTCTGCATAACGTTCTCTGAAGCCTTGTTGTTCGGGCGGCATTTCGCGTAAATGCGGTGTGCACCAAGTGTATTGAAGCCAAAGCCAAGCATGGCTCGGGCTGCTTCGGCAGCATACCCTTTCCCCTGATAAACGGGATTGAGCACATAACCGATTTCTGCGTTTGTCTTTTCGATGTGAAGGCCAACACCGCCGATCAGGATACCCTCCTTTTTCAAGCATATCGCCAGTTCGAAGCCCTCTCGAGGTTGTGTTTGCTGTGAATTCAGCACAAATTCCACATAATCTCGCGTATCTTCTTCCGTATTCGGTCCCCATGCCGTATGCTGAGTAACTTCTGTCATGGATGTGTAGCTATGTATACTTTTCCAGTCTGTCTCCAGAATATCGCGGATGATGAGTCGTTCGGTTTCCAATTGCATCGCTGTTCCCTCCTATATAAAACAAAAATAGCCCAATAACCGATCCGTGTAAAGGATGGGTTATGAGCTATGTAAATGTAGGAATGCTATTGTGGTTGTTTACATTCAACTGCGGGATAAGTATAAGCCAGCTTGCGGATAATTTCCTTTTGCCATTTGGTGTCACCCAGATTGGTTGCCAGGTTCAGAAGATCCAAATAATCGTCAAGCTGCAGATCAGCCTTTTGCAGAGTTGTATTCATTCGATGTTCGTTCCCCTTTATCTATAAAATCGTAAAGTCATGTAAAGTAGACAGCAGACTTGAGACAATCTCAAGAATGATAATCATTATCACAGTTATATTATCATTATGCAATGAACGATGGCAAAATGCAATGCCAAGCTCGAAAGTACTCAACTTTTTTTCGAAAAAAGGCTCATCCACAGTAGATAGGGAACGTACACACCCAGGTATGCAGACGGATAAAGGAACCATCCATTTAACAGGAAATGGTGAATTTCTGTGGTGAATGTTGTCATATGGGCATTCGTTGCGTACACATCACCGGCAATGACAGTGGCCGCACTATAGAAACATAGCAGGGCAAGTACATGGAAAATGCGGGTCACCATTCGGGAGCGAAGCGCAACAAAAACCATAATCAGTGGAACAATCAGCAGGAGCAGAAGAAATAGAAACTTCATCATACAGGTCTCCTTTGGGATTTTGTTAACCAGTATGGGCAATTAGTGGAATTTCCAAAAGTTTTTGCAAACATTTTACAATAAGAAAGAGGAATTCAGCATATGAAAGATTAAATTAAAGGTGGATAACCCATTATCAGGTAATTATGAGGAGGAGAAGGCAAGTATGAAGAAAGCGATATGGCAGCATTGGCTCGGGGGATTCCTGGTCTTTATCATGATGGCAACGGCATTGCTTCAACCTGGTTCACAAAGTCCGGTACAGGCCGCTGCAGCACCCATTACGGTATCGCAGGCCATCGCTGCCCAGAGTGGTGGAGGAACGGCAACGGTAGAAGGATATATTGTTGGACATGCTACCGGATCGCTTACAGCCAAGTTTACATCTCCTTATGCCAATGATTTCAACTTCCTGATTGCAGATTCAGCGACAGAGAAGACCAACGCGAAACTGCTCGACGTGCAGATTCCAGCGTCGTACCGCTCACAATATGGACTGGCTTCCAACCCGAATCTTGTAGGGCAAAAGGTTATCGTAACCGGAACGCTTGGCGCATACAACAGTTATGCCGGAGTTAAGAATCCTACCTCAATCGCACTCTCCTCTGGAACAACCAATCCTGATCCTGATCCAGGCACAACGCTGCCAGATGGTACAGGGAAGAAAGTATTGTTCGACAACACGCATGCTCAGACAGCCGGGGCTGCAGACTGGGTTATTGATGGGGCATTTTCGGACTTTGCGAATGGTTTGCGAAACGCAGGCTTTACTGTGGATCAGCTGGATCGCAGCATCCCGTATACCTTCGGTGAGCAAGCCATCACCTTTAATAAATTGAAAGATTATGATGTCTTCGTTATCGGCGAAGCGAACGTGCCTTTCAAAGCGACTGAGCAGGCTGCGCTGTTGCAATATGTACAGAATGGTGGCAGTGTCTTCTTCATTGCCGACCACTATAACGCAGACCGAAACAAAAACCGCTGGGATTCCTCCGAAGTATTCAACGGCTATCGCCGGGGTGCATTCTTGAATCCAGCCAAAGGCATGTCGTCAGCAGAAGCCGAATCTCCAGCCATGCAAGGCGTGACCAGTTCAGACTGGTTGGCATCCAACTTCGGTATTCGTTTCCGCTACAATGCACTTGGTGACGTTAATGCAACGGATATCGTTGCACCGTCTCAGTCATTTGGCATTACAACCGGTGTGAGCGCTGTAGCCATGCATGCAGGTTCCACCCTCGCCATTATTGATCCGAACAAAGCCAAAGGTCTGGTGTATGTGCCTAGCGGTGTATCCAAATGGGGCAACGCGGTAGATCAAGGCGTATACAATGGCGGCGGACGGGCTGAAGGGGCCTATGCAGCGATCGCCAAGATCGGTGCAGGTAAAGCAGCATTTATCGGTGACTCCTCACCTGTGGAGGATGCCACTCCGAAATATTTGCGTGAAGAGACAGGCGCTTCCAAAACAACGTATGACGGATTCAAAGAAGTGAACGACGGTGTATTTCTCGTGAATACCGTGAAGTGGCTGGCAGTGAAAGAGAGCTACACAAGTCTGGCGCAGGTGTCTGGACTGACATTGGATACACCGACCAGTCTGCTTGCGATTGAAGCTCCGGCTTCATCCACCGAGCCGAAAACTGAGCCCTGGGCTGTGCCGGCAGCAGGATACAAATGGTATGATCCTACAACGTTTAAAGCTGGCTCGTACGGCAAAGCGCAGTAAGGTAAGCAGCAAGGTAAATAAATATACGGATAATCGGCTTGTCCGCAACGATTGCGGACAGGCTTTATTTTGTATAAATGCCCGGAGCAGAGGGAAACGTATGGGTAATTATGAATGATGAGCGAGATGCCAAGGTGAGGAGGAAGACCATGATGAATCGGCAAGCAGACTGCGACAGCTCGACCATGAGGCAGAAACTCAAAGGGGACCTTCATCGTGTGGCAGATCGAATGAACCTGACGTTATCCACTTTTGATAATGACAGTGTGTGTCTGCTGGGCCAATTTGCGGAGATTCGGGCCGAGATCAAGCAGATTGAGGTGCTGGCGTCTTCCTTTTATCTGGATTGTTATCTTTCTCCCTTCACGGAGAAATTTGCCGAACTGACTGCCAGTGTACAGCATTTGTCGGATCGCAGATATGGCGCTCTCATTGTGATTGAACGGGAAGTGCCACTTGAACCGATTATCCACTCAGGGGTTGCAGTAGATGCCCGGGTCACTCATGCGCTGCTGGAATCGCTGTTTATACCGGGTGCACCTCTGCATGATGGGGCTGTACTGATTCGGGGCAATCAGATTGTATCCGCGGGCAATGTACTGCCCTTGTCCCAGGCGGTTGCACGTGAACGGAAGATTGGCACACGGCATAGGGCTGCTCTTGGATTGAGTGAGCTGACGGATGCGGTTGTGCTGGTTGTCTCGGAAGAGACCGGTCAAGCTTCATTTGCCGTGGGTGGGGATCTGCATCCCATCAACGTGGTTGAAACCCTGCCATGATTCTCCGTCGACGTTTTTTACCAATTCCATACTGGAGTAAACAAACCTTTTTCCCTATGAAGAGAGAAAGGTCTTTTTGTTACATCGTGATGTGATTTTGCACAAACTTGATAATCATGGGTACAATAGAGGGTGGAAGACGAACTGAAGAAGGCGAATTGATCGCAAAAATGGTTGGAGGAGACGGTTAACACATGAGCTGGTTTGAAGCAATGGAACATCACGATTATGAGGAACTGGTACTGTGCCAGGATAGAGCCTCTGGGTTAAAAGCAATTATTGCTATTCACGATACAACACTCGGTCCTGCGTTGGGAGGCACACGGATGTGGACCTATGCTTCGGAGGAAGCTGCCATTGAAGATGCCTTGCGCCTTGCGCGGGGAATGACATATAAACATGCTGTATCCGGACTGAATCTGGGCGGAGGCAAAGCCGTAATAATCGGAGATCCGCGCCGCGACAAAAATGAAGCGATGTTCCGGGCTTTTGGCCGATACATTCAGGGACTGAACGGACGTTATGTCACCGCAGAGGATGTGGGAACCACAGAAGAAGATATGAATCTGATCTATCAGGAGACCGACTATGTCACAGGCATATCGCCAAGCTACGGCTCCTCAGGCAATCCTTCCCCGGCAACAGCCTATGGCGTATATCAAGGCATGAAAGCCGCGGCGAAGGAAGCATTCGGCACGGATCTCCTGGAAGGCAAAACCGTGGCGGTACAGGGTGTGGGCAACGTGGCGATGCGTCTGTGCAAATATTTGTACGAAGAAGGCGCACAGCTGATCGTTACCGATATCCATAAGGATTCCGTGAAACAGGCTGTGGATCAATTCGGTGCAAAAGCGGTAGACCCTGCCGATATTACTGGAGTGGAATGTGATATTTATGCGCCGTGTGCATTAGGCGGTACAATTAATGACGATACGTTGAAACAGCTCACGGCCAAGGTTGTGGCAGGATGTGCCAACAACCAGCTGCTGGAGCCGCGTCATGGTGATAAGCTGCATGAGATGGGAATCGTATACGCACCAGACTACGTGATCAATGCAGGTGGCGTAATTAATATTGCGGATGAGCTGAACGGCTATAATGCGGACCGTGCCTGGAGCAAGGTTGGGGAGATCTACAATAATCTGGAGAAAATCTTTGACACGTCGCGGACCGAAGGCATCGCAACGTATATTGCTGCGGATCGTCTGGCTGAACGCCGGATTGAACTGATGAAGAATACACGCAGCACGTTCCTGCAAAATGGTCATCACGCGCTGAGTTCCCGCAGACTGCGCGGGTAAATTTTAAGGTTTCAAAATACAATAAAATGTAAAACAGCTAAAGGCAGGCATCCGTATGGTGAACTGCACCCCATTTGTTAGAGAACATCTATCAATTGGAGGTGCAGTGCAATGGATGCCTGCCTTCTCTTTTTTTGAGTTTAAAGAGTTTTTTGTAAGGCGCTCATCATATGGCTCTGCTAATATTAAATAATCATATAGCCCGAGAGGAACGAAATATATGCTGGTACTAGCCACAGTTATCGCTGTAATTACAGGAATCATCTCAGTGTTCCATATTTTATTTGGTTTAAAGGATTCAGGGATAAGCATGAGTATGTTGGTCAACATCTCAGAGCTGCTATTATTTCAAAACGTAATACACTTCTGATTTAGCAGCTTCACAAATCGATCCAGCGCGCTGCTTACGTATCGATCTTCACCCCGGACAAAGGTCGTTGTGGTATGTGTGAATCGTTCGGCCAGATCATATACCGAGAACTCATCCGGTTTCTTATGAATAACGCTGCAAGGCATAATGGTAAAAGCAATCCCCGACTCCACACAGCTGAGCAAGTTATCCATCGTGCTGACTTCAATCATATTGCGAGCAGACAAACCTTCTTCCTGCAAAAATTCCTCCGTAATTTCACGGTATGGGCAGCCTTTTGGGAAAACGACCCACGAAACCTGACACAGGCTTTCGGGTGGTACGTCCATCCGTTTGGATAGGATATGCACTGTGTCCTGCATTTCATATTCCACTTTTAGCCCCTCTTTCACACAGGCACCACTGATAAAAGCACCATCAATCTCATACTCTTGTATTTTTTTGCGCAGCAATTTGGGTGAAGTGGCGTTAACAAGTGAGATGGAGACTTCGGGATATGTCACTTGGTATTCATTGAGAATCTCCATGAACCGGCTGGATGCCGCCGTCTCTACAATCCCGATTTTCAACGTGCCTGAAGGCTCACCGGGATCAGTCATATCCTGCTCCAGATCGTTTAACAGGTCACGGATGCGTGTTGCATACTGGACAAACTGTTCTCCTTTGGAAGTCAGCACCACCCCTTTGGGAAAACGGTTGAACAACTGCACCTGATATTCCTGCTCCAGTTTTTTGATGCGTGTGGTGACGTTGGATTGAGCGTAATTCAATTCTTTGGCGGCTTTTGAGATTTTGCCGGACCGTGCCACCGCGAGAATAATGTCGATATCCGATAGTTCCATGGCTCTGGCCTCCTGATTATATGCTAACTCTGTAAAAGAGTTGAAATGAGATGAGATGTTAGGTATCTCTATGAGAGATATATCTATATATTTCAATCATTTTACGATATATATATGCTGTCTTACAATATCGTTATCAACAGCGCATTTTACAGAGCGATGGAATCATGCAAAATGCCGACATGGAGAAGGAGTTGTGATGAAAAATATGTCTACATTACTGAGCCCGGTGAAGATCAACGAATGGCATTTGAGAAACAGACTAGTGATGGCACCTCTTACCCGAGGATTTGCCAATGATCAGGATGGGACTGCGACGGAAGAGATGGTGGCGTATTACGAGCGACGTGCCCGGGATGGTGTGGGGCTGATCATTACAGAAGGTATCAACCCTTCGCTGACTGGCAAAGGAACCTATGGCATCCCCGGACTATATACGGCTGAACAGACCGAATCATGGAAGAAAGTAACGAATGCCGTCCATAAACACGGAGGGACCATCATCGCTCAGCTGTGGCATGTGGGCAGACTGTCTCACTCCGATCTGATCGGTACCCCGCCGCTGGCACCTTCAAGCATTCCTGCTCAAGGAAGAGTCCATAAGTTGCATAAGCCGTATCAAATACCTCAGGCCATGAGTGTGCAGGATATCCGGGATACCATTCAACAATTTCAAACGGCTGCCCGCAATGCGTTACTGGCTGGATTCGACGGAATTGAGCTGCATGCAGCTCATGGTTATCTGATCGATCAGTTTATCAATGAGAAGACGAACCACAGAACAGACGAATACGGAGGCGATATCCAGGGACGATTGCGTTTTCTGAAGGAAATCATCATTGCAGTCCAAAAAGAAATTAGCGTGGATCGCATATCGGTACGATTTTCCGAGAAAAAAGATGATGACCCTTCCTATGTCTGGTCAGACAATGCTGGAGTGCTGAACGCCTATCTGAATCTGTTCCGTGAGACAGGCATTACAATCTTACATCCTTCAACAGATCGGTACACCAGAGTCTGGGATGGGGAGCAGAATTTCCATGAGGCGATTCGCCAGCAGTGGGAAGGTATCATCATTGGCGTAGGGGATCTTGAGGCAAAAATAGCAGAGCAGGCTGTGCAAGATCGTAGCATTGATTTGGCAGCGTTCGGCAGACCGTTTATCGCCAATCCTGATCTGGTGCAAAAATTGCGTACGGGGCAGCAGTTGATCGAGTATGATGCCAATGCACATTTAACTGTGTTGGTGTGAATGTAGAAAGAAAAGGGCAGAAGCTGATCCTACAGATCACTCTGCCCTTTGTTTAACGAATCGTATACAAATTCGTCTGTTTTCGATGTTGACCATGGTTGAATATTTTCGATGCTGCAGCAACTTGCAGAGGATAGGGTCAGATGCTCAAACACTTTGTGATAAATCCAACGGTTCAATTTCACTATTTCTGGTTGAGCTTTTTTCGATATACCACAGGATGATCATGCACAACGCATAGACCAAGCTGAAGGCCAGAATAATGATCCATAAGCTCCCCATGTCCATGCTTTTGATGAAAATACCTGTCAAGTATGGGCTAAGTGTATAACCCAGGCAGCCTACAAATAGCAGCAAGCCGTTAAACCGCCCCTGATGTGTATCCGGCACTCGCGAAGCGATATATAGATTGATATTGGTTTGCACCAGAATCTCTCCAACGGTCCACAGTACGGTAGAGACGGCGACGATGGTGAAATGGGGAAAGTAACCCATCAGGCTCAATGCACCAAATCCAATTCCATAGAAGAGCGCACCTGTGGCAATGGAGTTTAGCGCAGTTAACTTACGTGTAACGGATAGGATCAAGGTGGTCAGGATAATGACGCTGATAGCATTAATGGTCATGACTGAGCCGTAATATGCTGCCCCGTCCTCTCCGAACGAATCATTCATTTGTAGCGGAAGGCTAAACGAGGATTGCATATAAATAAAATAGTTGAGAAATGATACCAAGATGAAAAAGGCGACGAGCGGATTTTTCATAAGAAGTCTGAATAAAGGAGTGGGAGGTTGGCTCGATTGTAGATGTACAGAATTCTTGCTGTCTGTAGATGTCATTACCTTGCTTGTACCGATCTTTACCTGGTTGATGATAATGAAGGTGGATATCAGAAATACAGTGCCGATACTTATAAAGACGATATGGACATGATCCTTGATGAAAAAACCGGCTACCAATGGTCCGATGGCTATACCCAAATTGACTCCCAAATACATAAGGGAGAAGGCGGACTTTCGCTCGTTCTCCTCCGTACACAGTTGAATGATTAATGCGTTATAAGCAGGGCGAGTAATGCTGATGAAGAACATGACAGCAATCAGTAAATACCCAACCGTAATGGTGCCCGACCAGAACGAACAGCATATTATCATTGTGGCGGACAACAATTGCCCGGTAACAATAATTGTTTTTTTGCCCATAAGGTCACTTAAATAGCCACCAAGAAGGACAGCTGGTCCACTAATCAAGGCTGCCAGTGATACAAAGATACCTGCACTGACAACATTCATCCCCATCTGTAAAGTCAGGACTAAGGTAATAAGGGAAAAAACAAAATCTCCTGCGCTGTTAATCGTTCTGGCTAAACAGAGGTAATATATTTCACGGCTCAAACCCGCGTATGATTTAAATAAAGACAAGAATTCCAGCCCTCCCCAATACAACTGTCAATCCAAATACAAGCCTTTATGGTTCATCCCGTGTTTTATACGGGTTCGGTAACAGTAACTTCAATCTTGAAGCGATCGTACATATCCAGCAGTGTTTGACGCAATTCTTCGAATGAATTCCCCTCCACAATGGCAAAACCCGATCTGGTCATCGTATCGCTCACGTCCCCGGCACGTTGTCCCACTTGATAGGATACATTGAATTCAATGATGCCGGAGATATCTTCATAATCTTCTATACCTGATATGCTTTGAATCATTCCTGCGCGAGAAGGGAAGCAGATCATACCCGTATATTTATTATTCGTCTTTTGTTTGTTGAACTCATATATTCCAACTTCCAAATCGCTTACTGCCTCGAATAAATCAACACCATGTGTGTTCTTGATACAAGGAGGCATAACCTGTGAACCCCCGATTCTTGCACCGATTTCTCCAAATACCACTTCTCCATCCGAAGTTAGAAAAAGCTCGGCATGCGTTACGGAATGATTAATCCCTAGTGCAGCAATCACCTGTTCATTGAGTTCTTTGATGTGGTGAATAAAGTTAGCCTCAGTGCCTTCAGGAAACGTAATGCTGGCCGGTGGCTTCTGCTTAGTAGCAATATCCAAACAGTTATACAGGTATTGGGAAACGGATGAAAATATAACTTTCCCCTTCGAGACAATGGAATCACAGTGAAACTCTGTACCGTTGATGAACTCCTCCAGCAAATCTCTTTGATGCTCTTTCCTTAGATTTCGGAGGTAATGGATCAGTTCTTCCATACTGGAAAGTTTGAACGTATTTATACTTCCAAATCCGCTGAGTGGCTTCACAATAATCGGGAACCCGTGTGTATCAGTGAAACGAATGTAATCCTGTTCATTAAGAGCGATTGCAATGTCAGAAGTCCGAATTCCTCGTTGATGGAGCATCTGTTTCATAATCCATTTATTGCGGACGGCTTCAGCCTGGTTGCGCTGCATACCGGGGATACCAAATTCGGATCGAAGCTGGCCGCCGATCTCAATCGCATTCTCACCCGGAGTTAACAAAGCTACGATGGAATGGGAACGTCGGATTTCAATAATGTGTTCCCTGATGTCATCCACGGATTCCAAGTGGTCCACGTATCTAATCTCATCGAAGAAGTCCTCAAGCAAATAATCATGAAGCAGATTGTGACGTTCAATAATCAGAATTTTTTTGTAATCAGTAAATTTTTTCAAAGGTTTTACGAAGTTTAAGCCAAGTGGAAGCCTGAAATCAGATATGTATACAATTGTTTTCATAAATCCTCCTTCAATGAAGAACAAAAAATAGAAAAAGACCATTTCATAACATTATATACAAAAATATTCCATTTTCAATACGGTGTTTGTAAAATTTTTGCCACGTTAAAGTGTTAATTGACAATAGATTTTTTTTGGTATACGATCTTACCGAATTTGAATAAAAGGGAGGAAATAGAAAAAAATGGAGATTACTGAAAGCAAATATGCCATACTGGGAACATTGGGAGACGATGAAGGATTCCTGACTTGCAGTATGCATATCGCTAAGAAACTCAACAACTCTGATATAATCAAGCCGTACCCCGAATTTGAAGCGGCCGCGGAAGACTTGAAATCAGGGGAAATTTCCTGCCTATTGGTCCCCGGGGCTTATCCCAAGCTCAACAGTTTCATCATGGATTCCGAATTAGTGGTGTCTGAGAGCTTTGTAGAGAAGATTCCTGCGCTGGTTCTGTCCGGATTCCATGCGGAATGTCCTGATCAGATCGACGTTATTTTTCATCATCCGGCAACTACATACTTGTTATCTGAACTCAGTATAATCTATAGAGAGAGCAGCACCGTATCGTCCAACCCGGAAGCCTGCAGGAAGGTCATGCATTACTCAGAAAGATCCATTGCGCTCACGAATCAGCTCTGTGCTGATCATTACGGGCTTGTTACCTACAAGGTATTGCGTGAGGGAATCAATATGCCGTGGGTATGTTTTACAAAAAAAGTACAGAGGGTGAATGCACTCGTATGAAGAGAATAGCTATTATATTGGATAAAAATTTGGAGATTGGTGCCGCAGCGAATGTAGCTGCCTTATTGATGGGACAAGCAGCCCTTAAAGAGCCGGATTTATATTCTGATACACCTGTACTGGATCTTAGCGGCGTTCAGCATGCGGGCATCCGGTATAGCACGGTTATTCTGAAGGCTGGGGAGAATCAATTGATCCAATTGGCTAAATCCTGCTCAGCTGACAACGACGAAGTGAGCTATGTTGTGTTTTCACAGAAGGGTCAATCACTCAATAATGCATTCGAACAATATGCAGATGAGATCGCTTCGATGGAAATGGAAGTCACCAAAGTTGTAGGTGTCATTGTGTGGGGAGAGGATGACAAGGTTAGGACAACGACCAAGAAATTTAGTGTCATGAAATGATGATGGATAAAGGCCTTTGGTTAATGGGACTTGAAGATATAGTAATGATGCAATTTGGGCAGCTGCACATCTGACTGTGTTGATATGAGTATAAAGGGAAAAGGGCAGAAGCTGATCCTAAAGATCACTCTGCCCTTTGTTTGCGTATGGAAGGATGGTTATGGGTTACTGACGACGGTAACTTTCTTTTCCGTTAAGTAGTATACGAGTGCCAGCAGAGGCATCACCAGACCAATCAGTGTGGTGAGACTCCAACCTCCATGCGCATAGGACCAGCTGCCAAGAGATGATCCAATCGCGCCCCCTACAAAAAAGATCGACATGAAAATTCCGTTTACCCGTCCTCTTGCTTCGCTCAACGAATAAATGATGCGCTGTCCCAGCACCAGATTGCCCGAGACTGCCATATCCAGTGTGATAGCAACGACCACAAGCAGAATAAGGGTAGCGGTAGAGTGGCCCTGGAACACATAGGCGAGCCCAAAAGATGCAGCCGCAATGACCATGGCGAGTCCGGTTAATATGCGGGTAAACCCTTTATCCGCCCATCTTCCGGCAATAGGTGCTGCGATAGCACCTCCGACACCAGCCAGTGCAAACCAGGCAATTCCCTGCTGGGACATGCCATATTCATTGGCGAGCTGCAAGGGAACTGTAGTCCAGAACAAGCTGAACGCGCCAAACAGACTGGCTTGATAGAGGGCTCGGCGGCGGAGCATTGGAAATGTTTTGAGCAGGGAACCTAATGAGAGGATCAATTGTCCGTAATTCATTGCAGGTTGTGGCTGACGTGCAGGAAGTGCGCGTAACAGAAGCAGTGCTAGCAGTACGGTCATGATTGCAGAGAAGACAAAGACCGCTTGCCAGCTGAGCATACTCGTAATAAAACTTGCGACAGGCCGAGCCAACATGATGCCCAGCAGCAGACCACTCATCACATTCCCGACGACCCGTCCGCGTTGCTCCTCCGAAGTGAGGTAGGTGGCATAAGGGACCAGAATTTGCGCAACAACTGAACCGATCCCGATAACGAGGGAAGCTGTCAGAAATAATACAGCATGGGAAGAAAAGGCGGCGGCAATCAATGCAACAACCAGAATGACAAGGAAAAAAGTGACCAGCCGTTTATTCTCCACAATGTCACTGAGCGGAACGATAAACAGCAGGCCAATAACATAACCGATCTGTGTTAATGTCACAATCAATCCAGCAGCAGCAGAGGAAAGCCCTGTTGTAACGCTGATTGGTCCTATAACCGTCTGAGCATAGTACAGGTTTGCCGCAATCAGCCCACACGCCGCAGCCAAAAGTAAAATCAACCAGCTTGGAACCGGGTTAGGCTTTACTTCGTTTTGCATATGCATAATCATCATCCTCCACATGTTCTCAAATTCATTTTCATTAATGTACTCGTATATTGGAATGCTAATTACTAAACGATGCGTTTACTAATTATAGACATATAATAAACTAAACGTTTAGTATTGTAAATAGGTGTGGACATTTTTTTTATTATCGAGGTAAAGTGAGCTTGAAATTGTTTAATTTATCGGTGATTTAGTATAATAAACGTATCGTTTTTATGAATTACAGATGGTTTTGTTAGTTATACAAGGAGGGCTTATGATGACAGCCAAAAGAGGGCGTCCCCGCAATGTGGAAACCCAGAATGCGATTCTTGCAGCTTCCTATGATTTATTACTGGAACACGGCTTCGGAGCCGTTACGATCGAAAAAATTGCTGAACGTGCTAAGGTGAGCAAAGCAACGATATATAAATGGTGGCCTAGTAAAGGTGCTGTCATTATGGATGGGTACATGTCTGCGGCAACGGCACGATTGCCCGTACCGGATACAGGATCGGTATTTGAAGATGTGCGCATTCATGCGAGCAATCTGGTCGATTTTTTGAGCAGCCGGGAAGGAAAAGTGATTACACAGATTGTCGGAGAGGGACAGTCTGATCCAGAACTTGCAAAAGAATACCGAACCAGATACATTCAGCCTCGTCGGCGCGAAGCGTGGGGAATTTTTGAAAAAGGTGTAGAACGGGGAGAGTTGAAAAAGGATTGTGACATCGGACTGTGTATAGACCTCGTCTATGGAGCGATGTTCTATCGCATGTTGGTGACTGGCGAATCGTTAGATACTGAATTCGTGCAGCGTTCGTTGATCTCTTTGTTTGAAGGCATTAAATCTTGATCATAGAGGAAGGCATCTTGCGGGAGGGTTAGGGCGATTCGCAAGAATCACCCTGGATGCAAAAGGCTTGTGGATGAATGGGGAGTGTCTGGAGAACGAGAACTATACCTGGAAGATCGGTGAGATGGCTGGGGGCCATGAATCGGGAGAATGCGAAGTGGAAGAGGGAAGTGACTGGTTCAAGAGCGGGGGTTCGTTCCATATGAAACTGGGGATTTCGCGTCGTAACACTGGCGCTACATCCTGGGCGAAGCGTTCTACCTGCTCCAGCTGCTCCGCATGGCTGAGTCCATCCACGCTAATGCTCAGTACCTGATGTCCATATGCGGCATGGTAATTCAGGATCTTCTCAATGACCTGCTCTGGGCTACCAATCAGTACAGGGCCATGCGCAATGTTATCCTCCAGGTCCTTAAAAGGTGACTGGTTGTGCTGCGCAGAGGCCGTAGCATGAAATGCCTCATAATAAGGCGTATAACGACGGATCGCCTCTTCGCGTGTATTTGCGAGGTACAGGCTGCCTGCCCCGGAGCCAACCACCGCTTGGTTCGCATCATGACCATAATAATCGAGACGCTCCCGGTAATGGTCAATTAACGCTTTATATTTTGCCTGAGGGTGGAAGGAATTCGAACTAAATATCGGTTCGCCATACTTAGCTGCAAGCTCGGTAGAGCGGGTGCTCGATGCGCTGCCATGCCAGATCGGAATGGATTGCTGGAGCGGTCTCGGCTGAGTGGTAACCTCTTGAAGGGGAGGGCGATACGTTCCCTGCCAGGTTACATTCTCTTCAGTCCACAGCCGTTTCAGCAGTTCGTAGCGTTCACCGAGTGAATCCCATTGTTCCTCTTCGCTGATGCCAAACAGGGGATAGTGCCGAGGATCATTGCCTTTCCCGATGATCATCTCCAGCCGTCCGCCCGATAATTGATCCAGCGTGGCATAATCCTCGGCAACCCGTACCGGATCAAGTATACTGAGGACAGTGACCGTTGTTAGCAACCGGATATGTGAAGTGGCAGCAGCGACGGCGGTCAGCACGACGGGAGGTGAGGAAGATAGAAAAGGTTCGCCATGCCGCTCGCCGATCCCATATGCATCGAATCCCAGCCGTTCGGCCAGTTTGGCTTGTTCCAAAATATTGTGGAACTTCTGTTGTGTCGTTAGTGATTCACCAGTTACGGCATTTGGAAGATTCATCATGAGACTAAATAGGGCAAATTTCATCTAACCATCCCCTCGGATTGGATTGGAAAAGCACCTGGGTTGTCTAATCCTATGGAAATAGTAGGATATTCAAGCTAAAGCTAACTTTACCATGTTGCCATGCATTCTTCTAATGGATTTTTTCTATAAGGCGGATTAAAGCCACTCAACCTTAGGCATATGGGCAGGAAATTGCCACGATTTTTATTGACCGCTGTAAAATTTAGGATTAAAATTGTGCATATCATATAAATTCAAATTTATGGATTTTCATTGTGGAGGTGGGAGACATGGAACCTACAACTACGATACGCTCCTTTATTGAGGACTACATCAGGAAACAGGGCTATACCCTGCAATAC
This sequence comes from Paenibacillus sp. NPDC057886, assembly GCF_042796655.1. Lineage (NCBI taxonomy): Bacteria > Bacillati > Bacillota > Bacilli > Caryophanales > Paenibacillaceae > Paenibacillus > Paenibacillus sp. NPDC057886. The sequence continues at coordinate 52,825 of NZ_JBHVMZ010000014.1, read as the reverse complement.
TTTGCCGATATATCGGGTGTGAACGCTGGAACGTTAAGTGCGATCATCAAAGGGACGCGGCCAATCGCCATGGCTCAACTGGATCTAATTACCGAAGGCATGAAGTTGGAGGAAGGTCATTTCTACGAAATCTATGGTGCGGAATGTTTCGTGGAATCTGCACCACATTGGAGAAGGCTGGAGCCTTTCCTGCAACGTTGCGCCGAGCTGGACAAGCTCGAATGTATTCAGAGGATAGTCCAGCAAGTGACGGATGACCGCTCCTATATTTCCGAATTGTTCGAGATGGCAGAAGGTATGCTTGAACGAGGACAAAAGAAAGCGGCCCGCATGTTATATGAATGCGTTGCGGAGTGTGAGAAGTACCAACACTCGGAACGTCTCGCGTTGTGCCAGTATCGCATTTTCACACTATCTCTAGGTCAGGATCAGCATGAAAATCTCAGGGCGGCCGTGCACTTCGAGCCATATATTAATAGGCTGGATGAGGAACGGCAGCTGGATGCGATCAAGGATCTGGCGAATACATATTTGGCTTTGAGATATTGGGACAAGTTATTTTCCCTTTCTGATGAGCTGGAGCAAAAAACAAAAATCTTACAATCGTATACAAAGAAAAAAACGGATAAAAGTAATCGATTAACCGCTTATCCCTTATTTGTATATAGAGCATATTCAAATTTACTTAAATCCTCCGCATGTGAGAGGCAAGGGAAATATGCAGAGGCACTACATTATACAGAGATCTATGGGGATCTTATGAAAATTTCTGAACCTGATGAGGAAGATCAGATCTATATTGATAAATTTGCAGGATGGACAGAAGCAAATACCTATCTGTACAGGCTGATGATGGGTGACCTAAATATCTTGCCAGCTTATATTAATTTCATTGAAAATAACGAAACTGAACTTTTGCCAGCAATGATTAATATATTAGAAGCTGCTAATAAATTCGATAATAATATCGATGAAATTCTTTACAAGTATAACGCCCGGATAAATTCAGAAATCACTCAATTAAAGGGTTACACTGAACAGGTCAATTCGGATATGTATATCACATTTTTACTTGAGCGGACGATCTATCACCTCAATCGTAAACAATTTACTGAGGGGTTTAAGCAACTGGTCTATTGTCTGAAAGAATCTGTGAAGCTAAACAATCAAACTGATATTATTCGCTGTGTGGCGTTATATGAAAAATATAGGAATATAGCTACTGCGGATATTGAACATCAGTATAAATTAATAATAATGGAGGTACAGAATTATTATGATAAAAAAGAGAATCCTATATTTAATCTTGCTTAGTTTTATTCTTATAAATGTTGGTCAATTAGGTTCATTTAATAATTGGTTTCCTATTGAAGCACTCCTTACTGTGCATGGTGGTGGAGGATTGTAGTAACCAAGCAATGAGGTTGATATATTTTAAAAGGTTTATTTCCGTAAACGGAAGTAAACCTTTTGTTATTTTGCGCAGATTGACCATTGTAAAATTCAGGATTAAAATTACATATATTAAGAACTGATGAATCCTTAAGTTAGTTTGGTTGATGGGGGTGGGAGAATTGAAACTTGCACCTACGATACGCACATATATAGAGAATCACATAAGAGAACAAGGATATAAACTACAGCAATTCTCAGATGTCACGGGTGTCAACGTTGGTACATTAAGTGCTATCCTCAAGGGCAGCAGACCTCTAGCTATGAATCAGTTGGATCAAATCACATCTGGTATGGGTTTGGAGAAGGGATACTTCTACGAAATGTACAGTGTGGAATGTTTTGTGGAAGCTGCCCCTCATTGGAGGCGTTTGGAACCGTTCCTGTATCGCTGCGCTGAACTTAACAAGCTAGGCTGTATTAAAAAGGTGGTTTATCAGGTTACAGATGATCGATCCTATATTTCAGAACTATTTGAAATGGCAGAGAATCTATATTCCAAAGAAATGAATGAAGCGGCGCTTATTTTATATGAATGCGTAGCCGCAGGTGAGAAATATCAGCATTCGGAAAGATTAGCACTGTGCCAGTACCGTATTTTTCTTATTAATATTGGTCATGACCAGAAAGTGAATAGACTACTCATTTCCAAATTAGAACCATTCATAGAACGATTAGATGAAGACTATCAGCTGGATGCAATTAAGGATCTAGCGAATGCATACTGGGGATTACATGAATGGGATAGAATGAGAGACTTAGCCTGCCAATTAGAAAAGCAGTCGGATGTGGCCATGAGACAAACTAAAAAGCTTACTAGTAAAACACAGTATCCACTATATGTATATAAAGCTTATTCTAACTTGCTTATTGCGAATTACCATGATTGCTCCGAAAATTATAAAGAAGCTCTTCGATATACTGATATTTATGAGAAAATCGTTGAGACTTACGGAATTGAGGATAAGCTCATTGATCGAAAGATTAGATATTTGGCTAAACTTAATAAATATTTGTATCAAGTAATGATGGGCGTACGAGAAGTTATACCTGATTACATTAATTGTATCGAGAAAGATGAAGCAGAAATTCTTCCTGCTTTGGTTAAAATTCTTCAATCTGCTAACAGGCATCAATATGATGTGGATGATTTATTGGTCAAGTTTGAAAAAGAGATTGCTATACAATTCAATGATACTTATTTAAGAGGGGCGTACACAGAACAAAGCTGGTATTATCGAAGAGTTATATTATTTTATGAGCTATCAGTTTATTACTTTAGAAGACATAGGTACGATTCTGGATCGAAGTCGCTACTTATAAGTTTGGAGTTATCCATTTTTGTTAAAGATGATGCGGCAACATTAAAGTGTATTGATCTTTATGGAGAGTTTAAGAGTCATTTATCTAAAGAATTAGAGAACCAATACAAAACATTAATCAGCTTGCTTCATCCAAATGCGAGTTTGTAAGTATCTGTAGCCTTAATAAAATGTGTAAATCTGTATGGGGAATATAGAAGATTTGCTAATGAAGAAATAAACGTTAAATATCAACAGATATTACAATCGAACAATATTGCATAAATTATAATATATATTCAAACAGCCAACTGTTTTTGCAGTAGGCTATTTTTGTGTTCAATAATCAGGTCGAAAAATGGATATAAAAGTTTTCTAAAGAATCATTTTTACAAAATTCTGCAAAACATCATATGTTTTTGTCAGTACTAAGGGCTTAAACGAAAAAAATAGAGGATAAAAGATGTATTCTAAATTGTTTTAAAAAGGGGGGCATGCTGTGAGAGAGCCGAGAATCCTAAGAGATCAAATCGAGCAGAATCGGCAACATTTGCGTTGGTTGGTGGAGAAGCATGGCATGCATGATGATAAGGTTCTTAAGCAGTCGTCTATGGTACTGGATGAACTGATTAATAAATATATTCGACTAAGAGAGAAACACTAATTTGTTAACGCTCTTATCTTCCTCTGTAATCCACCCATAGGTGGACCTCTTTATCCATCCGTTTATGGACGCTAGAGTGGTGTTCTCCCTGCTATGCTTAAAGCATCAAATCAAGCAAATTACAGGGGGAACAACGTATGACTACGAGCATGTGGGTTCAGATGATCATCATGTTTGCGGTATTAGTATTCACTTCAATTGGACGAAAGCCAGTACGTTATTATCGTTTATTGTTGCCTTTCGTTATTATGGGTTATTATGCGGCAAAATTCCTTAAAGACATGACTTTTACAGGCAATAATGTGCTGTTTTTGTTGGTGGCCGTGATTGTAGGGGCATTGTTCGGAACGATTGTGCTCGGAATAACGCGTATGGAATTCGATGCGACGGCAGGTAAGTGGTATACCCGAGTGGGGATAGGCAGTGTGGTCGTCTGGGCGGCAGCATTCCTGCTACGCATCGTCCCGGTGGAATGGATCACGCATCATCCGCAGCAAGCATATCAGTATGCAAATGAGCATCAATTGGATCTTCAGAATATCGGTCCTGCATTTATATTAATGACCGCTGCTATGGTTTTGGTGCGTGTAGCAGGGATTTTAATCCGCTCCAGAGTGAGTAAAGTTCAGCATACGATTGGAACATAATTTATAACGTGTTTCTGTCTTTTGCTTCTGGGTTAAGAGTCTCTATTTCTTCGAGAGTTCGATATGTAGCTGGGTGTGAGGAATACACGTCTATATATTGTAGTTGTGACGATTTTCACGGATTAATGCAAAATGATGTGTTATGAAAGTATTCCTTTGTAAACAAACATTTTATTTTGCAAAGGAATAAAATATGAATTTTTTGGCAATGTATCCTAAAATGGTTTAAAAAGAGGGGGTGCATGCTATGAGAGAACCGAAGCAGATCAGAGACCAAATCGAACGGAACAGGCAAGAGTTAAGTCGTTTGGCGGAATATCATGGCATGCAAGACTACAAAGTCCTTCAACAGTCCATGGTATTGGACGAGCTAATTAATGAATATAATCGCTTCAAATATAAAAAACACTTTATGAAAAGACAGCCGATTGCATAATGCAGTCGGTTTTTCTATGCAATAGAAGAGTAGTCGACTGTAGCGATACAGTCGGCTTTTTTGCGTTTTCCCGAAACCTGCGCTTCAATCTTGAAATTCCGTACCAATCCCATGGTTGGCAGGATAGCCAACGATCATTAAAACTGGATATGATGACCCCAGTTATATCCAGATTGATCTGTGAAGAGGGCTCATACAATGATCGGGAGAGGGAGGGATGAACGGAAATGATGGACAAGGTACAGGGTTATTCCAGAAGAAACATGAACCTGCGCACCAAGCTGCTCCTGTTGTTCCTGGCGTTGACCTTGCTGCCGCTAAGCTTGCAGGGAGTGGTGAATTACCTGCATTTCTCACAGACGATTGATCGCAAGACGGAGCAGTTCACCATTGATATTGTTCGCCAGATTAATACCAATCTGAATCGGCTGCTCAAGGACTTCGAGCGGTTGTCGCTCTTGCCGCTCTATGATCAGATGGTGCTCGGCATTTTGGGCAAATACAATGCTCCGATGGGGTCGGGTACATGGGCGAGGTCCGATGATTATCTGAAAATGAAGCTCTACACGTCCGGTCAAGCGTACGACCGACCTGAAATTCGTGGCATCCATCTGATCAGCAACAGCGGCATCCTGTTCTCCAATCTGGATTCGTTGGCAGTGAATCCGGTATGGGACAGCAGGCAGGATAACTGGTTTGCAGAACTTAACGGCTCGGAAGGGGAATGGCGTCTGCTTCCTCCGCACAAACCCAGCTATTACACGGGCAGTCATGAAGAGCTGTATATATCGGTTGCTCGTGAGATTCGTGATCCGGGTACACTCCAGCGACTGGGCTATATTCTGATCGACATCCGGCTGGAAGCCTTCGGTCAGCTCTTATCCAATCTGAATTTTGAGCAAAATGCGAGCCTGATGATTATCGACAGCAAGCAGCGTCTCCTGTTCGAACGGACCTCAGCCGGAGGTCTGTCCGCATACGACCAACTGTTAACGCATGGCCAGCTTCAAGACTACGCAGGAAATCAAAAGGTTGTTCTTGATGGGAAGCCCTATCTCTATGTACAACACCATTCCAGCTATTCAGGACTTTCGGTGATCAGCCTTACGCCTATTGCCGTTATTCAGAAGGAGTCTGGCGAGATGCTCACGTTTACGTTTGGATTTGCTGTGTTATGTATGGCAGCCGTAGCGGTTCTCGCGGTTCTCTTATCCTATCGCATAACGAGGCCGCTTATTCGATTGAAGCACAATATGATTCGGGTGGAGCAGGGAGACTTTAGCCAGCGGGTAGCGCACTTCAGCAATGATGAGTTCGGACAGATTAGCCGGGGCTTTAATCGAATGATGGAAGAGATCCATAGACTGTTCAACGAGGTATTTCTGCTGGGCATTCAAGAGCGAGAGGCAGAGTTGTCAGCATTACAGAGCCAGATCAATCCCCATTTTATATACAACACATTGGAGTCCATCAACATGATGGCTGTCCGTCAGAAGCACGCTGAGGTGTCTGATATGGTGACGGCACTTGGCAAGCTGCTGCGCTATACGATTGATAAGGTGGACCGGAGGGTTCCGCTTCAGGAAGAATTGGCTTTTGTACAATCCTATGTACGTATTCAACAGGTACGTTATGACGGCAAGCTGGAGGTAATCTATGACATCGATGAAGCTGTGACGGAGTGTCTGATTCCCAAGCTGGTATTGCAACCGCTGGTGGAGAACGCGGTCTACCATGGCATTGAAGGGCAAGCGGATGGCGGGGTGATCTGGGTATCTGCATTGAAATTTGATGAGGAGCTGCTGATTATTGTGCGTGACAATGGCAAAGGCATGGCTCAAGCCGAGATTGATGAATTAAATGAATCCATTGCTCGGCAGCCTTCCAGTGAGGCATTGCGCTGCCATGCCGGGGACAGGCTGGGACTTAACAATATCTCTCAAAGGCTCCGACTCATGTATGGAGAAGGCGGCAGCCTGAGCGTCGATGGCAGTCCTGGGCAGGGTCTGGCGGTCACGATATCCATTCAACTTCAACCGAAAGGGGAATGAAGCACATGTATAAAGTATTGCTTGTGGAGGATGAGACGGTCATCCGTCAGGGGCTGAGAGAGCTGATTGTACAGGCGGCTCCTCAGTTCGAGGTAACAGGTGAAGCTTCGAGCGGAGCCGAGGCACTGGATTTTCTGAGATGCGAAGTACCGGATGTGTTGATCACAGATATTCGCATGCGTGAAATGGACGGATTGACATTAGTATCCAAAGCAAGAGATATGTACCCTGAACTGCTGATGATCATCATTAGCGGCTACGGGGAGTTTGAATATGCACGCAGGGCGATGGAATACGGGGTGTTGAACTATTTGCTGAAGCCGATTGAACGTCATGAACTGGCATTATGCATCCAAAAAATTCAATTGCTGCTGGATCGCAGGTACGGCATTTCAACCCTTCCAGTTACTGAGCCTTCTGGGAAAGCAGAGCACTCTGGCGGAGATACACGGAAGATTATCCGAGATGTGAAAGAGCATATCAAGCAGCATCCTGATGGGGATCTGCGACTTCAGACCATAGCAGCTCTGGTTAATCTGAACCCCACCTATCTAAGCCAGCTGTTCAAGAGCGAAACAGGGACCAATTACTCCGAATACATCGCTGAGGCTCGTATGGAACGTGCCAAGTGGCTGCTGATTAACACGGGGCTCAAAATCTATGATGTTGCAAGGTTATCCGGGCATCAGAGTCCCAAGCACTTCATGTTGGTATTCAAGCAGCAGGTGGGATGGACAGCAGGGGAATATCGTGACCGATTCAGTATTTCTTGAAAAACCATACCATTTCTGTAATTGACGTGATTTATGAGCGGCCGATGCCTTCGTTATACTTTGATTGCACATGTATACCACTAAGTCCATAAGGGGGATTTTCATGAAAAAAGCAGGACTGATATTGATACTTTTACTCATGATTACTGCTTCAATCGGCTGCACAAGCTCCAATTCCGGCAGTGATCCTGAGCAAGCAGCCGGGGAGAATGGAGAGGTTGAGCTGAAATTCATGATGTGGGGCAATCAGGCACATATGGATGTATACAACAAGCTGATCGATGGCTTCACGCAGGAAAATCCAGGCATCAAGGTAACGATGGAATCCGTCCCTTTCGCGGAATACCAGCAAAAAATTTCGGTGCTTGCCGCTGGCGGCTCTCTCCCGGATATCGCCTGGGTATCGGAGCGGATGGTGCCACAATTCAAATCTAATCACATCCTGGCCGATGTATCCGAGTTTAAGAATGATGCACAGTTCAAGCTGGACGATTATATACCAAGTACATTGGATTTGTTCCGTGATGGCGATCAGCTGCTGGGGCTGCCTTTTTCCACACCTCCGGTGGTCATGTTCTACAATAAAACGCTGTTCGACAAAGCCGGCCTGACCGACCCGAATACACTTGCCAGCCAAGGGCAATGGACATGGGAACAGTTCGAGAAGTCCGCCAAGGCGATTACCAGCAAGGAGGCGACCAACCGGATCTATGGTGCCAACTTTTTTCGCGACTGGAAGACCTGGGCTGTGCTCTCCTCGTATTCCTGGTCCAATGGCAGCGGCCCGTTCGATGAAGACATGACGAAGTTTACCTGGAACGATGCTTATGGCGTACAGACCTTTGAACTGCTGGAGCGCATGATGTTCACCGATGAATCGCATCCAAAAGCAGGCGAGCAGGTCAGCTTCGATGCTGGCAATGTGGGCATGTTCTTCGATAACTACAGCTATGTCTCCAAAGCAAGAGAGATTACGAATTTTGAATGGAGTATCGCTCCCATGCCCTCCGGCTCACTTGGCAGCGTACCGATGCTGGGGCAGGCAGGATATGCCATGTTCAACGATAGCAAACATCCGGAGGAAACCAAGAAGCTGTTGAAGTACTTTGCCAGTGAGCAGGGCATTCAGGCGACGGCCACCTACTTTGTGCCTCCGCGGACCTCTGTTCTGAACTCCGATGCGTTCATTAATCAGCCGAATAATCCGAGCAAGGAGCATATTGTACAGGCGGTGATTGATGAAATGCCAAAAGCGCGCTTGATTCCCGGCCATATCCGTTGGCAGGATATCGACAATGCGGTGCTGCAGGGATTTGACCGCCTGTTCGCCCGTTCAGCGACACCCGCGGATAATCTGAAGCAAATGCAGGAAGAGATCCAAGGTGTACTGCAGCAATAAATAATTTTATAGAAACAGGAGGTGAGTGGGATGGGCAAATTCAAGGCATTGCTTGATCGGAAAGCCCTGTCACTTGTGGTTAGCCTACCCGAGAACGATCTATCTTTGGCCCGGGCAGCAATTGAAGAGGGCGCTGATGCACTGAAGGTGCATTATAATGTCGGCCATCGCGCCAGCGGGAATCATTTTGGTCCACTGGACAACTATGCCGAAGTTTTTCAGGCGATCCGCAGCGAGTTTGGCGGCCCGATTGGGGTTGTGCCGTCCGGCAGTATTGATGGAGCGCGGAGGGAGGATGTGGAACGCCTTTCAGGCCTGGGTCTGGACTTCTATTCCATCTATGCACATCACTTGCCGTCCTTCATGCTGGGTAACCTGGGGCTGGACCCAACGTTTGCGATCAATGACGAATATGAACCTTCCCTCGTCACGTCGGCGGCTCATTACGGCTTCACCGCCCTGGAGGCATCCATTGTGCCCGGGAATGAATATGGTACACCGCTAAGCTTTGCAGATGTGCTCAAGTATCGCCATCTGGTCTTGCAGGCGCAGATTCCGGTATTGGTTCCTTCCCAGCGTAAGCTGGTGCCAGAGGATGTTCGAGTGCTGCACGATACCGGGGTCAAGGCGATCATGCTGGGGGCGGTTGTAACTGGCAGAGCAGAGGAACAGCTGCGAAGGGCTGTTAACGGCTTCCGCAATGCGGTGGACAGTGTGAACTGTCCGGACTATATAAGTTGAACTAAACATTTACAAGAGAACGTAGAGGACAGAAATAACCTGAAGAAACGGAGCTAAAAGCTTTCTGAAGGAAAGCTGCATCGGAAGCATACGCTTCGCCTTTATCCCCGGATTTTCCCCTTTGTAAAATTGAATCAAAAAAATCTGGGGATAACAGCGATCGGAAGGTTGTTCTGTCATCGGAGTGGCAAGTGTAAATATTCGTTTCAGGAAGAAATTTGATAAAGGGGAGGGCCTGACTGTGACCCATTCACGCAAGCGTACTGGAAGAGGTCCGCTCGCTAGAGAGGCCCAGATCGCGGGATGGCTGTTTGTATCACCTATGGTGCTCGGGTTTACCCTGCTGCTGCTGTTTCCCATGGGTTTGGCGCTATACATGAGCCTGACCGACTGGCCGCTGCTGGGGGATCATCATTTTATTGGACTGGAGAACTACCGGAATGTGATGACAGACGCCATGTTCTGGAAGGTGCTTGCCAATACGGTCTATTTCACTGCGGGGCTTGTACCGCTTAACATTGTGCTCGCTCTGCTGCTCGCGTTGCTATTATCCCGAAACCTGCGCGGCATCGGGATTTTCCGAACAGCCATCTTCGTTCCGGTCATGACCTCGCTGATTGTATGGTCCATCGTATGGAAGCTGATGTATGCGACAGAGTCGGGACTGATCAATCAGCTTCTGTTGATGATAGGTATCAAGGGTCCGGCTTGGCTCTACAATCAGGATCTGGCGATGCCTGCCGTTATTGTGACGAGTGTACTGAAAAATGTGGGTCTGAATATGGTGCTGTTCATTGCAGCCATTCAGCAGGTGCCGCGTTCGCTTTACGAAGCGGCAACACTGGACGGCGCGGGCAGAAGGGGGACCTTCTTTCACGTCACGTTACCCATGATTACGCCGACGGTGTTTTTGACCATGGTAATGACAGTGATTGGCTCGCTCAAGGTGTTTGGACAGATCTACGTCATGACACAGGGAGGGCCGAGCAACAGCACCAAGGTATTGGTCTATTATATCTGGGAAAAAGCATTCAAATTATTTCAGTTCGGCTACGCTTCTTCGCTTGCGTATGTGCTGTTCTTTATCGTGCTAATCCTGACGCTGCTGCAATGGCAGCTTCGAAAGAGGTGGGTATTCAATGAAGGCGATGCCTAATCCTTCGATTCGCAAGACAGGCAGTGCCCTTGGGACGTATTTGTTGCTGACACTGATCTCGCTGATCATGATTGTTCCATTTATCTGGATGATATCGACGTCATTCAAGGAGCCCCAGAGCATATTCACCTATCCACCGCAGTGGATACCGGATACGTTCCGATTTCAGAACTACATCGATGTTTTTCGATTGATTCCGTTTCATCGCTTTTATTTTAACAGTGTATATATTGCTGCTGTGGTTGTGGTGGGTACAGTATTCTTTGCATCTCTCGCCGGGTACGCATTTGCCAAAATTCCGTTCAAGGGACGTAATGTGGTATTTCTCATCCTGCTGAGTGCGATGATGATTCCTCATGAGGTGACAGCAATTCCCATGTTTCTGTTCATGCGGCAGCTGGGGTGGATTGATACCCATCTTCCGCTGATTTTACTGCCGATCTTTGGGGCGGGCGGCGTGTTTGGCATTTTTGTGATGCGGCAGTTCTTCATTACGGTACCTACCGAGCTGGAGGAAGCGGCGATGATTGATGGCTGCAACCGATTCCGGATCTATGCGCGAATTATGCTGCCAATTGCCAAGCCCGGTATGGCTACGCTGACGATCTTTACTTTTGTGACGATCTGGAATGAGTTCTTCGATCCGTTGATTTTCATTAACTCACGTGAATTGATGACGCTGCCGCTTGGGTTATCCCTATTCACGGATGAAGTGGGCACAGCCTGGCAATATCTGATGAGCGCCACCGTCATGGCGACCCTGCCACTTCTGATTGTCTTTTTCCTGGCACAGCGGCGCTTCATTGAGGGAGTTGCCATGACGGGACTGAAAGAGTAGCCCATGCAATAGAACGGAAGGAGTGATATCACTTGAGTGAACGGAAGGGTATGAAAAAGGAAGAAGCGGATGTGGTTGTTGTTGGAGGAGGTCCGGCGGGTATAGCGGCAGCCATCGCTGCTGGACGACAAGGTGTTCGAGCGGTATTGGTGGAGCGGTACGGATTCGTTGGTGGAATGTCGACTGCCGCCATGGTCTACCCATGGATGACCTTCCATACGGAGAGTGGTGAGCAGGTGATTCGGGGCATCGCCCAGGAAATCGTTGACCGGCTGCAGGCGCGTGGCGGCTCTCCAGGGCATCTTCGTGATACGGTTGGTTTTGTGCACACCGTTACGCCGTACCATCCGGCGATCTATCAGGTGGTTGCGGCGGAGATGCTGCAGGAGGCAGGTGTCCGGTTGTTATTGCACAGCTTCGTGGATGAAGTGGTTATGGTGGATGATCGGGTTGCGGCAGTTCGTCTGGCGAATAAATCTGGCCGAATGGAGCTCAAAGCGAACGTATTCGTGGACGCCAGCGGTGATGCGGATGCGGCTTATCTTGCGGGCGCTGCTGTTGCAAAGGGACGGGATGAGGACAACCAATCCCAACCGATGACCATGAAGTTCCGAATGCGTGGCGTGGACCTTGGACGAGTGAAGCACTATATGCAGGAGCACCCGGAAGATTTCTATGCCAAGACCCCGTTCGAAGAACTGGACAGTATTCCGTTAACGGGAGTGAGCGGCTTCTATTCCCAATGGAAAAAAGCAGGTGTGCCGATTAATCGCGATCAGGTGTTGTTTTTTACCGGACCGGCTGAAGACGAAGTATTGATTAACTGCACTCGGGTACAGGGACTCGATGCAACGGATGCAGAGGATCTGACCTCTGCTGAACAGGAAGGCAGGAAGCAGGTGCTGATGATCGCTGAGTTTTTGCAGCGTGATGTGCCTGGATTCGAGCGGGCTTCGATCTCAGCGGTAGCACCGCAGATTGGTATCCGTGAATCCAGGCGAATTATCGGGCATTATGCGTTGACCAGGGACGATGTGGTTACAGGGCGAAAGTTTGACGATGTAATCGCCAGAAGTGGCTATCCGATTGATATTCATGATCCCTCGGGTCAGGGTGTCGTAGCGGCCTTTATTGAAGGGGACGGGGCGTACGATATTCCGTATCGCTCTCTGATTTCACGCAATATTCAAAATCTGCTTGCGGCAGGACGCTGCATCTCCACCACACACGTGGCCCATGCAACAACACGCTTGACCCCAAGCTGCATGGCTACGGGGCAGGCCGCGGGAACAGCCGCTGCATTAGCTGTGCAGATGAAGGTTGACCCGCGGGAACTGCCTGTTGCGATGCTGCAGAAGGAATTGCGTCGCAATGGAGCAGCGATTTGAGAGAATGAGCAAGTTGGAAGATATGAAAAGGGGGGGGGTGTCCCAAAAGCCATCGAACGGCTCGGTACACCTCCTCTCTATTTATTACTCTAATAACTTTTCTTTGATCCACGTAAAATTCTCGATTACTTCCAGATCTCTTCGGCAATCTCTTTAATGAAAGCAAGCTTGCGCCATTGCTGATCCTCTGTCAGGTGGTTGCCTTCTTCCGTGGAAGCAAAGCGGCTTGAAATCACCTGCCCGCTCGGTATCAAACTCCAGATAGTAGCCGGAGTGGTTACCGATGCTCAGGAGCGTTTGCGCGATAGGCTCGTAACCTCCACCTACTCCAGCATAAGTCGAAACATAATTGCCGCGGCATACATTGTGTTGTTACAACGAGATCTTCCGGCAGACCGGACACCACTTCCTCGTTCAATTTCGCAAGTTCGTCCACATATTCGGCCACATTCATGCCGGCCTGCTTCATGAATGCCTTAAACTGTTCGTCGCAAAGAGCCCCCCCACTACATACAATCGTCAATTTGGATACTGCGGCAGCCTGTTTCATAGAAGGCAATAATCGACGCTTTGTACGCTTTGGCAATATCCGAAAGAAGCTCTTCCCGATTCGGGTATATGGCCTTCGTGCTTTCCTGATTTTCTGCCCGGCCCAGCTCGAACAGGAACTGCCGCGGCATGCTCCTTCGTTTGATTTACCTTGTAGAGTTGACCGGCACGTTATAATACTCCCCTAATCTCATCCCGTCAAGAGATAGTGTGTGAGTGTGCGGCGTAGCAGGGAATCCCCCCTCTTGCTTTCGAAATATGAATGAATTTCCGAGTATGAAGAGCGATATCACTTTTTCCAATTCATCCGGTTTCACGTAAAATTTTCTTCAGGTTGATGGGGAAAAGGAGGAGCTGCATGCACAAAGTAATCAAAATCAAATTTACGCTATTTTACGGTGAAGCGCCTGAAGCAAATTGTGACGGGTACATGGAGTTGGATCGGGATGGCAATATGATCGCGCTCTACAATAGGTATGGAGAGGAAATAGACATGTATGGCAGACATGAATTTGTCAGGGTGCGGACGCTTGGCAAATTCGATAACGAAGACCGCGATAATTTTTACTCCTTGTTAGAAAGTGATGGTGTGGGATAATCTGCACGACAGGCAGACGATTCGGCAATAAATATTCGGGAGGTAGAAAATGGACAATCGAGTTCAAGAGGCAAGTGGCATAAAACGAGGGCCGATGTTAACCGCACTACTCATCGGTGCATTTGTTGCGTTTCTTAACGAAAATTTGCTTGCCAATGCACTTCCTGGATTGATGCGGGAATTCAATGTTGCTGCCGCGACCATACAGTGGTTATCGACAGGCTATATGCTCGTTATCGGTGTACTGGTGCCGGTGACCGCATTACTGCAGCAATGGTTCACGACTCGCCAGGTGTTTATGTCTGCGATGGCGTTATTTTTGGCAGGTACCTGCTTGTGTGCAGTATCCCCGGGATTCGTAATCTTGCTGATGGGCAGGGTTATTCAGGCTTGCGGTACAGGATTATTGATCCCGTTGATGATGAATACGATTCTCGCCCTCTATCCTCTAGAACGCCGGGGTGCCGCCATGGGTCTCATGGGGCTGGTCATCATGGTTGCCCCTGTCATCGGGCCGACTTTGTCTGGTCTGATTATCGATACCTTACACTGGCGCTGGCTGTTTTACATGGTGATTCCTGTCGCACTGTTTTCGATTATTTATGCATTTATCTACTTGAAGAATGTGACAGAATTGACCAAGCCAAGGATCGATCTTGTGTCCATTGTGATGTCAACCGCCGGTTTCGGCTGCGTCACCTACGGCTTCAGCCAAACAAGTGTCTCTCTTGGGCCAGAAGGTTACGGATCGATTGCAATAGGCAGCCTCTTCTTGCTCTTGCTTGTATGGCGACAGCTCAAGATCAAAGAGCCGTTGATCGATCTTTCAGTATTCCGGCATCATACTTTTTCTCTCGTTGCGGTATTGATTGTTATTCTGATGATGGTTCTTTTCTCCACAACAACATTGCTGCCGTTCTATATGCAGGATGTGATGAAGTTGACAGCATTCGCGACAGGCTTGCTTCTAATGCCAGGTAGCATTTTGAACGGGATCCTGATGCCGGTGTCGGGGAAATTATTCGATAAATTCGGACCGAGACGCGTAATTGTGCCCGGCCTGTTCCTGATCGCCATATCGTTGTGGCTGTTTGCCGGCATCGACAGTAATACGACACAAGGTTCCGTTCTGTTCAATCATGTCCTCTTATTCGCAGGCATGTCGTTCGTCGTTATGCCGGCTCAGACGGCAGGATTGAATCAACTTCCACGTCACCTGGTCCCTCATGGCACAGCCATATACAATACGCTCCAACAGATAGCAGGTGGAATTGGCATCGCATTGTTCGTCGGCATCATGTCGTCTGGCGCCAATCGCTATCTTCATCATTCGCTCGATCCCACTGCAATGCATGAGAAGACACAAAGCATGGTTTCCGGTCTACAAACGGTTTTTTGGATTGAATTTATTCTTGCAATACTTATTTTGGTGCTGGGTTGGTTTATCAAAAAGTCACCTGATAATCATTGACTTATTAATAGGCACATACCCGGTCTCCAGAACGGCCGCGCCCAGGGTGTTCTGCAAATTGTTCACGGAGGCTTCCCGTTATTATCGAACAGTCGCCGACTTATCCTGCCGCTGCGTGCTTCACACTTTCGCAAGTGCTTCTGGGGACCCGGAACAGCTTTAGCAAGACGGACCCGGACGCGACCTTCAAAGGAAGACCACATGAGAAATGGTCAGCTCAAACCCGGATACAATGTACAGATCGGAATCGAAAACCAATTCATCTTGGCGTACAGCGTACACCAAGGCAGGGCGGATATCCCTGCTTCCAGCCGCATATGGAAAAGGCAAGGCAGATGCTTGGGAACCCCCCACAGACAGTTATTGCAGATGCGGGCTACGGCAGTGAAGAAAACTACGCCTATCTGGAAAAGAATGTCGGAAAGATTGAGAATTGGACCTACAACGAAACGGAGGATACATGGACATGCCCAGCCGGACAAATGCTGCATTTCCGTAAAGAAAGCAAGGAAACCTTAGAGAGTGGATATGAAGTTCGCAAACGTCATTACCGAAGCGGCACCTGCGAAGGCTGTCCCCTGAAGGAACGATGTACGAAGGCTGCAGGAAATCGGGAAGTGGTTGTCAGTTTGGAGCGGCTGCGGTACCAGGAACAGGCTCGACAAATCCTGCGAAGTGAAGAGGGCTATGCTCTGTCCGTTCAACGAATGACCGAGCCGGAAAGCGTATTTGGACAACTGAAAAACAACCGGGGCTTCCGGCGCTTTCTGCTGAGAGGGATGGAAAAAGTAACCCTGGAGGTCGGCTGGCTTTCCCTTGCGCATAATCTGCTCAAGCATGCAGCCAATGACCAAAAACACAGAGCCGCGACTCTCCAGTAACGGGAGAATTGCTGCTCTGTTGCTTTTTTACGGTCATTCTTAATCACAAGACTGTCTCATTCGCCGGAAACTCCACTTATGGGACAATCTCTTTCATGTGTTGCCATATATGCTTATGGATCCGTCTGCATTAAGTCATTCGTGCTTCAAGCCGTCGTGCCACAATGGATAGCGTGTAGTTGATCACGAAATACAATACGGCTGCGAGCAGCAGGGCAGGGATGACGTAATCGAAGCTCTGACCCCCGAGAATCTGCACATTGTGCATCAGCTCTGGTAGAGAGATGATGATCGCCAGTGAAGTATCCTTCAACAAAGAGATGAACTGGCTCACCATCGGTGGTGACATACGCCGCAAAGCCTGGGGCATGATGATGCCGCCAAGTGTCTGCATATAGCTCAGGCCGGAGGAACGGGCCGCTTCCACTTGACCGCGTTCAATCGATTTGAGTCCGCTGCGGACAATCTCCGCGATCATGGCGCCTTCGAACAGGCTCAGTCCAACAACCGTGGACCAGAAGACGGACATTTTGATCCCGAGCTGGGGCAGCACGATATGAATGAAGAAAATGATCAGCAGCAGCGGCAGATTCCGGATCGTATCCACGATGACGGCCACAATCTGTGACAGGACCGGAATTCGGGTGTATCGAACGGTACCCAGCACCGTACCGAGTACAAAGCTGAATACAATCGATAAACCTGCCACTTGCAGGGTAATCAGGAATCCATGCAGCAGGAAACGAAGGTTGGGCCAGGCGTAGGCCCCGCTAAAGTCCATAGATCATCGGCCTCCTTCTGTGTGCGGACAGGAAATGTAATAGATTGGACACATCGGTTGCATAGCATAGTAGAGATGCACCTTAAACTGGTGTGCTAAACACAGAGAGAATATAGTTCAAATTTTACATGGTGACCTGACCCGTTGGTTTGTTCTTTTTTGGTTTGCCTTTGGCACGGCTGGCGTCCGCATCACTTTGTCCGAATCGGCGCTCCATATAGTGAACCAGGAAACTAAGCGGCAAGGTCAACACCAGGTAGAACAGCGCAACAATGGTGTAGACGCTGAGCGGTAGGAACGTATCCGAGTTGATCAGGTCGGCAAAATACATCAGATCCATGCCAGCCACAACCGCGAGGATGGATGAATTTTTGACCAGATTGATAAACTGGTTGCCAATGGACGGCAATACAATCTTGATCGCTTGTGGCAAAATGATCAGGTTCATGGCCTGTACGTAAGACAGACCGGAAGATCTCGCGGCCTCTAACTGACCACGAGGGACCGTCTGAATACCCGCCCGGATTGCCTCGGCAATGAAAGCAGCCGTATAGATGGTCAGACCGAGTGTACCCGAGATGAATCCATCCAGTGAAATGCCGAGTGCCGGCAATCCGAGATAAAAGAAAAACACGACGAGCAGCAACGGGATGTTACGGATAAACTCTACAAAGGCCGTACCGATCCAGTTGAGAGGTTTGATGGGGGATATCCGAAAGATGGCCATGATTGCCCCAAGAATAAAGCTGCCAATCAAGGCCATGATGCTCACCTGGATGGTATTGAGGAACCCTTCCAGGAATCGATCCGAGTGTTTAATCAGTACGCTGAAGTCCAATTTGCCCATGTAGGCGAAGCCTCCGTTCTCCAGAGGTAGAAGCGGCGATTGTGTCCTATCCATGCATAGCACAACACAGGCGAAGTCGCCGCTTAACCATCATTAATCGGGGTTACTCGGGCTTGCTGCCCAACCATTTCTCGTGCAACGTATCATATTCACCGCTGTCCTTCATGCTTTTGAGCAGGCTGTTTACTTCTTCAACGAAGGCGGTGTCGCCTTTGCGAATCGCCATGCCGTAAGGTTCGCTCGTGAAATTGCCACCAACCAGCTTGTAGTTGTTATCCGTCTGCTGCATGCCGATCAGGATGATGTTATCGGTCGTCAATGCCTCGCCTTTACCCGCTTTGAGGGCTGTGAAGGCATCTTGATAGTTATCGAATTCGAGCACCTCGGCATCCGGAGCTTTTTCGCGAATATTTTGGGCTGAAGTGGAGCCCTTAACAGCCAGCACCTTCACACCGCTGAGACTATCCAGACCTGTAATGGCGCTGTCGTTTTTCACAAGCAGGGACTGCCCGGCTTCAAAATAGACATCGCTGAAATCCACTTGTTCCTTGCGTTCATCCGTAATCGTCATCGTAGCGATGATGATATCAATGTCGCCGTTTTGCAGCATCGGAATGCGCGTTTTGGACGTTACTTCCTTCAGTTCTACCTTCGTTTCGTCTCCAAGAATCTGTTTGGCAAGTGCTTTGGCGATATCAATATCAAATCCTTCGACTTCGCCGCTTGCGGGGTCTTTCAAACCGAACAATTTGGTATCGTATTTCACGCCGGCAATGAGCTTGCCGCGCTCTTTAATCTGTTCAATCGTGCCTTTGGCTTCGGTATTCCCACCAGAACCACCACTGCTGCTACTTTCCTCTCCGGTACTACAACCGGACAAGACAAGGGATAGAATCAAAACAAGCATAAACGACGGCCACTTTAATACATTTTTCATTTGGTAAAGACCCCTTTCAAAATGGATTATTCTCAGTGGTGAATCAGACGACTCAGGAATTGCTTGGCCCGTTCTTCTCTCGGGTTCTCGAAAAATTCAGCGGCGGAGGCTTCTTCCACAATTCGGCCTTCATCCATGAAGATGACTCGGTCTGCGACCTCGCGGGCAAATCCCATCTCATGTGTAACGACGACCATCGTCATCCCGTTATGGGCCAGAGACCGCATGACATCCAGAACTTCCCCGATCATTTCGGGGTCCAGCGCAGAGGTGGGTTCGTCAAAAAGCATGATTTTGGGCTCCATGGCAAGACCTCTTGCAATGGCTACGCGCTGCTGTTGTCCACCGGACAATTGGGAAGGATAACTGTCTGCCTTGTCGGCAATGCCTACCCGGGTCAGATACTTCATTGCCGTAGAGGCTGCCTGTGCTTTGGGCTGTTTACGCACCTTCATGGGTGCAAGGGTAATGTTATCGATGACTTTTTTGTGAGGATAGAGATTGAAGTGTTGAAATACCATGCCGATGTCACGGCGGAAGAGGTTGATGTCCACTTTTTTCTGATGTAAAGGGACACCACTGACGACAAGTTCACCTTCGGTAATCGTCTCCAGACGATTGATGCAGCGGAGCAATGTACTTTTGCCTGAGCCGGAAGGGCCGATAATGACAACGACTTCTCCTTCTTCAATGTGAAGATGAATATCTTTGAGGACATGAAAATGGCCAAAATGTTTCTGGACACCCCTAAATTCAATCAAGAGACCCCATCCTTTCTGCAACGTTTGTTTGTAAAAGGAATATTAAGGAATAAATTGAAACTAGTTATTTAATCATACATACTCATCCTGCTAAAGGCAATTGGTTTGTGATAAAACATGACATAAGTAATGGGTTTTATAGGGCTATAGCCAGTAATTATGTTATATATTTGTCATATTATTAGCCTCTTTGTGACGAATCCTGACAGAAAAATGAATCCATTCTCCTAGTTGTTTTACAACGATTGGAATAGATGTATATAGTATACTGGAAGGGATGTTTACTTTATGACTCTGATCATGAAAACAAATAACATCAAATTCTGAATCGTACATGGCAAAAAAGCTCAACCTTATGCCCTATGGCATTGATATGATGGAGCGAGAATACGCTTGCCTGTAAGTGATGCAATAATATAGACAGTCCGATCCAATTATAGCTAGAGAGAGGATGTTATGAACAATGAATACATATTACTCCCCACTTGGTACTGGAGAAGGTACTGAATCTGATATAAAGGCTTATGAAGTGAGTTTACCTGTCATCCCTGCACGGGATTTTCAGATTACGGATTATGGTGCGGTAGGGGATGGCTTGACGGATAATACCGAGATGTTTCGATTGGCTATCGCAGCTTGTGCAGAAGCGGGCGGTGGTCGAATTGTCATTCCGGCGGGTATTTGGCTAACAGGTCCGATTGTTCTCCGCAGTCGGATTGAGCTTCATGTCGAGGCGGGTGCCCTGGTTACGTTCAGTCGCAATTTCGATCAATATCCCCTGATTGCGTCCAGCTTCGAAGGTTGGCAGGCAGTGCGGTGTCAGTCGCCCATTGATGGTGAACAGCTGCAGGATATTGCGATCACGGGTGAGGGGATTTGGGATGGCAGTGGAGAGGCATGGCGTCCGGTGAAACGATCCAAGATGACCGAAGCGCAGTGGAATCGACTGGTTTCTTCGGGCGGAGTGGTGGAGCATGCTGGCGGAGACGAAGCCATTTGGTGGCCTTCGACTTCTGCCCTTGAAGGCGGTGCGATTGCAAATCGTCTGCATCTGGAGCAAGTGCGTGATGTGGCTGCTTATGAGGAAGTCAGAGACTTTTTGCGTCCCAACATGGTCAGCCTGCGCCAATGTAAACGGGTGCTCTTGGACGGCCCGACGTTCCAGAATTCGCCTGCGTGGAATCTGCATCCTTGGGCATCCGAGCATGTCACGATTCGTAACGTGAGTGTGCGGAATCCATGGTTTTCCCAGAATGGTGACGGGCTGGACATCGAATCCTGCCGTCATGTTGTTGTGGAGCAGAGTGTATTCGATGTTGGTGATGATGCGATCTGCCTGAAATCCGGCAAGGATGCAGAAGGCCGTGAGCTCGGTCTGCCCTCGGAATATATTACGATTCGGAATTGTACCGTGTATCACGGTCATGGCGGTTTTGTCATTGGCAGTGAAATGTCCGGTGGTGTGCGGCATGTCCGGGTCTCGGACTGTACGTTTGTTGGAACGGATATTGGGCTTCGCTTCAAAAGCGCACGTGGGCGCGGCGGGGTCGTTGAAAATATTCAGGTGGAGCGCATTTATATGAAAGATATCATGATGGAAGCCATCTCGTTTTCCTTTTTCTATGCCAATCAGGAGGGTTCAGCTCGCGGTAGCGACTTGACTCAGGAGGTCAGTGAGGAGACTCCCGTGTTCCGGAATATTCGGATATCGGATGTGGTCTGTGCAGGCGCAGATACCGCGTTATTGGTAAGTGGACTGCCGGAGATGCCTCTGGACGGTCTGGTCATTCAGGGATATAGGGTGACGGCTCATAACGGGGTGCAATGCGCTCATGCGAAGCACCTGCAAATCGCCGAAATGAACGCACATATTACCGAAGGATCGTTGATTCATTTGCATCAGTGTAAGGGTGCGGAGCTGGAAGCGATTGAGGGTGTGGGCGCGGACGGTCGGCTTCTGATGGTGACAGGACATGAATCGGCAGGGATCGTATGCCGGGAAAGTGATGCAGATACAGAGGGACGCCAAATCTCCGTTGGTCCTGAAGTGAGAAGTGGTGTAATTATCCGCAGGTAAAAAGGGTTCGGCTTCGCATATCACCGCGTGCATCTCCTGGCGCGCGGTGTCCTGATAGGTTGTCGCATGACAGACGTCCGGCTTCGCCAGTCGCTTTGAAGATCTATCGATGTTCTTTGCGATAGCGAAGCGGCGTAGTCCCGGTCACCTGTTTAAACGTTTTATTAAAATGGGCTGTATGCTCAAATCCTACCTTCTCCGCAATCATTTGCACCCGTTCCTGAGTGGACAGTAAACGTCTCTGTGCCTCCCGAACCCGGGTAACACGCAAATATTCGCTGAAGCGAAATCCGGTAAAACGGCTAAACATCCTGCTCAAATAAGATGGACTGATATAAAATCGCGCTGCGGCCTCTTCCAGTGTAAGGGGCTCGGTATAATGATTGTTCACGTAAGTGACGATCTCACTGATCTTATCCTGCATTGGATGCTGAGGGACCGGAGAGGCTTGGCGAGTATTCTCTTCAACCCGGTGAATCTGAATCAGGATCTGGGCAAGCAGGCTTCGTACCACAATGTCATAATGAGGTCGGCGCTCCCTGCATTCTTGCAGCATCTGCCACAGCATTCGTTCAATCTCGGGCTGTTCCGCATCAGGGAAGTGCAGCAGCCTTGAACGATCGAAGGGAAGCAGACCACATATTCCAAGCTCCATTCCGGTAGCAAAAGACGGTGAAAATCCGATCAGAATTCGTTCAAAGCCGGGAATGCTTCCTTTGGACGTCGTATGTACATCATGAGGATTGATCAGGATCAAATCACCTTTGCGGGCGGTAAGAAGCTGACCATTCATGGAGTAGACTCGTTCTCCTTCAAGCAGATAATACAGTTCGTAAAAAGGGTGAGCGTGAGGCTGTGGCATGGCGTTCCCGTCGTGTCTGCTCATGTGTTCAATGGTAAATGAACTCTCGCCAATTCGATATTTGGGTCCAATCCGATCCTCTATAACACTCATAACGCGTCTCCCCTCTGTGCCAGCTGATTTACGGTTAATATCCATATCATAACGGAAAATCCAGTTTGTTGTAAACGCTATCATATGGAGGGAGGTTCGATCAGACGAAAGGAATAGAATGTGAGTGGTATGATTTTCGGCAGGCTTATATAGGCTGTAAAGGTGACAAAAGTCTATTCATGTTTTACAGTAGGGGGAGTGAGGCTAAACTCTGGATAGGGGGTCTCCAATTCGATTTGGAAGGAAGGAAATAGAATATGACGACACATGAATTATCGCCACTCGTTGCTGCATTGAATATGCAGCCACACGTTGAAGGCGGTTGGTATAAGGAAGAATGGAAGGCATCGTATCAGATTCCACAATCCGTACTGCCGGATACATACTCAGGCCCTCGATTCTCGGCAAGTTCAACGTACTTCCTGCTGCACTCGCATGAAATCTCGGCATGGCATACCGTTTTGTCTGATGAGCTCTGGTTGTGGCATAGCGGCAGTCCGGTTGAATTGAAATTGGGCGGTAACGGGGAAAATCCGGAAGATGAAGAAGTACTTGTGCTGGGCATGGATATTGCTGCCGGGCAATCGCCTCAGGTACTTGTTCCGGCTGGAGTATGGCAAACTGCACGTCCACTGGGTGATGAGCCTGTGCTAGTAACGTGCGTTGTAGCGCCAGGTTTCCATTTTGATGATTTCAAACTGGTTTCCAAGGGCTAATATAACCATAAATAAATAAGTAAAATCCCGATCCAGATGTATGTGCATCCGGATCGGGATTTTTTGATATTTTCTAGCTTGATGGTATGTTGAGGTTAAAAGTTAAAGTTGTCCGGATCGGAACCAAAGCGTTTATTCTCGTTCAATTGACTAATGCGATCGATTTCTTCCGTAGTTAACTCAAAATCAAACAGGTCCGCATTATCGCGTATGCGCTGTGGCGTAACGGATTTAGGGATGGTTACAATGCCATTTTGCAGATCCCAACGCAGAATGACCTGTGCCGGTGATTTGCTGTACTTGGCAGCGATGTCCTGAAGAAGCGGATGCTCCAGCAGATGTCCCTGACCCAGTGGAGACCAGGCTTCAATCTGGATCTGATGTTTGCTGCAATACTCCCGAAGCTCCGTTTGAATCAACAGCGGGTGCAGTTCCACCTGATTCACAGCAGGTTTAATGGTGGCATCGGTCATCAGGTCCTCCAGATGGTGGATCTGGAAGTTGCTCACCCCAATGGCACGGATGCGTCCTTCCTTATGCAGCTTCTCCAGCGCTCTCCAGGTATCCTTGTACTTGCCTTTGACAGGCCAGTGAATCAGATAGAGATCGAGATATTCCAGTTCGAGTCGTTCCATACTTGCTTCAAAAGCGGCCAGTGTGGATTCGTAACCTTGGTCCGAGTTCCACACTTTGGTGGTAATGAACAGATCCTCGCGGGCGATTCCGGATTCACGAATACCCTGAGCTACACCCGTTTCGTTGTTATACGCTTTTGCTGTATCAATACTGCGATAACCTGTCTGAATGGCCGTTTTAACGGCTTCAACCACTTCTTGTCCATCTTTAACCTTAAATACACCAAAACCCAGCCAAGGCATTTTGACTCCGTTATAAAGTGTCGTTGTGTCCTGCACGTGTTTCATGGTCCGAAATTCCTCCTCTGATTCATTCATTATTCCAATATGTAATTACCCTGCTGACCGCCGGCCAATCGTATATGGATGACCGTCTATACTGATTATACTAAAACCTTTTTGGTAATGGAAAAGAATACGACCATTTCGATAGGAAAAACCCCTCTTTTATCCTTTTTCGCCAGCCAGAGGTTTGGTTTTGACGCGTACGGGTGATAAGATGAAGTATACGAAATATGGAAACAGAAGCTTTCCTATGGAAGGGATCACATGAAGAACAGAGGAGCACGGGAAAGTTGGGTGTCATTGAACCCGTGTGATTAACGATAAAGGAGTAAGAATACAATGGCTAAACCTAAACAAACCAAAAAAGCAGCAGCCTGGTCTCTCGTAGTTATGGGAGCGGGATTTGCCGCATCATTGCCATTTCAAGGCGGTGTTGTAGGCAAACTGCTGGTAGGGTCATTTGAAGCGGGATTGGTAGGTGGACTTGCGGACTGGTTCGCCGTAACAGCGTTGTTCCGTCATCCGCTGGGTATTCCAATTCCACATACGGCATTGCTGCCCAAAAATCGGGACAAATTGACCGAAGGCCTTGTTTCCGCGGTGGAAAATAACTTGTTGAACAAGGATAGCATCACCGAGAAAATTGCGGGTTTTAAGGCGGCAGAAATCGTTCTGGATACCATGACACGTGAACTTCACAACGATGGAGTCAAGACCATGATCGATACGCTCTGCAAACGTATCCTTGCTGGCCTGCCGTTGGAGCAGATTGCCCCACTGGTTGCTGGCGAGATCAAATCACAGGCAGGAGCCTTCGACCTGGGTCCGATTCTGGAACGGACTTCGATCCAGATGAGTGAGCGTGGATATGATGCCAAAGCACTGGACTATGGTCTGAAGCAGGCAGAGGAATGGCTGGTGAAGCCAGAGACGATCATGTTTTTGGGTGAAAGCGGCTTAAAGGCGATCAGTGGCATCCAGATGAACGGGTTAATGCAATTTGCGATGAATGCGTTCATGGGTTATCTGAACGAGGAACGTCTGGGCAGCATTTTGCAAGGATATCTGTTTGACCGGGTAGAGGACATGAAGCGGGAGGGCAGCGTTCTTCGTTACAAAGTGCTCGATCTGTTACGAACCCAGGCTATCCGGCTGGCGATGAGTGAAAGTGTGCAGGATGGAGTCAACGGCTGGAAAAACAACATGCTGGATGGATGGAACGCAGAGGAAACTGTGCTGAACAAACTCATTGAATTGAGGGATAAGGCGCTCACTGCGATGGAAGATGGTCAGTATGTGGAGACGTTTGCTTTGCCTGCGATTGAGCGGGTATTGTCTGATTTGCGGTCAGACGATGCATTATTGGCAGGATTGAATGCGAAGATTGTGGAAGGCGTAACGACGCTGCTGGAGAAAAACCATTCCAAAATCGGCAACCTCGTGCGCGAAAATGTAGACAAAATGGACAATGCCTCATTGATCTCGTTGATTGAGGACAAAGTAGGACAGGACCTGCAATGGATTCGTATTAACGGGGCCGTTACCGGCTTTGTGATTGGGATTGCGCTGACCGCACTGCGGATGGTGTTGGAATAACAAGAAGATACTTATTTTAATGTTTAGAAGCTGTCTGAGTGTATAGATAGCTTCTTTTTTAATTCAAATTTTAAATGTTAAATATAGTAATATGATGAAAAAAATAGTTTACAATTCGCGATCGATGTGTTAGGTTGAAAATGTAAAAACAGTAATATAAATTACATAAAAGGGATGATATGGTGAATGATGCTGTTGTTCTGAAAAATAGCCATATGAAATTTTTTAAATCGCCTCGCAATTTTAATGTTGAAGCTGGTGATTATTTTAAGAATTTTGTTGTGAACGAAAGTGGATTGAAAATGTATGACTTAATTAAACGCGAACATTTACTTGCGATCTTTCTTAGCATTGATTGTCCAACATGCGAAGACTCGTTACATATCATCGATTCCTACAGTTTGAAGAAACCAGATGTTAATATTGCCGTGTTTATCAACGCGGATGATGTGACCACTCAGCTATTAAATGATTACTATAAAGGCAGAATTTTTATTTCCTCAGTTGGTAAGGAAAGGATGAAGGATGAGTTACAAGTGTTCTCTTTTCCCAGAGGTTTTATGCTTAATAAATATGGTCAGGTATTGAGAAGTGAAGTTTGCGGGGCGGACTTTGCTATGGATATGTTATTGATGCCGTTAAGAAAACTATCAATTTAACGATCAGGATGAAGGGAGAATTTGGCAGCATGAAATTAAATTTAAAGGATATTTTTAATAGTGCTAAGGAAGTAGAGGAAGTCAGCCCAAATTCAATCAAAGAGGGATTCCAAAAAATATATACGGATATCCCTGTTTTGAATACAGAGACTGTCTACTGCATCGTTTCATTGAGTTGCGCTCATTGTATCGAGTTGATTCCTGAGTTGACGAAATTATCCCATTTTGAAAATTTCGTATTGATCACGGATGGAGACGAAATTGATAATCAGGCCATAATTCAAGAACTCAATTTAAAATCTCCCGTTATTTCATATACTAAACCACTCAGTCAATTGGGGATTATCCATACCCCTACCTGTGTAAGGGTCGATAATCAGGGAACATATGTTGCAAGTGAGTTTACCAAAGATATAGAGCAGGTTATTGAATTCCTGCAACATTCAGGATCATGATCATTCCTTCCATTATTCTGAATGTTATTATAGGCTCGCTGTTCCTGCTCTCTTTTAGTTCCAAAATCTTCGATATTAGTGATTTAAGAAATGATGTGGCAGTTCTAAGGATCATCCCAAAAAGCTTAACGGATCTAAGTATCTATGCGCTTTTGTTTGTTGAGTTGGGGATTTCAATAAGTTATCTTTTTAACTTATGGCTACCATTTCGAACAGGCATCACCGTGATGTTGCTGATCTTTTTTATTGTAGTCACATGGCTCAAAAGAAGGCAAACGGGGGCTGTGAGCTGTACATGTTTTGGTACAAACCGTTTGTTGAACAAAAATCCGGTAATCAGAAATATAGCTATTATCTTTTTCTGTGTGTTGGATTTTTCAATGCATGTGGACACTGGGGTGTATAGAGGTCTTAACAATTTTTCATATGCCCTGATTTTGGTAACGCTGATACAGTTGTATGAAAGTAGAAAAACCTATAAAAAGATGAGGGCGATCAATGAATATGTTAACTATTGAATCCTTGATACTTGTGGTTTGCTTAATATGTGTGTTTGCAATATATATGTATACCAAGATTCAGATTGCCAAAAATGCATTAAGTATTCTTGGAAAAATGATTGGGAGCAAGGGTACTGGAATCGTTGTTGTTGTTACCCATAAATCACATGACTTCAAGGAAATTGATGCAATCTTATCAGAGCATAAAATGGTCGATGTTAAAATCATTTTGTTATCTACACATTGGATTTATCAAATTAAACAAAAGAAATGGAAAAATGAAATCATATATTTTATCGATTCAAATGTGGTAAGTCTTGAAGAAGTAGACTATGCAATACGATTATCCTCATCCAAACATGTGAAATACACAGGGGGTCTGGAAGGGCTTAAGAATGCTACAAAAGAGGTGCAATATGGATGATATAAAGGTGAGTTTGCTAGTAGCTAATGAAATATCGTTTAACAACGAAATAAAACGCCATTCGATCAATGATGTTCTTAATTTAGTGGAAGTTCCCTATATACCTTGTGCTGTTAAAACTCATGTTTTGGTTAAGATATTATTTCCGAAACAAGATTTTCAAGAAGAGGGGTACATGGATATCGTTGCGCCAGACGGATTAATGGAATTAAATACGCCTATTATGAAAATCATGAACTTTAGGCCTTATCCTGCAAATCCAGGTATGGATGCCAGTCTCCCAATTAACTTTGCAGTTGTGGAAGAAGGTACATACAAATACAGGTTTTACGTTAGACATCAACTTGTGGCGGAGTACCCCCTTCAAGTTTTGTTGAAGAAATGATGGGAAAGAATTTCTTAAGTTCCGTTTCCTCATATTTCAAAATATTTCATAAAGCTACTGTACTTCAGAAATTCAGAGTGGTTTTGTACATGCTTCTAACAATAATAGAGATTCTGTTATCTCCTTTGCAGATTTATGCAATCCAACAGACTACGGATACGATTAATATTGTTTTTGAAACAAAGACTCATATGATGGGTGCGCTTTTGTTTATCGGTTTGAATGTATTGATTTTTTTGGTTTTATATATTGTAAATGAGAAGAAAGCGCTGCTAGTTAAAAGGTTAAACCAATTCGCTGACTATCATTTGGAGGATATGAAAGCAAAAAAGCTGATCGAAATTCCAATTATATACTTTGAGGAGACGGAAAATCACAATGTGCTTGAACGAATTAACGGAGTCGGCTCCAAAACGATAAGCATATTTGTCTCCTCCATAGAAGTCATCAAGCACACTGCCATTTTTGCAACGTACGCCTTTATGCTAATCAAGGTACACTGGTCACTGGGGTTCATCCTTATCGCTCTTTTAGTTCCCTCTTTATATATATATCTGGGGATGTCCAAAAAATTCTATCTTCAGGCCTATGCACAGTCGTTTAAGGTTCGTAGAGCTAACTATTTTATCAATCTATTTCGGAATCGAAGTGTACAAAAAGAAATAAAAATATTTAAACATGGCCACAATCTTTTGAGTTTATGGAAATCTCTCTATTGGGAGACATCTGACGAACAATATAGTCTGGATTGCAAAGATGCCAAGCGTAAAAGGCAATCTGCGATCTACAATCATGTCATCAATACGGTCTATATTATTGGACTTATTCTTTTTGGCACTCACAGTAATATGACGATCGGCGAATATGTTGCCTATTCTTCGTTGCTGGTTCTCAGTATTAATTCGATGAACACAGTTGTTAATAATACCGGGATCGTTTACGGATACGCTTTTGTTATCCGAGATTTTATCAAGTTTTTGGATCGCAGGACTTCTGATCTTATAGAGGAATCGGATGATATCACCTTCAGAGATGAAATACAACTTAACAATGTTTACTTCACCTATCCCAATGGTGAAAATGCAACACTGAAAGATATCTCATTTACTATTGCTGCAGGAGAAACCGTTGCCATTGTTGGCGAGAATGGTTCGGGTAAGAGCACTCTGGCAAAATGTATTACGGGCCTATATGAAATTCAAGAGGGGAGTATTCATTTTGATGGTAAAGAGTTGAATAAATCAAACATTAATTCATTATTAGCTAGAACAAGTGTTTTGTTCCAGGATTATGCTCAATATGAACTAACATTATTAGAAAATGTAGCATTTGAAAAAGTGAACAACGATCAAGAAACGCAGCGCCTGTTCGTAGATGTGCTTTTCGAGGATTTCAGAAATATAGCCAATCGTCTTCCGGATGGTGCAAATACTTCTCTAGGGAGAGTGTATGAGAATGGGGCGGAATTGTCAGGAGGGGAATGGCAGCGAGTTGCGCTATCCAGAGCTTTCTTCAAAAAAGCGGACTTGATTGTGTTGGACGAACCCACCTCAGCTATTGATCCTTTATCTGAAGACCAGATCTTTAACCGTTTTTTTGAATACAGCGAGAATAAGACAGCTTTGATTGTTACTCACCGTTTAGCTAACTGTGTACGTGTCGACAAAATTATTGTGATGGATAAAGGCAGAATTGTTGAAATGGGAACACATGCTAGTTTGATGAAAGAGAACGGGCTCTATGCTTCCATGTTTTCTGTGCAAAGCAAGCCTTTTAATAAGAAGGAAGAAAACCTGGTTGCTGCGCTTTAAGCAGATGAGAATATTATGAAAGGAGGTGAACTATATGTGTGGATCTCAAAATGATTGTACCAGTAATCCATGTAACGGAAAACGTAGTCTTTATCGGCATGATTATGCATGCTCTCCGATAGCTGCAACAGTTACCTGCAGTACCTTTGGTTATCCATGTGATGGTAAGTGCTCTACATGCAGTACTTATCTTAGCTCAACTTTTCTTTCGTGCTGTTAAGCGTTTGATATTTGTACAATCAACAGGTTGTTCCAGAGTCTACCACTGACTATGGACAGCCTGTTTTTTTAATTTCCGGCAAAGAAGGTTATCCGCTACTGATGCAAATATTAGGAAAATGGATAATGTACACCCAGATACTTTGTTTGAATCATTATAGGAATAAAGTTATATAAAAACGATGCTCCCAGCCGATGTGACCATGTTGATTTTGTACTATGATGCAATTAACAGGAGAAATTAGAAATAGACAGGGAACAGATGATGGATCTCCTGTCATGGAAGGATATATTGCAGAGTGCAAATCATACGAAAATACGATGAAGAAGGTGGTTCATGTGAAATCAATACGTAAATATGCATGTTTGTTTTCTTTGATTATACTATCCACTTTCATTTTGGGAGGGTGTCAGAACATGAAGGAAAGTGAAAAACAGGCCTATTTTAAGGAAGCGGAAGTGGAAGCCGTAAAATATCTAAAAAATAAATATGAACTGGATGTTGTCATCACGAATAAAGAGTTGTTACCTGAGATGGCGCTTGATTCTATTGCGATGGAAGGACATGTGGTTGAACATGAAGCACAAGAATTTACGATCTCGTATGACTATGAGGAGAAAAAAATCAAAAACTTTGGCATGAGTCCGGCAATAAAGGAGGCAATTATAGCTAAGGGATATGATCCGTTTAACAAATAAATCATAATTCAGGATTGATTTTCTTGGAGGTGCAACGGTTGTGAGTAAATCACCAAAAATTGATGATGAAACATACAACAAGATGTCTGAATTAGCTTATGAGAATCTGAAATCAGGTATTGAGTTTGAGAACCTTCCCGGATGGCAAGTTCTTGAGGACACTCATGGAAACAAAAAATCCGGTTTTGATGCGGTGACCTTCTACAATCCTGAGACCAAACAGGCGGTTATCGCTTATCGGGGCACGGAGGGAAGCGCATCGTTGGATCGCAGCGTTCCTGATTATTATGCGGACGCTCAAATCGGTTTGCCTGAGCTTGGCAGAAAGATCGAACAAAGTACTGACCTTACGCCGGATTGGCTGGCTAATGGTATCCAGAAGGTAAGAGATATTACCGGGATCACTACGGTAGAGAATGCTGTGGGAGAACTGGATAAAACGCTGGATAAGACATTCGGACTGGGCCCCAATCAGATGTATGAAGCGGAAGATTACGCCAAAGATATGCAGAAAAAATACAAGGATTTGGATTTTTCGCTGACAGGGCATTCGCTTGGAGGGGGAAATGCCCAGTATGCGGCCGCATACACGGGACTTTCCGCAGTGACGTTTAGCGCGCCATCCGTAATCTCCAGTCTCACGCCAGAGGCGAAACGAAAGGCCGAAGAGGGTGGGTTTGATAGCCAAATCATTAACTACGGACATCCCGGAGATTTTGTAACCAGCGGATTTTTTGGTGGATACGATCGTCACGTGGGTTCCATGTATTACATCAATTCCAACTACAAGGATATGAATGATGACATGGGCATGATGGATAAAATCAGTAACACCTTTGGTGGTGAAGAGTACCACGGTCTGAAACAGTACAAGTTCGAGAATGGCTATATTTCCAACGATCTATACGATCCGGTTACAGGCGAGAAAATCCGTTATTCACCACGTCAGCCGTCCAATGTCCTGTCTGATCTCGCAGCATTTATGCGGAACCTGGATGGGCAAGCAGGCAGCCTTGCAAGAAGCATGGGCGCAGCAGCAGGGGCATCTGGCCTGATTCAGGTAACGCCCGAGGAACTCAAAAGTGTCGCTGCCCGGTGGAAGCAAAATGCACAACAGTGCAATGCAGAGTTGAATACGGTACGGAGCCGAATGGCCCAATACCTGCATTCCAGCCGCAGTCGCAGACTTGAGCCTATCGTCACTCATCTGGATGCGTCTATTAACGAGTTGAGCACATGGCATATGAAGCATACGAGTCAGTTCTTAAACTTTATCGAAGAGAAGGCGGAAGCATTCCGTCAAGCAGATGAGAGTCAGGTCAGTTTCAAATAGAATTTTACGTGAAGGGTCTGGCGATTGGAACTTACATAAGGGAGGGAACACGAGTGAGCGGACAATTGCTGGTAGAGCTGAATGATCTTCGGATTGCTGAAAAAGAATTGACCCAGCTGCTTGCCCGTCTTCAGGCAGATGAGCAAGAGGCGAGAAGCTTATACAACCGTCTCGACGACTGGAAGGGACAATCGGCCGATTATACAAGACAGCAGATCGAAGCGTTCTTCGCGGGTCTGTCTGGACGGATACAGTCGATTGAACAACAGAAGAAAAGCTTGCTGCAATATATTGAAATCATGATCCAAACGGATCAGGAACGGTAGGGGAAAAGTTGTAAGGGACGCTGCTCTTAACCAGTGAACTTAAGCATGAGTTTGAAATTTGAAATCGAAGTTAGCTTAAGCATAGAGATAAAAAAAAGGAGCCTCGGCACATCGGGATAGATCCCGTTTGCCGAAGGCTCCTTTCTTTTTTGTCTACATACAAGACTGCATGTTAACTCTTAACGTTTTTTGCGGCGTGTTGCCAGAGCAATACCCAGGAAGGACAGGATCAACGCCAGAATGGATACGATCAATGTTGCCTGTTGCAGCTTCAATGTGCCTGGGTCTGAATTCGTATTGTTTGGCTCACCCGTAACGGTGTCGTTCAACGCGTCACCCAATGTGGTATCGTCGTTTGCCTTCGTATCGTCACCCGTTGCTGCTTCATCATCATGACCCGCATTGCCGGCTGTGCCTGCACTATCATGACCTCCGCCTGCAGCAGCATTACCTGTAGCGGCAGGATCTTGGCTGATTGCCGTGATACTGTGCGGGTTGCTGTCACTTGGTCCGCCTGTCCATTCCACGATGCTGCCATCGCTATAATACTGGAACGCATCCCAGGCTACTTCCGTTTCGGCATCCGGATTCTGCGCTACAAAGTTGAACTGCTGGAATTGACCAGCCAGAATTCCTTCGTTATCTCCGTCCACTTCCCAAGTGATTGACGTGACTTCATTGGAATCGTTTTTTTCGGTAGTGATTTTCCAGCCTGCCAGTGGTTGGTATTGCTTGAATGCAACGCCTTGCGGTACTTTCAGCGTGACTTTGGTGGTAGGCAGCTCTTTTTCGGATGGAATCTTGATGCTATATGTCTGCCATGCCCCCGTTTGTGCCACGGTTGGGTTAACGGTAACGTGCGCACTGGCGAATCCGGCGAACAGCATCAGCGCAGCGGCTCCAGCAGTGAGGCTGGATGTCAGTTTGGAAGTCCATGATGTTTTCTTCAAAATAATTTACCCCTCTCAATTATTATCATTTATGTTTCGGCCCATTTTCTAAAATAAGTGCCTGATGTGCTGCAAAGTCACCGTTACGGTTACGAATCGTTCTTTCAATCGCTGTTATTCCCAGATTTTTTTGATTCACTTTATAAGTGAAAATCCGGGAATAAATGCGAACGTTGCACTTTTCCAGAATCGATTTCGTCCCCTTCACTACAATTGCTGCTTATGGAGACACTGATTTTAGATGGAGTCGCGTTCCATATCCGATACGGCTATATCTACGGATTAGCGGTGTCGATCTCAAATTCGGTATCCAGCGAATCCAGGGATCGGGTTAGCAGATGCACCTTGATGTTCCAGCGTCCTGGCATAGAGATGTATTCTTCTGCCTCGTATACGCCAGTATCATTTTTCGGAATCGTGATCTCGTAAATGCCCATATCCATATCCAGGTGGGTCAGTGACAGTGTGATCTGTTCCAGATCGTTAACTGTACTGCCGTCCGGTTTCTTCACGTCGACCTTAAACTGATTCTCTCCGGTACGATTTGGACTTACCTGAAGCGTAATCGTGGTCCCGTCATCCATAGTCTGCACTTCTTTATAAGGTCCTGCGGCTGCCGGTTGTCCGGGAGACAGGTGTGTCAGCACGGCGGCCAGCGCAAGAACGACGGCTCCAGCAATCAGTTCGGCCTTCAGGCTGCCGGAGAGTCGGTTACCGCTGCTTGCACGTGCCATTCTGGCATGACGCCAGGCCAACACAAGCATCACAACAAGCAAGACAACTTTGGCGATAAGCACAAGACCATACGCCGTTGTGAACAGGGACGTAAGTACAGGTGCAGGCAAAATGATCAGGCTGCTGTATATTCCCGTAGCGACGAGAGCAGCAACAGCACCAATGCCCCAGGCTGTGAAGCGTCGAATCGCAGTCCAGTAAACCTCTCCTCGCATAGTGGAAGGCAGTTTATCCGCGAGCGGAGGCAGACACGCAGCCATGGCGGTTAGAGCGCCGATCCAGAAAGCAGCTCCGATCAGATGAACGAAGTCCATTGCGATGGCGAGCGTTCGTTGTTTCGCCGCAGCCGGATGTCCCGTCATAGCATGGGTAAACAACCAGCCAAGAACGAGGACCAGTGATCCGTATGATGACCAGATACGGATACGCAGCGAGCGATCCCGGTCATATCCGGAGAGGATGGTAACCGCCAGCAGCATCACAATGAGCATCTGTACCACCCAGATCTGGCCAAATGACGTCAATTTAAGTGCACTGCCCATCAGTGCCCAGCTGAACTCCCCAATGGAAACGCCTGATTCATACAATGTGTTCAGGGGCAGACTGATCAGAGCGGCAACAGAAGCGGCGCCATAACTGATCCATAACAACTTGTAGCTTCTTGGTACTTCCAGAGGTTCTCTCGCCATGGAAGCAGGTGCAATCCGGAACAGCAGGAAAGCAAGTGTGCCCAGAATCACAGACAACCCCAGATATTGAATCCAGTCGGTCAGCGACAAAATCCATTTTAACGGTCCGCCAACCTGGCCTGAACCTGAGGTTAAATCCGCGAGACCGGCAGGAGCGCCAGATGGTTCCCCAATATGAAACACATAGGCTCCCTGAATGGGGTGACCATCAGCAGATACGGCCTTCCAATTCACGGCGTAGGTTCCGTTTCCAAGTCCGGTTCGCAGTCCGGTCTCCAGAATATGAGGACGGTTCTCATCGACATGCACATTCCCGTCATCTGCTTGAGTTCCGTCAGGTCCGGTGATTTTAATATCAAAAAAGGCCGTCTGTAAAGACTCGTTGAACTCCAGAGTTAGGCGTTCAGGTGCAGTCGCAACCAGTTCATTTTCACCCGGTGAAGCCTGCACGATATAAGCATGGGCAGAAGCCCATTGCGGCATAACAAGGCAACACAATAACATCAGGGCAACCATCAGTGCCCAGTGCCGTTTGCCCAATTTCATGGTGAATCTACTCAAAATCAAAAAATCATCACCTTAGGTCTAGAATTGTAAGTCATTCTTTGTTATCCGAGCACAATCTATACCATTATAACTTTGTCCAAAATAACACCGTATGACTACATTGGGCTATAAAAAAACGAAATGATCCATAGAATTGTGACAAAAACATGAATGCGTCGCTATTTACGCAGCTTGCGGCCTGCCAGTCCGCTTTCCAATGCATAGCGGGTTAGTTGCACACGATTTTCGAGATGCAGTTTCTGTAAAATATTCTTTAGATGATTTTTCACCGTCTGGTCCGAAATGCCAAGTTGGTCGGCAATCTCACGGTTAGTATATCCCGCAGATACCCATTGCAGGATCTCAAGCTCCCGCGTAGTCAGCGGATTATCGGGTACATCCTCAGTGCGAGGTGCAGGGAACTCCTGAAGGATTCGATAGGCCAGTTCCTTGCTCAGGGGTGCATCATCACTAACGATGGCGCGAAGGTATTCAAGCCAGGTGGAGGGAGCCAGATTTTTGAGCAAATATCCTTGAGCCCCCTGCTTCAGCGCTTCAAACAGGTAGGTGACATCATCCGATACCGTAACCATGACGATAATGACATAAGGAAAGCGCAGTTTGATCTGACGGGTGGCTTCCAGCCCATCCATATCCGGCATCTGCACGTCCATTAGAATAAGATCGGGCATCCATTGCCCGGTAAGCTCCAGTGCCTCCAGTCCAGTCGAAGCGGTACCAATAACTTCAAACAGGCTATCCTCGGATAAAATACTGCAGATCGCCTCACGCGCATGCGCGTGATCATCGACAACCAATACCCGTACAAGTTCCATATTAAGCATGCCCCTTTCCAATGGTTATTCGAGTGTACCCTGGCCTTGAATCAAGGGCGAAAGACCAGCCCATCTGAGCTGCACGTTCCTTCGTAATTCGCAGGCCGTACCGATCCTTCAGGTGCAGTCGATCGCCGCTCACACCAACACCGTTATCCTGAATGAAGATGGACCAGACAAAAGGAGTTCCTTCTGCAATCACCCGAATATCTGTAGCCCGGGCATGTTTGCGTACATTAAGCAGTGCTTCCCGAATGCAGGCGAGCAGCTCTACCTGCTCCTTGGGGGAGAAGAAGGTGCTGTCCAGATCCCATTCCAGATGCGTCGAAGGAACCGTCTCCTCTATAAGTAATTCCACCTGTGACAGCAGGGAAGATCCGTCCGGTACTGCTGCTTGTCCAGGGATGTAGCGGAGCTGGGCGATGGCCTGCCGTACGTAAGCGTTGACCTCGTGTACGGTTTTGCGTATTTCCTGAATTTCATTCTCGTGACCACTTCCAGCCAAACTGCGCTCGGCCTTATCTGTTTTTACCGACAGGAGAAAAAGAGACTGCGAGATGCCATCGTGAAGCTCGCGGGCCAGTTGATCCCGAGCTTCGAGTGCCGCTTTGGAGGCACGCTCCTGCTCCAAAGCGGCCCTGGCACTTTCCAGCATATTAAATAAGCGACTTAGCAAGGTGACGCTTATGAGGTAAAGGATAAGGGGGGTAAGCCAGTTACCCGCATCCATTGATAGGTAGGGCATCAAGAATTGGTGACGGATGTATTCCCAGAGGCCAACCGTGAATGTGGGGACCAGCAGAATCATCCATTTAATTTGTTTATATGACATGAATACAGAACTCCTTTGTATAAGGTCCACTTATATGTATCCGTTTCAAGGGTTGGCACCATTATAACGCATGCTTGCTTCATACCCTAGTCTGGCTTTCTTCGAAGGAACCTCGGGTGGATAAGGGAGCATTTAGAAGGATATCTAAGAACAACATGGGGTGAAATTATGTCACGCAGGGTGAGCCTTGATGAGTACAGATGAGCGGGGCTGTATCCATTTTCACTATCGGAGAAGGTCCTCTATACTTATATAGAACACAAATTCATTACAAAAGATGTTAAGGAGTGAACGCAACAACATGAATCAAGAGGTATTGGAACGTCGCAGCGAGTTGCTTAAGAAGAACATTCATCAAATGCTTCTTCAAGACAATCAGCACGGAATCAGTCGTCAGGATAACATGTTTTTGCAGCAGATGATTAAAGAGCTGCATCAGACTTCACACGAACTGAACACCACTCGATAACGCAAAATCTGCACAAGAATGAAGTGGTCTAGTGCATGATTTATTCTATGATGAACATGAAAATGGCGCTATCCCCGATCAGGCCGGGGGTAGCGCTTTTGGCTTTATTATAAGGGGAATCTCTGAGGGAGTTACACCAGTTGTTGCTGCACCGTTCGTTTCTGAATATATCGGATAAACAGCTCGGCTAGCTCGGGATCAAACTGGGAACCGGAGCACATCTGCAGTTCCTTGATCGCTTCATCCACATTTTTCGTTTCCTGATATGGCCGCTCTGTCGTCATTGCGTCAAAGGAATCAATCACCGTGAGCATCCGGCACAACCTTGGAATCTCACAGCCTTTCAGACCATAAGGATAGCCTGCCCCGTCATACCGTTCATGATGCAATTCGATATAGGGAATGAGATCGGCAAAACGTTCGTTCGTCATGGCCATTTTTTTGCCCCAGGTGACGTGGCCCTTGATCGTTTCCCATTCATCAGCGGTAAGCTTTTCTTTCTTATTCAGAATGGACCACGGAATTTCGAGCTTTCCGATATCATGAATCAGTGCGCCCAGTACAAAATTCCGCTTCTCCACATTGTCGAGTTCCAGCAACTCACTTAAATCGAGGGCATACTTATATACGCGTTTGGAATGTTTGAATGTATCCATATCCTTATATCTGAACAAGTTGAGCTGCTGCTCAATGTCGCGCACATCCTGCACCAGATCAATCTCCTGCTCCATGCCGTCATTGCTGCCGTGGCGATGCACATTGTTTTTGCCCTGCTTTTTGGCATAATACAGTGCTTTGTCCGCCTGATCCACAAGTTGTGACTTGTTGTACATATCGACTTCATAACGCGCAACACCTGCGGAGAAGGAGAGACAACCGTGCGGAAACACTTCAACTCCTTCAAAAGGTGTGTCGTTCAGCTGCTTGCGCAGCTTGTTCATGAACGCATAAGCCTCATCCAGATCCATGCCCGGCATAAGCAGGGTGAACTCTTCTCCGCCATAACGAAAGGCGGTGACCTGAGTACCTTCCGTCTTCCGACTGAGGAAGTCTCCAAGAAGAGCCAGCAGGCTGTCACCCTGGAGATGACCGAAGCGGTCGTTATACTTTTTGAAATCATCAATATCGATGAGTCCCAGCGAAAGCGGGGTTCCCTGTGAACGGGCGTTACCAAGCTCGCTCTCCAACATACTTTCAAAATGACTGTGGTTAAACAAGCCTGTGCGTTGATCCGTATTGGCCTTTTCCTCAATACTTTGATACATCACAAACAGCTGTTTGA
Organism: Paenibacillus sp. NPDC057886; assembly: GCF_042796655.1. NCBI lineage: Bacteria > Bacillati > Bacillota > Bacilli > Caryophanales > Paenibacillaceae > Paenibacillus > Paenibacillus sp. NPDC057886. Next base: position 13,740 of record NZ_JBHVMZ010000014.1, on the reverse strand, counting down.
ACGCATGCGATAGCAGAATGCTAAGACTGAGGTAGAGCAGCAGGCCGAGAACACCGTTATGCACAACCAGAATGGTCAGCACAAGCGCCAAAATCAATGTACATAAATAGACGAGCAGTGATTCGGTAACGAACACACGCTTCATCTGCTGTAATGCATCCTTTGTTGAAAAATGAAAAAACAGGCCAAGCGTGATTGTATTAATGATGAAGTAGGCTGCAAGTGCCGCAAAATAGGGCAGCAGGTTATATCCATCCAGTGCTCCCGGAATTCCTCCAGTCCAAGTGAATACATAAGCCGCTCCAGCAATCATAAGGCTGTAAATGCTGAAATTGACGATGTGTTTCCACCAAGTGAGTTTGCGATCCTTGATTAACAGAATGAGGGAAACGGGCAGCAGTACAGACAGACTGAATGCACCACCAAACATGAAGATACAGGCGAGGTACACGGAAGAGTCCATGGATTGCTGATTGCCTTTGGGCGGAATTTGAAATGTGAAGTAATCCAAAATCAGCGCTGCCCCGAGCATCGTGTATACCATTACCCATTCATCAGAGGATAGATGGAGATAAGACCACTTGTTCATATACAGAAAAATACCGATGCCGGCGCAGCTAAGCAACACAACATACATGCTGCTCCGATCTGCTTTATGGATGAGGTTACGAATAAAGTTCATAAAAATTCTCCTGCTTGGTTTAGTCTGCTCTTGATGTGAATATATCGGCTTGTTCTATATTGATGTATAACATAACAAGTTACCTCCCAAAAATCCAGAAAGAAAAAACAGGCCGCTGGCAGCCTGTTTGTCATGGTTGGCGAGTTATGTACTAGCCGCCCAGCTTGTATCCCGAAGTCAATGCAACAACGACAGAAGCTACGATGATTGCGTTGATGACGAGACGAGAATATTTAATGCCTTCGAATTTTTTCATGGAAAAGACCTCCCTTCCTTGGAGTCTGTCCGAATCTCTTCTGGCCTGATGGAATTCACTGGCTGCAAAGCTTCTCCGGTTCGATTCACCATCATGTACTGGATAAACAGGAATATGCCAATGTTCATGACCACATCGCCGATGCTGATCACCTGGGTCCGCGGATAAGGACTGGATAGCGGGATGATATCACCTAGGAATGAAAGATGTGTAGAAGCATCCATCATATAGTGCTTCGATACCGCTCCGCCTTCGCGCAGCATGTCCACATAATAGGGACCGAGGACAGCAGAGGCTTCCACGGAAACCGGCATACGCCCACCGTTCACCACCATGACGATGAAGTTGAGAAAGACACCAATCCAGATCAGCGTAAAACCCTTATGATGTCGATTGAGCCACAAAAATGCCAGACCTGTGACATAAACGGCAGCAAAGAGGTAGCCGTTGATGGATGCAACCCAATCAAGCCTTTCCTGCAAGAAAAAGATGAAGAACTGGACCAGAAGCAACAGCGGAAAAATCCATCCGCCTCGCAGCTTGAGTGCTGCAAATTGGTGGAGACCATACCGAAATCCTCCACGGAACAGTCCAACGATCAAGCCGAGAAGAATGCCGTCGTATACCATGATTAACTCCTGTCTTACAGATATGTGTAAATGTGATTGCGTGTTTGTGTACCTATGTTATTCGACCTTTTACTGGTAAATCCTGCAATGAAAAATATTTATTTGAGAAGAAATTTGCAAAAAAATAAACAAAAAACCGTCTTTACGAACCAATGGGTCGAATCCATTGTAAAGTTCGGTAAAGACGGCTTTATATTGTGTCAAAATACGAGCTTTAATGCACTTGGCAAATGTTCAGTTTATTCCGATTCCCCATTCAGATAATTGAAGAACGGGTGGTCAACCCAGAAGGTGTAACTGGATATGTCCGCATCAGGGGCCAGCTTACGGAATCCTTCCTGAATAGCCTTGGAGTTCTCCTTAAGGGAGAAGGATTGTGCGTAATAGTTGCCAAGCGAAATTTTATTGTTGGCAATGACCGGATATTCCGCGAGAGCAGTAGGCGAATAATACAGCGGCTGCCACCAGGAAGCATGGATCAATGCAGAGGTGTCATCGCTATTCTTTTTGGCATACTTCAATATAATGTCGTTGAAGCGGGCTTTGTCCGCTGTGTTATTGAACTCAAACTGAATGTCATATTCTTTGGCGTAGGCAATGTAGTTGCCATTCTCGATCTGGGTTACTTTGTAATCTGGTGTTTCTTTGGGCTCTCCCCATTCCTTCAAATAAATGAAGGCAGATGTCTTCGGCTGGAACTGCACGTCGGCATCGATGCCTTCACTGCGCAACAGTCCAATTAACTGCACCGCGTGTTTAATATCATCATGTCCGTAAGTTAAAGTCAGTTCATCGATGAAGTTGGAATCGAAGCGACTGTCCTTTAAATTGTAACCTGTGACGAGATCATTCCGCAGAGCTTGATCCACAATAGTCCGAAGTTCTGGTGCTTCTATTAAATCAGCAGTGCGATAGGCAGCGTACAATTTGGAGTAAATGTCAGCGTCGCCGGAACGGCCAATTTCATTTTTATATTTACCCTGACTGGTTAATACCCGTCCAAGCAAAATGTTGGCAAAATCAGAACTTGCTTCGCCACCCTTACGGAGAGCGGGGTACAGACTTTCCGGGATCAGACCTGTATCAATGGCAGCGGCCAGTTCCTGCGCGGCTTGTCCCTGAACGCGGCCTGGGCTAATGCCCAGTTTCGCAAGTGCCTTTGCTGTTTTGTCTTCAGGATATGTATAGGCCAGCTCTTTGAATCCGGCTGCTTTGACGGCGATGAAGACAGCGGCATAAGTGCTCAGTTTGTCATTGGCACGCACTTCCGTACCGGATAGGATGCCATTGGTATATAAGGAAACGGCAGCTTTATACGCGGAATCATTCGAGTTCAGATCAGTAAAGGCTGGGGCCTTAACTTCACTGTCACTTGCCTCATCTGTAGCGGGAGCAGCTTGATCGGCTTCAAGAATGGCAGCAATCGTCTTGATGAAGTCACCTTTCGTTAACTGCTTCGGCAATTGGATATTGTATTTGGCTTGCAGGAATTGGGCGTAATCGGTCGCACTCTCGGTATAGACTGAAGGAGCTTGTGCTACCGGTCCTTTAACTGCTTGCGTAGTTTGTCCGGCTGGAGTGGCGGATGCTGCGGATGCCGAAGCAGGCAAGCTGAGGCTGCCGAGTGTAACTGGAGCGGCAAGCAGAGCGGCCAATGTGATCTGGGTGATTTTTTTCAAATGAATAGCCTCCTCAAAATATGATTGGAAAATAAAGAAGATTGCGCTTAAATTCTGACAAATCCTATCTGAATATAATAATTGGATTGACTTTAGCATGGAGCAGCTCTGGATGTCAACGGGAAAAAACTAGATCATTTGATGATAATCTTTTGGCATGCAAGGAACAGAATATCCCGACAAACTCATATTCCGGCAATGTACGTTTTCCTGATCATGCAGTCGAACTTCATAATGCTTTTCCTAACACATACATAACAAAAACGCAAGCTTCCAGGCTATGTCTCTCCCTTTCACTTGCGCTCTCGTTGATTTATTTAACCGTGCTGGTATGAGCTGATTGTCCCGACTGTTCGTTGAACGTAACACGTGACAGTTGCTCTAACACGTAACAGGTACTGCGGATTGCCCTGAAAAAGTAACTGATCTCTATATTCTCATTCGGACCATGATTGTTTTGGTCGTAATTTGCATACGGAACAATAACGGAAGGCGCGTTCAAAATCCGGGTCCACACATAGTCTGGCAGCGTGCCTCCCAGGCTGGGCTGAATGACAGGACGTCGTCCAGTTGATTGCTCCAAAGCCTTGGCAATGGCAAGCACAGCTGGATGGTCCGCGGAAGTCCTTGAAGCAGGGACTGAGCCTTTGCGTATTAACGTAATGCTTGCATCGTGTTTTCGCACATGGTTAGCGAGCGCTTCGTATACCTGATCAGGGTCCTGTCCTGCAACAAGACGAATGTCCAGCCGGGCCGTGGCCCGCGCCGGAATGATCGACCGTCCTCCTTTGCCCGTATGACCGCTGAACAATCCGGAGACATTCAGCGTCGGTTCGAACATTAGTCTGCGATGATATGTATCACTATCGATATCCAGCGCATCATAACCACTTTTGCGCCGAATCCCTTCCAGATCGTAAGGGATTCGGCGCAGGATTTGTTCTTCATGCGGCGTCGGTGGCCTCACGCCATCGTAAAACCCATCAATCGTCACCTGGTGTCCCTTACGCATCGTGTGCAGCAACTCGGTCAATCGCCATACCGGATTGGGCACGATATTGCCAAGGTTGCCCGAATGATTGTCCCATCGCGCTTCTTGGGCCACCAGTTCTACTCCCAAGGCACCTCGCACGCCGAGCAGGATAGACTGTGCTCCCGACTCATGGGAAGAACCGTCTGTCGTATAGACCAGGTCTGTTTGCAGAAGCGCACGATGTTGCTCCACGAAAGTGGCCAGATGACGGCTCCCGGCTTCTTCTTCTCCCTCGATGATCCATTTGACATTTACGGGCAGTCGTCCATGGATATCCAGGTACGTCTTGGCGCCGAGTATGCTTGCAACGAATTGCCCTTTGTTGTCGCCCGCTCCACGGGCATAGATGCGACCGTTTCGAATCTCGGGCTCGAAAGGGTCACTCTCCCATTCATCCAATGGATCGGGAGGTTGCACATCATAATGACCATAGATAAGCACGGTCGTTTCATTGTCAGGGTGGAGCCACTCTCCATAAATGATGGGATGCCCTTCCGTTTCGTAACGACGGTTTTCTATGCCGCAGTCAGAGAACAACTCTTGCACCAGAGAGGCGCATTCTGCCATGCCGATATTTTGCGTGCTGATACTGGGTTGGCGCAGCAGCCTGAACAATCGTTCCAAATAATATTTTTCGTTCCGGGAAATGAATGAATCCACATCGTTGACCAAGCTTCTCATCCTTTCTGTGTAAGACTTCATCCGCTTCGTTCATGCCGTTGGTGTGAGGTAACGGTTCATTCCTCCATCAGCCGAAAAATATTTACTCGACATAGACATCATTGAAAATCGGATACCCCAAGTAATCAAATTGCAATCCTTTCAGTTTTTCACTAGCTCCAACAACATATGGGAAAATGTATATCGGGATAATAATGGCATTATCATGAATGTATCTAAGCACCTTGCCGTATATTTCAGCACGCTTGGTATCGTCAAATTCAACTGCTCCTTGCTGTAACCACTCGTCGACTTCAGGACTGGAAAGATTGGACAGGGTAGCCCTTGCTCCCGGAGCAGCCGTATGGTAGAACGGAATCAATGCTTGCGGGTCATCCTTGACCTGACTGTTGCCGTAGATGTCATAGTCCCCATTCGTGAACACAAGGGTACTGACATCTTGTGTTATTTCGACTTCGACCTGCACGCCAATTTTTTTGAGCTGCTGCTGGATCATTGCCGCAATGTCGTTCCGCTTTTCCCGGTTCGGCGATCCGTCTACGTAATGCAAGGTAAGCTTCTGTCCATTCTTTTCTCGGATGCCGTCCGCGCCAGCTTTCCAACCGATTTCATCCAGCAATTGTGCTGCTTTCGCCTGATCCGGCTGGATTGCGTTCTCCAGCGAAGCATCGTAACCCAATATGGAAGGCGTCACCGCAGACCAGGCTTGTTCATAGATGCCCAAATAGAGTGTTTTCACAATTGAACCAACATCAATGCCGTATTGTAACGCCTGCCGCGCCTTCAATTCGTTCCACGGTTCTTTTTTCTGATTAATGAAAAGCGTATACGGAAGTCCTGGCGTGTTAACTTTCAGCAGTTGAAAGCCGGGTTGCTTCTCCAGTGTCAGCACATTTTGCGGCGGTACCGTCTCGATGGCCGTCACCTGCTCGCTTTGCAAGCTGCCCACGCGCGTAGCTTCTTCTGGGATGATTTTGAACGTGAGCGTGTTTAAATAAGGTTTGCCTTTATTTTCAACCGTTTCGGGAGCCCAGGTGTAGTCAGCATTACGTTCCACCTGAATCTGCACATTCTCGTCCCATTTGACGAATTTGAACGGTCCTGTACCGACAGGATGCTTACCGAACTGTTCGCTGTATTTTTCCACTGCGGTTGGAGATACGATACTCAGCGCCGCTTGGCTTAAATTGCCGAGGAATGCACGTGAAGGTTCGGACAAATTCAACTGGATCGTATATTCATCGATTACTTCGGAGCTTTCGTAAGGAACGATTAATGCCGCCGAGTTGCCAGCTTTGGTGATTGGGTCCAGAATCCGGTCCAAGCTGAATTTCACCGCTTCGGCATTGAATGGCGTGCCATCATGGAACGTCACTCCCTCACGCAGTTTAAACGTATACGTTTTGTGATCTTCCGACTCTTTCCATTCCGTGGCAAGCCAAGGCTTGATCGTGCCATCATTAGTTTTCACCACCAGATTCTCGAAGATCGTCCGGTAAACGCGGATTGCAACGGCAAGCCCGCTTCGTGCCGGGTCCAACGTATCCGGCGAGGTGGCGAGTGCGTACGTGACGTCTCCTCCTTTGTCTGTCGCGCTGCCCGATGTCGCAGATGCATCTGTAGGACTGTTCGCAGTGGTTCCCTGACCACCGTTCGAGCAGGCTGATAACAACAAAACCAATGTTAAAATGATCGAAGTCCGGCGTATCCAGCGTATCCGTGTGTGCATGAAAATCCCCCATTCCCCTTTTCAGACAAACATGTGCTGCTTATCCGCAACCTTGGCCATGATGCCTGCATGTTATTATTTGATTATTTCAATTGAATTACTTGGGATTAAATCATACCTTATCGATGCCTTGGTGTTTAATAGAAACAACTTATACCATTATTGAAAAATTATATATCAGTACATGTCTCAACGAGGCCAGTGTGATCTGGTGTGATTTTTTTCAAATGAAAAGCCTTCTTAAAATGGGTTGGAAAATAATCAGCTTTGGGTTATAATTCTGACAAATCCTATATGAATAGAATAATTGGACTGAATTAGCATGGGGACGTCCTGGATGTTAATGAAATAAAGCTTGATATTGAGCGGTTTCCAGAGCTTGGTAGAAAGCAAATCAGCCATTATATTCCAATTAGTGTATACGCTCAAAGATTTATTGACAAGGATCGACAGTATCCGCTAGGATTATAAAAAAAGAATTGTGAAAAGGGGAATTTTCAAAATGAAAAGAGGTTTATCGTTCGTCTTATCGATCATCATGTTGGCTATTTTACTGGCGGCTTGTGGAAATTCTGGTTCCAAAGACGAACAATCGGCCCAAGGTGGCGACAGTGAGAAATCACTGCGCATGGCGCTTGTACTTCCTGAAAAAATCGGGGTTAACCCGTTCTTCGTACAGATGGATGAAGGTTTCAAAAAAGCAGGCGAGGAATTCAAGGTAGATACCAAAACGATTGAATCGACTGACCCGGCAGCATTTGAGCAAAACCTGCGTGCTGCAGTTGCTGAGAACTATGATCTGATTATTACAGCAACCTTCCAGGCAGAAGATGCATTGAAAAAAGTGGCTGCTGAAAACCCGGACAAGTCCTTTGCTATTGTGGACACAACGGTTGATCTGCCTAACGTTCGTAGCGTTGGTTTCCATGAATATGAAGGAGCGTACCTGCTTGGTGCAGCTGCCGGACTGTCTACGAAAACAGACAAAGTCGGCATGATTGCCGCGATGGACGTTCCATTGATCAAGAAATATACAGAAGGTTTCAAAGCCGGTCTGGAATCGGTTAACCCGAAAGCGGAATTCCTCGTGAACTACGTTGGTGGATTCAATGACCCGGCCAAAGCAAAAGAGCTGGCGCTGGTGCAATTCGGCAAAGGTGCTGACTTCATCGCTGGAGCATCTGCTGTAGGCGATCTGGGCGTGTTCGAAGCTGCGAAGGAAAAAGGCTTCTATACTTCCGGTCAGGATACAGACCGTACCGTTGAAGATCCGGAGCATATTGTACTGTCTCAATTGAAGTCAACCGACACGGTTGCTTATCAGACAGTGAAGGATTTTGTAGAAGGAAACTTCAAAGCAGGCGCTGTGAACTACGGCTTGAAAGAAGATGGCGTAGGCTTGACGTATGTAACACGTGACAGCGAATCTCCATTGAATGCTTTTGTTGGACAAGAGGTTATCGACAAGGTTAAAGCGATCAAGGATGATATCGTATCCGGCAAAATCGTTGTGAAAGATCCATTGCAACAGTAGTATTCTTTGTTCGATAGGATTGAGTGATTGAGTTGATCAGCCGGCTGCCCGATCAGGCAGCCGGTTTTGCTGCTATTACAATGAACTATATATGTTCAACTAAACATTTACACGAGAACGTAGAGGACAGAAAAAACCTGGAGAAGCGCAGTGTTCGCCTTTATCCCCGGATTTTCCCCTTTGGAGAAAAAAATAAAAAAATCTGGGGATAACAGCGATCGGAAGGTTGTTCTGTCATCGTAGTGGCTAGTGTAAATATGCTTTAGTTGAACGTATATAGACCGAGAGGAGAGAACGCGAGATATGCTGTTGGAGATGGAGCAGATTACGAAGAAATACGGCGGCTTCACCGCTAACCGGGACATCCGTTTTAATTTGCGAGAAGGAGAGATTCATGCCCTCGTGGGTGAGAACGGCGCTGGTAAAACAACCCTGATGCGCATGTTGTATGGAATGGAGCAACCGACATCAGGCACAATCAAAGTTCGTGGACGCGAGGTCAGCTTCGCAACTCCGTCTCAGGCCATGGCAAGTGGTATCGGCATGGTGCATCAGCATTTCATGCTGTTTCCTTCCTTTACGGTTGCCGAGAATATCGTGATTGGCCGTGAACCGTCTGCGGCAGGAGTATTTGACCGCAAACAGGCAGCGGCCCAGGTGAATGAATTGGGCAGAACGTATGGCATGCCAGTTGATCCGTGGAAAAAAGTATTTGAATGCCCTCTGGGCATGCAGCAGCGAGTTGAAATTCTCAAAGTGCTGCATCAGGGCGCAGATATCATTATATTGGATGAACCTTCAGCGGTACTGACACCGCTGGAAGTGAAAGAACTGCTCGCGAATATGAAATCCCTTGCCAAGCTGGGCAAGACCTTTGTATTAATCACGCACAAGCTGCAGGAAGTCATGGATGTGGCAGACCGGATCACGGTTCTTCGTGATGGTCAGGTGACAGGTACGTTGGAAGCGAAGGACACAAATGTAGAGGAACTGTCCCGCCTGATGGTAGGACGCGAGCTGGTTCGCATGGACAAGCAGCCATCCGTTCCGGGAGAAGATGTGCTTCAGGTGGAAGCGGTCAATCTGTCAGGGGCAGAGGATCGTTCTGCGCTCAAGGATATCCATTTGCAAGTTCGAAAAGGCGAGGTTGTTGGAATTGCGGGTATTTCCGGAAACGGGCAATCTGAACTGATTCAGATCATTGCGGGACTGCGCAAAGCAGATAGCGGCCGCGTCCTGCTGTCAGGGCAGGATACAACCAATTGGCCAGTGCGGCGAATTCGGGAGCATGGACTTGCCCATATCCCGGAAGACCGCTATATGTGGGGAGCAGCTAAGGATGCGAGTGTTCGTGAAAATGGACTGATGGGCCATCATCACCGGCTTCAATCACGCGGTATCATTAAAGCGAAGGCAGCACGGACCATGGTGGAGAACTGGATCAAGCAGTTCAGTATCAAAACCGGTTCTGCGGAAACGAAGGCACAATTTCTTTCCGGTGGTAACTTGCAGAAGCTGATTGCTGCTCGTGAATTTGCCCAGGATACGCCGTTTCTGATTGCGGCTGAACCTACGCGGGGTGTAGACATCGGAGCGATGGAAACCATTCATGCCGAATTGCTGCGCAAACGGAATGAGGGTGCGGGTATTCTGCTGGTTTCCTCCGAATTGTCCGAGATTTTGCAATTATCTGATCGAATCATTGTCATGTATGAAGGCGGAATCGCCGGGGAACTGAAGGCAGATGAAGCAACAGAAGAACAGATCAGCTTGTTGATGGCAGGAGGGAAAGAGCGGATATGAATCGGGTAAAAGAAACACTTCGCGGACTCGTACAGCCGCTGCTTGCCGTATTCATCGGTTTGCTGGCAGGTGCTGTAGCCATTCTGGTCGTTGGCGGGTCTGTGGTGGATACGTATGCGGAGATGTGGAAAGGGGCCTTCGGCAACTTCTACTTCTTCACCAACACCTTGGCACGTTCGACGCCCATTATTCTCGCGGGGCTGGGCGTAGCACTGGCGTTCCGCGCCGGATTTTTCAACATGGGTGCTGAAGGACAGATGGTTCTCGGCGGACTTAGCGCCGCGCTGACGGCGCTCTACCTGCCGGGTCCAGGCTGGTTTGTCTGTATTGCAGCCATTGTGGCGGGAATTATTGCCGGTGGAGTCTGGTCGCTGTTTGCAGGCTGGCTGGATGCCCGCTTTGGCATGAATCTGTTGATCACAACGCTGCTGCTCAACTATATTGCGATTTATTTTGGAGGATACATGGTATCCTATCCGTTTAAAGACCGCACTGGATCCGCGGCAATGGCGCAGACACCGATGATTGATCAAAGTGTCTGGCTGCCGAAGCTGTTCCAGGGTATGGGACTGCATGCCGGCTTCATCATTGCCATCGTGGCGGCGATTCTCATCTACTGGTTCACACACAAGACGGTAACCGGTTATGAGATCCGCATGCTGGGTAGCAACCCTTCGTTTGCAACGTATGGCGGCGTACGCCGCATTCGCATGATGATGCTGTCGATGATCATCAGTGGTGGACTTGCAGGTCTTGCGGGTGCAGGGGAAGTGCTGGGTACACAGTACCGTTTCCTTGATGGATCGTTGTCATCCGCAAGTTATGCATGGAGCGGCATTATGGCGACATTGCTTGCCCGCTCGCATCCGCTAGGAACGGCTGTGGCGGCAATCCTGCTTGCAGCGTTGCAGACAGGTGCCATGGGGATGGAACGGAATACAGATGTGCCGCTGGAAGTCGGCAGTGTCATCCAAGCGGTGTTGACGTTATTTGTATCGGCTCAGATCGGATATTCATTCCTGAAGCGGAGAAAGGAGAAAAAGTCCAATGCAACAACTGTTTGATGCAGCCATGTTTGGCTCTACTCTGCGGATTATGACGCCGATTCTGCTTGCAGCGCTCGGTGGGGCTTTATGCTCTCGTGTCGGTCTGTTCAACGTGGGTCTGGAAGGACTTGTACTGATCGGTGCTTTCTCCGCTATTGTTGGTAACTATCTGTTCGGCAATGTACTGTTGGCCGTACTATTCTCGATTGTGATCGTCATGTTGTTCTCTGCGCTATTTGCCTTTATCAGTATTAATCTGAAGGCCAACGCCATTGTGGTCGGGATCTCGCTTAACTTTCTGGCGACAGGACTGACGACTTTTGCGCTGCGAGCGATTTTTGATGTAAAAGGTGCTTACTACGACAAGGATATGGTAGGACTCCCCAAATGGGATATCCCTCTTATTAAGGACATTCCGTGGGTAGGCGATGTCATCTCAGGGCATAGCCCGCTCGTGTATCTCGGAATTATTATCGTAATTGCCTTGCAGTTTTATCTGTTCAAAAGTGTCTCCGGTTTCCGTCTTCGTTCGGTTGGCGAGAATCCGGTAGCGGCACAAAGTATCGGCATCAAGGTGCGCGGTATTCAATATGGTGCAGTTCTGATGTGCGGCGTATTGTGCGCCCTGGCGGGTGCACAGCTATCGCTCGGCCAGGTTACGATGTTTACCGAGGGCATGACCGCTGGTCGTGGCTTTATCGCATTGGTAGCAACCATGCTGGGTCAAGCGAATCCGCTTGGCGTTATGGGGTCCAGCGTGCTGTTTGGATTCATGGAAGCTCTTAGTATCCGACTGCAAGGCTTTGCGCTGCCAACTCACTTTACCATGATGCTGCCGTATATTGTGACACTGGTGGCGATGTTCTTCTTCAAGGACCGTACGTATGCACAAGACGCACTGAAAGCGGGCGGAAGCTCGCGTTAATTCCTGAATGTTATGCTGGAAGCATATAAAGAAGGAGGAATCACGCTTGCATAATAAGGCTGAACGTCTGAAAAAAACGAAAAGCCCGGCACCCAAAGCGGGTGCTGAGCACGGAGACCGGCTGCCGCCAGGGCAGGTACTGACCGAGAAATTCCCGATTCTGCATGAAGGTGAAGTGCCGGAATACGACCTCTCGACCTGGGATTTGAAAGTGTTCGGCGAGGTTGAAGAGGAGAAGGTGTTCTCCTTTGCCGAGCTTCAGGCGATGCCTCAAGTGAACACGGTGAGCGACATTCATTGCGTAACTCGCTGGTCGAAGTTCGACACACCGTGGGAAGGTATCCGATTCTCGGATTTCATCAAGCTTCTTGGTGTGAAACCGGAAGCAAAATACGTCATGATCCATGCGGATCATGACTATGAAACGAACGTTCCGCTCGAAGAACTGATGCATGACGATGTACTGCTTGCTTTTAAATTTAATGGTGAGCCGCTCACACCGAAGCATGGTTATCCGTTGCGCTTGGTTGTTCCACAACTCTACTTCTGGAAGAGCGCGAAGTGGATACGAGGTTTGGAATTCATGAAAGAAGACCGCAATGGCTTCTGGGAAGTCAATGGTTTCCATCATTTTGCCGATCCGTTCAAGGAGCAGCGCTTCTCTGGTGAAGATATTCCGATTCCGGAAGACGAATGGACGAAGAAGGAGTTTGATTAAGATGTTGATGCCTATTTTGCAAATTCATTCCGAAGATATGCCTGCATATGCCATTGTCTGTGGTGATCCGGCACGTGCGGAGAAGATTTCCCGCAAGCTGGAGCAGACGAGAGAACTGGCATTCAGCCGGGAATATCGCACGTTTGTAGGACTGTATGAAGGTGTACAAATGGCCGTGGTCAGCCATGGCGTAGGTTCACCCGGAGCAGCCGTCTGCTTCGAAGAACTGATCCGGGCAGGGGTAACGACCATGATTCGTGTAGGTACAGCGGGCTCGTATACTGCGGATTATCCTGCGGGCAGCGTAATCGTCAGCACGGCCGCTGTACGTACGGACGGGCTGACACGTCAGCTCGTACCGGATGGTTTCCCTGCGGTCGCTGACCTGGGCGTTACGCAAGCGTTAATCGAGGCGACTCGTGAGCATGCAAGTGGAGCGAAAGCTTCAAGTGCGGGTAAAGTTGGCGTGGGCATTACCGTTACGCTGGATGCATTCTTCACAGGCGTTGAAGAGATTCCCCACCGCAAGTACAAGCAGGCGGGTGCTCTTGCTGCTGAGATGGAAATTGCCGCACTCTACATTGTCAGTACACTGCGCGGCGCTCGTGCCGGAGCCATTGTTGCTATCGACGGTTTCGCTGACAGCGACCTGGCTGCCGAGTATGATCCGCACACAAATGCGGTAGCTGATGCAGTTGAGCGTGAGATCGAAGCGGCACTGCGCGCATTGGCTGCACTCGCTCGCCAGGATCAGGCGTAAAGCTGAGATCATCAGGGCATTTTGTGATAATGCTGCTGGTAAAAAGCAAAACACTTCAATGATATCCATCTGAGGTGGACTATATAAAGAGGGCGTCCCATAAGGTCATGAACATGACCTAAAATGTACCCTATAAGATAGACACTTTGAAAAAGGTCATCTTATAGGGATTTTTTTGTTTATAATGAAGAAAACATGAGCGGTGGTAGGATTGAGATGACAATAAAATGTTTCACAGATCAACAACAGGCACAATTAAAATTAA
>NZ_JBHVMZ010000013.1:0-159467 GCF_042796655.1 Paenibacillus sp. NPDC057886 | reverse complement strand
AGACCCCTTGAAGACGACGAGGTAGATAGGCTGGGGGTGGAAGTGCAGCAATGCATGGAGCTGACCAGTACTAATCGGTCGAGGGCTTATCCAAGTATGCAGGTTGTAAGTCGCACATTTCGTTTCGGATCTAGTTTTCAGGGAGCAATCCTTGTAAGCATTGTTCATGATTGTTTATTTGGAGAGATACCCAAGTGGCTATAAGGGGACCCTCTGCTAAGGGGTTAGACTGCGTAAGCGGTGCGAGGGTTCGAATCCCTCTCTCTCCGCCATCTTTACCTTAAGATGGACAAGCAATCAAGATCAATATTATTAATATGGCGGTGTAGCTCAGCTGGCTAGAGCGTACGGTTCATACCCGTGAGGTCGGGGGTTCGATCCCCTCCGCCGCTACCATATTACCCAGGAGGCTTAGCTCAGCTGGGAGAGCATCTGCCTTACAAGCAGAGGGTCGGGGGTTCGATCCCCTCAGCCTCCACCATATACGCCGGTGTAGCTCAACTGGTAGAGCAACTGACTTGTAATCAGTAGGTTGGGGGTTCAAGTCCTCTCGCCGGCACCATTAATGCCTGGAACCGTGGTGTAGTTGGCCTAACATGCCTGCCTGTCACGCAGGAGATCGCGGGTTCGAATCCCGTCGGTTCCGCCATTAATCTAAAATTAAATAAGGCTCGGTAGCTCAGTCGGTAGAGCAGAGGACTGAAAATCCTCGTGTCGGCGGTTCGATTCCGTCCCGAGCCACCATGTAATCCTGGAGGATTAGCGAAGTGGCCAAACGCATCAGACTGTAAATCTGCTCCCGTACGGGTTCGGTGGTTCGAATCCATCATCCTCCACCAGTTTTTTGAGTCATTAGCTCAGTTGGTAGAGCACCTGACTTTTAATCAGGGTGTCGAAGGTTCGAGCCCTTCATGACTCATCTTTTATAAAGAGTGATTGATCATTAATTTGATTAGTCACTCTTTTTTGTTATGGATAAATAAAAAATAATGTGGAAACTCTGATAAAGACTGAAAAAGGCGACGCGGCGCAAGATATGATAAAATAATAGAAAAAAGCAGAGTGGTGGCGTTCATTATATGAAGCTCATACCTGATCTAAAACAACAAATCGAAGCAATTATAGGTACTACATTGGACGAATCCGTGATAACTATAGAAGAATGGAATCAATATGGGTTAAGCTCAACACGTCATAGAACTGTTCCAGTGACTCATAATACAGTTACAAAAGAAGCCGAGGGTCTCATACTGGATGATAAGATGATGGATGGTTCGGCTACGGATGTAAGCAGTTTGCGTACAGAAGACCTTATATATTTTAAAGTCGGGATGAGCGAGGAAGAAGGTACTGTTTTATATTGGGGATGCTCTGTTGACGCTGTTACGCTGGAAGTACAGCGTTTAATTGAACTTCTCATTAGTAGTCATAGGGAATCGCTAGATGAAGAACAGCCTGTGATATATGAAAACGATAGAGAACAACAGCTTGCTGAATTGGGACAGTGGCTTCGGAAGCAGGTTGAGCAAACAGTCCAGCAGGAGCCTATTCCGGATCATTTTTCATTGGATGGAGAATTGAATACAGAGAAAATCCCATTTTTGCTGCAATGTGAGACACCTGACGCTCATCGCATCCGTTCGAAGGAATTGAATAAGTTACTCGAAAGTTACTTCGGTGAAGAGATTATACTGATTCCTGTGGGAGCGCAGGAGTGGGTGTTTCTGGGTGATGAACAGATTGTCACAGGCGAAGCTGAAGAGGATACGACGGAAGCCAGAAAGGATTTGCTGAATGCCTTTTGTCAGGGGCTCTATGAATTGGTAGCCAGTGAATGGGCGGGTGTATTTCATTTGTCTGCATCCTTACCGTGTATCCCTGCAAAGCAGCTATCTCCTGTCACGGCACTTCTTCAAGAGAGTGTTCACTTGGGCAGAGCTTTCCATGTCGCGCAACACATCCATCTCCCTTGGGATCTGCACCTCGAACGTTTGGTAGATAGCATTCCTGTGCAACAACGTCTTCGTTTTATACAGGAAACGGGGAAAGGCACTGTGTTGTTTAGTGATAGTGAGACACTGGCTACGCTGGAGACCTTTTTTAATCTGGATTGTAATGTCAGCGAGACGGCAAAGCGACTGTTCATTCATCGAAATACCTTGGTATATCGTTTGGATAAGATCAAACAGGAGATCGGATATGATGTCAGGAACTTCGAAAGTGCTGTTCTGGTGCGACTTTTATTACTTATGTACAAAGTGACGAAAAAGCTTTGATATTTTTGTGCAGTTTGCGAATAGTCAAACATCATGTAAATGGGTTAATATAAAACTACAAAATGTATTCGATTACAAAATGATCTCTGAGGAGGCAACAATCATGGCTGGTGTACGTTTAGAGCATATTTTCAAAAAATACCCGGGTTCTGATAAAGCAACAGTAGTTGATATTAACCTGGACATTAAAGATAAAGAATTTCTGGTATTGGTAGGTCCGTCCGGTTGTGGTAAATCAACAACACTGCGTATGATCGCAGGCCTTGAGGAAATTTCTGAAGGTAAACTCTATATCGGTGACCGTGTCGTGAATGATGTTGCACCTAAAGACCGCGATATCGCGATGGTATTCCAATCCTATGCCTTGTATCCGCATATGAGCGTATATCAAAACATGGCGTTTGGTTTGAAATTGCGTAAAGTGAAAAAAGATGAGATCGACAAACGTGTACGTGAAGCAGCTAGAATCCTGGATATTGAACATTTGCTTGAGCGTAAACCTAAGGCATTGTCCGGTGGTCAACGTCAGCGTGTCGCTCTGGGACGTGCGATCGTCCGTGATCCACAAGTATTCTTGATGGATGAGCCTCTCTCCAACTTGGATGCCAAACTGCGTGGTCAAATGCGTGCTGAGATCACTAAACTTGCGAAACGTTTGGAAACAACCGTTATCTACGTAACGCATGACCAAATCGAAGCAATGACAATGGGTGATCGGATCGTTGTTATGAAGGATGGTATCATCCAACAAGCAGCTTCTCCGGAAGAGCTTTACAACCACCCTGCTAACCTGTTCGTAGCTGGTTTCATCGGTTCCCCGACAATGAACTTTATCTCGGGTAAATTGGCTGAGCAAGGTACTAGCCTGCATTTCGTAGCTCCTGGTGTGGACGTTGAAATCCCACAAGGTAAAGCACAAGTGCTGAAATCAAGAGGATACATTGGTAAAGAAGTGATTCTGGGTGTTCGTCCAGAAGACATTCACGAAGAGCCAGTATTCTTGGAAGCATCCCCGAACTCTGTATTCTCTACACACGTAGATGTAACAGAGAACCTGGGTCACGAAATGCTCCTCTACTTGAGCGGTGTAGGTAATGACACTACAATCGCACGTGTAGACGGACGTTCCAACACTCGTGATGGCTCCACAGTTAAAATGGCAATTGACATGAACAAAGTTCATATCTTTGACAAAGAGACTGAAGTAAACGTTCTTCTTCAAGACTAATAATACTGAGATTCATCGGTAACGATGGAATCTGTCAGTTAGCGCAATTATACATTTTAATCTGAGCCCCTTCCGTTATTGCTGGAAGGGGCTTTTTTGAAGATTATTGAATTTATAAGTTTTCAGCGGAGCTGAAGGATTCGATAATCGCAAGAAAAGCAACCTCTAAACCACGAATGTAGCATCCTCGATAGTGCTTCGATCAGAAGACTTTTCTTACTCATAGACGGGTGGAAGCCAAGATTGCATTCATCCCAGAATTCATTTAAGATTATTTGAAGGTTAGATGCAGTAACAAACAACATGAATGCGCTATTAATGCAATGGAATGACGCTAATGCTGATGTACATAGAGGGCAGCGAATGCTGAAAGGAAGAGACAAATGGCGAAAAAAGTGAAAGTATCTGAATTGGTACAACAGTTCCAGTTGGAGGTTGTTTCTGGATCTCATGGATTGAAGAGAGTCATTACTGTAGACGATTTGAACCGTCCTGGCCTGGAAATGGCCGGTTATTTTGAATATCATCCACAAGAACGGGTACAGCTGCTTGGTAGAACAGAGCTGGCCTTTTTTGCAATGTTGCCAGAAAATGAGCGCCGTGATCGGATGCAGCGTCTCTGTACGGAAGAAACGCCATGTATCGTAGTAACCCGTGGACTTGAAGTGCCACAGGAACTGATTGACATCAGTGAAGAACAGAACCTTGCTGTGCTTCGCAGCAACATGGCTACAACGATTCTGTCCAGCCGGATTACTGGATTTCTGGAGAAGAAACTGGCGCCTACAGCAACGATTCACGGTGTACTCTGTGATGTGTATGGAGTAGGGATGTTAATCACCGGAAGCAGTGGCATTGGTAAGAGTGAGACTGCACTGGAACTGGTGAAACGTGGTCACCGATTGATTGCCGATGATGCGGTAGAAATTCGTCAGACATCAGACTTCCAGCTGCACGGAACTGCGCCAGAATTGATCCGTCACCTGCTTGAGATCCGTGGCGTCGGCATCATCAACGTAATGACATTGTTCGGTGCGGGGGCGGTACGTAATAACAAACGAATTACACTGGTTGTTCGTCTGGAAGCTTGGCAGCAGGATAAACAATATGATCGTCTTGGTCTGGATGAAGAAACGACACGCATCATTGATACAGATGTACCGCTTGTAACGATTCCTGTGCGTCCGGGACGGAACTTGGCTGTTATCATTGAAGTAGCGGGAATGAACTATCGTTTGAAACAGATGGGTCTGAATGCTGCACTGCAATTTACGAACAAGCTGACAGCAACGATCTCTGAAGATATGGAAGACATGGACTAAGAAGAGAAGGATCTATTATATGATTAAAGGCCAATTGATGATGTGTTCTACTCCTGTATATAGAGTGTTGGAGACATGCAGCAATTGGTCATTCTTGTGAATGAGTCAATTTATAGGAGTGTGAATGAATGGATACATTATTACTGTTGAACCCGATTGCGTTCTCCATCGGAGCGTTAAAGGTTCACTGGTACGGGCTTATTCTCGGTACAGCGGCGCTTGTAGGTTTGCTGCTCGTCATCCGGGAAGGCAAACGGTATAACATTCCGCAGGAAGTGTTCATGGACATGGTTCTGCTTGGTGTACCTTCTGCCATTATTGGTGCCCGCATATACTACGTGGCATTTCGATGGGACGATTATAAGGATAATTTATGGGATGTCTTTAAAATATGGAATGGTGGTATCGCCATATACGGCGCACTGATTGGTGCGATCATATGTGCAGTCATTTTCTTCCGTCGTAAAGGGTATAATTTCTGGCGCATGGCCGACATCTGTGCACCTGGACTGATCGTTGGACAAATGATCGGACGCTGGGGTAACTTTGTAAACCAAGAGGCCTATGGCGGTCCTGTAGAAGAATCATTTTTGAGAGACAAGCTTCATTTACCAGACTTTATCGTTAATCAGATGAACGTGGAAGGTGTATTCCATCATCCTGCATTTTTGTATGAATCGATGTGGAGTCTTATTGGTTTGGGCATCTTGCTGGTGCTTCGTCGTCAGAAGTTTCTGCGTGCTGGTGAGCTGTTTATGTCCTATTTTATCTGGTACTCGATCGGTCGATTCTTCATCGAGGCGCTGCGTACCGACAGTCTGGGATTCCAGGCTCCGCAATGGGTTGCCTCCATGGTTAATGGATTATGGTCTCCAATGACAGCTATGGGCTTCGAGCAAGGATATCTTGATCCAGCCTACGGTAACGTAAGAATTTCGCAGCTGCTGGCTATTGGCATCATTATTGTTGCGGTAGTCTTCATCGTCGTGAGAAGAATGACAGGCAAGGCAGATGTACGTTATAGCGATCCGATTGTATCTTTCAAAGTTCCTTCAGAATCATCGGATGATATGGTGCACACAGGCCCGGTTGCAGGTAAAGAGGAGACGGTAACTCCAGTCTCGACCAAAGAGGATCTGAAGCAAGCTGAAGAGAAAAAGGAGTAATGCAACATGATTGACACGGTTTTGTTTGATCTGGACGGAACGATTATTGATACGAATGAGCTAATTATTAACTCCTTCCTTCATGTAATGGAGGATTTGCAGTTATCGACCCCTTGGACACGCGAACAGATCATTCCTCATATGGGGGGAACACTGGAAAATCAGATGCGTACGTTCTCTGGGAAAGAGGATGTTGCGGAGTATGTCAAAGGATATCGGGCGTACAACGACGTTCATCATGAGGCGATGGTTCATCCGTTTCCTCACGTGATTGAGGTTGTTGAAGCTCTTCATGAGGCAGGAATCGTGATGGGTGTTGTCACGACGAAGATTCGTCCATCCACTCTTAAGGTGCTGGAGCGTTTCGACCTGCTGAAGTATATGAAATCGATTGTGACGGTTACCGATGTAACACATCCCAAACCGCATGCTGAACCGGTCCTGAAGGCGATCGAAGAGTTGGGTGCAGATCCTTCCAAAACATTGATGGTAGGTGACAGCCCAGTCGATATTCAATCGGCACAGAACGCGGGTGCGCTGGCGGCAGGCGTAGCCTGGTCCCTTAAGGGAGAGGCCGTATTGAGCGGCTATAACCCGGATTACATTTTGCACGACATGAAGGATTTGCTTAAGCTGATTGAAACGGAACGTTCATGAGAAAAGTAACCCGCTATCCCGTAGAAGGTCATAACGCACTTTGGCATATCTACAAAACAGTGAGTCCGTGGAAAGGCGTGCGTAACTTTATCTGGATTCAGTTGTCACGCTACTGCCCGATTCTATCAGTCAAGAACTGGATCTATCGTCGCATGCTCGGCATGAAGGTGGGTAAACATACGGCCTTTGGATTGATGGTTATGGTTGATGTGTTCTTCCCGGAGAAAATTACGGTGGGCGAAAATTCCGTGATTGGTTACAACACCACGATCCTGGCTCACGAGTATCTTATTAAAGAGTATAGACTCGGAGAGGTGATTATCGGGGAAAATGTACTGATCGGTGCCAATTCAACCATCCTGCCGGGTGTAACCATTGGAGACGGTGCGGTTGTAGCTGCAGGAGCAGTTGTTCATAAGGATGTAGCTCCGGGGGCTTTTGTTGGAGGGAATCCACTTCGTGATCTGTCTCGCTCAAATGCTTCAGCGGAGGAAATTGTTATAAAGGCTGATGAAAACAAATGATTTTGAGAGACGGTCTACGGACATATCTGAAAAGATCACCAACAAAGGATACAGAAATTAACCTGAATTCGTTCAGTCAGGGGAAGAGCAATAAGTCGAACGGACTGGAATAAGGAAGCTGCTGATGGCAGCTTTTTTCGTATACAAATGATTAGACTAATGTTCAGCAATGTGATCAGAATGGAGGATGTAGTACAAGCACCCCAAAGGGGCTGTATTGTTGACGATGGATAGTCATTCATGTTATCATATCCCATATCCTTTAGTTTGTTAGCACTTTACCATGTTAAAGAAATGAGATGGAAGTTAAGTATAATTAAGAATAAATGAACACGTACTAAACATTTTCTGAAGGCTGCCTGGCAGCAACAATAAAAATTCAGGTTACAAGATAGAATGGGGATTTACACTACATAAATCCTGTTGAAATAGAACGTCTACCAATCTTAAATTACTGACTCGGGGTGAATAATACCAATGTCTAAACCAAAAGGCTTTGAAAAACCGACAGGTTTTCGTGACTATACACCACATGTGGTGACCAAGCTGCGAACCATTGAGCGGAATGTACTGGAATGCATGGAACGCTGGGGTTACCGTCAAATCATAACGCCAACGATTGAATACTACGATACCGTAGGTGTAGCGAGTTCCACATCGGATCGCAAGCTGTTTAAATTATTGAACAGTCGCGGGACTACGCTCGTACTAAGATCAGATCTGACAGCTCCGATTGCACGGGTGGTCTCTTCTCTATTAAAGGATGAGGAGCTTCCTCTGCGTCTGTCCTATCATGCGAATGTGTTTCGTTCCATTGAAGAGGAAGCAGGACGTGAGGCGGAATTTTTCCAAACGGGTGTAGAGCTTGTCGGTGATGATTCGCCGGAGGCAGATGCAGAAGTTGTAGCACTTGCGATCGCTTCGTTGCAGGCAGCGGGTGTGTCTTCCTTTAAAATTGCGATGGGTCATATGGGATTTCTGAACGGGTTACTGGAAGAAGTCATTCCAGGTCAAACGGTACAACAGGAGCAGTTGAAGGAAGGATTGCTGGGACGTGATTATGTCGGCTATCGCCAATCCATTGAAGCATTGAATCTGGAACCGAAACTGAAGGAGCAGCTTGAAGCCATTTTGCGTCTGCGTGGCGGTAAAGAAGTATGTACACACGCAGCAGAGCTGAGTTCAAGTACTGAAGCAGCACAGTCCATTGCACATCTGTGTGCCGTATTCGAAGTGTTGGAAGCGTACGGAGTATCTGAGCATGTGCTGATTGATCTGACGATGATAGGTGATTTCTCCTATTATACAGGCATGACGTTTGAAGGGTATGCGGCAGAGCTCGGATCTCCGGTATGTAGCGGTGGACGATATGATAATCTGTTACAGCAGTTTGGCCGTTCATTACCGGCTACAGGGTTTGCACTCAAAACGAACCGGATTATCGATGGTGTTCATGGAATTACGATGGAAGAGAAGAAACCTGTACTTATTCAATATACCTCGGAACACCGGGCAGAGGCTCTAACAGAGGCAGCGAGACTACGCAGCATTGGTCAAAATGTAGTAACGTACCTCCTTCCTAAAGATGGGGCAGAGGCTCTAACAGGCAACAAGTCAATCCAGGCTGAGCAGGTTATCACGTACGGATCTAAAAATGGAGGGGGACGCTGAGATGTCGGATATTTTGAAGGTAGCCATGCCGAAGGGCCGAATCTATAAGAAAGCCTCCAAACTGTTCCGTGAAGCAGGGCTTGATATTCCGGTAGACGTGGACGATACGCGCAAGCTGGTCATCGAAGTGCCGGAAGCAGGGATGGAGTTCATCATGGCGAAGCCCGTAGACGTGCCAACGTATGTGGAGTATGGAGTAGCGGATATAGGGATTGTGGGTAAAGACGTCCTGCTTGAGGAAAATCGGGACGTGTACGAATTGTTGAACCTGGGAATCGCACAGTGCCGCATGTCAGTTATTGGACTACCGGACTGGACGCCTGGCATTCAGCAGCGGGTGGCAACAAAGTACCCGAGGATTGCCTCCCAGTATTTCCGCGAGCAAGGACAGCAGGTAGAAGTTATCAAACTGAACGGTTCTATCGAACTGGCGCCGCTGATCGGTCTGGCTGATCGAATCGTCGATCTGGTGGAGACAGGTCAGACGCTGCGTGAGAACGGACTCGTTGAGATGACGGGAATTCTGGATATCACGAGCCGCCTTATTGCCAATCGGGTTAGTTATCGGATGAAGAATGCACGGATTCAAGCATTATGTGATGCACTCCAGCAGGTCATTCCAGCCTCGAATGAGGTGACGGCGGGGATCTTTCGGGGGTAAATGAAGCATGTAAGATGGAACGGAAGTCATTAATCGATGATTGATCATATAGCATGAACGGATATTAGTCGCATCACTGGCACTACAGGGATAGGGAGGATGTACGCATGAAAATTGTACCTGCACGGGAATTTGATCTGAAGCGGGAAGTGGAATACGGTACACCGGAACAAAATGAAACGGTACGGCGCATTGTCAGTGACATTCGCCGGGAAGGAGATGCGGCACTGCTGCGTTACACAGAGCAGCTGGATCGCACGAAGCTGACGGCCGCGGAGCTGCGTGTGCCGCAGGAAGAGCTGCAGGCGGCTTATGCAGTCGTTGAGCCTTCCTTCGTGACGGCGATCCGGCAAGCCGCCGCTAACATTCGTGCGTTTCATGAGAAGCAGAAACGCAACTCATGGATGGATTGGCAGCCAGACGGCAGTCTGCTGGGCCAGGTAATCCGGCCGCTGAAGCGGGTCGGCGTGTATGTGCCTGGCGGCAAAGCAGCGTACCCTTCGTCGGTGCTGATGAATGTGATTCCGGCACAGGTGGCTGGCGTGCCGGAGATTGTTCTGGTGACGCCGCCGTCAACAAACGGCGGCGAAGGCATTAACCCGTACATTCTCGTGGCTTCTGCGGAAGCAGGTGTGAGCGAGATGTATCGGGTTGGCGGCGCTCAGGCGATCGCCGCCCTCGCTTACGGCACGGAGAGTATTGCCCCGGTCGACAAGATATGTGGACCGGGCAATATTTACGTGGCGCTCGCGAAGCGCGAGGTGTACGGCGCAGTCGATATCGACAGTATCGCCGGGCCGAGTGAGATTGTGGTGCTCGCCGATGATACGGCGAATCCGGTGTATGTCGCCGCCGACCTGTTGTCGCAGGCGGAACATGACGAGATGGCATCGGCCATTCTCGTCACGAACTCGGCCGTGCTGGCGGAAGCCGTGCAGGCCGAAGTGCGGCAGCAGCTGGACGTGCTGCCTCGGCGTGATATCGCTGCTGCTTCCGTGGAGCAGTATGGCGCGATTATTGTGGTCGATTCCATTGATGAGGGAATCGATGTGGTGAACCGGCTCGCACCGGAGCATTTGGAGATCATGGTGCAGGAGCCCATGGCTTACGCTGGCCGGATCGAGAATGCCGGAGCGATCTTCCTCGGCCCGTATAGTTCGGAGCCGGTAGGGGATTATTTTGCGGGACCGAATCACATTATTCCGACAAATGGAACGGCCCGATTCAGTTCACCTGTGGACGTGGATGATTTTATCAAAAAATCGAGTTTGATCTATTACAGCAAGGAAGCGCTGTTCCAAAACGGAGCGGCTATTATAGAGCTGGCCCGGCATGAAGGGCTCGAAGGACACGCCCGTGCGATCGCTGTACGGTTAGAACAGGAAGGAAAGGCGGAATCGGATAATGGATAAGCAGAATAATGGTGTGGACCTTCAGAACAAGGGTGCTGTACGTCAGGCAGAGGTAGACCGCAAAACAAATGAAACGAACATTCAGCTTTCTTTTGCCGTAGATGGAACCGGGCAATCCGAGATTGAAACGGACGTACCTTTCCTGAATCATATGCTCGATCTGTTCACAAAGCATGGACAATTCGACCTGAACGTACAGGCGCGCGGCGATGTTGATATTGATGATCACCACACGGTGGAGGATATCGGGATCTGTCTGGGACAGACTCTTCGTGAAGCATTGGGTGACAAGCGAGGCATCAAACGTTATGCGAGTGTATTTGTACCGATGGATGAGGCCCTCGCTCAGGTAGTCATCGATGTCAGCAACCGCCCTCACTTTGAGTACCGCGCACAATACCCGTCTCAGCAAGTGGGCAGCTTCTCAACTGAACTGGTACATGAGTTCCTGTGGAAACTGGCGCTGGAAGCGCGTATTACATTGCACGTTATTGTACACTACGGACAAAATACACATCACATGATCGAAGCGATTTTCAAAGCACTGGGCCGTGCACTGGATGAGGCGACAACGATTGATCCACGTGTAACGGGTGTGCCTTCCACGAAAGGAGTGCTGTAGACGATGGCGATTGCAATTGTCGATTACGGTATGGGGAACCTGCACAGCGTCGGCAAAGCGGTCGAACGTCTTGGCTACGAAGCGCTGGTCACAGGTGACCGGGATGCGATTCTTGGTGCAGATGGTGTGATTTTGCCAGGTGTAGGTGCATTTGGCGATGCCATGGTGCACTTGCGAGAGAGTGGATTGGACGCTGTGGTGAAGGAAGCGGCAGCTGGACCAACACCGCTGCTCGGGATCTGTCTGGGCATGCAGTTGTTGTTCAGCTCAAGTGAGGAGCATGGCGAGCATGAAGGCTTGAATATTTTGCTGGGTAAAGTGGTGCGATTCGCACCGGGAGAATTAAAGGTTCCACATATGGGCTGGAATCGATTGGAGTTCCTGCACCCGGAAAATCCGCTATTCGCGGGGCTTGAGGCAAGTCATGTCTATTTTGTCCATTCATATCATGCACGTACGGAAGTAGAGAGCGATCTATTGGCTGTAACGGATTACGGACATCCGGTTACGGCGATTGTTGGCAGAGGCTCCAACTTCGGTATGCAGTTCCACCCGGAGAAGAGCGGAGAGCTGGGAATGAGGCTGCTTGGAAACTTCCTGGCATTGACTGGATCGAAGGCGTAATCCTAATTCTGGATCATACGATCTTATGAACTCATCCTTGTAAAATAATAAGTAGCTGAACTTATATAAAATCTAATCTATATAAATTGAACTAAATATTTACACGATAACGGAGAGGACAGAAGTAACCTGAAGAAGGGGAGCTAAAAGCTTTCTGTAAGAAAGCTGCATCGGAAGCATACGCTTCGCCTTTATCCCCGGATTTTCCCCTTTAAATAAGGGATTCAAAAAAATCTGGGGATAACAGCGATCGGAAGGTTGTTCTGTCATCGGAGTGGCAAGTGTAAATATTCTTTAGTTCAATTTATATAGAGCACAAATATGAATATATTCAGGAGGCCTTGTATGTCATCTTTTATCATATATCCGGCAATTGATATCCGGGACGGCAAATGTGTAAGACTGGTGCAGGGAGACTACAATCAGGAGACGGTATATAACGATGACCCGGTTCAAGTTGCTCTTGCCTGGGAGAAGCAAGGTGGTACATATGTTCATCTGGTGGATCTGGACGGTGCAAAAGCAGGTCACCCCGTGAATGATGAGCTGATTGGACGTATTGCTTCGGCCGTGAACGTGCCTGTTCAGGTAGGTGGAGGTCTTCGTACAGTGGCTGATGTAGAACGTTTGTTGGGTCTCGGTGTAAGTCGTCTTATTATCGGAACAGCTGCTATTGAAGATCGCGCTTTTACAGAAGAAGTACTGGGGCGGTATGGAGATAAAGTAGCTATTGGTATCGATGCACGCAATGGCTATGTGGCGACACGCGGATGGCTTGAGACATCGGAGGTTCAGGCTGAGGTACTGGCGAAGGAGCTGGCGGCATTCGGTGCCGAAACCTTCATCTTCACAGACATCTCCCGTGATGGCATGATGCAGGGTCCTAACGTGGAAGCGATCGTGTCTCTTGCGAAGGCAAGTGGCCGTACCGTGATTGCTTCCGGGGGAGTTAGTGTCATGGATGATCTGCTTCGTTTAAGCAAGCATGCTGAAGATGGTGTCGGAGGGGCAATCGTAGGAAAAGCGCTGTATACTGGCAGTATTGAACTGTCCGAAGCGGTACGTGCGGTAAATAAATAATAGCAGTACTATACATGTTCAATTAAACATTGGCACGATAACGATCATCAGGAGAGAGGAAGAGGAGCATGCTGGCAAAAAGAATCATTCCTTGCCTGGACGTAAAGGACGGCCGGGTTGTCAAAGGCGTTAACTTTGTCAATCTCCGCGATGCGGGTGATCCGGTGGAGCTGGCGGCGCTGTATGACCGCGAGGGTGCGGACGAACTAGTGTTTCTCGATATCTCCGCTTCGGTGGAAGGTCGCGAAACGATGGAAGAAGTGGTGCGGCAAACCGCAGGCGAGATCGCCATTCCTTTTACCGTAGGTGGAGGGATCTCCAAGGTGGAAGACATGAAACGCATTCTGCGTGCAGGAGCGGACAAAATTGCGGTGAATACGGCAGCTGTGCTTAATCCTCAGCTGATTGCAGACGGAGCACGCCGCTTTGGTTCCCAGTGTATCGTCGTTGCAATAGACGCCAAGTATAATGAGGCTTGGGGCGAATGGGAAGTGTATACGCATGGTGGACGTAAACCTTCAGGAATTAAGGCGCTGGACTGGGTTAAACAGGCGGAGACCTTAGGTGCTGGAGAAATTCTGCTGACAAGCATGGACGCGGATGGAACGAAGGATGGATTCGATCTGAAGCTGACTGCAGCGGTATCCGAATCGGTAAGTATTCCGGTGATTGCTTCGGGTGGTGCGGGCAAGGAATCCCATTTCTATGATGTGTTCACGACAGGCAAAGCGGACGCAGGTCTAGCGGCAACGATATTCCATTACAAAGAAATCGCCGTTCCGGCGTTAAAACAACATTTGAGAGAACAAGGGGTGGAGATCCGTGACTAACGTAAGCAATGAGATCAAGGAGCAGTTATCCTTGGAGCAGGTTGTAGAACACATTCGCTGGAGCGATGGTTTGGTACCTGCCATTGTGCAGGATGCAGAGACGCGTCAAGTTCTGATGATGGCTTATATGAATCGGGAATCCCTGAAATTGTCGCTGGAATCCGGTGAAACGTGGTTTTGGTCACGCTCGCGTCAAGAGCTGTGGCACAAGGGCGCAACTTCAGGCAACGTACAGACGATTACTTCATTGAAATACGATTGTGATGGTGATACCTTGCTGGTTGAGGTGAAGCCGAACGGACCTGCTTGCCACACCGGAGCAGTGACGTGTTTCCATAATGAAGTCGTGGGCTTGCCAGAGCAATCCGCAGACCAGGCTTCAGGTGATTCTAGTGCAACTACTGCAAGTGCCAGCTCCGAAAGCCGTTTTGAGGTACTGGCTGAACTGGAATCGGTCATTGCAGAGCGTGAACGCGAGCGTCCGGAAGGTGCATATACGACATACCTGTTTGATAAGGGTGTTGATAAAATACTGAAAAAAATCGGTGAAGAGGCGTCCGAGACGATCATCGCTGCCAAAAATAAAGATAATGACGAGCTTCGTCTTGAGGTCAGTGACCTGATGTACCACTTGCTCGTTCTGTTGCAAGAGCGCAAGCTGCCGCTGGATGACATCATGTCAGAGCTGAGCCGTCGCCACGAGCGGCCTCGCCGCGATTAGGAGGCGAACCTGTGCGTATAGACTATCATACACACCATGAGCGGTGTGGTCATGCTGTTGGCAAGCTGGAAGCTTATGTACAGCGTGGCGTGGAGATTGGCCTGTCGCAGATTGGGTTGTCGGATCACATGCCTTTGCTGCATGTAGACCCCGCTCAATATTATCCCGAGATGGCAATGCCCATGGACGAGCTACCGCGTTATGTGGAAGAGTGTTTTTCTCTGAAAGAGCGGTACCGTGGTCAGATCGATGTACGTGTCGGCCTTGAAGGTGACTATATTGAAGGCTGGGAGACAGAAATTCGGGCCATTATTGAGCGGTACCCATGGGACTATGTGATTGGATCGATTCACTTTCTCGGGGAATGGGACATTACGGATTTTCGCCAGACCCATCATTGGGAAGGCAAAGACGTACTGGAAGTCTATCGTCAGTACTATGATGCCGTGAGCAAAGCGGCAGCGACGGGAATGTACGATATTATGGGCCATACGGATGTGATCAAACGCTTCGGCTTCACTCCGGCACCAGAGCAGACTGAAGAGCGTATAGCTCTGGAGAATGCAGCGCTGCAAGCTATCGCGAAAAGCGGCTGTGCCATGGAGCTCAATGCATCAGGATTGTCGAAGCCATGCGCAGAGATGTTCCCTGGTCGCCGGATGTTAACAGAGGCCATCCAATTGGGGATTCCGCTGACGCTTGGCTCCGATGCACATGATCCGCTGAAGCTGGGGGATTATCTGCCTGAGGCCGAGACGCTCCTGCGTGAGCTGGGCTGTACGGAGGTAGCCGTTTTTGAAGGCCGCCGGCGCTCGTTCCTTTCTTTAAATGTATAAGGCAGTGGAGTATAATGAGGGTAGGAAATAACCTTTTTAGAGGTAGTTCAAAAAAGTCCGCTTTTGATTACGAAGGATGCCTAATGGCATCATCAGCATCGAAGCTGGAATTCAGCCGAAATGTTCGTTGCTCACGTAGTTTTGCCTACGTTCCGCTACTCCATTTCTAGCTTTATCCCATCTTCTCGGTACTGAAAACCGGTCTTTTTGAACATTCACTTTTAGACTGATAAAGGATTATATTGGGACTTCAACCCTCGGGAGGGCATTATGCAGCATTCGTTACGTATTTTTTCCGGTTCATCGAACCCTAAGCTGGCAGAACAGGTATGCGACAAGCTGGGTGTACAACTAGGCAAGATCAAACTGTCCCGGTTCAAGAGCGGAGAAATATACGTTCACTACGAAGAGACGATCCGCAACTGTGATGTGTTTCTGGTACAATCATTATCTCATCCAATCAATGAGTTGTTTGTTGAACTGCTCGTCATGATTGATGCAGCCAAAAGGGCTTCTGCCCGTACGGTAAATATTATTGTTCCCTACTACGGATATGCCCGTCAGGAACGCAAGTCTGCTCCGCGTGAGCCGATCTCGGCCAAGATGGTTGCGGATGTGTTAACTACAGCCGGAGCGAACCGGGTAGTAACCATTGATCTGCATGCAGCAGCAATTCAGGGATTCTTCAATATTCCAGTGGACCATATGACATCATTGGACCTTATTAGTGATTATTTGCTGAGTAAAGGGATTGAGAATCCGGTGGTTGTCTCCCCTGATGCGGGACGAGCATCGATGGCGGAGAAACTGGCGAATCGTCTGGATTCCCCTTTTGCCATTATGATCAAGAAGCGGCCAAGCCACAACGAATCGATCATTACGCACGTCATTGGGGATGTTGAGGGTCGAACTCCGATTATTATTGAGGATCTGATCGATACCGGAACGACAATACTTAATGTTGTTGAAGGGTTGAAGGAGCGAGGCTCCAAAAACGTATATGTATGCGCAACACATGGTCTGTTCTCGGATGGAGCGCTAAGTAAGCTCAATCACCCGTCTATAGCCGAGGTGGTGGTCACAGACTCCATCGCACTGCCTGACGATCATCCCGAATGCTTTAAAGTGTTGCCCGTAGCTCCAATGCTTGCTCGTGCTATTCGCATTATTGTGGATGGTGGGTCTATGGCGACGTTGTTTAAAGATTCCGGGATTTAACCAAGTAACACAAACTATGCACATCCAGATAGATCTACTGTTCCGTGTTTGAGTAGTTTGCTGCTCAACACGGTTTTTGTTTTTCTATGCATGGATGGATCGGTAGCGGGTAGTCGAGTGAGAAGGAAGAGGCAGACGATTCCTTGCTTTGCTGGTCGGTGGCTTGTGCTATAATAACATCAAATTGTATATGATAACGTGTTGTTGTGGGTATTATCCCAGAGATGTAACTGATGTGATGAACAGTATAACCACGGCTATTATACAACGGTGTCGTGGAGTGAGGAGTGGGGTCTATTGTCCCGGACTTGGTATTATCGTTTACTGTTTTCTTATTTTCCTATTTTCTTTCTTACCATGACCGTACTCATTTTTATCGCTTTTGTTTTCATTAATGACATCTCCAGGGAAGAAACAAGGAAAGCAGACCGCATTTCCTCCAGTTATTTGGTGGACAGTCTGGACCGGACGATTCGGGATATTGAGCTGTCGATGATGGAGGCAGTACAGAGTGAACAGGCCTACAAGTATTATTTCAATAGCCAGAATCATGTAGGCAAAGAGACCGTGTATAGCATTGCACAGAGTTTACGTGAGCTGACTAGTTCCAACCCCTGGATTCAATCGATTTATTTGTATGATAAGAAAAATGAAAGCGTTTTAACGTCAAGTGGCTCCAAGGATGTAGACAGCTTTTCAGACAAGGCGTGGATCGACCGGATCGAGTCCGGTTCTCTTTCTTCAGGCTGGCAACCCGTCAGGGAGTACGATGCAGGGGTTAATCAGCGTACGCCTATTCGGGTGTTGACGGTGAATAAGGACATGCCTTTGCCTTTTGGCTCGGACGGAGCGCTTGTAATAAATATCAAAATGAGCAGTGTCGAGCAAAGTATTGATAGTATGGTCAATGGACAGCTTTCCTTCATGACTATTCTTGACCGTGACGGTCAGGTTGTATACGATGCGCATTCAGATCGTGAAGGTGCCGCAGAAGGACAAGAGCTGAACACCCTTTCGCTGGAAAGATTGGGTTGGACAATCTCCAGTGGGATTAAGGAGGGGAACCTATATGGTTGGGTATCGGTGGTTTCGTATGTGTGGGTGGTTATTGCAATTGTTACCGTCATCTGTGCCATTGTCTATATTATCTATATCACTCGCCGCAACTATAAACCCATCCAGATTATCATGAATCGGATTGAGGCCCATCAGATTCGGGTGCTGGAACAATCGGGTTCTCGGACCGATGAGATGAAATTGATTGATGGCGTGTTGGAAAACCTGATCAACCATATGATGGATTCGGACAAAAGGAGCAGGGAAAACGTGCTGCTGCAACGCAGCAAACTTTTTAACGATCTGCTGAATGGAGAGAATCTGGATCATGCGGTAGAGCGGTTAAAGGATCTTTCCCCGTTAACTGGTGTAGATACTTCGTCATGCTTCGCCGTTGTGGTTGGTGAAATCAACCGATATGAGAAGGGATTCCAGGAACGATTTACGAGAGGTGAGCAGAATACACTCAAATTTGCATTAATGAATGTTCTGCAAGAGCTTTCGCGCAATGCGGGCATGCAATGCTGGACGGAATGGGTCAGCTCGGATCAGATTGCGATCCTTTTCCTGTCTACAGACGGCAGCCCGGATATGACTGAGCAGATTCGCATAGTTGCGGAGGAGTGCCGCTCTTGGGTTGAGCAGAATCTCCGTATATCATTGAGTTTCGGTATCGGACCGATCGCAGAGGGCATCAAGGCCATTCGTGAATCATACGTGGCGGCTGAGACTGTAATGCACCGCAGATTGCTGAGGGACGGTGATGTCGCTCTGGCCGGGTATGGAGAACCCCAGCAGCAGCTGCTTGATACCTATACTTATTTGCAGATGATTGCTGATTTTGTTAAACGGTTTCGGATGTCGAGCAGCCAGTGGCGTGATCAACTGGAGGAGATCTTCACGGCTTTTGAACGTGATAAGCTGCCGGATGATGAGATTCACTCCTTGATTCAGGCGATGCTACAGATGCTCAGCCGGGAAGTAGCGGTCATGTCCGAACAGCTACAGGAGGAATTATCGGAGGAAAACATAAACAAGTGGTTGATGCTGATGAAAGAAGCAGAGACACTTGAAGGTGTCAAAGACATTCTTTTTGATGGCCTAACGGATCTGTTCAGAACTTATGTGTCGGTAACTGAAACCAAGAGCTACAAAGCGATGGTCAATGAAATGAAAAACTATATCGAAGAACAGTTTGCCAATCCTGATCTTTCGCTGAAACATCTGAGCGATCGATTCCAGATTACCGGCAAACATGCGAGTTATTTGTTCAAGACAGAGTTCAATATGAAGTTTGTGGACTTCCTTACAGAATTGCGGATGAAGGAAACGGAGCGTCTTCTGCGGAAGACGGATCTTTCCCTGCAGGACATTGCCCTGAAGGTGGGGTATGCCAATGGAATTACCTTGGGACGTGTATTTAAACGGGTTGCGGGTATTACACCGGGAGACTATCGCCGTATGAAACGTGAACATCACGATCCCGAGTCGTAAATCGAAGGCTCATGCTGCGCATTAAATCGTGCTAAGCACAGGGTGGAATTCATGCAGGTTTCTCTCAGGAGAAGCCATGCAGGAGTCCGCCTTTTTTGCTGCTGGTATAAACCTCTATTCCGCTCTGGAATTCTGCGCTTATACAAGAAACCCCTGATTTACGCCTGTTTTTGGCCCCTTTACGAATATAGTCAGTCTGCGAAAATCGTCGCTCGGGATAAACCATTATCCTTATGTAAGCGTTTCCGAAACGGGTTTATTGCCAGAGCACGAAAAGATGTGGAATACTCTGGGCAAGCTTTAAACATTCACGCAATGCTAAGGAGATGACAAAATGACAGGAAAAGCAACCAAAGGGAGTCTAAAGAAATGGATGGGATTGGCGCTTACTATGGTAATGGGAGTTTCCTTGCTAGCCGGCTGTTCATCTGCATCGAATCAGGAATCAGAAGGCAGTGCATCAGGCAATGGCGAGCGTGTCACTTTGAAAGTGGAGGTGTTTGACCGTGGAAACAGCCCTTCTCCTTACACCATTACGAATAACTACTTATCCAAACTGATACAGGAACGGTTCGGCGACCCGAATAACATTGATATACAATTTGTACCGATTCAGCGCTCAGAGGAAGTAACAAAGCTGAATGTCCTGATGGCGAGTAATACGGATGTCCCGGATATTGTATTTGTATATGACTCAAGTGTGTTTTATCGTTACGCCGAGCAAGGCGGTCTGACTGATGTGGGAGAGTTGATTGATCAATATGGACCTAACCTGAAAAAATTCCTTGGCGAGGACACCCTTAAGTTTGGTCAATTAGAGGGCCAACAGTTCGCAGTTCCTGGCAAACGTGCAATTACAGGCAGATATAGCTCTTATATTCGTCAGGATTGGCTGGATAAACTGGGATTGCCAGCACCGAAGACGACGGATGAATTGTATACCACTTTGAAAGCATTTAAAGAGAAGGACCCTGGTGGACTTGGCAGCAAAAACATTCCCATGGGAATGGCACTGGCGCCAGCTCAGTTCGAGACTCTGATCTACTCATTCATTAAGCCGATCAGTGGGGATCTGACTTACGCCCAACGTTATGAATTGCCTCTTCATGAAGGCTTCAAGGATGCCATGAAGTTCATGAACAAGCTGTACAATGAAGGCTTGATCAGCAAGGACTTCAGTTTGGATGAAGATAAGGCCCAACTGGGGAAGGATGTACAGAACGGTAACATTGGCTATTGGTCTGAGGATGTCGACGCCATCTTCTATGCAGATGGCACACTGGATAATTTGCTTAAAAATACGCAGGGCAGTAAAGTGCTTCCGGTCGATGCATACACCAACGCAAACGTAGACAACAAACATATCAAATCCCGTTACGGCTCAAACGGCATGTACATCATGATTCCGAAGAGCAGCAAACGTTCGGTGGAAGCCATCAAATATTTGGATTGGATGGCATCAGACAATAACCTGATTGATATTTACAGCGGCGTGGAAGGAGAGAACTATGATCTGGTAGACGGCATTCCGGTCGTCAAAGAGGACGCATCACAGGAAGCGAAGGATCGTCTGTTCAACGCAGGGGATACGGCTATTATCTCAAATGGTAAAAATATCGGTGATCAGGCTACCAACGAAAAAGCGTGGATCATGGGCTTCCCGCAAAATAATCAGGAAATGCTCAAACAGTCCATTGATATTGCCAACACCGACACGGTAGGACCCATCATTTTTGATAAACCGATTCAGGCAGAGATGAAGTACAGTACGGCGCTCAAAGATAAGCTTAATGTCATTATCGTAAAAACAGCAATGGCGAAACCGGAAGAGTTCGACGCAGTGTATGAACGGGAAATGAGTGATTTCATGTCCCTGGGCGGCACAGAACTGAAGAAGGAATTGGATCAAGCGGTTCAGGAGCTTGCTGCGAAATAGTAGTTAGAGATATGTACAAACGTAATACGCTTCAAAGAGCACGAGCTTGATATTGCATCATTTATGAAGGGACTTGTGCCGCCAGCTGAGGCTAAGGCGGCACGGCGTTTCTTCATTGTTAGGAGGAGAACGACTTGACCGCATACTTGAAGAGGTATTGGCAATTATACGCGTTGATTTCACTGCCCCTCATCTATTTTGTAGTGTTTCGCTACGGGCCGATGTATGGCGTTCAGATCGCATTTAAGGATTTTAATCTGTTTCAAGGTATTAACGGCAGTGAGTGGATCGGTTTTGATGCCTTTCGCGAGGTATTCGGGATGCGAGATTTCTATACGACTTTGCGCAACACCTTTATGCTGAATTTTCTTGATCTGATCGTTTCGTTTCCTGCTCCCATTATATTAGCCATCATGCTCTATGAAATCCGGTTTAAATGGTTTAAAAAAATATCGCAGACGATTCTGTATATCCCTCACTTCATTTCGTGGGTCATTATAGGGGGAATTGTGTACCAGTTATTCGGTAACCAGTCCGGTATGGTAAACGGTGTACTTGAAAGTATGGGTTTAAACCCGATTCCATTTTTGACGGAGAAAAATCCATGGCTTGTGACCTACCTGTTCACAGGTGTCTGGCAAAGTGCAGGCTGGGGAACCATTCTGTATCTGGCTGCGCTGACGGGTGTTAACAAGGAATTGTTCGAAGCGGCAGAGATTGATGGAGCGACGAGGCTGAAGAAAATCTGGCATATTACTCTGCCAAGCATCAAGCCAACCATCGTAACCTTGCTCATTCTTAATTTGGGACACATGGTCAGCATCGGCTTTGATCGTCCTTATATTATCGGGAACACAGCAGTACGTGAATATTCCGATGTGCTCAGTACCTTTGTATACCGGGTCGGGCTTGAATCGGGACAATATACGCTGGCAACCGTCGTTGGACTGTTCCAGGCAGTCGTTGGACTTATATTTGTACTCGGCTCGAACTATATATCGAAAAAGACGACAGGCGAAGGAATTCTTTAAAAGAATAGAAGGTACGCTAAGCTGCTTTATATGTATACCATCAGTAAAGGAGTTGTGCGCATATGAGTGAACGCACCTCAAACCGGATTTTTGATACCGTTATCATTCTGTTTATTAGCTTGTTCGTCGTGTTCTGTCTCGCTCCGTTTCTGCACACGATTGCCATATCATTAAGCTCCAATCGTGCCATTACATCGGGTGAAGTGACCATTTTCCCCAAAGAGTTTAATTGGGATGCATATGTCAAAGTGTTTTCGGATCATTCGATGCTGTATTCCCTGGGATATACAACCCTCTTGACGGTCGTGACCACGGTGTTGTGCATGGTGTTCACAATCGCAGCTGCATACCCGTTGACCAAGAAAAAAATGAAGGGACGCAAGCTCTTCATGTACGTGATCATCATCACGATGTTCTTTAGTGGGGGGATCATTCCCGAGTACTTGCTCATTCGCGACCTGCACTTGCTTAATTCGCCGTGGGCGCTAATTCTGCCAGGTCTGGTCAGTCCATTTAACCTGATTATCCTGATCTCTTTTTTCAATGGTATACCGGAAAGTCTGGAGGAGTCCGCTGAAATTGACGGCAGTTCACATCTGCACACACTGTTGAAAATCATATTACCGCTGTCGATGCCAGTCATGGCAACTTTAGCGTTGTTCTATGCTGTTGGACGCTGGAATGGCTTCCAGGATTCCCTGATGTACATTAATGATCCTAAGCTGTATCCGCTTCAGCTCAAATTGTTCCAAATGGTGCAAAACAACATGGTGAGTGAGCTCACACAGATGGAAGGTGCCAACCGCGCTCCATTAACCCCGGAAAGTCTCAAGGCTGCCACCGTTATTTTTGCGACCGTACCGATTCTGCTCGTCTATCCATGGCTGCAAAAATATTTTGTTAGCGGTGCCATGCTTGGAGCGGTCAAGGGTTGATACAACATGTTAAATCAGGCACAGGATTTTTGTATAGCGTCTATGAAAATGGATTAGAGAATTCTGGCGCAACCTGTTATATACTGTCGGGAAGATAAACTCCCGTGTACGAAGGCATCTGCCCGCATCCGATTAGTTCCGGAAGGACAGCATCAGATATCTCGCACATTGGCAAATGCATTCGTTTGGAGGGGATAATACATGTACAGACAACTGGTGGAAAGCAATGACAGAGCAGTGCAAAAAGGGATACCTCGGCAAGTGCTTGATCCGGAGAGCCGCTATTTTGGAGGGACGATCGATCCCTCTACAGGGATCGCTTGGGTCAACCATACGACCGGAACACCTACGGATATGTGTTATTGGGGAGCGGCGCTCGTCAATCCGGATTCAATCTATTATCGGGATAATGAACTGCTAAATCGTCTGTTGTTGGCATCGGAATATGTACTCCGCAATCAGCATGAGGACGGCTCCATCTCCCCTGGCTGGACCAATTCCCATTCTCCGCCGGACACAGCATTTGTAATCGTGGGATATGCCCAACTGTATCAGCTGATTTCGCAGCAGGATTGGAAACCTCTGAAACCTGTATTGCATAACATCCGACTGTTTTTGGAGCGTACGATACCGGTCATGTTAACTGGAGGCTGTCATACGCCGAATCATCGCTGGGTGCTATGCGCGGCGCTCGGTTTCCTGCATCAATTGTTTGACCTGGAGGAA
The DNA here is from genome assembly GCF_042796655.1 of Paenibacillus sp. NPDC057886. NCBI lineage: Bacteria > Bacillati > Bacillota > Bacilli > Caryophanales > Paenibacillaceae > Paenibacillus > Paenibacillus sp. NPDC057886. Next base: position 135,441 of record NZ_JBHVMZ010000013.1, on the reverse strand, counting down.
GCCGTGCAGCGTGCAGAGCAGTGGCTGGCTGAAGGTATGGATATTACGCCTGATGGGGAGTGGACGGAACGAAGCAACGGAATTTACAGTGCGGTTAGCGACATCATGTTGATTCATGCGGCACGTCTGTTGAACCGTCCCGAATTGCTGGACCCGGTGAGACTCAATCTTCGCATGATGGTGTATCTTGTACATCCAACAGGTGAGGTTGTTACGGATTACTCAGGTCGCCAGGATCTGGGAAGTGTGCATGATCTATCACCGTATTACTTGCCGTATGCCATGTTGGCTCGGTTGGACGGTGATCCGATCTTTGCCGGCATGGCCGATTGGGCGGGAGAAATGTTAACAGATCCCGGCGTCTGCTCGGTCAATGCGCTCGTCCGGCTGCTGCTGGAGCCTGAGCTTCAGCAGCAGGCAGGTAAAGCACGCGATCAGCTGCCTGAGATTTACGAGATTATACTGAACGAGCGATTTGTGCGGGAGGACTATTTACAGCGAGTCGAATCGGCAGGTCATCATGGACGCATCTCGCACAGCCGGATGCATACGGACTTCGGCGCACCTGTAGCACGTATTCGGTCTGGTAATACAAGCGCGACTGTAATGACGGAGGTGCCTTCATTTTTTGCCCTTCGTCATGGTAAGGTACGTCTGCTGGCCGTTCAGTTGGCCTCCTACTTTAATCCAGGGTATGTGCCGATGCAGCACATGTCTCGATTGCCGGCAGGTTACCGTCTAACGGGCGAACAGAAGAAGGGCTATTATGGTCCGATCCCTGATAGCCAACTGCCTGAGACGGCGAGAACAGCTATCAGCCCGTGGTATTTGTTGCCCCATCAGAGTCGAGCGCTCACCCATGAGCAGACGTTCTTTGTACAGACGGAAGTATTACAAACCGAAAATGGCTGGACACTGAAACTGGCGGGAGAGCAGCCGGAGCAGATCATGGTGCAGCTGTCTTTTGTGTTCGGAAGCGAGGGCGAGCTTGCCCATGGGGAATTGCTTGAGACGGATGAAGGCCATTATCTGTGGAAGAGTGGCACATTGCGTTATTCCTGTGGAGATGACTGGATTGAGCTGACCGGAGGCGAGGTGGGGCATTTGGCGGCAACCGTGCGTGAGGCGAAGCTGCCTGATAAGTGTAAGGTTGTGCTGGTTAACTTTATGACCCCTTTCCACAAGACGGTTCATATCTCTCTTTCGCCATCCATGGCGTTGAAGCTGTAATTCTGATGAATCTCTTTATAAGGAAGAGTCCATGAAGCAAAAAGATGACATTTCATTCGAAAGGGATGAAGGGTGTCATCTTTTTTGCGCATTTTTGGCATAAACGACATGAAACTACATATTGAGAAGTGGGCCTTAAGATGTGGTATACTGGAGAGTATGAATGAAAGCAAAGAGGAGGTGCCTTGGAAGATGAAGGGCAAGCTACTGCGGGCTGAGGGACACCTTGCCAATGTTATACCGATTCACTTGGATGCTTCTTTCTTTTTTGAGAGAGCTGTCCGCTCGCTGGACCGTAATCACGTCGACAAGGCATTAAAATATTTTCGTAAAGCTGTTGAATATGAACCGGAAAATCCGGTGAATCATTGTAATATGGCGGGTATATTATCAGAGAAGGGGGATTACGAGGCTTCCAATGCCGTTCTTGCGCATGTGCTCGACGTGGTAGATCCGTCCATGACGGAATGTTATTTCTACATGGCGAACAATTATGCGAATATGGATCGGTTTGAAGAAGCTGAGCAAGCGCTTGTTACGTATTTGGAGGAGGATACCCAGGGTCAGTTTATGACAGAAGCCGAAGAGATGATGGAGCTTCTGTACTACGAGCTGGATCGACCAGCCAAACTGAACCGGATCAAATCACGTAAAGGTGTTGTTGAGCACGATCAGGCGCGGGAATTGTTGGAACAAGGGAAGTTTGCACAGGCGGCTGAGCTGCTGGAAGGCATGTCACCCGATTTTCCTGATTATTTGGCTGCTCGCAACAACTTGGCGCTTGCCTATTATTATATGGGGCTGTTTCCCAAAGCAAAAGAGACGATTGCCGAGGTACTGGAGCAGGAGCCTGGTAATTTGCATGCACTGTGTAATCTGGCGATCTTTCACCAGAACGAGAATCGAGCTGAGCAAGTGCTGCTTCTGATCAAAAAATTGCGTGTCATTGTGCCTTTCCAGCACGAACAGGTCTACAAACTGGCTACCACGATGGGTATCCTGGGTCAACATGATACGGCTTATGTACATTTCCGTCGCCTGTTGAAGGATGAAGAGACCGCTGCGGACCCGGCTCTCGCACATTATGCAGCAGTCGCGGCTTATAATACAGAACGTTACGATTCCGCTGAACGTCTGTGGCGTCATGTGGGCAAGCTGGACCCGGGTTCGGAAGTATCCCGGTACTATTTGTCAGGACTTGAGGCTGTGAGACAGGGAGAAAAAGATCCGGAAAAACTAAGTTATCACTATCATCTGCCATTTGACGAGCAATTCAGACAATGGGAGAACTATGGCAACGGCATACCTGAAGAGATGAAAAATGATCCCTTGATCCGTTCCTCTTTCTTCTGGGCGCTGAGGCATGGGGATCGAGCAACCAAGCTTCAGGTCATTCATGCTCTTGGCATGATTGGTGATTATGAGGTGCAGCAGGCACTGCAATCCTTTATCCAGGAACCTGGTGAAGATCAGGAACTGGTGGAAGCCGCTCGTTCCGTATTAAACGGTCTTGATTCAGAAGGAGCTAAGCAGGATGATTCTCCTGTTCTGCGACCGTTAACTGCGTTGAGCAAACGTACCATTCCGAAAAAGGAGTCGATGACGGAACAAGCGGAAACGAAACCTTCATCGCATTGGCAGGCGGTCGTGGATCGTGCATTACAGATGTCTGAAGCCAAAGCCGAATTGCAGCAAGAAATGGAGCGGCTGTGGACCGATTATGTATCTCGCGTACACCCGGAGGTGCCTGGCACGAAGCAAATTGAAGGTCTGGCTGCGGGATTGGAATATTTGGCGGCCAAAATCCATAGTCGTCCGGTGACCTACCAAAGCATTGCCGACCGGTATGGCATATCAGCTGCCACAGTCAGCAAATATGCACGGCAAATCAACAAAGTGTGCAATTCCAACCCACCGGTCCAGTAAATGTTCCTTGAAAATTCTCGCTTTGGGATAGACTTCATTGCGTGAAGGATACATAGGCCTGGAAAACGGGTAAACTTAACGAATAGGTCTCGACATGCCTGTAGGATATCATCATAGCAAGTTAATCGCCACTCAACACTTTCAACCTTATTAAGGAGGCTGTATCTATATGTCTAAATACAGAACGATTGTGATCGGAACCGGACCTGCGGGTCTGACAGCAGCGATATATCTGGCTCGTGCTAATCTAAACCCACTGGTTATCGAAGGTCTTCAGCCGGGTGGTCAATTGACGACGACAACGGAAGTTGAGAATTTCCCTGGTTTTCCGCAAGGCATTATGGGTCCGGAACTGATGGACAATATGCGCAAGCAAGCGGAGCGTTTTGGAGCTGAGTTCAAAAATGGTTGGGTGGAAGAAGTGGATTTCAGCAAACCGCCCTTCAAGGTTAAAGTTGGAGGCATCGGTGAACTAGAAGCCGAATCGATCATTATCTCTACCGGCGCTTCGGCCCGTTATCTAGGTATTCCGGGAGAGCAGGAGAATGTGGGACGTGGGGTAAGTACATGTGCCACATGTGACGGATTCTTTTTCCGAGGTAAAAAGATTGTCGTTGTTGGCGGTGGAGACTCCGCTATGGAGGAAGCCAGCTTCCTGACCCGTTTCGCAACGGACGTTACCTTGGTTCACCGCCGGGACGAATTACGTGCATCGAAAATTATGCAGGATCGGGCTCGCAGCAACGAGAAGGTGAAATGGGCTTTGAACCGCACACCGCTCGAAGTTGTGCCTGAGGCTCTGGGCGTTAAGGGGCTTAAGGTTCGCAATAACGAGACCGGACAGGAAGAGTTGCTTGAAGCGGATGGCGTATTCATTGCAATTGGACACACACCGAATACGGGTTTCCTGGGCAACCAGATTACTTTGGATGAACACGGCTACGTTGTCGTTACACCGGGTACAACCGAAACCAACATTCCGGGTGTATTCGCCTGCGGTGATGTTCAGGATACGAAGTATCGTCAGGCCATTACAGCAGCAGGTTCAGGATGTATGGCAGCAATGGACTGCGAGAAATTCCTTGAAGGCAGCATTGTACATGACTGGAGCGAAACACTGGATAAGTAAGCATGAAAAGGGTATGGTTTGGCATAATTTAAGTAGAAGAGACAACGGGAAGTCTCATGATGTGAGAAGCCGGAAGGCTTCTCTTTTTTTGAAACCAAAGTGGGCATGAGATCGTATACATAATGGGCATATTAGCTGTGAGGTGAAGACTTTGGGGGAAATGATAAAAGATTGGTTACAGAATGCAACAGTGCGGCGATTTTTAATTCTGCTGTTGTTTTGTTTGGTGCTTTTCAGCATGGGGAGTATGCTGCACATGATTTTGCTGTTATTCCTGGTGACGTATGTCATGAACAGGTTGCAGCATTTTATCACGGGGAAGTTGAATCGGTTGTTTCCGGTTAACTATAAAGTCGTAGTCATACTGCTCTATCTTATCGTTATTGCGGCCATTGTTCTGGGTATCTCCAGGTATTCACCACGAATCGTGGATCAGGTCGTTCAGTTAACGAATGAGATAATGAAGTTTCTCGATACCGCGGACGGGGATAATTTTGCTTCCAAAATTGCAGGTTATCTTCAATCATTCGATATCAAAAACTATACGAATGACGCATTGAAGTATATTTTTGCGTTAAGCAAATGGTTGGAGTTCATACTGCTGGTCATCATCCTGAGTCTGTTCTTCTTGTTGCAGAAGCGGGAGATTTCCAAGTTTACCTCCAAGTTCAAAACAAGCAAAATCGGCTGGTTCTATAATGAAGTGGCTTATCTCGGAGATAAATTTGTATCTTCTTTTGGTAAAGTGATCGAGGCACAATTGTTGATTGCGGTCTTTAATACAGCTTTGACGATTCTGGGATTATGGATACTCGGTTTCCCGTACTTGTTCGCCTTGACCATTCTGGTGTTCATGCTGAGTCTGGTACCCGTTGCGGGGGTTATCATCTCACTAGTCCCGCTGTGTCTGATCGGCTATCAACTGGGTGGGTTGCAGCTCAGTGTGATCGTGGTCATTATGATCATCATCATTCATGCGCTGGAGACATACTTCCTGAATCCGAAGCTGATGGCGCACAAAACCAAATTGCCGATGTTCTACACGTTTATCGTACTGATTCTATCTCAACATTTCCTGGGGATCTGGGGACTTATCATCGGTATTCCGATCTTTGTCTTCCTGCTCGATATTCTGGATGTCAACAAGATGGAAAAAACGGAAGAGCCCGTACGTGTGGAAACGAAGCTGTGACCAGTAGCTGAATAGCTGCTGAAGGTATCAGGTTTAGGTAATGTCCATAACAGTAGAGAAACGCCTCCCGTTCCGGGAAGGCGTTTTTTCTCTGTCCATATTCCTGGAGTATATATGGATGCGTATGTAGTTAGTACAATGTTGATGCTTATAAACTGAGCGCACTAGTCTTTACAACCATCCTTTCTCCTCTGCAATGCTGACGGCTTCGATGCGGTTCTTGGCATCAAGCTTGTTGAAGGCTTCAGACAGGTAGTTGCGCACGGTTCCATAGGAGAGATGAAGCGAGGCGGCGATATGATTGGCATTCATGCCAGTGGCTGCGAGCTTAAGCACTTCTCTCTCCCGTTCAGTTAACGGATTGATTTCTTTGGCTGCACCAAAAACGAGCTCTGGGGAAACCTCTCGACCACCATTCATGACCCGTCGAATAGCTCCTGCCAAACGATCACTTGGTTCGTCCTTGAGTAAATATCCCTGTACCCCGGCCTGAATGGCACGCTCCAGAAATCCCGGACGGGCAAAAGTAGTGAGAATGATAATACGGCAGGGCAGATCGAGTTGTTGTATACGTTCTGCTACGTCCAGGCCGCTCATCACGGGCATTTCAATATCCATAAGACACAGATCCGGTTGGAGGGAATCAATCTGCTTCAGAGCTTCCTCTCCATTTCCGGCTTCACCAATAACCTCCAAATCATCTTCCAGGTCTAGCAGTGAGGCAAGTGCACCTCTCAGCATGCGTTGATCTTCAGCAATCAAAATGCGAATCATGCTCAAATTCCTCCTTGGTGTTCAGTGGCGATCAGGGGAAAGGAAAAGACAAGATCGGTTCCTCCAGAGTCCGAGGAAATCTGGAGTGAGCCGTCGATCAGGTTCAGTCGTTCAGATATGCCTTTTAGTCCATTGCCTTGATGTTCACCTGGATTAATGCCATTACCATTATCTTTAACCCTTATGCTTAAGCCATCATGCGTTCGTTCGAGCTTGATTACACTGCAGGTGGCTTTGCTGTGTTTTACAATATTTGTTACGGATTCAAGCAGGCAGAGGCTCGCCATGTTCTGGGTAAGATCGGGAATTTCATGAAATGGGCCCTGTTCCCCTGCCAATTCCAATTCGATATCAGCACTCTTCAACATTTCTTTGGCATCGGCGAGTGCTTCAACAATGCTGATTGCCCGCATGTCAGAGACGAGCTGGCGTACTTCCCGCAAAGCCGCACGGGAGGTACGCTCAATCTCCCGTGCTTCCTGAATGGCACGTTCCGGATTTTTGACAATGAGTTTGGTGACCAGCTCACTCTTCAGTGTAATCAGCGAGAGCGTATGTCCCATGGTATCATGCAGATCCCTGGCAATTCGCATCCGCTCTTCACGTTTGATTAATTCCTTGATATGCTGCTGGGCTTCATCCAGCTGGGCTTCCAGCTTTTGGCGATCCAGCATGGAGCGGATCCCGAAGGGTGAAGCAAGCATAATGAGGTAAAATGGCGCAAAAAACATGAGTTGATAAGCGGTAAGGTATTGAATTTTTAAGGCAATTGGAATGGTTTGCACAATGGCGAATATCACCAAAAACATTCGAAACTGATGTTTCTCCGTGTACCATCCGATAAAATTGGCTGTGAAAAATCCGAGGAAAAACATATTGGGATCGATCACCAGGCTTAGCACCAGAACGCAAAGCATCTGTAGGCTAAGCCAATAGGAAAAGAGTGAGGTTCCTGATGTCATATAGAGCTGCCTATAAGTCAGGATAAATAAGATGAAGGAGGTTACTCCGATGTACCACTCATGTCCCTGTGCGTTCCACAAATAATAGATTGGCATAGCCAGATAGATCATCCATATATACGGGTAAAAGCCATAACGCTTTGGGAAAAGCTCGAATTGCTGAAGCATTTTTGAAGATTACGCCTCCCTTTGTTTATTACGGATATATGTGGATAGTAACATAAACGCCACCAGATATGCTGCCAAAAGTAGGATATCGCGCAGGGCAGGCACACCTCCCGCTATAATAATCCATGCTCCATTTCCAAAGCTATGGGAGGGAAGCCAGTTTCCGATCTGTCCAAGCCAGCTCGGCATGATGTCAAGAGGCATCCACATCCCGCCCAGCAAGGCTAATGACAGATAGAGGGCGTTGCTCAGTCCACTGGCGGTGTCAACCCGCCGCAATGTTCCTATACAGGTACCGAGTGCAAGAAAGGGTAGAGATCCAGCCAGAATCCAAAGGGCGGAGCCGATCCATTGAGCAGGGGGAAGTGATACACCATTAATCAGAAATCCAGCTGTAAAGATGACGATGATGGAAAACACGTGCATTATCGTTTGCCCCACCATTTTGCCTCCAAAATAAATCGAGTTGGGCAACGGAGTCACCTGCAGGTAGGCGACCCAACCCTGAGCTCTTTCTTGGACAAGCCGGATACCGAGTGTCATGATAGAGGATCCCATGATGCTGAAGCAGGTCATAGACATCAAGTAGTGTGCATTCCATTGTTCTGAATCCGTTGTTCCTGTAGTAAATATGCGTGTATAAAGAAAGTAGAAGGCGACGGGCATCATCAAAGACCAGAAAATAAAGTAGACATTGCGGGACATGCGGAGCATTTCAACGCGGGACTGGGCGAGAAGCATCAACATATCAAATTTCCTCCTTCACGGTTTCCATCAGGTTTGCATAGGCATCGTCCAGTTGTCCGGTTTCAATTCGGATGTCACTAACGGGAATCCGACGTTCAATGAGGTGACGGAGCAGCGCATCCGTATTTTTGGTGTGTAGAATGCAACGATGTTTGTGATATTCGATCTCGTCCACGTCAGGCAACTCTTCAATTTGTGCACGGACATCGTCTTCGGTTGACATCTCCGTGTTGGACACATAATCATTGGCGAACATGCTATGCGTAGTTGAAAAGGAAACCTTTCGTATGGTGATTCCGGCCTTGATATTCCCGGGTGTTCCGTCTGCAACAATGCTCCCTCGGTTAAAGAGAATGATCCGATCCGCTACTTCATCTGCTTCATGGAGGTAGTGTGTTGTGAAGATTACGGTTTTACCCTCCTGTGCCAGCTGGCGGACTCGTTCCCAGAAACGTCTCCTTGTTTCGGAATCCAGTCCGACTGTAGGTTCATCAAAGAATAGAATTTCGGGATTACCTGCCATGGCGAGGGCAAAATTCAGGCTGCGCTTTTGTCCGCCGGACAGCTTCTCTGCTCTTTTGTTCAAGTCGGGTGGAGGGAGTCCCGTCAGTTCTTCGATATGGTCTGCATGAAGCGGTGCGGGATAATAGCTGCGTACCATGCGTATAATCTCTCGAACGGTAAGTCCATCCATTACACTCACGTCCTGCAGCATGACACCAATCTTCTGTCGGACTTGTTTGTGATTCGGTTTCTGGCCCAGCACAGTCACAAGTCCTGATGTAGCAGTGGACAGGCCGAGCATCATTTTCATGGTTGTTGTTTTGCCTGCGCCATTAGGGCCAAGGATCGCAACAACCGAACCACGGCTGATCTCTAAGGAGATATTATTGACTACTTCTTTATTGCCGTACCTTTTGCTTACCTGTTCCAGCTTTATAACGGGTGAGCTCATCTAAATCACGTCCTTGTTCTGTTCTATAAGATATTTCCATCTTATCGAACTGCCTGAGACGTGATTAGTAAGGATTGTCATAAAATTCAGATGACAATTGTCATCTTTTACGCATGGAACGAGTGGATATGCAATATCATGAGTTGAGGCTTCCTCCTCTATGGAGGAAGGTTGAAAGCCTGCGTTTTTAATAGAGACAATTGAGGTTGTATACGTATTCAAAAATAGCCTGTGATGTTGTTCACAATAGCGGGGAAGCTAATCACAGCAAAGGTCTTATCGTCTTGACCCAGGCGTATCCTTCAATTATAGTTGGTACGTAGGATTAAACTATTATAGATAGATAAAGGTGGCTTGTAGCATGTCTGAGAAAATCTACGTTGGGGTCGATCTCGGCGGAACAGCAATCAAGGTCGGTATATGTGATGAACACGGTCAGCTTATGCATACGTATGAAGGACCGACTGAAGTGGATAAGGGCGTTGACACGGTCATTGCCAACATCGAGAAGTATGTCCGTCATATCGTTGCCGAATCGCCATACAGCTGGGAACAGCTTGAAGGTGTGGGAGCGGGAGTGGCTGGGTTCACCAATGTACGCGAGGGAATTATCGTTCTTGCCCCTAACATTGGATTTCGGAATGTAGCCATTCGTTCGATTTTGGAAGAACGTCTGGGCAAGCCAGTCAAAATAGATAACGATGCAAACGTGGCTGCACTGGGTGAAGCTTGGGCAGGTGCCGGCAAGGGCGTGGACAACTGTGTATGCTATACGCTTGGTACAGGCGTTGGTGGCGGACTGATCCTGAATGGCAAGATCTATCAAGGTTTCTCCGGTATGGCTGGTGAGCTTGGTCATGTCAGCGTTGTTCCTGATCTGGAAGCGATTCAGTGCGGATGCGGCAAAATGGGATGCGTGGAAACTGTATCTTCAGCAACCGGAATTATTCGTATGGCCAAAGACGCTGTAGAGCGTGGAGACCATACATCGCTGGCACTCGTCGACAAGATTGCAGCCAAGGAAGTGTTTGATGCAGCCAAGGCGGGCGATGAAGTTGCGCTTCGTATCGTCAATCGTGCAGCGTTCTATCTGGGCAAATCGATGGCGGCTGTAGCAGCTGTGATTAACCCTGAGATGTTCATTATCGGTGGCGGTGTATCCAAAGCGGGTAATATTTTGTTTGATGAAGTACGCACTGTATTTGCGAAACTGACACCTGAACCGCTGCAAGAAGGGGTTAAAATTCTTGAAGCAACGCTTGGCAATAATGCAGGTATTGTTGGCGCGGCTGGTCTTCTCTTGCGTTCCTAGTAACCTCGTAACAGTATAATCCGACAGCAATATGATAAGGAGGGGACATTTATGCTTGAAGGTGAAGTTTCACCGGGCACAGGCGCCACGCTCATTATCATTACGGGCATGTCCGGAGCAGGCAAGACAATTGCAGTACAAAGCCTGGAGGATCTTGGTTTCTTCTGTGTGGATAATCTTCCGCCGGTATTGATTCCGAAATTTGCGGAGTTGATTGAACAATCGAACGGCAAAATTGGCAAGGTCGCACTGGTTATCGACCTTCGCGGTCGTGAGTTCTTTACGGCTTTGTCCGAGTCACTGAACTATATTAAAGATCATTTTACCATTCATTGTGAAATATTATTCCTGGACGCGACAGACTCTGTATTAGTCCAGCGCTATAAGGAGAGCAGGCGCAGACATCCACTGGCTCCTGAGGGCATGCCGCTGGACGGCATCCGGCTGGAGCGTAAAATGCTGGAGGAGCTCAAAAATTCCGCCACTCAGGTACTGAATACCAGTACGATGAAGCCTGCTCAACTGAAAGAGCGCATCATATCCCGCTTTTCTCATCTGGAAAGCCATATGCTGTCGGTAAATATTACGTCGTTTGGGTTCAAATACGGTATTCCGATCGATGCGGATCTGGTGTTTGACGTTCGTTTTTTGCCAAATCCGCATTATATTGAACATTTACGTCCGAATACGGGACAGAATAGTGATGTATACGAATATGTTATGAAATGGCCGGAAACGCAGGCGTTTCTGACCAAGCTGCTGGATATGCTGCATTTTCTGATTCCGCAATACCGGAAGGAAGGCAAAAGCCAGGTTATTATTGGAATCGGCTGTACCGGAGGCAAGCATCGTTCGGTAGCAATATCGGAATATTTGGGCAAAATGTTGGGAAGCAGCGAAACTGAGGCTGTCACCGTGAGCCATCGCGACGCCGACCGGGACCGTCATTGAAGAGGGTGAAGGGATGAAAGAAGCCGGACCACGAAGAGAACGTCCGAGAATTGTAGTCATGGGCGGCGGAACCGGATTATCCGTGATGCTGCGCGGTTTGAAGGAAAAGCCGCTGGACATCACGGCCATCGTGACGGTGGCGGATGACGGAGGAAGTTCGGGCATCCTGCGTAATGAGTTGCAAATGCCGCCTCCGGGCGACATTCGTAACGTACTCACAGCGCTGGCAGATGTAGAACCGTTGTTGTCGGATATGCTGAATTATCGCTTCAATACAGGCGCGGGGCTTGCAGGCCACAGCCTGGGTAACTTGATTTTGGCTGCAATGACGGATATATCGGGCGACTTCGTGACCGCTGTGCGGGAACTTAGCCGCGTGTTTGCCGTTCGGGGTGAGGTATTGCCCGCAGCCGGGCAGGCCGTTATACTGCATGCAGAGATGGAGGACGGCTCGATTGTTACGGGCGAGTCCAAGATCCCTGAAGCTGGCTTACGGATCAAACGCGTTTTCCTTGAACCGGATCACGTGGAGCCGTTGCCAGAGGCAGTTGAAGCCATTCGTCAGGCAGACGCCATCCTGATTGGGCCAGGTAGTCTCTACACGAGCATTCTGCCCAATCTGCTTGTTCCTAAGCTGGCTGAAGCTGTCGTTGAGGCTGACGCAGTGAAAATGTTTATTTGTAATGTGATGACACAGCCGGGAGAGACGGATAATTACACAGTGAGTGACCACCTCAAGGCGGTACATGAACATGTAGGACACCAAATTTTCGACTATGTCATTGTAAATAATGGTGATATTCCGCTGCAGGTGCAGAATAAGTATGCGGAAAAAGGAGCAAAACCGGTTGTGCTGGATATGAATGTGCTAAAGAGTGCCGGCTATCAAGTCGTTGCGGATACGTTGGTCCTATTCCGGACTTATCTGCGTCATGATGCCGACAAGCTGAGCCATCACATCTATCAACTTGTACAAAATTGGATGTTACGGAAGAGGTGAAGTCCCATGTCGTTTGCAGCACAGACCAAAAAAGAACTAACGATGATCGAAAGCGAACCGTGCTGCGAAAAGGCGGAACTTTCAGCCCTCATCCGTATGCTTGGTGCGGTGCAGTTATCGAATAAAAAAGTCATCTTGGATATTTCGACGGAGAATGCCGCCATTGCAAGACGGGCATACTCTCTGCTTAAAAAGCATTTTCAAGTGCATACGGAATTGCTTGTCCGCAAAAAAATGCGGCTGAAAAAGAACAATGTATATATTGTTCGGATTCCAACCATGGTACAGGAGATTTTAAAAGATCTGTACATTGTTTCCGAAGGATTTCTGTTCACTCCCGGGATCAGTGGAGAGCTGTTCAATAATAACTGCTGTAAACGTGCTTATCTTCGAGGAGCATTTATGGCAGGAGGCTCAGTTAACAATCCCGAAGGTTCATCCTACCACTTGGAGATTGCGTCCATGTATGAGGAGCACTGTCAGGCCCTGGTGGACCTAGCGAATGAATTTCATCTCAATGCCCGGTGTATAGAACGCAAAAAAGGATTCATCCTATACATTAAGGAAGGCGAGAAAATCATTGAGCTGCTCAGTATCATTGGTGCACATCAGGCCCTTTTCAAGTTCGAGGATGTGCGTATCATGCGAGATATGCGTAATTCCGTCAACCGAATCGTCAATTGTGAGACGGCGAACCTGAACAAAACGATTGGAGCAGCAGTCAGACAGATCGATAACATCAGATTGTTGCAAAAGGAAGTTGGTCTGGAGTCGTTACCCGAAAAGCTTCGTGAAGTGGCTGAAGTCAGACTCGCCCATCCGGATATCAACTTGAAGGAAGTAGGCGAACTGCTTAAGGGTACAGTCAGCAAGTCCGGAGTGAATCACCGGCTGCGCAAGATTGATGAGCTGGCAGAGAAGGTTCGTACCGAGCGTTAATGTTAAATTAAGGGTAAGGTAGTCTGCGGTGCTGATTTGGTTTTCGCCAAAGGTCAGTTTAAAGTCAGTCTATAAGGATCTTGAAGAGCTGCTCAGGTGTAATGAGGCGATGTAAAAAGGCTAAAATGGGTCATAATAATGACATCCCAATCACCCTGAGTTTTTTCTTCTAGTGTCCTGCTCTGGTTAATGGTATAATGTTATAAATATAATTGTGTATTTAATGTCCAGATTTCATAATAGGGGGTAAGTTTCCATGACAAAGCACCCGGTAGTTGTCCGTTTGAAAACGGGTCTCCATGCCAGACCTGCGGCACTGTTCGTTCAAGAAGCGAATAAGTACTCATCTGAAGTGTTCGTCGAGAAGGACGACAAAAAAGTAAATGCAAAAAGTATCATGGGGATCATGAGCCTTGCAATCAGTACTGGTACGGAAATCCAGATTAGTGCAGAAGGCGCGGACGCCGAACAGGCTGTAAACGCTTTAGTTAGTCTGGTAAGCAAGGAAGAGCTTGAGAACCAATAAGATATGATTTGAACCCAATGAAGAAGTCCCGAAAGGGGCTTTTTTGCGTTTTAAGACTGTCAAGTGCAACATTATGGAATTGAGCCCGTCTGTTAGGTATCAAATCGATTTGAGTTTGAGATGTTAAAACTTAAGGAGGCTAACGTAATGGGTAAATTGTGGATGAAACCGCTGGGCGCGGTGATGGTTGCAGGTACATTGCTTGTTGGAGGTACTGCGTGGGTTGCACCTAGTAATTATGCGTATGCTGCTGAGGTACAGGGCGTACAGCAAAACGTGATTAACGTTGTGGGTACAGGTGAGATTCAGGTGAAACCTGACATTGCTTATCTTTCCATTGGAGTGAACAGTACGGCAGATACCGCAGCCTCTGCTCAAAAAGCGAATGCGGCGAAAATTCAAAAGGTTAGCAATCTGCTGAAAAGTACGTGGAAAATCAGTGCGGACGATATTCAAACCAGCCAGTTCTACGTACAGCCTAACTACACATATAGTGAAAAAGATGGACAGAAGATCAAAGGGTACACAGCTCATCACACATTGACCGTAACTTACCGTGAGATGGACAAGATTGGTGAACTTCTGGATGCTGCATCCCAAGCTGGTGCCAACAATATTGAGAATGTGCGTTTTACGGTAGAAAAACCGGAGAACTTTGAAGCTCAAGTCATTGAGAAAGCTGTTGCCAATGCCGATGTAAAAGCTGGAGCTATTGCAAAAGCGGTTAAACGCCAACTGGGGGCTGTTCTTTCCGTGAGCCAAGGTGACGCTAACGTACCTGTGTTCTATGCAAGTGAGTCACTGATGTCCAAATCAGTAGCTGATTCTGCTGGTAGCACAGAAATTGAAACAGGACAGGTTAAAGTAAGCACAACGCTGAATATTACTTATGAAATGAAATAAGTGAAGTAAATAAAGGCTGGATGTCCGTTAAAGATATGCTTGAGTGGGCAAAAGGCAATAATGACAAAGACGTAGTCCGATGGACAGCGTCTTTTTTGTTATAAAGGCGGAATTTGATGAAGTTTGAAAGGAAGAGATGAAATATGACGGAATAAATTGCTGGTTATTGGTATCTTTATTGTCTATTTGTTCGTAACAAAACCTTCATTATAGGCATCTGGATCGAACAACATTGTAACTGGAGCTGTAAACCTTTCCGGAATTGGGTTAATTATAATAAAGAGGTGAGCGTATGAGGCATACGATCAAAATCAGGATACATACGCAATGACACTCAAATTTGAATTCGAGAGAGGAGTTATATATATGACATCATGGAAAAAATGGACAAGTGCACTACTGGCGGCAGGAATTATTGTGGGGAGCGGGGCTGTATGGCAGGATAGTTCTGTACAGGCAGCTTCAGTATCCACGAAAGTGACAACACCTACTGAGGTAACTCTGAAATCGGGAGGTAAAACGCTTACTCAAAAAGGACTCCTTCAAGGTGGCTCTACTTGGGTATCGCTTACCGCAGTGAAAGATGTTGCAGGTGGAAGCTTAAAATATGATGCAAAGGCTAAGGAGTACTCTTTAACTGCAGCTAATAATACGATGACAATCAGCCTGATCGATGGGTCACCGAGTGTTAGAATTAACAACTACTATCCACAGGTGGAAGCGAAGCTGATCAATGGACGATTGTATATTCCGTTTTCTGCAATGAGAGATTATTTGGGTGTTCAGGGCAACTGGGATGGCAAAGCCAAGACACTAACGCTGAGCAAAGTGAAGCAAAATAGCGTGACAGTCAAAGCGGCAACAGTAAAAGTCAGCATCAAGAACGCTGAAGTGGATATTCAATATCCTCAGGTGAGCGGACTGGCTAACGATAAAGCAGAAGCAGCTATCAACAAGGTGCTGAAAGATGAAGTCGATGCTTTTGTAGCAGATTTCAAAAAACAAACCAAGGAATTTGGCGACGCAGCAGCGAACCGTCCATATGCATTTGAGAGCTCTTATGTGGTGACGTACAACGAAAATGGTGTACTGGGGCTCATTACGCAAAGTTATCAGGACTATGCGGGCGCACATGGTATGACTTTCCGTACAGGTCACACCTTTGCTCTGGATTCCGGTAAGGAATTGAGTCTGGATGATGTGATTCAAAATAACAAAACCGTACGTGAGACAGTAAGCAAAAAAGTTGGAGATCAGCTTAAAGCTCGTGGTGGCTACCTTGAAGGCTATAAAGGCCTGAATAAAGATCAAGATTTCTATGTAACACCAACAGGTGTAGTTGTATTCTTCCAGTTGTATGAGTACACAGCTTATGCGGAAGGCTTCCCGGAATTCCCGTTCACGTATAAAGAGTTATTGCCTAAAGGCACAGCGCCATTTAGTGGCTTAACAGCAAACAAGTAAAGTATTAGAATTTCATTTCGTTGAAATGTTGGCTAATAGCGTGTGCTCAGTTCATTAGGTGCACGTTTAGTATTAGTATTGATTTTATTGCTAGCGTAACGCTATGGAAGTTAAGTGAATCCATTAAATATTTATTATGCACTCATATGTTATTTTCAAAAAAAGGACGCCCTCGTCATATTGACGAGAGCGTCCTTTTTTCATATGGCCAACTCAACTGGGCAATGCCATTTGAGTTGGCCATATGGTATATCCGTTTAATTGGCGATTCGCCTCGGCTTAGATGCCTTGGGAACCTACGTTTTCGATAACTTTATCGATGATACCGTAATCAGCAGCTTCAGCAGCACTCATAAAGTAGTCACGATCTGTATCTTTCTCGATACGCTCCAGCGGTTGGCCTGAGCGCTCAGCGATGATGCGGTTCAAGGTATCACGCATTTTCAGGATGCGACGGGCACGAATTTCGATGTCCGAAGCTTGACCTTGCGCACCACCAAGTGGTTGGTGAATCATAATTTCGCTGTTAGGCAATGCAAAACGTTTACCTTTGGCGCCTGCGTTCAACAGGAATGCACCCATGGAAGCCGCCATACCTACACAGATGGTAGATACATCCGGTTTGATGAATTGCATTGTATCGTAAATCGCCATACCGGCTGTAATGGATCCGCCTGGGCTATTGATGTATAAGTGAATGTCTTTCTCCGGATCTTCCGCAGCTAGGAACAACATCTGTGCCATGATGGCATTCGCCACAACGTCATTTACATCACTGCCAA
Organism: Paenibacillus sp. NPDC057886; assembly: GCF_042796655.1. NCBI lineage: Bacteria > Bacillati > Bacillota > Bacilli > Caryophanales > Paenibacillaceae > Paenibacillus > Paenibacillus sp. NPDC057886. The sequence continues at coordinate 118,481 of NZ_JBHVMZ010000013.1, read as the reverse complement.
GGAAGATGATACGATCCTTCAGCAATCTGGAATAGATGTCATAGGCGCGCTCACCGCGGTTGCTCTGTTCAACGACCATTGGAATATAACTCACGTGAAAAACCTCCTCGGAAATGTAAATGTTAAATTGGTGTTTATATATAAACTGTTACCGTATTACCCACATCATAAACAATTTCAAACAAAAAGTCAAAGAAAGTCAAACTAAGTTTGAAAAAAAAGAAACCTATTCGGTTTCATTGGTTAAAAGGGTTATGAGCTACTAATTAAGAATGGCGCGCCCGCCAAGAATCGAACTTGGATCTCAGGCTTCGGAGGCCTACGTCATATCCATTGGACCACGGGCGCACATTGATTATTGCTGCGAACATAATTGCTTAAAAGCAGTTTTGAAATAGAAGTTTCAAATATGTGACAGCAATAATGATTATAGCTCATGAGTAATTGAATTGCAAGCAGATGTTCGCCGTTTTGGTTTGGATTACCCTGAAGTTGATCATGATGAAGATAAGTGGATAAAGAACGCAAATAGGTAAATGCTAAAAGAGGTTTTGGACATGCCATATGAAAAACAATAGCGAGCAATATGTAGATGAAAATTCCACTTTGCTTCTATATATGGTATGGAACAGGTTGTTCTAGATCACGGGAGTTTGACATTGTGAAAATAGGCGCGTACAAACGCCTGAAACGTGTCGAATTAACGCTTCGAAACACTTGCATGTCGCGTCAGTTTTAGGTAGAATAGACGTGGGACTTAAAAAGTTAACCCGGGACGTTTTAGGGCCATGAAAGAGAGCTTGGAACGAGAAGCTTGCGGGAGTGGAAAGCATGCGAACGATTTTAGAAGTGCAAAAGCAGCTTCTGCCTGATCTCATGGATGTCTTGAAGAAGAGGTATACGATTCTGCGCCAGATCATGTTATCGGATGTGATCGGACGAAGAACGTTAGCAAATTCCATGCAGATGACCGAGCGGGTTCTGAGGGCTGAGACCGATTTGTTAAAGGCTCAGGGACTTATTGAAATTGACAGTGCAGGAATGAAGATCAGTGAGGCAGGGCATGAATTGCTGCAGCAGTTGGAACCCGTCGCCAAAGAGTTGTTTGGATTATCCGAACTGGAAGAACGCATCAAGCAAGCCTACGGTCTGCAAAAGGTAGTTGTGGTTCCTGGTGATTCGGACATTTCTCCATTTGCCAAACGGGAACTGGGCAGAGCCGGAGCGAAGGCTCTGGGTAATATTATGAGTGATAACGATGTTGTCGCCGTTACTGGGGGTTCAACAACGGCTGAAGTCGCAGAGCAACTGACTCCGCCAACATCGCTGAAAGGTGTCTGGTTTGTACCGGCACGCGGTGGGCTGGGAGAAAGCCTCGAAATCCAGGCCAATACGATTGCATCCACGATGGCAAAACGGGTAGGAGCCCAATACAAACTCCTGCATGTACCGGATTTGCTTAGTGATCATGCCTACGAATCACTAATCCAGGACCCGAGTGTTCAGGAGATTCTGCAGCTGATCCGAAAATCGCGGATCGTCATTCATGGAATCGGTGATGCCGTAGAGATGGCACGGCGTCGCAAACTTGCGACAGAGATCATAGATGAACTTCAGGAGCAAGGGGCCGTATCTGAATCCTTCGGTTATTACTTTAATGATCAGGGTGAGGTGGTACATACCATGCTTACGCTGGGCATGCGACTCCAGGATATTGAACGAACCGATGTCGTAATTGGGATTGCAGGTGGCAAAAGCAAGGCTGCTGCCATACATTCTGTCCTGCGATTTGGTCAGGAAGATATTCTGATTATTGATGAGGCTGCTGCTGAAGTCATCGTCGCTGAAATGGAATAAGGGTTTTATTTTGCACCACAACTATTGTTGTCTTGACGGACTTCACCGTCTGTCTTGAATATATAAGCTTCATAAAAAATCAATCAAAACTTGGGAGGAACTTACTCATGATTAAAGTAGGTATTAACGGTTTTGGACGTATTGGTCGTTTGGCATTCCGCCGTATTCAAAATGTAGAGGGCATTGAAGTTGTAGCAATCAACGACTTGACTGATGCTAAAATGCTAGCTCATTTGCTCAAATATGATACAACTCAAGGTCGCTTCGATGGCGATGTTGAAGTACACGATGGCTTCTTCAAAGTGAACGGCAAAGAAGTTAAAGTTTTGGCTAACCGTAACCCAGAAGAACTTCCTTGGGGCGACCTGGGCGTAGATATCGTTCTGGAATGTACTGGTTTCTTCACAACTAAAGAAGCAGCTGAGAAACACTTGAAAGGTGGAGCTAAGAAAGTTGTTATCTCCGCACCAGCTACTGGCGACATGAAAACCATCGTTTACAACGTAAACCATGAAATCCTCGACGGGACTGAAACTGTAATCTCCGGCGCATCTTGCACAACAAACTGCCTGGCACCTATGGCAAAAACATTGCAAGACAAATTCGGAATCGTTCAAGGTTTGATGACTACAATTCACGCTTACACTGGCGACCAAAACACATTGGATGCTCCACACCCTAAAGGTGATTTCCGTCGTGCTCGCGCAGCAGCTGAAAACATCATCCCTAACACAACTGGTGCTGCTAAAGCAATCGGTTTGGTTATTCCAGAACTGCAAGGTAAACTCGACGGTGCAGCTCAACGTGTACCAGTAGCTACTGGTTCCCTGACTGAGCTCGTAACTGTATTGGGTAAAAAAGTTACTGCTGAAGAAGTTAACGCAGTAATGAAAGAAGCTTCCGATCCACAAACTTTCGGATACACAGAAGACGAAATCGTATCTTCCGATATCAAAGGTATCACTTTCGGTTCCCTGTTTGATGCAACTCAAACTAAAGTTCTGACTGTTGGCGACCAACAATTGGTTAAAACTGTAGCTTGGTATGACAATGAAATGTCCTACACTGCTCAACTGGTTCGCACTTTGGAGCACTTTGCAAAAATGATTAAGTAATATCTGCAATAACATAGAGCGGAAACAGATGCTATTGTTTCCGCTCTTTATATATCAACATTTTGCAAATTTCTCAAAAACACCAGGATTGACAAGGGATTTCAGCTCTTGATCTGTCCACCAAATACATGGGTGCGGAGGAAATACAGATGAACAAAAAAAGTGTACGCGATATCGAATTGACAGGAAAACGGGCTTTTGTCCGTGTAGATTTTAATGTGCCGCTCGAAGATGGTAAAATTACTGATGACAAACGTATTCGTGCCACGCTTCCTACGATCAACTACTTGATCGAAAAAGGCGCTAAAGTTATTTTGGCAAGCCACATGGGTCGTCCAAAAGGCGAAGTAGTTGAATCCATGCGTTTGACTCCAGCTGCTGAGCGTTTGTCCGAATTGCTCGGTAAAAAAGTCGTCAAAGCGGATGATTCCGTTGGCGAAACAGTAAAAGCTCAAATCGCTGAACTGAACAATGGCGACGTATTGTTGCTTGAGAACGTTCGTTTCCACGCAGGCGAAGAGAAAAACGATCCGGAACTAGCAAAACAATTTGCTGAACTGGCTGACGTATTCGTTAACGATGCATTCGGCGCAGCTCACAGAGCACACGCTTCGACAGAAGGTATCGCTCACCTGTTGCCAGCAGTATCCGGTCTGTTGATGGAGAAAGAACTTGAAGTGTTGGGCAAAGCAATCTCCAACCCTGAGCGTCCTTTCACAGCAATCATCGGTGGTTCCAAAGTTAAAGACAAAATCGATGTGATCGACAACCTGTTGAACATTGCAGACAACGTAATCATCGGTGGCGGCCTGACTTACACGTTCTTCAAAGCACAAGGACATGAAATCGGACAATCCCTGTTGGATGATTCCAAACTGGACGTTGCTCTTGGTTTCATTGAAAAAGCGAAAAAATTGGGCAAAAACTTCTACCTGCCGGTAGATATCGTTGTATCTGACGATTTCAGTGCAAGTGCAAACACACAAATCGTTGGCATCGACGGCATCCCTGCAGACTGGGAAGGCGTGGACATCGGACCGAAAACGCGTGCAATCTATGCTGAAGTGATCAAAAACTCCAAGCTGGTTGTATGGAACGGACCAATGGGCGTATTCGAAATTGAACCTTTCTCTAACGGTACACGTGAGGTTGCTGAAGCTTGTGCAGAGACAGAAGCATACACCATCATTGGTGGTGGTGACTCCGCAGCAGCAGCAGAGAAGTTCAAATTGGCTGACAAAATGGACCACATCTCTACAGGTGGCGGTGCATCGCTCGAGTTCATGGAAGGCAAAGTGCTTCCTGGCGTAGTTGCATTGAACGACAAGTAAGCTTTAAGCTATAGCATGAAGGAGTTGAAAACCATGAGAACACCGATTATCGCAGGTAACTGGAAAATGTTCAAAACGGTTTCCGAATCCAATGACTTCATTCAGGAAGTTAAAGGAAAAGCGGAAGTTGAAGGCGTAGAGACCGTTATTTGCGCACCGTTTACGAATCTGCCATCCCTGGTAGAAGCCGTTAAAGGCACAAATATCAAAATTGGTGCACAAAATCTTCATTTTGAAGACAACGGTGCATTCACAGGTGAAATCAGCGGCGTTATGCTGAAAGACCTGGGTGTAGATTATGTCATTATTGGTCACTCGGAGCGCCGTCAATATTTTGCGGAAACCGATGAGACTGTTAATAAAAAGACGCATGCAGCATTCCGTCATGGATTGACTCCAATCGTTTGTGTAGGCGAGAAGCTCGAAGAGCGTGAAGCTGATCAAACGAAAGACGTGTGCAAAGTGCAAACGGAAGCTGCTTTTGCAGGTCTGTCCGCAGATCAGGCAGCACAAGTGGTTATCGCTTACGAGCCAATCTGGGCGATTGGTACAGGCAAATCCTCCACTTCCCAAGACGCGAATGAAGTTATTGCTTACATTCGTACGCTGGTGAAGGATCTGTACGACCAGAAGGTAGCAGATGCAGTTCGTATTCAATACGGCGGCAGTGTTAAACCTGAGAACGTAACAGAATACCTCGGACAAAGCGACATCGACGGCGCGCTTGTTGGCGGTGCCAGCTTGCAGCCGGCTTCGTTCATCGCGCTTGTTGAGGGGGCGAAGTAATGACAGCTCCAAAACCTGTAGCACTGATCATCATGGACGGCTTTGGTCTTCGTAACACGGTGGAAGGCAACGCGGTAGCGCAAGCCAAGAAACCGAACTATGACCGTTTTATGAGCCAATTCCCACATACAACACTCACTGCTTGCGGTGAGGCTGTTGGTTTGCCAGAAGGGCAAATGGGGAACTCCGAGGTAGGTCACCTGAACATTGGTGCCGGCCGGATCGTATACCAGGATTTGACTCGAATCTCCAAATCGATTCGTGACGGTGAGTTCTATGACAATGAAACACTCGTCAAAGCCGTTCGTGAGGCGAAACAAAGCGGTAAAAAGCTTCATTTGTATGGTTTGTTGTCCGATGGCGGCGTACATAGTCACATCGACCACTTGTTCGCTATGCTGGATCTCGCCAAAAAAGAAGAAATGAATGACGTATACATTCATGCCTTCATGGATGGCCGTGATGTTATGCCGGATAGCGGTAAAGAGTTCATGCAGAAGCTGATTGCCAAAATCGAGGAAGTCGGTGTAGGACAAATCGCAACGGTTCAAGGTCGCTACTATGCGATGGACCGTGACAAACGTTGGGAACGTGTTGAGAAATCATATCGTGCCATCGTTTATGGTGATGGACCCAAATACACTGATCCACTTAAAGCGGTTGAAGAATCGTATGAAAAATCCGTATTTGACGAATTCGTTGAACCAACGGTTATCGTTAAAGCGGATGGCCAGCCGGTAGGTTTGGTGGAGAGCGGCGATTCCGTCATTTTCCTTAACTTCCGTCCTGACCGTGCAATCCAACTGTCGCAAGTATTCACGAACCAGGATTTCCGTGGTTTCGACCGTGGTCCGAAGTTCCCTGTGGGCTTGCATTTCGTGTGCCTGACCTTGTTCAGCGAGACCGTTGAGGGTTATGTGGCTTACTCGCCTAAAAACCTCGACAACACGCTGGGTGAAGTTCTGGTACAGAACAACAAGAAACAGTTGCGTATTGCAGAAACTGAGAAATACCCGCACGTAACCTTCTTCTTCAGCGGCGGCCGTGATGTTGAGCTTCCGGGCGAAACACGCGTGCTGATCAACTCACCTAAAGTAGCAACGTACGACTTGCAACCGGAGATGAGCGCGTATGAAGTAGCTGACGCATGTGTTCGCGAGATTGAAGCAGACAAACATGATGCCATCATTCTGAACTTCGCTAACCCTGATATGGTTGGACACTCCGGCATGCTGGAGCCGACTATTAAGGCAGTAGAAGTAACAGACGAATGCATGGGTCGCGTTGTGGATGCAGTTCTCGCTAAAGGCGGCGTTGTGCTGATTACTGCGGATCATGGTAACGCGGATATGGTGTTCGATGAGCAAGGACGTCCGTTCACGGCTCACACAACGAACCCGGTTCCATTCATCGTTACAGATGCTAATGTTACCCTGCGTGAAGGCGGAATCCTCGCGGATATCGCTCCAACGATTCTTGACTTGATGCAATTGCCTAAACCGGCTGAAATGACAGGTACATCTGTCATTGCTACCCGTAAATAATATAATTTTAATAGGTTATTGAATAAGGCCTAAGTTGAACCTTAACGAAGCGGGCAGAACCGATCTGTAGAAGCGAAGCGTTCGCCTTTATCACATGATTTCAACTTATAAAAATAAGTTCAAAGAAATCAGGGGATAACAGCGATCGGAAGACGGTACTGCATGCGGAGTGGCCTGGTGAAACTCAACTATTCTGAACGTATTAAAATAAAATTCCAAATTAAAAGGAGATTATCACTCATGACTATTATTTCTGACGTGTACGCTCGCGAAGTCCTCGACTCCCGCGGTAACCCTACAGTTGAAGTTGAAGTATACCTGGAGTCCGGCGCAATCGGACGCGCTATCGTTCCATCCGGTGCATCTACTGGTGCCCACGAAGCTGTTGAGCTTCGTGATGGCGACAAATCCCGTTACCTGGGTAAAGGTGTTCTGCAAGCTGTTAAAAACGTAAACGAAACAATCGCTCCAGAAGTAATCGGTATGGATGCATTGGATCAACTGGGTATCGACAAATTGATGATTACTTTGGATGGTACGCCAAACAAAGGTAAACTGGGTGCTAACGCAATCCTGGCTGTATCCATGGCTGTAGCTCGCGCAGCTGCTGACGCTCTGGACCTGCCATTGTACGTTTACCTGGGCGGATTCAACGCTAAAGCACTGCCAGTACCAATGATGAACATCATCAACGGTGGTGAGCATGCTGACAACAACATCGACGTTCAAGAGTTCATGGTTCTTCCAGTTGGAGCACCAAGCTTCAAAGAAGCTCTTCGCGTAGGCGCAGAAATCTTCCACAACCTGAAATCCGTACTGAGCTCCAAAGGCCTGAACACAGCTGTAGGTGACGAAGGCGGCTTCGCACCGAACCTTGGTTCGAACGAAGAAGCAATCACTACAATTATCGAAGCGATTGAAAAAGCAGGTTACAAACCAGGCGTTGACGTATTCCTGGGTATGGACGTAGCTTCCACCGAGTTCTACAAAGATGGTAAGTACACACTTGCTGGCGAAGGTAAATCTTACACTTCCGCTGAGTATGTTGACCTTCTGGCTTCATGGGTTGAGAAATACCCAATCATCACAATTGAAGACGGTATGTCCGAAGACGACTGGGATGGTTGGAAATTGCTCACAGAAAAATTGGGAGACAAAGTACAACTCGTTGGTGATGACCTGTTCGTAACGAACACAGAGCGCCTGGGTAGAGGTATCGAAGAAGGTATCGGTAACTCCATTTTGATTAAAGTTAACCAAATCGGTACATTGACTGAAACATTCGATGCAATCGAAATGGCTAAACGTGCAGGATACACAGCTGTAATCTCCCACCGTTCCGGTGAGTCCGAAGACAGCACAATCGCTGACATCGCTGTTGCAACAAATGCGGGTCAAATCAAAACGGGTGCTCCTTCCCGTACAGACCGTATCGCGAAGTACAACCAATTGCTCCGCATCGAGGATCAACTGGGTGAACTGGCTCAATACAATGGTCTTAAAGGTTTCTACAACCTCAAAAAATAAGTTGTCTTACGACAACTCACGGGCAAGCCGGGTAACCGGCTTGTCTTTTTTATTAAGTTGATTTTAATTGCTTAAGATTAAAAGGGTTGAAAATGTTGGCAGTATCTCAGTAATTGAGGAAATGCCACTACTTGTATCACGTTAATAGCTGTGTTACAATTAAAGTAACTGTTTTTATGGTGAGATGTTATGCCCACATGGGTAGGAGGTGGAAAGAATGGATATTGCTTTGAAATTGCTGCTCGTGGTGTTTTCGATCGGTCTAATCACTGTAGTATTGCTGCAGCACGGGAAAAGCGCTGGTTTGGCGGGTGCCATCTCCGGTGGTGCGGAACATCTTTTCGGTAAAACGAAAGCGCGCGGACTGGATCTTTTCCTGCAACGTGCAACGGTTGTACTGGGTGCAGGATTCTTCATTTTGTCTATCATCGTTACGGTTGTCTCCAAGTAAGAGCTGGAGTGCCTTATGTAACGCGATAGTTTCGAGCATGAACGCTTGAATGATTAACCTTCGTTTCGAGAAGAAACGGAGGTTTTTTAATAAATTCATCCATGACCAGTCTTTTCCAATGAACCACACGATTCCGATCTTCGATTTCTTCTCACTTCCGTTCGGTTACCTTCCTACATATTCGCCCTGTTCTGGGCCGTTTCTTTTCTGTCTATTCGAGAGCAAAACACATGTAGCATAAATGCTGTTATGATACATGAAAGCGCCGTTATGCAATGGGCCCGTGCATGCTTGGTTTATTTTGCAGGGTACGGATGCGCCGGATTGAATTCGTGTATACTAGGGTATGAGATAGTGAGGCCTGTGTTAAACGGGTTTTCTATTTGTAAGGTTTCTGATACATAGAGAGATGAGACAAGATTACACTTTTATGTTTCCCGAGGTGAATATTAATGATAACAGAACAACAATTGCTCGACTTCATGCGGGAAACCGCTTATAAACCGATGACTTATCAGGAACTGGAACAGCACTTCGAGATTGAAGACGCGGCTGATTTCAAAGCCTTTTTAATTATGCTTAATACGCTGGAGGAATCCGGCAAAGTCCTGCTGACCCGCAATAACCGCTACGGTATGCCAGAACGTATGGATTTGGTGCGCGGACGTTTGCAGGCTCATGCGAAGGGGTTTGCTTTCCTCATTCCTGAAGATCGGGAACACCCGGATGTGTACATCCACGCCAATGATATGAAAAGCGCGATGAACGGAGATACGGTGTTTGTTAAAGTGACTTCTCAAGGTCCTTCCGGTGGGCGTTTGGAGGGTGAGATTGTCCGTATTGTTACCCGTGCGGTCACGCAGGTGGTCGGTGTATTCCAAAGTCACGAGGTATATGGCTTCGTCATTCCGGACGACAAGCGGATTAACCGGGATATCTTCATCCCGCGTACGAATTTTCATGGGGCTGTTGATGGACAAAAGGTTGTTGCAAAAATCGTCAGCTATCCAGAGGGCCGGGCAGCAGCAGAAGGTGAAGTGATCGAGATCCTCGGTCATAAGGATGAACCGGGTATTGATATTTTGTCCGTGATCCGTAAACATCAACTGCCTGAAGCCTTCCCGGATGAAGTGGTGGAAGAAGCCGAAAAAGCACCGGATGCCATTACGGAAGAAGAAATTATCCAGCAGGGTCGACGTGATCTGCGTGGGTTGAATATCGTTACGATTGATGGCGAAGATGCGAAGGATCTCGATGACGCTGTCAATGTGGAGAAGCTGCCAAACGGTAACTATCGTCTGGGCGTTCATATTGCCGATGTTGGCTATTATGTGCAGGAGAACTCCAAGCTCGACCAGGAAGCGTACAACCGCGGATGCAGCGTATATCTGGTGGACCGTGTTATTCCGATGCTGCCGCAACGTTTGTCCAACGGGATCTGTAGTTTGAACCCACAGGTAGACCGCTTGACGTTATCTTGTGAGATGGAGTTCAACGACCAAATGAAGGTTGTGAAACATGACATTTTCACAAGTGTTATCAAGACCAAAGAGCGGATGACGTATTCCAACGTTCGTAAAATTCTTGAAGGTGAAGAGCCTGAATTGTTGGAGCGTTACAAGGATCTGGTGGATGATTTCCACTTAATGAAAGAGATTGCCTTGAAGCTTCGTGCGATGCGTATGCGCCGCGGTGCGGTTGACTTTGATTTTGAAGAATCCAAAATCATCGTGGATGCAGAATGCAAACCAGTGGATATCGTGAAACGGGAGCGTTCGATTGCGGAGCAAATCATTGAGGAATTCATGCTGGCAGCCAATGAAACGGTAGCAGAGCATTTCCACTGGTTGAAGGTTCCGTTTATCTATCGTGTGCATGAAGATCCAGATCAGGAAAAACTGCAAAATTTTCTCGCCTTTGCGGCGAATTTCGGACACCATGTCAAAGGACGTGGCAACGCGATTCATCCACGGGCGCTTCAATCCCTTCTTGAGGATATTAACGGAACGAAGGAACAGACGGTTATCAGTACAATGATGCTGCGTTCCATGAAACAGGCGAAGTATGATTCTGAGATGTCAGGTCACTTTGGTCTGGCGGCAGAGTTCTACAGTCACTTCACGTCTCCGATCCGTCGTTATCCCGATCTCGTCATTCACCGTGTTATTCGGGAAGTAATTGAGAACAAGGGGGCTTTGCCTGAGAACCGTCAGGAGTATTTGGCTGGACGTATGGCCGATATTGCGCAACAGTCTTCGGAACGTGAGCGTGTGGCGGTTGAAGCTGAGCGGGATACGGAGAAAATGAAGAAAGCTGAGTACATGCTCGATAAGGTCGGCGAAGAGTTCGAAGGCATGATCAGCAGTGTAACCAGCTTCGGTATGTTCATTGAACTGGAGAATACGGTAGAAGGTCTGATTCGCCTGAGTGCGCTCACGGACGACTATTACCATTTTGACGATCAACATATGGCTCTGATTGGCGAACGTACCTCCAAAGTCTTCCGCATTGGTGATGAGGTGAAGATTCGTGTGGCGCGTGTGAGCATGGAAGAGTACACGATTGACTTTGAAATGGTCGACATGAAACCTCGCGGCGAACGTCCTGGTGGCTTCGGTGGCGGCCGTGGCGGTAAAGGTGGACGTCCTGCTGGTGGCGGTGGGCGCGGTGGCGCGAAGAGTGGTTCCGGTGGATTCAGTGGATCGCGTGGTGGTAAAGGCGGTCCTGCTGGTGCTGGAGGCAACCGTGGTGGCAGATCAGCCGATGAGAGCAGCAAAGGTGGTCGTAGCGGTCGTAGTGGTGCTTCGAACACAGCAGGAAGCGCAGATGGCAAAGGTGGCGGTAAACCGAGAGGTGAGCGTCGTGCTGGAGATGCTGGCGGATCAGCCGGTCGGAGCAAGGGAGCGGTAAGCTTTGGTTTTGGCTCTGGCAAAGGCGGCTACAGCTCTAACGCTGGTAACCAGGATGGCGGTTCCACTGTTGTTGGCCAAGGAAGTGGCTTAAATGGCGGCAGTGGCCGCGGCGAAGGAAGCTTCAAGTCCGGTAAGGGCGGCGGCAAAGGTGGTAAAGGCAGTGGTGGACGCAAAAACACGTCACCTAGTGGTGTGTTTATCGGAGAAGCTGCTACCCCGGGTGGTGCTCAGGAAGGCGGAGCGCCACGCCGCAAGCGCAAAAAGAATAAAGGTGCATCTGCCAACGGAACGGCGGCATTTGTGCGGAAGAAGAAAAAGTAATCGCGTTTCGCAGAGTGTGAAACGAGTGTAATGAAAAGGGGCGGCGCAAACCGCCTCTTTCTTGATTTTAACAGCGGTCCTTGCTACAATTAAGTTCTGGCATGTGGTGCCCCTGGTGCAACATGGGTGCGCTGCTGTAGAGCATGGTATCGGCTTATTTTACGGAGAAGGAGTGAGGACATGGGCAAGAATGATGGACAGAGTAAAGTGCTTGCACAGAACAAAAAAGCTTCCCATGACTACTTCATTGAAGATACGTATGAAGCGGGCATGGTGCTTACCGGAACGGAGATTAAATCTCTTCGTAACGGCCGTGCGAATATTGGCGATGCTTTTGCCACGATTCGGAACGGTGAGATTCATATTCACAATATGCATATTAGTCCTTTTGAACAAGGAAACCGTCATAATCCAATTGATCCAACCCGTACACGCAAACTGCTGATGCATAAAGTACAGATTCACAAACTGCTTGGGCTGTCGAAGCAGGACGGATACAGCATTGTACCGCTGAAGATCTATATTCGTAACGGGTACGCGAAGCTTTTGCTTGGACTGGGTAAAGGTAAGAAGCAGTATGATAAACGGGAGTCTGCTGCAAAACGCGATGCACAACGTGATATTCAACGGGTACTGCGCGAGAAGCAGAAGGTTGCTCGTTGATTGGGATTTGCCTTAGTGTCGTAGGATGAACATTAAGTTAGAAGTAATTGAGAAGTAAGATATGAGATCTCAAGTTTTACCCGTCATAGGGTGAAGCTTGGGATTTTTTTAGTAAGTTCTTTTGATTGCGTGGTGGTCTGTCACAATATTTTTATCGCTGTTGCTTAGTTCAGTCAGACAGTGGGTAAAATAGATGTACGATTGTTCGTTACCCCAAGTTGGTAAACTTTACTTCGCTTAAGGGACGCGGTATAATATGTAGACGATTGAGACATCTGTAATATTGGTTAAACTTGCACAGTTGCTCAGCCTGCTGGAACGTCTTCCAGCAATCTGTACTATATCGGTGATTGGTCCTGTGTTATGATGTTCTTGTAGCAAGTAGGAATGCCGAGTTTGAAAGAAGCATCTTTTTACCTTAGAGGAAAAAGATGTGCAGCACCTTTGCTCCGTATTCACGGATTAATCCTGGAGCCCTTCTTATATGAGGGGGCGTTTATGGATTCGACGGGGATAGTTCGAGCATGGGTAGCGGGTAGTGGGGACGCGTCCACTTCATCAACGCTAAAGCCTATTAAACGGCAAACAACAAACAAACTACGCTTTCGCAGCCTAAGAAACTGTGTGCGTGCTTCTAACCTGCATCGCCCATGTGACAGGATTAGGGGCTAACAAGTAGTGGGATACGCTGTCACATCTCCGCCTGGGGTGTGCTGAAGAAGACAATCAGGCTGACCCAACGTATAGCCGGTTACAGGGCGATACTCGGGTGACATCAAAACTGTGACTACACCCGTAGAAGCTTATGTGTCGTTATCTTCGGACAGGGGTTCGACTCCCCTCGCCTCCATTAGAGTAAGCAAAAGCCACCACCCAGTGATCTGGATGGTGGCTTTTTATTTTATGATATAATAAACATAAATTTAGATTGGGGGACTCAAGATGTTTGAAAATCGTGAACAGCTCCAAGAAATTTTAAAAAAAGCTAATCAATACGCACGGAAACAAGCCAAAGAATCAGGTGCTTCTATTTATTATATAAAGAATAACAAACGCGTTCGTGAGGATGCCAAAGGCAATAAATTTGAAATCATATATGATGCTGCTGGGAAACGCCAGGAGTTTGAGTATCATGAGTGATACAAAACCAACTATGACGGTCTTTGCTGGGACGAATGGGGCTGGAAAGAGCACGCTCAGTATGCAAATGAGAGAGTGGCTTGGTGAGTTGGTTGATCCAGATCAGATTGCAAGAGAGTTGAAACCAGAAGATCCGCGTAGTGCTGACCTGTCTGCTGGAAGGGAAGCTGTGAAAAGAATCCGATCACTGATAAAAAGTGGCGAAAACTTTGCTATTGAAACGACATTATCTGGATCATTTGTTCTGAAACATATGCAGATTGCTAAAGAATACGGCTATGAGATTGTGGTGTACTATATAGGTCTTAAAGATGTTCAAATGCATATAGACCGCGTAGCATCTCGTGTGGAACAGGGTGGACACTGGATTGCAGAAGAAGATATTCGTTACCGATATGGTCAGTCACTACAGAATCTTAAACCAGCTCTAGCCATCGCAGATCAGGTGATCATCATTGATAATACATACGAGCCTTTAATTGTTGCGGAAATTGTGCAGGGTCATTTAATTTTCACTGTTGAATCAATACCTACGTGGTCTAATCCTGTTCTTATTGGATATTTATGACTCTATGACATCAAAATTGTGGCTACACCCGTAGAAGCTTATGTGTCGTTATCTTTGGACAGGGGTTCGACTCTCCTCGCCTCATATCAAAAAAACTCGCTGAAATAGCGGTTTTTTTGCTTTTTACAAGCCTAGCCAAGCTAAGTACAGTTCAATCGAGGTAAGAGCCAAGTCGTCTCGTAGCTGACAGACAACAGTGGAGAGATCCTAAGGTTGAAGCCCTGCGATAAATTAGCCCTGAGAGGGGAGCGAGAAAACAGAAGGCCGTAACATGAAGTGAATCCTGCCGCACCGTCAAAAAGTCCCAGCGTTAGTTCATATTTACTATAACGCACTCATCAAGTATAATTAATGAGAAATTGTTTGATACTTATAAATTTGTATTTTAAACAAATATATAATCAGTTTAGCTCTTTACGATTTCTAACAAGCCCAATAAACATTGTGTTTATGCAGTTTTAATCCATTGAGGAGTGAAGATATGGTTAATTTAACAGGAGTCTTACTACGAGTCTTTAATAGGATTCCTAAACAAGACGCTTTGGCAATTATTGAAGAAAAAACAGGCTGGGTTCCTGAGAAAAAATTAAAGAAGAAAGAAGACATAAAGGATAAATTTCTTGAGTTAGAAAGAATAATAAAAGAAGAGGAAATTGAAGATTTCGTACAGATGGCAGTTATGAGGAAAAGCATTGGCTTACCAGCATATACATACAAAGTGACTAATTTAACCTTTCTTGATGGGTTCTCTCAAGAAAAAATTATTGAAAATTTCACTGTTGATGAACATACGTTTAAAGATGTCTATATAATTTCTACAAAGACCGAACGCGTGGGGGATTTACTTGAATTTCACTTTCGACTAAAGGAATTTGAGAGTCAGTGGTTAACAGGTGTAAATAATTTAACAAGTTTATCTGCAGTTTTCACCGCAAACGTTACTTTAAATACATCTAATAGGGTATTGACAGTCTACACGGGTAACCACCAAGTTCAAGATGTGTTGATTGCATTTATGAGTAGTATCTTCAAAATGCCGATAATTTCATATAGTTTAAAAGATTTTCATAATCAAATCAATGAACTTGGTAGTGTGAGTTTTAAAACAGCATTATTGTTAGATTTTGTTTCTCACAGGCTAAAACAAAAAGGAATAGATGCTACTTTTAAAGAAATAAAATTTTATACAGGTTCAAAAAATAAGAAAGATGGAATTAAAGATGTAGCAATAGGAGGAAAAGCGTTACTCTCATCTCAACTTGCATGTGAGTATATTACTATTGGAAGTGATATTGTTTTCTTTTCTACGGATATGATTTATAACGGAGTTGAGTTTTCAACAAAGGTGTATCTTAAGGGTTCGAAGTTGGATATACTTAAAATAGTGATTTTAGATACGGATGATGAGGATATTAAGTCTGAAGTGGTTGAAATTATACAAAGTGAATATATTGATATGTGTAATAATGGAATAAAGGATATAGCTCAAACTAAAGTGCTCTTAAATACGATTGCAAATAAATATTTAAATAAAGATCAATTAATTATCCGTGTTATTGAAGAAAATACTTTGCGATCGATATCAATAGTTACTAATTTAATCTCATTTCTAAATGATCAAGATGTAGATTTAAATAATAGCATGCGTGAATTTATACAGTCTAACAGAACAGTTCTTGATTCAATTGGATATAATAACGCCGATTTGGATCTTAAATCATTAAATGCTTTTGTAGGCGATGAGAGTCCAAATGTATTAGATGAAGAAGATTATTCTGCCGAGGAAGAGGGAGAGGAATAAGGTCTTCACATTAATCACAAAGGGGGAGGTAATCCATTGTTAACTTGGACAACTGATAGTATTCTTTTTCATTTTGTAAGTGAAATTAAAATTCAAGATCTCAATGGATTAGCCACCTCTCCATTTGAAGATTTATCTATTTCAAAAAAAAATGATGATGTGATTGAATTAGTATATACATGGCTAGATCCGGTTCGAGTGAGAGAAAAGATCCTCTCTAGAGAACAAAGAAGCGTAAGTTGTTGGGTATTTAAATCTGAAAAATTCATATGTGCGTTTTCAAATTCTGAAAGCTCTATTGCTTATTTTATGAGTAAACTCTCTACTATTATCCCTACACAGTTTGAAAGAGTGTTTCCCTATGATTACTGGAAGAAATTTTACTATTCTAAAAATTTAAACTGGTTTGCAAAACTAACTAGTATACATATTGAAAAAAAACCAACTTCACATGATGCAACTGAAATAAAGAAGATTAGTATAAAAAATATAACTGAATTTGAGCTAGAAAGTCTCT
The DNA here is from genome assembly GCF_042796655.1 of Paenibacillus sp. NPDC057886. NCBI lineage: Bacteria > Bacillati > Bacillota > Bacilli > Caryophanales > Paenibacillaceae > Paenibacillus > Paenibacillus sp. NPDC057886. The sequence goes on along the minus strand of NZ_JBHVMZ010000013.1, from coordinate 101,948 downwards.
TTGACAATAATTCTGTAACAAACTTAACTTTTCATATGGAAGGAAACTCAATATTTTATATCGATATAAATTCTGTTGTTTCCTTTCCGGATACGGCTATTGAAAACGATGTATTTTATACTCTATCTGCCTTAATAAAGGAGATGTCCCGAAAGTATGCGTAAATGGATGTCTTTTTTAATTATATTTATTCCTTTTTTTCTGCTTTTTTTAACTGATTTTAATGCATCTATATCGGAAAATCAGTCTGACTTATTGAAAGATCAAATTGAGCTTATCAGTTGGATATTTTCTGGTATAATGGCGCTGGTTTCCTTTTTTGCTCTCTTTATCGGATATATGTATGAAAATAAATTAATAGCATCCTCAAATGATTTGAAACTTTTGTATCGTCCTTACACATTGTCAATTTCAGATATTCGACAAAATCTTCTCAGTTATGAAAGCAATATTTCTGGAAATAAATTGATCAATTATATGTATTGGACTTATTTAATAGTCTCATCTTTTACTATTTATGTATGGGGCATAACTGTAGGCTTTTATACTCAATTTAGATTTGGAACTAAACTAGATTTTTCGTTGCCTTCTACGATAAATTTTGGTGTTTATTTATTTTACTTTTTGTTAAGTGGATTATTGATTATCTTAACCTTTATTTTGAATCAAGTGAAAAATCTAAAAGATCCTTTTAGAAAGGGCTATCTACCACTAGCTGAAGAGATCTGTGATCTCAAATATTTGGAGGAACAGCAAGATAGTGATGTGAGTGAGATAATTTTTAAAAATGCTCCTTCATTAACTTTTTACAAAAATCCACCAAGTGGGTCCCCTAGATATGAAGTGGTATTTTTTATGCCAATAAAAATGAAAAATTTCAAATTTGTAATAAAGCTCTATGATAAAGATAAGATAATTATTTTTAAATGTTTTGGTTTATTAAATAAACTAACGCATGTTGGTGATCAATTTTTTGTAAGGTTAGAAGACAATTTGCCTGAACAAATTTATCAAAGACTTAAACTTGACTCAACTGGAGAAATGAAAGTATATAATGAAACTAATGATGTAATATCACGGTTTTCATTAAAGGCATTAACTGAGGATGACAATTCCTTCGAAATTGTACCCAAAAATATCGTTTTCGAAAGAGAGACAATCGAAAGAGATGGCAACTTAGTAAGTGGCATGAATTGTGAAACTATAAGTTTTCAAAATGAAATATAACACTGGCATGCAAGTCTTTTGCTGATAAATGAGCAGAAGATTTTTTTATTCGTAAGCGTTTTAAACTGGACATTTTGTTTCTATCATGACCAGTCCGACCGGATCTAGCGAGCGGAATATCGTGGTTGACCGGACTAGACCGAAGGCTCTAGAGGTGAAGGGTTAATATACCAAGTGTAATGGAGGGGGAACGTTGTTTCATGGTCAACATATCGTTGGTAGAGCAGGAATCTGTTCGGGAAAAGGTTGTGGCGTTCACGTTTGATGATGGGCCTCATCCGGTATATACACGTCAAGTGCTTGAGATATTCCGCAGTGCGAGTGGGCGGGCGACGTTTTTCATGATTGGCAAAGAGATGGAGGCTCACCCGGAGATTGCGGCGGAGGTGCACCGTGAAGGGCATGAGATCGGAAACCATACGTACACGCATCCGGACCTGACAAAGCTGACGCTGAAGGAAGCCGGAGAGGAACTGCAACGTGCAGAAAGTCTTGTTCAAGAAATTACGGGGCAACCTACCCGCTGCTTCCGCCCGCCGTATTTTGCTGTAAACGATGACATTCTGTCTCTGGCGGCGGAGCGCGGATATCAAACGATTGGTGCGGTAAACGGTGATGCGAAGGATTGGGACAATCCCGGAGTTGAGCACATTCTGGAGCATACCCGGTCTGCGGTGAAACCCGGTAGCGTGTTAATATTCCATGACGGGTACGGGGATCGTTCCGAGACAGTGGAGGCGGTTCGAGTGCTGGTGGATGAACTTGTCGCGGAAGGGTACCGATTGGTCACGGTAAGTGAATTGTTGAGATTTTCTTCGTAATCGATAAACAGAGTATTGTAGATTGGGCCCATCATTCATTGGAATGATAGGGTCCTCTTTCTTGTCTAGTATCCACCAGCCCCAGAAGTTTAATTATTGAAAAGTGGTTCCGTACGAAGCAAATAGTTACCCCTTACCTCCGCCGTCCAATTGGCAAAGACCTCTCTCCATTGAACACTGTTAAAGAAATCGTCTACCGAATGGTTGTCGGAATCCCAGTCTACAAATATGTTAAGAGGTGTGATTCCTCCTGCCCAAATTCCATTACTGACGTCAGTTCCCTTCTCTCTCACTAATAAAATTGGAATGCCGAATTGAAAAGCCATAGCTGGCTCGATTTGAGAAAAGGTCGATCCTTCCCAGAACGGAGTGGTCGTTGGAGGGTCCCCTACATTGGATTCAAGAATTTGAACAAAAAATCGTTGGAAGTTGATCGCGAGCAAACCATAGCTTGAAAAAACCAGACGTCGTATATTCGTCAGAATATTCTCCGGGTATTGTTCACTAACGGGCAATGTGCGGGGAAAGAGCAATGCATCCTCAATTTCCGCAATGAGACGGTTTAAAAATTGTTCTTGCAGGTCATTTACCGTGTTGGTTGTACTCAAAAATATAGGAATACGAAAAGCGCGATCCACACAGGTATCGATAGCCGATGATGTGCCCTTTTCATTACGGATGGGCTTATTCGGATTTGAGGCGGAGGTTCTCAAATGGCCGCGGACGGGTGGAAGCTCGGTTACCATGCTTACGGGAGCGAGCTTTTTCATGGTAATTTGCTGAGTCTTCGCCTTATTTTTTGGATTACTCAATATTCACATCTCCAATGCAAGGATCTGGTTTTTATTTAGCCCCAGTCTATGCACATTAGCCCATTTATGTGACGTGATACTCATGAGAGGGGCGTACCCTTTACCCATCAACCGATAGCTGTATTATTTTGAAATTTTACTTCGTACTAGAATGTAATTTATAATAATAAGTTAATATAAACTGCGTCAGGAGGATACAATGGACTTTATCAAAAATCAACTAGACGGAACTGGCATGAGTGAACAAACCATTGGATATCTTTCGAATTTGATCATGGTGGTATTTATAGCTGTGGTCTCCATACTGGCCAATTTTATAGCCAAAAAAATCGTACTGAAGATTATTATCCAAATCATCAACAACAATCGGTACACGTGGGATAAAATCATTGTGGAGAAAAAAGTGTTCCACAACCTCTCGCATCTGGTACCGGCGATTATCATTTATTATTCGGCGTATGTCTTCCCGTCCTATCAATCTTTGATTGAAAAGGCAGCTCTAACGTATATGATCGTCATCACCATCACGGTATTAAATGCACTGCTTAATGCCTTTGATACCATATATCGTTCCTATGAAGTCTCCAAGATCAGACCGATTAAGGGATACATTCAGGTGGCCAAAATCATTCTTTTTATCATTGGAGGCATTATCGTCATCTCGAGCCTGATTGGTCAGAATCCGTTGATTATTCTCAGTGGACTTGGCGCTTTATCAGCCGTTCTGATGCTCGTCTTCAAGGATTCCATATTGGGACTGGTGGCAGGTGTGCAATTATCATCGAATGACATGGTGCGTGTTGGTGACTGGATTGAAATGCCCAAATATAATGCCGACGGCGACGTCATCGATATTACATTAAACACGGTAAAGGTTATGAATTTCGATAAAACGATCACGATGATTCCAAGCTACGCGCTCATCTCGGATTCATTCAAAAATTGGAGAGGTATGCAGGTATCCGGTGGCAGAAGGATTAAGCGAAGCGTCTATATCGATACAAGCAGCATAAGCTTCTGTACCAAGGAAATGATTGGGGAATTTCAGAAGATCCACTATCTTACGGACTATCTCGAGACAAAATTAAATGAAATTAACGAATACAACATGGAACACCACATTAATACGGAAAGCATTGTGAACGGTAGACAGCTTACGAATGTGGGTGTATTCAGGGAATACATCCATCAATATCTGAGGAATCATCCGAAAATTCATAAGGATATGACGTTGATCGTGAGACAGTTAGCGCCGGGGGATAACGGATTACCGCTTGAAATCTATGCATTCAGCAATGATATCACATGGGGTGTGTATGAATCAGTTCAAGCGGATATTTTTGATCACATCTTCGCCGTTGCGCCGACATTTGGCCTTCGTGCTTTCCAAAATCCAACAGGTCATGATATCGTGCAGCTAAAAGAAAGCCCCCAATATTCGAGAGGATATTGAGATATGTTAGTTACCTGATCCAATATGAATATGAACAGAGGAAGCACCGTAAAGGTGCTTTTTTTGTTTAAAAAGTGACATATATACTATTTACAAAAATGGAAATAATTAATAGTATATTCATATGGGCATGATTTCCAGATTTTATTTTACCCTTACTTTTTGAAGCTAGAAATACAATATCCCGCTTGGAAGATTGGAAAATTTAATGGAGGTGAATCTCGTGGCACGTGTATTAGTTGTAATGATGCCTGCAGAAGGGCATATCAATCCGACGCTCGGAATAATCAAGGAACTGATAGAGAACGGCGATGAAGTCGTCTACTGTTGTACGGAAAAATACCGGACGAAGATTGAAGCGTTAGGTGCACAATTTAAAGCATACTCCTTCAACGAAGCAACCCTGCTCAACAACCCAGATATGAAGCCATTTGAAATCAAGCACCCTTACCAATTTTTATATATGGTTTTGAAAAAAATTATTCAACGGTTTATTCCGGATGTTCTGAATCTGATCGAAAATGAAACCTACGATTATTTAATTTTTGACTCCTTAATAGGCTGGGGAGGACAAATTTTAGGCGAAAAGCTGGGTATCCCAGCAGTATGCTCAACCACCACTTTTGTTTTTGTGGAGCCTCTCGGATTCGGTAATCAACTGAAGGATGACGATGAGGAGGTCAAGGAGCTATATAACGACATCATCGAGATGTCCAAGCAATTAGCTTCTCAGTTCAATGTGGCTGTGCCTTCTCTGGCGGATCTTTCAGGGCATTCAGGACAACTAAAGGTTGTATATACGAGCCGTTATTTTCAACCCATGGGGGACAAGCTGGACGACAGCTTTGTATTCACCGGCCCATCTATAACCCCCCGTAAGGATGCACCATCCTTTGCAAAAGAATCTCTTCATGCCCTTTATAAACAGGCAGTTTATATTTCGATGGGAACCATTTTAAATAAGGATCTTGATTTTTATAAGCTGTGCTTTACGGCTTTCGGTGATTTGCCTGTGCAGTTTATACTGTCTTCAGGGAAGGATACCGATTTGGAGCCCATTGCTGATCTCATTCCTGACAATTTCATCATCAGACCCTATCTCCCGCAACTGGAGGTGTTGCAGGGTGTAGATGCTTTCCTGACACATGCAGGCATGAACAGTACAAGTGAAGCTTTGTATTACAATGTACCGTTGGTCATGCTCCCGTTAACCTCGGATCAGCCGCGTGTAGCAGGCCGGGTGCAGGAGCTGGGAGCAGGGGTCATCGTGGACAAAAATAACCTTACACCCGACGTTCTGAGAACCGCGGTATTAGAGGTGCTCGGCAATGCCTCCTACAAGGAACATGCTGAGGTTATTGGGAAAACGTTACGCGATGCTGGCGGGTACAAGCAGGCTGCTATGGCCATTAAGAACTTTATGGGCAAGCGGTCGTTATCGGCGACTCCCATTTCTTCGCTTGAATGAAGAGGGGACTGGCCTCCAATAGAACTAGCGAGAAAGCCACTACCTCAATAATTGGGGTGGTGGCTCTTCCATTTGATTCAACGGCGTATGGAGGGGTAGAATAAACGAGAGGGCATATCACTTTTTCCATATCGTTTAGCAACCCTTTCGCAAAGGAGAGTTTACAGATGAATCATACCATCCCGGAATATACGTTGAATGATGGCTTAAAAGTACCTGCCATTGGCTTTGGTACCTATAGCTTAAAAGGAGAAAAAGGTGTCAAATCCATAGCATCCGCGATGGATGCAGGTTACCGCTTGATTGACACCGCGTATAACTATGAGAATGAGGCCACTGTCGGAAAGGCAATCAAGCAGAGCTCCGTTTCCAGAGAAGACCTGCTCATTTCATCTAAACTGCCAGGGCGTTACCATGCCTTTGAGAAGGCGATTGTAGCCATCCAAGAATCCCTATACAGAGCAGATCTGGATTATTATGATCTATATCTGATTCACTGGCCGAACCCTAAGCAGGATATGTATGTGGAAGCGTGGCAGGCACTCATTGAGGCCAAAAAACGTGGATATATCCGTTCCATCGGAGTTAGTAATTTCCTTCCGGAACATAACGAACGCTTGATTAAAGAGACGGGAGTGGCGCCAAGTCTGAATCAGATTGAGCTGCATCCATTCTTTGATCAAGCCGATCAGCGGAAGAAGGACTCGCAGCATGGTATTGTTAACGAATCCTGGAGTCCGATTGGGCGTGGTAATGATGCTGTACAGGATATCGTAAAAGATGAAAAAATCCTTCGTATTGCCGAAGCTCATGGAAAAACGGGTACTCAGATTATTTTGCGCTGGCATATCCAGCTTGGCTCGATTCCTATTCCTAAAGCAGGCTCTCTTCAACACCAGCAAGAAAATATCGATATTTTCGATTTCGAGCTGAGCGAGAAGGAGATGGAGGACATTTCTTCTTATAATCGTGAGGGTGGACGGTTGTGGAATCAGGACCCGAGCGAATACGAAGAATCTTAAATCGCTAAATTTGAAAACGTGCGATTCACCGTAAGGTGAGGAAAACGAGTATAAAGGAAACATAGCCTCCTATTCTACAAAGATGTAGATAGGGGGCTTTTTGTTGTATTAAAAGAAAGCTACTCGACCAATTTCTTAGACCTCTGCGCCATATCCTGTAAAACGCGAGCCACCCGACTTTTTCTGCCTTTTGCTTTTCTCTGTATTCTTGCGAGAGATTTTTTATACGCTTCCACATCTGTTTGAAGCGTGAAGTGTTTGGCGGCAATCCGTAATGTTTTCTTTAACAATCGTGCGGAAGAACGTGTTGTTCTGGACCGGAAGCCTCTGCGCAAGATTCGCAGCGTTTTTTTGTAGGTTTCGAGGTCAGCTGATGGTGGTACAACGCAGAATAAATTGAGTGCGGAATCATTGAATCCATAGGTTTCGAGCATGATTTTCAGATTCTCTGTATTGAGCACTTCTCCTCGGAAATGAGTGGGATGTTCCTGGTGATAACCTACGACCTCTTTCATACAGTAGAAGGACACTTTCAAACGATGCAGCCTGTAGCCCAGATCCCAGTCTTCAAGCCCATAAAGTACAAACCGTTCATTAAAACCACCGACCCGATTCAATAGACTACGCCGGATGGATACACACCGAGTAACAAGCAACATCCAGGGAGCCACATCGGTGCTGGCAAATTGCTTGATGACACCAGGCGGTATTTTGGTTGGGAAAATCACTTTGGACAATGCATCTGTCTGATGAATGATATCTTCCGGTGTGACCAGTGGGATAATTTCATTCGCTGCATCAAATTCAGGACGCCATAAGTTTGAAGGGGTAAGGATCGAACAGCAATGTTCTTTTTCTGATGGCGAGAAGTCTGGATAGTAGTGGGTATAAGCATCGGCAAAAGAATGCGGAAAACCCGAAACGACGGCTCTGGGGTTTTTACGATGATATTGACGCACTGTTCGGATAAATTCGGGTAATGCCAGAAAGTCAGCATCACAGAAGATAACATACAGACCTTTGGCATGCTGAAGCCCCAAATTCCGAATCGCTGACCTGCCACGTTGCTCCGTTTGGGATACGTAGGTCAAAGAATATGAAGACTGGAATGCCTGGACCTGCTCTTTCGTTCCATCAGTGGAACCGTCATCAGCTACGATGACTTCAAAAAGGTGCTTCGGATAGGTTTGTGTCTCAAGGGCTGCCAGTGTAAGCAATAACTGATGTGCCCGATTATAGGTTGGGATAATGACGCTGTAGCGGATCGCCATACCTGTTTCCTCCTTCACGTTGTTGGACGCTCCTTATGAAAAAATCGAACACGTTCAAGTAAGAAGTGATATTAGTTTATTCCATATATGTGGCAGCGACTGGTCAAACACCCTATGATTTTGGAAACGGGCTTGATCAATCTACTTCTTTTGCTCACCGTTCAATCTGGAAATATGATCTTGATCTCTTGCATTCATGTGCAAATCCTGCGCTGCACAAGGAAATATCAAATTTTGGATATGTCGGCAAGAATGGAGGATAGCCATTATAGCGGGCAAGCGGTAACTTTATGGGGAGCGATGACAGGGCTGCTTATCAACGATATGAATTCAATGGGGGGACGTGAAGCGATGAAACGGTCATGGAGAAAACGACTGGTAATCGGATTCTGCCTGATGATGAGCATTACTGCTCTTGCAGGCTGCTCGGGAGACAACGGAAGTGCAGGTGAAGCAGGAGGAGATGGACCAACACCCATTTCAATCTGGATGTCGATGAATACCAATGCGTCCATCACACTCAAGAGCATGAATGAAATCACGGCGATTAAGGAATGGGAGAAGAAAACCAATACCAAAATCGAATTCCAGCATCCCGCGGTGGGTGCCGAGACCGAACAGTTCAATGTCATGATTGCATCGAATCAGCTGCCTGATGCCATGTTTGTCAATGGAGATTACGCCAAGCTGTTCAATGATGGCATCATCATTCGACTTAACGAACTCATTGATGAATACGCTCCCAATTTGAAAAAGATCCTGGAGGAGAATCCCGAGGTTGCCAAACAGTTGAAAGCCGACAACGGGGATATCTATGCGATACCGCATCTGCGTCTGGGGGAATACAAAACCTTCGGTGGTACGTTCATCCGTCAGGATTGGTTGGATGAGCTGAAGCTGGAGAAACCGGAAACGATTGAGGAATGGGAGACGGTACTCAAGGCCTTCAAGGAGAAAAAAGGAGTAGCAGCGCCCCTGTTGTTTGGTGCACCACCCAAAATGACCACGATGGGACCAGCCGCACCGACGTATCTGGAGGCTTACGGCATCACTAATAATACGTTTATGAAAGATGGCAAGGTGGTCTATGGACCAATCGAGCCAGAATATAAGGGATTTTTAACGATGTTCCATCGCTGGTATCAGGAGGGATTGATTGATCCCGATTTTGCTACCAATGACCAGAAAACATACGACGCCAAAATTTTGAACAGTCAAGCTGGTGCATTTTTCACCTTCATCGGTGGAGGTGTAGGCCGCTACCTGCCCGCTCTGCAGGAAACCGATCCGAACGCCAACCTGACAGCCACTCAATATCCGGTACTGAATAAGGGTGATGAACCACTGTTTACCGGACGTTCCTGGGAATGGAGCAGTAGCGGCGTTGTGCTCACCAATAGCAACAAACATCCGGAGGAAACGGTGAAAGCACTCGATTATTTCTTCAGTGAAGAAGGACATATGCTCAAAAATTTCGGTGTGGAGGGCCTCACCTACACGATGAAGGACGGTTACCCGACCTATACTGATGAGATTTTGAAAAATCCGGACGGCCTGTCGGTTGCTCAAGCCATGGCCAAACATTTTATTGCGAACTATCCCTTCGTGGGGGAGGATGACGATCGGTACAACGAGCAATATTATCAGCTCCAACAGCAGAAGGATGCGGCGGTTTTGTTCTCCAAATACAGCGAGAATACGCTGAAGGTGGGCCTTCCTCCGACCAGTCTGACAACAGAAGAATCCACGGAGTACAGCAAGATCATGAGTGATATTGGAACCTACCGGGACGAGATGTTCGTCAAATTTGTCATTGGGGTTGAGCCGATTGAGAACTTTGACAAGTTTGTGGATCAGATCAACAAGTTTAACGTGAATCGGGCTATTAAAATTCAGCAAGCGGCCCTGGACCGTTATAACGCCAGATAAGGAAGAGATGTCCACGGGTGGTGAAGCCTTTTTACCGCTTCACCGCCCTGGACGCCCTCTTTGGAATGAAAAAGGAAGGGGATGAAGGAGTTGTCGCACAAGCTTTCCTTGTTATGGCTCAATTACAAAAAGAATAAAGCCATCTATTGGATGGCTCTTCCCGTCGTTTTATATTTTCTCGTCTTCAAATACCTGCCGATGTACGGAGCCATCATTGCGTTCAAAGATTACACAGTGGGCAAAGGTATATGGGGCAGTGATTGGGTCGGATTGCAGCATTTTCGTGATTTCTTTCAGAGCTATTATTTCTGGCGAATTCTGAAGAATACTCTTTTGCTAAGCTTTTATCAACTGTTGTTCGGTTTCCCGGCTCCCATTCTTCTTGCCCTTCTGCTTAATGAGCTCCGACATGAAATCTTCAAACGCACGGTGCAGACGATCTCATACATTCCGCACTTTATTTCCATTGTCGTCATCTGCGGTATGATTGTTGATTTCTCATCCCGGGATGGACTGTTTAACACCATCATTGGTTATTTTGGCGGTCAGAGCAGCGCGCTTCTCAGCGATCCGGCCAATTTCCGTACCATATATACCGCCTCATCGATCTGGCAGGAGCTTGGCTTCTCCAGCATTATTTATTTGGCTGCACTTAGCGGCATTAACCCCGAGCTCTATGATGCTGCCAATGTGGACGGAGCGAGTCGGCTTCGCCAGGTATGGCATATCACGCTTCCCGGCATCATTCCGATGATTATGATTCTCCTCATACTCCGCATTGGTGGACTGATGGAGATTGGGTTCGAGAAAATTATTCTGCTCTATAATCCGAATGTGTATGATACGGCAGATGTGATCTCGACGTTTGTTTACCGCAAAGGGATTAGTGAAAGTGCCGAGTTCAGCTATACGACCGCGGTGGGTCTCTTCCAGTCAGTCATTAACTTTACGCTGCTAATCGGTGCCAATCGCCTGTCCAAGGTGATATCCAATACCAAGCTGTTCTAGCCAAGAACGAGGTGAAGGGATGGATTTCTTTGCGAATGAAAAGATCAATTGGAGAGCGGCTGTTTGGCGGTGCGAACGCGATTTTGATGACAGTGCTGATTATCGTAACCTTGTATCCACTGCTGCATGTGCTAAATGCGTCGCTTAGCGACTCGAGTCAGCTCATGGCCCACAGAGGTTTGTTGCTTTTCCCCAAGGGGATTACCATGGAGAGCTACAAGCTGGTGCTAAGCAATCCCAACATTCTTTCCGGATACCGGAACACGATATTCATTGTAGTGGTGGGTACGGCGCTTAATCTGCTGTTCACCATTCTGGGGGCGTACACGTTGTCCCGCAAAAGCTTTATGCTCCGCAATCCGATTATGCTGGCGATTGTATTTACGATGTTTTTTAACGGCGGAATTATACCGTCTTATCTTTTGATCAATAACACGCTTCATATGGGCAACAGCCTCTGGGCTCTGATTGTACCGGGTTTGATCAGCAGCTATAATCTGATTATTATGCGGACTTCCTTTGCGGAAATCTCGGAAAGTCTGCTAGAATCGGCCCGTATAGACGGGGCTGGAGAGATGCTCATTCTCTGGCGCATCGTCGTACCATTGTCCATGCCCGTCATTGCGGTGATGATTCTCTTTTACGGCGTCGGTCATTGGAATTCATGGTTCAGCGCGATCCTGTATATTCGGGACCGGAACCTGTTTCCACTTCAACTGGTGCTGCGAGAGATTCTGATTCAGAACAGTACGGACTCGATGACAACAGGAGCGACGGCTATGGACAAAGAGGCTATTGGGGAAAGTGTAAAATACGCAACGGTCATGGTAGCCACCCTGCCTATATTGTTCATCTATCCGTTTCTGCAGAAATACTTTGTTAAAGGTGTTATGATCGGAGCAATCAAAGAATAGAGTTGCCTTATGTCAAGCCATGCCCAAATATCACAATGTGAGGAGGAGACGCATGAAGAGAAAAAGCATCCTGTTATCCTGGGGCATTTCTTACATGGTCATTCTGCTCATACCGATTGTGATCGGTGCTGCTGTTTTTGCCGAGTCTCGCATGTTGCTCGAGGAAGAAGTGAATCGTTCCAACATGGTGCTGTTATCTCAGGTGCAGGAAACCATTGATAACCAGATTGGCGATATTGGCAGCATTAGCAATCAATTAATGGCTGACTCCCAACTCATGAGCTTCATTAATCATGCGTCTGAACAGGATGCCCGCTGGAGGTTCATGGGGATTGATCTGATCAAAAACCTGAAATCCACACGCGTCGGAAACGGCTTGATTAGTGAACTGTATATTTATATCAAACCATCCGATATCGCGTTGTCCTCTTCTTCACTCATTCAAAAAAATTATCTGTATGACATGTTCTATCAGGGCACCAATGTAACCGAGGAAGCGTGGACCCGGCTTATGCATGATTCCGGTAAGAGCATGTACCGAAAGATGGAGGTTCGGAGTGAAGACCGACGGATCGAAGACGCGCTTGTCTATATTCAGCCGTTCCCTATTCAGAATGGCGCTGACAGCCCTGCGACCTTCGTCGTTAACCTGGACCCCAATCGATTCCAGCAAGCCATTGATAATGTACGTTTGGAAAAAGAGAGCACCGTGTTCATTCTGGATCACGACGGTCAAACGTTATTTTCTACCGGATCCCTTGAAACCCCTTACATGAAGGGGGAGGACCTTAACCTTTTCGATGATGCTGGGAAAAGAACGGAAACGATCGATTGGAACGGAGAATCCGTGACCATATCGCAGATTTCTTCCAAGATCCAGGACTGGAAGTATGTATCCATCATACCTACCCGAATCTATGCCAAGAAGCTGACTGTTATCCGCGATATTACACTTGGAGGCGTTGCCGCAGGACTTATCCTTGGCGGGGTGGCAGCCTGGTGGTTCACCAGACGGAATTACCGTCCGCTGGGACGGATCATGAACATTATCTCGGATAAGGTCAAGTGGAAACTGGAGCAGCCGGACGATGAATATGGCATCTTGCAGTCTGTCCTAATGCATGCCTGGGAGGAGCAGGATCAATTTGCGAACAGGCTTAAGGATCAGCAGAGCGTTATACGGAGCAGTCTGCTCTCCAAGCTGATGAAGGGAAGGGTACAGGCGGGTGAGGATTTTGCTTCAACGCTGGAACATTCGGGCATTCGGTTTGAGACGAGATCGTTTGCCGTATTGCTCCTGCATATTGAGGACGTTGAAGGACTATTCCGTTCCAGAGTACGTGAGCAGGACGAAGAGGAAAAGCATCAGTTTGTGCATCTAATTCTGACCAATGTGCTGGAGGAGATGATCGGCTCAATCGGTCAGGTATACTCTGCCGACATTGATGGAAGAATTGCGTTCCTAATTAATATTCGGGAGTGTGAGGAGGATACCAGTCATCGGTTAATTCGTGCAGTCGAAGAAGCCCAGCGTTTCATCGGCTCCCGATTCTGCGTGTACTTTTCTGTAGGCGTTAGCCATATTCATCACCGTATGGCGGAGATCGCGGATTGTTTCCGGGAATCGGAAGAAGCGCTGGAATACAGGTTGATTCTGGGGATCGGTCAAATTATTGATCCGAACAGAATTCGTCGGCCCAAGGAGGAGCTGTATTACCCTCTTGATCTGGAGAGACAGCTCATCAATTATATCGCTACTGGGAATTATGCTCGTTCCACGGAAGTGATGAACGAAATTCTCATGACCAATTTTGCAGGAGAGCCCTTGTCTGTTGAACTGGCTCGCTGTCTGATGTTTGAGTTGATTGGTACCTTTCTGAAAGCGACCGAACAGATCAAGACGGACGACCAGAACGAGATGACGCAGCGCAACGATCTGATTCGGCAATTGTTTGCATGTGAGACCTTTGAGGAGATCGAGGCCGAGCTGCTGCGGATACTGGAGACGGTATGCCAGACGGTGCATGAGCGCAAGCGATCCCGCAGTGAAGAATTGAAGGATCAACTGGTGGAATTTATTCATGAGAGTTATGCGGATGTCAATCTGGGCTTGACCCATTTATCCGAGCGGTTTCGTTTCCATCCGACCTATGTCTCCAAGTACTTCAAGGAACAGACCGGAGTCAACGTGATCGATTACATCAACCATTTTCGAATTGAGCAATCCAAGAAAATTTTACAGGCAGAGGAACTGACGATCCAGGACGTATCCGAACGGGTGGGTTTCCTGAACAGCAATTCGTTCATTCGTGTCTTCAAAAAATATGAGGGAATTACACCCGGCCAGTATAAGCAAAACAGCAGACTTGTCCAGCAAGAGAGTTGAAGAATATGACTTGCCTAGAGGAGGAACTGTTCCATGTGGAAAAAAGCTATTGAAGATGCATTAAATGTCACCCGGCGTAACATAGATCGATTCGAGGGACGCTTTCCTCACGTTAGTAATGGAGATGAGCATTATGAGCTTAACGATAATACGGAGTGGACGGCAGGGTTCTGGTCAGGCATCTTGTGGTTATGCACGGAGTACACTCAGGACTCGAGGTTTCGTGAGGCAGCGGTAAATAGCGTCGATAACTTCCGTCGGCGAATGGAACAGAAAAGCATTTTCGATCATCATGATATTGGCTTCCTTTATTCGTTGTCTTCTAAGGCACAATGGATTGTGGAGCATGACGCCGCCGCAAAGAAACTTACGATCGAAGCTGCCGATATGCTGATGAAACGCTGGCGGGAGGAAGCTGGACTGATTCAGGCTTGGGGACGTAAAGGCGATGTGAATAACGGAGGGCGAATTATTATCGATTGCCTGCTCAATCTTCCGCTGCTGTTCTGGGCGTATGAACACACCAATAACGAGGAGTATCGCCGCGTTGCCGAGCTGCATGCGCTGAAAAGTCGCCGTTTCCTCGTTCGTGGGGATGACTCAAGCTATCATACCTTTTATTTTGATCAGGCTACCGGAGAGGCTATTCGAGGGGGTACGCATCAGGGCTACCATGACGGATCTACCTGGACACGCGGACAGGCATGGGGGATTTACGGTTTTGCATTGTGCAGCCGCTATCTGCAAAGTGCAGAGATGCTGGAGACAGCCAAGCGTCTCGCCCGTTACTTCATTGCCCACCTTCCGGAGGATGAAGTAGCGTATTGGGATTTTGATGCCCCGCAGACGCCTGAACCGAAACGGGACAGCTCTGCATCGGCCATTGTTGCCTGTGGTCTGCTGGAAATTGCCGGACAGCTTGATGAAGCCGATCCTGAGCGGGAGGCATTTCAGAACGCAGCGGAGTCGTCCATGAAATCCTTAATTACTCATTATTCCACGCTGGGCTCCGATACAGCGGAGGGGCTGCTGAAGCATGGTTCCTACTCTGTAAGAGGTGGAGATTCACCTGACGATTACACGATCTGGGGCGATTATTTTTATCTTGAAGCGTTAATGCGTCTTGAACGAGGTATTCCTGGCTATTGGTACGATCGATAAGGTGAGGATTGCTGAGTTATATTTAAAATAATCAAAGTTTATATACAAAAAGGGGATGCCTCATGGTCATGAACATGACGAGGACATCCTTTTTAGCGTTACACTATTTAACGAACTGAGCACATGTTATTAGCTGCAATTTCCATAAGTCTACGATTTGGTTTAACGAATCATAGAGATGTTATTTCCCCGATCCTTTATATCGTAGGTTGATGAGGATACAAACGTTTTTGTTTCCGTTGTTCCTCCAGAAGTTGCATCATCCATTGCTGAATGTTCATCGTCTGCGGAGTGGCATAGGCAGAATGGGCGAAATTGCAGGTCTCCAGCGGATCGTCCGTCAAGTTGTACAATTCATATTCATCATGTACCGGCTGACTCCAGAATTGAGTATTGTCAAAGTACCGGGAAAACTTCCAGATTTCCGGTTTGTTGTTTTTATAAAGGGTGGTAATTACGGTTTCGATGTGGTTGGGTTGTACAACAGACGAATAGGGTACGCCTAATGGATTGGTTTGGTGCTGACCGCGCGTGACATCGTCGTCCGTCATAAAATAGACCGGTTGCTGGGTCAGCGCCGGATTATCGTCTCCATAAACAAGAGGCGTGAGATCCCGTCCTACCAAATGGCGGGCTTCACTGAATTCCTTTTGCAATCGTCCATGGATTTCGGAAACGTTAATATTGGCCAGACCCAGCATGGTTGGCAGCAGATCGACATGACTTGTCAGGCTATGCACATGTTGTTGCTTGGGAAACAGATGTTTATTGTGAATCAGAAAAGGAACATGAAGGTATTCCTCATAGGCACAGTACCATTTTTGATGAAGATTGCCGTGAGCGCCGAGCAGATCGCCATGATCCGATGTGAAAATCACAATGGTATTGTCATAGAAGGAGGAGCGCGTAAGAGCTTCATACACTTTGAACATTTGGCGATCCGCATTTTTTTGCAATTGGTAATATAGCTGGCGGTAGAAGCTCTGATCGGTGATAGGCTGCAAAGCTCTGGGATATAAATCTCTGTAACTCATCTGACAACGTGGTTTGGTACCCAGCCACTCGTGTATTGTCGGGGGAGCGTCAACGGGTGGCATGGGATCTACCTGGAATTTGAAATTGGGCAGGCGCGCGGAGAGATCACCATATAACGTAATATCATGCGGGTTCACAAAGGAAGAGACAATGAGCCAGGGCTCAACATGTTGATGTTCATTCTTCCTGCGATCAAGGGACTCAATGAGATGAACCGTTTCTGCGGCGTATACCTCGTCCCGTCCACTTAAACCAAAGGCGGCGGAGGAAGCGGAGTTGCGAGGATTTCTGCCTATGGGATCAGGGCCGATCCAATCGGAGAATCCGAATTCCTCCAAACGACTCGCGTGAAGGTACAGGCTTTCCAACTGGGGCTCAGGCACTCCGGTCAAGGGATGATAACTGGGAACACTTTGGTGGGTGCCGGGAGAGATGATATCCGCATTGGATATATGCCATTTCCCCTTATAGTACGTCTGGTATCCTGCTGCTCGAAAGTAATTGCCCATCGTAGGCACCGTATTGGGATTCAGCCAGAACATGTCAGAGTCATACGATTCCTTGGCAATGCCGACAGTTTGACTGACACCAAGCAGCGATGGATACTGACCTGTGAACATGGTAGCCCGGCTGGGACAGCAGGCGGTTGTTCCGATATAATGCCGATGGAATTCCATACTGTGAGACTTTAAACGTTCCTGGGTAATCAGATTTTCTCTGCGCCATGTCTGTATTTCTTTGCTTTCATATACAGGAGGATAACGCTCTTCATCCACAAGAATGACAAGGAAGTTGGGTTTCTCCATAGTAGAAGATGGCAGGGGAGTATTGTTCACGGAGTTCACACACCCTCAATCGTTTTTTCTTTAAGGTATGTGATGAAGATTACGAAAAGTCCATATCCACTGACCACGCTTGTACACAAAACGACCGTTTCCCAGTAGTAGTATGGGAAACGGTCGTTACTGTAACATATCTCTTATATTTCTTTAAATTTGCGTTTTTGGCGCAAGCTCAATAGCGGAACGGATGGCGGCCAGCATGCTTTTATCATCAGCGATATTTTTGCCTGCAATATCAAAGGCTGTTCCATGGTCTACAGAAGTACGGATAATGCCGCCTTTAAGACCCACCGTAATGTTCACGCCTTCTTCAATGCCCATGACTTTGATTGGGGCATGTCCCTGATCGTGATAACAAGCAACAACGATATCAAAATCGCCACGGCCAGCGCGGAAGAATAACGTGTCCGCCGGAAGTGGACCAACCACGTTAATGCCTTCCTTTTGCGCACGTTCGATGCCGGGCTGAAGTTTTTCTTCCTCTTCACCGTTACCGAACAAGCCGTTCTCACCTGCATGCGGGTTAATACCGCATACAGCCACACGCGGATTTTCGAAGCCAGCTTTTTTCAATGTATCATGAGCCAGTTTAACGACAGTGTAAGTTCTTTCCGGGTTGATGCTCGCAATGGCATCAATCAGGCCCATATGTGTCGTAAGGTGAATCACTCGCAGATTGGGTGTAGTCAGCATCATGGAGAAATCCTCTGTATCGGTCAGATCGGCCAAAATCTCGGTGTGACCTGGATACAAGTGCCCACCTAGGTGTAGGGCTTCTTTGTTCAGAGGCGCCGTGCAGATGGAATGAATTTGCTGTTTTTTGGCTAGATCAATGGCTTTGGCCAGAAACTGAAATGCTGCATCTCCCGCAACGGCAGATACTTTTCCATATTCCAGATCTGCAGGAATGAGATCCAGATCAATAACGTCCACAGTACCGAATTCATACTTGGCTTCGGATGGCTCATGAATAGCATTTACTTTCAGGCTCGATCCGATGATAGGCAGGACACGCTCCAATATTTTTGCATCGCCAATGACGAGTGGATTGCAATTGTTGTAGACCTCCTGATGGCCCAATGCTTTCATAATGATCTCGGGTCCAATGCCTGCGGCATCGCCCATTGTAATTCCAACGGTTGGTTTCATACGGTAACTCCTCCTTTTAATTTTTCAATTGCATGGATAAAGACGTCGGGCTTGCCGAATCCGCCTGCTTTGGTAATTACGTGCAGATCGTCAATTCCAATAAATTTCGATATCGGTACACCAATTTCAAGCTCATCAAGCAGTTCGAAACCGCTGATGTTCCACTTCATACAGATTTGTTTAGCCGTATCTCCGCCCGTCATGGATACACCTTTGAAATACCCATTCTCCAGCAGCTTGGCGCAGATTTCACCTATGGCTCGTACAATCTCATTGCTGACCTCGGTGTGATTAAGCCCTCGGACTTCACCCGTAGCACGTGCTAGTTCAATATCTACCTGTTCCGCGGTCGAGTAGAGGACAACGTCATTGCCTTCCAAGGCTTTGGCCTTCACTTCCTCATACACACGATCGATTTCTTGCTCACGATCTGCCGATCCCGATACGGCTTTGAAGGAGTGGAACGGGATGGATGATACGTTGGTTTTCTGTAGCAATTGCTTGAGCTGCTCACGGGAGTTTTTGTTCACACTCCCTACCACGGTGAGGATCGGACCCGGATTCGCCGGAATGGTCATTTCCGAAGACGTGGCTCCCAAGCCGTAATGAGTGGGAAGATAGTTCGCGATACCCGCTGATCCTGCCCAAGTAAATGAATAATCCAGCTTGCTGGTGATGCTTAGAATCTGCTCCAAATGTTGCTCATCGGTCGAGTCGACGAGGATATAGGGAATGCCGTTTGCCTTAAAGGTTTCCAGCTGCGTCTTCACCTGATCTGTACCCGATTCAAGATCACTCACCTTAATCTCGCCCACTTCATACTTGGTCTGAAGCTTGAGCAAATCCGGAAGATACGAAAGGGTCACAGGTGTCTTTGGATCATTCGCAATCTCTGTATCGGCCAGTGGAATGCCGTTCAGATAATGTGTGCCATTAAGAATGGTGCGATTGTTCTTGGGATAGCCTGGGGCGATCATCATGAAGTCAGGTTTGACCACATCGTACAAAGCGTCAATCTCAATCCCGATGTTTCCGCGCATGGTCGAGTCCATTTTTTTGAAAATGGTGCCAAATCCGTTTCTCAACAGCAGTTCGGCTGCTCGGCTAACCCGCTGATATGCATCCTCCGGTGTGATGGAACGGCTATCGGTATCAAACACGACCGCATCGTAATGACGAATGTTATCTTCGTCCATGTTGAAAAGTACGCTTGTCTTTAGTCCATGACGGGCAAGCTGCACCCCGCTGTCATTGGCGCCGGTCAAATCATCTGCAATAATGGCTAATTTCATGCAGTCATCCCTCCTTGAAAATCAAAATTAAATATAAGTCCGGTCAGCTAAATTCAGTGCATTTATGTGGATGGTCTTTGATTGTATTTCTCGACGCCGCCTGATTTCTCCAGCCTTTTGGAAAGGAAGCCGATGAAGATCGGCAGCAGGATGGCAGTCGTCACAACACTTGCAGCAATCTGTACCGTAGCGATCTCGGCAATTGGGGCAAAAGAAGCGTTTGCAGCCACGATGGCAGCAGGCGTACCTACAGCGTTACCAGCTGTGGAACCTTCGGAAGCACCAACAATCGGGTTCCAGCCAATGGCTCTGAACAGCAGGAATCCAACGCCACCAGTGATCAGTACAGTCAGGACACCCAACAAGATACCGCTTAATCCACCTTGAATGATCGACGAGAAGTTGATTCCCATACCGAGTGAAAAGGCGAAGAATGGAACGAGCTTGTCACTGCCTTTATGCAGCCAATCAGCCATGTTGCGATCCAGATTACCAATAACAACACCGACGATAAGCGGAAGCAATACGGCTACAAAGGACATCGGAGAGAACATGCCGTTGGCAAAGCCCATCGCACCGAAAATGGAAAGAGCAACCATGGTGAGGAACGGTCCGTCGCTGAGCGCGAGGAACGGATAAGCCGCCTTGTCATCTTCTTTGCCGTATTGTCCGGCCAGCGCGATGTACAGTCCACCATTGGAATTCGTCATAGCAGCGATAATGGCAAGCGGTGCCAAACCAAGGAATAAACCATTGGAATCCGCAAAATAGATGGCGATTAAACCTAATATTGCACCAACTGCCCACTTGAACACAAGCAATGTAACGCCTTTACCAACCGAAGAACCGGCCGTCTTGAACGTGATTTGCGTACCAGCAATCAACAGGAACAGGGCGATCAATGTGCTTGAGCTATTTACGAACAGGGCTTCCGTGAAACCCCCGATTCGCAAAGCATTCGGAAAGAATGTGTTAATGGTTGCACCGAGCAACAGGGGAACAACCATCATACCGCCAGGAATACGATCTAATGTTGCTTTAATGTTCATAGTAGTGGCTCCTTATGAAGTAATCGTTTTTATAAAGCGTTTGCAGGGATTATGTTATCCCATATTGTTTATTTTAGCAACACTTAATTATTGTAAATTTTAAGAAATAGCTATGAGTGTTTAATTATGCAACACATATAATCATAAAAAAAGCGTAAACCTAAAGAGTTACTCTTTAAGTTTACGCCATAACGTGGCACGGTTAATCCCCAAGCGGTCGGCCGCCTTGGATTGATTATTGTTTTCCTCATGTAGAACGAATTGAATAATCTCTTTTTCGATTTCTTTCAGCGTACCACTTAGCTTCATCGTATTGGATGAGGGTTGTTCACCAAGCAGATGTGACAAGGTCTCGGCTGAGATCACGTAGTCCTGTTCATTCAGTGCAGCTTGTTTGATCAGATGCCTCAACTGGTTCACTGTCATATGCGGAACTTGATCTCTGATTAGCTGCAACGCGTCCTCTTTCATCTTCACCGCAACCGTCCCATACTTCTGGTAGTAATCGCTGAGGAAATGCTGGATCAGTGGAGCAAGATCCTCCTGCCTGTCCACAAGGCTCGGCATAATGATCGTATTAAGCTCGACATCAAGGGTTCTATTTGGGTTCAATCCCTGTTCCCCCAGGATGAATACTCCGATCCGCCTTTGTAGACAGGTCTGAATGAATGAGATCAATTCCTCATCCTTCGTGCCATTTTCCAAATGATTAATCTCAACGTTGCGCACTTTGGAGAGTGGGATTTTGTGCAAATGGCCTGGAGGAACCTGGGCAAGATCGATTTGGAGCATCAGCCCACCGCTGGAGTACATCTGATGAATATGTTTTACCAGAAAAGACTTGCCCGAATCCGCTTCGCCTAGCAGATAAATGGGTTCATGGTTCTCGTAAAGCGCCCGGATGTTCTTCAATACGGCCTGCATGGCAGGCGATTCGGCAACGATCGGCTCCATGGATATATCGGTATATGCCGTTATGCCAAATTGTGCAAAAGCATAGGGCTGTCCTTTTTCAAGAGAGTATACTTTATAGGTTTTGTTACTTAACGTCGTTTCATAGGCCGTTACCGTAAGCTGGTAATCATCCACGATGAACACATTTTGAACTTGGGATTGATGGAAATCCAGGTTGGTATTGGTGAGATAAATGTGATTATTGGTTAACGGATTCTGCTCAAAATCAGTCCAATTCTCGAATACAACCTCGTTCTGGTCGTCCAAGATCATGAGATTTGGATGCTCCTTGGTAACCAGGTTGTTTAAAATAATCGATATCGCGTGATTTTTGCTCAAGTACCGATATACCAACTGTGCATCTTCAAGCGCTCTAAGGATGGATTCCTTGCCGGATTGGATCAGCAAGCCTTCCAAACCATACGTTTTGGCCGTATTGACGGTGATGACATCACCAACAATCTGGCGGTACCCTGACGCTTTCAGTTCCAGCAGCAGCCTTGCCACATCCTCGGAGCTGCGTATGGTATACACCTTTAAAGGCAATTCCATTAGATCGATAATCGACTGTGCCCCTGAAGTAATGTTGGCAAAGCCAACGATAGCGGTTTGGCCGTTGAACTGGCTTGCCAGCGTTAGCGAACGAATCATGTCATATCCGGACAACTGCACATCAATGACGGGAATGGTTACGGCTTCCTTGATTAGCTGAGCGGTACCGCCACGGCTAATCATAATCTCCGCCCCGTTTCGTTCAGCCTGGGTCGCCAATTCGGCGCCTTTCATCAGATCGCCCACCTCATATTGAATGGCTAACTGGGGAAATAGCGGAATACATTCTTCTATAATAGTAGTCATGGATTCGTAAGGAGCGATAATATGAACTCGTGTACGCATAATTTTCCTGCCTTTTATAAAAATCATTCATGGTTCCTGCGGGTACATCAGACCAGAGGGCTTTCCTTATTATAGCCAACTTGCAGAGGAATGGCATCCCTGGCTCCTACGGATTCGTTTTGCTGACGTGTTATTAGTGAATTCTCCTGCAGAGTTTTGTGGAGTGAAGGGCGTCCATGTCTGGAGTATCAACGGGAATAACAACTGGGGCAGATTGCCGAATACGTTCATATGAATTTTGGCGTCGAACTGCTGGATGTCTTTTTCACAACGGTGGAGAGTCTTCCTATTGAATTCTAGTAGGGTATGCATCTATGAACACATGCTATAATAATTGGAAATGGAACAGAATGTTGGGGGAATGTAATGAAAGTTGTACTTAAACGAATGGGTTATGGTGTCTTAGCTTTACTGATTATCATGTTTTTGTTCATAGCGATTAGTTTAACGAATCATACAATTAAATTAAAGAAAGAATCAGCTATACTAACACCCCCAGGTGTAATGGTTGATGTTAATAATCACCAAATGCATGTCTATACAGAAGGTTCCGGAAAACATACTCTGGTCTTTATGTCAGGTGGAGGCACATCTTCGCCTGTATTGGATTTTAAGGCGCTCTATTCCAGATTGTCGGATCAATACAAGATTGCTGTTGTTGAGAAGGCAGGCTACGGATTCAGTGAAACGGCAAAGGTCTCACGTGATATCGATACGATGTTGGAAGAAACCAGAACAGCTCTGACATTAGCGGGAGAAACACCGCCCTATGTGTTATTTCCGCATTCTATGTCGGGTATAGAAGCACTATATTGGGCACAAATGTATCCAAACGAAGTTGAGGCTATCATTGGTCTTGATCCTGCTGTTCCAAAAGTTTATGAGAAGTATCCTCTACCTACAGTTGGTATGATGAGTCTTACAGGCTTGGGGGCTCGTGTCGGAATTACTCGTTTTTTCCCTGCCATCGTTAATTCGTCCGCCGCAATTGAAGAGAAGCGGTTGTCCTCCCAAGAGGAGGCAATCTATCGGGCATTATTTTATAAGAAAACGCAGACCCTGAACATGAATGAAGAAGTTAAAATGATTAGGATAAATGCAGCCCGAGTTCTAGAACGAGGTATTCCGGATGTGCCCATGTATTTTTTTATATCTAATGGAGAGGAATTACCTGTTGAGAACTGGAAAAATTACTTAGTGAATTATGCTGAGTCGGTGAAGAATGGGCGCTATATGTTATTACATAACGGTCATTACGTTCATGATGCTGATCCTGATCTAATTGCAGAGGAAAGTATCAAATTTATAGAAGAACTGTGAATGACGAAAAGGAACACAATGAAATTTGAAGAGTATTTAGTTAAGAGGCGATGCCATATGTGCTCGTCTTTTCTTTTATTGCTCGACTTTTAATGATAATGACTTAAACTGACAATCGTTAAAAGTGAAACGTACCTTGCAAATTTCATGTATTATAGGGTAAATGTAAACTATTCGAAGGAGGAACGAATGATGGGAATCTTATCGAGGTTTAGGGACGTGATGAAAGCGAATGTCAACCATGTGCTGGCTCGGGCGCAAGATCCGGAGAAGACCGTGAGTGAATATATGCGGAGCTTGAGCAGTGATCTGGGTCAGGTGAAGGCAGAGGCGGCTGCGGTTCTCTCGGATGAGAGCCGGGCGAAGAGAGCTTTGGACGAATGTAGCGCAGAGATAAAGAAATTACAGCGGTATGCAGAGAAATCTGCGGAGTCTGGTGATGAAGACAGGGCACGTAGTTTTTTGGAAAAGAAGGCAGAGCAGACTGAGAAACTGAATGAATTACAAGCTGCCTATGATCGGGCTTCTGCCAAAGCCAAAATGATGAAGCATATGCACGAGAAGCTGGTTGCGGATATGGGGCAATTGGAAGCTCGGCATGCGGAGCTGAAGGGCAGAATGGCGGCTGCCAATGCGCAACAACAGACCAATGAACGGAACGCCTCCGCTGCCAATGCGAATGCTGCTTTGAAGGCGATGGAAGACAAAGCGAATCAGGCGCTTAACGAAGCTGAGGCTTTGGCTGAACTCCGTGCTGGGGCACAGGAAGATGATCTGGATGTGTTAATTGCGCAGTTGGAGCAACAAATGAATGCCGAAGCGGGTAATAATGGACAGGTGACGCCGAGTCCAGAGGAAGAGCTTGCAGCAATACAGAAGAAATTGGAAGATAAATAACGATATATAAAATGTCATACATTTCGTTAAACATTGAGGTGAGCAAATGCCGGTAATCGAGTACAAGTGTCCCAACTGCGGCAGTGGAATGCTTTTTGATAGTGCAACTGGAGCGTTATCCTGCCCCAGCTGCGGACGACAGGATAATATCGAACAGATCCCCGATCCGCTCAAGAAACAGGTGTTCACGGAGAATGAGGTCAAGGAGTATCACTGTAACAGTTGCGGCGCGGATATTGTGACTGAGCCGGAGACAAGTGCAACGACATGCAGCTTCTGTGGAGCTGCCGTTGTTCTGAGTGATCGACTGACGGGAGATCTGGCACCGGCCATGGTCTTACCCTTTTCGATCAGTAAGGATGAGGCCAAGCAGGCGTTCAAAAAGTGGTGCAGAAACGGTCTGCTGACACCTAGCGGATTCATGACGGCTGACCGGGTCAAGAGCATCACCGGGATGTACGTGCCCTTCTGGTTATATGAGTTACATAACAAAATCGAAGTTCATGGCCGTGGCACGAAGATCAGGACCTACACGCAGGGTGATTACCATTACACGGAGACGCAGCATTTCGATATTTACCGGAGAATCCGGCTGAATTACGTGAATCTGCCCATTGATGCTTCGGAGAAAATGAAAGATGAGCTGATGGATAAGCTGGAACCTTTTCCTTATAACCAGTTAAAGCTTTTCAAAACCCCGTATCTCGCCGGGTACATTGCGGAAAAATATAGTTATACCGATGAGGAACTATACCCGCGCGCCAAGGAAAAAACGAGCTCTTATATCGATTCTTATATTGCATCAACGGTTTCAGGCTATAACAGTGTCAGTTACACAGACAAACAGATTGATACTACGTTAAAAAATGCAGACTATGTGTTGCTCCCGGTATGGATGGTTTACTATGATTACAATCGTTCGCAGTATACCTTTGCCATGAATGGCCAGACAGGTAAAGTGGTGGGTAAGCCGCCTATTAGCAAAGCTAAAGTTGCCGGATGGTTCGCAGGAATTTCAGCCGTTTCATTGTTGTCATTGAAACTGGTCTCCTGGATGATGGGAGGTGGATTCCTGTGAGGAAAAGAAAACATCTGGCATGGATGGCAACGCTCATTTTATTTGTAATCACCCTCGTTTCTCCATTGATTCCAATGTCAGTGGCATCGGCAGCCGACAGCAAAAACCTGATTTATGATGAAGCTAATCTGCTGAACGAGCAGGAGAAAAGTGAACTGAACGCATTGGCGAATGAGTATGGTGCTGAAAGGCAGACGGACTTCGTTATTCTGACAACGAATAATACGGAGAATCAGGATGTACAGTTGATGACCGAGGATTTCTATGATGAGCACGCTCTTGGGTATGACAAAGCGCATGGTAATGCGGTCATTCTGACGTTGGATATGTATAATCGGGATATTTATCTGGCTGGATTCTATAAAGCCGAAGATTATCTGGACAGTGGAAGGCTGGATAAAATCAGAAACAAAATTACTCCCGATTTGACAGAGGGGAATTACAAGCTTGCTTTTGAAAAATATATCAATCTCTCCTACAAATATATGGGATATAAGCCGGGTGTGAATCCTGATAATATTTTGTTCAATATCTGGTTCCAACTTGTGGCGGCGCTTGCTGTAGGTGGTGTTGTGGTTGGTGTAATGACTTACCGTTCTGGCGGACGTGTGACAGTCAACCGGGCGACCTACGAGGATTCAAGTACTTCAAGCGTAATCGATCGTCAGGATCGGTATATTCGTACAACTGTAACCAAACGTAAAATTGAGAAGAACAACAATAATGGTGGCGGAGGTGGCGGGGGCGGAGGTACCAGCCGAGACGGTCATTCGCACAGTGGTAGTAGAGGATCTTTCTAGCAGGAAAAATAACAATTCAGCTTATGTCATGGTGATGCAAAATACTTACTATAGAAGGGATGGGAACGAGTATGGGATTTTTCAAAAATCAATTTTCGAATGTGGTGGAATGGGAAGAGTTCAGAGATGATATGATTTTCTGGAAGTGGAGTAACCGTGAGATCAAGAAGGGAAGCAAATTGATTATCCGTTCGGGACAGGATGCGATCTTCCTGAATAACGGCAAGGTGGAAGGGATTTTCGAGGACGAAGGATCGTTTAATATCGATTCCGAAATCATTCCGTTTCTGTCTACTTTAAAAGGATTCAAGTTCGGATTCAACAGCGGCATGCGGGTCGAAGTGCTGTTTGTGAATACGAAGGAGTTTACTGTTCGCTGGGGCACGCAAAGTCCAGTACTGATTCCGACTCCTCAACTTCCAGGCGGGATGCCGATTCGTGCGAATGGTACGTTTAATTTTAAAGTGAGTGACTATGTTACACTGATCGACAAAATCGCTGGAATTAAACAAAGTTATTTGGTCGAGGATGTCAAAATCCGGATTACGTCTGTGCTCGATCAGCTGCTGATGAAGTGGATTAGCCGTGAGGGCAAGGACATGTTCAACCTGCAGGCGAATGCTTCAGATATTGCGAAAGGCATTCAGGAAGATCTGGATATGCAAATGATGGACATCGGCATCGGAATCACGGGTTTCCAGGTGATGAGCTTCAACTATCCGCAGGAGATCCAGGATATGATTACGAAGACTGCTTCACATGAAATGATCGGCAATTTGCAAAAGTATCAGCAGGTCAGCATGACTGACGGCATCTCATCTGGTAAAGTTAAGGGTGGCGGCGCTGCTTCGGATATGGCGGGCATGATGATGGGCATGAACATGGCGAATGAAATGATGAAGAACATGAATCAGAACCAGAACAACCAGAATCAGAATTCGGATCAAAAGTCTGCGGCAAATCAAAACAGTGATGCAGGTGCATCTTCTTCGTCTGGAGACAATAAAAAGCCGAACTTCTGTCCGAACTGCGGAGCCAAGAATGAAGGAGCCAACTTCTGTCCAAACTGTGGTCAAAAATTAGCTTAATGCACTGAAATATAGGAAGGCTCGCTCAGAAGTGCAATACTTTTGAGTGAGTCTTTTTTGTATTTCATTTTTTTATTGAATAAAGGGTTGACAACCGATCACAAATCATTTATCTTTAAATTAAGATATTTAATTTGAATATAAATTACACCCAAGAAAAAATAAATATCTTAAATTCGATTTATGAGGAGAGATCAAGATGATGATCCCAACATTGACCAGAATAAATGAACTTTCAAGAAAAGCCAAAGCTGCAGGGTTGACGGAGATGGAGAAAGCGGAACAAATTCGTCTGCGTCAGGAATATCTGCAAACCTTTCGCGGTTCGATCAATGATATTCTGCTGAATGTAACCATCTATGATCCGAACGGCGACGACGTCACTCCAGATAAACTCAAACAGGAGCAATCTCAACAGAACAACAGCTAACTTAGCTAGGTTAAATATCTTAATATTAAGACAATCACATTTACTATAAATATATATAAGAACTTATCAGATGATCGCCAAAGAATGAACTTTTCAAAAATGATCTATAAACCTAGGAGGAAATTATTATGACAATTCAAACTGCAGGTATTCACCATATTACAGCTTTTGCGGGAGATCCGCAGGCCAATGTCGACTTTTATGCTGGGGTCCTGGGACTCCGTCTTGTGAAAAAAACAATCAACTTCGATGCTCCTGATGTGTACCATCTGTATTTTGGGGATGAGAACGGAAGCCCGGGCACCATCATTACATTCTTCCCATCAGCCGGATCACCACGAGGCAAAATTGGCGGCGGTCAGGTCGGCATTACCTCATATGTGATTCCACCTGGGACTATTGGCTTCTGGCAGGATCGGTTGGAACAGTATAACATTGAGGTAACCAAAACGAGCCGTTTTAACGAAGAGCTGCTGCAATTCGAAGACAGCGAGGGCTTGCGTCTTGAACTGGTTGAACGTGAAGAGGGTGCAGCCAGCACCTGGGTACATGAAGGCATTCCCGCGGACAAAGCCATCAAAGGATTTGGAGGTGCCGTGTTGTTCAGCGTCAATCCGCAGAGAACGATGGATGCGCTGGATAAAATACTCGGATTCATCAAAGTAGATCAAGACGAGGAATATGTACGGTTCCGGTCCAACGGGGATATCGGTAATGTGGTGGATGTTCCGATTGCCCGTATGGCTCTGGGCGTTGGCGGAGCAGGGACGGTCCATCATATCGCGTGGCGTGCCAAAGATTTTGCAGAGCATGAACAATGGAGAGAGGCTGTACAACAGTATGGTTATCAGCCGACCCCAGTTCGGGACCGTCAATATTTTAACGCAATCTATTTCAGAGAAGCTGGCGGTATCCTGTTCGAAATTGCTACCGATCCTCCTGGATTCGCGAAAGATGAGCCTGCGGAATCGCTTGGACAAAAACTCATGCTGCCTGAATGGTTTGAACCATATCGTGCCCAAATTGAAGACAATTTGCAGCCAATCCAGGTAAGAACGCTGGAACCTGTGCCATTTGTTATGGAGCGGTGATAACAGTGATCGTTAAGTTGTCTCGGCTGTGAAGTGATCGATGTAAATCAAGTGTTCCATCTGTATAGAATTCATAATTTTTGATAAGAGTTTAACCAAAAGGAGCATTGAAGGATGATGGAGAAAAAGGTTACCTGGCTGGAGCTGTTCTATGATTTACTTTTTGTAGCGGCAGTCTCCAAAGCGGGTCATGTCCTGTTACATGCCGAACACGGCGTGATTACGTTTGAATATCTGATGAAATTTGTGTTGATTTTCATTCCTGTCTGGTGGGCGTGGGTCGGTCAAACCTTATTCATTAACCGTTATGGTCAGGATATCCTGAGCCATCGAATATTCCTTATCCTTCAGCTCCTGTCTGTTCTGGTGATGACAGCAAGCCTCTCGACTCATTTTGATCAATACTATCTGTCATTCTTCATCGGGTATATCGGGTCGAGGGCGTTTACGGCAATTCAGTACCTGACAGTTCACAAATCCAAAAGCACACATCAACAGCATGCTGCCCGTTACTTGGGCACCTGTTTTATCCTTGGCATATTGATTTCATCAGGTTCTCTGTTTTTCGATTCCTGGCTGCGCTACGTGATTTTGTATGCGGGGATTGCCGTGGATATCGTACTTCCGTTGATTGGACGCAAGAATCTGGTGAAAGTACCAGTTCAGACACACCATTTGCTGGAGCGTTTCGCGCTCTTTACACTCATCCTGCTGGGTGAATCGGTGATTAGTATTATCGCTGTGTTGCAAGCAGACCATTGGGATGTGAAGTCGATCCTGTTTGCCGTGTTTACTTCTATATTTGTCATTGCTATGTGGTGGCAGTACTTTGAGAATGTAGAGAAAAAGGTAAGCAAAGAGATTCAGACTGCCGGGCAAGCGATTATTTATGGCCATCTGTTTATATACATTTCCATGAGCATGATCGCCGCTTCGATCCAACTGCTGTATCAGAATCAACTGAACTATGTGTTCATGATCGGGTTTATGTTTGGATCAGTGCTGCTGTATTTCTTGTCGACCTCACTTGTGTTCCATCGCTACAGGCATGCCCATCTCCGGCTTCGTCCACGTCACTTGGCGATTATGCTAGGACTGATGGCAGCGTTTGTCCTTGTGGATCTGATCTATCGGGTTCCGGGCTATGTTATCGTGGGAGAGAACATGGTGTTCTTCCTTGTTTATGCCAAATTAACGACCTAATGCGCAGGTCGTACAAGAATAAAAGTCACGGACGAATGACGTTCGTGGCTTTTTAAGTTGGATAATTACAAAATCATGTCTACTGTGAGAAAAAACGTTTAACCTGATTTATTTTCTACTATAGAATCTGTTAATATGAGACTAGATACAAGTGAATCTACCAGATTAACGAATATACATAATGATTCGTGGAGATGGAGATGACAAACAGGAGGGAAATCATTGAGCACACATCAAATCGGAGTTCCATTGGAAGGGTTTGCAGAGTTTAGCCGTACGGTTGCCGCTGAAGGCGCAGTGCTTTTGAAAAACGAAGGACAGGCTCTTCCGATTCGAAAAGACGAAAACGTTTCAGTGTTTGGACGGATTCAAGTCAACTATTATCGCAGTGGTACAGGCTCAGGCGGCAGCGTTCATGTGGCGTATACAACCAATTTGCTGGATGGTCTGCGCAGCAAAAAAGGACTTACGGTCAATGAAGAATTGGTAGCTGTCTATGAAAAATGGATTGAGGAAAACCCGTTCGATGACGGTGGAAAAGTATGGGCGGCAGAGCCTTGGAACCAGAAAGAAATGCCTTTAACGGACGAAGTGGTATCCCAAGCCAGAAGTAAATCCAGCAAAGCGATCGTGGTGATTGGACGTACAGCAGGCGAAGATCAGGATAACGTCGATGCACCAGGCAGCTACCGGTTGACTGAAGATGAGAAAGCGATGCT
The DNA here is from genome assembly GCF_042796655.1 of Paenibacillus sp. NPDC057886. Classification (NCBI taxonomy): domain Bacteria; kingdom Bacillati; phylum Bacillota; class Bacilli; order Caryophanales; family Paenibacillaceae; genus Paenibacillus; species Paenibacillus sp. NPDC057886. The sequence goes on along the minus strand of NZ_JBHVMZ010000013.1, from coordinate 70,632 downwards.
GAAGCAGGTCACGAATCATTTTGAACAAACGATCGTCGTGTTGAATGTATCGAACATCATGGACATGAGCTGGTTGAATGATGAAAGTTACGTTCATCCGATCCAAAGTGTCATTTACTCGTGGCATGGCGGTATGGAGGGTGGTAATGCGATCGCCGATGTACTGGCCGGAGACGTTACACCAAGTGGTAAATTAACCGATACGATTGCGTATTCCATTGAAGATTATCCTTCCACAAGCAATTACGGGAATGAGTTTAAGAACCTTTATCAAGAAGATATCTACGTAGGCTATCGTTATTTCGAAACGTTTCGACCTGAAAAAGTGCAATTTGAATTCGGATACGGTCTGTCCTATACCACATTCACAACCAAGGCTGAAGATGCAAAATTGATCTCCCAAGACGGAGATAATAGCATTAAGGTGAATGTAACCGTAACCAATACGGGCACAACCTATGCAGGTAAGGAAGTAGTGCAGATCTATTATGAAGCGCCACAAGGTCAATTAGGGAAACCTGCAAAAGCTCTGGTAGCATTCGGCAAAACCAATCTGCTTCAGCCGGGTGAGTCTCAGCGTCTGACCGTGAGCTTCCCTGTGGATTCCATGGCTTCCTATGATGATGCTGGCGTAACAGGACATGTATCGGCGTATGTACTTGAGGCAGGAACGTATCGTTTGTACGTGGGAACCAGTGTCAAAAATGTGGAACATGTCCGCATTGATGGCCAAGATGGATATGTTGTAGAAACGATTCAACTTGTGGAACAGCTCCAGGAGGCAATGGCACCGACCGAGAGCTTTACGAGAATGAAGCCGGGTACTCGCAAAGATGATGGGTCTTACGAGCTGATCTTTGCAGATGTACCGACGCGCCAAGTATCCATGGCTGAACGGATTGAACAATGCTTGCCGCAAACGCTGGAGCAAACTGGCAACCAGGGCTACAAGCTGAGAGATGTGAAGGACGGCAAAGTCAGCCTGGAAGCTTTTATTGCCCAATTGAGTGATCAGGATCTGGCAGCTATCGTGAGAGGCGAGGGCATGAGCAGCCCACTCGTTACATCGGGTACAGCTTCGGCATTTGGCGGCGTGAGTGACAGTCTGTTTAATTACGGAATCCCTGTTGCATGTACTGCAGATGGCCCATCCGGTATTCGTATGGATAGCGGGGAGAAGGCTACACAAGTTTCTATAGGGACTTTGCTGGCGGCAACATGGAATGCAGAACTTGTCGAAGAGCTGTATGTGATGGAAGGCCAGGAATTGCTGAGAAATCAGGTGGATGCACTGCTCGGGCCTGGATTGAATATTCGCCGGAGTCCGATGAACGGTCGTAACTTTGAGTATTTCTCAGAAGATCCACTGATTTCCGGTGTATTTGCTGCTGCATGTACGAAAGGAATCATGAAGGGTGGCTCTAATGCCACGCTGAAACATTTCGCCTGCAACAACCAGGAGAAACATCGCAGTAAAGTGGATGCCGTAGTATCCGAGCGTGCATTGCGTGAGATCTATCTGAAAGGGTTCGAGATTGCCGTGAAAGAAGGCGGTGCGAATTCGATCATGACCTCCTACAATCCGATTAATGGACATTGGGCGGCTTCCAACTACGATCTGAACACGACCATTCTTCGTGGCGAGTGGGGCTTCCAAGGTATCGTGATGACCGACTGGTGGGCGATTATGAACGACGGCGTTGAAGGTGGACCAGCAGATCGGAAAAACACCAACTGGATGGTTCGCGCTCAAAACGATCTGTACATGGTTGTACCTAACTATGGCGCAGAAATTAACGGCTGGGATGACAACACGATCGAATCTCTGGAAAATGGGACGTTGACCCGTGGAGAGCTTCAGCGCTCGGCCATGAATATTTGTGAGTTCATCATGAATGCACCTGTCTTCTCCAGAAAACATGAGATTGTAGAGAATGTCGCTTCATTCCAAGCGAATGCTTCACTTTCCTCAGAGCAGGCACAAGTGCTGGCTGATAATGCACAGGTCAAACCCGTTGTGGGCGAACCTGTCTACATGAAAGTAGATGAAGCAGGTCAATATCGGATTATTGTACAGATCATGTCTCCTGAGCCGGAACTGGCTCAAAGTGCATGTAATGTCATTCTTAATGATCAATTGATGACGACCATTCAAACCAACGGAACCGAAGGTAAATGGATCAGACAGAAACTTGTCAAAGTGGAGTTGGAAGCAGGCGTGTACGAATTGAGGCTGGACTTCACCAAACCGGGTCTGCAGATCGACTGGATCGAATTTAAACAAGTGTAACGCAGGATCGTCTCGATCTGTTGTAACTGAACATGACGACTGTTATGATTGTGTTATGAGATCCGGAATTTCTGAACAATCTGGTCAGGAGTGTTGCGAAGGATGAGAAGGTATAATTTTTGGAGCCCCATTCTGCTGATTGCGGTTGCGTTGATTGTCAGAGGCCTGGTTACCAATCTGGGCGTTCTGTTCGGCATGTCGCATGATGCAGCAAGTAATATCGCAATTGTTGCCATGTTGATTGCTGCACTGATTATGTTTAACCGAATGACAAAGGCAAAGCGAAAATGAACTTATAATATTCAATATGGATCAAGAGAGAGGCACCCTTAGGGGTGTCTTTTTTGTGTATTGACGTTTCATTCCCGACGACTTAGACTGTTTATGAATAATAAAATAACATTTTATAAATAACGAAAATAACAAAAAAAGACGACCAGATGCCCATTCATTTTTCGAGAGGAGCCCTACTCATGAAGATTATGGCGGATAAACAGTATGTCTTTCAGGAAGATCAGCCGTTTCAGAGCAGTCATGCTTCCACGGTTGTCGTGTTGCCAGGTGGCGAGGTTTTGGCGGCGTGGTTTGCGGGCAAGCATGAAAAGGCAAGTGATGTGGCGATCTGGCTGTCGCGACAGCAGGAAGGTCATTGGAGCATCCCATTAAAAGTAGCCAATGAAGAAGGCATTGCCCACTGGAACCCCGTGCTGTACGCACAGGGTCATTCGCTGATGCTTTTTTACAAGGTGGGCCATGAAATTACGGACTGGCATACCCGACTGATGCGTTCGGAGGATGGCGGGTACACGTGGACAACTCCTCAAGAGTTGGTGCAAGGAGATGTTGGCGGTCGCGGACCGGTTCGCAACAAGCCGATTACTTTGGAGGATGGAACGATTCTGGCCCCTGCTTCCATTGAGCGGTTGGACCCCGATGCAAAGGGCAAACAAATCTGGGAGGCCTTCGTCGACATATCAGCAGACCAGGGAGAAACCTGGACGAAGAGCGCACATGTACCGATGGATCTGTCCACCTATGTGGGGGCGGAGCATTGGTTTGCCAAAGGGCTTATTCAGCCTGCACTGTGGTCTTCCGGAGCGGGGCATGTGCATATGCTTCTGCGCAGTACGGAAGGGTTTATTTATCGAAGTGATTCAGATGATGCCGGACGGACATGGTGTGAAGCGTACCCTACGATCCTCCCGAACAACAACAGCGGGATCGATGTAACATGCATGGAGAACGGGCTGCTTGCGCTAATTTGTAATCCGGTGAGTGGTTATGACACGGAAAGCCCCCGTACCCCACTGGTGATTGTCTTTTCGACAGATCATGGCCTGTCCTGGGGGAACGAATATGTGTTGGAGAATGAACCGGGGGAATATTCATATCCCGCCATCGTTTCGCAAGCCCAAGATCTGTATGTAACGTATACGTGGAAAAGAGATCGTATTGCATTCTGGAAGCTGACTGTCCATGACAGCTAGCTAATGAAGGACCGTTGGAGGCGCTATGCTCTGTCGGTCCTTTGTGGCATATGTCGGATAGGGGGCAGAGAAACGGTGTGAGGGGAGGAGAATCCAGTGAATACAAGCAATTGGTTGAAGGTGGTAGCGCAGGTTGCGCCAACGGAGCGCCAGTGGAAATGGCAGAAGATGGAGTTCTATGCATTTATTCATTTCACGGTGAATACGTATACAGATCAGGAATGGGGAATGGGTGATGAAGATCCGGCGATCTTCAACCCTTCTGATCTGAGTGCCCGTCAATGGGTTCAGGCGTGCAGGTCTGCCGGTATGACAGGACTAATTCTTACGTGCAAGCACCATGATGGATTCTGTTTATGGCCAAGTCAGTACACAAATCATACGGTAGCCGCCAGCCCTTGGCGAAACGGTGCGGGTGATCTGGTGAAAGAGGTTGCCGATGCCTGCCGGGAAGGCGGATTGAAATTTGGCGTCTATCTGTCGCCGTGGGACCGTCATGAAGCATCCTACGGGGATTCGGAGCGATATAATGAGTTTTTCAAAAATCAGCTGCGTGAACTGCTAACTCATTATGGCGATGTGTTCTGTGTATGGTTCGATGGGGCATGTGGAGAGGGGAAGAATGGGAAAAGGCAGATCTATGATTGGGATGCCTATTATGCACTCATTCGGGAGCTGCAGCCAGAGGCTGTGATCTCGGTATGTGGTCCGGATGTTCGCTGGTGCGGCAATGAGGCAGGACATACGCGGGCATCCGAATGGAGTGTTGTGCCTGCCTACTTGCAGGATAACGAGAAGATCCAGGAGCAATCCCAGCAGGTGGATGATGGTGAGTTTGCCAGCAGAATTAATACGCAGGATGCAGATCTAGGCAGCCGGGAAGTGATTCGTCAGTATGAGGACAAGCTCATCTGGTATCCCGCAGAAGTGAACACCTCCATTCGCCCGGGCTGGTTCTATCATGCAAGCGAGGACGATCAGGTCAAATCGCTGGAGGAACTGCTTGGCATCTATGATGGAGCGGTTGGGGGCAACGCCAATTTTCTACTTAACCTTCCACCAGATCGACGCGGCCTTATTCACGAACAGGATGCTGAGCGGTTGCAGCAGCTCGGAGATGTTTTGCGAGACACGTATCAGCAAAGTCTGACTGAAGGTGCTCGCATTCGGGCATCAGAGACGATGAATGAGGAACATGCAGCGATGCAGATATTGCGTGAAGAACCGGATACGTTCTGGTGCCCGGCAGAAGGGACGGAACAGGCCTGGCTGGAGGTGGAACTGCCGGAGGAAAAGCTGTTTGATCGAGTGGTTCTCATGGAGCATATCCGTTCAGGTCAGCGTATCGAGCGTTTTACACTGGAGGCCAAGAGGGAGAACGGTGATTGGCAGGAGCTGTATCACGGCACGGTTGTTGGACACAAACGAATCTGTAGGTTTGATTCCTTCGCCGCCAAAACTATTCGTCTGACCATTCATGAATCCAGATGGTATCCCACGTTGTCCTGGCTGGGTGTATATCTGAGCAAACAGGAGGTGGCGGATAATGGCAGTTCTGACATATGAAGAATCCCAATTTTTCTATGAGGGAAAACCTGTTCAGCTTCTGTCGGGTGCGATGCATTATTTCCGGATTGTTCCCGATTATTGGGCAGATCGATTACTGAAATTAAAGGCATGTGGTTTCAATACAGTCGAAACCTATGTGCCCTGGAACTTTCATGAGCCGAAGCCGGGGCAGTTTCGTTTTGAAGGAATGGCAGATCTGGAGCATTTCGTCCGGCTCGCCGGGGAAATCGGGCTTTTTGTAACCATTCGTCCAAGCCCGTATATCTGTGCGGAATGGGAATTCGGAGGTCTTCCTGCATGGCTGCTTGCAGATGATGAGCTCGGGCTTCGTTGTTATGACGAGAAGTTTCTGGACCGGGTAGATCAGTACTACGACATTCTTTTGCCAAAGCTTCAACCACTCCTGAGCACTAATGGCGGGCCTATCATAGCCATGCAGATCGAGAACGAATACGGCAGCTTCGGGAATGATGCGAGGTATCTGGAATATCTGCGTGCAGGCATGGTGCGCCGCGGTATCGATGTCATGCTCTTCACCTCGGATGGACCAACAGACCCGATGCTCCAGGCCGGATCAGTACCCGGACAACTGGCAACAGTGAATTTTGGATCGGGAACACGCGAGGCCTTCTCGAAATTGCGACAATATCAGCAAGATCGACCGCTGATGTGTATGGAGTACTGGAACGGCTGGTTTGACCATTGGGGCGAAGCGCATCATACGAGGGATGCTGCCGACGTGGCACAGGTATTTGAAGAAATGCTTGAGGCGCATGCGTCTGTCAATTTCTATATGTTCCATGGGGGGACGAACTTTGGATTCTATAACGGGGCCAACTGCCAACAGAAGGACCAGTACGAACCAACAATCACCAGCTATGATTACGATTCGCTTCTCAGTGAATCAGGAGAGCCGACAGCCAAATTTTATGCGGTACGTGAAGTCATCGCTCGGTACAGGGATATCGGTGAACTTGTTCTGCCTGAACCCGTTGGCCGATTCGCTTATGGTCGGGTGGAATTGACTGAGCATGCAGCATTGCTGCCCCAGGTGGGCAGACTGGCGGCACCAGTACAACGAACCAGACCACAAACGATGGAGAAGCTTGGTCAGGATTACGGCTTTATTTTATACCGTACCCACATTACCGGACCGAGGGAGAAGCAGGAGCTTGTTGTGCAGGACGTAAGAGACCGCGCACTTATCTATGTGGATGGAGAGTTTCTGGGTGTGTTGGAACGTGGCAACACCGAATTGTCTGTCTCTTTTGAAGTACCTGAGAAGGGCGCTGAGCTATGCATTCTTGTTGAAAATATGGGTCGGGTCAACTATGGACCGTATTTACGGGACTCAAAGGGGATCACAGAGGGCGTGCGGCACGGATTTCAGTTCCTCTTTGATTGGACCATTCATTGTCTGCCGCTGGAGGACCTGTCTTCGTTGCAATTCGAAACGGGGATTCAGAATGGACCGGAAGTGCCCGCATTCTATCGTGGAACGCTTCATGTAAAGGAGGTGAAGGACACCTTCCTGCAGCCCGATGGATGGACGAAGGGAGTTGCCTTCGTGAACGGTTTTAATATAGGTCGTTATTGGAATAAGGGTCCTCAGGGTACGTTGTATGTACCTGCGCCGCTTCTTTGCCAAGGTGAGAATGAGATTATTGTATTTGAGCTGCATGAAGCTGTCGATCAAGCCGTAACATTTGTAGATAAGCCGATTTTGGATTCATCCCATGGAAAATAGAGTAGCAAACGATTATTGGCAATTGTATGATCTTATGGAAAAAGGTATACGTAAGGTAGAGCCACACACCAGCAGGAGAGGATGAGAGGATATGAAAGTAGGACTCAGCACATACAGTTTGCAACAGGCACTGGATGCCAAAGAATTGACTGTACCCGACGCCATCCGTTACATCGCCGAGCAGGGCGGAGAACATGTGGAGATTGTTCCGATAGGGTACAGCCTGATCGACCAACCGGAATTAATTGACCAGATTCGAGAGGCTGCGCAAGACGTGGGAATCGATATTTCCAATTACGCAATAGGTGCCAATTTCGTTACAGGAGAAGGCCTGGATGCACTTGAAAATGAGATTGCTACTGTCATGAAGCATGTGGATGTCGCTGCCGCACTTGGTGTTACGAGAATGCGCCATGATGTTGCATTTCGTCCTGCACAGGAAGGCACTGTCGCCCAGTTTGAGGCGGATCTGCCTGTTCTGGTGAAGGCTTGTCAGCGAATTGCCGACTACGCAGCGAGTCACGGTATTACGACAAGTGTGGAGAATCATGGTTACTATGTGCAGTCCAGTGAGCGAGTCCGGCGACTGGTGCATGAGACAGCACGAGAAAACTTTAAGACAACGCTGGATATCGGCAACTTCCTGTGTGTGGATGAAGACCCAGTTAGCGCTGTGAAAAACAACATTCCTTATGCATCCATGGTGCACGCCAAAGATTTCTATCGGAGACCTTCTTACCGTAATCCCGGAGAGGGTTGGTTCCAGACCGCACACGGCAATTACCTGCGCGGAGCGATTGTGGGGCACGGGGATATCGACATGCCGGAAGTATTCCGTGTGTTGAAGCAATCCGGTTATGACGGATATATCTCTGTAGAATTCGAGGGTATGGAAAATTGCAAAACAGCATCCCGAATCGCGATGGATAACGTCCGCCGCTTCTGGGAGGAAGCATAAGCAGCTACTGTACTACTATATAAGTGGAATCAATTTTTATATGTAAGGCTGAAGTAACAGAGGGGAAGTTTTGAATTGTAGGAGCGGTAGCGCCCGCCTTTGTCTGTGGATTTCAACCGATGAGAGCGGTTGATACAAGAAATCTGTAGACAACAGCGGCCGAAAGTCCAAACATTCACCGTAGTTACGTTAAGCCGATTATCATATGTTTTGAATCAACTGATATGACCATCATTCAACTTATTATGGAGGGGAAAATCATGTCCAAACTTAAAATTGCCGTTATCGGTGCAGGATCAATTTCCGATTTTCATTTACAAGCGTATGACAGCAATCCCGAAGTTGAAATATACGCCATATGCGACCTTAACGAAGCACGTGCCCAGGAAGCGGCGAAAAAATATAAAGCTACCCATGTATTCACGGATTATAAGGAGCTCCTGGCACTGCCTGAAGTTCATTCGGTTAGCATCTGTACCTGGAATGACACACATGCCGAGATCAGCATTGCCGCTCTGGATGCGGGTAAAAACGTACTTTGTGAAAAGCCGCTCTGTCAGACGGTAGAAGATGCGTTAGAGGTGGAGAAGGCTGTTCACCGCAGTGGAAAGCTGCTTCAAGTAGGCTTTGTACGCCGTTATAGCGACAATGCGCAGATCCTGAAGAAGTTCATTGATGAAGGCGAGCTCGGAGAGATCTATTATGCCAAGGCATCCTGTCTGCGGCGTTTGGGCAATCCGGGTGGATGGTTTGCAGATGTGGAGCGTTCCGGTGGCGGGCCGTTGATCGATATTGGCGTACACATTATTGATATCTCCTGGTACCTGATGGGCAAACCGAAGGTGAAAACCGTGTCTGCGAATGTCTCCAATCGATTGGGTAACCGTGCCAATATCCGTAATCTGTCGTTCTACCAGGCAGCGGACTATGATGCGAACAAAAACACCGTAGAGGATATGGCTAATGCGTTGATTCGTTTCGAGAACGGGGCAAGCCTGCTGGTGGATGTAAGCTTCACACTGCACGCGAAGCAGGATGAAACTTCGGTCAGACTCTATGGAGATAAAGGTGGAGCCGAACTGGAACCGGAAATTTCACTGATTGGTGAGAAATTCGATACCATTTTGAACATGACACCACAGGTGGATTTCAAATCCCTTGATTTCGCAGGTTCTTTCCGTAATGAAGTCAATCATTTTATCGACAGTACCCAAGGGCGCAAAGAGACGCTTAGTCCCGTTGAGGATGGCGTTGAAATCATGAAAATCCTCTGTGCCATCTACGAGTCCGCACGTGAAGGACGCGAGATTTCACTATAAGTCGGTATATAAGTTGAAACTAAACGTTTAAGCCAAAACGGAGATTGCAGAACCAATCTGAAGAAGCGGAGCGCTCGCCTTTATCCCCGGATTACGACCATTATAAAATTAAATTAAAGAAAATCCGGGGATAACAGCGATCGGAAGATTGTTCTGACCGCGTAGTGACCTGTGTAAAGCTACCTTTTCAACGTGTGACATTTGATCCAAAGGAGATGAACGGGATGAGCGAAACCAAAGATACGGTTCTGGAACAGGAAGAACAGGTCGTCGAAGCCGGGGTGCACAACTTTAGCAAAGAAGAGGAATGGGTGAAGCCTGAAGACCCGTTGCTGAATGAACGCCTGGAGTGGTTCAAGGATCAGAAGCTGGGGCTGATGATGCATTGGGGACCCTATTCCCAGCTTGGCCTTGTGGAGTCCTGGGCGCTAAGTGACGAAGATGGCGATTGGTCACGCAATGATATCGACTGGACTGACGACATGGAGCATTTCAAGCAGGAATACTTTGATCTCAACAAAACCTTCAATCCGATTCGCTTTCAGCCTGAGGAATGGGCACAGATGGCCGCTGATAACGGGTTCAAATATTTCCTGTTCACCACCAAACATCATGATGGCTTCTGCATGTGGGATACACATACAACCGATTATCGCATCACGGGCAAGGATACCCCTTTTCACACCCATAAATATGCGGATATTTGCCGCGCGCTTTTTGACGCTTTTCGTGCCAAGGGACTCGGTATCTCGGCTTACTTCTCCAAAGCGGACTGGCATACGCCGTATTACTGGACACCTGGCATGGAGCGGGGAAGCCATATGTGGCGTGGACCATCCTATGATCCGAAAGCGTATCCATGGCTGTGGGAGAAATTCGTGGAGTTCACGCACGAGCAGATCATGGAACTGCTGACCAACTACGGACGAATCGAATGTCTGTGGCTGGATGCGGGCTGGGTGCGTGAAGGACGCCATGGTCAGGATATCCGACTGGGCGAGGTGGTGGAGCGGGCACGTCAGACAACACAGCCGTGGCTCCTGGCAGCAGATCGCACGGTAGGTGGACCGTATGAGAATATCGTGACTCCGGAACAGACCATACCGGAGCATCCAATGAATATTCCTTGGGAAAGCTGTATCACGGTGGGCAATTCCTTTGCGTTTGGATATGATGATCAGTATAAGTCAGCAAGACAACTGGCGCATATTCTGCTTGAGGTAGTATCCAAGGGCGGTAATTTGGCACTGAATGTAGGGCCGCAACCGGACGGACGTCTTCCGAAAGGGGCAGTCCGAAGCATTAAAGCTCTTGGTGAATGGATCGGCACTCACGGGGAGGGCATCTATGGCACGCGGATTTGCGGACCATACTTCACAGGAGAGTGGGCCTTTACGCGTAAGGAAGATCTCAATGTTTCGTATGCCTTCCGTCTGTACAGAAACGAGAACGAGGCAGTACAATCACAGGTGGTCATTCCATATGTGGAAAAGGTGGAGCGAATAGAGCTCGCCGGCACAGATGATGTGCTGTCTTTCCAACGGACGGAAGATGGACTTGTTGTAGAGTTGCCAAATGCAGCAGTTACGGAAGTAGCACCTATCACGTTGACGTTCAGATTGTTCACAAACCAATAAAATCTACACTTCGAATCCCGGTGGACTTTTACAGTCCTTCGGGATTTTTTGAGTTGTTGATTTTTGCAATAGACATGTGCTAAAGAGCGATTTTCCCTTGTCCGGCAAGGGTTTTGGGAATAAAGAGAGGTGGGAGAAAATTGCAAATTGATAAAAGAACACCGCTCAAGGTACTATCGATTCAAGAAAGCGTTACCTGACATTATTCTTCACACGGATGGCGCTAATACAGAAAAACGAGTCAAAGAAAAGGATGTTTAAGGGATGTAAATGTAATGTATTATTACACTTAAGGTGTAGAAGGAGTGACGCGAATGAGTCGAGCTACGGAAAGCATACCTGCACCGGTGGAGCTCCAGCAAGGAAGGAAGTATGTAGAACCCAAGCGACAGCATCCGTTTATCAGAAGCCTCAAGAAGCATTGGGAGCTCTATCTATTGGTGCTGCCTCCCGTATTGTATCTGTTGATCTTCAAGTACATTCCGATGGTTGGTGTACAGATTGCCTTCAAAGACTTCAGTGTCGTCAAAGGAATCTGGGGCAGCCCATGGGTTGGACTGAAACACTTTGAAGCCTTTTTTGAATCCCCGAACTTCTGGCTGCTGATCAAAAATACGATTGGTATCAGTTTCTACTCATTACTCGCCGGATTTCCCATTCCGATCCTGCTGGCGCTCGCGCTGAATGAGATCCGAACAGGTTATTTTAAAAAGACCGTCCAGATGGTCACGTACGCTCCACATTTTATCTCCACAGTCGTCATGGTATCCATTATCATTCTGATGCTGTCACCGCATGTGGGGGTTGTAGACAAGCTATTTACCTTCCTGGGTTTCCCGATGACCAACTTTATGGGCATTCCCGAATACTTCAAATCCATCTATGTGTGGTCGGGCGTATGGCAGGGCATGGGTTATTCATCGATCATTTATATCGCGGCTCTCGCTGGCGTTGATCCATCCCTCTATGAGGCAGCAAAGATGGACGGGGCTTCAAGGCTTCGGAAAATCTGGCATATCGACCTGCCAACGCTCGTACCGGTCACCGTCATCATGCTGATTCTGAGTTTGGGCAGCATTATGGGCGTCGGCTTTGAGAAAATATATCTGATGCAGAATCCGCTTAACACGAGCGCTTCGGAGGTCATCTCCACGTATGTGTACAAGGTGGGTCTGATCGGGGCCAACTTCAGCTTCTCCTCGGCGGTAGGATTGTTCAACTCCGTTATCAACCTGATCCTGCTGGTTATCGTCAATGGCATTTCCCGCAAAGTATCCCAGAACAGCTTGTGGTAAAGGAGGAGCTCATCCATGTTCAACATGATTAATCGTAACCGGATTAAGGACCCGCTCGGTGACCGTATCTTCATGACATTCAACTATATCTTTCTGTTCGCCATACTTCTAACGGTATTTTACCCGCTCTTGTATATCATCAGTTCTTCATTCAGCTCCTCCCGTGCCGTTACATCCGGTCAGGTGTGGCTGTTCCCGGTAGACTTTAACATCAAGGCCTACATCTCCATTTTCAAAAGCCAGCAGCTCATGCTCGGGTTCTACAACACGATCATCTATACCGTTGTAGGCACATTTATCAATGTGGCGCTTACGGTCATGCTCGCGTATCCGTTATCGCGCAAGTCGTTTTATGGACGGGGGGCCATCATTATTTTCATGATGATCACGATGTTCTTTGATGGCGGTCTGATTCCAACCTATCTCTTAATGAAAGACCTTCATCTATTGGATACACGCTGGGCGATGTGGCTGCCAGGGGCGCTCGCGGTGTTCCAGGTTATTGTGGCGAGAACCTTCTTCCAGTCTTCCATCCCGGAAGAGCTGGGGGAGGCGGCGGAAATGGACGGATGCCGGGATATCCGGTATTTGATCAGCGTGGTTCTTCCGTTATCGAAGCCGATTCTGGCGGTCATGACCCTGATGTATGCAGTAGGCCACTGGAATGCGTACTTTGATGCCCTGATCTATCTTCGTTCCGAGAAGTTGTTCCCGCTGCAATATGTATTGCGCAATCTGCTGATTCTAAACGCCGCAGACCCGGCGATGTTGGCCAATACGAGCCAGCAGCTACGAGACCAGGGATTTGAGCAGGTACTGAAATATGCCTTAATTGTAGTCGCCAGCATCCCTATTCTCATCATGTACCCGTTTGTGCAGAAGCATTTTGTTAAAGGGGTCATGGTCGGTTCTCTCAAAGGATGATCCTTGTAATTTGCACCCGCTAAGCCACTTGAAAGGAGGTGGGGGAACACTCCGGCTTCCGGGATCGGGTTTAACACGAGTACGTAACCAGATGGTTATGCCGTTTTCAACAAAAAGGAGGAGTCAGATTGAAAAAATCTTGGATTTCGATGTTGTTTCTGGTCTTTGCTTCGATGGCTTTGTTGTCCGCATGCGGTTCATCCGAGGAGACGGGTACAGGGAGCGACGGTAGCGGGGAGAGCGGTGGCCCTGTAACGATGACTTTTTTTTCCCCACAAGGTAAAGCGTCTATGGAAGAAAATGAGTTCACCAAATTTATCGAAGACAAGTTCGATGTGACCCTGAAATGGGATCTGGCCCCGACGGACGCCTTGCAAGACCGCAGACAGTTGCTGCTGGCGAGTGGGGATTATCCCGAAGTGTTCCTCCATGGCAAGTTCACCACCTCAGACCTTCAAACGTACGGGAAACAGGGCGTGTTTCTCCCGCTGCAGGATCTGATCAAGCAGTACGGTCCGAATCTCACCAAGATTATGGAGGAGAAGCCGTACTTCAAAGAAGCGGTAACTGCACCAGATGGCAACATCTACGCTCTGCCGATTTTCAATGAATGTTACCACTGTACGTATGCACAGAAATATTGGATTAACACCGAGTGGCTGGACAATCTGGGTCTGAAAATGCCGACCACGACCGATGAACTCTACACGGTTCTAAAGGCGTTCAAGGAACAAGACCCGAATGGCAATGGCAAAGCTGACGAGATTCCGCTCACGGGTGCACCCAACAAGTACGTGTGGAACGGCAACATCGATGCCTATTTGATGAACAGCTTTATCTATAATGACAACGATAAATATCTGATTGTGAATGATGGGAAGGTTGATTTTGCAGCGAATAAGGAAGAGTGGAAAAAAGGGCTGGAGTACATGCACAAACTGTATGCAGAGGGCCTGATTGATCCGGCTTCCTTCACGCAGAACGATCAGGCGATCGGGCAGCTGGGCAATAAGGAAGGTGATGAAGTGGTCGGCTCCATTACGACAGCACTCGTCAGCTACCTCGTGAACACGTATGACAAAGATATCACCCGCCACCAGCACTGGGACATCGTGCCTCCGCTGAAAGGGCCGGATGGCGTGCAGACGACAGGCGCTACGCAAAGCGTAGGTGAGTTTGAGTTTGCTATTACAAACAAAGCGACCGAAGCACAACAGATCGCCGCCATCAAAATTGTAGATTACATGTTCAGTGAAGAAGGTGCCCTGTATGCAGAATACGGTCCAACAGAAGGAAAGGGCTGGAAGAAGGCGGATGCCGATGAGAAAAACATCAATGGCGAGCCTGCCAAATACAGCTACTATAACCTGCCTGAGCGTGACCCGAATGTTGTAGTTAACGAGAGTTGGTCACAGATCGGGGCACATGACCTGTCCAATACGTTCCGCAATCTGTTTGCAGAAGGTCAGAACCCGCTGGAAGCGGAGGGTTATGGTACACGTCTGGCGCAAGCGACCAATGTATATGAACCTTATGCACCAAAAGAAGTCTATCCTGCGAACGTATTTATCCGTCCTGAAGATACAGAAACCGCTGCGCAGCTCACGACGGCCGTCAAGGATTACGTGATGACCAATATGGCTCAATTCATTATCGGCAGCAAGAGCATCGATAAGGAATGGGACGCGTACGTAAAAGGTTTTGATGGTCTGGGACTCAGCAATTACCTTGAGATTTACCAGCGTGCGATTGAGAAGAATCAATAAAGGTTGATGGATTCATGATTGAGGCTGTCCCGATGTCAACACAGGAATCGGGACGGTCTTCTCCTTTTGACAACCCCACTTCATCCGATATAATTTACTGAATATTTATGGAAAATTAGCGACCAGATTAGCGTGGTTGTCGTCATGCGTATAAACAGTGGGGGGCCTCGGAGATGAACAACAGTTGGTTTAGACGTTTGCTGCTATCGTATTTACCTGTTTTTTTTATTGTAACCACAATCCTGTTTATTATCTTCTTCCAGGTATTCAATGAACAGAACCGGAGAGAAGCACTCAAGGCCAATGAATTTCTGGCTTCACAGGTAACGCAATATCTGGATAATTCACTGCGCTCCATTGATTTCAAGGTGCTGCGTGATATTTTGACGAATCCCAATCTGAAAAATTATTATTCGGTAACCGGAAGCGAGGATGTGTATGCCGGAATTCAAGCGGTCCAGGTTATTGATGAATTGAAAATAGAGTATCCGCTAATTAATTCCATATATCTGGTGCGATACAACGACGATACGGTATTCAGCAACGGCAAGGCAGTGCCGATTGAGGAATTCCCTGATGCAGCGTTTATTAAAGACAGCCGTGCTGCGGCAACGCAAAAGTGGGTGGGCGCGAGATCCTTTAAGGCATTCCCAACCGAGGAAGGAAAACAGGTCATTACTCTCATTCGTGGTGTCGGAAACGGCACGGGTCTTGTGGTTGTTAACGTCGATCTGCCAACCTTGCAGAAGTCCATCATGCAGATGTACGACCCGGAGTTTACCTTCGTAAATATCTTCAATCGCTCGGGCGGCAATCTGTGGGACGGAGGAATGCAGGATTACACTACAGCAGTTTCTCCCAAAACAGCTTCAGGTGAAGTATTCTCCGAATTCACATCCAGCTACAGTGGCTGGAAGGTTCAGACGGGACTGAACAACGGCAAAATCGTCAAATTTGCCCTGAAATTTTATAATATCTGGTTTGTTTTTGCCGTTGCCGTTGTCCTGATTGGTGTGGTGTGGGTGATTTATGTGACGCGGAGAAATTACAAGCCCATTCAGCAAATCGTCACGTTGATTGAAACGGTGGCTTCGCAGAAACAACCGGGCATGAGCTATACCAAGGATAACGAGTTCCGTTTTATCCAGACTACGCTGGAGCGAATGATTGATCAAACCAAGCAATATCAGGAGGAGCATGAAGAGAACCTGATTTTGCAGAAGAAATACTTCTTTCAGGAGCTGCTGGAGGGTACGAGGGACTTTACCAGCAATGAATTGACAGCGGAGATGAGCAGGTTCAAGCTCCCGCAGTTAGAGGATCGATGGGCTGTAATTGTGGTGGAGATCGATCAGTACTCTCGCTTTATGGAGGAATATCACAATCAGGATCAATCTCTTCTCAAGTTTGTGTTATCCAGCATTCTGCAGGAGAGTGCAAGACACGAAGGGACCGATGTATGGGCAGAGTGGATATCGGATCAGCGTCTGTATGCGATTGTCTGGTTGCCCGAGACGGAAAAGGGTGAGGAAACCGAGCAGAGACTGCTCTCCGGTTATCTTGACAGGGTTGGGCAGTATTTGAACTTCACCGTAACCATCGGTATTGGGAGAGTGGCAGTGGATGTTCGTGGTCTGAGAGCTTCGCTGAAAGAGGCTGTGCATGCCTTGGAGTACAAGGCTGTGCTCGGCATGAACCGGATTATTCCATGCGGGGAGGTACCGAACTCGACCAATGATGTGTATGAATTCCTGAAGACGATCTCTTTGCTAGTGCAGGCAATGCGACTGTCGGACGATGTGTGGGAGAAGCATTTTGACCGCTTGTTTGAACAGATCCGTGAATCCGTGCTCTCTCGCCAGGAGATTATGAATACGGTCCAATTGCTGTTCCAGCACTATAACCGGGAGTTCGCAGAACTTCCACGGGAGTATCAGGAGCGATGGGCTTCTATATTTACACCACTTCTGCCAAGGTTGGAGGGTTGGGAGACGTTGGATGATTTGCGCGCGCTATGCTGGGAAGGCTTCCGTGATCTGGCGGAGCAGATACAGACGCTGCATTGTTCCAGAAAACATAGATCTCATATTCTTGAAATTCGCAAGTATATTGAACAGAACTATAACAACCCCGAGCTATCGCTGAATTATCTAAGTGATCTATTCGATATTAATCCGAAATATCTAAGCAAGCTGTTCAAGGACGAAATTGGTGAGAAGTTCGTGGATCTTCTGATTAGTCACCGTATTGAGAAGGCGAAGCAGCTCATGCTGGAAACTGATAAGGCCATTCAGGAGATCAGTGAGGAAGTTGGGTATACGAATTACAATTCCTTCAATCGGGCGTTCAAAAATGTGGTGGGTGTAGCTCCTAGCGACTACCGAAAGGCCATGTGAACGTGTTGAAGGACGCCATATCGACAGGAAAATAGTCGTTCTATTCTACCGGAGTCACCGCAGTTATCGCATTTACCGCAGTTGCCAAACCAAGCTTAACTCATAAGGAGAATGTGCATATGGACTATAAAGATGCTTCGCTTCCCATTCAGGAGCGGACCCGAGACCTGCTCGGACGCTTGACAACGGAGGAAAAGATAGGACAGCTGATTCAGCCCATGGGGTGGAAAACTTATGTTAAGGAAGCAAATGGTACGGTTCAGGTTACGGATGAGTTTAAAAAGGACATCGCAGAGGGCGGGATCGGGTCGTTGTATGGAGCACTTCGGGCTGATCCCTGGACGGAAGTGACGCTGGAGACTGGCCTGACGCCTAGACAGGGAGCTGTTGCCACCAATGAAATTCAGCGGTATGCCATGGAGAACTCCCGGCTGGGGATTCCCATTTTGTTCGGGGAAGAGTGCTCTCACGGTCATATGGCCATTGGGGCAACCGTATTCCCGGTGCCGCTAGCGGTAGGAAGTGCCTGGAACATGGAATTGTACCGCAAGATGTGCGAAGCGATTGCTGTGGAGACTCGGAGTCAAGGGGGAGCGGCAACGTATTCGCCTGTACTCGATGTGGTGCGGGACCCGAGATGGGGACGGACGGAGGAATGTTTTGCCGAAGATCCATACCTGATTGGTGAATTGGCGGTTGAAGCGATAAAAGGCTTGCAGGGTGACCGGCTCGATTCCAACCGGACGATTGTGGCGACACTCAAACATTTTGCGGCCTATGGCAGCTCCGAGGGGGGACGCAATGCGGCCCCTGTCCATATGGGACTGCGTGAGCTCCACGAGGTGGATCTGCTGCCGTTCAAGAAAGCGGTGGAAGCCGGAGCATGTTCTGTCATGACAGCGTATAACGAAATTGACGGTGTGCCTTGTACGTCAAGTTCGTATCTGCTGAATGATCTCCTGCGCGAGCAATGGGGCTTTGACGGATTTGTCATTACTGATTTTGGTGCAATACAGATGCTCGTCAATGGACACAACACCGCTGAGACAGGGGAGCAGGCCGCCGCTCAGTCACTTAAGGCAGGTGTGGACATGGAAATGTCCGGGTATATGTACCGAAAGCATCTCGGGCAGGCCCTGGAGCAAGGGTTAATCGGAGAGCAGGAGCTTGATACAGCGGTAAGGCGGGTGCTGGAGATGAAGTTTAGACTGGGCTTATTCGAACAACCCTTCGTTGATCCTGACTTTGCAGAGCAGGTAATCGGATGTGAAGATCATATTCGGTTAGCGAGGCAAGTGGCGCAAGAGGGAATCATTTTGCTCAAAAATGAAGACAACACCCTTCCGCTCAGCAAAACAGGTACAAAACTGGCGGTCATTGGCCCGAATGCGAATCATGTCTACAACCAGCTTGGTGACTACACCTCGCCGCAGCCGAGAGGACAGATCGTTACGGTGCTGGATGGGATTACGCGCAAGCTTGGTGCTGACACCGGAAAGGTGCTGTACGCACCGGGCTGCCGGATCAAAGGGGATTCCAGGGAGGGCTTTGCGCAAGCGCTCGCCTGTGCTGAAGAAGCAGATACCATCGTTATGGTGATGGGAGGATCGAGTAGCCGTGATTTTGGTGAAGGGACCATTGATTTGCGAACGGGGGCATCCGTTGTTACGGATGATCCATGGAACGATATGGAGTGCGGCGAGGGCATTGACCGGTCATCCCTGAATCTGATGGGTGTTCAATTGGAACTGGTGCAGGAAGTACATAAGCTGGGGAAACCGGTTATTGTCGTATATATTAACGGACGGCCTATTGCCGAACCCTGGATTGATGAGCATGCCCATGCCATTGTGGAAGCGTGGTACCCGGGGCAGGAGGGAGGCAACGCCATTGCAGATATTCTGTTCGGTGATGTGAATCCATCTGGTCGCCTTACCGTCTCTATTCCCAAGCATGTAGGGCAGCTTCCGGTCAGCTACAATGCCAAACGCACCCGGGGCAAGCGATATCTGGAGACCGATCTGGTACCACAATATCCGTTCGGCTTTGGGCTGAGTTATACGGAATTCAAGTACGAGAATGTAAGAGTTGTGCCGGAAGTGATTGGACCAGACGATGAAGCAGAGGTGCAGGTGGAGGTCACGAATACGGGAGCGGTTGCGGGAAATGAGGTTGTGCAGCTGTATATTACGGATGTATCGGCTTCGGTCACCCGGGCCGAAATTTCACTGAAGGGATTTCGTAAAATTCATCTGGAGCCGGGACAGACCCGGACGGTGACGTTCCCTGTGCAAAAAGAACATCTGGAGCTGATCGACTCCCGTCTTCAGCCTGTTGTGGAGCCAGGTGAATTCAGACTGATGGTGGGCAGCAGCTCCAGAGACTGGACTGCTTGTAGTTTACACATCCAGAAGGTGGGGGTGGAGGTATGATTCGAATTCAGAGATTCATTCAGGATCTGACTCAGCAGCAATGGCTTGATACCATTGAGCTTCCGCAGTGGCAGATGCAGAAAGCCAAGTATATCCGGCCAGGGGAATACGAGTATGATCAGGAGAATGCGGCTGTTCCAAGCTTGAATCCGCTCCATAGCAACCATGGAACGACTTACTTTCTAAGCAAAACCGTAGAGATTCCGGCCAATTGGGAGGAAGATGCGGTCGGATTGATCTTTGAGGCCGGGGGTGAAGGGCTGCTGAAGGTAAATGGCATGCCTTATCACGGACTGGACCGCAATCATTGGTATGTACCGTTGCCGAAGAACCGTGTGGGAACTACACCTTTGCTGGAGATTGAGCTATATGATCCCATGCCGGAACCACATGACCCCTTGAATCGACAGGCGGTCATTCAGCCGCCAATTCAGGGCATCCGATCCGCTTTGGTTCGTGTTAATTCGCCTCTACAGAGTCTGATGTATAGCATTACGGTACTTGCAGAATCACTCCGAGCATTGCCGGAGAAAGATTTAAAACGTACCCGTCTTGTCCGGGATATTCATCAGGTGATGGACAAGATGTACAATGAGCCGGGTCGCTGGAGTGAAGCGGCTTGGGTACAGCATTTGGAAGAATGGCTCGCACAGTCGGTACAGGAGGAGGACCCGGAAGAGTACCGGGACGGATTCATGCATCTGGTTGGACAGTCCCATATTGATATCGCCTGGCTGTGGCCTGTGCGTGAGACCGTGCGCAAGTCCAGCCGTACCTTCTCCACAATGTGTACCTTAATGGATGAGTATCCGGAGTTCGTGTATTCACAGAGTCAACCGCAGCTGTATGCATTCGTAAAGGAGCATTATCCTGAGCTGTACGAACGAGTCAAAGCCCGGATTGCCGAAGGCCGCTGGGAGCTGGTGGGTGGCATGTGGGTAGAGCCGGATCTGAACATTCCGAGTGGCGAGTCGCTTGTGAGGCAGATCTTGTACGGGCAGAACTTCTATCAGGAGGAGTTCGGCAAGCGTTCGAGCATCGAGTGGCTTCCGGATACTTTTGGCTACTGTGCTTCGCTGCCACAACTGCTCAAGCTGGCTGACATTCCTTATTTTATGACGACCAAGCTCAATTGGAATGATACCAACGTTTTTCCGTATGATCTGTTCCACTGGGTGGGTATTGACGGCACCTCGGTGCTTGCGTATCTCAATCATGGAGTGAATGAGCATACCCGGCCCAAAGATGTCGATGAGCACTGGCAATCCTATAAGCAGAAGGATGTACATCCCGAGCAAATGCTCCTTTACGGACATGGCGATGGTGGAGGTGGGGTAACAACTGAAATGGTTGCGTTCGCGGAGCGATCCCATTTCATGGTTGGGCAGCCCATCAGCAATTTCAGTACAGCAGGCGCGTTTTTCGAAGAGATTTCGATCAACAACCCTAAGCTGCCGAAATGGCATGGCGACTTATATCTGGAACTGCACCGAGGCACTTATACAACGCATGCGCGCAACAAACGAAGCAATCGGAAGGCGGAAGTACTGTATCGCGAAGCGGAAATCTGGGGGCAGTTTGCCGGAGTTGAAGCAGGGCAGGCGAGGAAAGATCTGGATGAAGGCTGGAAGCTGATCATGCTTAACCAATTTCATGACATTATCCCGGGGACGTCCATTCCCGAAGTATACGTAACATCTATGGAAGAGTATACGAAAGTATTTGCTCTGGGGACATCGGCTATGGAAGATCCCCTTGGCAGTATTGAGGACCGCATTACGACAGATGGCTTCGAGGGTCTGCCCTATATTGTATTTAATAGTCTAGGGTGGGAACGCGGAGAAGTCGTTACTATTACAGGCGACCATAAATTGAGCGGTATAACGGCATTTGACCATGAGGGTAATCGTCTGGCGAGTGATTTTGAGCATAATGGAGACGTGTTGACCTTGTCGGTCTATGTCCCATCCATTCCGGCCTTTGGATATACAACGTTATGGCTACGCCAGGAACCGGATGTCAGTCTTCCTACATTGAAGCAGGATGAATCCCTCCCTTCTGTCTGGGAAACGAAATTTTACACGCTTGAATTCAACGATGTAGGCGAGATCACCAGATGGTATGACAAGTCCATCCAACGCGAGTGGCTGAAGCCGGGTGATAAAGCGAACGAGTTACAGTTTTTCCATGACAGGCCAACGTATTGGGACGCTTGGGATATTGATCCGCGGTTTGAATCGCATCGTGCAGGAGTGGCAGAGCTGATTTCCAGAGAGGTAGTACAGCATGGAGTAACGCAGGATGTTCTTCGGTTTCATTGGAAGTTAAACGACTCGGAGATTCACCAGGACATCATCCTGTATCGTCATCAGCGACGTGTTGATTTCAGGACAAAGGTGAACTGGGCCGAAAGCCATAAGCTGCTCAAAGTAGCGTTTCCCGTTGATCTGGTATCTGCCAAAGCAGCCTACGAAATTCCGTTTGGTGCACTGGAGCGGCCAACCCATAACAACACCAGCTGGGAGCAGGCCCAGTTTGAAGTGTGTGGTCACCGCTGGGCGGATATCTCAGAGGGCAACAGTGGTGTAAGCCTGCTGAACGATTGCAAGTATGGATACGACATCAAGGATCAGACGATCCGTCTTTCCCTGCTCCGTGCTCCCAAATGGCCGGATGAACATGCTGACCAGGGTGAGCATGAATTCACTTACTCTCTGCTTCCGCATCAGGGAGACTGGCGGGAAGCGGGTGTGGTACGCCGGGCGATGGAACTGAACCATCCGGTTCGGGTTGTTGCGAGTGAACGACACTCTGGCATATTGCCGGCAGAACATAGCTGGGTTCATTTCCATAGTGAACATGTCATTCTGGATACAATCAAGGCTTCCGAAGACGGCACGGGAACGGTACTTCGTTTCTATGAGTCATCTGGTGGAAGAGAGACGGTCCAGGTTCAGTGGGCTGACGAACGTATACAGACATCTGTGGTCAATCTGCTGGAGGATGAAATCAGGACACTAGCTTGTCATGAAGGGAAGTTTGAGTTGACGTTCAAGCCATATGAAATTCAAACCGTGAAGCTGGTTTCAGCAGATTAGACTCAGGGAACCGGATAAGAAATGATCTGAGAAAAAGGAGTGACCGGGAAGGGGTCGAAAATTTAATAGAGTATTCCATTCATTATGAAAGCGCACCAGGAATGGAAAATCAAATACCGATTTAACGGGAGGGTATGGCATGAAATTAACAAACAAGATTGGCGTTATCGTAGATAGCTTTGGTGTAGGTGTACGTGAAGGGTTAAGCAAAGCGAAGGATGTAGGTGCAGAAGGCGTACAGATCTATGCAGTCCATGGAGAGATGGACCCCGCAACTCTCTCTCCGGCAGCTCGCAAGGAGTTGAAAAGTTATATCGATTCTCTCGGTCTTGAAATTTCTGCCCTGGTCGGCGATTTGGGCGGTCACGGGTTTCAGGTCAAGGAAGATAATCCGTGGAAAGTAGAGAAGTCCAAGCGCATCGTGGATCTTGCTCTTGATCTGGGCACGAATATCGTCACAACACATATCGGTATTGTTCCACACGATCCCTCCTCCGAAGTGTATGCCACACTGCATGCTGCATGTGAGGAGTTGGGTCAATACGCCAAAAGCGCAGGGGCGTACTTCGCGATTGAGACGGGACCGGAAACCGCCGCAGACTTGAAAGGATTTCTGGATACCCTGTCCACCAACGGGGTTTCGGTGAATTTTGATCCGGCAAATATGGTGATGGTTACCGGGGATGACCCTGCACGGGGGGTTCATCTGCTCAAGGATTATATTGTGCATACCCATGTGAAAGATGGTGTGCGCTTGAAGGAAGTAGACCCGAGGGACGTATACGGTGCAGTGGGATACGCGCCTATGGATCATGAGAAAATTGCCGAAATGGTCTCTTCAGGAACGTTCTTCCGTGAGGTGCCGCTGGGCGAGGGCAGTGTGGATTTTGACGGATATTTTGCAGCCCTTCGGGATATCGGCTACAAAGGTTATCTGACGATTGAACGCGAGGTAGGCGACCAGCCGGAGCAGGACATTCGCAAAGCGGTTAAGTTTATCCAACAATACCGATAGGGAGCTGAGCAGATGAAAGTGGGCCTGAGTACGTATAGCTTGTTGAACGATCTGAATTCGGGTGAAATGACGGTTCTGGATATCATCGACTGGATTGCTGCAAATGGTGGCGAGCATATGGAGATGGTTCCGTATGGCTACACCGTGGAGGACAATCCTGATCTCGCCGACGCCATTCGGGAGCGAGCTGCTTCTGCGGGTATTGAGCTGTCCAACTATTCAATGCCTGCGAATTTCGTGCAGGAGACGGAAGAAGCTTTTGAAGAAGAGATGGCTCGGGTCAAAAGACATGTCGATGTTGTACACCGGATGGGTGTAAAGCATATGCGGCATGACATAACGGCGTTTACTTTGCCTAAGGAGAAAATGACCATTGCCTGGTTTGAGGAAAATCTGCCGCTGATGGTGAAGGGAAGCCAGATCATTGCTGATTATGCTGCACAGTTTGGCATTACAACAACCATTGAGAATCACGGCTTCAGTGTGCAGGCCAGTGACCGTGTGCAGCGTGTGCTTCATGCCGTAGATCGCCCCAACTTCAAAACGACACTCGATATTGGCAACTTCATGTGTGTGGATGAGAATCCGATTATCGGGGTCATGAAAAATCTGCCGTACGCTTCTCTGGTCCACTTCAAAGACTTTTATTTCCGCCCTTATGATGAGCATCCGGGCGAAGGGGAATGGTTCACAACCGCTTACGGCAACTTCCTGCGCGGTGCCATTGTTGGGCAAGGGGATATTCCAATCCGCAAAATTGTGAGGCTGATTAAAGACTCTGGTTATGATGGTAACATTACGGTGGAGTTCGAAGGTATGGAGGAATGCAAGTCAGCGTCCAAAATCGCCATGAATAACCTGCGTCGGTTCTGGGAAGAGGCGTAGGGTCAGTTTATCTGAAATGCGAATAAATATAAGTAGGCTTGTCTAGTACGTCCTCATTTAATTAACCATAATACATCTGCAACCCGCTGGGCCACCTTATCAATAAGGTGGTTTTTCTTTTATGCAAAAGTAAAGATATGTACATCTTTTAAAAATCATTGTAATATCAGAATTATCTAGACGGTATCGTACAGAAGAGGAGAGCATGAGGATGCCCAAAACTATCGTCACTGAGGAACAGTGGGTCCAGCAAGGTATTGAACGATTTGAACAAGGCGGAGTAGAAGAGCTCGTCATAGAGAAAATGGCAGTTTCTTTGGGATGCAGCAAAAGCAGCTTTTATTGGTATTTCAGCAGCCGCGCCAGCTTCATTCAACAGCTTATTGAGACGTGGAAAGAACGCACCACCCGGCAGGTAATTGCGGATTCCAATGTCCATGCGACCGCAGATGAGCAAATTGTTGAAGTGCTGAACCGGATGTTTGGAACAACCCAGCGGGGAGATTTTCTTTTTTATCTGCGAAAGCTGTCGTTGAAGGATGAGGCCTATCGGGTGATCCTGAATGAAGTGGAGCAGCTGAGAATGGAGTTTATGAAGCAACTGCTGATCCAAAAAGGAATGCACCCTGAGCAGGCCTTTCAGAAATCATGGATGTTGTACCACTATTACTTGGGTTGGTATGAGCGCCATAAGCAGGAGAAGTTAAAGGATGAAGATATCCAGCGACATGTTGAACTGATTTGCAAGGAATGGATTTTCAGTTAAGGGGGAAGAGTGACATGTTGGGGATTCTGACTTGGACGGTGGGTATCATTTTTGCAATATTGAGTGGTTTGCATGTCTATTGGGCGCTTGGAGGAACGTGGGGACTTGAAGCGACCATCCCACACACGGGTAAAGACAGACTCTTTGAGCCCGGGAAGATCGGTACATCTGTTATCGCATTGCTGCTGGCTTTGGCGGCATGGTTCGTTCTGGAGCTGGGCGGAGTGGTGCGAGTGCTGTTCTCCTATTCTCTATTGCCCTATGGTGCATGGGGCTTGTCCATTGTGTTTATGATCCGTGCCGTAGGAGATTTTAGATGGGTTGGTTTTTTTAAGAGAAAGAAGGGGACGATGTTTGCAAAATGGGATAGCATCCTGTTCTCGCCGCTATGTGTTTTTCTGGCATCAGCGACCTTGGTGATCATGTACCTGCACGGAACGCATCAATGGCAATAGCGCCAACAATTCACATGGCGAGTGGCCTTATGAATCGTGGGGGATCAACCAGCGAGATGATGCTGCCATAACAGTCAACTTTGGACGCAAGGTATCTATCAACAAAGTAGTCCTGACCCTGCGTGCAGACTTTCCCCACGACAACTTCTGGGAGCGGGTGACTCTTACCTTTTCCGATGGCAGCTCCGAGCAGGCCAGTTTCATCCAAACCCATAAACCACAAACCATCGCAATTCAGCCGAAGGTCCCTCGCCATTCCCGGCATTAAGCCAGTTCGAGGTGTTTGGTCGCGAAGCCTGAATTACTAACATAAATTGGATCTCCATAACGATTAAGTTACGAACATCACAAGTATGGTATAATAGATATATTCAGCCTGGAAAATAACTGGCTATGGATGGGAGAGGTCGCTGATCTATGCAGGTATTCGAGGACTGGAATCAGAAAGTGAAAAAAACGTTTAATGCTACGAATCCCGAGGTTGTATTGACGGTATCTGAAGCAGGGAGTTTGCTCGGTCTGACCAAAGACCAGATGAAACTTTATGTAGACAAGAATAAACTAACTAAGGTCCCTATCATGAGAAGTGTTCATCGATACCTCTTGTTGAAAAGTGAAATAGATAGCATCGTAAAAACGCGATAACCTCATAGGATCGACCGCAGCCATTTTACCGACAGGATTCGGGAGAGTGGTTTTTTTTTTGAGAAGACACCGGGGTTAAAATAAGGATTAGAGGACAAACCTATCAATGAACGACGATGATCAACCCAGCACCGTTACAAGATGTGGTCAGAGCTCTTTTTGAAGAAAACATGGTTCATAGAGAAGCTTGTGGAAATACCTTCTTGTCAACGGACAACCTGTTCGTTTATACTCATGTCGCAAGTAGCAGGAATGGTTCAATTACATGATATCAAGGAGATGAAGCACGAATGGCGATTAGCTTGAATGTGTATCTTGTAACGGATGGTAATGGACGTGAAGCAGTGGAATTTTATAAAAAAGCATTTGGAGCAGAAGTGTTGGCTCTCCAAACGTTTGGCGACGGTCCTTCCAACCCAGACCACCCCGTACCGCCCGAAGCGAAAGACCGTATCATGCATGCTTCCTTGCAGATTGGCAGTTCTGTACTGATGTTATCCGATACATTCCCTGGCATGCCGCATATCGTGGGTAACCATGTGAATGTCACGGTGAATACGGATACCCCGGATGAAGCCAAATCCATTTTTAATCAATTGCAGGACGGCGGAGAAGTGAAGATGCCGATACAGGAAACATTTTGGAGTCCGGCCTACGGCATGGTTATCGATAAATTTGGCGTTCAGTTCCAGATCAGCTGTGTTGCAGCCAACCATCAGTAAATTGCGAGATAGCGTCTCGGCCATATAAGATCAAACTACAAAACCTCCAGGACATGAGTACCGTGTCTGGAGGTTTTTTTGTGACTCCTGCAAGGAGTGTGTATACTTGCTAATCTGAAAATTAGACTTCTTTCTGGATCTTGGAAGGGTTGTTGATTTTGTAGGGAACAGGGTTTTTGGCCAGCTTTTTCTTGATAATCTTTGCTTCAAAAGTAAGCACATCACCAACCTCAAGCTCCTGCTTCTTGATCGTGGCACTGTGGCTAGACCAGGCTTCGCCAACGTCAACAACCTCGGGCTCGGTGATCGTAACGGCTTCATAGATAATGACTTCATCATCATTGTCGGAAAAGTGGTTCGGCACGGTCGTAAATTCCTTCACGACAGCGGACATTTTCACTTTACCCTCCGGCAGCTCAATCTTGATCGACTTGGTTTTACCTGCGGTTTTCGCCTTCGGTTTAGCAGCGCTGCTTGTTGCGTTAGCGGGTCCAACATACGCTTCCACCAGACCGTCAGGGTCGCCTTTTAAAGCAGAGGAGGTATCATCTTCATCCGTGTACATATCCAGTTCCGAATCGAAGTCACTCATACCGGATGGAATCTTATCCGAATAGGAATCAGTAACAGGATCTTGTGCAGTATCAGAGCTAGGGAGCTCTTCTAAGTTGGTTGTAGCGACTGGTTCATTAGATTTGTCCTTTGCCGTGCCTGCTCCGACCAGATTTTTCACATTATAGCCAGAAGCCTGCATTTCTTTCAGATAAGACGGATGAATGCAGTGTTTCTGTTCATTGTCCAATTGAATGACTGCTGCCATATGATCGACAAAGCCAACGATGGTGCAGGGCATATTCAACCCATTCCCTTTATAATAGAACGTTTTTACCTTCGTTGCTTTTTCCGAAAGCAATCCCCATTCCTGGCACTTCTCAATCAACTCGTCTTCGTTCTCCAAAGCGGTATAATACTGCGGTTCGATCATAAAAGCATATGCCATAACGAATTTCCGCCTTTCCAATCATATCTTCATGTTCATCGTTGCCAAATTACACTCAGTGTATCACAAAAGTGGACCCTTCGATGAGGAATATAAAAGCGCCTGCGAAGGCGCCTATGGTATAATTTTCGGTAGACAACGGGTGAAAATTACCGTTAGAACACATAAACAAAAACCCACCGTTAAACAGGTTGACCGCCTGCGGTGGGATTTGCTCTGCATCTGAACAGACGCGCGCCGTGAGAGGGTTTTACCTCTCCTTGTTGTCTATTCTTATGTTACCATAGCCATTTTATACAGGCAAATGAGTGACTTTTCCTACATTAAAGTTAATATTTTTTATAAAATATCTTCAAGGAGGATGATCTCCATGGATAAAAAAGCGAATCCTCAAACTCTTTGGCTTGGGGTGGGTATTGCCATTGGAACGAGTATTGGTGTGGCTACGAACCAGATCGCCCTGGGGATTGCCTTTGGTGTGGCATTGGGCGTCGTGGTTGGATCTGTCGTTAGCAAACGTGCAGGCTCAGGGCTCGATGATATGCTGAGTGAACATGTCAAGGAATTGCATAAGCCGGAGGAATGGGAAGAGGTGCTTGAGCGGTCGCAGGATCATCCGGTGCTGCTGCTGAAACACAGTACGACTTGTCCAACCAGTGCGAGAGCATACAGGGAGTTTATGGCGTTTGTTGGCTCGAATGCCTCAGATCCCGCACAGAAGATAGAGTACCGGATCGTCAAAGTCATCGAAAGCCGCTCGCTTTCCCGCCGCATTGCGGAAGATACCGAGGTTCACCATGAATCGCCTCAAGTTCTGCTGCTGGACAGCGGCCAAGTCATTCAACATACGTCACACGGGAAAATTACCCGGAAGAGACTGCTGCAATGGGCCCAGAATCCGTTTGGATGAAGGGCACCCAATATACATAGACCCGTTTCCTTCAGCTGATCGCTGAGGGGAGCGTTTTTTTTACGCTTTTTTTACACCCTGGCAGGTATTCTTTACCCCCTTTTTACAGCGTTTCGTATTACGATTTCATATGTAGAAGGTTGCAAGAACGGTAGAGAGAGGGAGGGGAGCACATGGTGAATGATGCCACGATAATTGGGCTGGTTGTGCTGTTGTTTGTGGTGTTCTGGGGATTTGTAAAGTTTTGTGAGAAAGCATGAATGCTTAGGGCATGAAAGGGGAGAAGCCGTATGATCGTCATCGGCATGATTGTGCTCGCACTGGTAGTCTATCTTGGTTACGTGCTGGTGAGGCCGGAGAAATTCTGATGGTCGCTTGGGGCATGAAACCAGAAGCACACGGATCGTCGATTTTAGGGAGGAAATGCGGATATGAGTAGCGGTTTATTACAAGTGGCGGTGACGCTGCTGATCATCATACTGCTGGTGAAGCCAGTGGGGAGTTATCTGGTGAAGGTGTTTGACGGCAAGCGAACAGGACTGGATCGGATATTTGGCGGGCCTGAGCGATTGCTGTATCGATTGATGGGGGTGAAGGAGAACGAGTCGATGGGTTGGAAAAAGTACCTGTCGGCCGTGCTCATTTCGAACTTCGTCATGTTGTTATTGATGTTTCTGGTGCTGCGGCTGCAAAAATATTTGCCGCTCAACCCGGATGGCATCGGCAATATGCCTGCGGCACAGGCCTTTAATACAGCTGCATCGTTCATGACCAACACGAACTGGCAGTCTTACACGGGCGAGAACGCCCTGTCGTATCTGTCACAGATGCTGGCAGTGACGTTTCCGATGTTCACCTCAGCCGCGACCGGCTTCGCGGTCGCTATTGCATTCATTCGCGGCCTGGTGGGCCGACGGGATGAACTGGGGAACTTTTACGTCGACGTGGTACGGTCGATTACGAGAATCTTTTTGCCGCTGAGCTTCATTGTGGCGTTGTTCCTCGTATTCCAGGGTGTGCCGCAGACACTGGCAGGAGCGGTGAACGCTACCACGCTGGATGGGGCGCATCAGACGATTAGCCGCGGGCTGGTCGCTTCGCTGGAGTCGATTAAACACTTGGGTACCAATGGTGGAGGCTGGTTCGGAACCAATGCAGCGCATCCATTTGAGAACCCCACGGCGTTGTCGAACCTGGTGCATATCGTCTGCATGATGCTGCTTCCTACTGCGCTGGTTTATGCCTTCGGCATTATGGTAAACAATCGGAAGCAGGGCTGGACGCTGTTTGCGGCCATGAGTTTACTTTTCCTCGTGATGCTGACCACGGTATTTGTTTCGGAATATCGCGGTGTGCCAGCGCTGGATGCGGTGGGAATCCAAGGTAATATGGAGGGCAAGGAAGTCAGGTTTGGGGTATCCGAATCGGCGCTCTTCACAGCGGTTACCACAGCAGCCACAACCGGGTCAGTGAACAATATGCATGAGTCGCTCACCCCGCTTGGTGGCATGGTTGCACTGGCTGAGATGATGCTCAATAACGTATTCGGTGGTAAAGGGGTAGGTTTGCTCAACGGATTGCTCTATGTGATTCTGGCCGTGTTTATCTGTGGGTTGATGGTTGGGCGGACCCCTGAATTTCTTGGCAAAAAAATTGAGGGTAAGGAAGTGAAGCTCGCGTCCATCGCGCTGCTTGTTCATCCTTTGATTATTCTGGCTCCGACCGCGCTTGCGCTGATGCGTCCTGAATCTGTCGCTTCGATTTCGAATTCAGGCATGCATGGTCTGACCGAGGTGTTATATGCCTTTGCATCAGGGGCTGCCAATAATGGATCGGCGTTTGCAGGGCTGAATGCTAACACAGACTTTTACAACATCGCCATTGGTGTGGTGATGCTGCTCGGAAGATACATTTCCATGATCGCGATGCTCGCCATTGCCGGATCACTAGCTACCAAACGGGTGGTTCCCGTAACAACGGGTACACTGCGTACTCACACGCCTCTTTTTGCAGGTATTCTGGTGATGATGATTGTGGTAGTTGGTGCATTGACGTTCTTCCCATCACTGGCGCTTGGACCGATTGCAGAGCATTTGGCGATGATCCGATGATGAGCGGTACAGTGATCGGATATGGGAATAGGAGCAAGGATGTAAAGCACGGAGGTGGATTATCACAATGAATGTTGTAGAACGAAAGAAGGAGCAGACGGTGGAAGGATTAGATAGAGGCACGATCAGGACCCATGGTAAAGGAACGAGAGGTACGGGTGTGGATCCCGGTACGCCCAAAAGAACCAAAACATTAAGTCGGGACATTCTGCTCCAGGCATCTCTGGATGCCTTCAAGAAGCTGAACCCGGTCGTCATGATCAAAAATCCGGTGATGTTTATCGTCGAAGTCGGCACACTCATCACATTGCTGTTATGTATCAATCCAGATCTATTTGTTGCATCCGAGGCAGGGCGAGGGTACAACATCGCGGTGTTTCTCATCCTGTTGTTCACGTTGCTGTTTGCCAACTTTGCTGAAGCACTGGCAGAGGGAAGGGGTAAAGCTCAGGCAGATACGCTGCGCAAGACGAAATCGGACACTACTGCGAAGCTGGTACAGAAAGACGGAACCATCAAGCAAGTCTCTTCGACCCAGTTGAAAAAAGGAGATATCGTCCGTGTAGAAGCAGGCGAACTGATTCCCACGGACGGTGAGATTATTGAAGGGCTGGCCTCTATCGACGAGTCGGCCATTACCGGAGAATCCGCTCCCGTGATCAAGGAGGCGGGCGGTGACTTCTCCTCCGTTACGGGAGGCACGCGGGTTACTTCCGACTATATCGTGATGCGTGTGCAGACCGATCCGGGAGAGTCGTTCCTCGACCGGATGATCTCACTCGTTGAAGGCGCACAGCGCCAGAAAACGCCGAATGAAATTGCGCTGACAACACTGCTCGCCGTGTTGACCCTGATATTCCTGATTGTCATCATGACCATGGTGCCAATGGCGAACTATCTGGGCATCCGGCTCGATCTGGCTACCCTTATCGCGTTGCTTGTCTGTCTGATTCCGACGACGATCGGCGGGCTGTTATCTGCTATCGGTATTGCGGGCATGGACCGGGTCACGCAGTTCAACGTACTCGCCATGTCGGGTAAAGCGGTGGAAGCGGCAGGCGATATTGACACGCTAATCCTGGACAAAACCGGAACAATTACGTACGGCAACCGCATGGCCTCGGAGTTTATTCCTGTTCAGGGCGTATCTGCACAGGAGATGACTCGGGCTGCGCTGCAAGCTTCCGTAGTCGATGAGACACCGGAGGGGCGCTCGGTTGTTGAATTGGCTGGCAAGCAGGGCGAGAACTGGGCGGAGACAGAATATGCAGATGCAGAACATGTGAACTTCACCGCAGAGACCCGTATGTCGGGTCTGAATCTAAGCGGTGGGAAGCAAATTCGCAAAGGTGCGGTGGATGCGATCAAACGCCATATTTCCTCCCGTGGAGGGCGGATACCCGGCGATTTGGACGATATAGCTAACCGAATTGCAAAGGCTGGGGGTACACCGCTTGCTGTTGCGATTGATGACCAGATTTATGGCGTAATCTATCTGAAAGATACGGTAAAGCCGGGGCTGAAAGAGAAGTTTGCAGAGATGAGATCCATGGGCATCAAGACAATCATGTGTACAGGGGATAATCCCCTGACGGCGGCGACCATTGCGCTGGAAGCGGGCGTGGATGATTTTATTGCCGAAGCCAAGCCGGAAGACAAAATTACCGCGATCAAAAAAGAGCAGCAGGAGGGCAAGCTCGTCGCCATGACCGGCGATGGCACCAATGATGCTCCTGCTCTGGCGCAGGCCGATGTCGGCCTAGCAATGAATTCGGGCACCATGGCGGCCAAGGAAGCGGCCAACATGATCGATCTGGATTCCGACCCGACGAAGCTGTTGTCGGTGGTCTCCATTGGCAAGCAGCTGCTCATTACCCGCGGCGCACTGACGACATTTTCGATATCCAATGACATTGCCAAGTATTTCGCTATCATCCCGGCCATGTTTATTCTGGCTATGCCGCAGCTCCAGGCACTGAATATTATGAATCTCGCTTCACCACAGTCCGCGATTCTGTCAGCGCTAATCTTTAACGCCATCATTATCCCGCTGCTAATTCCAATCGCCATGAGGGGCGTGAAATATCGGGCCATGTCCGCGGAACGGCTGCTTGGACGGAATGTGTTCATCTATGGTGTGGGCGGTGTAATCGTACCGTTTATCGGAATTAAGCTGATTGATCTGGTGCTGTCGGGGCTTATTTAACTAAACATTTAAGAAGAAGCCTTGATTTACACGAAGGTGCTGCAATCGGAGTGAACCAGTGTAACACGTATAGGTTGAGTTTTTACAATAATAATTTCAGGATGTGATTCATATGAAACAGGTACTGCCCGCCATTCGGTTGTCTGTCGTTCTTATGCTGATTTGCGGTATTATCTACCCGCTGGTTACAACTGGAGTGGCACAGCTGCTCTTCTCGAATCAGGCGAACGGCAGTCTGATCACACAAGGCGGGAAAACCATCGGTTCCTCGCTGCTGGCGCAGGAAGTAAAGTCGCTGGGGCTGTTCCAGCCCCGGGCATCGAATGCCAATTATGATGGAACCGCATCGGCTGGTTCCAATCGTGCCGTGGCCTCGGAGGCGTATATTGTTGAAATGAAGGAAAAGGTAGCTCAGCTCAAGCAAGAGAATCCGGGAATGCAGCAAATTCCTGCAGATCTCGTGACAGGTTCCGGTTCCGGTCTTGACCCGGATCTGTCACCGGAAGCGGCAAAAGCACAGATTCCGCGGATTAGCCAGGCAACGGGCCTTGGTGAGCAAGAGCTTGCCAAGATCGTGGAGGAACATACACAAGGGCGACAGTTGGGCATATTCGGTGAGCCGCGTGTGAATGTGACCGCTTTGAATCGGGCGTTAACAGCTGAGCTGAAATAACAGGCATCGAGTTGGGTAGATCCACGGGGGATGCAACTTCCCTTGGTTGTTCGTATCAGGCCTTCTTCCGAGCTTCGGAAGGGGCTTTCTCCATTTTAAGTAAAGGTTATGTTGGGGGAGTGAACAGGATGGAAGACAGCTTCAAGCGGAAGTCCCCGGAAGACATCTTGAAGATGATCACGAAGCTGCAGCAGGGCACCTTGAAGATATATATCGGTCCGGTCAGCGGTTCAGGCAAAACGTATCATATGCTTAGGGAAGGAAACACATTGCGCCACCAGGGGATTGATGTGGTCATCTGCGCTGTGTCGACTATGCGAAGACCGGAGACCGTGGAGCAGCTCGGCGAGTTGGAGCGGATTCCAAGCATTCACTGGTCTCGCTGGAAGGATGGCATGGAGATGAAGGATCTGAATCTGGATGCCCTGCTGGCACGTAATCCGGAGGTTGTGCTCGTTGACGGGCTTGCTCATACAAATAGAAAAGGGGCACGTCATGCAACCCGACTGGAAGACATTCAGTATTTGCTGCGACACAACATCAGTGTCATTACAACGGTGAATGTATATGAGCTGGAGGGATATACGGAGCTTGCACGTCAGCTAACGGGAATTGCAGCAGAGCATACCGTGCCTGCCGATACCCTTGAACTGGCCAATGAAGTGAAGCTGATCGATGTAACTCCTGAAACCGTATTAAGCCGCCTTGCGGAGGGACATCTTCGGGGACATGAAGGTGAAGCGGTGTTTCGGCATGGCAATTTGGGCATTTTGCGTGAACTGGCTCTTCGACTTGTTGCGGAAGGGGTCAACGAATCACTGCGTGAGCACCGGGAAGAGATGGGAATTACGGTTACGACAGGCATTATGGAACGCATTTTAGTATCCACCCAATATCACTGGAACGGGTCCATCTATATTCGGCGGGGACAACAGATTGCGAAGAGATTAAACGGAGATCTGCATGCTGTGACCTTTCGCAATATGAAGCAGCCGCTATCCAAGGAAGCTACTGTTTTTCGTCGCAACATGATCAAACTTGTGGAGAAATTCGGAGGGCAGTTTGAGGAATTGCCTGTGTTACACCGCCGTAACATTCCATCTACACTTGCACGCTACGCAGTCCAGCATCAGATTACCCGTATTGTTATGGGACACTCACGGCACAGTCGCTGGCAGGAGCTGTGGCGGGGATCATTTGTTAATTCCTTGCTGCGCAGAGTGCGGGGTGTCGATCTGTTTCTGCTAGCCGATCGGGCACAACATGAGGGCGAGCGGGTACTTCCGACCCGATTGCCGGATACAGAGACTCCAACATATCGCAGGTTAAGTGAGCAGGAGATGAAGGCACAGATTGGTCAGATTCGGCGTGGTAAGTTCAAGGTATACATCGGTGCTGCGCCAGGTGTGGGGAAAACCTATATGATGCTCCGGGAAGGCAATGATCTGCTCCGCAAAGGCATCGACGTACGGATTGGTCTGCTGGAGACGCATAATCGGGCGGAGACGGTGGAACAGATCGGCCAATTATCCATCATCCCACGAGAGCAGCGGATGTACCAAGGGGTGCAGCTCGAGGAAATGGATATAGAAGCGATTCTTCGTCTATGTCCTGAAGTGGTACTGGTGGATGAGCTCGCGCATACAAATGTCCCGGGAAGCTTGCGGCAAAAGCGTTACGAAGATGTGCAGATCCTGTTGGATGCGGGCATCTCTGTCATAACTACCGTGAATGTGCAGCATCTGGAAAGTCTGAACGATGCGGTGGAACATATTACGGGAATTCGGGTCCGAGAGACCGTGCCGGATCAGATTTTGCAAACGGCAGATGAGGTCCAACTTATCGATGTGGCCCCTCAAGCCTTGCGGCAACGCATGCGGGAGGGTAAAATCTATGCAGCAGCCAAGGTGGAACAAGCGCTTGGTCATTTTTTTCGCATTGGCAATCTGATTGCCTTACGGGAACTTGCCCTGCGGGAATTGGCCGATGATGTGGATGAACGGCTTGAATCACAGGAGCACAAAAGTGCACTTCGCGGTCCCTGGCGCAGACAGGAGGCGGTCTTTGTCTGTGTAAGCAGTGATGAGCATGCGGAGCGGCTGATCCGTCGCGGATTCCGCACAGCCTACCGGTTAAAGGCGGTCTGGCATGTGCACCATGTTCATGTAGGTCAAGTCATGAATGACGAAGTGAAATGCCAGTTGGAGGAGCTGGAACAGCTGACCGTTCGACTGGGCGGTAAATTTCATATTCATCATAGCCAGAGGCTGAGAGATGTGCCTGGTATTTTGGCGGGTAAAGCTTCTGAGGAAAGGGCAACGCAGTTGGTGGTTGGTCAAGCGAAACGGGTCTGGTGGCTGAACGGCTATCGTGGAAAGGGAACGGTGGTCAGCAGGCTGGTGCGGTTATCCAGACATATGGACGTATTGATCGTTGCGGACTACGATTATGATCTGAGCGGGATGTGAGATGTGCTGTGTCTGAACGAAATAAAGGGGAAGACGTCTGGCTGAAGCTGAACCGTGTTCCCAAATATATATGGGTAACCCTTGGAATCACATTGCTAACCATTCTGCTTCATGCGATAGGGATTAGTGATGACCTGGTTAACGTGGGGCTAATTTATCTTTTTCCGGTATTGGTCAGCGCTGTGTACTGGGGAATGGGTCCGGCCATATATGCAGCAAGTCTTAGCGTTGTTGCCTTTGACTTCTTTTTTGTTCCCCCGTTTCTCAGTTTTACGGTTGAAGATTTGCGATATATGTTTTCTTTTATTGTGTATTTGGCAGTGGCAGTATTAACGGCGAGTCTGGCGGGGCGCCTGCGGCAGCAGCTTGAGGTGGTAAAACAACGCGAGATTACGACGAATTCGCTATATGCTTTAAGCCGTCAGATGACGGCTGTTACAGATTTGCATACCCTATTGGGAAACATTGTGAGACAAGTGTCACTGACACTTGGGGCTCCGGCGGCAATATATCTCCCGAATGCTCAAGGCGAAATTCAGGTTACCTCCTCTTCGGAGGATTCGGATTCAATAGCCTGGGGTGAAGGAGAAGCTGAAGTCGCTATTGCCAAATGGGTGTATAAACATGGCGAAATCGCCGGACGCGGGTCCTCCAGCCTGCGGGAATCGTCTGGTCTGTATGTGCCGCTGCGTACAGAAGACCAGATACATGGGGTGCTCGCTGTGAATCTGGAATCCAGCGATCTTCAGGAGCAGCGGGAAGAGCTGCGTTTGCTGGAAGCGTGTGGCGGGCTGGCAGCAAGCGCCATTGCCCGTGTTAAGCTGGCTGAAGAAGCGAGACTCGCGCAGGTGACGGCTGAATCGGAACGAATTCGTACCGCTTTGCTCGATTCGGTGTCCCATGAGCTGCGCACACCCCTTACGGCCATCATTGGTTCAGCGACAGGTTTGCTGGAGAATGATTCTCTTTTTACCCCGGAGGATCGAAAAGAACTGACAGGCAATATCCGGGATGGAGCGCTGCGTATGAACAGGCTGGTAACCAATTTGCTGGGCATGGTGAAGCTGGAGAGTGGCATGTTGCAGCTGCGCAGGAAATGGTGCGATGTGGGCGACATGATCGGCATTGTGTTAACCCAGGTTCAGCAATTCATCCAGCACCGTCGCATTCGGGTGGAACTGCCGGATCAGCCGCCGTTTGTATCCGGCGATGAGGTTTTGCTGGAGCAGGTTCTGGTCAATGTGATCAGCAATGCCATCAAATATTCACCAGAGGACAGTGAAATCGTCATTACGGTGAAGGTGGATGGGCCGCATGGACGAATGACCATCGTGGTGGCTGATTCGGGTGTAGGGATTCCGGAAGCAGACCGCGAGCGGGTATTTGAGAAATTTTATCGATCCGAATCATCACGGCATGTGACAGGTACGGGACTCGGGCTTGCCATCTGTAGGGGAATTGTCGAAGTTCACGGAGGTACGATTACCGCAGAACCCAATCCGGGAGGCGGGACCCGGGTATGCATCTGTTTGCCCACAGAGGAACCCGAAGCATCATTCCCGTATATGGGACAAGGAGAGGAAGAATGACATGACGGCACAAGGCGCGCGCATATTGATTGTGGATGATGAACCGCAAATCCGTAAACTGCTGAAGGTTACGCTTCAGGCGCACCAATTTGAGATTCACGAATGCGCCGACGGCGAAGAAGCGGTCATTCAGGCGAGCATTGTGCATCCTGATCTGATTGTGCTTGATCTGGGTTTGCCCGGTATGTCCGGAATGGATGTACTTCAGCGTATCCGGGAATGGTCGCAGGTACCAGTCATTGTACTGACTGCAAAGGAACGCGAAGAGGATAAAATTGCTGCACTTGATGGCGGAGCAGATGATTATGTCACCAAACCGTTTGGCATGGGCGAGCTCGTTGCCCGTATTCGGGTTGCCCTTCGCCATGTGGCCAAAACTACGGATGAGCCGGTATTGCGTTTTGGCCCGCTTACCATTGATCTGGCCCAGAGACAGGTCGATTTGGATGGATCACCAGTAAAGTTAACACCAACCGAGTATGAAATGCTGAAAGTACTCGCAACTCATGCAGGCAAAATTATTACCCAACGCCAGCTGCTGCAACAAGTGTGGGGAGGACATCATCATGAGTCGGACAGCCACTACTTGCGGGTATATGTCGGACATCTGCGCAAAAAATTGCAGGAGGATCCCACGCGTCCACGTTTTATTCAGACCGAGCCGGGAATCGGATATCGTTTTCTGCTTCAGGATTAGGCTGGGAAACAAGATGAAAGCTCAAAAAAAGCACCAGCCTCTCCCTGTTGAGAGGAGACTAATGCTTCTAGAATTGCGAACAATGGATTTCTTATGACGTGTACTTCGGCAACCAGTCCCCATGAGCTTCGATCAATTCATCACACATTGAGACGATATCATCGATGGAAAGCTCGGCAGCTGTATGCGGGTCAAGCATCGCGGCATGATAGATGTGCTCTTTTTTGCCCGTAATCGCCGCTTCGATGGTCAACAGTTGGGTGTTAATATTCGTGCGGTTCAATGCCGCGAGTTGCGGAGGCAGGTCCCCGATATACGTTGGGCTGATGCCTGATCCATCCACAAGACAAGGCACCTCAACACAGGCCTCACGAGGCAGGTTGGTAATCAGTCCGTTATTCATGACATTACCGCCAATTTTGTAAGGGCGATCGGTCTCCATGGCTTCCATAATATGCGAAGCGTATTCCCGGCTGCGCGTATGTTCGATATTTTCGCTGGATAACAGCTTCTCACGCATTTCCTTCCAGCCTTCAATCTGATTCACGCAGCGGCGCGGATACTCATCCAGCGGAATGTTGAAGCGTTCGA
This sequence comes from Paenibacillus sp. NPDC057886, assembly GCF_042796655.1. NCBI lineage: Bacteria > Bacillati > Bacillota > Bacilli > Caryophanales > Paenibacillaceae > Paenibacillus > Paenibacillus sp. NPDC057886. Next base: position 30,981 of record NZ_JBHVMZ010000013.1, on the reverse strand, counting down.
TCAGCTCCGGGTAGTTTCGTTTGATAAAATAAGGATGGTACTCGGCATTATGCTCGGAGGACTCGGTTACATAGTATCCAAAGCGCTGCATCAGCTCGAATCGCACCATGTCGCCATGCTGCTCTTTCTGCTTTTCTTTCGCCAGACGTTTAATCTCCGGATACAGATCCTGACCATCCCGTGTTACTTCCAGCAGCCAGGCCATATGGTTGATACCCGCAACTTTCGCGACCACACCCGTCTGATCCATCCCCAGTGCATCAAACAGATGCGGCACACACACCTGTACACTGTGACACAGACCTACGGTTTTAATTCCGCCATGCACGTTCATGACATTTGTCAGTACCGCCATTGGGTTGGTGTAGTTGAGGAACCACGCATCCGGGCACACTTCCTGCATATCCCGTGCAAAATCGAGCATCACCGGAATCGTCCGCAAATTACGGAAAATCCCGCCAATTCCGAGCGTATCGGCAATCGTCTGACGCAATCCATATTTCTTCGGAATTTCAAAATCCGTAATGGTACATGGATCATATCCGCCTACTTGAATGGCATTAATCACATATTTGGCCCCGCGCAGTGCTTCCTTGCGGTCGGTATAGGCTTTGATGGCACAACCACTTCCGATCGAACGTGCCATACTTGTGAGCAAGCGCTCCGAGTCGCTTAGGCGTTCCGCATCAATATCGAACAACGCCAGCTCAAAATCTTGAAGTGCTTCGGTCATCATGACGTCACCCAATACATTTTTGACAAAAACGGTGCTTCCCGCACCGAGGAACGTAATTTTGTTCATCTCAAGTTCAGCCTCCCTGAATAATTGGTGTACCTCCAATATAGGTGGATTAGGCCGATATAACTATGGCTCAACCTCTTATAAACATGGCATAATCCCATTTATGGATTCGCTTACAGCTAATATTTCATCTATTTACCTGTTATAATTTTAGTGAAGAGATTGCGGTTGTGGTGAGCAGAGGGAGGGTGAAGTGTTGAAATTAATCGAAACGAACGTGGTTCCTATGGATTTGACGCAGATGGAATTGGTGCTGTTATTTTTCGGTTGGCAGGTATGTGATCCTTCGCATTATTGGGGGCCAGGTGTTCGGGATGCCTATATCGTTCATTACATTCATGAAGGACGGGGCACTGTATATATGGCGGATCAGCAATATGACCTTACACAGGGCCAGGGATTTGTGATTCTTCCGGACACGCTTATTCATTATGAAGCAGATGCGAAGCAGCCGTGGACATATTCCTGGTTTGGGTTTAAAGGGGTTCATGCCAAGGCTTTCATGCAGCGAGCCCACATTAGTCCGGAACATCCTGTATTTGATGCCAGAGATGCGGATACATTCGACTGCCTGTATACCGAGATGGTTCAAGCATCCACGCGCACCGGGGGAGATGTGTTCAACCAGAGCCTACTGTACCGGTTGATCGCCGAATTGATTGCCTCTTCTCCCACAGGAGAGCAGGTACAGCGACCTCTTTCGAGCAAAGAGGAATACATCAGGCAGGCCGTTCAATTTATGGAGAACAGGTATAGCCAGAGAACTTCAATTCTAGATATTGCCCGAGCTGTAGGTTTGGATCGCACATATCTGTCAGGGCTTTTCAAGGAGAGGTATGGCAAGTCATTACAGGCTTTCTTTCTCGAATACCGGATGAATCGTGCAGCTGAGCTGCTGCAGCATTCGGCTCTATCGGTTAGCGAAGTGGCCCACTCGGTGGGGTACACAGATCCCTTGCTGTTTTCCAAGATGTTCAAGCGAGTGACGGGCGTGTCTCCGAAAGGATCGAGAAGTATGGAACAGGGAGATTAGCTGGCACTGCTTCACACTACTAGATACTAAATATCCATAATCATTAGTACTCTACCATGCAAAAAAAAGGCAACGAATCCGAAGATTCATAGCCTTATGCTTTAAAGTGAAAAGAAAGGGATAGCAACATGATGAAAAATCAGGCAATCGGTGTTCCATTCGGTAATGTCTGGTCAGGCGTTAACAATACAACGTCGCCTTCATCAGGTACGCCGCCAAGCACCAGTACTTCCGATACAAAACCCGCAATTCGGCGCGGCGGGAAATTGACTACAGCAATAACCTGCTTGCCGACCATCATGTCGGGGGTATAACGTTTCGTAATTTGGGCGCTCGAACGTTTAAGGCCAAGTGGGCCGAAATCGATGGTCATTTTAATGGCAGGGATGCGTGCCTTTGGAAAAGGTTCGGCCTCTACCACAGTACCAACGCGGATATCATGCTGTATAAACTCTTCAAAAGTAGCCATGTTATGATGTCTCCTTTCAGCTATGGAGTTCATTATAAAATAGAAATACCCAAAAAATCCAGATTGCGCTAATCGCAACCTGGATTATAGTGGTCAGTTGTACGAGCGATGCCTGTTTTGTCTCACTCTGACTTGAGCAGAGCAGAACGCCTAATGCAGCATCATCATGTTAAATTATGCGCCACTCCACTTTTCACCGGTCAGATATTTCTCAGTCAAAATGGATAACATCTGAATACCGACTTCATTATGTCCACCTTCGGGTATGATGATGTCTGCATATTTTTTGGAAGGCTCGATAAACGCATCATGCATCGGTTTAACGGTTTCGAGATATTGTTTGTACACGGATTGAATCGTACGGCCGCGTTCTTCCATATCCCGCAGTACTCTGCGCAGAATACGCACATCGGAATCCGTATCAACAAATACCTTAATATCCAGAAGGGCGCGCAGATGTTCATCAATCAGGACATGCAGTCCTTCCACAATAACGATATGGTTCGGTGCCAGTTCGACCGTTTCATTGGCGGCACGGTTATCTATGGTGAAGTCATATACGGGAGCATACGCCGCTTGGCCTTTTTTCAACAAGGTGAGATGCTCAATCAACAGATCATTATCGAATGCAAACGGATGATCGTAATTGGTGAGTCGGCGTTGCTCAGGTGTGAGCTGCGACTGGTCTTTGTAATAATTGTCTTGGGATATAAACGTGACTTTACCTGATCCCAGACGGTCTATGACGGAGCGAGCTACCGTCGTTTTACCGGAGCCGGTTCCTCCGGCGATACCAATAATGAGCATGGTTGTTCCATAAGCCTCCCTAGAATGGCAGCATGATGAATGGATAAAAGCGCACCAGAGATCCTTCGTTCATGGCCTTTATCCACATGTCTGTCTCTGAATACACAATTCCTTCATTGTACCATAGCAGACTGCTTTTTTCATCTTGGGACATGGACCATGTTTTGCCTTCAGGGGTACTTTATGTTTGCTAATCATCGTTTACTGCATAGCTTTGAATGATACTCCGCGTGGTAACTCCCATATGGCCATTAGTCAGAAGCGGGATCCACTGAAGACTCTCATATCAGGGTGTTTAATTGGGAATGAGTTCAGGCTATGGAAGCTGAATCTTCATTTCCATTCCCTTGATGAATTGACTGTCTTTAACCTCTTCTGCGAAGTCATCTTTGATCTCGAAAGGTTTCACAATCAGATATTTTACATCCTTGGCTGTCGTGGCATATATGTGTTCCGATTTCAGTTGGTTGCCCTCGTATATGCCCTCGCCGCTGAGTGCACTCAGTGGCCGGCCCTGATCATCATAGACGGCAAATCTGATGTGACGCAGCTGTTCTTCTTCTTTGGTGGTCAATTTGTCTGTATTATTTAAACCGATAACAGTAGTTAAGCGAGTGGTGACAGGTGTAACTTCGGCGTTCGTAACAGCAGCTGTATACAGATCATTGGTCATGACGGTATCAGGCTGAACGTGGTGGATGTTGTCTGTTGATTTGGCAAAAGGAACCGTCAACTCAAACTCGTGATCAATCCCTTGGAGCATCAACTTAACTTTAGCGTCAAACTGATCCGGGAAAGGGTCTTTCTGATCGGAGGGAATAACCTGTTCAAAAAGCAGGGTGTCGGGCTCGTTCGCCCCGACGGAACTATAGAACAGACCGCTGTCCGGGCGGGACCCGTTGGCTTGAAAAAAGACATTCTCGATTCCGCTGCTCAGCTTCACAATGTCCTTGCCATTGTCATACATGCCCTGATTCAGATTAGGCGCGGTGAAATGAACTAGAAACGCAGCACGGGTACCATCATATACCGCTTCCAGCACTTCCAGCTTCACATCCTGGTAAGCGACCTCGCTGTTAACAGGGACAGTCAAGCCTTCTTTGCCCGCCGTTCGCAGACCCATATCGGCTTCAATCGAGCTGAAGAGGCTGCCCACGAGCGGAATATTGCGCAAGGAGTCAGCCATGGCCGGTGATACAAAACCGGATGCAAATACGGTCACGCCCAATACTCCGGCTGCGATCGTCGCGGCTGCAGCCCTGTGCCATCGCTTGTTTCGGCGACTGGAGCGCAAAGTCTGTTCGGTTTTCAATATATTTGGTGAGTCTGGTAGAGATTCCAGTGTGGCATCAATTCGATTACGTACGTGTTCAGACATCAGGGGACGCTCCTTCGCTTGCTGCTTTAATTCCTGATCGATATTAAACAGGTTTGACATGTAAGTTTACCTCCCGAAAATTTTTGAACTTCTGATACAGTTCCTGCCTTGCCCGAGTAAGTCTCATTTTCACTGCACTTTCGGAAATATTCAGCGCATCGGCGACTTGACGTAGGGACAGGTCCTCAAAATAATGCAAAACGACTACAATCCGTTTCGATTCCTCCAGACGGTCTACTGCTTCTCGCATATCGACCTCATCGTAGGGACTAGAATGCTCCCGCTTTTCTGACGGCACCTCCGCATAAGCGGTGGAGAGGGAGCGGCGGGACAGCATCGTATTGCATTCATTGATGAGGATGCGAAACAGCCAGGTTTTGAAATACCGGGGTTCCCGAAGCGTATGCACCGATTTATAAGCGTTCAGGATTGTCTCCTGAATGGCATCGGCTACGTCCTCCTCTTTTCGCAGCATGGATTTTGCCGTATTGTACAAAGAGTTTTCAATGTCTCGAATAAGCCGGATAAAGGCTTCACGATCTCCTTGGATGGCCAGGTTAACGAGATCGGTTGAATCCATGGATAACAGCTCCTTTCGTATTGGAGGGATGAACGCAGCACTTGGCTGGTTTTATATGAATTAGACTGGCGGTTAGGGCATATGGTCACATTTTCTTTTTTATTAATCGTTGTTACATATGACGTATCGGATCTGTGCGTTCCCTTCAATGAAAGAGAGGTTGGTTTTTCCCTAACATTGGATGATTGACTTTTCCAAAAACAGCACTATAATAATACATATATTCATAACACGGACTGTTACTGGGGAAACCAGGCATGACCGAATTCGATTGCTTTACTGTAATCGCTTTCGGTCTTTTTTTATTTTTGTCGGGGGGTGAGAACATTGAAGGTTATCAAGAAAGTAAACAATAACGTGGCCATCGCTATTAATGAACATAACGAAGAGGTATTTGTCGTAGGCAAGGGTGTGGGATTTCTGAAAACTCCTTATGAGCTGACCGAGACCGACCTGGTGGAGAAAATATTCGTAGCTCCGAAGAACATCAGGATGTACGATCTGCTGAACAGTATTCCAATTGAGGATATTTATCTCGCGGAGGAAGTCATCAAGCTGGGCAGTCAGATCCTGAATAAAACATTTAACCCGAATCTGCTTCTCACCCTGTCTGACCATATCAGTTTTGCATTAACCCGAACCAAAGAAGGCATCCGTATCAAAAACCCACTGGAATGGGAAGTACGGACACTCTATCCGGACGAGACCCGGGTGGGGGAGGCTGCGCTGAAGCTGATTCAGGAAAAAACGGATATCGCTTTGCCGACAGCCGAAACAACACTGATTGCTCTGCATTTTGTCAATGCACAGGTGGGCTCTGGAGAGATGAGTGATACGACAAAGGTAACGACCGTGACGGGCGAAATCCTGTCGGTGATCAAGTATGCGCTCAAAATTGATTTTCAGGAGGATTCCATCCATTTCATGCGCTTTGCCACACATATCCGGTACTTTATTCTGAGGCAGATGAGCGGTAAATCGCTCAAAGACGAGAATGAATCGCTGTTTCTAATGGTGAAGGAGAAGTTTCCGAAGGAACTGGCTTGTGTGGAGAAGATTGCTGATTTCCTGAAAAATAATTACGGCTGGACCTGTTCTGATGATGAGAAGTTATATCTGATTCTGCATATCCAGCGATTAATCTCGAACGAACCAACGGAATGAACTTGGTGAAGGAACTAACCGAATAATCCATATTGGACTGTTACTGATTCGATCAGGCATGACCAAGCGTAGGGAATGACGATTCCCCGGCTTGGTCATTTTTTATATATCCAATTTATTCATGTAGAGGAGAAGGGTCATGAACAACAAAGACTTGGCTAAAAACGTACTTGATCTCGTTGGTGGCGAGCAAAATATATCGGGTCTGACGCACTGTGCAACCCGTTTGAGATTCGTATTGAAAGATGATAACAAAGCAGACCTTAGAGCGCTCGATCAGCTCGAAGGCGTGCTTAAGGCACAAAATTCGGGGGGACAGATTCAGGTGGTCATCGGTGCTAAGGTAGATGCAGTCTACAGCGAAGTGAAAAATCTGACCTCTGACCATATTGGCGAACTTACGGAGTCTACAGACAGTGGACCGAAAAAGAGACGCAACCCCGTCAATGTAGTGCTTGAAACCATCGCAGGTATATTCACGCCTGTCCTGCCAGCACTTGTTGGCTGCGGGATGATCAAATGTTTGGCTACCGTTATAACTGCCATGGGTTACTTGGAAGGCTCTGGCTTCCTGACAATCATTAACATGATCGGGGACTGTATTTTCTATTTCATGCCGTTCTTCCTGGCTGTGAGTGCAGCAAATCGTTTCAAAACCAATCCTTATTTAGCGGTAGCTCTTGCTGCGGGATTAATGCATCCAACCATTTTGAACGCTGCGGCTCAGATTGCCGAGACGGGTGTAAACAGTATTGATTTTCTCGGCTTGCCGATTCTGTTAATGAAATATTCCTCTTCCGTCATTCCAATCATCTTGGCGGTATGGATTATGAGTTATGTGTATCCGATCGTCAATCGAGTGATTCCCAAGTTTCTGCAGGTCCTGCTTACCCCAATGATTGTTTTGTTTATTATGATTCCAGTGGAACTCATTGTGCTTGGTCCAGTAGGATCATATATCGGCGACTGGTTGACCAATGGTATTAACTCATTGTTCTCCACTGCCGGTGTTCTTGCTGGTGCAATTCTTGGATTTTTCAAACCAATCATGGTCATGTTCGGCATGCACTATGCCATCATGCCTATTCAGGTTCAACAAGTGGCTACGCTTGGCGCAACCGTGTTGTTACCAACGGCATTAGCGGCGAATTTGGCCCAGGCTGGAGCAGCTTTCGGTGTGTTTGTACTGACGAAGAGTAAAACGATGAAGTCAGCGGCTGCTTCAAGTGGATTCACCGCATTGTTCGGGATTACCGAGCCGGCGATCTATGGTGTAACACTCAAATATAAACGTCCCTTTTTCGCAGGTTGTCTTGCAGGCGGATTAGTTGGTGGATTCTACAGCTTGGTGCACACAACAGCGAATGCAATTTCACTTCCAGGTTTATTGGCAATTGGTACGTATACATCTGATCGTTACATGTATGTCGTTATTGGCTGTATTGCCGCAATCGTACTCGGCTTTGTATTTACCCTGATGGCAGGTATCAAGGAAGATGCCGATGGAGCGAAACCGAAGCAGCAGGCAACAGGTGCGTTAGACAGCATTCGGAATGCTGCTGCAACAGGAGTGACAGTAGAACAAGACTCACCTCAGGCATATGCATCTTCCTCAGATATGCTAATTGTCAGTCCAATGACCGGGGAGATCAGACCGATCTCAGAGGTGGAGGATCAGGCATTCGCCCAGGAGCTAATGGGTAAAGGCATTGCAATCGTTCCGACAGATGGCAAGGTATACGCTCCATTTGACGGGGTAGTAGAAGCATTATACCGAACCAAACACGCCATCGGATTGAAAGCTGCGAATGGTGTTGAGATCCTGATCCATATCGGTGTGGATACCGTTAGTTTGAAAGGGAAATATTTTAACGCCCACATCGAACAGGGACAGACCATCAAGGCAGGCGATTTATTAGTGGAATTTGATCCAGAAGGCATTACGTCAGCAGGATATAACACCATAACATCCATTGTCGTTACCAACATGCAACAGTACGGAGACGTACTGACCACAGCGACTAACGGCCCGATTCGGGAGAGCGAAGCAATGATCAAGTTAATTCCGTAAGAACTGCTCATCTTTTCATTGATTAATCTACGAATTACAAGCTAGATGGTCTTAATAAGACCTTAATAACAGGAGGAAACTAAAATGACGAATACCCATTTTCCAAAAGATTTCTTATGGGGCGGTGCACTGTCCGCCTGTCAGGCAGAGGGAGCTTATAATGTGGATGGCAAGAGTCTAACCATTCCCGAAGTGATGAAGTTTAACGAGAAGAACGACCGCAAGGTGACCAAGCAGATCAGGGTTAATTGGGAGATGATTGAAGAGGCCAGAAATGACCCGGATACCGTGAAATATCCGAAGCGCCGGGGGATCGATTTTTATCATAACTTCCGTGAGGATATCGCATTATTCGCCGAGATGGGCTTCAAAGTATTCCGGTATTCCATTTCATGGGCCAGAGTATTTCCAGGTGGCGATGATGCCGCTCCCAACGAAAAGGCATTAGAGTTCTATGATCAGGTTATTGAAGAATGTCTAAAACATGGCATGGAGCCCCTGATTACCATTAGCCACTTTGATACACCAATTGTACTAATGGACAAGTTTGGGGGATGGTACAACCGCAAGTTGATCGATCTGTATGTAAACTATTGTGACGTGCTGTTCAATCGTTACAAGGGCAAAGTGAAGTATTGGGTAACGTTTAACGAGATCAACATGAGTGTGAAAGCATCGGCCAAAACGCTCGGAATTATTGATTATGATGCTCCGAATTATGAGGAAATGCTGTTCCAAGGGCTGCATCATCAATTTGTAGCTGCATCCAGAGCAACCAAGATGGCCCATGAGATTGATCCGAATAACCAGATCGGAAGCATGGTGGCATATTTTACAACGTATCCATACACATGCAAGCCGGAGGATGCACTTCAGATGCAACAGGATGATCAGATGAAAAATCAATTCTACCTCGATGTGCTCAATAAAGGCGAGTACCCTTACTATAGTAAAACGTATTTCAAAAACAAGGAAATCCAGTTGAACATCGAGGATGGCGATCTGGATAGCATTCGTGCGTACACGGCTGATTTCGTTGGTATGTCGTATTACAACTCCATGATTTCCAGCAGTGATACCGAACAGCTTGAATTAACAGCCGGGAACGTACACAGCGTCTACAAAAACCCGCATTTGCCTGCAAACGAATGGGGCTGGCAGATCGATCCGGTTGGGCTGCGGTATACGCTTAATCTGGTCTATGACCGCTATAAAAAGCCTGTATTTATTCTTGAGAACAGTTCGGGCTTCTACGACAAGTTGAATGAGGATGGTAGCGTCAACGATCCTTATCGAATCGACTTCCTGAGCAAGCACATTGAACAGATGGGGCTGGCCATTGCTGATGGTGTGGAGGTACTAGGATACACGATGTGGGGACCGATCGACATGATCAGTTCAGGTACTTCCGAGATGAGTAAACGTTACGGGTTCATCTATGTCGATCAGGACGACTATGGCAATGGTTCAATGAAAAGATATCGTAAAGATTCGTTCTTCTGGTATCAGAATGTGATCAAAACCAATGGAGAGCAGCTGTAAGCCAAGATGAATATTCTGGGGCGTGTCAAAAAAATTCCTGGCGGCTTGCTAATTGTCCCCATGCTTGTCGCCGCTGTCATCAACACCCTGTTTCCGGCCTTCTTTCAGATCGGTGATCCTACAACGGCACTGTTCACCTCAAAAGGCACAATGGTGCTCATTGGCATGATCCTGTTGTTGTCCGGAACACAATTGAACCTGTCCCAGCTCCTGACGACCTTGAAGAGAGCAGGTGTGCTCTGCATTTCCCGCATAATCATCAGCTGTGTATTCGGCTGGGCGTTTGTACATTTTTTTGGTATAGGCGGGATTGGTGGTGTCTCTGCGGTAGCATTCATAGCCGTTCTGACCAGCTGCAATCCGGGACTATATCTGGCGTTGATGAACTCCTATGGCGATGATGTAGATCGAGCTGCATTTGGCATTTTGAATCTGATTGCTGTTCCCGTCATTCCGGTCATGATATTGAATTCAGCAAGTGGAGTCGGTATTGATTATCTCAGTGTTCTTGCTACGTTGGTACCTTTTCTGATTGGTATTCTGTTGGGTAATTTGGACAGCCATATTCAGAAGATGTTCGCTCCGGGAACATTGATTCTGCTGCCTTTTCTTGGTACAAGCTTCGGGTCCAATATCAATTTGCGCATTGCATTTCAGTCGAGCTTATCCGGTTTGCTGGTGACTGTGCTGTTTCTGATCATATGTATGCTGCCTCTCATCGGAATTGATCGTGCGTTGCTTAAACGTCCGGGTTATGCAGCGGCAGCGACTTGTTCGGTTGCTGGTCTGTCGATGGTAGTACCTTCGATGGCCGCCGGATTTAACCCGGCATATGAACCTTATGTGGAGACGGCAATTGCACAGATTGCTTTTGCAGTTATTCTGACTTCGATTCTGGTTCCGTATATCGTTAGAAGATTGGCTCAGCCGGGTTCTGTTACGGAGTCTCGAAAATAAAACAAAACGACCAGCATGTTGCCATTTTGAATGGACAGCTTGCTGGTTTTGTTATGTGTATCTATTATCCTTAATGATCATATTGTCCCAGAATGCGACGAACGTAATCTTGAAATTCCTTACGCACTTCAATGGGTTCAATCACTTCACATTTATCTCCAAATGCAAGTAACTTGTCGTATCCGAATGTATTATTAATAATGGGATAAGTCGCTAGACAGGTTTCTTCTCCCATATGAAGGATATGCGCTTCCCCGAAACGCTCAATTACTTTATCAATGACTGAACGATGAACACGAATGGTTACCTCCACCCAGTCCTGACTCATCCATCCGGCTCCATCCATGGGTAATGGGGTGAAGTCTCTTGGCACATATCCGTCCTCTGATACCTGAAGGCCGCTCATACGCGCCAATTTAAATATACGGAATTCTTCCCGATCGACACAGTAGCTTTGCAAATACCAACTGCTTCCCTTGAAGACAATCTGATACGGCTCAACCGTTCGGGAACTGATTTTACCGTCCCGATCCCCATAATCAAAGACCAGATATCGCTGTTCATTCATCGCGGTCTCAATGTAGCTAAGCAAATTGCGGAGTGATTCATTTCCCTGATTTAACGATAAATCCACTGCGAACCGTCCTGCCTTAATGCCAGTGTCACTCCCGCGATGAATCGCATTCAATTTCTCCAAGACGAAAACAATTTCATTATGGTCAAACAGCTGTTTATAGCTTTTCAAACTGGTCAACAAGGTCTGTATATCATGTGGTGTGAATAACAGCTTGTCCATTTTATAGGCCTTCATCAGACCCACACCGCCCATCGCTCCCTGATGCGTAAATACGGGCAGTCCGGCAAAGGTTAACGTATCAATATCTCGATAGATGGTTCGTCTGCTCACTTCAAGACGTTCGGCCAATTCCCGCGCACTAACCACCTCTCGCTCTAATAAAATCATAATCAAAGCAAGTAAGCGATCAATCTTCATACTCCACCTCCGATTTAAGTATGCCATACAGATGTCACAGTTGATAGATTATGCTTGGTTCGTAAACCAAATTCATGTACAACCAGGAGGCAATAAATATGAACAATTACAAGATTGAGAAGAAGCAAGCCTTTCGTATCATCAGCTTTAAAACCCTTTTAGACGAGGGAGCCAGTATCCACACTCCTCAGTATTCAAGCAAGAAGACGACTTTTTTCAAAAGTGTATTGGATAATGGACAAATGGCCAGCCTTCGTCCTTATTCGGAAAGTCCATATGGTTACGCCGCAGTAGCCATAGAAAATGGCAATGTCCATTATTATGCGGGTGTTCAATCCTCCAAGCCTCTGCCTGAACATACAGACGAAGTCCTTTTTCCAACAGGCGAGTATTTAATCTTGTCAGGAAGCGGTGGTTTATCCCGTTTGGCATTTGATAAGCTGGAAAATCAGGCATTTGGCTCCCTTTTAACTGAGGAGTATGACTATGAGTTTGAATATTCCGGGGGACCGATTGTAGAAGTGTTGCTAAATGGAAATCCAATGGAGGCCGAAGTTGAAGTATGGGTCCCTGTACAAAAGCGGACTGCCCAATAAATGAATGCCAAATAAATCAGCATCACAATGATGGATTCTACAGCATCCATCATTGATAAGATGCAAACAGAGCGAAGGCGGAATACCAATTCCGATTCTTCGCTCTGTTTGCGTTTTACAGTGTATGAGGCAGGGCTTCATTTATTGCAAAATGCATACCATTGTCGACGTTAACCCGACCAGTCGCGGCGCCGTGTGAACAGATCTTTCAGCTGATCCGTGGACAGCTTGGTAATCCAGTTTAATGAGCATGAATATTCCATAAAGCTCCCTAGAATGGCAGGCAAGCAGGCATTATAACCGGTAGGAACGATGGGAAACTCGCGCCGGGTGCTTCAATTACAAGAGCGGAGGTAGCCGCTATTATCCAGAGACTGATGAAGAAGTCGGGTCTGATTTAATCGGCTGATCGTTCCCATACGGAAAGTCTATATGGTTACGCCGCGGTAGCCATAGAAAATGGCAGTGTCCATTATTATGTGGGTGTTCAATCCTACAAGCCTCTGCCTTAACATATATGGACGAAGCCCTTTTCCCTGCAGTGAGTATTTAATCTTGTCAGGAAGCGGTGGCTTATCCGGTTTAGCATTGGATAAGTTGGAAAATCAAGCGTTTGGCTCCATTTTTACCGATGAGTACGAGTATGCCGAGGCGCCGATTGCGGGGGGAATCCAATGGAGGCCGAAGTGGAAGTATGGGTGCTGTTCAAAAACGGAAGGCCACTTAAGTCAGTACACAGTGTATTAACTTGTAAGGAGAAGATTGGGACTCGATCTGTATCAATTTAGTCTCAACTTCGCAAGTTTGGGTTGTAGGATCTAGGACCTTCGATATATGATGTCGAAAGATGCCAGTTAATGGATGGTATCTATAAACATTAAAGGAGGTGTACGTTATGAAAAAATCAAGCAAAGTCATTTCTTCCACGGTTATTGCTGCCATCGCAGCTGTATCGGTTGTAACTTCTGCTTCTGCAGCAAGTGCATCTGCGGTCACTCCGGTGGTACCTTCTGTCTCAAGCATTAATTTGAGCGGCATGGACATTGAAACAGCTCTGATGATGGTTCAGCAAGAACGCACGAAATTGCTGGATAGCCAATTGCAGGCACAAATTCAAGAAGTTCAAAATCGCAATCAAGCGATTGCAGAATTGAACGCACAATTGCAGGCAGCTACTCAGAACGGGGATACTGTCCAAGTTCAAGTTCTGAAGAGCAGAATCGATGCGTTAAGTAATTCACAACAGATGGATATGCTGCGTTTGCAGTCTATGACTAACAAACGCAATGAAGCTTTTGATGTGATGACGAATTTCATCAAGAAAATGCAGGATTCAAGATCGTCCATCATTGGAAACATGCGCTAGGATGGAATTATCTTACTAAAGCAACCCTAAGCATTGAAGGCCTGCAAGTAGAAGGTCCGGGGTTAAGGTACAAAAAGAGCGAAGGCGGAATTCATTCCGACACTTCGCTCTTTTTGTATTTTATTATTTACAACGTTACGTATGTTGCATCAATCCAGTCTGGAGTTAACCCGACCAGTCGCGGCGCCGGGTGAACAGATCCTTCAGCTCATCCGTCGACAGCTCGGTAATCCAGTTTTCAGAGCTGGTGATGATATTGTCACTGAGCTGCTGCTTACTCTCCAGCATCTCGTCAATGCGTTCTTCGAGTGTGCCCAGCGAGATGAACTTGTGTACCTGAACATCCTTCGTCTGTCCCATCCGATAGGCCCGGTCTGTAGCCTGATTTTCCACGGCAGGGTTCCACCAGCGGTCAAAGTGGAATACATGATTCGCTGCGGTCAGGTTCAAGCCCACGCCGCCTGCTTTGATGGACAGAATAAAGACTGACGGCTGCTCTGCCGCAGGCAACGTCCGGGATTGAAACTCGTCAATCATGCGATCCCTTGCTGTCTTGGACGTACCCCCATGCAGATACAGCACAGGTTCCTGCAACTCCTGTCTCAATACCTGTTGCAGCATCTGGCCCATGCCGATGTATTGTGTGAAAATCAGACACCGTTCGCCCTCATCCCGTAGTTCGCGAACCAGTTCCATCAGTCGTTCCAGCTTCGCGGAGCGGCTGATTAGCATGGCCATGTCCTGAGGACTGTACAGGTCATACACTGTTACAGAGCCTTCCGAGGAGATCGTTTCCGGCAAGGCTTCTTTGGTCAGCAACAGGGGATGATCACACAACTGTTTGAGCTGGGTTAAGGCAGAGAGAATGGCACCTTTACGCTTGATGCCTTCCAACTCTTTCATTTTGTCCATCAGTTCCTGAACGGACTGGTCATACAGTGCACTTTGTTCACCCGTAAGGTGAATGTAAGTTTTCATCTCGTTTTTGTCCGGTAGATCGAGTTGAATATTCGGATCTTTTTTCTTGCGACGCAGCATGAATGGCTTCACCAGTTGCTGCAAATCCTGCATGCGTTGCTCGTCTTTATCTTTCTCAATCGCACTGATAAAACGAGTCTGGAATGCCCGTGCGCTGCCCAGATAACCTGGATTAATAAAATCATAGATGGACCACAGCTCGGACAGCCGATTCTCAATCGGTGTACCTGTCAGTGCAATACGGTGTTTTGCCGGGAAGCTGCGTACCGCCAGGGACTGCTTCGTTTGGGCGTTTTTAATATTTTGCGCCTCATCCAGACAGATCGATGCCCATGTATATGACTGCAACATCTCTTGATCCAGCGTAGCTGTTGCATAGGAGGTAATGATGATATCCACCTGTTCAGTCTGTTCCCGGAACTCTTCTCCGCTCAGTCTTCGTGCTCCGTAATGCAAACTAACGTTAATTGAAGGCGCGAAGCGGCTGATCTCCTTTTGCCAGTTCCCCAATACGGAAGTGGGGCAGACGAGAAGGGCCGGGGCCTGTCCAGGCAAGCGCTGCTCATGCTCTTTGAGATGTAGTAGATACGTGATGAACTGAATCGTTTTGCCGAGTCCCATGTCATCCGCAAGACAAGCCCCGAGACCGAATCTGCGCAGGAATCCAAGCCATGCGAAACCTTCCTTTTGATAAGAACGCAGCTCAGCATGCAATCCTGCCGGAATGGGCAGGGAAGGAGCGCCGCCTTGACCGCCGCCTAGCTGTGCAATGACCCGGTTCAGGTGTTCGTTCAGTTCCACCTCAAGTCGAATGTTCTCGTTGGATTGAGGCTGTTCTTCTTCCTCATCCTGTCCTTCCTTGCGTTTCTGGTTGCGATATTCGCGCTGCTCATTATGCAGCAGATGCAGATGCAAAATATCCTGAAACGACAGCCCCTGTTCCTGATCCACACCGCCCATGGCGCGGCGAATCTGCTCAAGCAAGGCCGGATCGAGGGGAACCCATTCTCCACGGAAACGAACAAGCCGTTCATTACGGGCAACGAGATCAGCGAATTCTTCCTCGCTGAGATCCGTATCGCCAATCGCAATACGCCAGTCAAAATGAATGATTGAGTCCAGTCCAAAGAACGACTGTCCCCGTTCACTGCCTTCCTCCGGTTTTACCTTGGCACGCAGCTTGGGTTTCTTCTTGCGTGCAGCTTCCCACCAACCCGGAAGCAGCACTTGCCAGCCGGCTTCGAGCAGTCGTCCGCTGTCTTGCGTCAGGAACAGCCAAGCATCCTGATCTCCCAATGGATCACTGAGCACATCCCGGCTGCCGCTGATAGCGCGGCGAATTCGGGGCAGATGTGCACGCAGCTGCTCCAGCCATCCTGCTGAACGATCAAGGATGAACGGCGTCCATACGTCCGGCCATTCACCTTCCAACCGGCCATGTGAATCCAGCCGCACGGGAACGAGTACGGCTGCATCCAGTTTGTTTTGCAATACCAGCCGTAGCCGCCATGCCGGTTCATCATCCTCCGGCTCCAGCAATTGCAGGAGCGGACGGAATGGGGCTGCGTCTGCTTTCCAGCCGATGGACACGAGCCAGGATTGAGCATCCATGCCGGCTGTTTGCGGAGCTGTTCCGCTTTGTGGAAACAACTGGGGGAACTCGCGCCGCAGATCGGTGGCTGCTTCTTCCGTGCTGTACCATCGTTGGAACACAGAAGCTGAATAGGCTGCATTCAGTCCTTCGGCGTAGCTCTCATCCGTTTGTTCCAGGGCTTTGCCAAGAGCGGTTCGATCCTGCTTTTTCAAGCTGTCCGGGTCCCAGGTCCATTGCAGTTGTCCCGTACGGAATGCGGTGAAGCTGGGGATATATTTACGGTTTTCAATCGATGCTGCGAGTACCGGGGCAAGCCGGATCAAATGCTCTGCCTGCTCGTCCCATTTCCATTCAATGTGCAGAAGGGTATGCATTTCGCTGAAGAAAGGAATCACTTCTTCCGCAGGCAGAACGACCAGTTCAATCTCTTCGATCTGTCTTGTTTCCAGTTCTGTTCCGTAGAAGGAAGGGGCATGCCAAGCAAATAATCGCTGCTTAAGCGATTGTCCCGATACAAAGTGATGGGTGTTCAGCGCTCCATAAAACAAGGCATCCCCGTATCCCGTCAATGCAACATGGACTTCAATCGTTTCGGTGTAAGGGTGCATTAGGCTCATGAGATCAACTTACCTTTCCGAAGCTCTTCCTGCAGGGCGCGCAGTCGGCTGTTGCGAACGGCCAATGTGGTGATAAACTGCTCCCAGTGCTCTTCCTGCTTCAATTTTTTATAAATTTTGGACAGACGCTTCAACAGTTTCACTGCTGCTTTGTATCCGTCCCTGTTTTTGTGTCCGATATAACGATCCACTGCCTGATGGTAGAAAGGCAGCAGTAACTCGGGTGCATCCTTTTCAATCGGCTGCAGCACCGCTACCCGGAATCCAAGCGGCTCTGTCTCCGTGCTCAGTTGAAAATCAATCCACCGCCGCCACTGTCCACGGGAATGCATTGCTTCTTCATAAGCTGGCCGGGAATGAGGCAGCATGCTGACCAATGTGTCCCACATGCGGTGCTCTACATCAGGCAGATGATGAATGGCTGTGTCCCACAACTGCATGTAATCATTCAGAGGGGAGTTCCGCCGGTTCGCGAGCAAAGGTCCGAGCTGCACTAACCATTCGCCCAGCCGCTTCCAGTCTGATGAATCTGCAAGGACGTGAAGAAAATGCAGAAGATGCTCCGGCGGGATGCCATATGCCGAGCTTCCGCTGATTAATCGCTGCCAAGCCTGTTCATCTTGTCCTATATGGAAATATATCCAGCTCTGCGCCAATACCAGCGGCAAGGGCAAAGTGACAGATTTAATCGGAGCACCGCTCCCGTTTTTCGTCAGATTCGCTACGCTCAGCACGCTTTCACCAGGTTTGGCGGGTTTGGAAGCAGCAGTCAGGCCGTTCTCCATTTCCTGAAGAAACGTCAGCTCTGACTCCAGCGTTTTCCCGTTTTCCTGAAGATGAGGCACGATCCAGCTTAACCAAAGCTGTCGGTAAATCGGGGCGAAGAACATCATGCTGGAAGTCTCGGATATCATCTGCGTACGCAGGTAAGCCGAGGTTTCCTCAAGCCTTTCCCATTGGTGTTCAAGCTTCGTGCCTTTCAGACCGGAGAGATCCAACGGACGGCTAAAGATCTGTTCCAATCCTTTCTGGAGCGCATCCACGGCAAGTTGAGCAGGATAGCTTAGATACACAGGTGTATGTGTGATTGAATTGCGGCCAGGCACACAGAAGCGAATCAAAAATAACTGAACATGCAGCTCAAATAACTGGTCCATACCAGCGGACAGCTTAGGTTTGATGGAATAGAGCTCGTCCGCTGCGGCCTGCACATACGATGTACTTGGCGTGGCTATCCCCAGTCGTTTCAGGCATGCCCGAAACAGCTCATGCCATTCCGTGATCTCAAGTTCTGCAAGCTCCGTTGCACGTTCCTTGATCTGGCTATACTGGTTATCAGGGATGGTGAGATCCTCTTCGTGCGCTGCGTAATCGGAACGTCCTGAAATCGCTATAGCAGCAGGTTTTGGAGCCTGTTTCAGTGCCGTACTGGAGTGGGCGTTCACAATGCCGTGTACTGGGCGCCCCAGTTGCTCCGCATAACTCATTAGAACGGCTATCATATGTTTGCAATGAGAACCAACCGGACAGGTACAATGACTGGTGGTCAGCGATTGTAAGCTCAGGGTTACCTCATAATCATCGGAGCCTTGCACTTCAGCCAAAATTCCATTTTGTTCGGTGTAGGTTAATGGTCCGACGCGTTTCTGTTTATAATATTGGAATCCGCGCATGATCGTCAGGTTGTTAAAATGTTCAGCAACCTGCCTGATCAGCTCTTGCCACTGCGAATCATCCATCTTCATGTCATTAGGTATGTTCATCATTCCATCTCCTGGAGAAATCATAGGTTCAGTAATCACCACGTCTTGACGTAATGGTGTACATTTCATGTATCCATCATATCAGTTATCGTGTGCTCCGTGCATCGGTTCTGAGAACTCGGATGAGACTTTTTGATAGGTAAAACTCAAGAGTATCGATCTCTATTTTTTACCATAAACCATGCATGATAGGCTCGTCTTGTGTATGCTTAGCGTATGTATTCCTTTCAGGAACGATGCAGGCCGGAATTCGGCTTAATTTCAAACAACAGGAGAGAGCATATGAAAATACTTACGTTAAATACGCACGCTTGGGCAGAAGAAGACCAACTGAACAAGATCAGTCAGCTGGCTGATTTTATCAATACACACCAGTTCGATGTGATCTCCATGCAGGAGGTTAATCAATCGATGCAAGAAGCAGCGCTGTCAGCGGAGGAACTGAAACATTACTTTGCCACGGAATCGGATGCTGTGATCAAAAAAGATAACTACGCCTACGTTCTGCTTACGCAACTGACCGAGACCTATTACTGGACATGGATTCCCGCTCATGTCGGTTTCCGCAAATACGATGAAGGGCTGGCCATCCTGAGCCGGACGCCGATTACACAGGCTTTTGGCGAATATGTATCCCACATGCGGGATTACGACAACTACCGGACACGCAAAATTGTAGGTATACAGACGGCTGTCCAAGGTGAAGCTACCTGGTTTGTGAATGGGCACTATAACTGGTGGGATGATGAACAAGAGCCTTTTAAGGGTCAGTGGGAACTGACCGAGAGCAAGCTTGCTCCATATATGGACCAGTCGC
The DNA here is from genome assembly GCF_042796655.1 of Paenibacillus sp. NPDC057886. Lineage (NCBI taxonomy): Bacteria > Bacillati > Bacillota > Bacilli > Caryophanales > Paenibacillaceae > Paenibacillus > Paenibacillus sp. NPDC057886. The sequence continues at coordinate 11,453 of NZ_JBHVMZ010000013.1, read as the reverse complement.
TGTATATTATGGGCGATTTCAATAATGTCGCAGAAGTACGTGGGGAAGGCTACGATTATATGATGAGCAAGGGCTGGAATGACCTGTACACAACAGCTGTGCAAAAGGATGACGGTGCAACCGTGGTCAAAGCCATTGCCGGATGGGCGGATAACAAACGCGATTTGCGTATTGATTATATTTTCTCGAATCGTCCGGTACAGGCGAAGTCTTCGACGGTAGTTCTCAACGGAAAGAACGGCCCTGTGGTCTCTGATCATTACGGCGTAGCTGTGGAAATTTAGTTCGACCAAGTCTTCACGAGTCATATCAACGGCCCTTTTTATACGAAAAAGCCTAAGCCTCCATACACCTGTATAACAGGAAGTGTAGCCGGAGGTTTTTGGCATTTTAAAAAAGCCCCCCAGTTATAGCTATACTTATTTGTAAGCGCAATCAAAAATCTGTAGCCACCGGGAGGCAGGTCAGTTATACTTGGTTTATTATTCGGCTGTGCCAAAGATAAACGAGGATCATCAACGTTCGCCAAAAAGGGATTTTCTCACAAAGGTTAAGCGCTATACCTATGTATTCCATCGGGAGAGGAATGTGGGCATTCAATGACAACGTATTTCAGTGAACCGCAGAGCATGTATTATCGATTCGGAGAAGATCAGGATCAGGTGCTGAAGGTGCTGGCAGAGCGGTATATAGGCGCCAACGCACAGGCTGATTTTGTATATCGGGTATTTCAGAAGTCTGGTATCTTGCAGAACGAAAAAGGTCTGTATGATCTGAATTTGAGTAAACGCTTCCCTGATGCACATAAAGGTCAGGTTTCCTATGCCGCAGCGCTGGTCTGGGGGGATGAAGATCGAAATCTGGATGTGCTGGTCCGCTGTTATGGACCGGTTCGTTTCTATTTTAACGAGCAATTGGTATATCGCTCCACGGTCATGGATGAGATCAACCTGGACGCGACCGTGAAGCTGGGAATCGACATTAAGCCGGGATGGAATACTTTGTTGCTGGAGATGAAGTATACACCTGCGGGCTTTGGATGCCAGTTTGGCTCGGACGAGGGAAAAGTGCGCATTCTGAATGTGCTCGCTCCTTTCCAGGAGAGACAGGGACAGGCCGGATGGGTGTATTCCAAACCGGTAAGTTCGGAGGACAGTCATGCGGAATGGAATCTGCTCGGGTCAGAAGAGGATCACAGACTGGAGTGGCTGCCTGATCCGCAATGGTCAGAGGAAAAGCTTACGCAACCGACTCTGGAGAGAATGTACGGGCATCTTTCTGGTCAGCGAGTCTATGCGTGGACACGGTTGATCAACAGGAATTCAAGCGATTGCCAGATCCGTTTGTCTGGTCAATCTTCCGGACCACTGAATATATGGCTGAACGGCGAATCGGCTGTGCAATTGAAGGAAGCGGGTCCATTTGAGGTGAAGATACCCGCATCTTTTGGACGGAACGACCTGTTGGTACGTAGTGAATGTAGCGATACGGCTGAGCCATGGAATTTTGTAATAAACGCAATGGTGAATGGAGAGCCACTAGAGCTGGAGCTTCCCCAGCGTGTGCACGGAGCTTCTGGAGAGTCGTGGTTATATCTAGGACCTTTTGAATCTGATAAGGTTGGACCTGATTTGCAGGATCTAATGCGTATAGATCGAGTCTATAAAGGAAGTGTATTGCAGGGTAACCCAGAAGAAACGGGAAGCCAGCAGGTATGGAAGGAACGCATATATTGGCGACTGGACAGACCGGATGCGTGGATACGCCCCTATTATGAAAATGCAATGCTCAGTAACAAATGGACAGTAGGCAGTGTGACCAACTATGGTCGCTGGGATTATCCATTGGGCGTCACCGTATATGGCCTGTTGCAGACCGGACGTTATTTGCAGCGGCCCGACATTACGCGTTATGCGTTAGAACACGTGCAGTTGTGTACCCGTATGGATGAGTACTCATTATGGGATCGGGAGCAGTATGGTTTCCCGGCGGTTAACCAGCAGCTGGTTATGATGAAAATGCTGGATAACTGTGGCTCTTTTGGCTCCGCGATGCTGGAAGCCTACTCCGAATGTCAGGAGCCGACGTTCTTGCCGATCGCCGAACGAATTGCAGATTTTATGCTGACCCGGCTGGAAAGACAGGAAGACGGTGCATTTTACCGCGAGTGTATCGGTGAATTTGCCGAGAATACGATGTGGGCCGACGATCTCTATATGAGCACTCCGTTTCTTGTGCGGTATGCCCGACTGACGGGAAATAATTCAGCACTGGATGAAGCCGCCAGACAATTTTTATTGTATCGGAGGTATCTGTTCATGCCTGAATTCAAGATCATGTCCCACGTATATGATTTCAAATATGGACAAGCGACACAGATTCCGTGGGGACGGGGAAATGGTTGGACGCTCTTTTCGCTGTCTGAGGTATTGGAAGCTTTGCCGGCAGAGCACCCGGAGCGTCCAGCTTTAATTGCCTTCTTTAATGAATTATGTGAAGGATATGCAGCTCTGCAAGGAGAGGGCGGATTGTGGCATCAGGTATTGAATGATTCTGAAACATACCAGGAAGCCTCCTGTACAGCGATGTTTGCCTATGGTTTTGCACGGGGAGTGCGTTTTGGTTGGTTATATCAACCTGAACGTTACATTGAAGCGGCTGAGCGGGCATGGAACGGATTAGCCCGTAAGGCGATTGACCGTCAGGGCAATGTACATGGTGTATGCAGTGGATCGAGATATGCCTTTACCGCAGAATATTACAATAAGGATCTGCTCACGGTAACGAATGACAATCACGGTATTGGCATTATGATGCTGGCAGGAACCGAAGTGGCGAAGATGAAGAAACATCTGGCTCGGCATAAGGTGTCATCAACTGCTGTGACGCAATCCTGAAAGTGTCAGTAAAACCCCAGAATACCTTGATCAAAATCTTACATGATATCTACTTTAACGTTTTATTGTAGACATCTGGATGACCACCGTTGAGATGTAGTCGAGGCACAGTGCGCTGCATAAAGACTGCTGTATATATGAATAACCACCGGGAGTTTCATTCCTGGTGGTTATTTAATCACTATATCGATCTCAATTGAAAGGACATTTGTCCCAACCCCTTACTTTTTTGACAGGAAAGCTTACTTTTGTTTATGTCATGAGCAGCCATAGGCCGTTACAATAGTTTTGTAAGCGATTCCATAAAAAGCAAAAGGGGAGGAAATTCATTCATGTTGAATACCAAAAAGTGGGTAACCCTGTTCTGCCTATCCCTGTTAATGTTCGCTACAGCCTGTTCCGGAGGGTCATCAGCACCGTCTGCCTCATCCAATGAAGGTGAAGAAGGGGGCACTTCCGGCAAAATTGAACTTCGTATGACCTGGTGGGGATCACAGACTCGACACGATCTCACGACCAAAGTGATTAAGCTATTTGAAGAGAAGCACCCTGGCATTACCATCAAGCCGGAATATTCCGGTTGGGACGGATACTTTGACAAGCTGACCACACAGGTAGCCGGTTCAAATGCACCGGATATCATACAGATGGATTACGCTTTTCTAACCGATTTTGCCCGGCGTGGTGCATTGCTTGACCTGACCCCATACGCAGAGAGCAAGGAACTGCGCACAGAGGATCATGACAAGAGCATGCTCAAAGCCGGATCGATTGACGATAAATTATACGCGATTACATTGGGTGTAAATGCACCAGGTGTCATCTATGATGCCACCGTATTCCAAGAGCTCGGGATCGAGGAGCCGCAGGAAAGCTGGACGTGGAAGGATTTTAGTGACGTAGCTGCTAAGATTGCAGCGGAGAAGGGTGACGGTTTCTACGGTTCGGCGGATGTATCGGGAACCACCAACATGTTTGAGGTATTTATCCGGCAAACAGGCAAGGGACTATTTGATGGCGGGACGTTGACAGCAACCAGCGAGGAGCTTCAGCAATGGTTTGACATGTGGGGGGCACTTCGTGAAAACAGGGGTGCTACCTCTGCAGAAGTGACGGCATCCACTACGAATGCACTGGAAACACGCCCGATCTCGCTTGGTACAGCCGCCATGGATTTTGCTTGGTCTAACCAATTGCTGACGTTCCAGCAGGTGAACAAAAACCAGGATCATAAGCTTGGGATACAAGTACTTCCGCACGGTGTGGGTGAAAAGCAAATCGGTGAATACCTGAAAGCAGGTCAGTTCCTGTCCGGTTATGCCAAAACGAAACATCCAAAGGAAGTGGCGATGTTTATCGACTTCATGGTAAATGATCCCGAAGCTACTGCCATTCTTGGCTCGGAGCGGGGAGTACCCGTCAATGCTAGCATCCGTGAGAAGATGCAGCCTACGCTGCCGGAAGCGGAGCAAGCCATCTTCCAATTTATCGATGTGGTATCGAAAAACTCCAGTGAAATTGATCCGCCATACCCGCAAGGATTTTCCGAAGTGGATACCAGCTTCAAGAGTGCAAGCGAGCAGATCGCCTTTGGTCAAGGGAACACACCGGATGTGATTGCCCAGTTCATTGAAGGGGCCAAGGCAACACTTGCATCAAGTCAATAACACTTGAACGGTTCCAGACTTCATATTCCACGGGGAGGTTGCGAAGATGAGTACAACACAGGTCAGTCAAGCACGAACCGAGCGTGTGACAGCCCGGCGGGTGAAACGGAGATATGCCCATAATGGAGCAGCGCTCCTGTTTCTAGCCCCATGGCTGGTTGGATTATTGTTTCTGACACTTGGACCGATGCTCGTTTCCTTATACATTTCGTTCACCGACTACAGTATCCTGGCCGCCCCTTCCTGGGTCGGTCTGGATAACTACACTACGATGTTTACATCGGATAAACTGTTTATCCAATCGCTCAAAGTCACATTTACGTATGTCACCGTATCCGTACCGATCAAGCTGATTTTTGCCCTATTGGTGGCGATGTTGTTGAACAAAGGCATTCGTGGGCTTGGCATTTACCGTACGGTGTATTACATCCCAACCCTGCTTGGGGGCAGTGTCGCGATAGCGATGCTGTGGCGCAAAATGCTGGGCGGTGACGGTCTGCTCAATGGGGTGCTCGCCATGGTCGGCATTAAGGCACCCGATTGGGTCGCCAACCCGAAATATGCCCTGTATTCGATCGTACTGCTGTCCGTATGGCAGTTCGGATCGTCAATGATTATTTTCCTGGCAGGATTGAAGCAGATTCCACCTGAGTATGACGAAGCTTCCGCCGTAGATGGAGCAGGCCCACTCCGGAGATTCTTTTATATCACACTGCCGATTCTGTCACCGGTTATCTTTTTCAATCTCGTGATGCAGCTGATTACCTCCTTCCAGTCATTTACTCAGGCTTTTGTCATCAGTAACGGCAGCGGGGGGCCAGTCAATTCAACATTAATGTACTCTTTATACCTGTACAAAAAAGGGTTCTCGTTCTTTCAGATGGGTTATGCGTCTGCGATGGCCTGGGTGCTGGTGATCCTGATCGGTGTCTTTACATTGCTGGTATTCCGCAGCAGCAAGCTGTGGGTGCACTATGAGGATGGTGGAAAATCATGATTGGACAACGAAACTCTGCTGCGTGGGTAATCGCCAAACATGTACTGATCTCGGTCATTGCCTTTGTCATGCTGTACCCGGTGCTCTGGATGCTGGGCAGTTCATTCAAACCGGGACATATGATTTTCACCGAGACCTGGTTCTGGCCGCAAGAATGGAATTGGCAAAATTACATCAATGGCTGGACGGGGATTCAGGGCAACCCATTCTCCCGTTTTCTGACCAACTCGGTCGTCCTGTCGCTGGGCGCTGTGCTTGGCAATGTTATCTCTTGCTCGATGGCGGCATACGCCTTTGCCAGATTGAATTTTCGGTTCAAAGCAATTTGTTTTGGCTTAATGCTGATGACGATCATGCTGCCACACCATGTGACGCTGATCCCTCAATATATTCTGTTTAACCATCTGGAATGGGTGAATACGTATCTGCCGCTGGTGGTGCCGAAATGGTTGGCGACCGATGCCTTCTTCATTTTCCTGATGGTCCAGTTCTTCCGGGGATTGCCCAAAGAACTGGATGAAGCGGCTACGATTGATGGATGCGGTCCTGTACGAATTTACACCAAAATTATCATTCCGCTGGCCTTTCCGGCGCTGGTGACGACGATGATCTTTACCTTTTTGTGGACATGGGACGATTTCTTCAGCCAGTTGATCTATCTGAGTGATGTCAGCAAATACACGGTGCCGCTGGGCTTGCGCCTGTTCCTCGATTCCAGCTCTCAATCCGATTGGGGTCCGATGTTTGCGATGTCAGTGCTGTCACTGGTGCCTTGTTTTATCGTATTTATCGTGTGTCAAAAGTACTTCGTGGAAGGAATCGCAACCTCTGGGCTCAAAGGGTAATTCCAAGACGAAACGAGTTGATTCCATGCGGAAACGAAGATTATCGTTATTCCTAAATCATAAGCTGCAACAAAGCAAGCTCTCCACGTTGATGGTGACTTGCTTTATTGCGTTTAACCTGCTGCTCGTCTCGGTTATTGTCTGGCTGGCATACCAGTCGTTCTCTGCCGTCACGTTTACCGAGATCAGCAAAGCACGGCTTGCTCTCCTGAACGAAAGTACACGCCGAGGGTTTGATTTTATTACAGGTGTGACAGGCACGGCTTATTCTTTGGCGAGCAACCGTGAGCTGTCCAATCTGCTGGAAACGAAGGGGGCGGGAAGGCTGACACAGATCCACCAACGGCGCGAGGTATCCAAAATACTGGATCATACGCTGGTCGTCAGTGAAGGTATTACCTCGGTGGAGCTGTATACGGATGCCTTTAACGGTGTCACTGTCACGATGGCCGACCGCATCTATCCAGTGGATACGATTGCCGGTGATTCATGGTTTGCTGCATTGGAGCAGGCGGATGCGGCTTGGGTACCTCTACGGGAAAACGAATCTGGCCAATCGCTAATCGGATACGCCCAGCGAATCTTTGACAGCCGGGGTGGGACAGTAGCTTACGTGCTCATCCGCCTGAGTCGCGCGGACATTGTACGCAGATTTGCGGATATGCCGATGGTGCTGGATGGACAGGTACTGTTGGTGGATACCGCGGGCAACGTCGTCATGCAGATGGGTGATGATAATTTAGAGGTGAATTCTGGTGAGGGTTTGAGTTCAGTTAATGGAGCCTCAAAACATTTTTCTTCTATTAATGAATCTGCTAATGTAGCTGCAGCTGGGGAAAGTGAACCTGTCGTCGATAGCGCATGGATTCAGGAGCATGTTGAACATGGGGAGGACGGATTTGAAGTGGTTTCCGGCAAGCCTGGTGGAGCGCAGCTTGTTCTGTATTCAAGACCTGCCATGCTTCAGTGGCGACTGGTACAGACCATCCCTGTTCATACACTGTTATCTCCTGTGAGGCAGGCCGGATGGCAGGTCCTTGGAATAGCTGTGCTGGGGTTACTATGTTCGGCGGTACTTGCATATCTGTTCGTTTGGCGGATTGTTCGTCCTTTACGTCAGCTGATTAAGCGGATGAGGCAACTGGAGAAGGGGGATTTCAATACCCGGGTTCAGCTTTCGTTTACCGAAGAATATGCCCATTTGGCGTATGGATTCAACCATATGGCTTCACAATTGACGGAGTTGATGGAGCAGGTCAAGGAAGAGAGCCGAGCGAAGCGTGAAGCACAGACGGGTTTGCTTGAGGCGCAAATCAAACCGCATTTTTTGTACAACACACTCGACATGATCCACTGGCGTGCTCTCGATTATGAGGCCAAGGACATCAGCCGCATGATTGTACAACTCAGCAAACTGCTGCGTATTGGATTGAGCGGTGGCAGACTATTCATCCGGGTACGGGATGAGCTGGAGCATGCTCGTTGTTACGTCAGCATTCAGTCGGAGCGGCTGCCGTTCTCTATTGATTATCAGGAACAGATTGATCCGAGAGTGCGCGGCTGTTACATTCCCAAAATCATTTTGCAGCCCTTTATCGAGAATGCGGTCATGCATGGGCATCCGAAGGAAGGAAAACTTCGCATAAAGGTGGATATGCGGGAATTGGAGAGCAGCGATCCACCTGGTGTGGAGGAATCCTCAAAGGGTCTTATCACCGATTCATCTGATTCATCCGGATTAGGCAGCCAATCCATAGATTATCGTCCGGCCAGAAAGTCTGCACACGCACCCAAAATCATCATTTGCATAAAGGATAACGGACAGGGCTTGCCTGAGGGTTGGAAGCTGGAGGAGACATCTGGCATTGGTATACGAAATGTACATCAGCGTATTCAACTGTATTGTGGCACTGGGTATGGCGTTGATATATGCGCAGGTGAATTGGGCGGAGTAGAAGTGACCATTACGCTGCCGCGTATTGAGACGGAAGAACAATTAAACTTATGGCTGGGCGGTGAAAATGAATGAAAACCATTATGCTCGTAGACGATGACCCGCATATTGTAAAAGCATTGACCGACCATATTGATTGGCCATCCATCGGCCTCCGCATTGCAGGAACGGCTTCCAATGGCGTGGACGCACTGGAGCTGTTCCAACAGCTGCGCCCCGATCTGGTGATGACGGACGTCTATTTGCCAGGAATGACAGGACTTGAGGTCACGCAGGCGCTACGGCGGGATCATCCCCATCTGCCTATCATCATTCTTAGCGGATATGACGAATTCGAGAATGCCCGGGCGGCCATGCGTTGGGGCGTGAATCATTTTTTGCTGAAGCCTGCTGAAGTGGAGGAGATCGAGTCTGTTCTGCGTGAGGTGTTACTGGAACAGGATGTGCGTGAGCGGCGTGAGCAGCTAGAGCGGACGTACAAACAGGAGATTGGGCGGGTGGTTCCTTATCTTCGCAAACTGTTTCTCCATGAGCTGTTAACCACGCACTATCGGGAAGAGGAGTTGTCTGCGGAGCGTATGGATTATGTGGGTATTCGCATACCCTCTCAAGTGCGTGCTATCAGTCTGCAGTTGTACCGGCCTGCATTTCTGACAAGGATGAAAGAGCGGGACTGGCAGCTATTAAGATATGGGGCAGCAGATATTATTCAGGAGACCGTCAAAGAGCAGACTTCGCAAATAAACGACTGCCAGGTGGAAATCGTGGATTATTCTGATCAGGTGTTTGTGCTGCTTCTATTTGATGAAAAGGCCCCGCTAGAACAATTGGAGTCGATTGTTGAACGGATGATTGATCAGATTTTTACGTATCTCAAGATCGAAATGAGCGCAGGTATTGGAACGTCCAAAGGTCACTTATGCGAAGTGATGGACTCCTATCTGGAAAGCAGGGAGGCGCTGGAGAAAGCAGAGTTTCAGGGAGGAAGCCGCGTATATCGCTATGATTCGTCAGATGCTTTAACGCCGAGCGTAACAGATTACTCGCAATTGCTGCGACAATGGAGTGAGTCATGGGCAGATATGAGGACTGATCTGGCAGAGGAGATATGGATTCACCTTCGCAATCTGCTGGACGAAGGGAGTGGTACCAATATTCAGGATGTGCAAGTTGTGGCTGTGAGCCTATTTGACACGTTAATTCATAGTTGGAACCGACATTATCCCATGCTGGCACCGCCGCTGGCGATGAGTCATTTTTTGCGGGAAATTCAATCGAAATATGGGCTGCAGGATCTGATATGCTGGATGGATGGTATTATTCGAAACTGGATGGAACAGATACGAAAAGAAATGGGCGAGAAAAAAAGCAATAAACTAGTGGAGCAGGTGAAACAGTACGTTGAAATGCATTATGCTGAAGAAATCAGCTTTGAAGCCATTGCCAAGGGTCTGTTTGTACACCCCAAATATTTGAGTCAGCTGTTCAAGAGGGTAACCGGAGAGAACTTTGTGAGTTATGTAAACGGGTATAGGATTCAACGTGCGTTGGAGCTATTACAGTCAGGGCATTACATGGTCTACGAGGTTAGTGAGATGACCGGGTTCCGCAACGCGACGTATTTTAGTCAGGTTTTCAAGATGCTTACAGGCAAAAGTCCGTCTGAAGTCGGGTAGAGCCATGAATAGGATTGGGCAAAATAAAATAGATTGGACGGATTACAACATATGATCATCGATCAACAGGAGTTTAACGTAAAAGGATTGACCTATTTGATTAGGTCCGCAAAAGGAAACGATGCTGAAGCATTATCTTCACTTCGGGTGCAGATGGATGGAGAAACCGATTATATGGATCGTGAACAAGGTGAGGGCTTTATTGATCCAGCGGGATTTGAACAAATAATCCGATGGGACACGGAGAAAGAGAGAAACCTGTTTCTCGTTACTATGGTAAATGAACAAATCGTCGGGTATTCCAGATGTGAGGGTGTTGATCTAAAGCGATTTGCCCATAAGGTTGAATTTGGCGTTTGCGTAGCGAGAGAGTTCTGGGGATACGGCATTGGTAAGAAACTGTTGGAGACCTCTATAGATTGGGCAGATACGAATGGAATTGAGAAGATGACCTTGAACGTGGTGGGGACGAACGATAAAGCGATGGAGCTTTACAAAAGAATGGGCTTCGAGATAGAGGGGATTTTGAAAAAGGATCGACGACACGCGGACGGTCGGTATTACGATACGGTTATGATGGGAAGGTTCAGCAGCTGAGGGGGAGAAGGTGATGGTGGGAGGTTGGCTAACAATATACGCTACTCCTTTAATTGTCTCAAAAACTATTCTATCTATATGAAAGAACAGATACTAGAGTATCTATTTCTCTCATATGGAGAGGATTATTATCTATTAGATGTAGAGTTCTTAAAATCTGATTTCATATTAATTAAGCTATAGAAGCTATTGGATATGTGCGATACAAAAGTAATTATCCCTTGAGCTGCTAGAGAGTGTTTCTTCAAAACGCTTAGCCACTCAGTTTACTATGAACAGTAACTATTACCCTTTCTCTATAAGTTAATGATGCTTAACATTGTCATATCTATGGAGTGTAGCAGATGGGTTCTGATTGCATGACAATGATTGAGTGTGAATAGAAGGGAAATATAACGGTTCTATTTGTTCTCATAAAACGGAGAATGAAAAATATTAATTTAGGGTTGCAATTTATTTTTCCACATGGTATATTCTAATTCCGGCCAAGAAAACACGAGAAACACGGTGCGGCAAGCGAAACAACTAAGCTTCGAAAGAAACTTAAAAAAAGAGCTTGCAAAGTTGGTTCGGATGTGATAAGATATAAAAGTTGCTGAGGTGAACGACACCCGGCAGTGAAACAAGTTTGATCTTTGAAAACTGAACAACGAGTGAGTAAAACATTCTGCTTGCAGAATGAACGCGAAAGTTTGAGACAAGCCTTGGCTTGAATTGACTGGAGCATAAATGAGATTTTTAATCTCGTCAGTTTCAAAATGAGCTTATCGCTCTTTTCAATACTTTATTGGAGAGTTTGATCCTGGCTCAGGACGAACGC
>NZ_JBHVMZ010000012.1:0-159634 GCF_042796655.1 Paenibacillus sp. NPDC057886 | reverse complement strand
CGTCCTGAGCCAGGATCAAACTCTCCAATAAAGTATTGAAAAGAGCGATAAGCTCATTTTGAAACTGACGAGATTAAAAATCTCATTTATTTTGCCTCGAAATCATACAGTCCGAAAACTTGTACCGATTCCTCAGCGTCGATCTTGCAAGCAAGATCGTTACTCACTCGTTGTTCAGTTTTCAAAGATCAAACTTGTTCTCGTTGCTGTCTTTTTTCTTCAGCAACTCTTATATATTATCACGTCCGAACCAACTTTGCAAGCACTTATTTTAAAGTTTCTTTCGAAGCTTATTTCATTCGCTTGCCGCACCGTGTTTCTCGTGTTTTCTTGGCCGGATTAATAATATATCATGTTCTAATACTAATTACAACCCATATTATAAATTATTTTATTTCACTACTTTTAGTTGATCTACTTTCCTATTATAAATGCACTCGAGTGGTTGTGAAGCTAACGGAATCTCGCGATATGCTCTATGAGTTCTATGGGATAGCCTATATTGGCTGTAATCTCACCGCCTAAGCTCTAATGAACAGTTTGTCTCGTAGGGGCATAAAAACTTTTCTTCATTAATGTCACTACTTAGTTAAGTTAGCTTCATTTGTATACTGCGTCTTTCATCATAGTAATAGGATATTGTTCAGTGATCTTATCGATCTTCGCCAATTCTCGTTTAGAGTCATTTTGCGTATTAATGTATTTCATATATGCGCATATCTTTATTTCAACATAAATCTCTCTTCCCTTTATGTATATACATGTCAGGCAACAATTCACTTCTCAAAATGAAGGGATCTTGTTCTTCTTGGCAATTAATTTTCCCAATTGCAAGGAAATTGCCGTTATAGATTTGCGCATTTTTTAATAATGAACACATTAATGAAAGAAATGAGAAAAATTCTGAAAAACCTTGGTCCTAAAGCATCATTTTCATTCAATAACTAACATTAATCTAACCCTTTTACGATATATCACATGGATACAAAGCACCATACGAAGAGCGAACACGCATCCAGATGGTCACAATTAGAAAAAGGAGTGAATTATTTTGTTAGATAAGATACGGTGGAGTACTCTTCCCTTCTTTGCTAAAAATCTCGTTATTTCATTCGGCAGCATTACGTTAATTGGCGTTATTTTAATCACAGCTGGATATCAGTTCCAAAAAGGCATTTTGATTCAACAGCTATATGATCAGGCTAAGGTAACGACGCAGAAATGGTCTGATGATCTGGATACAAGCAAGGTTCTTGAAGCAGCAAATGAGAAAAACTATGTCGGACCTGCCCAAAAGGTACTTCGAGACTATCTGGATTCGATCCACGAACTCTATCCCAATATCGCCCAGGCTTATATTTTTGGAACGGAGTTGGAAAAGGGAAATGAGACCTCTATTATCGCGATTCCAACCAGTCTCGTAGAATCCTTCGAAGAAGGTAATATGGCAGCAGGTACAATGTATCCCTTATCTTCACAAATTGTTGAAGCTCTTGAGGATATGAAAGTAGACAGCGAACCCGGATTAAGTAGCTTTTATACCGACGATTATGGCACTTGGACAACAATCATGTATCCCATTAAGAATGCGGAGGGCAATACCTATGCCGCAATTTACTTTGATGTCGATGCAAGCGCAGTTCCAAAAGGACTTCATAAGCTGATTACATACAGTAGTATTTTCCTTATCGTTTTCCTGATCCTATTTATGGTACTGCAGTATATTCTATTGAAGAAAACACTTAAACCAATCCGTGACCTTATGAAAGGTATTGAGTCTGCAAGCTCGGGTAATCTGGATGTAACCATCCAAACCGGACGGGATGATCTAGGAATTATCAATCAAAAATTCAATACGATGATTCAGCGGTTCAATGACACGATGTTCAAAGTCCAAACGACATCCTATCACCTCTCTGACTCATCCAAGAAACTATTAGATATTTCCGGGAAAAATAATGATAATATCCAGATGATCAGCAGCAATATCCGGGACATCTCTCACGGCCTTCGCTCCCAGGATCAGGCCAGCGTGGAAAGTGCCCGAGCAATGACAGAAATGTCTACTGTTGTGCAGACGATTGCCAGTAGTTCTGCAGATGTAGCGGATGAGGCATTAAGCATGGAGCAACGTTCAAATTCAGGCCATGAGATTATGCAACAAGTGGTTGAGCAGATGAGACTGATCTCCGGTGCTGTGAAGCACACGTCGGAATCTATACAGTCTTTGGAAAGCCGCTCCAACGAAATTAGCAGCATCGTAAATATGATTACGCAGATTGCCGATCAGACTAACTTGCTCGCCCTGAATGCTTCCATTGAGGCGGCTCGTGTCGGTGAGGAAGGAAAAGGGTTCGCGGTTGTCGCAGGAGAAGTCCGCAAACTCGCTGAACAGTCCCAAGATTCTGCCAAACAGATCCGCACCTTGATTGACGGGATTCAACGCGATATCCTTCAATCCGCCGAAGCTATGCAGCTTGGCTCTCAAGAAGTGGAGAAGGGATCTCATGTCACTATGGAGACGGGCCAATTCTTTGAAGATATTCTGAGAGCTACGAACAAAGTCGCTAACCAAATTCAGGATATCTCCAGCTCTACCGAAGAAATATCCGCCAGCACACAGGAAATGTCCGCTACTGCGGATGAGTTGTCTGCGAGCGTCAGCAAAGCAGCACATAGCAGCAAACAGATCGAACAATCCATTGCCGAACAGGAATCATCCATGGCTTCCATTGTTACTGCCTCTGATGAACTCTCGGCTGTATCAGGTCAATTGCAAGAACTGATCTCATTCTTCAAAGTAAGAGCAAACTAAGCCTGTTACCAAGTAAACAATAAGATCGTTAATAACGAAAAACCAAGATGCTTGAGAGTAATTCCTGCGTCTTGGTTTTTTTGCTATTCGTTAAATATGACGTGCTTGCAATGAGATAAAAAAGAGACCTTCCCTGCATCCAGGTCAGATCCCTTCTCTACTCTATCTTGTGCCAGCTTACTGGAGCTTGTCACTTGAAGTTTCGGTGTCATCCTTCTTCTTCGTGCCTTTACTTTTATAAGGCTTCGGGGTACTTTTCGCCCGGTTAGCGGCGGCTTGCCAACGGTTCCAGCCTTTTTTGCCAGTACCGCGGCCGGTGCCGCCTTTTCCTTTTGCTTTGCTCATGTTATCACTCCAATAATCCTGTATATGCTTAAAAATGACCGTCCTCGGTAACTTGATATGCAACCCAGCCCATCTTCTTCACTTCCAGCATTTCTTATTATAACAAAGATTGACGTCTTTACGTTCATTTCCATAAATCAGGATTACATTTCTGCTTTAGCATTGCCTGTGGAGTTAACACCTCTTACCACCCGCAGAGATAACAGGAAACAGATCGCCAGAACAGCAGCTGCTGAAACGTAAGGATAGTTGATATTCACATCAAATAGTGCTCCCGCTACAATTGGACCTGCGATGTTACCCAAACTTGTATAGGCTGAGTTCAATCCGGCCACAAAGCCCTGCTGTTCTTCCGCCAGTTTGGACATCTGCGTACTGATTGCCGGACGCAAAATATCCATACCAAGGAAGACGATAAACGTTACGACAAGAATCATCCAGTAGGTGTTCACAAACAAGGTCAACAGTACAAATACCGCTACAAAAAGCAAGCAGACCGAAATAACTTTTTTCTCACCAAACCGGTTTAACAGCCAGCCAATCAGTGAGACCTGCACCACGGCTCCCGCAATGGAACCAAATGTAATTATGAATGCAATATCCTTGGTGGTGAAACCAAATTTGTGATCCACAAACAGAGAAAAGACCGTCTCATAGTTAGCCAGACCAAACGCCATGACAAATACGATAATCAAACTGAAAAAGTAAGGCTCCCGGTACGAATGCAGCAACTGGGAAACCATGCCCGGGCCTTTGACCTTCGCTGCACCCGCAACAGGTTTGGTCTGCTCTCCGGTAATTCTGGTCGATTCCGGCAAAATAATCAACGTAATGATGGATGCCAGCAAACCCGCAATACCTGCCGCATAGAAAGGAATCCGAATGCCAAAGTCCGCGATATATCCGCCGATCCCCGGACCAATGATAAATCCTGTAGTAATTGCAGCATTGATTAAACCCATGCCTCTACCGCGTTCTTCATCTGTCGTAATATCTGCGGTATACGCCATAACTGCCGGGAAGATCATCGCTGCACCGATTCCACCAAGCATCCGGGCCGCGAAGAGCAGCGCTGGTGCATTCACAGCACCAAACATAAACTCCGAGACAGCAAAGATTAACATGCCGCCAACGATAATTTTTTTACGTCCCAAGATGTCAGACCAACGGCCCGCAACCGGAGAAAACAGAAACTGAGTGAAGGAGAATGCTGCTACCAACAAACCAACCGTGAACCCGGTGATATGCAGTAGATCCATGTACGCAGGCATAATAGGTACCACAAGACCTATACCTGTAAAAACGAGAAAAATATTAAACATTAACAGCAGCAATGCGCCCCTGTTCCGTGTAAGTAATGCCATGATTCCATCCTCCGTAGTTGTCAAAATGTTGCCTTAAGCTTTATCTTTTGCTATTCCATACAAGAATACGCTAGCCGCTTGGCGGTACAAGGCAAGAGCCTGTTCTGGCTCCATTCCGCGCGACAGTTGACTAAGTCCAATAATGGTACTTTCCAAAATGAGGGCAAGATTGTCTGCGTTGTCTGCTTTAAACTCTCCGCTCTCTATCCCCTGTTCCACCAATTGTTTGTTAAATTGAATATGCCGCTCAAACATCAAAGCTATTCGTTCTTCAATATCATTTTCTTTCTTTTCCCCCGTAAAGAACTCATCTGCCGCCTTCGTCAGCGGGTGATTCATATCATCGAGGATTAATTGTTCTGCCAAGCCGTAGATCTTCTCCGTAGAAGTATGATACAGATGTTCCTTGGCCGCCCAATTCTCTTCCCATTCCCGATCCCACTCATCAATCAGATACAGAAAGAGGCCTTCCTTACTTTTAAAATGGTAATAGATATTGCCTTTGCTGCTGCCTGTCGCAGCCACAATATCTTCAATGGAGGTTGCTTTATACCCTTTTTGCACAAAAAGAGCTCTTGAGGCATCCGCAAGTTTCTTCTTGGTCTGCTCGGTTTGAATTTGCTTTTTATTCATACTCATACATTTCACTCCACCTCTTGCATACTGAACGTTCGTTCTGTATTTTAACAGAACCATCAAACTTAAGCAATCAAAAAGGAGAATCGGCTTGGCGCCCATTCTCCCTCCACATCTTTATTTCACTTTTTTCCCTTGACCATGAAGTATTTTCAGTAGTCCATTTTCATAACCGACCTGATACGTAACCTGATATTTCGTGGTGACCAATTCACCGTCTTTCCGTTCATCCGCTGTAATAACCGCAGTGACCTCTATTTCTTCATTTGACTTATCTGAGGACGAAACTTCGGCAATGGTAACATAACTGGTGTTGATGTAACCTTCACGGAACTTGGCATAACTTATACCGCTCTGCCACTCACTGCCAAGCAAGGCATAGGCGGTAACATAGTCATTCAGATTCAGGTTCATATAAAATTCGGTCACCAGTCCCTCCGCTTCAAAAGAGGCTGTGTTTGATCCCGATCCCTGACTCCCACTCGCCTGAGCCGCCTTTGTAGAAGATGATGGTTTCTCAGACCAGGCTTGGACCTGCTTCAATACGCTGGTGATGGGAATGCTGAACCCGATTCCGCCTTCCTGCTCCACAACGGCAGAATTAATGCCCAATACTTCACCGGTGTCCGCACTGATCAGTGGGCCACCGCTGTTGCCGTGTGTAATGGGCGCCGAGATTTGATACAGATTACTATAGATATACGGGGCAATTTCGAAGCTGCGGCCGACACCGCTGATAATGCCTGTAGTTACGGTGTTCTCCAGACCTAGCGGACTGCCCAGAGCGAGAATCTCATCTCCTGTCTCCGCCTTGGATTTGGCGATAGGCAACGGTTTAACTTTTTTCAGATCAGGCACCCTGACGACAGCAACATCCATCTCTTCTCCAATCCCGATAACGGTTCCCTTATACTCCTCATGATTCAGGGTTCGAATCGTTACTTCCTTCGAGCCCTCCACCACGTGGGCATTGGTTACCACATCCCCCTGATCATTGTAGAGAAAACCGGAACCCAGTCCACTGCTGCTCTCAATCGTAACCACTTTCTTCTGACTCTCTTCAATAATCTGTTTACGTGTTTTCTTCGCGGCTGTCTGGGAGGACGGTTTAGATGCTGTGGTTGCCGTTTCCTTCGTAGTGATAACAGCCAGTCTCGGTTCATCCTGCAGCTGATCTGCTGAATACTGATGAATCCAGAACACCCCTCCTGCTCCCGCTCCAATAATGATTGCACTGGATATGATCGTACTCCATATTCGTTTGGCCATTCCAACCTGTCCTCCTATTCCAGATACCACGTTGCGTTCACTACAGAAACTTCAGCTTCCTCGTACACACCGTAATAATACGTTTCAAAAAATCCCTGATCCCCTACATCAAGCCAGTTTGGATACACATCCGCATAGGTTTGACCGATATATGCCCCGTCTGAGCTGTAGATATCCAACATAACCGTCACGGAAGAGATAGGCCGAGTGGCATTATTCACGATTGAGCCGCTTATATACAGGTCACCATACATATCAAGCGTCGCTTCTACTTCTACAATGCTCACCGCTGCTGTGCGGTTTTTCAGGTCTTCTTCTGCTGCTTGTTGCTCAGCAAGTTGAATTCGATCAGCTTCCGCTTTTTCAAAAGCCTTCTTCTCACTCAGCACCCGTTCGCGATATACTGTCAGTTTTTCATCCTCCGGCGCGTAGGACAGCCCCTGATCAACGGTTTGCAGGGCAGCCGTAAAATCCTTTTTCTTCACTTGCTGTTCAGCTTGCTTATAGCTAAGACCAGTCAGCTTGTCGATAATTTGTTTCTGAACTGCCTCTGCTTCCTTGCCTTTCAATTTCGATACAGTGTCCAATTTCTCAGCAAGTGCCTGTACGGTTGTCAAACTATCGATTTCTTTCTTCACCTTCAGGACAGCCAGTGTCACCTTGTTGTTGTTTAAAGTCGTACGCACCTTGGCAAATACCGGTTCTTCTCGCTCTTTCAACACTTTCGTTACAGCCTGAAGTGTCTTGTCACCAGCAGCAAGTTTCCCCGTTTTCAAACTTGTCGCAGCTTCGTTCAGCTGATTCATCAGATTGAAGGCCTTGGCTGTAATTTGGCGATCCTTCACAAGTCCATCAACATTGGGCCGTTTCGCAAGAGCCGAATCCAGAAGTTGAAGCGCCTCTTGATATTTGCCGTCCAAGGCCGCCTGCTCCGCTTGTTGATGCAGTGATTTTACCTCCGCATTGATACCCATCTCCTGCTTGTGATAATAAGTCAACAAGGTCCCCATCACCGCTGCCAGAAGCAGTGGAATAATCCAGCTAAATGCTCGGCCTTGTGCCGTGTTGCTCTGCTTTGGTGCAGACTGATGCTGTCTGGATAACTGATCTAGTGCTTTTCCTGTTCCACTTTCCAGACCAACCGCTGTTTCTGCCCAAATTTGTTCATCTGTAGAGCTTGAATCTTTTAATTTTGTTCTACACTTTCTACATGTGCTGTCCCCTGGACTGCTTTTGGTCCCACATACGTGACAATACACCCTGATCCCTCCATCAAAAAGAACGTATGTATACTATGCTACTTTTACATGAATCGACACTTATCATATAGTAAAAAGG
The DNA here is from genome assembly GCF_042796655.1 of Paenibacillus sp. NPDC057886. Taxonomy (NCBI): domain Bacteria; kingdom Bacillati; phylum Bacillota; class Bacilli; order Caryophanales; family Paenibacillaceae; genus Paenibacillus; species Paenibacillus sp. NPDC057886. Next base: position 151,867 of record NZ_JBHVMZ010000012.1, on the reverse strand, counting down.
TAAATTACACCATATGTTATTGGGATAAATCCGTGCCTATTCCTCCAAATCGAAATGGATGTGTAAATTTGTATGATTCGGATAAACGAACGCAAAAAGTGCCTCCCTGTTAATAGGAAGGCACTGACAAATGTATTCTATTCTTGCGCAGGAAAGCTACTTAGATCCATATAGGAAACTTCCCACAGATGATCATCCGGGTCCTGAAAACTCCACCCATACATAAACCCATGATCTTGAGGATCATTATACGGCTTGCCGCCAGCATCCAGGGCAGCTTGTACTATCAGATCGACCTGTTCACGACTCTCCACCGACAAGGCCACGATGACTTCCGCCGTGTCCGCCGCATTGGATATTTTTTTCGAAATAAAAGATTGAAAACGATCCTCCACCAGCAGCATCGCATAGATGTTGTCTCCAATGATCATGCAAGTCGCAGACTCGTCTGTAAAATTTACATTGAACTCAAACCCTACCTTGGTAAAAAAATCAACGGACCTCTTTAAATCCTTAACGGGCAAATTGACAAAAATCTGCTTGGCGCGAACAGCCACCATCGATCACCTCAATCTAATAGAGTGGATTTCACCTCAAAATAACATCTCGCGTATACGCTGTCAATTCTTTATAATAACGATATTCCAAACTGTGAGGTGAAACGGATGTTATTCCGAATCGTTCGAAGTAATTAGTCGTCGGGCTGGGTCAAAACGCGTACCAGCTAACATGGGATACGTCTGCCCTTTTGAGCCTGTTCGTCATCTAATCGTAACGATTTTGCACAACATCTGTCTAGAATCAAGAACTCACATTGGAGGAAGCATATCATGAAGAAAAAGATGGACTATACTACTTTTTACGAACGGATTGGTCGATTGAATGGCTGGGACTTCAGCTCCCTGAAAGTGACTTCAGAGGGTATTGGATGGAACTTCTACGAGGAAGTTACACGCTGCACCGAACCGTCCGATCTAATGCTTGATATTGGCACAGGTGGTGGAGAAGCTGTTCTGTCCATCGCGCATGCCGCACTGTTATTGGTTGGAATCGACCTTTCCCGGGGAATGATTGAGACAGCCCAGCGTAATCTCAAGGCATCCGGTTCCAAGTCGAATGTCCGTTTTGTGCATATGAATGCAGATCAATTGACATTTCCAGATCAATTCTTTAATGTGGTGTCTTCCAGACACTGCGACTTCTGCGCTACAGAAGTATTCAGAGTATTGGCCGATGGCGGTATATTCCTTACCCAACAAGTCAGTGAAAATGATAAATATAATCTCTCAGAGGCTTTTGACCGCGGACAATCGCTGGACGTTCAACCAGGCACATTAATGGAACGATACAAACGTGAACTTCGGGAAGCGGGTTTTCAAGACATTGAGGCGCACGAATATAATGCAACAGAATATTACGCCACACCTGATGATTTGCTTTTCCTGCTGACCCATGCACCGATCATTCCCGGTTTTGGAGAGAAGGAATCCGACTTAGAGTGCTTCCAACAGTTTGTTGAGCAAAATCGCTGCGATAAAGGGATTCGAACGAACTCGGCACGTTTTATGCTGACTGCTCGGAAATAAACTGAATTTATATTTTCCAACAATAAGCTACGAAAGGAAAAGCCCAGCCCCATTCACAAATCATATGAATGGAGGCTGGGCCTTTTAACAATTACTATCTGTTTTGATTATTGCTTCTATTATGAATTTGTTCTTTTATTTGTACAGCCCATTCAGGAAAATCTGACACACATTCTTGGCGTCAGGATCAATATCAACGTTTGTACCAATACGATCAATGATCAAGTTCCTAATTGTACTTTTATCACTGCCGTTATTACCTGCAAAAACAAACATTGTAGATCCCATTCTATGCATCATCCAAACTTGGTCCATGAGATATAGTTTCTTTTACTCCATCAGCATATTCTTTTATAATTTCTCCATCCGGAGTGCTGTAGACAACATATGTTCCATGTATTTTAGCGTCGAGCCGTGCTCTTTCACCTATTAATTTAATGATTTTTTTATATCCTCATTTGAGGACATTAACAACACCTCCACAACATTTAACATATCACGATTAATGCATATTTGCATCTTGAATAATTACGGTGTTACTCCCTTTTTCTCCAGGAAAGGCTTTAATTTATCCAAAACATAATGACTTCCGCCTCGTCCGTTCACTTGTTCAATGACCGCGGCTATAAGGAAGGATGGTGATTCAGTATCAAACACCACGACAAAACCGTTCTCCTGTCCTTTCTCCCCCTTTTTAGCCTTCAGCTCGGCAGTCCCTGTCTTAGCCGCCAGTCCTTCAGGAAGTGAGTTCAAGGAATGGGCCGTTCCTCCCGAACGGGTCACGACCTGGCCCAAGGCATCCTTCACCGTATTTGCAACTTCAGGCGTAATCACAACTTCCGGTTCGGCGGGTTCCTTTTCCTCTATCAGTACAGGCTTCACCATTTTTCCTTCATTAATAAAAGGGGTGAAGGACAACGCCAGATGGATCGGCGACATCAACATTTCTCCCTGTCCATAGGATGTGTCAGCGAGCAACACCTCGGATGACAGATCGAGATGAGCCTCGTTTGCATACTGACTTGGTTTCAAATACAGTTCATCCAGTCCAAAGTTGTCTCCAAATCCGAACTTCTGGATGCCATCTATGAACTTGGCGCTGCCCATCTCAACAGCTTCCTTCGCAAAATAAATATTATCCGAGTAGACCAGCGCATCCACCATGTTCACCGGGGATACACTTTTCACACGCTTCACATAGTAACCGCCCCAGCTCTCATCCTTGCGCCACTGCAGACCAGAGATATCATGCGATTTATCCGCTGTGGTAACCTTCTCCATCAGACCTGCCGCTGCCGTAATGGCTTTGAAGGTTGAACCTGGTGCATAGCGATTCGTAAACCTATTGATAAAAGGAAGCTTCTCATCTGCCGAATATGCATCCCACTCTGCCTGAGTCAGTCCTGTAACCATCTTGTTCGGATTATAGGCAGGCGCACTTGCCAGTGCCAGCAGATTGCCGTCCGTTGGATTCATCAGCACCATCGCTCCGGCGTCACCATTACTCGATAGTGTCTTATACAGTTTACGCTGTTGCTCGGAGCTGATCGTCAGTTGAATATTCTGTCCATCCACTGCATCCTTGCGGATAAGCTCTGAGCGAGTGTTTCCAGATTCATCGGTGATCTCGATCAGGCCACCTCGTTCGCCGCGAAGCTGTTTCTCCAGTGATTGCTCCAGTCCGGCTTTGCCAATCCAATCTTCTGCACGATAATAGCCTTCCGTATCTTTCTCGAGATCTTCCTTGGTGGCCTTGCGCACATAACCGATTAAATGAGCAGCAGCCTCGCCAAGAGGATAGTATCGTATTTCCTTGGATTGAACTTGCACACCAGCCAGTGCTGTAGGCACCCTGGAGTCCTCTGTTGAAGCAATCGGGACAAAATATTCCGGCTTCACCCATTTCTGTGCAAGTGCGGTGTTAATCGTATCTTCTGTTACTTTGTAATACTCCGCAATCCGGGCGATCATCGGCTCCGGATTTTCTCCCAGTTTCTCAGGTATGATGCCCCATTCATATATATTTCCCTTTGTTGCGAGTGGCAGCCCTTCACGATCAACAATGTCTCCACGTTCCGGGAAAAGTGTTCTCACCCGAACTTTGCTTCCCTTGACCATGTCAGTCAGAATCATGGATGGCTTCCAGTTGATCCGCCAGACTTTGCCACCTTCCTCAAGCTCTTCACGCACCAGTTTCAGTGTATGTGTCTCGTCCACTTCCCCCAAGAAGGTCGTTAACTGCAGACTGTAGTCCACTTCATAGGCATCCGGGTTTTGGTTTTTATTTTCATTACCAGTGTCGTCCGTTGTGGATTCGGTTACTTTTGGTTTCAATTCTGCCTTAACCGCTGAAACCTCCATGCCCGAATAGATCGCGTTGTATTTCTCCACAAATTGCTCACGGTTCATGCCTGACTCATTCAGCGAAGCAGGTGTCATCAAGGTATACAGTTGATCGAATTCTTTCTTTTGCAAATGCTCTATGTATTGATCTACGACGGGCTCGGGCTTCACTTCCTCCGCTTTGCTATTCTGCATGTATAAGTACATTCCGATTCCACCGGCAAATAAGATGGGAAGCAGTCCATAAATAATTTTACGTTTCGATTTCATGATCATATCACCTCTAATATACACTATAGATTTCAAGCCCCAATTAAACAATGGAACAAATCTGACGAATTTATCATTAAAAATAGCCGAAAGCTCACATAATATGTTTAAATAAGGATAGTGAGACTACAGTAAAGGAGCCCGATGATGGAAATCAGCTATTTTTTACTCCCCAAAGCCGAAGTGGCCTATATCAAGTCTTCCGCTTCCATGAAAGATGCGATCGAGCAGCTTGAATTGCAGCATTATACAGCCATTCCCGTGATTGACCAGGATGGAAAATATGTTGCCACCCTGTCCGAAGGCGATTTGTTATGGAAAATGCGGAGCACCCCCGGACTGACATTTGAGACGATGGATCAGGTCCAGGTACACGAGATCGACAACCGTGTATATAATGAATGTGTCTTTATTAAGGCGGAAATGGAAGATATGCTGACGTTGGCAGCAGATCAAAACTTTGTGCCTGTCGTGGATGTGGACCGTGTCTTCCTCGGTATTATCCGTCGCAAGGATATTATTGAGTATTATACGCGCAACATCTCCGACTAAATTTAGAATGAAAATAGGCCTTTTGCTGATTACAATGGCAAAAGACTGCAACAGAAATGACGAGTCCTTGGGCAATGTCATTAAGTTATGTTTACTTAACTTAATGACATTGAATCCTTGGCTCGTCATTTTTGTGTTTTCAGATAACATCCAATTCCCATTTTCATCTTTGCGAAAATAACAAATAAACATATTGTGCAAATTTCGACAAATAACTACAATAATTATTATGATACGACAAAATTAACCATCGAAAATTGAACCAATGACTCTATATTTATTGAGGTCCTATCTCTTTTTTCAGAATTTGTTCAGAATCGTTTAGTACAATGATCACATTCTTTTTATCCGATAGGCGGAACTACTCAGAAAAATCAGGAAGAGGTATTCACTTGAACTACTTAAGTACACGCAACAAGATACTTGTCACGGCTACTGTGATTATGTCTTGTATTTACGTCATTTGGCGTACATTCTTCACGATCCCTTTCGGACATGGCCCTCTCGCCGTGACCGCAGGTCTTGCCCTCCTCATTGTCGAACTTATAGGTATGTTCGAACTGGCTGTCCATTTTTACAATATGACCAGGCTCGAATATCCTACACTTCCCGTTGTTGACGAAGCCTTATATCCGGATGTGGATGTATTTATCGCAACTTATAATGAACCCACTTCGCTTCTGTTCAAAACGATTAACGGCTGTTTGAACATGGATTATCCTGATCGCTCCAAAGTACATATCCATCTGTGTGATGATTCCAACCGTCCCGAGATGCGGGAACTGGCTGCGCACCTGGGCATTAACTACCTTACGCGAACCGAGCATGTACACGCCAAGGCGGGTAACCTGAACAATGCCATGAAGCATACGTCCTCCCCGCTAATCGTCACCTTTGATGCAGACATGATTCCGAAGCATGATTTTCTGACGTCGTGCGTTCCCTATTTTCTTACCGGAGAGAAAATTGGTTTTGTACAGACACCACAGAGTTTCTATAATCCCGATCAGTTCCAGTACAATCTGTACTCCGAGAACCGGATACCGAATGAACAGGATTATTTCTATCGGGACGTACAAGTGGGACGCAACAAATCCAACTCCGTCATCTATGGCGGAACAAATACCGTACTCTCCAGACAGGCACTGGAAGACGTGGGCGGTTTCTATACAGGCTCCATTACAGAGGATTTTGCTACCGGTATTGAAATGCAGAGCAAAGGATACCGGTGCTTCGCCACCAATAAAGTACTAGCCTCTGGACTTGCTCCCGGTGATCTGAAAAGTCTGATCAAACAGCGTCAACGCTGGGCGCGCGGTTGTATCCAGACAGGCAAAAAGATGAACCTTCTTTTCAAGAAAGGACTTAGTTTTGCCCAAAAACTGAACTATATCTCTTCCATTACCTACTGGTACTCCGGGTTAAAACGATTGCTGTACATCATGTCACCCATATTGTTTGCCGTGTTCGGCGTTCTGGTTGTGAAATGTACCATTCTGGAGATTCTCGTGTTCTGGTTGCCGATGTATCTGTTGACCAACACCTGTCTGCGAATGTTATCCGGCAATATTCGGACCACCAAATGGACCAATGTATATGAGACCATTTTGTTCCCATCCCTTCTGCCAGCCGTCATTCTGGAAACTCTCGGCATCACGATGAACAAATTCGTCGTTACCCGCAAAGACGGCGCTCAAAATGATGATCGGAACTATCAGATTAAACAGATGATTCCTCATCTGATTCTGGCCGTACTATCCATTATCGGAATCGTGAATTGTATCCACTGGACATTTAGCCAGGGAACGATTGGTTTCCTCGTTGTGCTGTACTGGTTGTTGATTAATTTCTACAATATCATGATGTCGATCTTCTTCCTGGCTGGACGCAAAGTGTTCCGCAACCACGAGCGCTCAATGGCTGCCGTGGATTGCACACTCACAACGGAAGGCGAGACCATCTCCTGCATCACTAACGATCTCTCGGAAGGCGGCATTTCCGTCATGCTGGATACACCGAAATACATTCCAAGTGATATCGAGATTGGCATTAAACTGGTGAATGATCGATATTCCAGCGAGTTTACAGGCAAGGTGGCGCATGTCGCTTCGATCGGGAACCGTTGGAAATATGCTTTTACCGTCAAGGATATCACGGAACAAGAGCAGCGCCAGCTGCTGCACATCATCTATGATCGCGAACCTACACTGCCTCAGAAGCTGGACAAGGATATCAGTACATTTGAAGACATTCGCCTGAATTTTGTACGTCGGGGTCAGAGTGAGTTCATGTCCAACCGGAAGCTGCCACGAATTGCGCTAAATCGCGAATTGCAAACGCCAGATCATGGAACCGTGACATTGCTGGATTTCAACTATGAATTCGTCCTGGTGGAGAATGAGCCTCATGATTTGGCCAATGAGATCCAACTTCCGCTTGGCGAAGACATCTCACTGGAATGCGTGTGGGTGCAATCCCTGCGTGACAAACGAGGCAATCTGTACCGTGTGACCAATATTCGTGATATGGCTCGCAACCATCAGATTCCCATATTGGAAGCTCTGCTGAAACGGTGGAATAAGGAACATATCCAGCAGGGCCCTAAAGGCTCTTCATCCCGGGGCAAAGACAACGTCTCTTCGGACGAATTGAACGAGATGGCTTATTTATAGAACGGAGGCAACTGAAGCATGATCAAGAAGTGGAAACAACTGACACTTGTCGCCAGTCTTGCTGTGTTATGGAACATATATCCCGTTCAGGCTGTTCAGGCAGAACAGCTCAAGGTGAGTGGGACTACACTTCATGAATGGAACAACGGAGCCAAGGTAGACGCCAGCGTTGATAACAAAGGCAGTATTCAGATTAAGACTTCTACGCAGGGACTCAAAAAAGGCTATTATTCGGCCTACGTCTATGAGCTGCAGAATCGAGACTGGTCAAGCTATGGTGCATTGACCTTCTCCATCCGCAATGAGTCGGACCAAAAGCTGCCTCTTAATATCGTCCTGACCCAATCGGATAAACTCTCCCTTACTGTGTCCGATGATCGAAACGTCATCGTAGTCGAGAAATCAACCGGACAGGCTGAACTGGTTCGCCCGATATCCGGCCTGATTGCGTTGGAACCGGGATTTGTCGGACAGATCCGTATCCCCTTTTCCAGCCTAATGGTCCAGGACAAAGCCAGCACGGCAGGTCAGGTGAATTTGGGTAAAGTCATTGGCTGGGGCATTACAACCACAACTCCCGAAAACGCCAAGCTGAGCTTCCGCATCGGCAACATCAAGCCGTTGTCCAAGAAGCAAGCTGTGGTGGAAAACGGGCTCACCACCTTGCAAATGGCTGGTGACGAACGCGTGGTAAAGCCTGTAGCCGGGGAATCCATTGCCCAATACAGTGTTGAATCCTTCTCAGAAGAAACGCCTGATGTAAAATTCCAGCTCGACAGTCCCGTGCAGGGAGTATCCATTACACCGGATGGACTGCTGACGCTTCATACCGATGTCGATGCCGAGCATGCCACCATACGTGCACTTGTGAATGGCAAATGGAATCTGACAACGACCGTCATGCTGGATCGCTCTTCGGCCATGAATGTTCAGGAGAAAGACGGGACGCCACGTTCTATTCCTGACCCATCTGAAGTTACCAAGGTGCTCAGCCCTGCGGATCCACTGATGAAAACATCGGTGGGATGGTTTATTCGACTCTTGTTAACAGCTGCCGGAATCCATGGACTCGTCCTCTACTGGATGTGGAGAAGACAACGGAATACCCCCGGAGCCATAAAGCGTCGTTCCCGGGAAGATCGACAAGCAAGGCGTCCTTTTCGCATGTAAATGACCTTGCAGACCAACTCGCATCCTGAGATGCGGGTAATTGTTTTACTTGAGCATGTTGCATCAATAGCATCAATCGATACAACGTGCTCCCTTATATGATCCTCAAGGAGGAAAGGCAGTGCTCTTTTCCAGTGTAATCTTTCTTTTTTATTTTCTGCCGCTTGTGCTGGGGCTGTATTACATACTGAGATTCTCGGTTACGGCCAAAAACATGCTGCTGCTGGTTGCCAGCCTATTCTTCTATGCATGGGGTGAACCGTGGTTTGTCCTCATCATGCTGGCCTCCATCTGTTTCAACTATATCTTCGCCCTGCTTGTGGACAAGTTCAGAGAACGACGGAATGCCGCTTACACCATCATTACGTTGATGCTTATCGTCAATCTGGGTATGCTGTTCGTCTTTAAATACATGGCTTTTGCACTGCGTATTGTGAATGAGAATACAAGCTTTGGCCTAAATATCCCGAATATCGCGTTACCGCTAGGGATCTCGTTCTTCACCTTCCACGGAATTTCCTACGTCATCGACGTGTATCGTGGACATGGTGCCGTGCAGAAAAATCTCTTTTATGTGGCGCTTTATATTTCCTTCTTCCCTCAGCTCGTTGCCGGACCGATTCTGCGCTATAACACGATTGCGGATCAGATGGTCAACCGTAAAGAAAGTTGGGACAAGTTCGCACTGGGCTGCTGCCGCTTCATTGTGGGTCTGGGGAAAAAGGTGCTGTTATCCAACAGCATGGCGATTGTCGCCGATCACATCTTTAGCATGGGTGGCACCTCGGATATTCCGGCAAGTCTGGCATGGCTTGGAGCCATCGCCTATACGTTGCAGATTTATTTTGATTTCTCAGGATACTCCGATATGGCAATTGGTCTCGCCCTCATGTTCGGGTTCAAGTTCGAAGAGAACTTCAGATATCCGTATATCTCCCGGTCCATCACTGAATTCTGGCGCCGCTGGCATATCTCGCTCGGCACCTGGTTCAAGGAATATGTCTATTTCCCGCTCGGGGGATCACGTGTCACCAACAAGGATAAAATGATTCGCAATCTGCTCATCGTCTGGGGACTGACTGGCGTGTGGCATGGTGCGGAGTGGACATTTGTAGTCTGGGGATTGATTAACTTCGCATTCATTGCATTGGAGAAAATCTCTAACTTTGATAAAGGAACCCGCTTCAACCCGCTGCGGCATCTGTATGCCATGTTTATTGTGGTCATCGGGTGGGTGATCTTCCGTTCACCGGATCTGCTGCAAGCTGGCAACTATCTGGGCAATATGTTCGGACTGTACGGCAATGGATTCTGGAGTGATACAACCTGGATGTTCCTGAAGGAATACGCGCTCTTCTTCATTCTGGGTATTCTGTTCTGCATGCCGATTGCCACCCGGATGAACAAACTGATGGTCGACGGCGCACGTTTCAGCAAACCATTGGAACTGGTATACCCTCTTACCATCATCGTTTTATTCCTGGTCTGTGTATCGTATCTGGTCAAAGGTACATACAATCCGTTTATTTATTTCAATTTCTGAGAGAAGGCACAAGCATGCACAACTTTTTTGCCAAAAAGAGAATCACGGCTTTCCTCTTCATTCTCGTGCTCGTGACATTCTCTGTCCTAAATATTATCCAGTCCTTCGGGCCGATCCAAAAGACGCTGGCTTCAGCGGACTATCATTATTCTGAAGCCAAAGAACTGATTCACGAACTGGATGACGACATTAATGAACATGTCTTCGATAAATTCGGCTTCGTGGAAGCGTACGGATATATGCAGTCACTCATGTGGAAGAACGAGGAGAACAACTTCGAGGTCGTGAAAGACATGGAGGGCAAGCTGCACTATACCTACTTTGCTACAGGGCCGACGGATACGAAAGATCTGTCGGATCAGGTTGCTGCGCTGGGAGCACATTTAGACCCCAAAACAAAGCTGACCTATGTGATGACACCAGATAAATACGTACGTGGGTATACGCAGTTCCCGGAAGGCATTCCTTACAATTATAACAACGAAACAGCCGATGGCTTTCTGGCCAATCTCGAGCAGGATGGCATCGATACGGTGGATCTGCGCGAAGGTCTGTTGGAAAGTGGTATTCCGGCAAAGGATCTCTTTTTCACCACGGATCACCACTGGAAAATCAAGACCGCCTTCTGGGCCTTTGGCCAGCTCGTGAATCATCTGGACGGCATGTATGACAAACCGCTGGACCCGGATCATTATTTCACGGACTTAAATAACTATAATGTGGTTCCATATCAGGATATTTTCATTGGATCACAGGGGAGAAAAGCCGGGAAATACTTTGCTGGTGACGATGACTTTGATCTGATTTATCCGAAGTTCAAAACGGACTATTCCTTCTATTTCAAGACCGGCGAGACGGAAGCCACACTGAACGGTCGCTTTGAGGATGCTTTACTTACAACCTATCCGCTGAATGTGCAAGGAGCTACCTATGATCTAACCGCTGACAAGTACTTTACGTACCTGTACGGAAATCAGGGAATTGTTCATGTGGTGAACAAAGACAAGCCCAACGGACTCAAGGTGCTGTTCATCAAGGACTCTCTCGCCGTGCCGATGATCTCCTTCCTGTCGACCGTTGTGTCTGAGATTTACCTGATTGATCCACGGTATTATACGGGAGACATCGTGGATTTCGCCAGCAAAACCGACCTGGATCACGTCTTTGTATCGATATCACCGCAGGATCTCGTAGATGAATTTTTCCCTTACGGATCAAAAGATTAATTCGATGAAGGATCATTCATCTATATAAAGTCGAAAGAAAGGGTACCCCACAGCCAATGATCTGGCAGACAGGGTACCCTTTTCTTTTGTAATCCAATCGATCAGTTTCGTTCACGCTTCGCCTTCTGTTCCTTATAATATTGCAAAACGTCACGCGGGCTTCCTTGAAACGCTCTCTCCTTGCCATATACATACGCCAGGTCCAGATTTGCAAAAGCTTCATCATGCTGCTCTAGCCTCATGCAGACTATACCCAGCTCAATCCACGGCCCGGTATTAATATCCGAGCTTCGCGTTTGCAGTGCGATTTCAGCCCATGGCTTCGCCAGCGCGTATTGCTCCAGGTCCATATGTGCATTCACGTGACAGGAAGCGATCCAGCTTGCCATTTCCCAGTCCGTCTTCGGCTCGGGTAACATCCCCCAAGCCTGATCATAATAGATCAGGGCTTGCTCATGCTGCTGCGTTTCATCCAAGACATTGCCTGCTTCTACCGTTTCGATAATTTGTCTCTCCAGTTCGGGATGCTCCGGCGTCAAATCTTTCAATCCGTAATCTCCTCCTCCAGTTCGAAATACCATTCCAGAAAGGTATTGAAGTTCGCCCACTGCGGTGTACTTTCACCGCTCAGGAAACGTTCGATCGATTCACCAAGCTCGACCAGAGCCACATCTCCCGTTTGGCGGTTATAAAAGAATCCACCCTCGCCCTCAAAGCTGTCCAGCGGGATGTAGGCATCTGGCAATCCTAACGTGAGTTGAGCCACCGTCATGTCCTCCAAATATACGGTGTTTTCCATCACCCAGCAGATCTGATAGATCTCCTGATGTCTGCTGTAAAAGGTCGGACCATCATCAGCATGCAAATAAAAATGTGCAAAATCAGATTCAAGATCAATACCCAGTTTACGTAAGGCTTCTTCGTACTCTGCCGGCACATCTTCATGCCACCAGCCCTGATTTTGACAATAATCAATCACTTTATTGGATAACATATTAAGCCTCCTAATGAATAGAACATGATGCAGCCATGGTGAGTAAACCCTCTAGTACTATATAATTGAACTAAAGGTTATTTACACTTGCCACTCCGATGACAGAACAACCTTTAGATCGCTGTTATCCGTTAAATCACGATAACGGTTTAACAGGTATCCATACTTGAGGAGGAAGACCCTGACCTCTGTATACCTCAAGTTCCGGAATTCCCGCGTGCTTGTAAGGGGTGGCTGCGAACCATTCGCTCATAATATACTTCCACAACCGCTGTATCGCTTCTGGCGCCAATTCATCGGCTTCAAACACCATCCAGTGGGACGCGGGAATCTCTATTGAAAACAAACCCTCAGGTACTTCCCCGGAGTGTGAAGTTGCGATCCAATATTCCATTTGATCACTGTGTAGTTCCCTTTGATCTATACAAATGCCCACCAAACCGGAGACGGCCCCGTTATTAAACTCGTTTAAACGATCTTCTATCCCGTCTGCCAAAGCTTCCTGCCACATCTTTGGAATCTCTCTCAAATTCTCGCCATCCACACAAGAGAACGTTCGTTTAATGCCTACAAAAGTTAGGGACTGTTGTTCAATCAAGTTATCTTTCACATTCATAAAACATGCTCCTCTCAGAATGAACCGAATTATTTAGATGGCTATTCAACATCTTCAGAAGACAGATTAATTGCAGAGCGATATGGAGTGTGATTACCCATCACCCATTCATGAAACAATTGATGAGCGCTGCTGGCATCCGGAGCCATGAAGAGGTACGTTCCCTCCACCTCTCGGCGGCTCAGCCTGGAGTCAAAAAGCTCCTCTTCCAGCACGATGCCCTTAAAGAAACCATCAACCACCCTGCCCAGACGATCCACGATGAGATTTTCATATTCATAGGGAAACTGTTGGATCTCGTACACATCCCGATCCGAATGATGCCATTGCAGATGCTCCATGATTTTGGAATACGTGAAGCTAACGGCGCTCGCCATTTCCCGATCCAACGGCTGGTCAGCGGTGAAGCGGGTCAGTTCCATAATACTGTTCACATACTTCCAGAATAACGTCTGGTCGAAGCGCGCTTCCTCGTGCAGCATGTACAAAAAGGTATTCTCCTCCGCGCGCGCATTGCGCAGCAATTCCTGAAGCGATTGTTCCATATGGTCATACCTCCGCTATGTACTACAGTTACTGTATCAAAAGAGTAGGACGATTGGAAATATCACATATGTAAAAGAAGCCCGCATAACTGCGGACCCCAATTTAATAATGATCTTCCCTAATAGAATTCTATCAAGAAAAAACCTCGCGAGTACGGAACGTACGATAAGTACCAAGTATGACTCCGATAGCAACTACAGCCATGATGATCATATACAAATTCAAATAGGACAGCTCTAGTCCAAATACGGAATAGCTTGCCGGCGTTTGAAAAAGCCTCGTTACCCGCATCATAGTACTGAATGAAAATTCCTCAATCCACTTGGCCCATCCCGGGTTGAAGTTCAACACATCGAATGCCAGATAAGGCACACCTACAATCGCAACATTAATGATTATGGCGACAAACGACGTTGAACTAACCACAGAGACGCATAACACAATACATCCAAACACCAAGCTGCCTGCCAAGTGAGTGACCAACTGTACTCCATAATACTGAACCGCCGATAACCGATAAGGAGAAAATTCATAGTAAAAGCCTTGGAAATACATCCCAACACTCTGGATGGGGGTATCTGCTCCCGCCAAATTCCCAAACCTTAACCAGTAGATCAACAAGTTGACACTTGTAAACAATATGACGCATAGCACTACATATAACATGGAAGCCATCCATTTAGCTGATACGATTTGGCTTCTCCCCCGTTTGCTGCTGCGTAGTAATGCTGCGGTTCCCAGTGCATATTCCTCTGCAAATACGGGCGCCAATCCCAGCAGAATCATGATCATCATAAAGAGCACCCCAAATTGATCAATGTATTCCAACAGATAGCCCCATGGTTTATTGTAGTGAATCTCGGAGACGGTAACGGTTCGTTCCATGACATTCCCGCTGTCATCATATCTGGTGAAGTTCTTGGTGGATTCCGGCGAAAACATCGAGATTTCATAGAATACGCCATATTGATTCTGTTTATTTTCTTCACTGTAACCCTTTTTTTGCATCTGATCCCGTGCGGCCTGAACCTTCTCCTCCGTAATGGCTCCTTCATAGGGTTTGTAATATGATGTACCGTTCAACGGCCCGGAATGTCCGAGACAGGCATATAAAACAAGAAGCACAAGTAGCCCGGCGAGTGCCAGATAAACGCTTTTACGCGTCATTATTTTAGCAAATTCAAATTGGGTTAAACGAATCACGATGTCGCCTCCTCGTCAAAATAGTGCATATATACGTCTTCGAGACGAGGAGTCTCCAGTACAGCTTGCGGTACAGGTTGTTCTTTGGAAATAATTCTGGCTACAATCCCATCCGCCTGATAGGACAAGCCACTTACCTTGAAATGCGAGGTAAGCTCAGCTAGCTGCTGCTGCGTTAGAGCTGCCGTCCAAACGCTGCCCTGCATCCTGTTCATGATCTCTTCCGGCGTGTTCCGAGTGATCAGTTGACCTTCGTTCATCAGAATCATTTCCTTACACGAGAACTCCAGGTCAGAGATAATATGCGTCGATAACAGTACAATTCGATCTCTACCCAGCTCGCCGATAATGTTACGGAACCGAATACGCTCTTTGGGGTCAAGACCAGCCGTGGGTTCATCGAGAACTAGAATTTGCGGATCATTCAGCAGCGCTTGGGCAATTCCTAGCCTCTGCCTCATGCCCCCAGAGAACGTACGAATTTTATGTTGTGCCTGCTTTTCCAGGTCAACCATTCGTAATGTCTCCTGCACACGAACAGTGGCTTGACTCACACTCAACCCTTTCAACGAACACATGTACATGAGAAATCGATGAGCACTGAATCGGTTATAAAATCCAAACCGCTGCGGCATATAGCCCAATATACTGCGATAACGATCCCCCATTTGTTCAATGGATTGCCCATCCAGCAGAATTTGCCCTGATGTTGGCTTGGAGATGTCGACTAGCATACGAAGCAATGTTGTTTTTCCTGCTCCATTCGGTCCGAGCAGACCGTAAACGCCACCGCTGGATATCTCCAGCGAGAACGATTTCACGGCCCACTTGTTCCTGTACTTCTTGGATACGTTATCCATGGTCAATATCAAAGGAATAACCTCTTTCCGTTTGTGATGTATATTTTCGCGTCATCTGCCCAATCTGACTGACCAACAGAATGACTCCGCATAATGCAAGTGCAGCAAGCACTGACGTCTGAATCGATTGTACTAGAGTAATGAATCGTGGATTGCTTAATACAAGCCACAAGCATCCGAACCATGCTACCAAAAAGATACTAACGGCTGTTCCACCCCGAACACGCATAGCCAGCCACAAACTAGCCCCTGCCGCAATTATTAGCTGGGTATACCATAGGCCTATGGCACTCCATGAAATGGAACCACCTGCTCCCCCGGATACCGCTAGCATAAGTAGCAGCACAAATGCCATATTTCCTGCGAGTACTACAATCAGGCGGGTGAGCATCAGCTGCTGTGCCGTAATTTTGCAGGTTAGTTCCATTTCCATCAGCCCTTGATCCCGACCTTTGAATACTTCCAGCAGCCCGAGAACAAAAGGTACAGGTACCAGAACAAGTCCACTCATGTAAGGGTTGATTGTACTGTGGATTCCCAACCAGAACCCGATTAGCAGAAGCATTGCACACACCAGCCAGTAGGATTTGTGGAAAATCATCACCTCACCTCGAACGATCTGGAACAATTCTCTTAATGACCTCCCAGGTGTTTGTTGTAGATGTTCACTCATCTGTCCCGGCATGTGTGCCTCCAGTGCCCTGATCGTCTTATCGATCTCCATCTGGGATGGAAACTCAACGGCATATTGATCCAGGTAAGAGGCAATCTCGCTGAATTCCTCCATCTCCAATTCAGTGGTGCGCTTCCTTTTATCTTGGCTTTTTGTACGTTTCATCTCGCTCACCTCCCACAATGATCTCCTTTAATTTCGCTATGCCCAAGCGTATCCGTGATTTCACCGTCGATTCGTTACTTCCCGTCAGCTCGGCAACTTCCCTGATCTTCAGTCCGTTGTAATAATTCAGAATGACAGCATCCCGCTGCTGCTCCGGCAAACTCAGTACCGCCTGTCTGACTTGGTCATTCTGAAGCCGTTTATAGAAGATATTCCACACATTCTGGTGCTCACTGGCAGGGAGGGATTCTTCCGTTAACTCACTCTCTCTGTTTTGCTGCTTGAAATCCCGTCCCCGAAAGTAATCCATGCAATGATTCACTGCAATTTTCAGCAGCCAGTGACTGAATTTCCCGTTGTCCCGGTAGCTGCCAAGTGACTTCATCATTTTTACAAATATCTCTTGGGTTAGATCATAAGCAGTATGATAATCTCCAGTTTTCCGGTACACATAAGTAAATATCGAATGATAATGTCGCTTCACTAGTACTTCCATCGCAGCCCGGCTGCCTTTATGAATCTCATGAATCAACTCTTCATCACCCAACCTCCCTCACCCCCTCAATTCAATTAACGATAACTTGATCATAAAAGATCATAAATATTGATTTCATTTATTTGGATATAGGAAAGTATCTTAAATGCTAATATTCCTTCAATAGGACTGTCCTGATTTTGACTTCCTTATTCTGGTGCAACTTTCCCTTCACTCTTTCGTCTAATGATTGACTAACAACGAAGGAGATGACTATGCGTATAAGTTGCAGTCCCGGTTTTCCCGGGAGCATGATTGGATCAATTAATCTTCAGCCTACCAAGTTGAATACGGGCGTTTCCAGCAACAGCGAGATTACTCATCATGTTGACCCTAAACTCATTGCCATTCCCTACGTGGAAGATACTGAATTCGGATTATACTTTGATGCAATGAAGATGATGAAGGGAACGTACAAGGAAGAGTTTCACGTAAGCTATGATGTGGAATTTACCATTGATGTGGATAAAAAGGGGTATATCACCCAGTTTGAACATACCTTTTCACTGGAACGTTATCTTGATCTTGTGCGGACACAGTCCTATAAAGTAATTAAAACGATTTGGAAGGGACGTTCCTTTCATGTCATGACCTACAGTTATATGGAGGAAGTGTGTAACCCGAATAATGTAATCTTCAAATGTAACCATGCAGAGGATGTTTTCGTCGTAGCCGAACTTATCCCCTATTCTGTCGGTGGTGTTGTGGTACAACCTCACAATCGTTACCTGCACCTTCGTACATTAATCTCCGCGCGGGATGATCTCTACCCGATCGACTATATGTGTGAGCCCAATTTCGATCTAAGCATCGAACCATAAGTCCTACATCATTTGAATACAGCAAAGAGCACAAAGCGTTCCTGGCTTACTTTGGATCACCTGTGCTCTTTTTGAATATAGGTTCTGTTTACCACAAAAATCAAATCTCAGGGGTGGTTACATGGATTTTCGAGAAGAAACACCCGAAGAACAAAGAGAACGTTTAAGACAAGAAGAATTAAAAGGAAACCCCATGGGTACGTTTGGTGATGGCATCAATCGTGCTCAATTTGGAAGCTTCGCAGATTTAGTTGGCGGTTTGGGATGGAAAGGCACCGGAATCCTCATTATATTATTGGTAATAGGGTATGTAATTTATAAATTAGTGTTTTAAATAAGGATAGAGATAACTATACATTTCCCGCTATCGGAGTGATAAGCGTACTCGAAGCGTTCCTCCGAATACGCTTATTCGTTTGCAGAAGGGAAAAGTGCTCCATGAAACAGAGTGCTTAGCTCTTTCTTCTATTTCCGATATATCAAACTATAGAGATTTCACTTCCTGAGCAAATGATCATAGGCAACGAATATCAATACTGTGTAACAACCATTCGTTCTACGGTCTCAGTGTTCTCCTTATACCAAACCATAACGACATCTCCCTCTTTCAGATCAGACACCTGAATGGATGAATTAGCGTTTGGGTTGTTACCTGGGGCACCCATGCCCATGCCTTCCGTGATATCCACATCTCCACTGATGTTCAACATCATTTCGATGCCTGTATCTTTCATATCCATGCCTCCGCCTCTGGAGGCACCTGGTTGTCTTCCATTTCCATTATTGGCGTCTGTGGATGAGTTATCCTGCACCTCAAGCAACGAAATCGTGACTGTACTCCCCGTGGCAGAGACAACTCTGCCTGTAATATCGGAATTCATCATCCCCCGCATATCGTCCTTACCACCTGTTCTGCCATTCATCTCTTGGCCCCCGCCCCTCTGTGTGCCTCCGTTCATGCCCGGGCCACCGCCATTCATCATTCCGCCACCGTTCATACCTTGGGCAGAACCGGTATTCGTAATGCTCTGGGCAGTAATAGCATCGCAGGCAGAGAGCAAAACTGAACAGGTCAACAACAAGAGCATAGCCGATGTGAGATAACCATTTTTTCGCATACGGATCACCTTTTTCTCAGGGAAGAACGTTCCCAGCCGAGTTTTCTATGAAACATGAAGTTATACGCATCTTTGAATCCCATGTACGACAATACAACCAGCAGCGGATATACGGGGTAGATATACCTCGATTTAATCTCCCACAGAATATAGAACCCGATAAATCCAAGAATAATCAGAATCAAAGAGACTTCGTCATACCGCTTTCCACGAATTCCATTGACCAACCGGATGAAAATAAAACAGTACATCATGAAATTCATCACATAAACCACCCAGAGCAAACCCGTCCGGTAGGCGGAATCCCCCTGGAATAAGTCTGTTACCGCATTGGTATAACTGTAGGAACCAGCAATTCCACCACCTCTTCCTCCTCCCATACCCGAGGAGCTTTCATTACCGATGCCATATCGATCCATTTGGTAGGTACCTTCCGTCCAGGTCCAAATGATCTTTTTATAATACATCTGGGCCAAGTCACTTAAGCTGGCTTCCGACAGCTTCCGTTCAATCTCCTGCTTAAACAATTCTGTGCTCTGGGCCTTATTATAATTGGCCTGTCTCTGATAAATCTGGTAGCTCTCCATATTGTCCCAGAACCCGAATCGTTCCAGATTAATCCCCATGTTCAGCCACATATAAACGGGTGCCGAATTTTCACCAACAGGCTCGCTTACAGCACCAGTTGACTGCAGGACGGCATTTTGAGTCCAACCTGGAACATTAAACAAAATAGCCAGCATGAAAATGGAGGCGATCACTTTCTTGTATCCAATGCTCCGCATATTCAGCAGAATGTATAAGACGGCAGCAATCAGCACAATCGCACCGATGCTTCGGAAGTAGTTGCCAATCGCGAGAAGAATCGCGGCAATGACGATCGTCTGCCAAGACTTTTCACGTATAAACCGAATCAAAAAGTATAAACAAGACGTCAGGAATGCCGTAGCAATTACATCGTTATAGATCAGGTTGTTCAGGAACAGGGATGGCAGATACGTGGCCGCAAAGATTAGAACCCCGTAATCACGTTCCGTGGACTTATGATTTAACTGTTTATAAATGAGATAAATCATTAATGTCGTTACCGTTGAAAACAAAATATTGAACAACTTGATTACCAGATAATTATCCGGGAACAGGTACAGCAATGTTTTTAAATACAAGACGGTAGAAAAGTTGAACGGGAACATGTGCAGATATCCGCCCGGTTCGAACGAGGAATAATCCTGATCGTAGAGCATGTTCATCGCGAGTGAAAGCACGGTCTGCGAATCATCCGTGGGCACTCGTGGAAATACAAAGATGATTACGACTTGAATCACCAGAGAACATAACAGCACCACGGGAATGACAACCTTTGGGCTGTACTTGTTCAATTTTAGACAAAGGCGGTATAACCCGATAGCTGATCCAAGAAGCAAAACAATCACCGGGATAAAAATACTCCACTGCTGCGTGCCCAGAATCGGATTATCCCCATACAAGGCGTAATTGTACTGCGCCCGGACAAATAAGGTCGAAACGATAAACAGCCCGACAAAAACAAGCAGAATGAGATAAAGCGTCTTATGGATCACCTTAGGCATGCCAAAACTCCTTTTCGAATACAGAATTCGGGAATAGTATAATGCCTCTACCTGAAAAAAGGCTGAATTCAGATTCGTGCTTCAGAATGCTCATTGGGGGATGATTAACATCACAAAAAAAGACCGTTCCTTGGATAAGGTAACGGTCATGATTGGTTTATGTGGTAAGCAGGAACTTATCTTCTTTTTGTAACCCCGAGCTTGTACGTCCGCATTGTGCGCTTCAATGGTGTTTGCAACCAATATTCGCAAAATTATTTGGCTTGGTTCCGTTATAACAAGGAATATGAGAATACCTCATCGAATAAGGAAAATATGTTGGTCAAATCGTGCCTGTTTACTGTCACCGACACGAACACAAAGCTTCGGCTTTCTGCTACTTCTTGTTAAGCTAACGGGCAGGTTTGGGATTAGCAATCCATAAGAAACAACCCAAGTTGAATTATGCTAAATATAGTAAATGTATGATGTAGATATCCCTCATGAACAAAGGAGAACTGAAAATGAGAAAACTCGTTCTATTTCTGCACGCATCGCTTGACGGTTATGTAGAAGGGCCGAATGGTGAAATGGACATTGGCTGGGTTTCCTACGATGCTGATTTGGAGAAGCACGCGAAAGAAATTCTGAGTACTGCCGACGCTGTCATTTGGGGGCGTGGGACTTATCAGATGATGCACAGTTACTGGCCATCTGTGCCTTCGAACCCATCAGCTTCGCAACATGAACGGGATCATGCTGAGTGGATCGAAAAGACAGCCAAAATCGTTTTTTCCACGACGCTGGAGAAAGTCGAATGGAATAATTCCAGACTCGTGAAAGAAGATGTCGAGGAAGAGATCAATAACCTCAAACAGCAGCCAGGCAAGGATATGGTCATTCTCGGCAGTCCTAGGTTCGCACACCACCTTATGCAGCTTGATTTAATTGATGAGTATAAAATTACGGTTTCTCCCGTCCTGATCGGTAAGGGATTGCCGTTATTCCAAGGTCTCAAGGAGAAGACCAATCTTAAGCTAATCGAAAACAAGACCTTTGATTCTGGAGCCATAGGTCTCGTTTACCAGACGGTAAGATGACCTTGTCACTTAAGGTGATTACGCTAACGGGAGACGATAGCTCAATTAACCGCCTTTTCACAAAGGCGGTTTTCTTATGGTCACAAATCAACATTAGATCACTTTTCGTCAATAAATTTAATCAGATCGCCTGGCTGACATTCCAGTGCAACACAAATTTTCTCAAGGGTCTCGATTGTGATCGATTTGACTTCAAAACCGCTATCCGTTACCCATTGTCCAATGGTATTAGGACGAACTCCTGTTTTTTTAGCCAAAGCATACATAGACATACCCTTATCCTTCAGAACTTGTTCGAGAGTGAATTTGATCATTAAAGGTGATCCTTTTCGTCCTTAATAAACTCAATAATATCTTGGATCTCACAATCCAAAGCCTCGCATATTCGATTCAGCGTATCGAACTTCACACCATCTGTTTCCTCATTATATAATTTAGCAATCCCATTTCTATGTAATCCGGTTAGTCGAGATAAATCGGCAATGTTAATTCTTTTCTCTCCCATGATTCGAGATAAATGAATCTTAATCATACATGTTCTCCTCCAAACTATAATGCATACTGTAGTGTTGACAAAGCACATTACAAAGTGTATATTCTAATAAATATAATGTACACTGTAGTGTTCTATCTATCGAGACATAGACACATATATAAGCTCAATATCTATACATTTCCCTAAAAGAGGTGTGCAAAAATGATAGAATCTCTGGAATCCTTGGCAGAACCGTTAATCCGAACGCGCTTAGAGTTATTATACAACAATTTGTCTCACACACAGCCTGATTATACCCAACTATCTGAAGAATCTGATCATTATTTTCATACCATTCGCCAAGCTTTACCTGAACATCTGAATCAGACCATTTTTTTATATGAAGATACTCAAATCTCTATGCAAACACTTCTGGAAAGAGAGATTTATTTACAAGGTTTTCGGGATGCCCTGCAGCTAATGAGCGAGTTACATATACACAGATTCTAACACCCTAGTTTCTTACAAAACATGCTATAATCAACAAAGCAATAGAATAGGCTTAAAGGGTCGGTCGGCTACCTCGCCATGAAGGGAGGGATGCCCTGTGACAGTGTTTGAAGCAATCATGCTGATGCTTACCTTCGGTACGCTCATCATTGCCATTCTGTCCGATAAACGCAAATAGACCGCCCCCATAGCAAGGAATGCGGTCTATTTATGATCATCTTTCTAAGCGAAGCCCACCGCCCTTAAAAGCGGCTATTGCTCAGAGAGTCGTGTTACCAGCACGGCTCTCTGAGCATTTTACGTCTAATCTGCTCTAATTATACCATACTCAAATCTTTGAAGTCACATATAAACCGTGTTGATGCTCATACAATTCTTTACACTCGAGCATATATTTACGGTACCATCCACTACTTCTTTCGCTTCTTTTCCCGAGCCTTCTCCACATTTGCCTGCACCAGAAATTCCACGATCCGGCGGATTAATTCTTCTGGCAAGGGTTGATCCAAGGGAAATTGCACCGATCCTTTGGCTCCTTTATAACGTGAGAGTTCTTCCTTAAACGCTTCGATCCCACTGGCACCCGGGTAAAATCCGATATGCTTGGAGTACGCTGCAAAATGAACCAAGTTTCCGTGCTCTGCATACGTTGGCATCTTGTAACTGATCTTCTCCACGGCATTGGGAGCGGAATCGCGAATAATCTGTCTTAATGCTTGTAATTTGACCTGTACATCCGAAGGAAATTGCGAGATATATTCATCTACCAGCACATCAAAAGAGGTACTCTCTGACATCTTGAACTCCTTCCACCACGTCCATTCGTGGTATGGGCATTTTTCACAACGTCATGGCTCGGCCATTTCGCATCAGATAATCCTCCTTGGCTTTGTAGTCGGGCATAATACTGCCCACACGGCGCCAAAATGAACGATCATGATTCATATGATGGATGTGACATAGCTCATGAATGATTACGTAATCAATGACTTCCAGTGGAGCCATCGCCAAGCGGTAGTTAAACGTCAGCTTTTTATCCCAACTGCAGCTTCCCCACTTGGTCGCCGATTCCACAATATCCACAGACTTCGGCTTCACCTTCAACTCCTGCTGGTAACGGCCGATGCGCTCACCGATCATTCTTTTACACTCGGCAAAATAAAACTTCTTCAGATTCGCACGCAAATCCTCTTCCGAACATCCCTCTACGTCAATTAACTCATGCAGCGCATATTCTTTGCCAAAGAGCAGAAACTTCCCTTTGCCTTCCTCTTCATATTCTTTCGCTTGAGGACCGTCCAACGCCTGCTGCATCAGAGCTGATTTTGACAAAATCACTTCCCCATGTTGCGCAACAAGCTGGCGGATCATCTCTTCGCTGGTCCCATTAGGAGCCTTGATTGTGACCATATAGGGTAAATCCATTGTGATGGAGGCTTTCTTCCGTTTCCCATATTCGATATGACAGTTAATGATGTGATTGTTTATTTCAATTGTTAGCATAACCTGCTCCACTTCTTCCGATATTTCAATTTCAAAATCCTCATTTATTCATTCAGATTGTAACCTATTCAGTAATTCTATGCATAATGTTCCGCGAGACTATATATCTTGTATTGAATTTTTATTCATTAATATGTATTATTATAAAATTATAAGATAGGAGGATAGATATGACCCCTAGATCGAATCTGGATTACAAAACCATTGAGGAACTATCACTCAACCATTGGCAGCCCTTATCCACCTTGCTTTTTGACGGATGGGTACTGCGTTTTGCACAGGGATATACGAAGCGCGCTAACTCCATTCAACCTCTTCACTACTCGACCATGGATGTGCATGAAAAGATCGAGCAATGCGAGCGAATCTACGCTTCCAATCAGTTAAGTACCATATTCAAGATTACGCCGTTTATCCAGCCGGATCATCTCGACCAGCTTTTGCATGAAAAGGGGTATGATGTTGTGGATCTGAGCCGGGTCCAGACTCGGAGCCTGGAAACCATTAAGGAGCCTGAGCACTCTGCTGTAAAAATGGACGAACAGTTAACCGGAGAGTGGCTGGATCACTTTTGCAGCCTAAATCAGGTAAATGATCTGCATCGGGGAACGATGGAACAAATGTTGACCAACATCCGTACGGGCACAGGTTTCATCTCGCTGTTCATCGACGGACAAGTCGTCGCTTGTGGATTCGGTGTGGTGGAACGAGGCTATATTGGATTGTATGACATCATTACGGACGCTAACTTTCGAAATCGGGGATTGGCTGAGCAGATGATCCTTCATTTGTTGCATTGGGGAAAAGAGAATGGCGCTACGTCCAGTTACCTGCAAGTGGTTGCTAATAATGCTCCCGCATTAAAACTGTATGCCAAGCTTGGATTCTCGGAAATCTATACATACTGGTATAGAGTCAAGGAAGCTTAGGCTTTTCTACAATCACTCCACCAGTATGAGCCGATGGCTTTAGAATTCAAAAACTTTTCAGTTCATTGAGGTCGGTACCCAGACGCACACTCAATCTGCCGGACATCCCTTGTGCAGAAGACATGCTCACATAAAACCAACCCGTTGACCAAGCTTGGTCACTCCAATAAGTATGCTCTTTTCCGTCTGCTGGGACAGAATAAGACATTTTTGCGGTTCCGGTAATAGATCCTTGGTTGATTGTGAACGTGAACGGTTTCGAACCCGTGTTTTTAAAGCTCACTTTCACATATTCAAAACCCTCCGGGATATTAAACTGTTTCGTAGTCGCAGTACCTGCGATATCCTCATTATTAATTACTGATAATGTGAAGGATGTAGTGACAACAGTTTCATTATTCATTGATGCTGTTGTTATTACTGTAGTAATGATAGCGGTGGCGGCCAGAACAGCCATTGCCATTTTTGTGTGTTTCATGATGTCACCTCCACCTGTTATATCTGTATTATATAATTTGAGAAATCTCTCCTGTGAAAGAGCTGGTTCTCAGCTCTGATTGCGCTCCAATTGTTTTTCGATCCCCAGCCTGTCGATCTGAATCCAGTATTCTGCAATTCTCTCATTCTCCACTCGATATACCGCACTCGCAATTTCAATCACGGGCAGGTTGGTCGGCGCATATCCATCCACTTCTCCAACATGAGTACCCACTTGTCTCCAGCGTACATATACTTTATCTCCCTGTGCAAGCAACTCCTGAATCTGCAGCGAAAAATCTCCGTACGCCTCGATCATTTCCCTCACATGATCCGCATAGACGGAGGGCGTTCTTGTGACTGTCACTTCCTCTTCCGAGATCACCTGGTGAGCCAGTACCTGCTCGGCCATCAGTGTATTGGCATAATCAAGATTGCGACCCGAGCGCACTTCTTCAAAAAAAGTTCTGACAATCTGTTCTGGCGTCATCCGATCCACTCCATTTTCTGTTTATCATGCATTGTATCAGAAGTATCGAGAATTCTCACTCTCTCGCAAAGATCAATTTAACTGGCTCTGATACAGGATTCTTACTTTATTGTATATAGTCATAATATACCATTACATATCTTGACAATAAGTCTATATGACCATAGACTAGCAAAAGACATTAGGGAATTAATAGGAGGTTTTGCTGATAAGAGGTTCGAAATGGTTTTTAGAAAAACGAGAAAGCGGTGTATCATGAAACGTTTATTTTTGATTATGTTTACGCTCACCCTATTATTGGCTGGATGCCAGAGCAATGACAAGGAGAGTAGCCCGTCCGAGAATAACCCCACAGAAATAGTAGAAGGCTCTAGCGTATTAAGTTTGAAGCAGAAGTACGGCTCCGAATCGGATAAAGCGATCATGCCGATGTATAACGTAGCTCAAGATGAAGAATTTAAGTTTAAGTTCAAAGCAGATCTGAAAAATAGCCGTATACAAGCAAGTGATATGATTAGTGTACATACCGATATTAAGGCCCTTGAATCCAGCAAAGTTTACGCCATACCAGAAAGCAATGACAATAGTGTCTCCATTAAGCCTCTTGGATGGGGTGTTTTAACCTCAGATAAGTTACGGACACAGGAGCAAAGCACTTGGGGCGGTGCCCCCATTTATTACATTCGTATTAACTATGATCTGGATGCCGAGAAGCTCACGCTACTGGATCAACCAATGATCATTCCTTTCACAGTAAAATCCGAGCTGCCTGTTCCCAATCTCAAATATGAAATCGACAAGGATAAGCGCTTTAAACTGACTTGGGACAAGGTCGAAGGTGCAACCGAATATAAAATTTATAATCGTGCAGATCGAACGGTTATTTTTGAAACAAACAACGTACCCTTGCAAGGAGCGGAGAAAGCCTTCAATGGAAGCAATCCATTGCTTTTAACCACAACAACGGAAGCATCCTTTAATGACTTTATGGAAGATGGAAAAGGCGGTCTCGGCACCATTAATGAGCAGATGACTTCCTATCAGAACCATGGTATGAAGGGTGAATATTACGTCACAGCGGTCAGCGGAGATAAGGAATCCAATTTCAGCAACGGTGTTGCCACTGCCCCCCTCTCTAATCAGTTGCCGATGGCTTTAAAAGAACAACTGTATATGAATAAATTGAAGAACATGAATGAATTGCCTAAAACAACAAGTATTGAGTACATCGATGGTTCGTTTTCCCAAGAAACGATTATCTATGATACTGCCAACGTAGAGATTTCGGAGTTCAACGAAACGAATATTCCTTTTCACATTAAAGGAACAGCTCTGAAAAGTTATGTACGGGTGGAGAATGTGACCCAAGATGACCTCGATAGACTTGCTCAGCAAACCGTGGCTGAATCCAGCAACGGACTCGTAGAACCGAAAAATGACACACCTTACGTTCCTGCACCGGATGTGCTAACCATTATCAACAATCATGATGCGCCTCCATCGGAGACTGCAACGGAAACAGAAGCAGAACCGGCGGGGGAAGAAACTCCATCTACGGAGTCCAGAACCGATACTGGAACGTCAGAAGATAAAACTGATCCGGTATCCGACGAGGCTGCCGATGAAACTTCCGATAAAGCTTCTGAAACTGAAGAGGACAACCTGGTAGATGAGCAGAAATCCAATACACAGCAGAATGTGGAGCAAGGCAATCAGGAAACGGTTCCTGAGCCGGCTACAGGCGATGCTATGATCAATGCAGATTCTGCATTGGAAGAAGTTTTGGCTAAAAACATGGTTGCTGCCCAAGACAAGATCTCATTAAAAGCTTTTCCAGAGGCCCAGAATTTCACAACGCTCTCTGATGTTGTCCTAAAAGTGATGTACCAGAATCCATTGATTCTTGGTGTGGAAGGTTTTGAATACAATTACGGTACACTTACCCTTTCGATCCATTACAATGAGTCGGCAGATGTCATCCAGAAGAAGCAGAGCGAGATTATTGCCAAAGCAAACGAAGTTGTAGCTTCCATCATCAAGGATGGCATGAAGGATGATGAGAAACGGAAAGCCATCTACGATTATCTGAACGATAACGCGAAGTATGATGATGCGGCACTTGAAAATGCGGAACAGAACAACTTTAAAAATGTCGATGCACAGTTCAACGATTCGTTTACCACTTACGGTATCCTTGTCAAAGGCGTTGGCGTATGTGCCAGCTATGCTTCCGTCTACAAACTGCTCTCCGATCTGTCTGGACTGGAAAGCATCGTCGTAACGGGAGCATCTAGCGGTGTTCCTCATGCATGGAATAAGGTCAAAATCGGTAATGAATGGTTCCATGTGGATGCCACCAACAATCTGACCAATTCCGGTATCCCTTACTTCCTGTACAATGCAAATGATGAAACGGCTGCAAGCCAGAAAACGATAGCCGATAAGGATTACTGGCTTGATTCCGAACTCGCCCTGTTTAATGGCGAAAGTGATGCGAACGATTATTATGTACAGAACGATCTCGAAGTCGCTTCGATTAGTGAATACAAAACGAAGGCTGAAAGTGAACTGAAAAATGGAGAAAATCGGGTAATCCTCCGTTTCGCCTCACCTGTGAACTCCGATGAGCTGATGACAGCTGCAGGCGAAGCCCTTGCTGCGGTAGATGAAGCCCTGCTGAATACGGCTCAATTGGCCACGCTTGGCAGCTACGCCATTCTGGAGCCTAACCCGGATCAGAAGTAATACAATAATTAAGAAAAATTCCGTAACAACAAAGAACTCCATTCACCTTCATTGGGAATGGAGTTCTTTGCTTCACTTGCCTATGATCATTGACCTATGATTCATAGGCCCTTTTATATCCCTATATTACGGACTAACTGTACCGCCATTGGCGTTCAATGTCTCACCGCTCACATAGCTCGATTCCTGGCTCGCCAGGAACACAAACGCTGGCGCCATTTCCGCAGGCTGCCCTGCACGACCAAGCGGCGTATTGGAGCCAAAATCAGCAAGCTTCTCCACGGGCTGTCCACCAACCACCTGAAGCGGTGTCCATACTGGACCTGGTGCGACGACATTCACACGGATGCCTTTGCTGCCTACTTGCTGGGCCAGCGCTTTGCTGAATGTATTGATTGCTGCCTTTGTTGTTGCATAATCCAGCAGGATTGGAGATGGCTTGTATGCTTGAATAGAAGATGTGTTAATAATGGAGCTGCCTGGTTTCATGTGTTCCACAGCTGCTTTACAGAGCCAGAACATCGAATAGACATTGGTTTTGAATGTTGCATCAAATTGTTCTGTAGTCAGATCGGCGATCTGCTCAACAAACTGCTGTTTACCTGCTACGTTGGCGAGGATATCGATCCCACCGAGCTCTTTTACAGCAGATTCAATGAGTTCTTCGCAGTATTTCTCATCCTTGAGGTCACCTGGAATCGCAACAGCCTTGCGGCCTGCTTCTTCGATCAGCTTGACCACTTCCTTCGCATCGGCTTCTTCCTCGGGAAGGTAAGCCAGGACAACATCCGCGCCTTCACGGGCAAAAGCGATGGCTGCTGCCCGACCAATACCGCTGTCGGCTCCGGTTACAACAGCTTTACGTCCGGTCAGACGCCCGCTGCCTTTATAGCTTTTCTCACCTGCATCAGGTACAGGAGTCATTTCACGCTGTAGCCCAGGCTCCTCCTGCTGCTGCTTCCAATCTGATGTTGCCTTCGGATATTGTGTCGTCGGATCTTGCATGGTGTGTTGGTCTTGATTAGCCATGTTCAATTCCTCCTCGGATTTATTTATTAATTTATTTATTATGTTGTTTTCATAAAAGTTGCACTCTTTCCTTTGTAACCGAGATGGGCGGAATTTAAACTGGCTCTGGACATTTCCATGGCAAACCTTCCGACTTTGAATCTCCAGTGACTGGAGGTTGTATAATAGATCCTGAGGTGATTTCATTGAACCAAAGCAAAGATACATATTCGATCGGTGTTGCTGCCAAAATGATCGGCTCGACTGTCAAAACGATTCGTTATTACGATGAAATCGAGTTGCTCCGGCCCTCTTTTCATACGGAAGGTGGTCACCGTCTCTATACACCGCAAGACGTGTGGCGGCTGGAACTTATTACAACGCTTCGCTATTTGAATTTTGGCATATCGGATATTCGCAAGCTGATGTCCGGTGAACTTGGCGTGTCACAGGCGCTGGATCTACAGATTGAAGCCCTGGAAACTCAGATCGGGACAATGAATGCCATGCTCTCCATTCTGCAACAAGCCAAACAGCATGAAGAGGAAGATACGCTTCATTCCGGACAGTCTCTTACCTATGTATCAAGCCTGGTGGATTCGCTGACTGCCAATGCCCAAAAGAGGAAAAAATTCGTTTCCGCCAAAATGGAAGAATCTCACCTGCTGGACGGCATCCCGCATGAATGGAGAGTTTCGTTTCTGCATTTTTTCGACAAATACATGATGAAAGATACAAAGCTGTCTGCCCAACAAACACTGGCATGGAAGGAAATCCAGGAAATCATCAACAATCCAGCCTATATCGCCGATCTGGCCCGCCTCGAGCTTCCCTTCTTCACTATGGCGAATCATCCACAGATTGAAGCAGACGCCTGGGTGAAAAAAATGGAGACCCTGCGCATTCGTGCCACCGAAGCTCTGGAGAAACGTTGGCCGTTAGAAAGCCCCGCAGTGCAGAGCATGGTGTGGGATTTTGTGATGATGTACGCCAGTATTGAACATGCTGGAGATCCGGAAGCATTTTTTCGTAAACAGGCTCGATATATGCTCGACTCCGTAACAGAGCGCATCCTTCGTTTTAACAAGCTCTGCAAGATCGTGAATCCTGAATGGAGCCAGATCGTAGACGGCATTAATCTGTTGCAGGAAGGCATGCGACTGCGATTAAAACAAATGGAAGGAGACTGAATTTCAGCCTTCTTCCATGTTTACATTCAACCTTTTTTCAATGAATAGGATGTGTGTTCTCCCACTTCACTGTCCAACTGAAACGGTTGCCCTTTCAGATAGTGGTTAAAGAAGTCGATTGTTGTATCATTTACGATTTGGTGTGCTCCCCTTGCATCTACACCCTGTGACCATTCGAGAATGGGAGATATCAGATAGAGGTCCGAGAAGCTCAGATGTTTGGTATTACTCAGCTGCATCCAGTAGTTTCCTCCCGCGGTCACTGGTTCATAACGTGCATACACTTCTTCGTAGTATTTCTCGGCTTCCGGACGAGTCGTGCCCATAGCTGCAATCTCGTCGTCACTCATGACACTTGTACCTGCAACGGTTGTGTCCGCGCTCATCATGAGGAACGGCTTGCCCACGCCTTCGGCAGGAATGCGCTTCTCTCCAAACAATACGCCATCCATGTTCATACCTGCTTTGACACGAGGATCATCCATCAGCATCTGTACGGTTGTTGCCCCGCCAAATGAATGTCCAAACATGCCGATGTTATCCAGATCCATATGACCGTTAAAACGCCCGTTTGCGTCATTGGCAGCCAGCTTCTCCACTTGATCCAGCACAAATTGCGCATCCTTCACCCATGTCTCGTTGAGCTTGTCCATATAACTGAACTGCAGTTGATCGAATCCTTCCTTACCCTCCGATTCAAATTGCGCCACACGCCCATCCGGGAACACCGAGACCAGACTGCTGTACGTATGATTAATGCCCACAACAATATAACCTTGGCTGACCAGTTGCTCCACCTGGAACGTATTTTGGTTTTCATAACCATGCAGGCCGTGTGAGAAAAGAATGACCGGATACTTGGCTTCCACATCAGACAATGATGCCTTCTGAATAGCATGGGTTTTGACTAGACTCAGGCTTGAAAATAAAAGCTTTGGCAGCTTCAGCACATCATTAAAGGCTGTTGCATACACTTTCGGATCATTCACATAAGGAGCCGTTGTTCCCTTGGTGTCTTTATCCGTTGGATACCAGATCTGCACCATCAGTTCCCGTTTGTCTCCGGCTGTACTCGTCAGCAATTCCTCCCGGCTCTCATCCGTCCAATCGTAGGAAACCGTACCAATTCCGTAAGGTCCTGTTGGACTATCAAATGAAAATACCGGGAACAGAAGTGGCAGCCCCATCGTCACGGCAGTGTATACCAATACCAACAGCGATGTTCCGATGATTCGAACACGTCCGAATTTCCGCACAACGGCTGATTTTGACCTCTTAGCGATTAACACAATCAGTGGAACCAGTGTGAGCAGATACGCCGGAATCATGGGCCAACGCAATCCCTCAATCACCCCATGTACCAGCAATAATACAACCGATATGACCAATCCTCCCCACACCATTTTCCGAGGTTTGTTTCGGCCCCCAATCAACCACACCAGCATCACTACATTGAAAATAAGATAAATCCATTCTAGTGTTCTCATTATTCCTTGCCCCCTTCTCTGCCACAATTAAAATTAAAATATATCGTGCAGCAGCTCTTCTATTTCCAATCATAAAACCTCCAGTTACAGGAGATTCAAGGGTGATTTTTGAAAAACAAAAAAAATACACTCCCTGCATAACACTGGATCTCCCGAAGGTTCTTCCATGTATTCAAGGAATGCATGTATGATATTACGATATTAACATCAACTATTTTATAATATGAGGCTAGTGATCTTCGCCTTCATCTACCCGCTGTCTTTTCCCTATGCCAAATACAAAATATCCGATCACAACGATCGCCATAAATGTAGCCCCGACAATCAGGGGTAACCGCGTATCCGGGTTAAATGCCATACCAATAATAACGAGCGTCAGATATACGATGATGATATAGTTGCTGATGGGGAACCATTTGGATTTAAAATTGTGATCTCCCATCTCATTGCCCCAACGCTTTCTGAACCTGAACTGGCTGAAGGCCAGCGCGAACCACGGAACCATCCCCGGAAGAACACTTGCGCTGTAGATGTAAAGGAACAGTTTGGAGTCTGGCATCAGGTAGTTGAGCACAACACCCACCAGCAGCAAGGAAATCGTGATGATAATACTGTTGCGGGGAACCCCGCCTTTGGACAGCTTTTTGAAAAAGGCCGGTGCCTGTCCATTCTCCGCAAGCGTGTAAAGCATACGTCCTGCACTATAGATCCCACTGTTACATCCCGACATCGCGGCGGTAAGCACAACAAAGTTGATAATTCCTGCAGCAGCAACAATTCCGACTTTGGCAAACGTCAGTACAAACGGACTTCCCGTCTCTCCCACTTCATTCCAAGGGTACAATGTCACGATGACAAAGATGGCCCCAACGTAAAAAATGAGAATACGCCACACGATGTTTTTGATCGCTTTACGCAGCGTGATCTTCGGATTTTCCGCTTCACCTGCCGTAATCCCTACCATTTCAACGCCCTGGTAAGCAGCCGTTACGATACACAGGGCAAAGAGGAAACCTTTGATCCCTCCTGGGAAAAATCCGCCATGGCTCACCAGATTCGATAGCCCAATGGGCTCTCCTCCGTTCCCCCAGCCGAAGAAGATCAGTCCGGTTCCGATCACGATCATGAAGACAATAGCCGTCACCTTGATCAGTGCAAACCAGAATTCGAATTCTCCATAGTACTTTACCGCTGCCAGATTCGCTGCCGCAATAATGAGCACCCCAGCCAAGGCAGGCAGCCATTGTGGAATATCAGGGAACCAGTAGCCTACATAAATCCCAATCGCCGTGACTTCTGCCATACCAACCGTGACCCAGAGGAACCAATAACTCCAGGCAGTCAGGAACCCGGCGAGTGGACTGATATACTTATGAGCAAATGTGGCAAATGAACCGGTGACAGGCTCCTGAATCAACATTTCCCCCATAATACGCATGACAAAAAAGATAATGATCCCGGCCAGCAAATAGGCCAGCAGCACCGAAGGACCTGCCCATTTAATCGTACTTGCCGATCCCATGAACAATCCGACCCCGATCGTACCTCCGAGTGCAATCAGCTCTACATGGCGGGGCTTTAGCCCTCTAGATAGTTGCTTTGATTCCAAACGATTCTCCCCTTTTTACATTCACATTAACGCAATGCAGAATTACTTCACCAAATTGTACGAGATGTGCCGCAGAAATACAACAAGGAATGTAAGGAAGCGGATTCAGTATATCAAATCATGGACACATATCATGTTCGTTAAGGTTTTCACCCAAAATAAAAAGAGGGGCAGCCCCCTCTTGATCTATTTTATTCCTATCTTGCAACCTACGCTGATTCATCGAATAAACAGGCCATGCAAAACCAGAATAACCAGAGCATTCAATGCTTGTCCCCGTACAACAAATTAGCATCCCCATCATATATAGACACAAATACTCGTCCAATCCCCTCCGTGTGAAGAAGCTTCGAACAGAATGAGAATTCCAGATTATATGGAGGTAGGCTTCAGCAAACTTTGCCGTTCGGCAACGGCATCTTCTCGCGACAACACAGCACATTCACGAAAAGCGAAATGCTTGCAGCCTAGGCACTTCTGGTGATTCAGATGCTGTAATGCATAATTGATGGCTTCACCGGTATGCTCAAACATGTGATCAGGATGAATGCGCTCCATTAAACCCGTTTTCCTCATCATCTCCAAGGGCTGCGCCTGAACGCCTGAAAACAGTATCATGCCACCGCATCGCTCAAAATGCTTCACCAAACTGGCAAGGTTAGCTTCACCTGTTGTATCCATAAAAGGAACCTTCCCCATACGCAGCAGCAGAATACCTGGTCTTTGATGAATCGAATCCATCACCGATTTCTCAAACAGATCTGCCGCTCCAAAAAACAAAGGGCCTTCAATCGTATACATACTGATCTGCGGACAATCATGCCCTTCATGAACCATATGCGCCATAACCTTCTCATGCTTGTGATCAGGATCAGGCAGCACTTTGGCAACCTTCAGCATCTCGCTCATGCGCTTCACGAATAGAAGGACCGCTAGGATCAACCCCACCTCCACAGCGGTGGTTAGACTCGTAAAAACGGTAAGCAAAAAGGTAATGAGCAGTACGAGTGAATCACTCGTTTTGGTTTTCATTACATGTATGAACGATCTCCGCTCACTCATATTCCAGGCAACCAGCATCAGCACCGGGGCCATACTGGCAAGTGGGATGTGGGACGCATATGGTGCGAAGAGAACAAGCACCAGCAACACAACAACGCCGTGAATAACGCCAGAAAATGGCGATACTGCACCGGATTTAATATTCGTTGCCGTACGCGCAATGGCCCCTGTTGCTGGAATGCCGCCGAATAGCGGTGTCACCATATTCGCGATCCCCTGCCCAATCAGCTCCCGATTGCTGTTATGACGGCTCTCGGTCATGCCATCCGCAACAACAGCTGATAAAAGCGATTCGATACCGCCCAGCATGGCGATGACAAAAGCGGGCTGCAGCAAACTCACCACACGAGCCCATGTGATCTCTGGAATATGAAACTGGGGTAGCGCTCCTGGAATAACACCGAAGGTCGAGCCAATCGTAGCCACCTGATCCTTGAAAAAGAGTGCAGCCACGACGGTGGATAGAAAAAGACCGAGCAGCGAGGCTGGTACCTTTGGTGCAAACTTTGGCACAAGCAAAAGAACAACCAGACAAATTCCAGCTGTCAACAAACTGTATATATTAATCGTCGAGATATGCACACCGATTTCTTTCATATTGGACCAGAAATCCTCGTGCTTCTCGATGCCGCTCAGCCCCAGAAAATTCGCAATTTGCCCACTAAAAATAATCACAGCAATACCCGCCGTAAATCCAATGGTCACGGGTCTTGGAATAAATTTGATCAACGCGCCAAGCTTGAAAACGCCCATAAGTACAAGCATCAATCCGGCCATCATCCCGGCAATCAGCAGATTTTCGTATCCATACTGCATGACAATGGCGAAGAGGATCGGAATAAATGCACCCGTTGGACCACCAATCTGGAATTTGGACCCCCCCAGCAAGGAAATGAGAACGCCCGCGATAATCGTTGTGTACAGACCATACTCGGGTTTGACTCCGGAAGCTATCGCAAACGCCATCCCGAGCGGGATCGCAATGATGCCCACAATCAGTCCGGATAACAGATCCTTGCGAAAAGCGGAAGCATTGTATCCTGCAAATCTCCCCATCCATTTCATCTGTCTTAACCTTCTTTTCTTTATATATTTGAATATTTGAATATAATAAAAAGACTACTCCGGTCTGTGCTCTCTGTCAATCGTAATGCTCACAACAGTTACCCTCATAAAACGCAAAAAACAAGAAGTTACCTGAACTTGCTTCCGGTTCCTCTTGTTTAATGTGTTTAAGTATCTTTTCGAATGTCTTCCAGCATGGAAATGGCATCAACCAAATGATTGTCAAAAATCTTTTTAGCAACGGCCAGCAGGTCTTTAATCAAAGGGTCGCGAAGCGAATAAGTAACTGTCGTTCCTTCTTTTAATCCCTGGACAACGTTTTTGCTGCGCAATACAGCCAACTGCTGCGAGACGGCGGAGCCTTCCGATCCCAGAATGCTTTGCAGTTCATTCACATTTTTCGCCCCATCGCTCAGCAGCTCCAGAATCTGAATTCGCATCGGATGCGCCAACGCTTTGAAAAAATCTGCTTTAAACTGTTGTATGCTCTGATTCATACGCTATGCCCCTTCAACCAAACTTTTGAAGATGCAAATATCATAACATATAACATATTGAAAGGAAGTAGAAAGGAAATGTAACGCTCTATGTCGTCCGTGAAGGGTTCAGTGGTCGGATTTTAGCCGTAAAGAATCTAAAGGAATCTATAGGCAGCCCTGAGCAAGTATTCTTAATTATTCTAAAGGCAGATGAACCATCACCGTCGTACCCTTACCCTCCTGGCTTTTCATTTCGACGGTTCCGTGATGGAGCATTACAATTTTCTTGACGATCGCAAGGCCCAGACCGTTACCACTGATGCTGCGGTTTCGCGACAGGTCCGTTTTATAAAACCGATCAAACACATAATCCAGCTGCTCTGGCGCTATTCCAATGCCCGTATCCGTTATCGTGATGAGAATCTCATTCGCTACCTGGTGCGTTCGTATGTGAATATGCCCGCCTGCTGGCGTAAACTTGATGCTGTTCCCCAACAGATTCATCCAAACCTGATCAAGCTGATCCCGATCTGCTGTAATTTGAATCGTATCTGCCAACTCCAGATGAACCTGAATATTTTTGGTGGACCACTGCGGCTCGCAGGTAACGATAATTTGCCGAATTTGCTCGTCAAGATTATAGATAGTAGCCTCGAACGGATGATGATCGGAGTCCAGCGATGCAAGCTCCAGCAGATTATCGCTAAGTCTGGATAGCCGTCCACTCTCCGTAATAATGATATCGAGGTAATAGTTACGATCAGCCTCAGCAACCAGGCTACTATTTTTCATCGCCATGGCAAAACCGGAAATAGAGGTCAGCGGGGTTTGAATCTCATGAGATACATTGGAAACAAAATCCTGTCTCATCTGTTCCAACTGTTTGAGCTCACTCGCCATCTCATTAAAACTGTGTGTCAAAGCTCCCATTTCGTCCACACGTTTCGTTTGAATTTCCACGTCAAAATCACCCTTCGCCAGCCGCTTGGTTGCACGCGTCAATACCTGGATTGGTTTCACCAAGTACCTTGCAGCAATAAGAATACAGAGGCTTCCGATAAACAGTGCTAGTAATAATACCAGGAAGACCATCCGATTAATGATATTTTCGTTCTGCGGGGAAAATTGCATAAACACGGCTTGCGGCTCCCCTTGGAATGGGAAAGGAAGACCGATAAAGGTCTGATCCACCTCAGCCGGAGAACGATAGACCTGACCCTGCAACACCATTTGAACCACCTCAGGTGCAATTTGAACGGTATCCGTATTGTCCAGATCATAGTATGTTACGTTGCCGGAAACGTCATATAGATGAATGGGATAGGTGGATATCTTCACCATACTTTTAATGAATGCATCCCGGTCCTCCGGGTGAGTTTGTTCATAGAGACGTATCATTTCCTCACCTGTTGCAATCATGTCATTCTGACCGAGATGGTTTACTTCTTTTTTGAACAGAAAGAGCCCTATGAGGAAAGACGACAGCAGGCTACAGATAATGACAACCAGAAATGTGAAAATGATACGAACGTATAAGGTCTTGATCATGTGATCATTAACCGGTAGCCCAGACTACGGGCCGTTTCAATCTGAAAATGGTGTGCATCGCCAGCAAATTTTTCCCTCAATCGCTTAATATGAACATCAACCGTCCGGTCATCCCCTTCATAGTCGCTCCCCCAGATTTTCGTAATTAACTGTTCCCGGGTAAATATCTGCCCAGGCTGATTCGCCAGCATGAACAGCAATTCGAACTCCTTTAAAGGCAGATTGAGCGTCTGCTCCCCTCGAATCACTTGAAAGCTGCGGCGATTCAGTGTAATGCCCCCCAATTGAATCGTTTGGGAAGAGACAATCAGATACCGTTTCAGCAATGCTTTCACTCTCATCACTAGTTCCAGCGGATCAAAGGGCTTCGTCAAATAATCATCTGTTCCAAGCTGGAATCCCTTCACTTTCTGAGCCGATTCCCCTTTCACCGTAACCATCAAGAGCGGCATATTCAGATCCATGCGCCGGATCTCCTGGCATAGTTCCCAACCATCCAATCGTGGCATCATAATATCGAGGATAACCAGATCAATTTGGGATTTCTCAACAATATCCAATGCTTCCGCACCGTCTTTAGCCACCACAATCTCAAATCCCTCATTCCGCAAAAACAAGGTAATCAGCTCACGAATATGCACATCGTCGTCCACGACAAGGATTTGGGTCATATGAAATGCATGCCTCCAATAACTTTCTTCTCCTCTTCCACCTGGGTGGAGGGTTCAACCAAAATGCCAGCCCAACAGATTCCAATGATAGAAAAATAAACACAAGGTTACTGCTGCTAGAGTTACGAACGTATAGTACACACGCTTAGGTAACGTCCAATATTTGTTTTTCCATGCCAGAACGTTCATCGTTACGATCGCCACACTCCATCCCACAAGAATCAGAGGCATGAACAGATAAAGACGTAGAGATAGTGGAATGTGACTGAGTCGATCAATCAGATCCATGTTCATCACCAGAAGTGTAGCTCCCAAGGTCACCAATGACCACACGGACGTAACTACCAACAGTAGGACTGCCCATTTCTGCGCCCTTGGCATCGCTTTGATTTTGCGTCTGCGATAAACAGCTCCCAGCAATACGGTAATGAATAGAACGGCCGAGATACCGAGCAACGCAAGCCAAAACTTCGATTGATTGATTAACGGGGTTGGCTCCAGTGGCATGGGGTTGAGCATATCCAGAAACAGATACGTGACCTTGCCCTCTGTATCCGTACGGAATCCCATCTGATGCTTCCCGCCGACTTCCTGGAATAGATTCACTCCAATCGGAGTATATACTTGCTGATCTGCACCACTTCCAATCGACAGCCGGTTATCCGAAACCTCAATATTGATCTGAGTCAGAAAACTGAAAATCTTATCGATCTTCGTGTGATTACGACGTGTAAATTGATAGGAGCCTGCATATTTCTCCAGGGGTTCCCCCAGTTCGATAGAGGTTGCAGCAGGCTGCTTAGTCATATGGGCAGGATAGTAACGATCAAAGAAGGCTTGCGCCAATCCTCCCGCTGCCATTCCTCCTTCCCCTCCACTATAGGAAACAAATATGCCGACTTGTTGGTCTGGTACAAGATAGAGCGCTGTATTAAACAGCTCGTCAGCACCTTCATGAGAGATCACATGCAGTCCATTCATATTCAACTCATAAAAGCCCAAGTCCATGGCGGGTAAACGTTCGTCAAACTGGAACGCCGGAGAATGCATGAGCTTGGCGGTTTCTTTCTTGAGAATTTGTTTATCCTCATATCGCCCGTCCTGTAGATGAGCAATCATGAAATGAGCCATATCATTCGCCGAGACACTCCCTGATCCTGCTGGTCGGAAGCCACCTTCAAACGTAGGGCGCTTGGTTACATACTCGCCATTGGCTCGGGCATATCCAAGTACGGCATAAGGCTTCAACGAAGCCGGAACAGGCTCCTCCACCGTAGCATATTTCATGCCCAGCGGATCAAATATATTGTTCTGTATATAGTCATTATAAGCAATGCCACTAACTTCTTCGACGATAAGTCCCGCGAGGGAAGCACCATAGTTGGAATAGGCCAGCATCTCGCCTGGCGGCATGACCCTCGCTGGCATATGGTTTGCCATTGTTTCTGCAATGGAAACGGGGAGCTTCTCCGGATCGGTGGTAATCTGATATCCGACACCGCCTTCCTCGAAGCCTGCCGTATGGGTCATGAGATGACGCAACGTAATTGGTTCCGCATAGGTTGGTGGTATTTTCACCGTTTTCAGATAGGTGTTAACGTCCGTGTCCAAATCAAGCTTTCCCGCCTCAACCAGTTGCATCACTGCAGTCCACGTGAACAACTTTGTGGTCGAAGCAATCCGAAACAGGCTGGTCTCAGGATCAACGGATTTATTTTCTTCAATGTTCGAGTGTCCGTACCCTTTGGAGAGCAGAATCTTCCCATCCTTCACAATCGAAATGACTGCACCCGGGATTTGGAAGGAGTCCATTTGCACATCCATAATCCCATCAATGAATGCTGTTAGCTGTTCTTTGTTATCCAGGTTAACAGCGACTCTCTTCTCTTGTGTACCAGAACTCAATCCGGAAGCAGAAACCGCTGCTGATACGGGAGCCTTAATCCCTAACCAAGTTGCCCCTAGCGTAGCACCCAACAATACCAGGAACATCATTTTGCAAACCATTTTCCTTATCAAGGATGACATAACAAACCTCCACCACTCCGTATATTTTGATCACTGTTCCTCGGCTTTCTTTCGAGAGCATATCAAGAACGTATGAACGGAGCGTGAACCTTTTACCCATTTTTATCCAAAATACATTTTCACCGCAATCTATTAGGAATAGTTAGAACATATCGTTTAGTCCCCTTATAGGATAATGTAGCCCTTTATTTGATGGCATCATTTATGTAACTTATGCAATTTTTCACGTCATTTAATCCACTATTTACAACTGTATTTTATTGGTATATAGTATAGCCGTCAGGAATGTTAACGCTAACATAAACTGAAAAAAGGAGGATGTCTCAATCCACTTTCGAAAAGGTTTTCGTTTTAGTGAGCTTACACTTTAAAACATTTCATTTTGAAAGGATGAGGTATCGATGAAAAAACTAAGCACCACATTATTTGTATTTTTTATGGGTATATCCCTTATGTTTGGCCTGACCGCATCAGCTAATCCCTCCATCGTAAGTTATGGAGGAAGCTATTCCAATACGCTCACTGCTGGTCAAGGATACGCCTACATTCTCCCTAATGCCAAAACCACCGGTACAAGCGTAAAAATTACGGCATCCGCAGCCAATGCACTTCAACTGCACTACTACTGGAGCTACAATAATACGACAATCGACCTGGGTACAGCCATCGTAAACAACAACAATTACACCGGCGGTTCAGCCTACTACAATCCTGGCACTCTGGTCACTGTGGTAGAACGTGTACCAGCGTCCACGACGTTGTACCCTTCCGTATCCTATACCATTTCTTTCAATTAAATTGATCGAACAGATAGTATCTATTCTTATATGCAGATTCAAATACATGAACTCTTTCAGTTTAATCAAAAATGCACCTCTTAGAAGTACAAATTGGAGCCTGCCAAGGAATCCATAAACTTCTGTTGGGGTGCTTTTTTTCTGTGAACGGTGTGGTCCCATTTATAGTAAACTGGAGAAAAGGTCCAATCATTCGGGAGGTCACCAACATTATCATTGCCCAACAGGCCGCCATGGCCGCTGCTGCAACATCGGCTGCCGTCGTAGCTTCGACTTCATCGAGCTAAAGGTCATGAAATACATCTTACAAAATAAAACAGGCCCTCTGGAACCATCCAGAAGGCCTTCTTCATTTGAGTCCATCATTGTTGTTAGTCATCACTACTGAACAATTCCCGTGTCACGAAATTCCTCAATGAAGCTGTTCAGCCAATCCGCACCATAATCCAGTGCACCCATATCACTTTCGATAAAAGCAACATCCAGACCCATAACCCAAAATCTGCGAGCCATAATGAATAGATCTAC
Organism: Paenibacillus sp. NPDC057886; assembly: GCF_042796655.1. Classification (NCBI taxonomy): domain Bacteria; kingdom Bacillati; phylum Bacillota; class Bacilli; order Caryophanales; family Paenibacillaceae; genus Paenibacillus; species Paenibacillus sp. NPDC057886. The sequence continues at coordinate 109,705 of NZ_JBHVMZ010000012.1, read as the reverse complement.
GGCCTCTTCATCTTGTGCAGAGAAGCTTCTAACCGAACGATAGCCCTTCAAGAGCGCATTCCATAACGCTTCTCTCTGTTCACCAGATTGTCTCTTCCGGGCTTTCACCTGCGCCAGATCGTAGGCGCGCCAACCTTTGGCCGCCCACTCAAAGTCATAATGGATAAACTGTTTGCCCTGTTGAAAAGCGTTATTGTTCCCATGCATATCGCCATGACACAGCCCTGTGTCCAAACCTTGTTTGGAAACGGCAGCGATGCGTTCTTTTAACGCTGTGCCAAACGTATGGAGAAATGCTGCTGCTTCATTTTTTTCACCGATGTAGTTGATAATTCGCTCAAGCGGCTCGTCGATAAGAAATTTCAAATCAAGCTCATATCGTGGCAGCTCCACGGTCACCTGATCCATCGCCTTATGCAGCTCAGCCGCAGACTGACCAAAAGCGTAACATGACTGTTCATCTTCTAGATTGTTTTCTGTCCCCTCGATGTATCGAAACATCACGGCCATCCGTCTCCCTTCTGCCGCATCCAGAGCGGTATATCCACTACGATCTTTCTTCTCGATGTACTCTCCAATATCAGTATGTACAGATGAACCTAGAATGCCCTTTAATTGAGATAACAGGGACAGTTCGTACTGAACATCAGCCTCCGTAATTTCAGTACGGTAGACACGAAGAATATACATGCCAGCGGATGTACGTACCCGGTAGGTATCATTTAACCCTCTCAGCCAAAACAAACATTCTTTCCATTGTCCAATGTCATACTGATCACTCAATACAAACTCCAGATATTTAGGGTTGAGCACTGAACGTAATGCAGTCGGTTGGTTGAACATATGTATGCTCCTTCAGTTTGATATGATCTTTGCTATATTTACAGATAAATGATCCCTTCATCTATCAACCTATAACATAGTATATTTTTAATTTATTTTCCAGAATATATATTTAATTAGGTGAATGCTTAGCTGAATTCATTTCGCCTCTTTTATGCGCACAAATCATTTTCCCAGCCTTGACCTTGAAGTATACTTCAGGTTTTATACTGTGAATATCATACTTTATGGATGAGAGGCGGCGCACAGATGAGTGTGAATATATATAACAAAAAACGCTCTATCAAGAGCTATCTATTAGAAAAATACATCGGAACTTTAGATAGCAAGAAGAATTTCTCCACGCGAGAAAATACCCTGAAACACCTGGAGCACATGGGTGTAGAGAACACTAAGCCTTATGAGCTGGGAAAGGTTAAATTAATCTCCTCAGTAAATGAACGTTCCTTTGAAGACATGCAGGTATTTACATTGAATGACCAGATGTCTGCTGATCAAAAAGTGATTCTATATATACATGGCGGCGCTCATACACACCAGCCTCTAACCTTTCATTGGAAGTTCATGGACCGCATTGCACAATCGTTGAATGCCAAAGTTATAGCACCCATCTATCCCAAAGTACCTCATTTCAACTACCAGCATACTTATCCAAGACTCTTGAACTTATACCAGGAAATCATTGAATCGATAAAGAGTCTTGCACAACTTACCATTATGGGAGATTCAGCGGGCGGAAATATTTCGCTAAGTCTCGCGCATTACATTAAGATGAATCTTCTTCCTCAACCCAAAGATATCATTTTGTTATCTCCATGTGTGGATATGGTTCTGGACAACCCGGTGATATTCGACTATGAGACCCGAGATCCGATGCTGGCTGTGGAAGGCTATGATGTAATTCGGAGAATATGGGCGGCAGATAAAGATCTGGATGATCCACTGATCAGCCCAATCTACGGAGATTTCAAAGGACTTGGAAAGATTACCATTTTCATCGGAACCCATGAAGGTTTATTTCCCGACAACATGAAGCTCGATAAACTGCTTACCGACCAAGGCATTGACCATAATACCTTTGTTTATCCAAAAATGAATCATGCCTTTGTGCTTTATCCTATTCCTGAAGCCAAAGATGCAGAGCGCCAAATCATTGATATTATTAAGTATTGAACGGTTACTTCTTCAACTCCAAATCACTACAATGCAGCCCATAGCCATCTCTTGTATATTCTCTGCATGATTAAATTCCAAAAAAATCCTATAACCCACTTGTAAATTATATTATTCCGGGTATAATACTCGGTATATAGAAAAGCGAAGCGACTGGAGTGAATCACGCCATGAGTTCTTGGACACAAGCTTGGGTTAACGATTATTTGGATTTATATAATTATGCCCGTACTATAGGAGACTCGGAATGGGCTGAAAATATTCTCAGAAAGCTTCATGAGCAGAAGGATGCTTTGCTACAAAAAGAAAAGAAGGTTGCTATGTTGCGAGAGTTGCTTGCCAACTATGACCGGATCAACAACCAACTGTTGGAGATTTTCAACAAACTGCGGGTTGCTTCTGAAGGTTCTCAGACCGAATCCCTTCAAGAGCAATGGTTCAAATTAAAACTGATGCGGATTGATGTCTCTCGGAAGATTCTTCAATATAAATAAGAAAAAAGCCGGTCTGCAGTTCGTCTGCTTAACCCGCCTTGATTAAAGGCTTACTATTCTTTTGATGCGTACAGTCAACTGTTCCGCACATATGTAAAGCCCGCCAGCTTTACATGATATGAATGATTAAAAATTACATGGTTGCTTTCTTCATGTTGCTCATCATGCCCATCATTGTAGTCATCATTTCGTCGCATTCTTGCATACAGGACATCATTTTATTCATGTCCATGCCTTCCATCATGCTTTTGTCTTCCATGCATTCCATCATCATCTTCATGGATTTCATCTTGCACATCATTTCTTCCATACACATGTTCATCATCATGTTCATACACATATTTTCCATTTCAAGTTCCTCCTTTTCAAATATAGTAAACTTCCTTTTTTTAGAATAAACGATTCCTCACTTAAAAGCAATCTTTTCCCTCTTGCCTTTTATGTAAAATCAATGTATAATACGCACTTCACTTATCAATCCAGTCGGAAATAAAGGCTTTTGTGGAGATATGATCTCTCCGCAAAGGCCTTTTTGTATGCCTACCTAAGTTTTGAATAAATGGATTATCTATCAAATTTATCCTTGTTCAGCAAATGTGCGTCCTTTACAATAACTTTAGAAATTCCCGTATATCGATTTCTTTATCGAACAATATCCATATATGGTATAGCACTTCTTTAATTACGATATAAGCTCTTATTTGAGTTTATATAAAAAAATGATACAGGAGGCTATCGAATGTCCTTATTCAGATTCATTTTACCGTCTTCCAAGCTAGTATTGATTTGCTGTCTGCTGGTGCTTACAACGGTAAGCATGCTGTTCAACAGTCCAAAGGCGTTGTCACATGGTTACGTAGAAGGGCCGGCGAGCCGAGCTGCACTGTGTGCTTCGGGTGTCAACCAGGATTGCGGCAGTATCGTGTATGAACCCCAAAGCCTGGAAGCACCTAAGGGCTTCCCTGCTGCAGGACCTACAGACGGCCATATTGCAAGTGCTAACGGCGTCTTCCCTAAGCTCGATGAGCAATCCGCTACACGTTGGTCGAAAGTGAATATGTCTAGTGGAACCAATACGTTTACTTGGAAGCTAACAGCCAACCATTCAACGGCAAGCTGGAAATATTATATTACGAAAACGAACTGGAATCCGAATGTACCTCTTTCCCGTGATTCGTTTGACCTGACACCGTTCTGTTCAGTTGCCTATAATGGCAGCCAACCTCCATTTAGCTACACCAACTCATGCAACGTACCAGAACGTAGCGGTTATCATGTGATTCTAGCAGTCTGGGAGGTTGCGGATACTCCCAACGCCTTCTATAATGTCATCGACGTAAACTTCTCCGGGACCAACCCGGTTGATAATGTAGCACCAACACCTCCAGCATCACTTTTGGCAACTGCAACTGCTGCGACCAGTACATCCTTATCGTGGAAGGCTTCATCAGATAATGTAGGCGTAACGGGGTATAAAATTTACAACGGGACTACCTTAATAGGGAATGTATCCGGCACAACTACAAGCTATACGGTAACGGGGCTGACAGCAAGCACGGCCTATACCTTTACTGTCAAAGCAGTCGACGCAGCAGGCAACGAATCTGCAGCCAGTAATAGTGTAAGCGTTACCACGACTGCACCTCCTGCAAACGACACTACCGCACCCACATCTCCAGGCGGGCTGCATGTGATGGGGACACCGACCGCCTCCAGCATTCAGCTGATGTGGACGGCATCCACGGATAATGTAGGGGTGACAGGGTATAAAATTTACAAAGATTCTACTTTGGTTACAACGACATCCGGGACGGCAACGTCCTATACGGTAACTAATCTTGAAGCGAACACGACCTACAACTTCTCGGTTTATGCTGTTGATGCGGCAGGCAACCAATCGGCTGCTAGCACGGTCAGTGGTAAAACAGCCGCAGCTTCAACTGCACCTGCATGGGCAGCCAATACGCAATACACAGTGGGTACAGTCGTGAGCTACAATAACCTGACGTACAAATGCCTCCTTACACACAAGTCTCAAGTGGACTGGATCCCTTCGGCAACACCAACCCTCTGGCAATTGCAATAACCGGATTGACTGAGGACTAGATATAATGAATTCCATGTAGATTCTGATATACAAACACAGCCGATCCATATTCATAGGATCGGCATTATTACACCATGCAAAAATAAGACGCTTCCGGAAGCATTCCCGAAACGTCTTATTACTTGCTTTTTGCGTTCCTACACCGACTTTATCAAGCCAATATGGGTGATCTTGGTGTCATACGGATCTAATTCCACGGTTTGTTGTCCATACTCCGTATCAATCGTCGTGGTTTGAACTTGATCACTATTATTAATCACGACCAATATTTTACTCTCCGGATAATAAGTACACTCTGTAAATAAGTTATCCGTGATGTACTTCGTGTCACGGGATTCATGGCCCGCATAGCGAATCAGATTCAGCAGCAACCTCGTGTTCTCCCAACTGAATTCGAAGGCAGGCAGGTAGATTCCTTTTCCTCTACCGAAGTCATGTGTGGACAATGTTATACTACCGCCCTGTGCATCCACTACATCAGCTGTTCCATCGGTAAGATAAATGTTATGTTTCGGCGCTATATTTGCCCCTTCCGGCAACAAACCATGCTCATCACGAGTCTCATATGTCCATTTTCCATGAACCACCCTGGCGCCTGTATCCTCATCCACCCCAAGAACATGTGCCAGTCTGAAAAAACGGTCGTAGCCTTCTACCGCCGATGGCTGGTTGATGCCAATAAAGGTACCGCCCTCATACACCCATTCGGTCAGCAGGTCCACACACTGGTGGTCATTCCAATGTTCTCCGCCGCTCCAGGCTGAACCAGCAGAGCCGGCATTGATCACGACATCTATATTTTGCAGCACGCCCTGACGGATATCTTCAAAATCAATGAACTGCACTTCAACCGGTAAGCCGGACAAAGATTCATTTACATGAATCAAGTCATGCATGTACGTTTCATGAAAATGGCCGGACAATGTCCACGATCTCAATTTGCCCCAGCTATGCAGAACCGCTACCTTCGTCTTAATCTGATAGGGCTTGCCTTCATGATGCAGCTCTTTTATTTCCCTGAACTCATCCGCAATCTTCTCGATGTAATCGCAAAAGTCCGGGTAAGGCTCAACCAGATGCAGATATCCACCCAATCCAATCCGGTCAATCGGCTCTCTGAGCAAAGCGCGCCTTATATTGATCCAATACTTTTTGGCATCCAGCGTGGGGTCTCCGCCCTCCTTAAAGGTAGGAAGACCACCTAAGCCAACCGGAAACAGGTAGGGATGCAGCCGAATCTCATGGGTATCCACGTTGACACCTGAACACATCCTTGCCTCATAACCGGAGAATACACATTTAATCATCCCGTCGAATCCAAACTCCTGAAAGCGGTCATTGTAAGGCTCCATGCCAACCCAGCTATCATCATAGAAGACATACGCCAGCTTGCCGTGGTTATGCACGATATCAATTAACCTTTTCCCGAATTCGATGACAAAATCATTAATAAATGCCATCCAGTCCAGCTTACGCTGCTCAGCTGGGATATGACTTACCCGATATTTTCCGCCATTCACAAAATCCTCAGCAGAGAGCGAATATCCATACTTTTTGGCGAATAGATCGAGCGCTCTTGAACTTACCGTAAAATCATATGAGCCCCAATCCGAGAAGAGATGGCGATTACGCTCGTCGCTGCCCCAGATCCATGCGAAATTATAAAATAACGAGGTGAACCGGACCACCGTTGTTTCCGGATGCTGCTGACACCAATTCTCCATCCAATCCAGCAGATATGTCTGCGTTTCCGAATAGATTGGATCAATTTGCATCAAATGCTCTTTGTCCCAATGGTTCGTCGTGTGATTGTACATCGAAATCTCTTCCCAGATCCGATAGGCCATGAAGCTTACCGTGTATTTATGCCAAGGGACAATGCCGGTAATAACCACATGGCCGGATTCCCTCTCATAATTCCACTGTCCTCTTGGCACTTCCTCCCCGGTTGTCCGGTCAAAGACCTGCCAATACTTAAACGCCTCTTTCGAATCATTCACCTTGAATTGTTCAGCAAAAAAATCCTCCATCAAATAGAACGATACATAATCTTGTACAGCTACCTTCGGATTCGTAATTAGAAAACATTGCTGCAGTTTATCGGGATTGCGGGATGCCCACTCGTTATGATCCCGGATGATGCAGATGGTCGAATAAATACCATACCCCGCGTTAATAATCTCATCGGATAATTGTGTACCGTCACTGTCACGAATGACATCGGCACCCCACCGTTCGGCAAGTTCCAAAGTCAGTGCCTCATAACCGGATTCGCCGGGTAGCGTAAAGGAGCCTTTGATTGGTTTGGACAACGTGGTTCCCTCCCTATTTCAACATGTCGGACAGGAAAGCGAGCGCCAGGCCCTGACCCCAGCCCTGAATCCAGTCTTTTGGAATATTGCGATATCCATCCCGATCTTTCATCACCGCCGTACCACCCGATACGCCCAGTACACGTCCATCTTCGCTAATATTTTTCAAGATGCCTTCCAAGGCCTTTTGCACGTATTTCGTATGCAGCGGATTACCGTTATTGATCATCGCAGCCGCAATCCCGCAAGATGCTGATACTTCCTCATACGACTCCTCGTCATCCAGAACTGTCCGCCACAAGCCATTCTCTGTCTGAACGAGCTTCAGAGCTGCCAGTTGATCCCGCAGCGAGCACTCCACGTCCATGCACTGTGGATACAGATACCAGTCCTTCAATTGTGGTTTTACTTGCGACATGGTGTAGGCGCCCCAGGCGTTCGCTCTTCCCCAATATAATCCGGACATGTGGTCCTTGTTAACGTTATTGTAGCCGTGGTACCAGAAACCACTGCTCGGATCTTGCAGGTATTTGATATGCCAGTAATATTGATTCAGAGCATCCTGGATCATTTCCTGATCCTTTAATTTGCTTCCCACACGGAGCAGGAAAAATGCCGCCATAAACAAGGTATCCGCCCATGCCTGCTCGGGAAAATCATTGGAAATGGATACGGTATGCTGTAGCACGTTATCTCCGAATCGAAGCGCATGATTTTGAAGATAATCCACCTTGCTCATTACAATATCCCAATATTTCTGGTTCCCTGTTTCTTCATATAAAGTAATCAGCATATGGCCCATCGCACATGTATTTACGGTCCAGTCCGGCAAGCCCAACTCGATGTATTCATCCGCCCATTGGATAAGCCTGTCCAAATACTCTTGATTCCCTGTCGTTTGATAAGCTCTGGATACACCATAATACGCCACACCACAAGGCCAATCCCACGTCAAATCCATTGCCAGTGTTTTTTTGGTAACGTTATCAATAACGTTTAAAATTTCTTCCCTGTCATATTTCACTTGAAGCATCGGTGATTCCCCTCTCGTAGCGCACACGCCCCCAAATGCGCTTGAGAGCTGTCCGTCCTTGGTTTGAAAACGCTTTACTTATTCCATTGTACGCAGTAAAATAGTGTCAATCTAAGCATATTCGCAACAAAACTGCGCAATTTCAATCATTTATGAATGGGAGTTATCGAATGTGCCCAGAAAAAAACAGCCCATTATTGAATATCGCCATTACAGCTTGCCGATTCACTTTCCAATTCTGCTGTTAAGCGGTGAACGTTGGAAGATCTCTGATGTCAAAAGTGAACATCTTCATTTCCACAACCATTTGGAGATTGGCATTTGCCATTCCGATAGCGGCATTATGGAGATCAAAGGTGAATCAGTACCTTTTAAAGCCGGTGACGTGACCTTTATCCCCAGGTATCTTCCACATACAACGTATAGTTCACCCAATGAAGCCAGCTTATGGTCTTATCTCTTTTTCTCGCCAGAGGACCTCTTTCAACATTCGTTTAAGAGCAGTGCCTACAGTAACTTTGAACCCAATCTGTGGGCCATTAAGGGATTGAACTGCATTTTAAACAGGGAGGAACATCCGAGGATTTATACCCTTGCGTCATCCGTCGTAGAGGAATTGAAGCAGAAAAATCCTTTTTATCAGGAAAGTGCCTATGGCTTATTGTTATCTCTTTATATCGAACTCCTGCGAATCCATTCCCGGAATGAACCCTTGCCAGATCAAGAAACACATCATAATTTAAAAGGGAATCTTGTTGTTTCTCCGGTTCTGGAGTATATCACCACAAACTATATGTCGCCCATCACCATCGATTTTCTCGCTGATCTGTGTCATCTGAGCACCACTCATTTTCGAAGAAAATTCCATGACATTATGGGAACCGCACCTCTGGATTTCCTCAACAGCACCCGGATTGAAGAAGCCTGCAAACAATTAAAAAGCACGGACGCTTCCATTCTTTCAATCTCAGAACAAGTCGGTTTTCAGTCCATTTCCAGCTTCAACCGCTGTTTCTCCAAACTTATGGGGAAATCGCCGAAAGAATGGCGCAAAGGCGCACAGTCCGAAGTGCAATCTGCGAAAGCCTCCATATTGGAGTTTACGGGGTGGATGTAAGGAAGGGATATCTGCGATAGAGTTTATAGCCAAATTAAAGACGCTTCGGAAGCGAATCTCGAGCGTCTTCTTGATCTGGAACGTTTAGATTAATTGCCATGCTTAAAGGTACCACTCACTGTCTACACATTACAAAAACGACTTAACACTTAAATGATTTGTTCCTTGCTCGCTCTCATTTTAATAGGATCAATCTTGCCTTCCCCATGATAGTAATCTCCACTATGTGCATCACCTGCAAATAAAATTCCGGCTTCTTTTAAATATACAACACAAGAATCTTCTTCATGAGGTCCGCCTACCTTTAGTATCTGGCAAGTGGTATCCCCCAAATCTAGCGTCAAATAATCCTCGAACATAATCGAACCCGTGCTAACCGCAATATCATCAAACGTGTCATATTCTTTTTTCATACAGTTATAGACAAAATCTATTTCTTCTTTTGTCTCCAGCATTTTAAGACAGATTCTTCATTCCATTCCCAGCCTTTCAGTCTCTGGAGTATTTCATTCGTTGCCGATGAGACTATGGCTTCTCCATCAAACGCACGCATACCAAATGTATGATCCCAATGCCAGTGGGTGATCAAAGCATATTTGGGACGTGGCAGCTCTTGATCATCCAGACACTTGATAAATGCATCGAAATGCGATTTTGAGTTGCCACAATCAATCATAATGGAGAAGTTTATAGCGTTCCCACCTTTATGATACAGACTTAAAATGTACTATACCAAATCTCTCAAGCCAAAAAGAGAAAAATGGGCTACAACTACAATATGGGCTATCCAAAATCTTGATAAAAGATTTTAAGAATAGCCCATATAGCATTTCTTCTATTTATCTCAAAAAACAAAACCGTGAAGCGACTCTACAGTACCTCTGTCGTAAGCGTAAACCCTTCGATTACGGCGTCTTCATCGACCTCAATCATGATGCACCGTCTACCTTGATAATTCACCTGTTTTAGATACTTCAAATCCTGCGGGCTAACCGAGATCGTGGCTACTTTGGTTTCAATCTTAATGGATTTCGAAGTGAATTTCGGCAGAACACTGTTCGCTTTCAATTCATAATGCTTATCGTCCACGATCGTTTCAAATGCCCGTTCCACTTTCTCCGACGTCAGATCCTCTACACCGCTTGCGGTTAGCACACGTTCCACATCTTTATAATCGAGCTTCGGGGGCTCCTCTTCATGCGTCTCTTCATTGATTTCGATGACCCGGTTGATCTCCTCGTACACATGGGCGAGGGTGCTTGCGTCGAGTTGTTCACCAGTCAGCTCCTTCACGATATCTTCAAAGATCGCTCGTTCTTCCAGCGCTGTCACGGAACGTTCTCCGTTCAAGACCTGTTCGACAAAATGTGGATCCGGAAAATTCGATTTCCCTGTACAATACAAAATACGATTAACATCGGAATAGTTGTCCGTCACGCTCGGGTACAGGAACCCCTGCTCCGGCGTGCTTAATTTGACAACCGGATCTACAATGACATTGTACTTAAATTCTCTCTCCACGTAATCAAACAAGAGGGTTTTCCGCTGCTTCTCCGTGGAATTCACACTGCAAAGAATGAATGGATGTGCGAACACTTCATTCTTCTCGCTCTCTTCCGCTTCATCGTTACGGGCCTTGGTCGGCAAGTAATACTGTCCACGGACGAACGTGATCACCATATCCCGTTCATACTTGGCATCCGCCAACATTCTTTCCACCAACAGGAGCATCAGGTCTTGCCATTCCTCCGGATCTCCTGTTACCAGTGCTTGGTGAAGCATCACCTGAGCCGGCTCCTCCGCTTGCTCCTGAAACTTCAGCTCAAACAATTTCTGATCCAGCTCGCCCGTCAGCAATTTTTTGAAATTGCCCATGTACAGTTCCTGCTTCTCTCTGTATACCAGCTCAAACGGATGGCGCTCCCAATGATAGATCTCGTTCGTTTCTTTCGTAATATACACGTTGAGAATATCGTAAATATTCATTAGATCATGATCCATCTTAAACTGCTTGCGTATATGCGCGACTTCTTTTTTATTCATGATTCGTTAGACAACTCCTCAAGTAAATTGGCTTTACAAGTATAAACGATATAAAAAACCTTCGCTATATAAGTTCAACTAAAGAATATTTACACTGGCACTCCGATGACAGAACAACCTTCCGATCGCTGTTATCCCCAGATTTCTTGATTCTCTTTTTAAAAAGATAAATCCGGGGATAGCTTATGCTTCCGATGTAGCTTTCTTTTAGAAAGCTTTTAGGCGAAGTGTATGCTTTCGAAGTAGCTTTCTTGCAGAAAGCTTGTAGCTTCGCTTCTTCAGGTTATTTCTGTCCTCTCCGTTATCGTGTAAATGTTTAATTGAACTTATATAAAAGGACCTTTATCGTTATATGTCATCTGCGGGATCTCCAAAAAGAAAGACGCATCAGGAATGATTCCCGTGCGTCTGTTCTCGTATTAATAGTTATCTTTTCAATCAACTACTGCTCGGCAATACATCTGCATTCAATAGGGGTTCCCGACTGGTAGACACTTTCCTCGTTTCCCGCAGAAACAGTAACCCCATGAACAAGGACACGACGCCAATAATAATCAGCAATGCCCCCAACTCCTGACTGTAGGCTGTCAGCGCTCCGTCCCGAAAAGCCATTCCGCGAATCAGGCGGTTAAGCCAGTTCATTGGTAATGCCCATGCGAAAATTTGGAACGGCTCTGGAAACGCCAGCGGTGTTAGTTGAATTCCCGTAGCCAGAAAGGACGGATACAATATAAAGCTGGTTCGTAGGCTTACTTTGGATATGTCTTTGGCTGTGTATCCAATCAACATACCCAGAAGTGACAAGGCGAAGGCATAAATAACCAGTGGGATGATAAAAAGATAAGGCTCCGCTTCAAAGCGCATTCCCCCCACCTGCTTTAACAATCCATAGGATAGAAGCAGCGAAAGCGAACTCAACACAGCGTAAGGAACACACCGAATCCATAGCTGGAAAGGTGACTTTCCGTTTGCAAACAGTTTTCCTTCCTGACGAAGCCGAGGTGCAATCGAGCCCGCTGCGCTTGTTGTAATCATCAATACTACGATATTCACAAATCCTAGCACCATAAAACCGACATAACTGGAGGTTGGATTAAACAGCATTCGCTGCTGAAGGGATAACGGCGACACGATTCCTTTAGCTGTTTCGGCATCCATCCCTTTCTGGACCAGACGTGTCATGGAAAGGGTCATATTTTCCGTCTGGATGATCTCCTGAATCGCGGTCCGAATTCCGGTTAGCCCCGAGGGCATCGTGTTATCCATCAAGATGCCGATATTCGTCGATTTCCCCTGTTGTTGACGCAATCCCAACTGATTGGGAAGCATAATGACCGCTACAGCCTGCTCATTGGCAAGCAATGTATCCGGACTCATTCGGCCGGCATATACGCTTTTGACGCTCATGTATTGTGAAGCATTTATTTTGGAAATCAACTGCCGTGAATATTCGCTATGATCCTCATCAATGACCACAACTGGCGATTTGCTAATTTGATTCTGCGAGAACATTAAACCAAAAAATAGGGCTGCAATAAGCGGGCCGATAAAAATGAATCGAACATACTTACTTCCCGATACGTACTTCCACTCGTCAATCAGTGATTTCATCAAGTTTCACCTCTGCCGTCATCCCCGGAAGCAGATCAGTATTCGAATCCATCGATATTCGGACCAGAAACATACTTAAATCGGCTTGCCCTTTTTCCCGTGACATGCGTATGCTCGCAAATTGAGGGGCAGATGAGATGGACGTAACAACTCCGCTCACCTGTGTTGGCTGATCCAAGTACGGAAAATGAACATCAATACTTTGATTTACTTCAAGCTTTTGAATTTCACTTTCCTGGATATAGAGGTCCGTATAGTAATTATTCTTTTGCAGAACCGCCAGCGGCACTCCTGCTTGTACTTGATCTCCCTGCTTTACAGCAACTCGGTCGACCAATCCGTCATACGGTGCGAGTACATCCACATCTCCTTCCCCAGCTGATTTCACTTTGAATAGCACCTCTCCCTCTTTCACGGAGTCACCTGCAGATGCACCAGCCTCTACAATCGCCCCTGGACTATTTTGATAAAATAAAGTCGTTTGCTCTGCCTCAAGCATGCCTTGTTTCCTGCTCTCGGCCTGACTTACAGCATCCTTCCCTTTAATAGCCAGAAGTGAACCTCCAACAATGAACACCATTGCAATCCCGATATACAAACCTGCTTTTATCTTCATTCTTTTATCTCTCCCATTCCCAATCCTCGTGTATAGTTAAATTTGCTGCGTATTTTTACTTTTCATTATCATTTTGGTGACCGCGTTCTCGGCAGCCTCCATGATCACTTCTCCCAATGTGGGATGAGGGTGAATCGTCATGGCCAGATCCTCCACGGTTGCACCCATCTCGATCGCAAGTGCAAGCTCCGATATTAGTGTGGATGCCTCTACGCCAACGATTTGCGCACCAATGACAATTCCTGAGGTTGGGTCTGCCACTATTTTCACAAATCCTTCGGTTTCCCTTAATGCCAATGCTCTTCCGTTGATCCCGAAAGAAGATTTTCCGATAACCACCGGAATGGCCTGTGCTTTGGCTTCCGTCTCACTTACTCCAACACTGGACAGCTCCGGATCAGAAAAGACGACAAGCGGAATCACCTTGTAATCCACTTTGGAGGTCAGACCCGCAATGGCCTCTGCTGCTACTTTGGCTTCATAGGATGCCTTGTGAGCGAGTGCCGGACCGGCTGTAATATCTCCAATGGCATAAATGTGTGGGATAACTGTTCTGCACTGTTCGTCCGTCTCAACCAGTCCCTTGTTCGTTACGGGCAAGCCTATTCGTTCCAGTCCTAACTGGCCGTCTGTATTGGGTTTCCTGCCGATCGTAACCAATACATATTCCGCCGTAACCTGGTACTGCTCCTGATTTTTTGAATAATGCAGTGTAATGGAATCAGCATTCTGCTCCACCTTTTCAGCAATCGCTCCAGTTACGATGTGGATGCCATCCGCCTTCAATTGTTTGACTACAGGGGCTGCAAGTTCCGCCTCGAATCCGGGCAATACCTGTGCTCCTCCCTCCAGAATCGTCACCTGTGTTCCGAATTTGGCATACATCTGTCCAAGCTCCACACCAATATAACCTCCGCCGATAACAACCAGACTACTTGGAACCTCCTGCAGAGACAGTGCTTCTGTGGAAGACAAGATACGACCTCCAACTGGAAATGCTGGCAGCTCAATCGGACGAGACCCCGTTGCCAGTATGAGGTTTTTAAAAGAAATGCTTTGCTCCTGTCCAGTTTGCTGAATCAACGCTGTATGCTCATCAACCAGACTGGCCTCGCCTTCGAGAATGGTCACACCCGCAGTCTTTAGCAAATAGTGGACGCCACCTGCCTGTTTATTCACAACCCCCTGCTTGAAATCCTGTGCAATCTTAAATGTCGCTTCCGCGTCAGCTTGATTGAACTGTCTGAACAAATCATAGCGATGTGATTCCGCAATTAATGCTTTGGATGGTATGCAACCCACATGCGTGCAGACCCCGCCGAGCTGTTTACGTTCGACGATTGCCGTCTTCATCCCCTGTTGCGAAGAACGAAGCGCCGCCACATATCCTCCCGGACCTGATCCAATAACTAACGTATCTACAGATTCAAGCTTACTCATATCCTGATTCCCCCGATTTGAAGTCGATTTAAAATATGATGATCGTAATATATTATAACCATCATATTTTAAGGCAGTCAACAACCGTATTTGCCCTTTTGTAAATCAACAGACATCCAGTCGCCAAATTGACAGGCCTTATTATGATGACTATAATATTTTAAAAAAGCAGAATTATGAAATTATGGAGTGAATGATAATGCCCTATCCCAAAGGCCATAAAATAAAAGTACGAGGTAAGATTGTTGAGAGTGCTGCTCGGGCTTTTCGCACCAACGGTATCCAAGACGTCAGTGTACCGTTCATTATGAAGGGAGCCGGATTGACTCATGGGGGGTTCTATTCACACTTTGACAACAAGGAACAGTTGGTCGCCGAAGCCTGTGAATATGCCATTAGCGATACCATCGCACTTCTTCAGAAAATCGCGGATCAGGAAGAGCAGAATCCCAAGATTCAGACGGTCATCGATTATTATCTTAGTCCCTATCACCGCGACAAAACGGAAATGAGCTGCATTTTCCCTGCCCTTTCCAGCGAAATATCCCGCTCTTCCGAAGAGGTTCGGCAGGTATTCACTCATGAACTGGAGCGGATGGTCACTTTTATCTCCAATCTGGCGAATATGGATGTGTCCAAAAGCCGTGCACTGTTCAGTACATTAGTCGGCTCACTTGTTCTTGCACGCTCTGTGAATGATCCTGAACTAAGCGACAGCTTTCTCGCGGCGGGCAGACAGCAAGCCAAAGAATTGGTTAGAAGTAACTATATGTAAACACTTCGGACTTTTATACGATACGTAACTTTGATACTGTTACATTTTTAGTATCCAGCTGTAAACACAAAAAAACACGCCTATAAATGGCGTGTTTCCTCTTATCTATATACAACTAAATAATGCTTCATACTAGCCACCGTAACGCTCTTTTCGCATTCACTGTACTGGGGAATTATCATGCCAAGACTTTTATGAAAACGAATATTGTTCATCTATTAGCTCCAAGAAAAATATGGTATACTCACAGAGCAATGGAAAGGCTTATATGGGCGGTCGGCTAATCTCCCGGAAGGGAGGTGATGCCTTGTGACAGTTTTTGAAGCGATTATGCTAATGCTTACCTTCGGTTTGCTGATAGTAGCGCTGCTGTCCAATAAAGACAAATAGACCGCCCTCTGGCTAAGGGATGCGGTCTATTTAGTCGGTACCCTGCTTTGAAGTCCACCGCCCTTAAAAGCGGCTATTGCATCAGAGAGTCGTGTTAGCGCACGGCTCTCTTTGCATTATAAGCTGTTTCTGTCCTTATTATAACATGGTGATTGTGGATTTCAATTCACAGATTCGGATGTTCCCTATGCCAAAACTGACGATAAGGCGAAAGCGTCAGCATCTTACATATTTACGTTTGAACCCAGTTCGCCCTTTTTCCACTGCCTTTTGAATATTTTCGGAAGCTTGCAGGAACTTGCTCTTAGGTTTGTCCTTGTCGACTTCAACAGGTCCCACGGCCTCGGCCGTCTCCACCGCCTGATCAAGCAACGGAAGGTAGGAAACTGCAACGGTGTACAGGAAATTGTTCATGGAATACTTGGTGCGTTCAGGTGATTCGTGAATCGTCTGTTCTACCTGTTTAAGCATATCGTTCAGCTTACTTTCGGAGAATTCGCTATCCGGTCGGCTACCGAGTAACCAGCAATAACAGCTCCAGCCTGCAGACATTTTCAAATCATCCCCGCTCGCAATCCACTTGTCCGAAACCGCTTGGGCAATATCCGTCTCCGCCAACGTGACGGAAACGATGAAGTCAGAGATCATGTAAAAATAAGCGGCATCGATCCAACGATCAAAATCAGCTTCCGTCATCGCTTGGGGATCGGCAATCACGCCAGCAAAGTACATCGCATCATAGTTCCCTGTAGCGTATAGCAACTCAGCCAATGGTTGATCCTTTTTTATTTTCTTCGCGATAGGTTTCATCGCCCCGGTTGCTACTCCAAAAAGCGGTTCATGTGCGCCATTGGACATATATATTTTCTTTGTTCGTTCTTTCCCAAGCGCTTCTAGCTCTTGCATAACTTCATCTCGATTCATTTCGCGACACTCCAAATCCTATAAATTTTATATCTGATCAAATCAAACAGACACTTATGTTTAACGAAAAATTGATGGGGAAATCGCACATTATCCAATTCGAACCAATCTGCCATTTGCATAATCGTTCTGGCGAGGTTGTTACCTTAGTATGGGGGACTCCCCACTGGAGTATTTTTCCTGAAAGGACAGATTACTATTCAGATTTCCCTGTTGCTCTGAAATCCTGTTGGTGGATTATTACCGATCATAACATCTATGCCATTGTTTAGCACAGATACCTGAGTAGATGTAACTTCTTCGCAGACAGATTTTTTTTCCTTTCTTATGCTTCTACCGGCAACTTCTGAATACCTGCCCAGAGTCTGATTGGAAGAGCTAATTCCACCAGCACAGCAGAGCAACATATGTCCATGTCCAAGCAACGTTAAGCTATGGAAGGAAACGTCGCTCATCGTTTATGTTCAGTTTAGTGTTGTTAACAAAACCGAGAAGAGGAAGGATGCGAGAGCATGAGCAACAATCAAGTGTTAGGCTTTGCCCCTGCCCTGGGCTGGAATTCGTGGAATACCTTTACGTGGGATATTAACGAACAATTAATTCGGGATGTCGCTGATGTGTTCGTATCGAAAGGTTATCTGGCCGCTGGCTACGAGTATATTGTCATTGATGATTGCTGGAGCCTGAAGGAACGGGATGCGAGCGGCAATCTGGTGGCTGATCCCGAGAAATTCCCGAGCGGAATGAGAGCGCTTTCTGATTATATCCATAGCAAAGGACTGAAATTCGGAATGTATTCATGCGTGGGTACGCATACATGTGCCGGGTATCCAGGCAGTTTCGAACATGAGTTTCAGGATGCTGCCCTTTTTGCCGAATGGGGCGTTGATTATTTGAAGTATGATTACTGCTTCAAGCCGCGCCATATCTCAGGAGAGCTGCTCTACAAACGGATGAGCCTTGCGCTCAAAAACTGCGGACGCGATATCCTGTTCTCCGCCTGCAACTGGGGAGCAGATGACGTATACGATTGGATTCGGGAATCGGGCGCTCATATGTACCGCTCCACCGGCGATATCCGCGACAACTGGGATTCAGTGAAAGAACTTGCCCTTTCTCAATTGGGGAAGCAAAGCTACACCGGCTCTTTCTGCCATAACGACATGGATATGCTGATTGTGGGTATGTACGGTGGAAGCAACAATGATTATATTGGCAGCATCGGCGGATGTAACGACATCGAATATAAAACCCACTTTTCACTCTGGTCCATGATGGGTTCCCCATTAATGATCGGATGCGACGTGCGCAAGGCTAACCAGATCACAAAAGATATTCTCCTGAATCCTGACCTGATCGCCATTAATCAGGATTTAGAAGCGCGCGGAGCTTACCGCATTAAACCAGAGCCGCAATGGTTTCACACAGACGATGTATTTATGCTGGTGAAGGTACTCACAGATGGCGATCTAGCTATTGGCTTCTTCAACCTAAGCGACAGCCAGCGGGAATTGTCTTTGCAATTTTGGGATATGGGTCTGCCTTACGCTGCCGGTTATGCTCTCTCACTGTATGACTGCTGGGAACATAAAGAGCTTGGCGTGTTCTGTGAACGCTTCGCTCCCGTTGTCGCAGCACATGATTGTTTAGTTGTGCGTGCAAAACTGGTGAAATAGATGGCTCAACATCGCCTGTGCACCTCTTGTCAGGTTCCGCTCTCTTCAGACGATGTGGGCATCTATCTCAAATTGATCTCGCGCTCTGCCCAGCAATTTCTGTGCATCGATTGTCTCGGAGTGAAGCTGAACTGTGGACGCGAGCCTATTGAGAAGCTGATACGTTATTTCCGAGAGTCCGGGAACTGCACCCTGTTCCGTTAACGTTATGCCATTGTCTGGTGCAGCATCATGTAGGCTGTTGGCGTATGTGAAGTTGCTTTCTTGAATACTTTGGAAAAATATAACGGATCATTGTAGCCGACCGAGTAAGCTACCGATTGAATCGGCAGGCCCGACGTCTTCAGCAGTTCACAGGCGCGCTGGAGCCGGCAGGATGTAATATACTCCAAAACAGACTTGCCGGTTGCTCCCTTAAACAGACGAAACAAATAGCTACGCTCCAGATTGACTGCCTTTACGATCTCCGTGACGGTCAATGTCGGCTTCCAGTAGTTCTGCTCGATGTACTTTCTCGCCAGCCAGACATAATCCTTGGCGTCCACCTGCGGCTCCTTCGGATAATATTCCATATAGTAGGAAAGCAGCAGACGCAAACGCGCATCCGCCCGCAACAATTCATAGGATGATGCACCCGCGTTCCAGGCAAGGTGAAAAAAAGGCTGCAGTGTCTCCGGCGAGACCGTCACCACGGGTTGTACCTCTGAAAGCTGCGTCAGCCCCAGCAACCGCCCGGCATCCTCACCGCTAAACTCCACCCAGACGTACTCCCATGGATCTTGGGGGTCTGGATAATAGTAAATCTCCTTTTGCGGAAATATGATAAAGCTTTCCCCCGTAACTAGCCGAAAAACGCGGCCCCCCGTCTCCAGCGTCCCTTGGCCGCGGATAATATAGTGCAGCGCATAAACGTCACGCACGCCTGGCCCCCATTGGTGAGGATTGGCTGGCTTGTGACCACCGCTGATAAAATACAAATTACTGGCTCTGCTGCTCTCATGCCAAATGGGATTCAACCTTGATTCCCCCTTTCTATAGCCGCCCTGTTCTGGCGTTC
The DNA here is from genome assembly GCF_042796655.1 of Paenibacillus sp. NPDC057886. Lineage (NCBI taxonomy): Bacteria > Bacillati > Bacillota > Bacilli > Caryophanales > Paenibacillaceae > Paenibacillus > Paenibacillus sp. NPDC057886. The sequence goes on along the minus strand of NZ_JBHVMZ010000012.1, from coordinate 90,094 downwards.
GGTTTATCTTATAATATCGTTGATCAGATGGTTGGGTATCGTTTTGCACGCTAAATCCAGAGAGGAGAATGTTGTGATGCTTAGAATGGTTATGGTAGAACATGGACAAGTGCAAGGACTGCCCGCGGCGGACCCGCGGATTACCAGCTTCAAGGGAATTCCTTTTGCCGCACCTCCTGTAGGTGAGAACCGCTGGCGCGCTCCGCAGCCGCTGGCGAACTGGGAAGGTGTACTGCAAGCTTTTGATTTTGCCCCCATCTCCATGCAAGCTCCAACAGTCATCGATGATAACAATATCTATACCCGCGAATGGGCCGTTGATCCCGACCTGCCCATGGACGAGGATTGTCTATATCTGAATGTCTGGACACCCGCCAAGCGCACGGACGAGAAGCTGCCTGTCTTTGTCTGGTATTTTGGTGGGGGCCTACAAGTCGGCCATACGGCCGAAATGGAATTTGATGGCGAGCGAATCGCTCGTAGAGGTATTGTCGTCGTGACGATTAATTATCGGCTGAATGCCTTCGGCTTCCTGTGCCATCCTGAGATTAGTGCAGAATCCCCCCATGCACCCGCCAACTTCGGTCATCTCGATCAGCAAGCAGGCACCCAGTGGGTCAAACGCAACATTGCCGCCTTTGGTGGTGATCCAGACCAGATCACCATCGGCGGACAGTCGGCAGGCGGAGGAAGTGTACTCAGCCAAATGACCTCTCCGCAAAATAAAGGCTTGTTCCAGCGAGCCGTCATCATGAGCGGTATGGCTACAGAGTTGTACCCGAAGGTCCGCGTGCCTTCTGTCCGTTCCACACTGCGGGATGCAGAGCAGGCAGGGGTTGAATTTTTCCGCTACCTGGGCGTATCTTCCTTGGCTGAAGCGAGACAATTGGATACCGGATATCTCCGTGACAAAGCACTGGAATACAAAGGCTTCTGGGGGACCATCATCGACGAACAATTCTGCGCAGGCGATCCGTTTACCCGGTTTATTCAGCAGGAGCGTGAGCCAATTCCCGTGATGCTGGGGCATACATCTTCTGAATTTTGGACCCGTCCCGCCGCAACCAATCTGGAAGAACTGAATCAGATGGCTGCGGAGCTGTTCGGCGAGGATACTCCTGCCTTTTTGCAGCTATGTGAGGCCGATACCGACCAATTCGAGCATGTCCTGCAACAAGCATCGGTCCGCATGATCCAACATGCCATTCTGCTCGCCATCCGCGCGAACAGCGGTCATCCGTCTGAAACGCCGCTCTACTATTATAACTTCGACGCCGAGATTCCGGGCTGGGACCAGCCGGGCACCTTTCACTCCGTCGATCTGTGGTTCTTCTTCGAAACACTTGCCAAATGCTGGCGGCCTTTCACAGGCAAACATTATGATCTGGCCCGCCAGATGTGCAATTATTTATCCAATTTTATTGCTACAGGTGATCCGAACGGTTCGGACTCCACCGGAAAGCTGATGCCTCATTGGATTCCTAGTACTACGGAACAGCCTTATCTCATGGTATTTGGCGATCAGGCTCAATTACAGAAGGCTGAGCCCGGACCGATGCTCGCGTTTCTGATTGAACACTATTTCAAGAAACGTAGTGCACCTGTTGTTTAAAACAAGAAGCTTGCCCTCTCACGATATATGTAAGAGCCATGCTGTCGCATGGCTTTTTTGTATAGTGTGAATGGTAGAGCGATGTTCATTCGCCTACGCCTATTTAGCAAGCTACTCCACTACAGAAGCCTAAGGTAACAAAATTAGACAGCCAGAGGAATCCCACGGAACACTCAGCATCATTTAAAGAGATCCGTTTTTGTTGTACGCAATAGTAAGATTCTGCTTGACTCCAGCGCTTCACGGTCATAATGAACAACATCCGGTTCGCCACCAGTCCTCTCCATTTCATGAATCGACCAAAGTTTTTCTGGCTGAGCTTCAAACTTGGCTTGCAGCTTGCTCCAGAAGTGTGATCCGCTTCATCCTGTAAGAGTATCCCAGCGAATCCAGCTCCCTGAGTACTCGCTCCTTGTCTAGCGGTGCTTGATTCATTGTCATAACGTCTCTCTCCCTTCCGTTATATATGAGTCTGTGTTGGTTTATTGAAGATGACAGGTAGCGTAATCTGTAGTGAAAAGACGTCTTCTCCCTGCGACACCGTCAACGTCCCGTTGTGCTGCTGGATCATTTTCTGACAACTAACGAGCCCAATTTCGTTGCTATCTTTCTTTTTGCCGACACGTTTAATCTTATTATCCACCCCAAGAATGACCCATTGTTGCTTCAAAGAAACCTGGATATGAACGGGATGCGCCAGATCGGCGTATTTTCGAATATTTGAAAATATGTTATCGAATACACGACGAATAGCGACCAGATTGACTTCCAGCAAAAACTTCTCATGATTTGCATCTGTCTGAACCTGCACATCTATACCGTCCAAAACCACTAATTGCTCGTCTATGAGTTGATCGATAAGCGCTCTGCCCTCATAAATTTCAAATTCTACTTCCTCTTCTTCAGCGGCAGAGGATACCGTAAAATATTCGAATAGTTTGTCCGACAGCACTTTGATTTGATAGGCCTTTTCCCGGCTATTATGAATATACTGCAACAGATCCTCATGTGTCTTATATTTGTTGAGCTCTATGATATCCATATATCCTAATAGAATTGTGAGTGGCGTTCGCAAATCATGGGAAATCGCCGTGATCAATTCGCGGTTGGCCATCCTGACCCTCTCCTCGCTGCCAAGCCGCTCCACAAATGATTTCCTCATCTCATCAATACTCTGGGCCAGAGATGACAGTTCATCCTTTCCCGATATCGTAATCGAATAATCCAAATTTCCACCTTCGAGTATTTTGATCTCTTGTTCAAGCACGCCAATATAAGATGTTTTCTTATTAATCATCAGTAGAAAGGAAACAATGAACACAATGGCCGCTATGAAAACACCAATAATCAGAATGAGGTTGTAGTATTGATACTCATAAAAGCTAACCAAGTATATCTGGGCATCCTGATCCGCAAAATGGATGGTGGTGATGGGTATTTTCGATGGCACGAATTGAGTTAACAGCTCTTCATTAATGGCAGGATCAATCTCCGTGTTTGAGGAAAATATCAATTTGTCTTTTGCAAAAATATACAGATTTAAGTAGCGCTCATGACTTATCCAAGCAGACAATTGCTCATGATCACGGGTTGACACGTTCTGGTTATTCACGAATGCTTCGAATCGATCAAGCGCATCTTGCTGCCTGTTCTCTACAAAAGTGGATTTGCTTAAATAACTATCCAATACAGTCTCGCCAACAACTTGTAAAATAACGAATGCACTTATGGAAATGACCAAAGAAATTACAACCGCCAGAACCAGTTTAATCTTCAGCCTTTTTCCCATTAGTAATCTATTCAATTTTGTACCCCTTCCCCCAAACGGTCTTCACATATTTAGGGTTCTGTGGATCATCCTCCAGTTTGCCTCTCAAATTACGAATATGAACCATGACCGTGTTATTACACGTATAAAAGTAGGGTTGCCCCCAAACACTCTCATATATGTTTTCCGCCGAGAACACCTTTCGTCGTTTCTTAGCCAACAGCAGCAAAATGTGGTATTCAATTTCAGTTAGAGCAATTTCCTTCTCCCCAACAAACACGGTTTTTGAATCCTGATGAACGGTAAGATCCTTAACGATAATTTGGTCCGTTTCTTCGGTCTTCTCCTTGCCCCGATAAACATAATACCTCCGCAGTAAGGCCTTCACCCTTGAAACGAGTTCTGTATAGGAGAAGGGTTTGGACAAAAAGTCATCACTACCTGAGGAAAAGGCTAATTGTTTGTCAGAATCCTGCGTTTTCGCCGTGAGAAACAGGATCGGTGCGCTTGTTTTTTCACGAATCTCCAGACACGCCTTCAGCCCCGATTTATTGGGCATCATCATATCCAAAATAATGAGATCCGTCTCTTCATTCACTTTATCAATCGCATCTTGACCATCTATCGCTTCAATCACTTCATAATTCTCGCTCTCTAACAAAATCCTTACAATTTCACGGATTTCACTGTTATCATCAGCAATTAAAATTTGCTTGTTCATCTAATCCCTCCGTCCAATTTTAGTATAATATGCGCTATTAGCGACTACCAGCAAATACAATCAACTTAAGAATTCTTCAGAAGTTATGTAAGTGACTCTTAATAATTTCGTTTTATACTGTAAATATGTAGAGGTCATTACACAAAGGGGTCGTCAGCTATGCCACAACCTTCAAAAAAAGTAATGATTAACATATTGTTGGGTCTGTTAATCATATTGTCCATTGGTCTACTGGTCTATTATTCTCCTGCCATTATTAAAATCATGTCGTCCATGGACAACTTCAGAGCGTATATTCATTCAACAGGTCATTGGGGCCCGGTCATGTTTATTTTATTCCAGATTCTTCAGATCGTGGTTGCACCTATTCCAGGAGAAGTTGTACAAGTCGCAGGCGGATATATTTACGGTACAGCCATTGGTTCATTGTATACAACTGTAGGTTTGATATTAGGCTCAGCGATCGCCTTTTATTTCACTCGTTTTATCGGTCGCGCTTATATTTCACGGCTGCTGCAAAAGAAAAATAATAAGTGGATTTCGTTTATTCATGATGAGAAGAAGTTCTCTGCTTTTTTATTTATCTTTTTCGTGATTCCCGGCTTGCCCAAAGACATGCTTGTATTTGTCGCCGCTCTTACATCGATTAGTTCGTTTAGATTCTTCACGATCCTTATAGTCGGTCGTCTGCCGTGGATCATCGCATCTGCCGCTGTGGGGTCCACAATTCATATGCAACAATACACGATCGCCATTATTATTTCTGTTATCGCTGTGATCGGGTTCGTACTCGGCTATATTTATAGGGAGAAATTGGTGGGATTGTTCTCCCGGTCAGACAGAACCAAAGCGCGGCTTACATCTCCCGAAGCCAGCTCCAACGCCGAAGTCAACATGAGAACTAAAGCCAAACCCAAGGCTATACCCAGCTATAGTAAAGAATAGTGAGTTTGGTAGAATAAAAAGAGATACAACATGAACAAAGCTAATCTATTGATATGAAAACCGGAGGTATATCCACATGCAAACACTTGAAACCAATCGGTTAATCCTGCGAAAATTCACCGCAACGGACGCAGCAGGACTGTTGGAATACACAGCAAATCCAAGAGTGAACTGTTTTATGGATCACCGGATTTCAACGTTGGAAGACGCAGCGGCAGAGGTCGCAAAAAGAAGCAGTGACGATTCCCACATCGCGGTCTGCCTGAAAGACAGTAACGAACTGATCGGTGAGCTGTTTGGTATGAGGGAAGATCGGGATTCCGATACGGATAAGGATTCGAATTCAGATACGTATAGTATTGGTTGGAATTTTAATGGAAGATTTGAAGGGAAAGGGTACGCCAGTGAGAGCGCCAATGCTTTCATCGAGCATCTCTTTATGGAAAAGGGAATAAGAAGACTGTACGCCTATGTCGAGGATGATAACTTCCGTTCCCAGAAGCTGTGTGAGAAGCTGGGCATGCGCCGGGAAGGTCTTTTTTTGGAGTTCATTTCATTTGTCAAAAATGAGGACGGCACACCGAAATACGAGAATACGTATCAATATGCTTTGTTGAAAAAGGAATGGCTGGCACAGCGTGAATTACAGAAATAATGATCGATGAATCTCATCGTTTTTAAAATAAGGAACGTTCCAACACAAAACAAATACGGCGGCTTCTCCCTGGATAGATTCCAGAGGAAAAGTCGCCGTTTTATTATCGTACAGAACACTATTGAACGGGCAATGCGTTTATAAGGTCACAATACATTCAGCTTGAATCCTAGACGGTGCTGCCCCAGTATTGCTTGGCAATCTTTTGACCTTGATCAATTTTGGCCCATTGCTCAGTTTCGCTTAGTTCGTTACCGCCATCGCAAGATGCAAACCCGCATTGGTGCGAAAGCAACAGACGATCCTTATCAATAATTTTGGAGGCTTCGTCAAGCAAACGGATTACGCGTTCTTCATCATCAAGTGTATTGGTCTTAGATGACAACAACCCTAATACGATTTCCGTTTCAGGTCTATCTTTGAAAACTTCCAATGCTTCGATAGAACCCGCACGATCATCATCCCATTCCAGGAAGAAACGGTCATATTTCAACTGCTTCAGGAACAGATTGGCGATTTTCGCGTAAGATCCACCGCCCATGTTGCGGGAATCATAGTTGCCGCGGCAATTGTGTGTCCACATTTTCAAGCCCAAGCTATGACCGAAGTCAATCACTGTATTGTTAATATCAATAAATTCGGTGGCGAGACCCTGTACTTCCTCTTGATTAATATGCTCCCCTGTAAACGGAGAGTTCGGGTTGTCGTCTGCAAACAGCTCCCACAAGCAATCATCGAATTGCAGGATTTTACCGCCCGCCGCAGCGAATTCCTCTACAAATTCCTTATACGCCTTCACAAGACCCGCTTTGAGTTCCTGAATGTTCTGATAAACAGCATCCGTACCGCCGATATTATCCGACCAAGAGAGTTCACCAAAAATATGGGATGGCGACGGAACGCAAAGTTTCGTTTGCTGGTCACCCGCCGTGTCTTGCAGTTGTTTGAACAGTTGAATGAAATGATGATTTTTACCACTCAATTCGCCAGTTATGCGCAGGCCAATATCTTTACGTGTTTCATATTTTGAAGATCCATCGACATCACGGAAAAAATAGCCATGGTCAGCAATATAACGCTCAACTCCGCCAAAGCCCCACACAAAATCCAGATGCCACATCGATTTAGAGAACTCGCCATCTGTAATAATCGACAGGTCATGTTCGATTTCTTTTTTCACCACTTGTTTGATGGCCTCAGTCTCGCATTTCTCATAACCTTCAAAACTTTCATAGAATGGATATTTGATATCATCACGATGTTCAATTTGCGTTTTATATGTCAGCAGCTCATCAGGACGCAACAAACTACCTACGATCTGGAACTTATCAGTCATGTCAAAAACCCCCTCGTTGTATACTCTTATCATATCATGCAGAACGAGGTTGGTTGGGATACTTAAAAAACATAACTAGTTATAGTTAAAAGCTATAGCAAACAAATAATTCATTCCTTATTTTTTGCTCCATTACTTTGTATGAAATTATTATGCTTGGCGCCTACCTTCGGTTCGCTAATTGTAGCGATGCCACCGTCTAGCTTTTTATAAGCAAATTTAAATAGCATTCCATGTAATTATTATAACTATATATATTCCGACAAATATTCGAAAGCCCGTGGATACTTATCTCTTCTTTCTTTTAATTCGTACGGAATAAAGACTTCCTCTTCGAAGCAATGATCCAAAACTTCTTCAAAATATTTATTAATTCTCTCAATTTTCTCCCTATCATCTTTATTGTATTTTCTGATTTTTTTAGGTGCTATAAATATCTCAATTAGGGTATCTACGTTCAACCCGTCTTCGCTTTCAAAAAAAGAATCATCAATTGTTGCTGGAGGCGGATTGTTCAGAATAATACAAATCATGTGCTCCTGCTCTTTTTCGATCTTTAGCTTATCCCAAATGTCTTTCCTCATTTTTATTTTTCCGTTCATCAAATCTAACCCAAGTTGTTTAGGAAGATAAATTCTATTGGAAACAATCCTAAAATCATGCATAAAGCTTTTTTCGTAAAGCTCATTCTTTACTAATTCAATCGATTTTGATAGTGAATAAGTGGAAACCATCGCACTTTCTAGATAAGACCAAATTTTATAGGATAGTTCTTGTGTAGTTTTAGACCAAATCCGAACAATTTTATTTGTCTTAAGTTTCCTAATATTATGGGGATGAGGGAGAAAATATCCCTTTTTTGAAAGCACGAGTAAGCCTTCTCCTTTCATGCTCCCTTTTCTTAGATCATCCACTTTTTCTTGTGGCCTTAAAATAGGATGTCTGAAATATGTTATGTTGTAGCCTAACCCAACCGTATTCATCTTTAGTGTTACGAGTTTTCCCATCATATCTAAAATCAAGCTTTGAGAAAGTTCTTTTTCGAATGGAAGTTCGCCATCCCCTGCCAACTCATCCCTAGTCAATGTAAGTGGCATATTACTCTCATAATCCTTTACCATGATCGAAGGAAATTTATAAAATGAGGGATACGCACGATAAATGGGAAAACGACTTTTATATCCTTTGGGAATAATAATTCCATTGCAGAGTAGGGGCTGTTCAAAGAATTGCTTGGACAATACTCCGTTAAACTTCCACAAAACTAAACCCAATCCTTGAATTTCGATTCCCTTCCAATCATCTATACCAACAATTGAGTAAAACTTATCAAAACCTTCTCGTCCCCAATCATCTGGAAACTCATATCGAATAGCAGGTTTATTTAACATATACCAAGCAAACCATGCTGGCTCACTTCTATCTGAACGATAATCGTGTTCCACCTGCTCCTTTAATTCCAATAAAGACTTTTCATTAAGTTTAATTCTTATCGTAGTACCAACTGAACAATCAATAATATTATTAACTTCCACCTGCACATCATCCAAACTTGCTCTAAAATAGTGCCCCATCTCCGAATCAATATTCTTCGTCATAACTTCAATTTGATCTCCTAGTAAGAAAGCGGCTAGTACCCCTACCCCAAATCGACCGCTCCTTGAAATCTGAGTATCTCCATCCAACGTAAAGTTCATTTTCCAATTGATATTGTTTCTATATGTTGATCCAACTTTAAAAAAGTAATGAATGATAACTTCTGCAGACATGCCAATACCATTATCTTCAATTTGAAAATAATACTCGGAATCTGTCTGGTAGATGCCCACCTTTATTTTCGGTTCGTAAGCGATATTCACTGATCTAGTGTGGTACAGGTATTCAAGTTCGCTGCATGCGTCTACTGCATTTTGAATAAGTTCTCTCACTCCGTAACTGGATCTTCCGCCATACAAAGGTGCTACCATTAGCTTAATAGCCTCTGGAACACTATCGAACATCACTTTTTCTGGAAGATATGAAAGAGAATCTGTGTACTTTCTGTTATCCAAATTCGACCTTACTCTTCGTATTGAAATTTTCAAGTTGTTTAATTTGTTATATCTTCCGTAAACTTCACCCAGAATGGCCCAACTTAAATCTAACTCATTTTGGATGCCATCTAATAAAGATCTAATTTCAAGAAATTCACTACTGTTAGCGGGTCTTGCATTTATAAAAAGTGACTCAGGATCTTCATGATTCTGAGTCATATCTTTAATGGCTTGATGAAGATTCCATTCTAATTTAGAAATAGGGCTAGTAAAGGAAGTGATAGACACACTTCTAGTTGGGGCACGATCAGGAGTTATATGAAGGTAATCAGAAATCCTCAAAACAACCATAAGGTAAATTACTTTAATCGTATATGGAGTACGGTAATCATAATGTTTATCTTTTAAATAGGTAAATGTAGAACGTAAGTCCATTCCGTGACTTCGACCAATAAATCCTATAATATCCTTTATTTCAAATTCTAGATCTATCGCAAAAGGTATATCATTCTCATGATCCAGTGGGAAATTGAATAATACAATTTCGTGAGCCATTCTTGAATGATGGCGGCGAATGAACTCCCCGATAAATAATTTGTCTGTTTTGGTATATTCATTCTCATCCTTAGAAGGTTCTTTAAGTAGTACATTTTTCTGTCCAAAAATCTCCTGCTTTTTTCTCTCACTCCACTTCTTAGATTCCTGAACATACTTGCTCCATTCTTGGCTCCACGTTAAAGTGTCAACTTCCTTAATTACTTCGTGTCTTTCTTTTTTAAGAAGTCTATTGAACCCTTCGAAGTTAAGATGCATACCAAGATCATGTGCCAAAATGGACAGTACTAAAACTGCGATATCCCTCGCATTTAAAAGACCCAAACTCTCACCAATCAAATCTCTGGCATTTGATAAAACGGCTTCTACATGTGAAGAATCGTGTTTCGTATACTCTGGAAAAAAATCGAATTTGCTTTCTTGTATTATTGCTTTAAACAGTGAGACGGTTGACCGTACGACTCCAGAAAGATGCATGTCTTTATCAAGAATATCCCTGAACTCCTTCGGAATAAACATATATATTTTCCTCCTTTTTATAGTAAACATATGCATGTTTTCAAACCCTGAGTCACTAAATATTCTAGATCAACAACAAAAAAAGACTCCAACTATAGTAGGAGTCTCAGTTTTGATTAACACTAGCCCTTGTTAAATCTAAACATAAGCAGTCAGCTGTTATAGTGATGCACAACTGAAAGGAATAAGGTGTTCTGGGCGCTGGATATGTTGGTTGGTCTATCTAGAGAAATGAATATTATGGTATAATCGCAGAGTAATAGAAAGGCTGATATGGGCGGTCGGCTAATCTCCCGGAAGGGAGGTGATGCCTTGTGACAGTGTTTGAAGCGATTATGCTGATGCTTACCTTTGGTTCGCTGATAGTAGCGCTACTGTCCAATAAACACAAGTAGACCGCCCACCGTGCAAAGGTTGCGGTCTACTTGGTCGTATAACCTCTTGTTAAGCCCACCGCCCTTAAAAGCGGCTATTGCGTGGAGAGTCGTGTTGACCGCACGGCTCTCTTTGCATTATAAGCTGTTCATGCCCCTATTATAACATGACGAATGGGGATTTCAATTTTTAACTTTACATGTGTAGAGTAAGTAGCAATACATAATATTCAACCGACCTACATCGTACTACGTCGTAACTCATAAAAAAACTGCACGGCAGGATGCTTTAGCTTTATCTGCTCGGACATATTCAAAATTCGCTTTTTGCCAACTCGTCTGTCCACCAAAGCTAGAATATTTAACAGGATATCATTACTCTCCAAGTTTTCCTCTATAGAAGTAGATAAAAACGTAGTAGCTGCAACGGTAAAATTCGATTTACTTAATGCGGCCTGTACCAACAAAAGCTCTTTTGCATGTACGGAGATTTTTCTGCTTCTTGCCATGACTTGAAGACGGTCCTCGGGAACGGCCCCTTTGGACTCTTTTCGGATGGCTTCAATCTCTTCATTGTTCACAGGAATCAGAATATTGGGATCGTTCTTGATCTCCTGATCCGTCTGATACCATCGGATCGAAGTTGTTGTATCACTCATATTGAGTACATTCTTTTTATCTACCGTAATGTAACAATCCCCTGATTTACCAAGTAAATAACGGTAACTTGTTGCACGGTATTCGACCCTTCCATTTAACGCAGGACAAAGGAAACTCTCCAGATTTTGCTTCAATTTGCTCCAGGACATATATCCTCCTATTTTCAAAAGCCTACCGCCTGAATTGCGACATTCACCTAAATTATAACACACCAAAACGAATGAACGTCTCAACTTGATTTAATGGCGTTAAACTCTACTACATAAGGAAGACACTTTGCTTACCCAAACCGCTTAAACGGCTCGAACGGAAGAAATCCGATTAATGATTTTTCATTCCCCTGTGTGATAAACTTGCAGAAAATTATCTACTTTCTATAAAATCATCTTTCTATTAAACCGTTTTTACCTATCATTGGAAAATAAGTGATATCCACAAGGATTTTCAGCCTATCCTTTCCCACTTCACACATTCCCTTAGCAATTAGCAACTAAATTCCACGTTACTCCGCCCCATCATGCTCCTTGCTACCAAATTCATCGAGCAATGCACGCACTTCACTTGTTGATTTGGCGTTCATTAAGCTATTTCTGAGTTCACTTGCCCCGCGGAATCCACGGACATATATTTTGAAGAAGCGGGTAAGAGGGCTGAACGAACGTGGCTCCTGTCCTGAATATTGATCATAGAGATCCAGATGAAGCCGCAGCAGATTAAGCAATTCTTCACTGGTGTGTTCCTTCGGCTCTTTCTCAAAAGCAAATGGATTCTGGAAAATACCACGACCAATCATAATTCCATCCACTCCGTATTGCTCAGCGAGTTTGAGACCCGTTTCACGATCAGGAATGTCTCCGTTAATGGTCAGCAGCGTATTCGGTGCAATCTCATCCCGAAGTTTTTTAATCTCCGGAATCAGTTCCCAGTGAGCGTCTACTTTGCTCATTTCCTCTCTTGTCCGCAGATGAATAGACAGATTCACAATGTCTTGTTTCAGAATGTGGGTTAACCAGTCGCGCCATTCGTCTACAGCAGTAAAACCGAGCCTTGTTTTTACACTGACGGGTAGTCCTCCGGCTTTGGCGGCCTGGATGATATCGGCTGCAATTTCGGGACGGCAAATCAGTCCGCTACCCTTCCCATTCTCTGCTACGTTCGCTACAGGACACCCCATATTAATATCGATGCCTTTAAACCCTTCTTTCGCCATACCGATGCTCATCTCGCGAAAGAATTCCGGCTTATCTCCCCAGATATGGGCCACAATGGGCTGTTCATCCTCTGTAAAAGTCAGACGCCCGCGCACACTTTTGTTCCCCTCCGGGTGACAGTAACTCTCTGTATTCGCAAACTCCGTAAAAAACACATCCGGTCTGCCCGCTTCACCTACGACATGGCGAAACACAACATCCGTCACATCTTCCATCGGCGCCAGTATAAAAAATGGTCGTGGCAAATCACGCCAAAAATTTTCTTTCATGTTAAAACTCCTCTATATATACCAGGACATTTCGTTATCCCGAAAATAGTCAAATAATCTGTTCATTTGCTTGTGTATCATTCAATATACATGTCATTGCTTCTTCTTCACTTACATCATCTTCACTTAACCATGTTACCGCAACGTAGTTCAAACAGCAGTATATGTTAATGGCACATCAAAATGAATAAATTACAACCTGAATAGAAGCAATGCTTTTCTATGGATTCACATAAAAAAGAGGGGCGATGCCCCTCTTGGCTATTTACCCAATGGTTCCTGGATCCGGGTTTCCCCTTTCTCCATTCGTCCTTTCTCTAATTTTATCACGTCTTTAGTTGATTTTCAGCACGAGTTTATTAGTGATTATTTGAAGGATAACTTTATCTTCTCGTTTTGGCTCCCCCAGAATAGAAATCAAACCTCCTCCATCGTTCTACTTGTTCACTTCATTTGCTCTTGCCGAACCGGAAAAGCTCCTCTACAATAAAAGCTCGGCAGGCTTTTGTACCTGCAAATCGTGACATGGAGGAGGCCTGAATCAAACATGGAAATTACACTGGATATTATCAAAGACAAAGTCGAATGCTTGCAGGCTTATGACTTCAATGAACTGGAACGGGCAATCGAAGACCGAATCGGAATTAACAAGGCATTGCTGCTTCGGTTGAAGCAGGTTCAGCATCAAGTCACGTTCGACCCGCTTCGCAACAAGATGTTATATAGTGCAGTTGTTCATTTTTCTGCAGAGTGATGGACGAGGTTTTTTTACTTTGCTAGCGCCCATTTACAAAAGTATACCCGGTCTTTACGGAACCCATGGAGAATCCGCCAAAGATGGTATTTACATTCTCCCCGCCGCCTTGTATTCGATATGAAATAGTAGAACTACCCCCGTCTGATAATATACGGGGGTAGTCTTTTTTATCAGCTGGTTTAATTAAACTTTACATTTACATTTCCCAGATCCGGTAGAGAACCATCGCTGCTTCAGCACGGGTCAATGGTTCGGCTGGTGCGATTTTGCCATCTTTGCCCTTAACAATTCCGCTTCCTACGAGGGAAGTTACACTATCCATCGCGTAAGTGGAAATGCTTGCAGCATCGGAATAAGGAGCTAGATTTCCGTTGCCGGCAGATTGCTTACCAGCTGCTTTCAGAGCTTTTGCCGTAAGAACCATCATGTCTTGACGGGAAATGCTGTTGCCTGGTTTGAACGTGTTGTCTTCGAATCCAGATGCGATACCGAGTTCTTTGGCAATAGCCACGGCCTGTGCATAGTGAGCGTTTGGCTGTACATCGCTAAAGGCTGCCGTATTCGTGCCTGAGTTCTTCAATTCAAGTGCTCGGACAAGCAAGGTGATAAAGTCGGCTCTCGTGATAGAAGCTGCAGGAGCGAAGCTGTCATCAGAGATTCCTTTAATAATATCGCGTGCAGCCATCGCTTCGACTGCTTGTTTAGCCCACAGGACACTTTGCACATCGGCAAAAGACTTGGTTACGTAAGCTACAGCATAGGTGCTAAAATGAGTTGTTTTAAATACCATCAAGCCGGATTTAGCATCATAACGTCCGCTTGGTATGGCCGTTGCCTGTCCTTGTTTGTCAATGTAAAGAATCACGATCTGATGTGCATGGACAAGCTCCTGTGCAGCAGGCGTATACGGAACAGATACCGTTACAGGTGCCTCAGGATTACTCCAGGCAAGGACACGGTCACCAGCTTTTACGCTTAGATCGATCACCGGACGGCTGCCCGCAATAGCGCGAACATCTGCGCTCAGACGATCTGCCGAGACTTTGTTAATCTGAATAGAGACTTGATCGGCTTGTTCCGTAATATTGGAAAGCATGTTGGACGGAATTTGAAGTGTTGCATTTTCCGTCTTAAGCACAAACTCAACATTATTGTTGCTTTGCAGGCTGGAAGTCGGCAATTGTACAACATAGGATTGTGCATTTGCTTGCTTCGGCACGTCGATGGTAACCTGCTTCTTGCCATTTGCATCTGGAGAAGCTTTTTCAATGGCTTTATTTAGGCTGTCGCTCGATACGGTTGCTGTGGCTGTTCCATTTTCGACCTTAATTACCGGTACTATCTTCGAGTCGTTGTCTGGAACCTGTGGTTGAGGCTGAGGCTGCGAAGTAGTTCCTGAGCTCGATCCGCCACTGTTACCCCCGCTGTTGTTACCTCCACCATTGTTGCCTCCGCCATTGTTTCCGCCAGAAGAAGATTTGCCAGTCAGCGTCAATTCACCGAATACGGAAGTATCCTGGTAACCTTGACCGGATGGATCGTTCCATGCGTTCACGCTGATTCTGTTGCCGTCTTTCGCATCATTAATCTGCGCATCAAAGCCAATTTTAGCATTGTTCGCAGGCTTAACCTTTTTGAACGGAATCTTCATTTCAACGGTGTAGTTGGTACCGGAAACAGTGACTTTGGATTCGAAGCCTGCAGCGATTTCCGCAGGATTAAAGGAAGCTACGTTCTCAAAGTTCACTCTGTATTGCCCATCATCGTCTTGGAAGTTAGCTGTTTTCCCGTTGTTTTCATCGACGAATACTTCAACGGAATCCTGCTCCCATACATTCGGGTTGGACTTGTTCAGTTGATCATCTCTGACTTGAACCAACACATACAGATTGTCGTCATCCCACAGTACTTTTGCTGTTCCTGTCGCACCTGACCATGCCATTTGCTTCGTATCCAGTTTCATTTCAGGAGCTTTGCTCCATATGCTGTCTACGGAGCCATCAATAGCTGGTGTCCCATAGTGCGCGCTTGATTTCTTGTATTGAAGGGCTTTGGGTGGATTTTCCGCCATGTACTTTTGCGGATCAACTACCGCGTAGAACGCCTCTTTTGCTTGAAAATTCTTGTCGAACAAGGTTGGATTCTGCTCGGCTCTCCAGCTGGTGCTGTCATTTAATCCCCAGAAGGTGACACGTGGAATATGCGCACTGTTCTTCTTATAGAGATCCATTAATTGCGCATACAGATAGGCCTGCTGCTTTGCTTCTTTTTCAGTAATTGTAGAATTGGTGCCTGCCATAATGTCCAACTCGGTGACACTGACTTCTACACCCAAAGAAATGAAACGTTCGAGCGACATCTTGACATTGTCCAATCTCGTGCCCAAATTGTAGTGGGCTTGCATGCCGATGCCGTCAATCAGTTTCTCGCCAGGGTGATTTACGGCGTACTTCTCATTGATCTCTTTAACCATGCTGTAGATGGCTGTAGATTTGTTCTGGTTGTCATCATTGTAGTCATTGTAATAAAGCTTGATATCCCAGCCATTCTCGTCAATGACTTCTTTGGCTGCAAGGAATGCCTCCTCAAGAAAGTCAGGGCCGATGGCTTGTAACCAGCCTGAATTGCGCAATGCATTTTTCCAATTTTCCGGATTAGACGGGTTATCGTTCATGGCTTCGTTGACAACGTCCCAGGAAATGACTTGGTCACCAAAGTGTTCAACGACCGTTTTAACATGTGTTCTCAGGTTCGTCAGAGCTTCTTCACGGCTCAATGGTTTACCGCTCTCTGCCGTATGAAGCCAGGTAGGTGACTGGGCATGCCATACGAGCACGTGACCGTGCAAATCAAGGCCAGCATCCTTTACTCTTTGAACAAGAGCATCTTCTGCGGTGAAATCAAATTGTCTGTTCGCGTTGTATGCATAATCCGGCTTCATATCATTCTCAAACGTGACCACATTGTGATGCTTCTTCAGAAGCTTGAGCCGAGTCTCATCAAAGGTAGACGGATTAACAATGTTCCCGATCAGGAAATCATCCTCGTAAATATCCTTGATATTAGGAAGATTTTCTTGAATCGGAGGTGCGGCAGTTACAGGTCCCAGATATTTTAGAACAAAGTCATCTAAGAAAAAGGTACGGTTGCCGCCGTCATTGTTTGCTGTTTCAATATAAGCATTGAGTACGCTTGGAGTAGTGGTGAGCGTGTACTTACCCGTTAAGTGTACCCATTCCTGATCTGTAACGGTTGCATTTTGTGAAACGTTTGCAAAGCCGCTGTCAGCGTATTGAACACTAATACGAAGTGTTGTAGGCGCTTCGCCAGGTGCCATTTTCACCCAAGCAGATAGCTCATATTCGTGATTCTTTGCCATTTTGCCAGTCGCATCAACTAAAGCTGCATCATATTGTGTCGTAGTCGTCACAAGCAAGCTTTGCTTGCCGCCAGATGTATGATTATCGTCTTGGGAAAGAGCTATCGTTTCACGGCCATTCCGTGCTTTGAATCCATCCAGACCATTCTCAAAATCGGCAGAGATGCCCGTTTTATCTACATTTTCCGGTGCGGTTTGATCAGGGGTTACATCGGTGATGATGACTTCATCAATGTAAATATCCGAGGTTAACGTATTGTCCGATGGTTCAACATAGATCATAATCTCATTCGTTTTAGAAGGGATTTCGTAGCCTTTGGTTTCTAAGAGCGTCCAGTCAGAAGCGGTTACAAGCTTGTTGCCTATAATCCAAGGATACTTCTGGTCATCGGCTAATATTTCAGAATTTATTTTGGAAGCCAGATGGAACTCGCCTTCACCTGAACCGAGTCTAACCTTGAGGGAAATATCATACTTACGGTCGGATTTCATCTTGTCAGTAAGTACGAGAGCAGGAACGGCCTTCTCATCGGCCCGGTTGAAGAACTTCAGAGATTTCGTACCTTCGGAGGCTACGTCGTCAACGACCGCAGTATCCCCGTTCGCCCCCCAAGAAAGCTTTCCCCAGCCTCCGGTATTTCCGTCTTCGAAGCTTTGGTTAAGGACTACAGTAGGCTCTGCAGGTGCTTCTGCTTGGGTAATCGTGATATCCCCGATATAGAATTGAACACCATTTCCGGCATCATCAGATTTAATCCGCAGAGCTGTCTTGTCAACACTGGTAACGGAGAGAGCGGCGGATAGCGTAATGCCTTGTCCTGCTTTAAAGTCAGCAGAGCTAATTCCAGTGTATCCCTCTGAGCCAGTAACGCCCTTATTAGATACAATCTCCAGTACTGCTTTCCCAGCTGCAGGCGGGTTAGAATCAGTATCGACATAAACGGAAGCGGTTACAGAATACTCTTGGCCAACTGCCAAACCCAGATCACCGAATGTGAGGTCCACGCCATCCCAGTTGTTAGATCGGTTACTAACTTTTAGAGCTGCTCCATCATCATTGCCTTCAAACGGCTTGCCTGTTACAGTGCTCAGCTGGGCACCGCCTGATTGAGTTACCTTGCCTTGACCATTCTGGAATGTTTCTTGATACACAATTTGTGAATTAGATGCCGCTAGATCCGCAGCGCTAACTGCCGGAGCTATCAAGCCGCCCGGAAGAAGCAGAGCCGCTGCGAGTAACCCGGAAACGACCTGCTTAAATGATTTCCTCATTCGAAGCATTCCCCCCACACCAAATTTTTTATAAAACATATAAAGCGCTTACATAATTTACTGTAACCAGCCTCCTTTCACCCCAGATAATACCACTTCATGAAAGAGAAATCTTACTCCAAATTAAAGGTGAATCTTAGTTTTTTACAGAACTGTACCAATTCTGATACGGGTATGGTCATGCTCTTCGTTCCGCTGATCAGGCCGCGGCAGATAGAATCGGGAAGCTATATAAGTTGAAACGTTGTTCATTACTCATCACGAAATTGTTATGTTCAAATATCATGATAAATCTCTATCAAATACATAAAATCCACAGTCAAGCGTTTCCGTGAATTCGATGCTTGATATACCAGTTTAAGTACTGGATAATACCATTAATATACAGACAGTCACTTTTGAGGATTAAGGGGGAACATATAATGCAGGAATTTATATTTAAGAAGGATTATAGAAACAATGAAGCACTTCGAGCAAGTTTCTTCGAACTTGCTGCTAACACTTTTGATTTAAAATTTGAAAATTGGTACCAACAAGGGTTTTGGGGAGAACGATACATACCTTTTTCATTTGTAGATGGAGATCAGGTTATTGCCAATGTTTCCGTTAACATCCTTGAATTCATCATTCATGGGGAGAAGAAAAAAGCTATTCAAATCGGCACGGTGATGACACATCCTGATTATCGGGGGAAAGGACTTTCTGCACGTTTAATGAATAAAGTTTTAGAGGAATACGAGAACAAGTACGATTACATGTACCTTTTTGCCAATGAATCGGTGCTTGATTTTTACCCCAAGTTTGGGTTTAAGCCTGTGGAAGAACATCTTTTTTCAATGAATTATAAGGCAAAAAAATCACCCGAGCCTGCGAACCTTCGGAAACTCGATGTTACTAACGCGGAGGATTTACGCCTTATCCTTAAATTTGCATCCCAAAGGCTGCCTGTTTCGCAACATTTCGGAACCGCCCAGACTCAAGGCATACTCATGTTTTACTGCCTGAATGTGTTCAGTAACGATATTTATCACTTGGAAAATGAAAACACCATCGTGATTTATCAGAAGGAAGACAATAATATTGACCTCTTCGATGTTATTTGTTTAAACGAAATCCATATGACAGATATTTTACATCAGATTGCAGATGAGGATACGGAGAAAATAACCTTCCATTTCACACCAGATGCTACAGAACATCTCGTTCTAAAAAGTACCATCACCAATGACGGTTTATTTGTAAGAACCCCTGGTGATCATCTCTACCCTGTGCAAGTTAAACATCCGATTACTTCGATCGCTTAATGACTTATGTAATAATGCTCACCTCTAGCTACACTTTAAAAAGATCAAAGAGGAGCAGGATTTCCCTGCTCCTTCGCTATGTGAAACTTCTTTCTCTCATCAAACGTAAATTCACAAGGTATAATGAAGTCAGATGACCGTTCGGCATGATCTTATGACCATCATAATGAAGGAGGGGACATTCGTGGCTTTTATCCCGTTAAACTGTCCCAATTGCAACGGAAGAATTGAATACAAAGAGGGTGAGATTTTAAAGTGTCCCTATTGTGAAACAGAGCTTTTATTGAAGCAAAATCATGTCTATTACGTGGACCAGACCATTAATCACTACCACGGAACGCCCCCTAAAGCACCACTGAAGCAGACTGTCTCCGTAAAGCTAATGCTGATACTGATGTTAGTCCTAGCTGGCGCCATCGGTACATATTTTTATTATAGCAACAGCTCCACCTATCCAAAAACAGAAGCCAATCTGCCTGTGCGAAAGATGCCCGAAAGCGAGGTTCTGCTCTCATTTTTGCGAGATATCTTCGATAAAGGGTCCGCCTTGCCCACAGAGGAGGAACTGGCTCGTCTTCGCTATTTAACCGTAGAGCATTCGGAGAATGATCAGTGGAAGTTTACATATAGCCTCTCCGATCCCTTCAGCGATGAACAGGCCGAGAAGATCACTTATATTACTCAGGACAAGAAACTGAATAGCCAGCGGATTGATCAGCGAGATTTTGAAGCTTTTAAGGGACTGACGGCATTGGACCTGACGAATACCTATGAAATCTCCCAGACGGACCAAACCACTTTGGCCCATATGCCCGGATTAAAAAGTTATGGAGGCGCTTTTAACGAATTCTTTAGTAAATTTTCGGGCTACTTTGGCGACAAGTCTAAAATTACGGAAATTTCCACTCAGCTTCGCAGCAATCAGGAATTGGCCCTACTGCTGGAATTTCCTAATCTGAACTCGTTATCCATTACCTATGTGGATGAGTCGGTAACGGATTTTTCTCTGTTGAACAAACTGCCGCTCAAGTCCCTGTCGCTCACGTATGTCAATGAGCTGGGATGGTTGTCGTCCATGACCGGGCTGACCTCTCTGTCCATCCACTACAGTGAAGCTACAGACCTGCAGCCGCTGTACGCTCTAACCCAGCTTCAGGAGCTTCAGCTTTCCTATTTAACCAACGTAAAGTCCATTGACTTTGTGCAAAATATGCCTGCTTTACAAACACTGGATATTGAAAATTTAAATTTCTCCAGTCTGGAGCGTCTGACCGACAAGACTTCCATCACGAAACTGCGTCTGGCTTCTTTAAGCAAGCTCAGCTCGGTCAAACCCATCAACAGCCTCTCCTCTCTGCGGGAATTAACGCTATCCGGTTATTACGAGAAGGAGGAAGCTCTGACACTGCCTAAAGTAGAACGAGTGGAAATTCCGGGTTCCTTTCTCCCCGGGCTGAAGGCACCTGCCGTTACCAGCCTGACGCTTCGTGGCGGAAGTGGAAAGTTGAATTTGGCGGCGCTGGGGAAATTTCCGAAACTTAAGCAACTCTCCCTCTCGGAGGTCAGTGAAGTAACCCGTCTTGGCGCCCTGGACGGCTTGTCCAGCTTAGAGGTCCTAAGCATTTACGACTCGTCACTATATAAGGAGAGCGATGCTTTATTTCGTTTGAAGCAGGTCAAATCTCTGATGTGCTCCGAGTGCAGGCTGAACTTTGAACAACAGGCGGCTGCGGAGAACAGCGTGCTTGAACATTTGACCTTAGAGCAGCCATACTTCAGCATAAACAACACCTCTGTTACTGAAGTTGACCAAATGATGCCTTACTTTGCCAAACTGTCCGCTCTGCGTTCCTTTACTATGCAAGACAGCAACTTGGCTTCTCTTGAATTCATGAGTAACTGGCAGGCCGTAGAAGAGCTTCATCTCGAGAACAATGCCATTTCCAATATCGAGACTCTAAGTCAGCTGCCTGATCTGCAAAAGGTATATCTATCCGGTAATTCCGTACAAAACAAATCCGTGGTTGGTGCGGATGTGCACGTATATTAATTACCGCCTGGGAAGATGGCGATTTTTAGACTACTACAGTTAATGAATGGTATTGAAACAAAGACAAAAAAGGGGTTCGAGAATCATATAAATTCTCGAACCCCTTATGTTTATGTTTAGCTTTCTAACCATCATCGCTACATTCTCCACATAGGATGAGTACTGACCGTACAATAACCTAATACGATGTGGCTGCATTCACCTATTCAAGCAATCTTATATTTGTGTGACAAGCTAATTGTTCATAAATCCCCATCTCTTTATAGCGACCCTAGTATCAGGGTCCTGTTACAGTATGTCCCTCACTCTCTTTCTCCTCGTCCCTTTAGTTTTTATTCGGATCAGAGCGCTGCGGATTGACCGTGCCAAAGATATGATATGGTGTTATCCCCTTTGCAAACAGACTATCTATCAGCTTGATCAATTCTTCCGACGATAGATCTTTGTCTCTGTGTATCCAAAGGCGAAACATAGATATTAATGTTGATATGTAAAACTCCATGATGTATGGTGCCAAGATATCATCTGTTGGAAAATCCACAATCAATCGCTCAAAGGGAATTTCTCTTTTCAAGCGTTCCACAAAATGAACAGAACCATAGTCGCCCAAGATAGCTTTAAGAACTGAAATTTCCTCTGCATTTTCCAAGCATTGAAGTGCATCTTGGAAAGTATGTGTAGAAAACTCTCTGCCTGCCATTTCCTCCTTAATGGATTTCAAAATACGCTCTTCAACGCAGTCCAACAACGCATAGATATCTGTAAAGTATTGATAAAATGTACTCCGATTATATCCTGATTGGTTAGCAATCTCTTGGATGGATATCTTTTCGATTGGTTTTCGGCAATATAAATCGCAGAATACATTGATAAATGTCTGCCTTGTTTTATCCGTAATTTCAGGTTGCTTATTCATTATTTACCTCCGTTTTCTGTTCAATTGATTATACGACAGATATTAAAAATCTGATGGTTGATGACCGTATAGTGAATCTATACAATAACATTATACAACACGTTGTTTGATCATCAACAAGGATGAATATGGATATTGGGAGGCTAAGATGAGAATTTTATTTTTCGGTAGAGGTGTAATATCGACCCAATACGCGTGGGCTTTAGAAAAGGCAGGGCATACCGTTGAGTTTTACGTTAGAAAAGGGAGAAAGGAATCGTTCGGAAGTCATATAGCGCTTGAAATGTGGGACGCACGAAGAGGGAAACAGTTAATCCAAGAAAGCTGGAAAGTCAAGCTGCATGAGGAGATAAGCCCAAATTACGATCTCATTATTGCGAGTGTCAACACAGAGCAACTTCCCGAAGCAGCACAATTACTATCGATTACTGCTGGTAACATCCCGATCCTAATATTCAATAATATTTGGCAAGATTTAAAATCATCGATCTTGCCCTTGTCAATGAACAATGTTGTCTTTGGGTTCCCAGGAGCAGGAGGCGGCATTGAGGACAATAAGCTTAGGGGCGGCTTTTTAAAAATGATATTTCTGGAAAAACCACGGGTAGGCACGGAACAGATAAACAACAAGGTCAAAGAACTATTTGAAAGCGCCCATTTTAAAATCAATTGGATCAAGGATATGCAAAGCTGGTTATGGAATCACTATGCCATGAATGCG
The DNA here is from genome assembly GCF_042796655.1 of Paenibacillus sp. NPDC057886. Lineage (NCBI taxonomy): Bacteria > Bacillati > Bacillota > Bacilli > Caryophanales > Paenibacillaceae > Paenibacillus > Paenibacillus sp. NPDC057886. The sequence goes on along the minus strand of NZ_JBHVMZ010000012.1, from coordinate 67,037 downwards.
GCGATGGAGACCGAGGTGTTAAAACGGGGAAGTTTCCCAGCACTCATGAATCATAGTGACTCATTCGCAAATCTCGGCAAGAGTATGCGGGAAATGACGCCTGTTCTTAAAGCAAGAGGCGCAAAGATGGACGCGATTACTCTACTGTTGACCAAGATCCCACCGGCACTTCTCGGCACGCTGTTTAACAAGGTTATTTTTGCAAAGGGCAGCTTACCACGACTTTTCATTGAATACAACAATAGTAAAGCCGGTTTTGCAGTACTTGAAGTTGTGAGAGAAGCAAAAAAGTTAGGTATACCTTTGCCACGTCTTACCTTGGCATTAGAAAACACTGAACAACACACAGCTATTGAAAACGGATAAACTGGAAAACTGGATATTGTTCAGACCAACATCAACTCTACTAATGATTATATAAAACTAGTATCCGACGAACGGAAGCCTCATCAAATGCCCTTCGCTGAATGAATTACTTTGGTTATAACAAATATAGCCCGAGCTTTAGAAGCTTCGGGCAAAGTAGCTATTTATTAAAACAGGTAAATGTAGCTTCAAAACACTACACCCTTACCAACATCGCCACCGACTCCACATGCACCGTATGCGGGAACATGTCCACCGGCGTTACCTCCACTGTGCGATACCCGCCATCCTCCAGCACACGCAAGTCACGTGCCAAAGTGCTCGGATTACAACTCACATACACCACACGCTCGGGCTTCATTTCCAGAATCGTATCCAACAAACGTGGATCGCAACCTTTACGTGGTGGATCGACGACGATGACGTCGGCTTCAATGCCTTGCTCTTTCCAGCGTGGAATAACATCCTCCGATGCGCCGACTTCGAACTTGACGTTCTTCATCTCGTTCAACATCGCATTGCTCCGTGCGTCTTCAATCGCTTCTGGAACAATCTCAACCCCGTACACCTGATCCGCATGCTGCGCGAGGAAAAGAGAAATCGTACCGATGCCGCAATAGGCATCAATCACGGTCTCTTTGCCACTCAGTTCGGCGTACTCTACCGTCTTCCCGTACAACACTTCTGTCTGCACCGGATTCACCTGGTAGAACGAACGTGCCGAGATCGCAAACTGTACGTCCCCGATATAATCGTAAATCACATCACGGCCCCACAGGACGCGGGTTTCATCGCCGAAGATAACGTTGGTCTGCTTCTTGTTCACGTTCTGGCAAATGCTCGCCACATGCGGAATCGCTTCACGAATACTGCCAATCCATTCGTCCTTGTACGGGATGTCGCGGCCATTGGTGACGAGAACAAGCATCATCTCGCCAGTACGGAACGCCTTCTTCACAACCACATGACGCAGCAGGCCGCGACCTGTCTCTTCGTTGTACGCGCTAATACCGAGATGACTGCCTAGCTCCTTAACCTTGGCGACCACTTCATCGTTATGCTCATGCTGAATGAGGCAGGTGTCCATGTCGATGATCCGATGACTTCCTTTAGCGTAAAAACCACCCACCAAGCCACCCTCTGCTGCACCGATAGGCACCTGTGCCTTGTTGCGATAGCGCCATGGCTCGTCCATGCCCATTGTCGGTAATACACGAATGCCCTGCTCCGCATCTTCTTCATTCATGACACCTTCGAGCCGAAGCCGAATACGATTGCTGCCGTTCATTTGCACTTCAGATGTAGCCAACTCAGTTGTCTGATTAGCCTCACCAACTGAAGCGTCATCCTGCACACGCTGTTCTGCGCCCTCTTTATCATCCTGCTCGTTGGATGCCAACGTCTCTGCATCCTCCACCATCACGTTCAATTTGCCAATCCGTTGCAAATTATCGACCACGAGCTGGCGTTTCCACGCAAGCTGTCCGGCGTAACTCATATGCTGGATCTGGCATCCGCCGCATTGATCGTAGATCGGGCAAGGCGCGGATACACGATCCGGGCTGGCCTTCACGATCTCCAGCAGTTTGGCGTAGCCGTACTGCTTCTTGGTTTTCATCACGCGCACGCGTACGGTTTCGCCTGGAAGCGCACCTTGCACAAACAGCGTGTATCCATTGGCACGGCCGACACCTTCACCGTCATGGTTCATGCCGATGATGTCGATGACGGTCTCTTCATTTTTGCTGACAGGAAGTCCTTCAATTGGTGCAGATTCACGTTCCCGTCCCTTTGGACGAACGACAGAAAGAGATGCGCCTTGTGGCCGCACCTCTTTCCCTTGCTGAGATGGACGAGATGATTTGCTCGACTGACGGGACGCTGAAGCATTCCCTTGCCCCTGAGAGGCAGCCGAATTCCGGCGGTTTTTTCCACGACCGCTGCGGTTGGTATTAGACAACGTACATTCACTTCTTTCTTCATATATGTTCATCCCTTGTGAAAGGGAGATTTCATTCATTTTCAGGCACCATGAGATTATACGTGATCCCACTACACACGGCAACAGGAAATCACATCTTCTCCCCGATCAATACTATGCTTAACGATACAACATCAGGTGATGACGCAGGTTCTTGAATGTCGCAGGCAATGTGCCGCCCAGCTCGCCATCCAGGTTCAACTGTACATAGCCTGGTGACGTCACTTCCATATAATCCGTTTGGAAATGAACGACCTTCTTATCATTCAGATGTTCACCACGCAGCGCAAGGGTTACGAGGCGAATCATGTCAGCCAGATTACATTTGCGCACACCGATCACATCGAACAGACCATCATCAATGGTCGCACCCGGAGCCAGCTTCTCGAAGCCCCCGACGGAGTTCGTATTGGCAATGAGGAACAGCATGAATTCATCATGAATTTCTTCCTGACCCGCGGCACGGATAACCAATTCCTGCGGAGACAGGCTCGCCATTTTCTCAATACCCTTCATATAGTAGGCCAGTTGCCCAATCATCGTTTTCAGACGGCTTGGCACCTCATAGGTCAGTTCGGTTAACGAACCCCCGCCTGCAATATTGATAAAATATTTATCATTCGCCTTGCCCAGATCGAGCGGACGAAGCTGCTGGTTAATGACCAGATCCACGTAATCTTCCCATTGTCTCGGAATACCCAGCGCACGGGCAAAATCATTCGTCGTTCCCAAAGGAAATACACCCAGCGGAGGACGATTCTCCCGCTCGGCCATGCCATTAATCACTTCATACAACGTTCCGTCGCCGCCAGCCGCAATAATCATGTCATAGCCGCGTTCAATCGCTAGCTCCGCTTCCCGGGTTGCATCTCCTTCACCCGTTGTTGCGTGACACGAGGCTTCGATACCACCTTGATCCAAACGCTGCAAAATATCAGCCAGACGTTTCTTCATTTCTTCCCGGCCTGAGGTCGGATTATATATTAAGCGAGCTTTTTTCATCTCATACGCCACCTATTCCACATTATCCATGAGTCTGAACGATCTCATTTTCTTACCACCTGAGAGTGACCACAGTCGAGCATCATTTTACACAATGACTCACGTCCGTTAATCCTGACCCAACATTTTTCTCTACATATATATATATGCATAAGGAATTCCGTCTCATTCCAAAGCCTTTATGTACTATCATATCATCAAATGTGAAGATGTCCTAGCCTGTGATACATAAGTAATTATTTTCATATAAATTCTATCGAAATTTTACATCTGGATAACTATAACGATAAAATCTAAAGAATTACCTCACTCCAGCAATGACGAGCATGCTTTCTGTGCATTTCCGAACTTGTCTATCCTTTACAAAATAAACCTCTGGCACTCCTCTTGAATCTAATCCTATGGATTTCCTGTCATTTATAACCATCCATCACCATTCTGCCCGCTTGGGCCGGAAATAGTCTTATATCCTTTCAAATCATGAGGACAACCATATCCTGCAAAAAATTTACAAAAACCCGAACAAGATGACAAATAAAAAGAAACCTTTTCCAATATAGTCTTAGTGCATCCTCAACACATTCCAATATCATACCCATGAAGGAGATCACCGAATGAAAAAACTCGTATTATTGCTTATGGTTTCGCTCTTGGCCTGTATTCCCTTTGTCACAGACGTTGAAGCGGCAGTCATTAACCATGATCAGGTTGTCGGATTCCAGGAAGCAACTCCCGTCACAGTCACGCAAATAGCAGCCAAGCGTTTCCAACCCTACTTAAAAGTCTACCATGGATGTGTTCCATTCCCCGCCGTGGATCAACAGGGCAATACCAGTGCAGGCTTGCAAACCTCCGGTTCACCGAATGGAAATTGCAGCTCAAGTACAGGCCAAGTGTACTCCCGTTCGGCATGGCATAATGGTGTATGGGCGATTATGTACGCATGGTACTTCCCGAAAGACTCCCCTTCCTCTGGCCTCGGCCATCGTCATGACTGGGAAAGCATCGTTGTATGGGTAGACAATCCCGCCGCACAAAATCCTCAAATCCTCTCCATCGCCTATTCAGGACATGGGCAGTTCACGAATGTTGCACCAAGTAACACGAACCTGAACGGTACAAATCCTTTGATTAGTTACAACAGTACCTGGCCTCTAAATCATGAGCTTGGTGTGACTGGAACCGTGGGTGGAATGCAGCCTTTGATCGGCTGGGATGATCTGACGTCTGCGGCACGCAATGCGCTGAATACGACCGATTTTGGCAGTGCCAATGTTCCGTTGAACGATAGTAATTTTACGAACAATTTAAACAAGGCCTGGTTCAGATAAAAAAGTAAAATCCCCTTCAAGTAGACCACAGAACTTGGAGGGGATTGTTTTTGCAACTACATTTAGTTTAGAAGCCAATCTTTCTGCCAGCGCGGAGTTGTTTATACCAAAAATATACGGTGCAGCCCACACAGTAACCGAGCAACGCGGCACTTGCAGCCAGGAGAAGCATCGACGAGAAAATATAACCTGCTACCTGCCACCCAAGGCCGAATGAGACAAGTGCCAGCGTGAGAAACAATACGGCCAGAACATTGTTGAAGCGTTGCAGTTCCACTGCCTGTGTCTCTGTCCCTTTTCCCGTTAACACAGCCTTCGCAATCTGTACAAACAGATTAAGCTTGCCTCCAGATGCCAGACCGACAACTTGGATGATCCATAACGCTCCCAGAATTAACGGTTGATTGAACAGAAACGACAGGACGACAAATAGCACAATCCCGATTTGGTTCGCTTTGACATAGCGCATAGGCACTTCCCGCATCTGCATATCTCCTTATCCCCATTTTATTAGTTGGTTTAATTGTAGTCGGTAAGGGGACTTAGAGCAATAGCCATTTCATTTGAGATTAGAATATTCTTTTTTTAGCACATCCCAATGAGGTGTAGGGGTTTTAGTAGCCTTTTTCCAATCGGTAAATGCATCATTCAACGCCTCGATCTCCCCATAAGAACCCGCAACCAGTTTATAGATCGGAAGTATACTATAAATTTTCAATAGAAGGTAAAACATCCGTTGATGTTTGCGAATCAGTTTGGCCTGAATCTCCGGTATAATCGTTATGCCCATGGCCTCAAGCACGCTAAAGCCCTCATCCATCGCCCCAATCATATGCTGGAGTTGCTTTCTGTTCCCGTCCAGCTTGATCATCTCGTGCTTCTCATTAAAGCTCACCGTATTAAGCATCAGAATGGGCACAATATGGCTTTTCAGCCAGGCATCGATATCGTCCAGGTAATTCAACTTGTATTTCGTCTTCTCAAAAGCTTGATCCAGTATCGATTTAAAGGTAATCTCGCCGTCCAGCCCACCAATCACCATTTGCCCGCCTGCTCCACCAATGGATAACATGCGGTCTTTTTGCCGCCGCCCACCGCTGACCTGAAAACCAAATGCGATCCTTTTTTCCACCTTGCTGTTCTCCTCCAAAAAAATTTGCATGCTTCGTGCATCTGCATTGTTGCCGACGATCACAATGTGACTGCTCTGATTGGCCGCCAAAATAGGCAATACCGATGGAAAATCATTATATTTCATAACCACGAAGATAAGATCATAGTGATCATTCTCTTCCAACGTTCTTGTTACCCGAACCGGATCAATGGTCGTTTTAAACTGGAACACATGACGAATGACAATACCATGCCTCTCCAGCTCCTCTGCCCGCTTCCCTCTAGCCAGAACAGTGACATCATTGCCACCGCGCACCAGAACGTGTGCCAGCTGACTGCCCAGAACACCTGCGCCATACACTAATATCTTCATTGGCTATCCCTCTATTTCATATTTTATAAATAATCGTTGTTTTATCAACATTTGTTGATAAAATAAGAGTATCAAAGCAACTGCTGTGCTTCAATCGCTAAAATATCCGCTTTCGTTCAATAATCAACGAAATATTCATTATTGTTGATAAACATTAGAAATGTAGAGACATTGCAGACATATTAAAATATTAGAGGAGGCGCCATGGACAGACGCGTGCTAAAAACAAGAAAGGCCATTATGGAGGCTTTTGTGGGATTGCTGGAAGAAAGGGATTTCGAGCAAATGACCATCAACGACATTGCCGACCGAGCCAATGTTAACCGGGGAACGATCTATTTGCATTATACAGACAAGTTTGATCTGCTGGACCGATGCATTGAGACCTATCTGCAACAATTGGTGGAAGCCTGCATGAATGATCATTTTCAGACTCCACTAACTGCGAAGGACGCCCTGCTCCGCACCTTCGGCTATCTCGAAGAACATGCAGCCATCTATACGATGCTCCTAACGAAAGAAGGGATTCCTGCATTCCGAGGCAAGCTGATGACGCTTATGATTCAGGGCGTTGAGGAACAAATGAATGCGTGCGGCGTCCAGGGAGGCATGAGTAAGGAGATCACTACACAGTTTCTTGCCTCTGCTGCTGTTGGCCTTGTGGAATGGTGGATTATGAATGCCATGCCTTATCCTGTGGAAGAGATGGTTGACCAGTTAATCGCTTTGCTGGAACTCCATCTGAGCCTGCCTGCGTTAGCGGTAAAATGAACACCCTGTCTCCTGAAATACTAATCCATGCAGCCGTAGAGGGAAGTCCATTTCAATCTCACGCCTACAGCGAATTCACCCGCCGCAGGAAGTTATTATAGGCAAATCCCCGCACCTGCTCTTCGGAATAATATTTAAGTAACTCATTAATCAGATTTTGGCTTTGGGCTGCATTCTCAAGCAGCTCTACATGGCTAGTGATCCCGTCAAAATCAGAACCCAGACCAACATGACGTACTCCTCCAAGGGAGCAAAAATGATCAATGTGCTTGATCAGATCAGCGATCGTAGCGTTACCCTCTTCAGCAGATTTGATAAACTCAGGGAAATAAACCACATGTACAGTAGCATCTTTGGCAAAGAGTGCCTTTGCCTGTTCGTCGCTAAGGCTCCGAGGGTGATCATATACAGCTTTCGCATTGGAATGGCTCGCAATCAGATAATCGGCTATGTCGAGGATATCCCAGAAACCGCGTTCGTTTAAATGACTGACATCCGTCAGGATTTTATGCTTATTGTTGAATTCAACGATATTACGCCCAAATGTGGACAGCCCTGCCCCTCTGGGCTCCAAAGCCCCATCAGCAGCGAGATTAGCATAGTTCCAGGTCAAGCCGACCGAGCGGACTCCAAGGCGATACAGAATGCTCAGCTTATGGAGGTCATTCCCGATAGGATCAACTCCTTCCAGCGTAAGAAAGGCACCGATCTCATGCTCCTGCACATGATCAATATCACTCCAGCGGGTGATGTGCTTGATGTCCGGATTTTTCTCCAACACTTCCTCATAAAAATAGTGGATCTGATCCAGCGCAGATTGAAACTTCTCCGTATCATTCAGATTGGGAGACACGAACACCGCGAATCCCTGCACCTTAACCCCACCTTCGATCAGGCGTTGTTTACTGGTCTCCAGCTCAGGTGCATCATGGAAGGAGAGTTGACCCTTGGCAAGCCATATTCTAAACAGCGAATCACAATGCAGATCTATAATGTTCACAGATTATGCTCCTCTCTAAACCAAATATGATGACTGATATTTCAGACCTTCTTCACTTAACCCTCCACACCTTTATCATCTGACCCTCCATACCTTCATGATCCCATATTCCAGCCCTTCATGATTTGATGTTCCAGACCTCATTAAGAAATTGAACAATGCGCTGCACCGAGTGCTGAACCAATGCTTCGCCTTTTTCCTTGGTAGCGAACGACGGAGAACCGACCACACCAGACTTGGAGATGGAGGAAAGGCGACCATATTTCACGATTTCCGGAAAAGAGTCTTCATATGAAGGCACTTCATCTGCGATCTTATCCTGATTCACAAGCTCGGGGTGCAGATGCAGCAGAACTGAGGTGCCAATCTCCGCGGCGTGACCGTTAGCCCATTTGCCAGATTCGGATATGCCATGATCCTGTGCCTTGATGAATCGCCAGCAATCAATCTGCGCGGTCTGCACGTCACTGTGCTGCTCCCGAAGCTGATGAACAATCTGATTAATAACCGGGACATTACCGGCATGACCATTGATGAAAAGGATACGTTTAAATCCCCATGTAATCACACTATGTACAATATCGCCAAGATACGCCCTCAAACTTTCGGGACGAATTGTAATGGTTCCAGGAAAATCATTCAGGACATTGGAATCACCCGCTTCTACAGCTGGTCCAATAACAGCACCGACACGCTCGGCTACCAACTCGGCCAACCGCTCTGCAAGCAGGCCATCCGATCCAAGGGGCAGATGAGGGCCATATACCTCGATTGCGCCTACAGGTATAATCACAAGCTCCGTTTGCTTTTTATATTCCTCGAACACGGTCCAGCTAATCTCTCTAAGTTTACGGCTCTGTGTCATCGTGATCTCTCCTGTCGGTATAGTTATGTGAATAAAATGATTAGAATGCTTCGTTTAAGCCTTGGCATACAGATGACAGGCGACGTAGCGACCTCCCACATCCTGTAACTCTGGTTTATCCGTCCGGCAAACATCCATGCACGCGTGGCAACGCGTATGAAAACTGCACCCGGAAGGCGGATTGGCTGGACTGGGCACATCTCCTTGCAGCACAATTCGCTCCTTCTTGATCAACGGGTTCGGACTAGGTACCGCGGACAATAACGCCTGTGTATAGGGATGCAACGGCGCTTCGAATAAGTCTTTTTTATCCGCAAGCTCAACGATGCCGCCCAGATACATCACACCAATACGACTGCTAATATGTTTAACTACGCTTAGATCATGGGCGATGAACAAGTAGGTCAGCTTGAACTGCTCCTGTAAATCCTGAAGCAGATTAATAATCTGTGATTGAATGGAGACATCCAGCGCGGATACAGGCTCGTCGGCAACGATGAGCTTCGGATTCAAAGCAAGTGCTCTGGCAATACCAATCCGCTGCCGCTGTCCTCCACTAAACTCATGACCATAGCGGTCTGCATGACGGCTGCTTAAGCCGACGATTTCCAACAACTCATCCACACGCCTGGCTCGTTCTTTGCCAGTTGCTGCCTGGTGGATATCAAGAGGCTCGGCGATTAGCTCGCCTACAGTCATGCGGGGATCGAGGGAGGCGTACGGGTCCTGAAATACCATCTGCATGTCTTTCCGCATTTTGCGCAGTTCCTCCGCTGGCAGTCCAACCATATTTCGTCCCTCATAGATAATTTCACCTTCTGTTGGACGAAGCAGCTGTAGCAATGTCCGACCTGTTGTTGATTTGCCGCAGCCACTCTCTCCAACGAGCCCCAGTGTCTCCCCTTTGAAAATAGTAAACTTCAGACCGTCTACGGCCTTCACTTGTCCCACCGTACGATTAAAAACACCTTTCTTGACCGGAAAATACTTCTTCAGATTGTTCACCTCAAGCAGCGGCTCATTCATTGAATCGCCTCCTTCACATCTGCGTGAAGCCAGCATCTGGCTGTGTGTCCGTTCTCTACCGTCTCCAGCTGTGGCAGCTGTTCATGACAAATATCTTGCGCGTATTCACAGCGGGGGCTGAATCGGCAGCCTTGTCTCAAACTGCCGGGCGGCGGAACGCTACCTTTAATGGAATAGAGCCTGCGTTCATTGGTGTCGAGTGTTGGCATCGACTTGATCAGTCCCTGTGTGTACGGATGCTTGGGATTCGTAAATAGCGTTAGTACATCGCACTCTTCAACAATCTGACCGCCATACATCACGGCTACACGGTCACACATCTCTGCAACAACGCCGAGGTCATGGGTGATAAGCAAAATGGAAGTCCCTTCGCTAGCCTTCAGCTGCTGCATAAGCTCCAAAATTTGCGCTTGAATGGTAACATCCAGCGCGGTGGTTGGCTCATCGGCAATGAGCAACTTGGGGCTACAGGCCATCGCCATGGCAATCATGACCCTCTGCCTCATGCCGCCAGACAAGCGATGTGGGTATTCATACAGAATCTGCTCAGGGCGTGGAATACCGACAAGGCGCAGCATCTCAATCGCTCTCTCTTTGGTCTCGGATCGACTGACTTTCCGATGATTGCGAATCGCTTCCCGAATTTGGTCACCAATCGTGAACACCGGATTGAGCGAAGTCATCGGCTCCTGGAAGATCATCGCCATTTCATTACCTCTTACGGTTCGCATCTCCTTCTCGGAGAGGGCAAGAATGTCTTTGCCATCGAAGGTAACGGAGCCTTCGACCTTTCCTTGCGTTAATCGCATGGCGGTTAACGAGGTAACACTTTTGCCAGAACCAGACTCGCCAACAATACCAACCGTCTCACCTTCATAGATCGTAATATTGAGACCGTCTACAGCAGGAATGACACCCTCGTTTGTGTGAAAATACGTCTTGAGTGCCTTCATTTCAAGTAATTTGCGTTTCAACGCGAGCCCTCCTTGTCATTTCCGGCACAGTAAGCTGCGCTCTTGTTGTCTGCTGCCATTCCTTGTGAAGCGGAGCAAACTATACCTTCATCTTGGGATCAAGCGCATCGCGCAGTCCATCACCCAGCATATTGAAGCCCAGGACAACAAGCATAATCGCCACACCTGGCACGATGGAGATATGAGGTGCAGCTCGAAGAAATTCCCGGCCCGTACTCAGCATTGTCCCCCACTCTGGTGAAGGCGGTTGAGCCCCCATCCCCAGAAAGCTCAGTCCGGATGCGGACAGGATCGCCGTTGCAACCCGCAACGTGGAGAGAACGATGATTGGAGCGATACTGTTCGGAATAATATGTTTGAAAATAATTCGGCTATGCTTCGCTCCCATGGATCTCGAAGCTTCAATATACTCTTTGCTCTTAATGGAGAGCACTGCGCTGCGGGAAATCCAGGTAAACGATGGAACAGAGAATATGCCGATGGCAATCATCAGATTCATCATGCCGGGTCCAAGAACACTAACGATGGCCAGTGCGAGCAAAAAGCCTGGGAAAGCCATAAAAATATCGGTAATCCGCATAATGAGCGCTTCAATTCTGCCTCCAAAATAACCGGCGATTGTGCCGAGTGCGACGCCAAATACGACAGAGATGACCACACCGACAATGCCGACCATCAACGAAATACGTGAACCATAGAAGATACGCGAGAGCATGTCCCTTCCATACTCATCGGTTCCTAATGGATGACTGAGGGACGGTGATTGCAGCAGCTTATCCATATTTTGCTCCAGTGGATCATACGGAGAAATCCATGGCGCCAGAATCGCGATCAAAATAAACAAGGTGACGATCCATAGGCCAATCATCGAGCGTTTATTGCTGCCTACTCTCTTCAGAATCTGGCTTAGCATTCCGCGTCTGATGGGTGCAGCTGCTGGACTTACCTGGACGGATATGGGCACAGCCTTGGGTTCACTCACGGTTATGCCTCCTTCCGGTCATAGCGTATTCTCGGATCTACAGCGGCATAACACAGGTCCACGAGCAGGTTAATAATGACAAAGATAAAGGCGACAAACAGAATGCTCCCCTGTACAGCCGAGTAATCCCGGAATTGAATCGATTGAATGATATATCTGCCCAGCCCGTTCATCGAAAATACCGTTTCCGTCAGCACCGCGCCGCCCAGCAGATTGCCGATTTCCATTCCAATGACGGTAATGATAGGTACGAAGGCATTTTTAAGCGCATGCTTATAAATAATGAGCCACTCGCGTACTCCCTTGGCTTTGGCTGTCCGAATGTAATCCTGATTGATCACCTCAAGAATACTGGATCGCGTCAGGCGGGCAAGTACAGCAGCGGAGGATATGCCAAGTACAAGAGCAGGCAGTATAAAATGCTTAAATTCGCTACTGCCTCCGGAAGGCAGAATGGGAATATAATATGCGAAAACAAGAATCAGAATAATGCCTAGCCAGAACACCGGCATCGATATGCCAAATAATGAAAAGGCCATTGAAGCGTGATCCCGCGCACTACCTGGCTTGGTTGCAGCGATAACTCCGGTGAATAATCCAATGACAACCGTTACAAGCGTGGCAAGCAATGTCAAAATAACCGTGTTCGGAAAACGCTCCAGAATTTCCTGAAGTACCGGATTATCCGAACGCATGGACGTGCCAAGATCGCCTTTCAGCAGTTGCAGATTGTACTGCACATATTGCTCATACAGCGGTTTGTCCGTTCCCAGCCGCTCCCGAATGATCTGAACTTCCTCAGGACTGGCATCCATCCCGGCAATCAGCTCAGCCGGATCACCGGGAACAAGCTGAAGGATGATGAACGAGAGTAGAGAAACACCGATTAAGGTAGGTATCATTTGAAGCAACCGCTTCAGAATATAGTTAAACACGTTGTGCTCCTTCCTGGCTGATTGCCCGGTTCGGGCCATCCTGACGGTTAGCCGTACAAATGAGCTTGTCTATGCAAATGGGAAGGGAGCTTGGCACGAACGTCACGGACCCGCTCCAGGTCAATGCGGTAAGGGATTAACGTCTCCGTCTCGTCGCCGCGTGCAACGACAACACCCATCGGGTCAACAATCAGGCTCTGCCCGATATAAAACTCGTTGATTTGGTTAACGGCAACGACATATGCGGTATTTTCCAGTGCTCGTGCAGTGACGAGTGTTTCCCAATGTTGCTCTTTGACATGACCGCGTACCCAGCCGGATGGAACAAGAATGATGTCCGCACCATGCAGTGCTTGGTAACGAGCAATCTCCGGAAATCTCAGCTCATAACATACGAACAATCCCAGTTTTCCAAAAGGCGTATCAATCGGCTCGAACAATGCTGTACCCGGTTTAATGTCACGTGATTCCTTCGCACCGAAAGCGTCGTATAGATGGGTTTTGCGATAGCTGCTTACGATTTCCCCATCGGAATCAATGATGACAGCCGAGTTATAGACCCGATCGTCATTGGAATCCTCCGTCGTCTCCCGCGTACCGAATACAACCCACACACCATATTGCTTGGCAAGTGCGCGCATCGTTGTGGCGAAATGCCCATCGAGCGGCTCTGCATCTTCCAGCTTCTGTTCCCGCGGCGTGCCGATTTGGTAGAAACTCATGAAGGCTTCAGGGAAAACAACGATATCTGCGTTATGGATACGCGTTGCTTCCTCTAGTGCTTTTTCCGCTTTATCCAGGTTCTCCTGCTTGGTGCTGGACGACCCGAACTGTGCCATAACGAGTTGAAAGGTCATTGCTGTACTCACACTCCTAATTTGTTTTTTTGCAAAACATCATCTTCACTTATCCACTGATTCTTTCACTGCATTCGTTCTCTATTTCGTCCATGGATTCATACATTGAATCGTCCATTCATTCATCGCTTCACATATGGTAAAGGTGCCGTCTGCACGGCACCCTTCTGCTTATTTGAACTTCACACCACGCAAATCCCATAATAGCGAAGGCAGAAATGTAATACCTTCAATCTTGCTGGAATACGCAACTTGAACGCTATCTTCGTACAGTGGAATCCAAGGTGCATCCGCTTTAATCAGTTGCAGAGCCTCGTTGTACGCGGTTTGGCGTTCTTCCTTATCCAGCGCTTGACCGCCAGCAAGAATGAGTTCATCTACCTTGGGATTGTTGTAGAACGCGTAATTGGACTTGCTTGTCGAGAGGAAACTGTCCCTAAGCAGAGCATCCCCGTCGCCAGTAAGTGAGGAAGCTCCTCGAACAAACAGATCATAGCTATCTGGATTTTTGAGTGCATCGAGATAAGACGCAAGTTCCAGCACCTGTAGCTCCGCTTTGAATCCCAGCTGTTGAAGGCTGTTCTGTACGAATTCAGCAGCAGGACGATCCTGAACCGTGTTGGCTGCGAGAATAATACGCAGTGGCGTTCCTTCCGCAACTCCTGCTTCTTGCAGCAGCTTCTTCGCGGCTTCCACATCGTAAGCGTAGGCACCTACGTCCGAATAACCAAAGGAATTTTTAGAAATAAACGAAGTAGCGACTTCAACACGTCCCTCATACAGTTTCTTGACCAACGTTTCACGGTCGATCGCCAGGTTGAGAGCATTGCGAACCTTCACATCATCAAACGGTGCATGCTTCGTGTTAATGCCGATATACCCCACACGGTTGGTCGAACGGGTATTCACCGTAAAGTTGCTGTCATTGGACAGGCGCTCAATGTCTGTAGCTGGCACTTTATCGATGATGTCGGCTTCTTCGGATTCAAGCATGATGACACGAGCGGCATTTTCAGTTACCGTCTTGAACGTAATACCACTTACACCAGGTTTGCCACCCCAATATTGCTCATTGGCTTCAAGCACAACCTCATTACCTGAACTCCAGCTCTTGAGCTTGAAGGGACCTGTGCCTACAGGTTCTTTGGCAATACCTTCTTCATTTTCCTGAATGGATTTGGGGCTAATAATACTACCGGAGGTCACTGCAATATTGTTCAAAAAAGCGCCCTGCGGCTCTTTCAGCTGAAACACAACCTCGGAATCACTCGAAGCGGTGACGGATTCAATGAACTGCCCAAGCGTTGCATATTGGGAAAGCTTCTTATCCGGATTGATCAGACGATCAAAGTTCGCTTTTACTGCTTCCGCGTTGAATGGTGTTCCATCCTGAAACGTCACACCTTGGCGCAGTTGGAAAGTCCATGTTTTGCCGTCGTCGGATATCTCCCAGCTCTCGGCCAGCTGTGGGACAATCTCAAGCTTGTCATTGAATGTAACAAGGCGGTCATAGATCTGATAATTAATAAAGTTGGAGATGGAATCGGTGGCGTTCTGGGGATCGAAGCCAATGGCATCTCCTGTTAAAGCGATGGTCAAACCCTTGAGCGAAGCGTTCTTGGCTGAGCCACTGCTATTACTTGCAGACGAATTGGCATTCGTGTTCGAATCGGCCTCGTTGCCACAGCCAGCGGCAAACAGTGATAAGGCAATCAGAATACCGCTAAACTTGTGGATAAAAGGTCTTTTTTTCATCTCGTGCTTCCCCCTTCATGGTCTGTTGCGTCGTGATGGACGGAATGGGCTGCAAGGAGCTTCCCATACCCGAGTTCCTGCCGGCGTTGCTCTTCCTTACGCTGTTTGTCCTGGGCAATGACCCCGATCTCCTTGGCGTGGCGCGGATTAATGACAAAGACACCATCATCATCACCTACGATCAGATCGCCGGGCTGAATACTGACGCCGCTAACGCTCACCGGTGTGTTGACCTCGCCCTCAAGCTGGAGCGAACGAGTGGTTAGTGCACTAATGCCTTTGGAGTAAATGGGAAATCGCAGCTCTGTAATCGGACGAACATCGGTCACACATCCGGAAATAATCGCTCCGGCAATTTTTTTGTCCAATGCTGCATACGTTACAAATTCACCCCAGCATGCCCGCTGGTCATCGCCTGACATATCCACGACGATAATGTCGTTCGGCTGGGCAATCTCAAAGGCGTGGCGGATCGCGGATGCGTCAAGATGAGGAATTCGTACAGTGACGGCATTTCCCAGCAATCGAATGGGACGGAACAGTGGCTGTAAGCCATTTAGAAAACCAAAATCAGTCAAATGTCCGATTGTTGATGGACTAATATCCGAATACAGCTCTAGCAGCTCATCGGTAACCCCCTGTACTCTTGGCTCAATGCGAAACATAAGATGAATTCTCTCCCCGCTTACTAAAATGGTAAATAATAAATCACATAAGAATAGTATGATTTTAACTTAATGAAGAGGATAGCATTGCCTGTCCTTGGCAGTCAATGCATTAGCATATAGATAATTCCAATAGTGGAATAGGGGAAAACTATCGATCCTTGTCGTAAAAATGTGTTATCGCAAGGCGAGTATTCAAGTAATAAACGAGGATGAGCTTAACTCGGCGAACATACAAAAAAACCACGTCGAATGACGTGGTTTGGTTGTTTATATGAAGACACTTCAAGAAGAAGCTTAAATCTCATTACATCTTTCCAGCAAAAACTGGATCTGGCGCTCCAGCCACTGCCCAAGCAATGGGTGTGGCAACAGCGTCTCACCACTGTACGCATAATCCAGTTCCTTCAGTCGGCCCGGGATCACCTTCATGGTGAAATAACCGGCACTCAAAAACAGCGGCGCCACAATAACCCGGCTCCCCCGCTCTTCACTCCAGTATTTCGCCTTGTCGTACACACTATCTGGATTTAGCAGTGCATAATCGGTATGAGCGACACCGCTAACTTCCTGCACCCGCTGTGCGAGTGAAGAAATACCCGCTTCCCAGCGCTGACGGAATCCATCATGAATACTCCCATGTCCAACTAGCAGAATCGTCTCCTGTTCTGGTTGCTGCGACAGGGCCTTTACCTTGTCCCAGACCATGACCGCAATATCCGGGTCGTTATCCACAGGATAACCGAAGTGGACGTGTGCTTTCACCTCGAATGGTTCCAGATCAGTCTCGCGCTCTGGAGCGTCTTTGGCACCGATGGCATACTCAATTTCATCCACATGTGTACTACCCGACGAAACAAACAGAGGTACGACCAATATATCGGTTACGCCCTGTGCTTCCAGTCGGTTGATACCGTCCTGGATCAGACGTCCTTCCACAAGTTCAAGAAACCCGGCTTCAACGGGCAAGGGTTCAGGCAGATTCAACCGGGAGACCGCGTCATCGACGGATTCTACCCAGGTCTTCTCCTGAGAACCGTGACTAATGATGAGTACACCCGGTTTCTTCATCCTTAACGTCCCAGGCGTTCGAGCGTCATTTTATAACCATCATTACCGTAGTTCAGGCAGCGTTTTACACGAGAGATCGTGGCTGTACTTGCACCTGTCTCAGCTTCAATCTGGTTATAGGTATTTCCTTTGCCAAGCATACGTGCTACTTCCAGCCGCTGGGACATGGATTGAATCTCGTTTACCGTGCAGAGGTCATCAAAGAACACATAACACTCTTCAATATCTTTCAGAGTCAAAATAGCCTCAAATAATTGTTCAATACTTTTATCATTTAGCTTTTTCAGCTGCATTTCATCATCATCCCCTAGCGGTTACTGTGTACCTTCATTGTACCCAGCCTGAGTTGGTATTTCAAGCGTTAACGATTTCACGCACTACAGAATAAAAATACATGTTACCGCTTTCATATAGGATTAATGTCCTCCCTGCGTGCACAATCCCCCTCTATCTCTCGATTTATCCCATTTTTCACCGTATATTTCCGATTAATTATGTAGGAATTATTCTATTTGAAATGTGACAAATTTGTGTCCAAACCATATAATTCCACGGTGACCCTGTCATCCTCTCCTGCGCCCAAATCCGCAAATATCCCGTTTTGCGGGATAATCGCCTACGCCGTCTCTCCGCTAATGACATACAGTATAGCAAAAGGGAGTTCCAACTCGGTCTGTTATGCACGTCCAGCAGCTGAAGGAACGCAATTCCGAAATCCAACATAGAAGGAACGTGATAGTTCATGCCACAGCATTATTATCACCGCCAGCCCGCTCCACGGCAGCGTCCGTCTTCCCATACGCAACGGCAGGCCCATACTCGTGCCTATATGCCGCCACGGGCATTGAATGAAGCTCAGGTTCCACCCATGTATCCTGGAGTAGAGCCTTACTACCCTCAATTCCAAGAGGTTGAAGCATCCGGACTTGTACCTTATAGTCCAGGTGGTCCGGGGGGACCCGGTGGAAACTTTTTCGGCGGGGGGGCTCCTGTTGCTCCCCCTGTTCCGGTGGAAGCGCCTGCGTCTTCCTCAGGCTTTTCCCTGGCCAACATCGGAGAACTGAAAGGAATGATCGACCGCTTCGGTGGAATTGATGGCATCATGAGTGGAATCGGCAAAATGCAAAAGGTCGTTGGCGGCTTCCAGCAGATGGCACCCATGATGAAACTGGTGATGGGGATTCTGCCTTTTGGAAAAGGAAAAAAAAGCAGCAGTGTTGCGGATAAAGATTATGAAGAGTATTCGCCATCTCGCTCACGCAAACGCCGTAAAAAAACGACCTCTGCTCCGCGTAAACGGAACACGAATAGTAAAACTGGCCGTAATAAATCCAATTCCACCAAACGCAGTCCCAAAAGAAGCAAAAAACTCTAACACTTTTCCCAGGCGCCCTCTTACATAAGGGGGTGCCTTAATCCACTTCCATCTTCTTCCCCTTCAATAATCCACTCATTCGTTCATATAAGAGAATATTCACATCGGATTTTTTTAAGAACCTGTGTTCTTATTCCCGTGAATTGAGGTATACTGAGTTATAGATAAAGGAGGCGGATTATGGAACTGTTCAAAGACAAATATACTCCCGCATTAATCGACCGGACAGGAGAATGGTTACACCAATTCTACCCCAAGTTGGACAAGCAGCAATTTCGTGAACTTGTATTTGCCGCGGGCTGGGGAGAGCTGGAATTCAAAGCTCGTATCCGCCGCATTACATTGGCATTGACCGAAGTTCTCCCAGACAACTATGAAGAGGCATTACACGTGATCGAACAGGCAGCACCACAGATGCGAGGGGTAGAGTATCTGTTCGTACCCGATTTTATTGAAGTTAACGGACTTGCGGCGGAAAACTACGAACTATCCATGAAGTACTTGACCGTCTTCACACCTTATTCCAGTTCCGAGTTCGCGGTACGCCCGTTTATTGAGCGCTACCCGATCGAAACGATGAAACGCATGATGGAATGGACGGGAAGTCCTAATGAACACATACGCAGGCTTGCCAGTGAAGGCAGCCGTCCACGTCTTCCATGGGGTTCCAAACTTCGGGGGTTCATCACCGATCCCACACCAGTACTTCCTATTCTGCATGAATTGAAGCAGGACGAGTCCCTGTATGTCCGAAAAAGTGTAGCCAATCACCTGAACGACATTTCGAAAGACCATCCTGAACTGGTCCTGGATCTGGCCTCCAGCTGGTATGGACAACGTGAACATACGGACTGGATCGTTCGTCATGCAAGCCGCTCTTTGCTGAAAAAGGGGCATCCGAAGGCGCTGAGTCTCTTTGGTTATGTCGAGCAGGATGCGACACATATCGAGCATCTTCAGCTTGCAAGAGATACCGTAGCCATCGGGGAAGATCTTCATTTTTCGTTTGATGTCGTTAATGAAAGTGGTCAGTCACAGATGCTGCGAATCGAATATGAAATCGGATATATGAAAGCAAATGGCAAGCAGGCACCCAAACGGTTCAAATGCTCTGACAAGACTTTCCCTACTGGAAGAACCAAGGTTGCAACGAAGCAATCGTTCAAAGTCATTACGACGAGAAAGCATTACGCTGGCTTGCATACACTAACGATTGTCGTCAATGGACAACCTGCTGCTACGGCCACATTTGTATTGGAGCAAACATAGTAACCTATGAAGGGCATGTTAGCCATCCAACGTATCATAGAAAAGTAACACGGATCATTTATGATATGAATCCCATGTTAAAATTCAACTCATGGAATCCATTCCTTGAGAGATTCCCCAAGGCATCTTCAGTACTGAAGATGCCTTTTACTATTTTCACCCTGTTCGTAACAGCCAAATTCCCCTCAAAATCAAGTTATGCACATGATGCTTCTTCATTTATATTATCCACATGTGGACATCTATTCCGAAAACGAATCTATATGTACTCCTATTTGCCATCTTATGCACATCATACACAGGTTAAAGAAGCGATCTTTACAGACCGCTAACTCTTCACTTGCTATCCAGTTTCTACTCTTCCTTACTTAAACCATCCCCGCTTCACAAACCAGGCCACCATGCTTCCGCCCAGAACAAACATCAACAGCAGCACAGCTCCATACCCAAACTTCCATTGCAGCTCAGGCATATAAGCAAAGTTCATGCCATAGATCCCCGCGATCAGCGTCAGTGGCATAAAGACTGTTGTAATCACGGTGAGGGTCTTCATAATCTGGTTCATTCGATTGGAATTTAAGGAGATGTAACTGTCGCGCAGGTCTGCCGTCATCTCCCGATCAGCTTCAATCATGTCTGTCAGCTTCAACAAATGGTCATAGATATCGGTAAAATATACCGTATGCTCTCCTGTTCTCTGCACATGCTGAGAATTGACTACCCGATAGAGCAAATCCCGCATGGGCACTACCGTTCGTCTAAGTTTCAGCAATCGACTGCGCAAGTCGAACACCTGATTCATCAGATCTTCCACCGACTCCTTGCCGCCCCGGTTCTCCAGTTCAGCCAGCTCATCCTCAATGGCAAACAGAGACGGGAAATAATGATCGACCAGCTTGTCCATCACCGTATATGCCGCTGCCACCGGGCCCCGGGCCCAGATGGTTCGTTCGTGCGCATGATGCAGCAACCTCTCCCAAGCTTCGTCGACTTCCTCCAGTGCCCCGTGATGAAAGGAGACCAGGAAGTTCGCACCCAGAAACAGGTCCACCTCCTCCGCTTCCAATGTGGTAGGATTCAGCGCATGCAGCACGAGGAACTGCAAATTGTCATAATAATCGAGCTTGGGTCGCTGCAACACATGCATACAATCCTCAATGGCTAATGGGTGAAAATGAAAATATGTATCCAACAACTGACTTTCCTCTTCTGAAGGCTGATTGAAATCCGCCCATACCCAGGCGTAATCCTGCAGATCCAGCTGTGTAAGCGGTACATTTACAGATACCTGATGATCCCGTGAGATGGCGAGTGTACGAATCATAAATTAGACCACGTCCTTGTCTTGTATCCTTTACGTTATTGTACAACTTTAACCATTGAACCGTCTCCTGCAACAGCCCATTATACACACGTTATCCTGCAAACGCGACAACAAAAAAAGCCAACCCTGTTGGCTTCTCTCATTTCCCTATCCACAGTCTCCTGTATCCACAGGAATATCTTCTTTTGGTTTATCATTCCACGGATGGCTATCCACATATCCAGCCTGTCCACACGTTCATGCACAGGCGTCTCTTCATTTTGGTTGTATAATTGTCCACATATCCCGATATTCACATAGTTATGAACAGTTTGTCTGAAATTCAGAATTTGTCCCGTAACACTTTCTCGAATTAGAAAATGATCCAGTACAACAATCCTGCCAGCGCCCCTGTAATCGGAATCGTAATGAACCACGTAATAATAATACGTCCGGCAAGTCCCCATTTTACGGCTGAGAAACGTTTCGCGGAACCAACACCCAGAATGGCAGATGTGATTGCGTGCGTTGTGCTCACCGGCAGGTGGAGCAAGGTTGCCGTGAAAATAACAGATGCAGCTGACAGATCAGCGGCAAAACCGTTAATCGGTTCGATTTTAAAAATTTTGGTTCCCATCGTTTTGATGATTTTCCAACCACCAATGGAAGTACCAAGAGCCATCGCTGTTGCCGCGGAGATTTTAACCCACAACGGAACATCCAGATGATCCTGTACGCCTGCTGCGACCAATGCAAAAGTAATGATCCCCATTGCCTTCTGCGCATCATTGGTACCATGCGTAAACGCCTGGAGCGCTGCTGTGAAAATCTGTACCGTACGGAAACCTTTGTTCACGTTATGCGGACTCCGTTTGGCAAAAATATATTTGAGAATGGTCATGACCACATAACCGATGGCAAATGCGATCAGAGGTGATAATAACAATCCTCCGACGATGTCAATAAATCCACTCCATTTGACTTTATCAGCCCCTGCGCCAACAAGTACAGCACCAGCAAGAGCACCAATCAGTGCATGCGAGGATGAAGAAGGAATTCCGAACCACCATGTAACGAGATTCCAGATAATCGCGGCGATCAAGGTGACTATGACGACCTCAATCCCGTTATCCAGCTTGGTGGGGTCTGTTACACTCCCCCCAATCGTCTTCGCTACTCCAGTAAACATCATGGCACCGACAAAGTTCATCACCGCAGCCATAAGGATTGCCCGGCGCGGAGTCAGTGCCCGTGTCGAGACCGAAGTTGCAATGGCATTCGCAGTATCGTGAAAACCATTAATGAAGTCAAACGCCAGTGCAAGGAAGACGACTATACCCAATACCCAAATCGTTGTTTCCATTATTCTCTGGCTCCTTAAGAATTACGCATGATGATGGATTCGAGCACATTCGCTACGTGTTCACAAGCATCCGTTGTCGTCTCAAGACGTTCGTAAATTTCCTTACGTTTGATCAATTCAATCGGATCAGGCACGGTAGCGAAAAGGTTCTTGATACAGTTGCGCAGCACTTCGTCGCCCTGGTTTTCCAGATCGTTCAAACGAATCGTGTACTCGCGAATCGCCAGCAATTTTTTCTGAGACAGCAAATGAATGGCCTTCTGAATTTCGTAAGCCGATTGGCGCAAAATTTCAGCGAATTGAACGATATATTCGTCCGGGTCAGTCAGTTGGTACATATAGAAACGGGAAGCCGTTGCTTCTAGTCCGTCCAATACGTCATCAAGTGTCGTTGTCAGCTCCATAATATCATCGCGTTCGATCGGCGTGATAAATGTTTTGTTGAGTTCCGTAATGATCGTGTGCACATAGTCATCACATTGGGACTCGTACTTCTTCATTTCATTGGCAAAAAGAGTCACATCCTGAAGGTTGGAAACATGTTGGGAGAAATAATCTGCCGCTTGCACGACCGTATCTGCCATGTTCTCTAGTGTCTCAAAAAATATATCCTTCTTCTTCTTAAGCTTCATAGCTCTATCCCCTTTACGAGAAATTGCCGATAACCGATGAAACATGAAATGACAACCTTTGATATCTTATCATAAATGTTTCACGGTTTGTACATAAGGCATGATCCTTTTTTATATTCTTATCACATAAATCTGAAATGAATCTTAATTATTTGGAATGGCTGGAAAAATGATGATGAAATTTTACACTGCGTTTACATTTCTCTTCAAATTGGATTAATTTTGAATTTCGACATGCCCTGCAAAGTCAGGCTGATTCGGAACGATACTAATAAAAGTCTTGCCAGGAACAAGAGCAACTTCGGTCCCATTTTGTACAAATCGAATAATATCACCCGGCTTTTTGACCCACTGCCCTCGAATCATTTTGCCTTTCTGAAACAGCATGGCTTCACCGCCCTGCTCCAAATTAACGGAAAGTCTGCCCACATTATCGAGCACCTTGTGATCCGCACCCGCTACAATAATATTGGCTGCTCCAATGGGATTGCCGTTATCCAGATCCTGATCTGCCTTTCCGTTCACCAATCTCATATATCGTCCACTAACTTCATCATAATCATACGTGACCCGGTAACTCTCCAATAAATAATGAATATCGAACTGCTTGGCCAACTCTCCGGCGGACGTGGCACCTTCTTCGTTATACGTATATACAGGGGACTTGAAGTCATGACTATAGCCTTTGGTATCCGCGCCTTCTCTCAGCTTGTCCGCCGACGTATATAGATTGTGAGGTGCTTTACGATCGGAGGAACGCCAGAAATAGGGGCCGCTATTCGATATCTCATCCATATGCTGTTTCTGCTGCTTCTGCAAAATGGAATAGGCATCCGGGCTGCCGCCCGCATGAACCAATACACCATCATAACTCTCACCAAGCTCGATCAGATACGGACGGATACTGCGCACGGGTCCGACCGTCTCTGCCCCGCCTCCACTTTGGAAGATGGCAATAAAACGGGTAATGCCTCCCTCAGCGAGCACTTCGATAATAATATCTGCCGCACTCAGACCTGACTGGGGCCGCGCTGCAGGAGCATTGTTAATCATGACCGCCAGAGGGCGGCGTGTAATGGCTTCATCTACATGCAAACCCGTCAGTGGTGCTGTGTAGAGCGACGTGGCAGGTTCTTCAGTCTCTTGTTCTTCCTGTACGGGTGTAGGAACGGACTCCGGCTTCGGAATCTGGACCATCTCCTTACTCTGGCAAGCGACCAGACTTAGGGCCAGAATAAGCAGCGACGCCGAAGAAATCATCTTGTTCCATTTCAATTGCTTCAATATATGTACCTCCTGAACGATATGGCTGAAATCTAAGCTGTAGTTGCTCTTATGTAGGTGGCCATTTCACGTATTTCTTTCCATTTAATCACACACAGCACCATTTGTCTTCGATAAGGAGAGCATTTTATACCCTGCATTTTACGTTTGAAACCTGGAGCAGGATGAAAAATATGTCCTAAATGTGAACTTCTCAAACCTTACTTAAAATTTAAACTAGATTGTGATAATAATCACAAACAAGATGACTTTTGAACTATACAATAAAGACATCAAAGGTGATCACTTAGAAAAACAAAAAAACAACACACACTAAATTCCATGAAGGAGTGGTTTATATGTTCAGCTTCAACCAATGGCTTAGAGAAAACAAAGTGGCAATGTGGATTTTGACAGTACTTCGGGTGTATATCGGTTACGACTGGATGACACACGGCTGGGGCAAATTGACAGGTGGATTTGAGGCAGGGGGCTTTCTGGCAGGCGCTGTAGAAAAAGCAACTGGTGATCACCCGGCGGTGCAAGCTTGGTGGGCAACCTTCCTTGAAAAATTCGCGGTACCAAATGCAGGACTGTTCGACTTCGTTATCCCTCTCGGTGAATTCCTTGTAGGTCTGGGTCTCATTCTGGGATGCTTTACAACACTGGCAGCACTGATGGCGATGGTCATGAACTTCGCGTTCCTCTTCTCGGGAACAGTAAGCACGAATGCTCAATTAGTTCTGATGGAAATCTTCCTTGTAGTCGCTGGTGCAAATGCTGGTAAAATCGGTTTGGATCATTGGGTAATGCCTTACCTTCGCGGATTGTTCACTCGCAACAAAGGCAGTCAGCCTAAAGATACACCCACGATAAACCATACGCACAAAACAGCCTAAATCGTAAATAGACATTATCCGGTCCTGCTCCCCTCCCCCTGGAGAGCAGGACTTTTTTTGTTCTTTATATATGCTTGTATGTCATCTGACTTGCCCATCGACAGAAACACGTATTATGATGAACATATCGATCGACTACAATCAAAGGAGTACATGACATGCCAACCCAGCGCCGTCTTGAAACCGATGCCGACTTCCAGGAAGCTATGGAAATGAAGCATAAAGTTCGTGTTTTTAAAGATAATCACCAGATTGATTCCGGTGGCGTCATTATCCGTTTTGACAGCAATACCGTTGTTGTTCAGTCCAGTGTAAGTGAACTGGCGTATCACTCGCGTACAGCATGTGAGCTTTTTGAGATTCGCAAGTGATTATACTAATTTGCAGAATGCTCACGTCTTAGAAAAAGGTTCCTGAGGCCCATTACGCTGGCCCCAGAAACCTTTTTTTTGTTCAGCTAATTAATATCCAGCGTCTGTCTGGTCAAGTTAACTACGTGTATTGCAAAATAATACCCACAGACCGTTCACGTACTCTTGTCTGTTCCAAGTTATACGCCGTCACCAAACTGCCAGCAGTTCAAACTGAGCGTACCGTAAGGATACGACTGGAATAGACGTTTTGCAGATCGTGACATATCGGCCGTACCCATGGCATAGAACAAGGGCGCAATGTGCTCCGTTCCATAAGATGGAACTGCTGTGCGGGCATGAGGTGCTTTTTTGTCATATTGAAACAGCTCTCTCGTATTCCACTGCTCAAGCCGCTCGCCAATCCAGTTATCGAATTCCACTGCCCAGTCTTGCGGTTCATCATTACTGCCAAGCATGCGCAAGTTATGAACGGTTCCGCCGCTGCCAATGATCAGCACATTATCATGACGCAGTTGTTCCAGCATCCGGCCGATATCATACTGCTCCTGCGGGGAACGCAATGAATCGACAGATACCGCAATAACAGGAATATTGGCCTCTGGATACATGTGTAACAGCGGTACCCATACACCGTGATCCAATCCTCGGCCTCGAACCGGTTGATGTGGAAGATTACTCCGAGTGAACAGGGCGCTGATCTCATTCGCAAGGTCTGGCTGACCAGGTGCAGGGTAATTCATTGTATACATATTAGAGGGGAATCCGTAAAAATCATGCAAGGTCTGATGTGTATCATCCATTGTCACGGACGGCTCGGGACAATCCCAATGCGCCGTAAATACAACAATGGCTTTCGGAGCCGGCAGCCTGTCTCCAAGCTGGTTCAAAAAGTGAGTGTAGTCATTGCTCTCCACCGCCAGAGCGGGAGAACCATGCGCAATGAATAGTGCGGGTAATGTCATTGCTGCCAACCTCCAGACACGGATAGGATGCTTACCCTTCTATTTTACCCCGAAGAAGGCGCTTTTCCAAGCTAACATCCCAATCAGATGCAATCTGGACGCGCATGTTGCCTTATGGACCATTCCATGTGGGACATGAATGTTCTTGCTTGATAATAAAGTTTGATATATATCCTCTCTTAGATCATCCAGTGCTGCCAATCCTGTTCGATCTTCTGGCGCTCTCCTAGCCACTCTCTCGTACGCGTAATCAGCTGTTCACGCTCTTTACCGGAAGAGAAGGTATGATCGCCTTGGAAAATAATCTCCTTGTCGCAGCGGCCTTCCTGGCGCATCCAGAATACCTTTTGATACAGGAACGCGTAATCGACAGGAATAATCTCATCCGACGTGCCGTGTACCACCAGAACATCCCCATTAAATTTAACGGCTTCCTGGAAAGGCTGATGTTCAGCCAGTGATTCAAAGAATGCTGGTGTAAACTTGTAGCCGAGATAATCAGCAGACCCCAGTTTCACCCCTTCATCGTACACATCACGTCCCGTAATCTTCACAATATCATTGAACGGATATCCCACGGATGACCACATGACGAGATTCTTGACTCGTTTGTCACGAACAGCAGTCAGCAGAGCAACAGCTCCACCCAGACTATGACCGATCAGCGTTACACGGGTTGGATCTACATCACTGCAATTTACCGCATAGTCCAGCACAGAACGTGTTTGGGTAATCATGGATTCAAGTCCTTCAGCTCCGTACTCACCGCTGCTCTCCCCGCAGCCGATATAATCAAAGCGCAGCACCAAATACCCATCTTCGGCCAGCTCACGGGCGGTCTTCACAAACAGACGATCCACACCGATCCGACTTCCTACGAATCCATGGCAGATGATAGCAAGAGGCACGCGCTGTTGGTGATTTCCCTCCTTGATGTCTTTGACGACAGGATAATGAATCGTGGCTGTTAATTCTTCTTGCCCATGACGAATACTGATCTGACGCTCCATGCTCATTTCCCCTTTCCATTCTTCCTTGCTCTTGTCCATTTTGTTAATTATATATAAATCCGATAAGTTTAATGTGTATTAAGATGATATTAGTATATTATCATCCTGTGAACCTCAAGTCAACGTGAGGAAATGTCCATTTCCAAACGTACCTTGTCTACATTTTATCGGTAAATTCGCAAAAAAAAATGAGCCAAGCTGACAACAGCTGACTCGAATCATTTTTAATACTTAAAGCCATTACTCATAACTACGGCGGAACATCTCATGGGTCTCCACTCGACCCTGCCATTCATGTTCATGAACCGAATTCGAGCTCCCCCAGAAGCTCCCTGACTGAAAGGTTCCATCTGTATACTCTTCGGCATATTCAGCATCCTCCAACGTCTCATCCATTGGCACAACTTCATCCGTTACTCCACGGGAGTTGCTGTTCAGCAGCAGCTTCCTTGTTAATTGTTCCGTTTGTTGATCCATACCTGCCACACTCCAATCCCTGGTTTCTGTTGGAAATGCTACTATTGTGGTGGAATCGGCTGTACTTTATTCATTCTTCAGACAATCGTTGGAACTGGACGATCCCTTATGCATATTAACGGCGAACCACGGAGAACCTAAGCAATATATCATAGCCAACATTTGCCTCCGATTCCTTCTGGCGAAAGGGTTGAATTTATGGAACACATCTTGGAATGGATTCGTAATCACGGAAAACTAGTGCTGCTATGCACCTGTGTCATTCTGGCCTGCGCAGGGCTATGGTCGAATCGTAAACAGTTGTTTTATAAGGAATGACTTTGCGAAACGAGAGCCCTTCCCGTATACTAAAATACCGTCAGGGTCTCCAGATCACCGGGGATCAGAACGTGTGTAGACAGGGGGAGCAATCATTGGGGATTTCCTATAAGAAGTTGAAAGAAATACAGAATCGGCAAATGACCGAAATGAGTAAGATGACACCGGAACATGTAAAACTGTTTGATCAGATCAGCACCATTGCGCGTCAATCACCTGCCGATGAGAGAACGCAGGAAGAGTGGATTCTCTCTGCTGGCAGAGCCATCGTACAAACTCAGCGCGACGGCAAGTCTGCTCGCGAGTTGTATGGACCTGATCTGAAACAACATGTCTATTCACAACTAGGTGTAGCAGATCATAATCCGGCTGCAACTGCTGGTGAATCTAATATGGACTCATCCAGACCTTCAAGTACGGCTGTACAGGGCTCCGGAAGCAAATCCAATAAAACCAGTACGTCAGCCAAGAAGACAGCACCAGTTGAAGCCGAACCAGCGGAGACTCCGGATCAAATTAAACGAACGCCCAAATGGTACTTCATGATCTCCTGGGCAGCTTTGTCTTTTGTCATGCTGATTCAAGGTGGGGTTGGACTATTTATTGGCTGGACGGGTGGAGATACAGAACCATTTAGCCATATCAGCCTGTTCTCCCTTATCGTTGCGGCGGTTGGGGGTATTGCATTGGTTGAAATGCTTCGTCGCCTTGCTGAGCGTCCAGATGATCAGGGAGCAGACAAGACTGCCAGACCGCAGGTCAATCTTCGCGGGATCGCCATCTATATCGTTATCGTTGTGCTTGTCTTATTTGTAGGATATCCGCTGCGTGACAGCCTTCCCGTATTTACGCTGGCTCCGTGGATAAGTCTTGTGATTGGAATTGTGGGATTAGCTACGTTGAGACCACTCTTCGGACAAAAGAAAGCGTAAGGATAGCCCTTTACTGGGCAGCATCTTTGGGTATATCGTACAGGTGTATGGTGTGCGAAGAGGAACTACGACATTCGGTGATGAGATAGAATATCGAGTTTCAACAAAGGGGCCATTATGGCCCCTAGCCAGCTGTTGAGAAATTCTCGACAGCTATTTTTATTTGCAGACCATTCAGGTAAAATTTCATAATATTTTTATCTAGCAGAGGTAAAGGTGATCACGTACCACATTTTATGTGTAACCTTAAATATGGCCAGCAGCTCGTTTGAAGCTAATCCCGCCTTCGAAAGGAATGGTCATGTCAAGCTTCAGATAGATGATCCACAGCGCCCGTAGAGTCTCTCTCCATTTTGAGCTGAATGCGATGCTTGATCTCCTTGCCTGGGGTCTCTCCAAATTCTCGCTTATACATGCGGATAAAGTAGTTCACTTCCATACCAACCGTCTCCGCAGCCTCTCTTACACTTGCTCGAGGGTGCTTGTCCAGCCATTCCGACGCCTTCTGCAAACGCAATCGCTGCATGTACTGATGCCCTGTCACCCCATGTCTCTGATGAAATAATCGGTTTAAGTGCTGCACCGAATAACCAACGGCTTCAGCTACATGCTTCAGCAGCAGATCATCCTGGTAGTGTGTGTGCATCAGCGACACTGCTCGACTGAATGCTTCATTTGCCGATTCCGACTCGCGCTCAGAACGTGTTAATGACCCACTCCGTACTTCTCGCTCTTCTGTCTCATCATGCAGCGGAAGGATGGACCGGGACACGTCCAGAATAAGCTGGTAGATGATTGTTGAGCTGTTCCACATTTCAGTCATCCCATTGTTCAGCGAGTGCCAGATATCCGTCACTCGTGACCAGAACTGTTCAAATCCGGACAAGCTCCGTGGCCCCATCGGCAGCAGTCCCGCCGACCGAAGCACCGCCCCCGCTGCCTCTCCACCAACGCCGATATATCCAAGTTCCCCGTGTGTTTTGGAATGCGGAATATACTCATGGGCCACCCCAGGTTCGATCACGAACAGTTGTCCCGCCGATACTGTCCACGCTCCTTCACCTGGTACCTTAAATTCCCCCTTGCCGCTGCGTAACAAAAAAAGCTGATACACCGGAAATCCATCCGGTCTAAAATGAACTTTCTCTTCTTGTGTCCCTACACAATACAGATACAGAGGTAACCGGGAATCCGGCAAGCCGGTCAAGCGAAATGCAAGCATCCCATCATTCCTTTCGGATCATGCTCTTCTTTCTCCTATTATCCATCGGTTTACCCACTTGCAGCAATGGCCAAAGGAACCTTTTTGGTGACAGGATTTTATAGTGCAGTATATTTGATTCAGAGAATTCACTACATTAGCAGAACAACCTTTGAGATTAAGAAAAACTCCCCTTCACTTTTGGAAAGGGAGCCTGAGTTGTTAACATAACTGAAAGATAAAATTGTTGGTTCTCGGAGTGACCGTTCCGGTTTCGAGCGCTACCGCTTCTTCAGAATCGATTCCGTCCCCTTCACTACTTCTGGCGCTTAACAAAACAAACTACTCATCAAAGCATCAAACTCTTTACAATTATTGAGGTGGAGTTTCTCCAGTAGGAGTTTGACTACCATTATCCGGATTGGACGTAGGAACTGCCGGAATAGTAAATGTAGCTATATCTGACCTTGTGGTTGTATATTTCGCAGAGTCACTAGACACGGAAACCACTCTGATTTTATATTTTCCTGGTTTGAAAACAGCTCCATCCGAATCCGTTGAATTACCGGTAATGTTAACGTTCGCTGTTGATGGATTGCCAGCCCCACTATTCACAGTGGCTACTCGACTACCAAGGCCGTTATCGATTGTGGTGCTAGCATCTTGGACAATGTAAACATCATAGCTTGCAACTCCAGTTTCATTGCCAGGCTTGGTGAAACTTACACTAATCGAAGTATCGGTTGCCGTTGCCTTCACATCTGCTACCTTCTCTACAAATGTTGGTGACTGTTTTTTAGCATTAATTATGAAAGTAGATGAAGTCATACTTGATTCCCGTTTGCTATCAGAAGATTCTGATAAAATGTAAGCCGTGTACGACTTGCCCGATACAATAGGTTGCCCGTTGATATCATTCAGTGCATTCGGAAGTGTGGCAATCCCCCCTGTTGTGTCCACTGACTTGATCACGTTAGGATTGTTTTCTTTTGCAATAGCTTTCGCCAAATTAAGATTAAATCCGCTTCCAGTCGGGGCAATCATTACAACATAACGACTGATCCCTACTTTTGAAGCTGGTTCCGTATATCTCAAGGTCACATCCGTTGCATCGCCAGCAGCCTGCTCTTCATTTTTAACTTCTACATCAGTGATTTTAACTGCTCCAACAGCACTTGTTACAGACAATTTAATATCAGCATAAGCTGTGGACAGCACATTGGAAGAGTTGCTGTTATTGCTTACTGCGAGCACAAATATACGATAGTTTTCCTCATTGAGAATTTTTGTACCATCTGTTGCTTTTACATCATTTAAAGTCAACGTATAATTTCCGCTTCCGCTAGCTTTATTCACAACCTTATAGTTTGGATTCCGATTTGCTTCTGCCAAATCGAACCCACCCAAGTTCGCCGTTTTGACTACGAAAACACGGTAATGATAAACATTCGTCTCATTAGACGATCTATTAAATGTCACCTGCAAATCACTACCGTCTCCATTATCTCCGATGTCCGCTGCAGTCACATAGGTCGGAGCGGCCACAGTCGAGTTCTGTACTAGCGTAATTTGTGAAGAATAAGATGACAATGCATTCTGGCTGGAATTGCCGCTATTGCTTACCGACAGGACGAACACACGATAAGAAACACCATTAGTGATTCGAGACCCATTAGTATCTACCGCGTTGCTCGGAAGAGTAAATGACTGATTTCCACCCGTCTTGCTCACCTGATAATAATTGTTCGATGCATTAGCTGCGCTCAGTGTGAAGCTGCCTGCATTTCCGGAACGGACCACATATACACGATACGCGGAAACGTTAGTTTCATCCGAAGCTCTATTAAACGAAACCTTCAGGTCACGTCCATCGTTGTAGTCACTCACATCAGCCACACCGATGTTGCTTGCAACTCCAGCATTACTATTCGTTGTCAGTCTCAACAGCGTTGACGAGGAAGACAGCGCATTGGTATATCCATTCTGCTGGTTGCCTACAGCCATAACGTAGATTCGATAATCCTGCAGATTCGTTACATTGTAACCACTTGTGTCCTTCATGGAGGATGGCAGTGTCGTTGTAATATTGTTGCCTGTTTTGTTCACGTTATAGTACAAGCTTGAAGACAGATTGCTCGCCGTAGTCAGATTAAAGCTGCTGGATACCGAGTTCCGCACTACGAAAATTCGATAATTAGCCACTTTGGATTCATCCGATGAACGGTTGAAACTCACCTGAATGTCACGACCGTCTCCATAATCCGAATTGTCTTTCACTTGCGTGATGACTGGCGCTGTTGCTGTGTTTACGCCCAGCGTAAGTGAAGATGATACTGTGGACAGTTTATTGTCTGCTGTTGCCGCATTGGAGCTCATGGATACAATGTAGACGACATAGGATGTGCCGTTTTTGATCAATTCCCCGGATGTATCACGCGTCGAGGAACTGAGCTGGCTTTTGACAGCCGTGCTGTTGCCTTTGTAGATAATGGTTGAATTAGAACTGGAAACATTATTGGCCGTAGTCAGATTGAATGAAGAAGCGTCTTTGGCCTTGACTACAAAAGCACGGTAATACGTAATATTCGATGTGGTGCTCGGCTGTGTGAAGTTAATTTCCAGGTCACGTCCATCCCCGTAGTCACTGATATCTGCGATGCGCAGGCCTGTGATAGGTTGCACCGTCGTTTTCACATTGTTTAGTTTCAAAGACTGGGAAGACCACGCCAGCAGATTTTTGTAGCTGTTGTTGCTGTTCCCCACCGTAAGTACATACAATCGATAGGTCTCATTGGAATTCAACAGATCCCCGTTCACG
Organism: Paenibacillus sp. NPDC057886; assembly: GCF_042796655.1. Lineage (NCBI taxonomy): Bacteria > Bacillati > Bacillota > Bacilli > Caryophanales > Paenibacillaceae > Paenibacillus > Paenibacillus sp. NPDC057886. Next base: position 33,774 of record NZ_JBHVMZ010000012.1, on the reverse strand, counting down.
TCACGAGTCTGTGCATTAAGCGTCAATCTAGGGTTACTGCCATTTGGAGTCACGGATGTATAGTTCGAAGCAGGTACTGCCGATGCCGCAGACTCAGTAAAGCTGTTCACATCACGCGTTTTTACCAGCATAATCCGATATGCGGATACAGCCTTCTCGGACGTCGGACGGGTGAAGCTTACAGTCAGATCTCGGCCATCCCCATTGCTTCCGGATACAGAACCATAAACGTTCCATGCCGCATATTGCGTCTCATCCACTGGAGGCGTGGACGTTGTTTTGATATCTACCCGCTGATTGCGGGAATTCCAGAACACTTTCTCCCCAAAAGCTTCACTAACAAAACGAATTGGAACCATTGTGTTTCCCTTGATGGTATTTGCAGGTACATCCAGCGCTACAGCTTCGCCGTTGATGTAAGCCGTTTTGGAACCCAGTTTCAGTGATACTTCCTGATCTCCCCGGTTCGCCGTGATCGTTTTAGTTTTATTGGTGTACTTTACAGTCGCATCCAATCCTTCGAAAATGGAGCGTAATGGAACCAGTACACGTCCACCTTTCATGACAGGTGCCTGTGCGGACGAGAGCTCCGCATCGTTAATATAAATGCTGATTCTTGCAGCTGCATCCATAACTGACGTTGGAAGTGCAGACATCAACATGGCCGATACGGCCAGTGCTGACATCACCTTTTTCACTTGACGTCCTCCTGCTTTCTTCATATCCAGTATCCCCATTCTCTTCATTATTTAAGTTGAAATGTAATCGTTGTTGACTTTCATTTTATTCCTGTAATTTCCTGTGCACATCTAAGACGTATGAACATGAGTAAAAGTTTCCAATCCCACAAAAAATATTTTCGCAGAAATGTCCTTCCTCCATCTACCCTCCAAAGGTTAAAAATAACAGAATAATTTGTCATTATTCCGCAACAACATCCTTCCCAAATTCGTTTAATGTATAGTGAATAACAACCTATTATTTTTAAAATTACGGGAGGTTCACACGGATGACATCATCGTATTTATCTGGCCAACGCAAAGGGTTGCGATTCTTCATCACAGTCGTTACCATTGCTGCAATCTTTACAGGAACCACAGCTACATCTGGAGTTGCTACTGCCGCTCCTTCGAGCCCGGATACCAAAGTAACCACCAGCAGTTCAACCGTCATATATAAAACATTTCAATCCATGCTCAAAAAAAAGAACGGCTTACCCGCCGCTGACACCTATCTGGAATCCAATATCAAAAAAGTAACAACGCATCACGCCACCCTGATGGTGCTTCAATTGGAGAATGCGCGCCTGCAGGCTCTAACCGCCATGACGGACCGCTTGCTCGTGCCAAACGTTCAGGACAAGATGCTCAAGGCATACCAAGCGAACGACAGCTTCACCAAACTCATGGAGCGTACCCAGGACTCCGATCTGCGTGCACTGTTAAAAGAAGCCCGTGACAGCGGTTATCGCCTCGTCATGCTCGAAGGTTCCCTCTATCCCATTATGAATTATGCGGCACTCGTGAAATATAACTCTGATATTACAGAGGATATCTCAAGCTACATCCTCATCATGACGAAGGAAACGAAAAACTTGCCTGCGGATGACGGAGCGCTGGTCATTGGCTATCAGGAAATACTCCTTCGAGCACGCAGCCAGGAACGATTCCTGGAGCTGCATCCGAAATCCAACCGGGCCAAGCAGGTGCAGGATCTGTTGAACAGTTATACCCTGTATACCTTTTATGGGCTGAACAATACACCGCTGTTTGATTATGAAACGAACAAAATGGTTGCGAACGCCCAAAGAGGATACAACGGCGTCTTACAACGTCTTGCATCCGTCGATAGTAAATTCCTCACCAAGCTGGATGCCTTTATGGATGTGGTTAAGGAAGCGAAGTATGAGAAAACAGCTGCGGTGGAGAAATGGCTAGTACAGAATGTTTCGAACGGGGCTGATGCCGGCTATTAATTGGTTCATGATATTAATCACCTAATGAACACAAAGAAACCGACACAGGATTCGTTCCCATGTCGGTTTTCTTTGGATTCTATCGTTGAATTGAATCTCCTACACCAGGCCAGCTCTGATTCAAGAACTACAGAATCGGCTTGACCATATGGTTATACTCATGTCCAGAAATGACAATCACTTCATCCTTGATATAACCCTGCCGTTCGTACAACATCAAGGCCCGGCCATTGTCACGTTCAACAATGAGGGATACCTGCGAGTGTCCAAGTTCCTTTCCCTGCTGCTCAAAAGCAGCCATCAATGCCTTGCCGATGCCCTGCCCCTGATACGCTTCGCTTACGGATAGAGTATCCAGATAATACTCCCCGGGACGGGTTTCTTTGACCAATGCATATTTCTCATCTGTACTCCGACCAGGCCGATCCAGAATCGGCTGATCCAGAAGATCTGCTTCACCGCCATCATACGCTACCAGTATTCCCGCGACCTGTTCATTCTGCTCCATTACCGTTATATTACGATAACTGATCCGATTGTCTTCCTGCACGTAAAATTGCCGCAAAATCTGCATCGCTTTCTCATGATCGCCTTCACCCGCCAGCGCATAGGCAATATCACCAATCGCCTGATAGAGCAGAGGAATGACTTGTGCCGCATCTTCCTTGCTAGCAGGTCTCAACAGAGGCTGTGCCTCGCTACGGTCCGACTTCACATTGGAATGATTCATCAGATTAACATGTTGAACAGATTGAGATTTTTGTTCAGCTCGGTATACGCGAGGCCTTTACGATTCATACGTTCAATCAGCGGCTGGTAATCTTCCTTGTACATCAACTCGATGCCCACCAAGGCAGGGCCATTTTCCTTATCATGCTTCTTCGTATATTCAAAACGGGCAATGTCGTCATTGGGTCCCAATACTTCCACAAGGAATTCACGCAAGGCTCCCGCACGCTGTGGGAAATTGACCATGAAATAATACTTCAGACCTTCGTAGATCAATGAACGTTCTTTGATTTCCTGCATCCGGTCAATATCATTGTTGCCGCCGCTAATCACACAGACAACCGTCTTGCCCGCAATCTGTTCGCGATACTGCTCCAGTGCAGCAACCGCCAGAGAACCGGCAGGCTCCACAACAATCGCATTTTCATTATATAGCTCCAAAATGGTGGTGCAAGCTTTGCCCTCAGGCACCTTCACAATGTCGTCCAACGTGCCGCTGCAGATGTCAAATGTCAGGTCACCAACACGTTTCACCGCAGCACCATCCACGAATTTATCAATATCATCCAACGTGACAACCTGCTTACGGAACATCGCCTCACTCATGGAAGCCGCGCCTAGTGGTTCTACGCCAATGATGCGGGTTTCCGGGCTAACCGTCTTCATGTAGGTTCCAACACCGGCAGCCAGACCGCCACCACCGATTGTGACGAATACATAATCCGCTTTTTCATCCAGACTCTCCATGATTTCCATCGCCACCGTACCATTACCCGCAATGATCTTCGGCTGGTCGAACGGATGAATAAACGTCATGCCCTGTTCATTACACGCACGCATAGCTTCTTCATAAGCATCGTCATACGTATCACCTGTCAGCACAACTTCAACATTATCTCCACCAAATCGACGTACCTGTTTCACCTTCTGGTTTGGAGTTGTGCTCGGCATGAAGATTTTACCGTGGATGCTAAGCGCGTTACAGGAAAAAGCAACTCCCTGTGCATGGTTACCCGCGCTCGCGCAGACAATGCCCTTCTCCAGTTCAGCTGGAGTCAGACTGCGAATCATGTTGTATGCTCCACGAATTTTGAATGAACGCACCACCTGCAGGTCTTCCCGTTTAAGATACACATTACAGTTATATTTGGCCGACAATACAGCATCCCGCTGCAAAGGTGTTCTTACAATGACTTCACGCAGCACATGATGTGCGCGCACGATATCTTCCATGCCAACACCGGTACGGCCGGGATTGGCAGTTCCCGTTGGTTCTTGTTCCACTGGTTTCATCTCTTATCCACACTCCGCTTATCTTGGTTGGCAATGCAAGCATTGCTTTTTCTTTTTATTGTATCACTTTTGTTCTGTTCTTGCGCCTGAGCTCGCATCATTTACCATTCGCAATATTTCATCAACAATGACCTGGGGATCTGTAAACATGACCATATGGCTCGATTGATCAGCTCCGATCCATTTTGCATTCGATAAAGTACTCACAGTCTGGCGGTGTGCCTCGATAATAGCAGGTCTTATTTTACGCTCTCCCATGCCTGTTTTCGTACCTGAGATGACCCTGACTTCCAGATCACCAAGATCGAGAGGAGTAATCAGCAAGGAAGCCAAGTCATTTAGAAAAGGTTTCGACTCTGCAACCATTGTCCTGGCCGCCTGTAAGGTGAAATCCTCTGCACGGTGATCCCCGACAACGTCGTCAGGTTGTACACTTCCAGGTCTGCTGCCTAATAATCTGTACAATCCCGTACGTGCCATGAGCGGAATCAGGAGACTGTTCAAGGCAAAATTGAATTTGGCTGGTTTGGAAAAATACAGTTCACAGTGCTCGTCTGAAGGATCAACAAGAATAATTCCCCTTAGCCGAGACAGTTTCGAGGCCGCAGCCGCTCGTACAATGGGGCCTCCCCAGCTGTGCCCTACCAATATGAACGGACCAGGCCCCAATGCAGTCAGCAGATCGTCAAGATCTTCTGCTATTCTACGGAGATTGCGTGGAGACGAATCGACTTCACTTCGTCCTGTCCCCGACCTGTCGTACACAACGGCATGTGCATATTCAGCAACTGCAGGTGCTACCAAACCCCAGGTTGATCGTGAGAAACCCATTCCGGACTCAAATACAACGGTCAGATCGCCTGTTCCTCTGGACATATAATGTAGTTTGCGACCATCCCGGGTCTGAATAAAGGCACTTGAACCAAAAGAATGTGAGCTGTGGTTAGGCTTCATCTTCCCCTCCTAATTGCACGCAAAGTCATAACAAACCGAATCTAATTGAAAATGATTATCAATTACTTGATTATAGATTATTCCACTCTTTAGAACAAGGCATAGTGTCGGATTTGCAAGACTCTTCAGTTTTCATTAATCAACAAATATATCAACGCCTCTCTCCCGAAAAGCATATCAAAAACCCGATCCATTCAAGGATCGGGCAGTTAAACGGACTGCATAAACAGTGTGCCAAATTTACTTCATTCATTATTTATTGATTCACGCTAAAAGCAAAGCACGTAGCCTACAGATCAGACTGTGACTTCGATATTCATAACTTCCTACTCTAGGCAACCAATCACGCCTGAGTCTTAAACCATGCCGCAGCAGCTTCCGCCTCGGTACGGGTCAACTGATGCCCCTGACGCTCCCAGTGCATGTGTACATCGGCACCTGCTCCACTTAGCAGTGAAGCGAGTTCATCCGTTTCACGTTTTGGCACAATTGGATCGTTCTCTCCTGCTCCGATAAATATAGGTAAACCTTTCAGGTCCGGCAATTCCAAACCGCGAAGCGGTACCATCGGATGGTGCAGAATCGCTCCTTTAAATACGTCAGCCTGATGGAAGATCAGACTTGCTGCGATGTTTGCTCCGTTGGAATAGCCCAGCGCGAAGACATTGGCACGATCAAAGCCATACTCCACAGCAGCTGCATCCACAAAAGAACCCAGTTCCGCTGTCCGTGCAATGAGATCCTCTTCGTCAAACACCCCCTCCGCCAAACGGCGGAAGAAACGGGGCATTCCATTTTCGGATACGTTACCACGCACTCCCAGAATACCTGCTCCTGGCGCGATCATCTCGGCCAGACCTACCAGATCATTCTCCGTTCCACCTGTCCCGTGCAGCAACAAAATTGTGGGTGCATCCGGCTGAGAACCTGCTTTATAAATATGTTTCATTGTATTGGTAGTCGTCATGATTTGGGCTCTCCTTTCCATTCACGTACTTGAATAGGTGGCAACAGCTGTTCAATCTGCTCCCGCTGTGGTTCATACCATTCAGGCAGCATCAGTTTTTGACCCATGCTCTCTTGTGGTTCATCCCGTGCAAATCCTGGAGGATCCGTAGCCAGTTCAAACAGTATACCTCCCGGTTCCCGGAAATACACGGCGTTAAAGTACTGGCGGTCAATGACCGGAGTTGGATGATATCCGGCTTTTTCAAGATTCTGCTGCATTTGTTCATGCTCGACATAATCTTTTGCACGCCATGCGATATGGTGAACCGTACCTGCTCCGCCAATTCCCCGTTGGATTCCAGTCGATTGAATGTCGATCAGTTGACCAATGTCACCACTTGCCTGCAGACGAATGATTCCATCCTCTTCCCCTACCTGCTCGAGACCGAGCATCGTTGTCAGCACATCCGTTGTTTTGTCAGGTACATGGCTGAATAACACAGCTCCACCAAAACCTTTGATGGCATGTTCCGAAGGTACACCATTGAATGCCCACTGACTTGGCTGACCTCCTTCACGCTCGACCAATTCGAGCAACAGACCGCCTTTGTCGAAGAAGCGAATGTACTGCTCGCCAAATCTTGTTTTATTTTCAAATGGAATATCGAAGGATGTCAGACGTTCTTTCCAGAATGGCAGACTGCCCACCGGAATCGCATATACGGTTACCCCCGTCTGTCCTGCACCGATGACACCTCTTCTAGCATTTTTCTGCGGGAAGAAGGTGATAATGGTGCCGGGTGCCCCATCCTCATTGCCATAATACAGATGGTACACATCTGGTGCATCAAAGTTAATTGTTTTTTTCACCAGTCTCAATGCCAATACACCTGCGTAAAAATCAACATTTTTCTGTGCATCATCTACAAAAGCCGTAACGTGATGAATTCCTGAAGTTCTGAACATAATCTCCACTCCCTTGGTTTTATTTGTATCATTGTTATATTTAGCAGTTTGTTATACATTACTTTTTGTTTTTTATCTTTAAATTAAGATTCTTTAAATTTATATTAATCCATTGATCCTCAAAATGCAAGCTTTTGTTTTAAAGTTAAGATACTATTGGTCTTTGACCTGCTGAAATGCCGCTTGAGTTTACTGAAATCGACAATAAAAAAACAGGTCCCGATCACTCGGAAACCTGTCTTCCTTGAAACTTATTCCATTGCCTCCATACAACATCGACCCATATAACTTTGTATTACTTCTTTAGGTCAATTTTAATCGCTTAGACGGTTGAACCAAATCCTTGCCATCATATTCATCTTTGATATCTCCAACAATTTCTTCAAGAATATCCTCCATCGTAACCAGACCAACCGTTTCCCCCTGTGCATTATGCACCGTTGCGATATGGGAACGACTTTGCTGCATCTGGACCAAGACATCCTTAATCGGCGATAACTCCGAAAATTTCAACATGTCGTGTACAAACGTATCCATATTGAACGCCCGGCCTGCGGCAACACTCGTGAGCATTTCCTTTGTATGGATAAATCCAACGAAGTGATCCTGATTTCCTTTTTCGATCACAGGGAAACGTGTATATTCATGCTGCTTTAGAACCTCGATCATACGATTCAATGGCATTTCTTTGTCCAGTGTGACAATTTTTTCTTTGCGGATCATAATCTCCTGAAGCAAACGCTCATCAAAAGCAAAAATGTTTTTGAGGTAGTCCAGCTCCGTCTGATTAATTTCTCCACTCTCATAACTCTGCGCCATAATCAGCTTCAGTTCCTCTTCGGAGTGAACCGTATCGTGACCAGCGGGCTTTATACCAAAGATGCCAAGCAATAGACGGGCAGCCCCATTCAGCGCGTAGATGAACGGATTCATGATCTTACCAAACCAGTACAGCGGTGGTGCGAGCAATAGTGTCATCTTCTCTGCAAACTGGATCGCCAGTGTTTTCGGTGCCAATTCACCGATAACCACATGCAGGAACGTAATGATTGCCAAGGCAATCCCGTACGAAAGTACCGTAGACAACGCCGCTGGGACTTCCAATCGCTCAAACAGCGGATGCAGCATTTTCTCAACAGTGGGTTCACCCAACGCACCCAATACCAGTGCTGTGATCGTGATACCCAATTGACACGCAGATAGATAATAATCCAGATTGTGAGCCACTTTTTTGGCCAATACCGCTTTTTTGTTCCCTTCCAGGATCAACTGATCTATTCGGGACATCCGTACTTTCAGAATTGCAAATTCTGCTCCAACGAAAAAGGCGGTCAGACCTATAAATACGGCTACTAAAAATAAGTTTAAGGCTATTATTCCGTCCAATGATTTCCCTCAATATGAGGGATTCACCTCCAAGTTGATCATTTTAATTTGAGTTTTCAAATAAAATTGCTTAGCCACTCCGATGACAGTAGACCCTTCCAGTAGCAGTGAGGAAAGCACTTTTAAAGTAATCCGATCAGGCCAGGTCACTGGCAGATTCATCGACCTGAGCACCATTTACACGTTCAAGCAGAACCTGCTTAATGTGAAAATTTTCTGCGTCCACAACGGTCCAGACGTAATCACCGTGCTCTACTGTATCGCCTTGTTCCACACCGACACCCTTCTGGAACTGAATCCATCCGGCCACGGTATCCATCTCTTCATTGCCTTCAAAGACAATCCCAAACTGCCGCTCCAACTCATCCAGCAGCACCCGGCCGTTAATGAGATATTGGTTCTCTCCAGTTTCCTGAATGTCAGCAACTTCATCGGCATCGAACTCATCCCGAATCTCGCCGACAAGCTCCTCCAGAATATCCTCCATTGTAATGATTCCCGAGGTACCTCCGTATTCATCCACGACCACGGCCATGTGCACACGTTCCTGCTGCATCTTGATCATGGCATCCTGGATACTTGTAACTTCAGAAACGAAAGGAATTTCGCGAACAAAATCGACAAGTTGGTGCTCCCTCAGGGCAACCATGTCGGGCAAAATCTTTTTCACATTCACTACACCGACAATGCGGTCCTTGTCCCCATCCTCGATGACGGGATAACGTGAATAATGATGCTCATCCAATATCGGAATAATATCGTCGTAAGTCATATTCTGATTCAGTGTCACAAGCTCTGTCCTCGGAACCATGATGTCTTTGGCATCACGCTCATCGAACACGAATACGTTTTCCAGATACGAAAGCTTAGTCTTGTTGTTCTCGTCCCCTTCATAACTCTGGTTCATGATGATTTTGATCTCATCCTCCGAGTAGGCCTGTTCGTGTCCGGCAGGCTTTACGCCAAATGCCCGAAGAATTACCCGGGATGCACCATTCAGCGCCCAAATGAAGGGATACATAATTTTTCCGAACCAGTATAGCGGCGGCGAGAGCAACAGCGTCAATTTTTCCGAAAATTGGATCGCCATCGTTTTGGGAGCCATCTCCCCAACCACAACGTGCAGGAACGTGACAAGTATAAAGGCAATCGCATAGGAAGCAACCGCCGATATGGAAGCTGATACATCCAGATAATTAAATACCGGGTATAACAACCTTTCAACGGTTGGCTTACCGAGCGCCCCCAATCCAAGGGCAGTTACGGTAATACCGAGCTGACAGGCTGACAGATAATAATCGAGGTCCGAGACTACTTTCTTGGCCAATATGGCCTTTTTATTTCCCTCGGCAACCAGTTGATCCACTCTTGATGTACGAATCTTAACCACAGCGAACTCAGATGCAACGAAAAATGCGGTCAATGCAATCAAGATAATGAGTAATACAATATTTAATATGGTGATTATGTCCAATGATTTCCCCGCTTCTCAGGGATTCACCTCCAGAGATAGTTACAGCGTGATCGGTTAACTTGGTTAACCATTCAACAGCTGATTGACGTTCAATATGGCGTATGCCTTATATGAAATCGATAAATGATAAAGTGTGTATAGGTTGTACTTTGACCTTGTAAAATTGCAAAACAGGAATTCAGGATGAAGTCCATCACTTATAGAAACTACTTCACTAAAAACAGGGTTCCCCCTCATGCTGTCATTGTTTCTCGATTTACTCCACCAAAATTCTCCATTTGGACAGTTTACAATATCGCCTTCCCAATAGATATCCACCTCCCCTCTTGTTCATTCCTGTTTCAGAAAAGTATAACATGATCTACGCCAAACCATCCAGTTGCACGTTATGGTTTGGAATATAGATTATACAATGAGTTCACAAAATAAACTTTTATGTACGTGATCTTGCTCTCATCTACAATTATTTTATGTGATATTGTTCACATGATTAGTATAGACCAGTTTATAGAAATGGTACCCTTTACTTTAGTCGATTAAACCTGCCACGGGCCTTTATTTACAGCCATTCTTCTTTGCCGAATCCGGACTATGACAAGTCCAGCAATGACACCATAATCATGTATACGTTGAAAAGGGCCCGCAGGATGCAAACACCTTTTTTGGTGTACATCTTTACGGACCCCTATAATTCACTTTATCAAGTTAGAATTAGTTATACCAACGCTTTCGCAGCAATATCAGAACGTTGATGTTTACCGTCAAAATGGATTTGTTCCGCTTGAGCGTAGGCTTTGTTTCTGGCTTCGGCAATATCAGAACCAAGACCCACAACGCCCAGAATCCGTCCACCATTGGTGACCCATGATCCAGATTCATTGCGTGCCGTTCCAGCGTGGAATACCACGGCTTCGTCGACTTGATCCAGTCCCTCAATGACTACACCCTTTGCATAAGGACCAGGATATCCTCCAGAAGCAAGCACCACACATACAGCGGCTTCTTCGCTCCATTCAATCTCAATATCCGCCAATTTCCCATGTACGGTTGCCCAGAAAATGTCGAGCAGATCACTCTTTAGACGTGGCAATACAACCTGCGTCTCGGGATCACCGAAACGGGCGTTGAACTCAATCGTTTTGGGTTTGCCATCTGGTGAAATCATCAGCCCGGCAAACAATACACCTTGGAACGGACGTCCTTCGGATACCATCGCTTTGGCGGTTGGTTTGATAATCGTCTCTACCGCTTCTTCAATAATCGAGGCCGGAATGTGTGGCAAGGGTGAGTACGTACCCATTCCGCCTGTGTTTGGCCCTTGATCATTGTCGAATACCGGTTTGTGATCCTGTGCAGCAGCCATCGGACGAACGGTCTCCCCATCGACAAAAGCCAAAATCGACATTTCCTGACCTGCCAGGAATTCTTCGATGATAACTTTGGCTCCTGCTTCCCCAAATACCTTGTCCACCATAATGCTGCGGAGTGCTTGATCTGCCTCATCACGTGAATAGGCTACGGTAACGCCTTTTCCAGCTGCCAGCCCATCGGCCTTGATCACCACAGGGATGGCCAGCTCATTCAGATAAGCCTGCGCTTGCTCGTAATTGTCGAATTTCTCATAGGCTGCAGTCGGAATATTGTATTTGTGCAGCAGGTCTTTCATGAACGTTTTGCTGCCCTCAATCTCTGCTGCATTGCGTCGTGGTCCAAATACCGGAATACCTGTCTTGTCAAAAGCATCCACAATCCCGTCTGCTAGCGGATCATCTGGACCAATAACAACCAATCCCACGTTAAGCTCCACGGCAAGCGCCGTCAGTTTATCGAATTCATTTACCGCAATCGGATGACACTCGGCGAGCTGTGCAATGCCTGCATTTCCCGGAGCACAATGTATCTTGCCAGCCTTCGGGCTTTTCGCCAGTGCCCATATGATTGCATGTTCCCGGCCACCGCCGCCCACTACCAGAATATCCATTAGCTAGTTTCCCCTCCATGAATTTCGGGATTTTAGTGTTTGAAGTGACGAACGCCAGTGAAGACCATGGCAATGCCGTATTCATTCGCTACTTTGATGGACTCTTCGTCCTTGATTGAACCACCTGGTTGAATAACGGCCGTAACTCCAGCTTTGGCTGCAAGTTCCAGTGTATCGCCCATCGGGAAGAACGCATCGGATGCCAGAATGGCTCCTTTGGCTAGTTCTCCTGCTTGTTCAATAGCAATCTTGGCTGCGCCGACACGGTTCATTTGCCCTGCGCCTACACCTACAGTCATGTCGTTTGCTGCAAGCACGATCGCATTGGATTTCACATGCTTAACCACTTTCCATCCAAACAACAGCTGTTTCAATTCTTCTTCGGATGGTGCACGATCTGTAACTACCTTCAATTCGCTCGCTTCAATGGAATGCACATCGCTTTGTTGCACGATCATGCCGCCGTCGATGGAAGTTACTACGAACTTACTCTCCCGATTGCGGGCAGCGTTCAGTTCACCCGTTTTGAGCAAACGAATGTTTTTCTTTTTGGTCAGGATGTCGAGTGCCTCTTGTGTAAAATCAGGAGCCAGTACGATTTCCAGGAAAATCTCACTCAGTTTAGCCGCTGTATCGCTGTCGATAATGCGGTTGGCTGCTACGATACCACCAAAGATGGAGGTTGGATCTGCCGCATAAGCTTTGCCATAAGCTTCGTAGATGCTTTCGCCAATACCTACACCGCAAGGATTCATATGTTTAACCGCCACAACAGCCGGTTCTTCAAATTCCTTGACAATCTGCAAGGCAGCGTTCGCATCGTTGATGTTATTGTACGACAACTCTTTGCCGTGCAATTGCTCGGCTGTTGTCAACGTATCTTGGGCTGCCAGCGGTTTGCGGTAGAATGCCGCCTGCTGATGTGGATTTTCGCCGTAGCGCAAATCCTGGAGTTTTTCATAAGTAACCGTCAGACGCTCTGGCAGTGGATCACCGTTCAGGTTGGAGAGATAATCGGAAATAACTGCATCGTATGCCGCTGTATGGCGGAACACTTTTGCCGCAAGCCGTTTGCGTGTCTCGAGTGTGGTGTCCCCATTGCTGCGGACCTCTTCAAGCACCTTGCCATAATCTGCTGTGTCTACAACGACACTAACATAAGCATGGTTTTTGGCAGCAGAACGAAGCATGGTTGGACCACCAATATCGATGTTCTCGATTGCGTCCTCATACGTTACGTCCGGTTTGGCGATGGTGTCCTGGAACGGATACAGGTTTACAACAACGAGGTCGATATAACCCAGTCCGTTCTCTTCCATCTGGCGCTTATGCTCTTCGCTGTCACGAACAGCCAGCAAACCACCATGAACTGCCGGATGCAATGTTTTAACACGTCCATCCATAATTTCCGGAAATCCGGTCACATCCGAAATTCCGATGACAGGTACGCCTTCCTTCGACAACAGGCTGCTTGTACCTCCTGTCGAAATAATCTCCACACCCATTTGCGACAGCTCGCGGCAAAAATCCACGATGCCTGTTTTATCCCATACGCTGACCAGCGCTCTTTTGATACTCACAATATGCTCCTCCTTTAATGTCCCATGGCTTCGCGTTTCATGGCGAAACACAGCCGATTTATTTCCCGAGAAATATCACAAAATGCGTACCAATTTTCGACTTCTGTTATATAAGTGGAACCAAGATGTTTACACCGGACACTCCGATGACAGAACAACCTTCCAATCGCTGTTATCCCCAGATTTTTCGATCCCCTTTTCTTAAAGGGAAAATCCGGTGATAAAGGCGAACGCTTCGCTTTTTCAGGTTTTTTCTGTCCTCTCCGTTAATGTGTAAAAAAATTTCAACTTATATCAAACCTGTTGTTAACAGTGACGTGACGACCGTCTAACTGAACCAGACCTTGAGCGAACCAGGATACAACCTCAGGGTACAGCTGCTGTTCGGCAGCATGGATGGAGCGACTGACGGATTCAGCCGTATCCTCTGGCAAAATCGGAACAGGATGCTGGGCAATAATCGGCCCTGTATCCATGCCTCCATCCACGAAGTGCACGGTAACTCCGGTAATTTTAACGCCGTATTCCAGTGCCTGTCCTATGGCATCTTTGCCTGCAAACGCTGGCAACAAGGACGGATGAATGTTAATCAGTCGTCCTGCATAGCGATCCACGACTACCGAAGTCAACAATCTCATGTATCCGGCAAGAACAACCAGGTCAATGTTTTTGGATTCAAGCACTTCCACGATCTCAGCCTCGTAGGCTTCGCGGGAATCATAATTTTTGGGAGTAAACAGATGGCATTCCACGCCTGCATCCTGCGCCCGCTGCACCACACGTGCAGCCGGTTTGTCACATACCAGCAGATCTATGGATGCCCCCAACCCTCCGTTCCGTGCTGCATCCACCAATGCCTGAAAGTTCGACCCTTCACCAGAGGCAAATACAGCAATACGGTAGTTCGCCATTAAACATCCGCTCCCGTGAAGGTTACTCGCGCATCTCCTTCGGTCACACGTCCAATGATGTATGCTTCTTCACCGGATGCTTTCAGTTGTTCCAATGCTTCTCCTGCATCTGCTTCGTTCACAACCAACACAAGTCCGATCCCCATGTTAAACGTGGTGAACATGTCGCGGTTTGAGACAGATCCTTTTTCTTGCAACAGGTTGAAGATTGGCAGAATCGGCCAAGAACCGTAGTCAATATCTACATTCACGCTGCTCGGCAGCATACGCGGGATGTTCTCGATGAAGCCACCACCTGTAATGTGGGCCATGCCTTTTACTTTTACCTTTTCAAGCAGGGACAGGAGTGGTTTTACATAGATTTTCGTTGGTTCCAGCAGTGCGTCACCCAGCTTGCCACCCAGTTCAGCGACTTCATCCTGCAATCCCAATCCGGCTTGTTCCAACAAAAGTTTGCGTACCAAGGAGAATCCGTTGCTGTGCACACCACTGGATGCAAGTCCGATCACCGTGTCGCCAGGAGCGATGCTTGTACCATTAATGATTTTTGCTTTGTCCACGATCCCCACAGTAAATCCGGCAATATCGTATTCACCCTCACTGTACATGCCCGGCATTTCAGCCGTTTCGCCACCGATCAGGGCACAGCCCGACTGATGACAACCTTCTGCGATTCCCGCAACAATGGCTTCGATTTTCTCCGGGATGACTTTGTCACACGCCAGATAGTCGAGGAAGAACAACGGCTCTGCGCCCTGTACCACAATGTCGTTCACACACATGGCTACCGCGTCGATTCCGATGGTATCATGACGGTCCATGGCAAATGCGATTTTCAGCTTGGTTCCTACGCCGTCTGTACCGGATACAAGCACCGGCTCATCATATTTATCTTTGTTCAAACCGAACAGGGCGCCAAAGCCTCCCAGATCTGTCATCACTTCCGGACGGAAGGTACGCTTTACGTGTTTTTTCATCCGTTCAACCGCTTCGTTGCCTGCCGCGATATCGACGCCGGCGTTTTTGTATGCTTCGGACAAGTGGAATCAGCTCCTTTTTTTTCGCCCCTCCTAAATCCTCCCGCCCGGGAGGACCCCAAAGGACCTTGGCAGGCCCTCTGGACACCCGCCAAACAAGCGGTGCAGGGGTGGCTGGTATGATCTTGCTATGGTTGGTTCGTTCGTGTGCTCGCGTGGTTGTTCGCCGACCGATGGCCGCAGGCCATCGGTCGGCGAACCCCGCTCGGCTGCGCTGCGGGGCAAGCCCGCGAGGGCAGCTGCTTTGCTCGGCTGCCTGGGCCCCTGTTGCTCCGCAAGGCGGGGCTAAGGGCTCGGGCTGTGCCCGGAGGGCAGCTGCTTCGCCTGGCTGCCCTGGCCCCTGTTGCTCCGCAAGGCGGGGCTAAGGGCTCGGGCTGTGCCCATGGGCAGCTGCTTTGCACGGCTGCCTAGGCCCCTGTTGCTCCGCAAGGCGGGGCTAAGGGCTCGGGCTGCGCCCGGTCGGCGAGTTACGTTTGTATCGCCGGATAACAGCTAGCAGCTGCAGCCGAATTTTTCTTCGCCGCCAAAATCGAGGTTGGTTGGGTAATCATTATCAAAGCATGCGAGGCATAGCCCGCCTTTGTAGTCATCCTGATTATCACCCTGAATCGATGCAATCAGTCCATCCGGACTGAGGAACGACAGGGAATCCGCATTAATTTCACGGCAAATTTCTTCCACCGACAGCTGTGAGGCGATCAATTCGCGGCTGTCAGGCGTATCAATGCCATAGAAGCACGGGTTTTTGAAAGGTGGTGATGTAATGCGCACATGAACTTCCGTTGCTCCTGCATCACGCAGCATGTTCACGATTCGCCGGGAGGTCGTTCCCCGTACAATGGAGTCGTCAATCATAACCACACGTTTGCCTTCCACAACGCGACGCACAGCGCTCAGCTTCATCTTTACGCCCTGCTCCCGCAATTCCTGACTTGGCTGGATAAACGTACGTCCGGTGTATTTGTTTTTGATCATACCCATCTCATACGGAATCCCGGTTTGCTCGGCGTAGCCGATTGCCGCGGAAATACTGGAGTCCGGTACACCTGTTACCAGATCGGCATCCACAAACGACTCAATCGCCATGCGGCTACCCATCCGTTTTCGCGCAGCGTGCTGGTTTGCACCATTCATGTCACTGTCCGGACGAGCAAAGTAGATATACTCCATCGCGCACAGTGCCTTGCGGTGTTTGTGATGATCGAAGCGGTCCTCATGAAGACCATCCGCATCCAGCACCAACAGTTCACCCGGTTCAATGTCACGAATCAACTCTGCACCAATCGTCTCCAGCGCACATGTTTCGGATGCGAACAGATACGCATCTCCCAATTTACCCATTGTGAGTGGACGCAGACCATGGGGATCAGAAGCAACCAGCAACTTGTCGTTGGTCATGATCAGAAATGCATAACCACCCACAATCCGTTGGAACGCATCCTTCGCGGCTTCTACCAATCCTTTGGAAGATCTCGCGATTAGATGGGCAATAACTTCGGTATCACTGGTCGTTTGAAAAATAGACCCGCCCTGCTCCAATTCACGCCGGATTGTTGGCGCATTTACAATATTTCCGTTCGTTGCTACAGCCAGATCACCATCACGGTATTTAAATACCAATGGTTGTGCGTTCGTCAGCTTACTGTCACCGCTTGTAGAATAGCGAACATGTCCGATAGAGATATCCCCGGTCAACGTTTGCATCAAGTCTTTAGTGAAGACTTCCTTCACCAGACCCATACCACGGTGGTAGTGAAACTCGTTACCGTCACTTACACACATTCCTGCACTTTCTTCACCCCGGTGTTGCAAGGCATGCAGGCCATAATAGGATAGTGATGCGGCGTCAGGGTGTTTGAATACCCCGAATACGCCACATTCTTCCTTTAATTTGTCGAGTCCTTCCTTACCGGACCCTTCATTATAATAATCACCTGTCCACAATGGTCCTGTCGTCAGTTCATGAGACATGGAATCGCATCCTCCCAGACCTGAGTTAAACCTCCTACAGGTTCGTTCACGGCTGATGTTCCGTTCAATTCAATTGTCAAGTTGCTTCCTTCTACACGTCCAATGATAGCTACAGGTACACCGCGCTCACGTACAAACGCTTCAAGTTTACCTGCTTGCTCCGGCGAAGCCGAAAGCAGAATACGAGATTGGCTTTCACTGAAGAGTGCATGATCCGCACGCAGTGCAGTTTCTACATTCACCTGTGCACCCACGTTGCCGCTGATGCAAGACTCTGCCAGTGCTACAGCCAAACCGCCTTCAGACAAGTCATGCGCTGAGCGAACGAGACCGGATTGAATAGCTTCCAGCACTGTTCCCAGCAACGCTTTTTCCACTTGCAAATTCAGCTCTGGCGGACGACCTTCCGTTTGACCATATACCGCGTATTGCAACTCGCTGCCACCGAGCTCAGCTTTTGTCTCACCGAGGAGGATGATGACATCGCCTTCGGATTTGAATGCTTGTGTCGTGATATGATCCGTATCATGAACGAGACCTACCATACCGACAACTGGCGTTGGATAGATCGAGCCTTTGGCGTTTTCGTTGTACAGACTCACATTACCACCGATAACTGGCGTATCCAGCACGCGGCAAGCTTCCGCCATACCGTCTACTGCTTTTTCCATCTGCCAGAAAATATCCGGCTTCTCCGGGTTACCGAAGTTCAGGTTGTCCGTAATCGCCAATGGCTCTGCACCGGAACATACAATGTTACGAGCAGCTTCACTGACAGCAATCCGTCCGCCTACTTCTGGATCCAGATATACATAACGTCCGTTACAATCTGTTGTCATCGCCAAACCTTTACGTGTTCCACGAATCGTTACAACCGCTGCATCCGAACCTGGGCGAACCGCAGTACTTGTACGCACCATGTAATCATATTGATCATAAACCCACTTCTTGCTCGCTACCGTTGGGGATGCCAACACTTGTTTCAATGCACCGCCGAGATCCGACACTTCATCGTAACGAAGGGTGTCGATAGAGGCACTTTGCTCATAATAAGCAGGTATAGAAGAAGGCTTGTCATACACTGGGCACTCATCAACCAGTGCTGTTACCGGCATATCTCCAACCACTTCGCCATGGTGGATCAATTTCAGACGTCCATCATCCGTTACTTTTCCGACTTTTGCACAGATAACGCCCCAACGTTCAAAGATCTCCATCGCTTGCGCCTCATCCTTCGGCTCAACAACAAACAGCATCCGTTCCTGGGACTCGGACAGCATCATCTCATAAGGCGTCATGCCTTCTTCACGTTGTGGCACCTGATCCAGATACAGTTCCAGACCGTTACCCGCTTTACTTGCCATCTCCGCACTGGAGCACGTCAGACCCGCTGCACCCATATCCTGAATACCAAGCACGATCCCTGTGTCGATCAATTCCAGACAGGATTCCATGACAAGTTTCTCCATAAACGGGTCACCGACCTGAACCGCTGTCCGTTGGGACTCGGATTCTTCAGTAAGCTCAACAGATGCAAAAGTCGCTCCATGAATACCATCCCGGCCTGTTGGCGGCCCTACATAATACACAGGGTTACCTACACCTTTAGCTACGCCGCGCTGAATTTTGTCATGATCAATCAGACCCACACACATGGCGTTAACCAGCGGATTGCCTTCATAGCTCTCATCAAACATCACTTCGCCCGCTACGGTAGGAATACCGATACAGTTCCCGTATCCAGCAATACCGGCTACCACATGCTCGAACAAATATTTAACGCGATCGCTCTCCAGCTTGCCGAAACGAAGGGAGTTAAGCAATGCTACCGGTCTTGCGCCCATGGAGAAAATATCACGGATAATGCCGCCCACACCTGTTGCCGCACCTTGATAAGGCTCAACCGCGGAAGGATGGTTATGGCTTTCAATTTTGAATACAACGGCCTGGTTATCACCGATATCCACGATACCGGCACCTTCACCAGGTCCCATCAGGACACGTGGTCCAGTGGTTGGGAAACGACGCAACAATGGCTTGGAGTTTTTATAAGCACAGTGCTCGGACCACATTACACTGAACACACCAATTTCTGTGTAGTTTGGCTTGCGCCCCATGAACTCACAGATCAGCTCATACTCGCTGTCAGATACGCCCATTTGTGCGTAAAGTTTATGTTCTGCGACCTGTTCTGCTGTCGGTTCCTTAGCGGATAGCTGCTGCGTCATGCCGATCCCTCCATGCTTTCAAAATAGATGTAAACATACGTTTGCCGTCTTCCGAACCAAACAGTGAGTCCACTGCACGCTCTGGATGCGGCATCATGCCGACCACGTTTCCACCCTCGTTACAGACTCCCGCGATATCGCCCAAGGAACCGTTCGGGTTGTTGCCATACGTAAATACGATCTGGTTGTTTGCTTGCAGACTCGCGAGCGTCTCCTCGTCGCAATAATAGTTACCTTCACCGTGAGCAATCGGGATGATAATCTCTTCGCCGGGTGCATAGTCACGTGTAAAAGGCGTATCTGCATTCGCCACTTTCAATACCGTATCGTGACAACGGAATTTCAGGGAAGTGTTGCGGATCAATGCACCTGGAAGCAATCCCGCTTCCGTCAGGATCTGGAATCCGTTGCAAATACCCAAAATGTATTTACCTTGTTCAGCAGCTTTCGCTACCTCGTTCATTACCGGTGCAAAGCGGGAAATAGCTCCACAGCGCAGGTAGTCACCATAAGAGAAACCACCCGGAACTAAAATACAATCATAAGCCGATAGATCTGTAGCCGTGTGCCATACATAATCAACCTCTTGTCCAATAGCATCTTCCACTGCCTTGTAACAGTCGATGTCGCAGTTGGAGCCAGGAAACACAAGAACTGCAAATTTCATGAGATTAACCCTCCAATTCGTAGCGGTAATCTTCAACAACGGTGTTGGCCAGCAGCTTCTCACACATGACTTTCAATCGTTTCTCCGCTTCCGCACGATCTGTTGTATCCAGGTTCAGTTCCATGACTTTACCGATCCGTACACTTTCCACTTCATTGAATCCCATTGAATGCAGGGCTCCTTGAACAGCTACGCCTTGCGGGTCGAGTACGCTTTGCTTAATAGTGACATATACGGTTGCTTTGATCATGATCCTTATGTTCCTCCTCAGTAATGAACGGGATAAATGCTTTATGCTGTTAAAAAGGTGGCTTTGGAGCTTGCTCCGGGGCGGATTGTTCTTCCGGTCGCTGGTTGTCCCCAGGTTTTTTTGATTGTTTTGAACCGCTGTGCGGTCAAAACCCGGGGACAAAGGCGAACGCTATCGCTCCTTTAAGAACAATTCCGCCCCTCCGCTAGTCCATGCGACGTTTTTTTAAAGGCCTAAACCTTTTACGTTTCACGGTGTGTAATGGTCTAGCCTGACCATTACGTGAAAACAGTGAATGGTCTATAAAATACTTTAGTAATCAATGAATTTAATTCTCGTAATTTTTTCAGGCTTTCCTACCTGTGGGAAGCCTCCGCACTTAATTGCCTCATCCCCCAGTTTGACACTGGCGGAGGGAAAGATTTGAGCTGTAGAAGCGAAGCGGTCGCCTTTGCAACCGGAATGGTTCCTTTTGAAAAAAGGATTCCAATCAAAACATTCCGGGGGCAACAGCGATCGAAAGCCAAACTTTCTCGTAGCCCGCTCAAACGTTAGCCTCCTCAAACTTTCCCGTAGCTCGCTCAAACGTTATTATCTCGTTAAACGGTTATAAATATCGACGTATCTAGCGGTTGTGGCCTCCACTACCTCTTGTGGCAGCGGGTCAGGTTTACTGTTCTTGTCCCAATCGCTGCCTAACAGATAGGTGCGCACCGGCTCTTTATCCATGCTGTCGATCTCGATGTCGAGTGCGTAATTCTCTTTGGCCCAGAAGCGAGAAGCATCTGGAGTGAAGATTTCATCTATTAGAATGACTTTGCCATCGACCATGCCGAACTCGAATTTGCAGTCTGCGAGAATGATGCCCCGCTGATCGCAATAGTCGCGAGCGAAATCGTAGAGACGCAGGCTCTTTTCCTGAAGTTCAATCGCCAGAGCATCTCCAACGAGTTCTTGCATTCGATCCATCGGGATGTCTTCGTCGTGACCGACATCGTTTTTGGCCGCCGGGGTAAAGATGGGAACGTCGAGCTTGGCGTTTTTGCGAAGTCCATCCGGCAGCTTGATGCCGTTGACCTCTCCGCTTTTCTCATATTGTCTCCATCCGCCTCCGGTAATGTATCCACGTACCACACATTCAATATCAATGCGCTCGGCTTTGCGGGTCACCATGATGCGGTCTTTGAGCAGTTCAGGATCAGTGATGATATCGCCCAATTGGTTTACATCCGTATGCACCACGTGGTTATCCATCATGTCACCCGTCAGTTCAAACCAGAAGCTGCTAAGTTTATTAAGCACATTGCCTTTCTCAGGAACGGCTGGGTCCAGCACATAGTCAAATGCCGAAATCCGATCCGTAACCACGATGAGAAAATGTTCACCCAAATCGTACAACTCACGTACTTTTCCCTTATATAACAAAGGAGCTTTAACGAGATCTGCTGCAGTGGACAGCGCCATGGAGGCTCACCTTCTTTCAGGAGATGTAAAATATAAGTTCAATTCCCCTCATCACGCGGGCCACTCCGAATGCAGAACAACCTTTCGATCGCTGTTATTCCCGGATTTTTTAATCTCACTTTCAAAGGGTTAAAATCCGGGAATAAAGGCGAACACTTCGTTTCTCCAGGTTTTTTCTGCCTTCTCCGTTCCAGCGTGAACACATAATCAACTTATACTTTAGTTAGTAAAACTTGTTCTAAATTTGATAAAGGCGCAGCGGCGTATGCTTCCGAAGTAGCTTTCTTTCAGAAAGCTTTTAGCTTCGCTTCTTCAGCTCATTTCTGTCCTCTGCGTTCCCAGCAAACCCATCATTCCGTTATATAGCCTTATTAGAGTATTAATCGTTCAAACCAAGCTTCTTGAAGATCGTATCCACGTGCTTCAGGTGCCATGATGGGTTGAACGCATCTGCGATTTCCTCTTCGCTCAACACTTCAGTGATTTCCGGTGTGGATTTCACGATATCCTGGAACTGGCGCTGTTCTTCCCATGCCTGCATCGCACGTGGTTGAACGGTATCGTACGCCTGCTCACGGCTGAAACCTTTGTCAATCAACTTGGTCAACACTCGACCGGAGAATGGCACGCCGAAGGTGCGCTCCATATTGCGTCTCATATTTTCAGGGAATACCGTCAGGTTCTTCACGATGTTACCGAAACGGTTCAGCATGTAGTTCAGCAGCATCGTTGCATCCGGCAGAATGATACGCTCTACGGAAGAGTGCGAGATATCACGCTCGTGCCACAGTGTCACGTTCTCGTATGCCGATACCATATGTCCGCGGATCACGCGGGACAGACCGGAGATGTTCTCACTGCCGATTGGGTTACGTTTGTGCGGCATTGCCGAAGATCCTTTTTGACCTTTCGCAAATGCTTCTTCCACTTCACGGAATTCACTCTTTTGCAGCGCACGTACTTCTGTAGCGAACTTGTCCAAAGACGTTGCAATCAATGCCAGTGTAGCCATGTATTCTGCATGACGATCGCGTTGCAGCGTTTGAGTCGAGATTGGTGCAGGCTTCGTGCCCAGCTTCTCGCAGACAAACTCTTCTACAAATGGATCGATGTTTGCGTATGTGCCGACTGCTCCAGAGATTTTACCGTATTGTACGTTGTCTGCCGCGTGGCGGAAACGCTCCAGATTCCGTTTCATTTCTTCATGCCATAGTGCCATTTTCAGACCAAACGTCGTTGGCTCCGCATGTACGCCATGTGTACGTCCCATCATTGGCGTGTGTTGATAAGTCAGTGCTTTTTCACGTAAAATTTCGATGAAGTTCACAATGTCACGTTCCAAGATTTCGTTTGCCTGACGCAGTACATATCCAAGAGCTGTATCAACGACATCCGTGGAAGTCAGTCCGTAATGCACCCATTTCCGCTCTGCACCCAGACTTTCAGATACCGTACGTGTGAAAGCAATAACGTCATGACGTGTTTCCTGTTCAATCTCGTAAATGCGGTCAATATCAAAAGAAGCGTTCTGACGAAGCAAAGCTGCTTCTTCCTTAGGAATGACTCCAAGCTCCGCCCAAGCTTCGCATGCACAAATTTCAACTTCCAGCCATGACTTGAATTTGTTCTCCTCCGTCCAGATGGCTCTCATTTCGGGTCTGCTATAACGTTCGATCATAAATTTGTATTCCTCCAAAGATTAGTTTGTTCAATCCATTGTAATCCTTCTTCGACATCCTGACAGAGCAGATTGACATGCCCCATTTTCCGTCCGATCTTCGCTTCGGTTTTACCATATATATGAAGCTTAGGAATCACACCGAGTTCCAACGCTTCCGCGTCAGCCTGACCCGTTCTGGCAATAATACCTTCCAGATGTTCTCCAAGCACATTGACCATAACAACCGGGCTCAATAATGAAGTATCTCCAAGCGGCAATCCGCAAATCGCACGAATATGCTGTTCAAATTGTGATGTTGCACAGGCTTCCATCGTATAGTGACCGGAATTATGCGGCCTAGGGGCCAGCTCATTCACGTACAGTCTTCCATCTACCGCAACAAACAACTCCACTGCCAACAAGCCAACGGCTTGTATGGATTGAACCACTGCTGCTGCCAATTTCTGCGCCTCAATCTGTATTTCAGTCGCCACTCTTGCTGGTACGATCGAAGCATGCAAAATGTTGTTCACATGGATGTTCTCCGCAGGTGGAAACGTCTTAATTTCTCCATTCGTGCTGCGTGCAACAACGACTGAAATCTCGCAGTCAAACTTGATAAATTGCTCCAATACCAGTTCCGCACCGGTAGCTGCAAGTTCTTCATAAGCAGCCAACGCCTGATTGGTTTCGCGAATAACCCGTTGACCCTTGCCGTCGTATCCGCCTGTCACCGTCTTCAGTACACAGGGAACACCGAGTTCACTCACTGCTGCCTTCATTGTATCGCTGCTTGTAATTTCCCGGTAAGGAGCTACACGTACACCAGCCGCCTCAATAGCTCGTTTTTCGCGCAAACGATGCTGGGTTGTGTACAATAATGCACTTCCTTGCGGTACATAGGATTCCCGTTCTAGGAGAGAAGCAACATCTGCATCTACATTCTCGAACTCATAGGTGATTACATCACACTGCCGAGCCAGTTCGAGTGCAGCCTTTTCATCGTCATATCCCGCTTCAATCTGATCGGCAATTTGTCCACAAGGAGCATCTGCTGCCGGATCAAGCGTAACGAACCGATACCCCATCGCTGTTCCGGCTAGTGTCAGCATTCGTCCAAGCTGCCCGCCCCCGAGAACACCAATGGTTGTTTTTCCTGGGAGCAAAACACGTTCTGCTTCACCTGCTGATCCGGGTTGTATTCTTGTATTAGTCATATTTCGTCACTGCTTTCGAGCACTTCTTGTTTGATTCGCTCTCTGCGGGCTTCGCTGCGACGTTGGACATCTTGGTCAAAAGCACCGATGATCTGAGCCGCAAGCAATCCGGCATTCGTTGCACCTGCCTTGCCAATCGCTACCGTTGCGACGGGAATGCCGCCAGGCATCTGAACAATGGACAGCAAGGAGTCGAGACCATTTAGCGCCTTGGATTGCACCGGAACTCCAATGACCGGAAGCATCGTTTTGGAAGCGACCATACCGGGTAGATGTGCTGCCCCACCCGCACCTGCAATGATAACCTTGAATCCACGGCCAATCGCTTGCTCCGCATATTCAAACATCAAATCTGGTGTGCGATGCGCAGATACGACTTTTTTTTCATACCCAATCTCCAGCTCGTCCAGCACCTCACAAGCATACTTCATCGTTTCCCAATCCGACTTACTGCCCATAATCACAGCCACCTGTACTGACATGAATACATCCAACTCCCGTCTGAGCGTTTTGGTTTAATCCTGTTGCTTCTCGTTTAATTGTGAAATAAAAAAATCCGCTACCCGCGAAAACATCACATTTTCTCCGGACACCGGACTCCAAGAAATACGTATCCCGCATTTGGGCATGCCAAAGGCAGGCTTGCTGTCCGCATCTGATTTCATGCGTCTCTCAGCCGTATCTCCTCGTAGTCCGGAAATTTACGGTTCCCGGGTAGATACTTCCGGGCCCTATTCCCGGCGTTATACGAGCAAATATCTATTCAACAAATTAATTCAATAATAATGAAGATTCCACATCTTTCGAACCTACTCGACCTTATATATAACTGATCGACACATCTAACATTCTAACAATCCCCTACAGCTAATGTCAACTTAAAGGCGAACATTTAACATATTGACAAATGTATTGTTCGGAAATGACCGATCATTCGGAGGTGCTCATTCCCTTTTATTCCAAAAAAGAAAGCCGACCCCTCTTCATCCTATCGAAGACAGCCGGCTTTTCTCTTTTATGTGTACACACACATTCTATAATTATTTCACGATAAGTACCGGAACCTGAGCATGCTGCACCACGTTATGACTGACGCTGCCCAAGACAAATTCCCGGATTCCACCAAGACCACGGCTACCAATGATAATGATGTCTGATCCATTCTCTTTGGCGTAATCGAGAAGGACCTCGGCAGCAGCCCCTTGAATCAGATCCACGTTCGCTGTAACACCAGCAGCCAGAATCCGCTCTTTTGCTTCATCCGTCGTTTGCACCGCCAGATTATAGTAGTCATTATTCAAAGAAGGCGGCAAAGGCGCCAATCCTTCCCCTATGAATACACGCGGAAAGTCAAAAGCATGAATAACATCCAAGAAAGCATCCGGAGAAACTTTGGCTAACTCAATCGCACGATCGAGTGCTTTATTCGAAGCTTTCGAACCATCATAAGCCACTAGTATTTTGGAGAATAACATGTAAATCCCGTCCCTTCCTTTATATGTAGAACATTCGAAGCCAGCTTCGGTCTGACATAAAATACAAGAACCATGTAACTCCTTAAACGTCCCCAGGTCTAAATGAACCATTTATAAGAAACATTTTACATAATAAATCTTACCATTCACCTGAAGTGCAGCAGATCCCAACCATTCAATCCATAACTTATTGCAGGAAATACCCATAGATTACCGCATTCAGGAATAACAACAACGGAATGCCAATCGTAAAACTGGGATGTTTGGTCTTGTGACGTTTACGATACATTGCAATCCATACTCCCAATGCCCCACCAATAAAGGCCAGCAGAAACAGCGTTCGTTCGGGTGTACGGTCTCGACGGCGCTGCGCACGTTTCTTGTCATCCGACATGACCAGGTAACCTACGACATTGATAAATAAAAACCACAGTATCAATCCGGTTTGCATATAATTCTAGCGGTCCCCCTGTCCCGGGACATCTCCCTGTACCCCCATTATAGTCCTCTGAAGGAACATGATCAACGCGAGAAGGGAACCGCAAAGATATTTAGAAGCAATGAATCCCGAATACCGAACCTATGACTCCTGTTTAGGAATACCATTCAGGTTTGGTGCTCTTTTTGCTGCCTTATCGGGACTTACAGAGATACTCTCTTCCTTGATACTGTCTTTGTTCTGCTGATTATGAATCTTTTCTGGTTTGTTATGTGGCATCTGCGTATCACCTCCTAGGCTTACGTTGCCTGAAAAAGGAGAATCTTATACGACAGTCTTACTCTCCCTTTTTCTCCATGGCTGCCTTCAGCAGTTCTCCCAGATTGGAACCGATCGACTCCTGTTTTGCATATTGTTTGACCAGCTTTTGCTGATCACGTTTGTTCACATGCTGTTTGTCTTTATCCAAAGTTTCCGTTATGCCGCAAGGCAGGCATTGCACGTATAGACCTGCCTTACCCTCTTTAATTTCCATCTTTTTATGACACTGTGCACACCGACGGTTGGATAATCGTTTCTCTGCCGAACGACGATATCCGCAATCCTCTGTAGGACACACAAGGAACTTGCCACGTTTGCCCTTCTTCTCCAACAAGCGCGCATTACAATCCGGACAGTGACTATTGGATACATTATGCGGCTTATACTCCGCTTTGCTTCCTTTTACGGTAGATACAAGCTCTTTCGCCATTGAACGAATGCTTTCCAGGAAAGGTTCTGGCTTCCCTTGCCCACGAGCAATACGCTCCAGTTCAGCTTCCCAGCGGGCTGTTAAATCCGGTGTACGCAGCTGAGGAGCAGCCAGTTCAATTAACTGCTTCCCTTTTCCCGTTGGATGCATGCTGTTCCCTTGACGATCGATAGTGTCGGAACTTATCAGTTTCTCAATAATATCCGCGCGTGTAGCCGGAGTACCCAGTCCATACTTCTCCATTTGGGAAAGCAAAGCTGCCTCGGTATACCGTTTTGGCGGCATCGTCCGTCCACTTTTGATATGACAACGTTGAACCGTCACGAACTGACCTTGCTGCACGTCTGGCAAAAGCGCACGCTCATGGTCCGAAGAATCATCAGCACGATCATCATCCTCATCGCTATAATCTCCGCCGTATACTTCCCGCCAGCCGCTTTCTTTCACCGTTGTGCCTTTCACATGAAAGGAATCGTTGCCCACCTGAACAGTGATCGCAACAGAATCGTACTTCGCAGCCGGATAGAACAAGCTTATAAAACGACGTACGATCAGATCGTATAACTTACGTTCTTCTGGATTCAGCTGATTGAGGAGAACCGTCTGTTCTGTTGGAATGATCGCATGGTGATCGGTTACCTTGCTGTCATCCACGATACGTTTGGTGATATTCAGATTTTTACGCAACAACGGACGAGCCAGAGACGCATAGGGACCAATCGCTACACTATCCAGTCGTTCTTTCAACGTTCCCGTCATATCCGATGTCAGGTAACGGCTGTCTGTACGCGGGTAGGTTACAAGTTTGTGCTGTTCATAAAGACGTTGAAGCACATTCGATGTTTGCTTGGCGGAGAAACCGTATTTCCGGTTGGCGTCCCGTTGCAATTCCGTCAGGTCATAAGCCAGCGGATGCGGCTCAACCTTTTCGCTTTTTTTCACTTGGGCAATCGTGCCCTTGCGACCCTCTATTCGTTTCTTCAATTCTTGTGTCTCTTGCGGATCAAAGATGCGTGAATCCCCACCTACAGCGCGCCATACCGCCTGAAAATCTCCCAGATCCGCCGTTAACGTCTCATACTCCTGCGAGCGGAAACCATTGATCTCATTTTCCCTGTCCATAATCATGCCAAGTGTAGGGGTCTGTACCCGTCCAGCTGACAATTGTGCATTAAATCGAACCGTCAATGCACGGGTCACGTTAAGACCGATCATCCAATCCGCCTCTGCCCGGCAACGTGCCGATTCATAAAGACGATCAAACTGGCTGCCTGGTTTCAGCGATGCAAATCCATCCTTGATGGCCTTGTCCGTCTGGGATGATATCCACAGCCGCTTGAACGGCTTTTTCCACTGCGCCATTTGCATAATCCAACGAGCAAGCAATTCTCCCTCACGTGCCGCATCCGTTGCAATGACCAGTTCACCAACATCCTGACGTTTCATCAGCTGTTGTACCGCTTTGTATTGATGGTTTGTCTCTTTGAGTACCTTCAGCTTGGTACGATCGGGCAGAATCGGCAAATCCTCCAGATTCCACGTTGCATATTTTTTGTCATAGTCCTCTGGTTCAGCCAACCCAACAAGATGTCCAAGTGCCCAGGTCACGATATATTTCGGGCCCTCCATATAGCTTTTATGTTTATCACGCGCTCCCATCACTCTGGCTATTTCGCGTGCCACAGATGGTTTTTCTGCGAGTACTAATGTTTTCAATCCATATCTTCCTTTCTTTAATAAAACCTATGATTCCCTTGCTTCTATCGTTAATTAAGAGAATTCTTCTACTTCTATCTTTTCATTATATCATTTCATGGTATTGGTTTGCTTTGGCTTCACAAAGAACGATTTTCCTCATGAGATGCCTATCTTGCGACTTATATGTCAGATTAGTTAACGCAATATTCTTCGACAATTTTCTTCTGTGCATGGAATTAGGAGCATTTGGTAGGAACTATAGCGTTAATATAGTATGTATACGTTTTTTCGGATAAATATGAGTGTTGTAAGAATACCTTACATATATTTAGAATGTGACAAAAGCAACTATATCAGATTCGCTAACACACATCATTGATACACAGGAAGGGAGCGTGGATGCATGACTTATCATGGATCTGTATTGAAAAAAAGTGGGGCCTTGTTACTGGCCGGAGCGGTTGTTGCCACAACATGGGGAGGAATGGCTCCCTCAGCGTCAGCTGCAACAGCAACGCCTTCGAGCAAAACTACGGTTGCAGCCATAACCGCTGGTAAGGCTCCTGTCACAGCAGCAGCATTTGTTCAAGCCATGGAAGAAGCGGCTACACTTGCAGGTGTTCCTTTTTCCATGGACAAGCTTTCCGGCACAACAGTACAGCGTAAAGATGCTGCTTTAGCTTTGCAAACCTGGTTGAAGCTGGAGTCCACTCCAGAATCGTTCAAGGATGTTCCGGATCAGGCCAGCTTTGCCGGTGCCGTTGGTGCTCTGAACTCCGCGGGGTTGATGAAAGGATATACTGACGCCCTCTTCCTTCCTAATGCAGTACTTACCCAAAATGATGTCGCCATATTGAAAGACCGCATTTATAACTACATAAAACCCTTTGTTCTGGAGGAAGCAACCATTACCGATCTCCAGGCTGCCATGACGCAAGGAAAGCTGACATCCAAAGAACTCGTGCAGAAGTACCTGGATCGTATTGAAAAGTACGATGATCAGGGTGTGAGCATTAACGCAGTCCTGACGCTGAACCCGGATGCACTCAAAATCGCTGAAACTTTGGACCAAGAACGTGCAGCTCAAGGTGCCCGCGGACCTTTACACGGTATTCCCGTTTTAGTTAAAGACAACTTCGATACCAACGATATGCCTACCACCGCAGGATGTATCTGTTTGAAAGATTCTGTACCTGCTCACGATGCTGAACAAGTGAAGAAGCTCAAAGCAGCAGGGGCCATTATTTTGGGCAAAACTAATCTGCATGAATTCGCATTCGGCATTACCACGTCCAGCTCGCTGGGTGGACAAACACTGAATCCTTATGCGTTGGATCACTATCCAGGCGGGTCAAGTGGTGGTACAGGTGCCGCCATTGCCTCAAACTTTGCAGCTGCAGGCATGGGTACTGACACGGGTGGATCGATCCGTATCCCTTCCAGCTTCAACAGCCTTGTCGGTATTCGTCCAACGATCGGACTATCCAGCCGTGAAGGAATTATCCCTCTCGCACTGACACAGGATGTCGGTGGCCCTATGGCTCGTACCGTGAGTGATGCCGCAATCATGCTGGACGCTACAGCAGGTTATGACAAAAATGATGTCGCTACAGCTTATGCTGTAGGCAAGATCCCTTCCAGCTATACAGACTTCCTGGATGTAAACGGACTGAAAGGTGCACGGATCGGTGTGGCCACCGAACTCATCCCAAGTACCAAAGCTGAGGAAAAAGCCGTCGCTGACGTGATTAACAACGCTGTAGAAGAACTCAAAACGCTGGGAGCTACGGCAGTTCCGATCAGCATTCCAAACCTGGCGGAAATCAACAAATACCCAAGCTTGAGTGGATACGAGTTCAAATTCCAACTTAATGACTATCTGGAGTCTCTTGGTGACGAAGCCCCTTATCACAGCTTGTCCGAAATTATTGCTTCCGGACAGTTCGACAAGTCACAAGAACAATCGATGAAGACTCGTGATGCACGGGAAACGTTGGAGACTACCGAATATAAGGACATTGTACTGAAACGTACCCAAATCACGCGTGAGTCCTTACTGAAAGTTATGGCGGACAACAACCTGGATGCCATCATCTATCCGACATCCACGCAAGCCGCTGGTGTGATTGGCGAAGGACAAAACTCCGGTGGTAACAACCGATTGAGTCCATTCTCCGGCTTCCCGGCAATTACCGTACCTGCTGGATTTACAACTGAAGGTCTGCCGGTAGGTATGGAATTCCTGGGGCGCGCCTTTGATGAAGGAACTTTGATCAAGCTGGCTTACAGCTACGAGCAAGGAACTCATCACCGCCAAGCACCAAAGCTCACACCATAAACCTTTAAGTAGGTTAAATTAAACTACGATTGGAACAACATAAGCATTTAGGCTATTTACCCGAATCCATAGGGACTAAGTGGTATCAGACACAAAGCTAATCGCTATCGAGTTAGAAAACCTTATCTTCAATCATCCATCATTATGCTACACAAAAAAGTACACCCACTTCATCCGTACATGAAGTGGGTGTACTTTCTTTGTGTTATCTCAATTCAAGCATGAGAGTCATATCGTTTTTTAATTGGTATCCGGTACGCTCCATCTAAGGACAAGACCTGCGTAGGTCAGCCCGCCTCCGAAACCAAACAGGGCTACTTGCTGTCCATTCTTTAATTTCCCTTCGTCTACTGCGAGCTGTAGAGCGAGCGGAATGGAAGCCGCGGAGGTATTTCCTCGGTACTCCACACTTGTTAAAGTACGTTCCAACGGAATAGGACCGCGTTCACAAACGGCTTCAATCATTCTTAGATTCGCACTATGGGGGACAAACCAATCGATCTGCTCCGGTTTCATCTCTGCTTTGGCTATAAGTCCACCCAATTGTTCTGGAATCGTGCGTACTGCCCACTTATAGATCTCCCTGCCATTCTGGACAAGGCATCCCTCACCCTGCAGAGGTACACCATTCATCTCCGAAGATAGGCCACTCTTATAGAGATGAATACCTCCTTCTCCACTCGTACCTGAGATGGCTGCCACAAAATCGCCTTTCCCAGCAGCTCTTTCTACCAAAAAAGCTCCTGCCCCATCCCCGAACAATACACATGTCGTACGGTCTGTATAATCGGTAATCTTGGACAACGTCTCTGCTCCAATAACCAACACTTTATGATACATGCCACTGGTTACCAAACTGTCAGCCAGCTGCAATCCATACGTGAACCCTGCACATGCCGCATTCAAATCAAGTACTCCCGTATGTGGAATCTTGAGATTGCCCTGTACTCTGGATGCTGTGCTGGGAAATGAATATTCAGGTGTGCTGGTAGCAACCAAAATCATATCCACATCTTCTACGCTAACATTATAACGACGCATCATATCTTCTACAGCCTTGGTGGCCAGATCAGATACAAATTGATTATCAGCTGCTATGCGCCGTTCTCTCATCCCTGTACGCTGTACAATCCATTCATCACTCGTATCGACCAGCTTCTCCAAATCAGCATTACTTAATATTCTATCCGGTACATACGTACCCATTGCGGTAATGGTTGCCATTGATTGATTCATACCGGTAATCACCTCGTTTGTTTTTTATCATTATAGCACTAAGTATTAGTACTTGATACTAATTTTTAATAATATTTATTATGATTCATTCGTCAGTTGTTTATTTTTAGTGATCTCTTCATCCTATTACCCAGAGTCACGCAAACTATCGCATGCAGTTTTGATGAAGAATTGTGGATATCCTCTGAGTAACATGAAGAATGCCTTAATTAAATCCGTTTTCTATAGACAGTCCATTCCCACAGGAGGAAAATAAACAAATCGCCTACATTACTAAAGAATAGAGATGATGTTAAGTTGAAGAAAGAATTGAATATTCTTGCGATTTCCGGAAGTCTGCGCAATCAGTCCTCCAATACGTTACTAATGCACGCAATGATTAAACTGGCTCCTCCTAACCTTAAGTTTGGAGTATATGATGGATTAAACGATCTACCGCATTTTAACCCTGACCTCGATGTCGAGGAAGGCCCAGTATCCGTGCAGAATTTGAGAACCAAATTGGGGCATGTGGACGGAGTCCTCATCTGCACGCCGGAGTATGGAAACGGAGTTCCTGGGGTCTTAAAAAACGCATTAGATTGGATTGTATCCTCTGGAGAATGGCTTAATAAACCCACCGTTGCCATCACTGCTTCTCCAAGCCCCATGGGCGGTGACAAAGCCCATGCTTCACTATTGCTGACGTTAAACATGATTAATGCACAAGTCTTACATGAGGCCTCCCTGACCATTCCTCATATTACATTGAAGATGAATAAACAAGGAGTCATCATTGATTCAGAGACCCAGCATGCATTGGAGAACTCGCTTTTAAGCCTAGGGGATGCATGCAACCAAATGGATAAATAGACAGAACCTGCTTAAATTAAACTGACTATACAGAAATGAACAACCTAAAAAGATTTAATCATATTCACATAAATTAAAATAAAAAAACAGCCCTGGATTTGCTCCGGGCTGTTTACGGTTTATATTAGATATTTCGTATTAGAAACCTCATATTAAACAAATAAAAACCACCACCGAATAACATCGGCAGTGGTTCTTTGCTTGGCGGCGTCCTACTCTCCCAGGACCCTGCGGTCCAAGTACCATCGGCGCTAGAGGGCTTAACGGTCGTGTTCGGGATGGGTACGTGTGGAA
>NZ_JBHVMZ010000011.1:0-231523 GCF_042796655.1 Paenibacillus sp. NPDC057886 | reverse complement strand
GTCATCCCGATTTTTATATGCGGGTGTAGTTCAATGGTAGAACTTTAGCCTTCCAAGCTAATAGCGTGGGTTCGATTCCCATCACCCGCTTCATGATTTATTGAAAAGTCTCTGTAATTACAGAGACTTTTCTTTTATTTATAGAAACAACACTTCATTAAAATGCCAATCTCCTCTCTATTCGGTTGATAAGTGAAAGAATACCTCGAACCTCTTCATTAAATTCTGCTAAAAGAAGCAAAAAATTATAAATACACTCTTTAATTTATTGCGTCACTGTGATAAAGTATACAAAAGCTTGCTTTGCCGGTCATGTTTCTATATGTTTCGTCTGGTTTGTAACAATGGAAATCATGCAGATACGAATCCATTCAGGTGCAAAGAACATTCCCAGTCTGACTGTATATTTATGAAAAATTAAGAATAGGTATGCGTTATTCGAATGATTAAAAGTACGTGAAAAAGGTATCATGCGACAGCATTTGACCATTGATCGAAGCAGAACAAGAAAATGAATAATAAAGCGTGTTTTTGTGCTGTAAATCAGGGTAAATCCCCATTTTTACTAGTAGAAAAATAAAGATTTTCGTACCATTTTATTGTATGATGTTATGAAGGTGTCAAATTTACGTGTACGAATGGAACGATCAGATGGGAGGATAAGCATGACTGAAACTATGGTAACCGCCAGCAAAAGCCAATCCAACAACCTGCTTCGGCGAGACGTGCGGTTCCTGGGCAATATACTCGGAGAAGTTCTTGTCCATCAAGGAGGCACGGAGCTTCTAGATATCGTTGAGAAGATTCGGGAAACGAGCAAATCGTTGCGTGCAGAGTTCTTGCCAGAACTTTATGCAGAGTTCAAAACGATGATCCAGGAATTAGACTCGGAAAATCGCCATCAGGTGATTCGAGCTTTTGCAATTTATTTTCAATTAGTTAACATTGCTGAACAAAACCATCGGATCCGGCGTAAACGGGATTATGAACGTTCTGCAGGGGACGCTGTGCAGCCAGGATCGATTGAAAAAGCAGTACAAGATCTGAAGGAACGTGGACTGTCTCACACGGAAGTAGAGGATATTCTAGACGAATTATCGCTCGAACTGGTGATGACAGCTCATCCAACCGAAGCCATGCGTCGGGTTATACTGGACATCCACAAACGGATATCCGAAGATGTCATGTCACTTGATAATCCTACGCTGACGTTGCGTGAACGTGAACAGTTGCGGGAGAAGCTGCTGAACGAAGTCATTACACTATGGCAGACTGATGAGCTTCGTGACCGTAAACCGACTGTGCTCGATGAAGTACGGAACGGAATGTATTACTTTCATGAAACGTTGTTCCATGTACTTCCGGATGTATACCAGGAGCTTGAACGCTGCCTGAATAAATTTTATCCTGACCATGACTGGCATGTGCCGACGTATTTGCGGTTCGGTTCCTGGATCGGTGGAGACCGGGATGGAAATCCTTCGGTAACTTCAGATGTAACATGGCAAACACTGTTGATGCAGCGTAAGCTAGCTTTGCGTGAGTATCAACGGATTATGATTGAACTTATGGGACATCTCAGCTTCAGCACGAACATCATCCACGTATCGGATGAGCTGGTGCAGTCGATTGAGCAAGACCGTAATTGTGTAACGTTGAAAAAAGTGGATATGTGGCGGAATGAAAAAGAGCCATATCGCATTAAATTGGCATATATGATTGCCAAGCTGAACAATGTCCTGGATGAGAACAAAGTAGGGCATCCAGATCGCTATGACAGCGCTCAAGGACTGATGGATGATCTGATGATTATCGATCGCAGCCTGCGTCATCACTTTGCAGACTATGTAGCGGATACGACCATTCGCAAAATGATTCGTCAAGTGGAGCTGTTCGGTTTCCATACAGCTGCATTGGATGTGCGTCAGCACAGCAAAGAGCATGAAAATGCGATGTCGGAGATTTTGGCCAAGATGAACATCGTAGAAGATTATGCTCGTTTGACGGAGGATGGCAAAATCGATTTGCTGGCACGTTTGCTGGATGATCCCCGTCCGTTGACTTCCCCTTATCACCAATACACAGAGGGAACCAAAGAGTGTCTGGACGTATTCCGTACGATCAAACGTGCTCAGAGCGAGTTTGGAGCCGGTTGTATCACAAGTTACCTGATTAGTATGACCCAAGGAGCAAGTGATCTACTTGAGGTTATGGTATTTGCCAAAGAAGTAGGTTTGTTCCGCAAAGAACATAATGGTGAAGTGATATCTACGCTTCAAGCAGTGCCATTGTTTGAAACGATTGATGATCTTCATGCGGCTTCGGAAATTATGGAGAAATTGTTCAACCTTCCGGTATATCGCGCAAGTGTGAGCGGGCGGAATGAACTGCATGAAATCATGTTGGGATATTCGGACAGCAACAAGGATGGCGGAGTTGTTACAGCCAACTGGGAGCTGCGCGTGGCGATGAATGCCATCACCGCTGTTGGTAATAAACACGGCGTTAAGCTGAAGTTCTTCCATGGTAGAGGTGGGGCGCTTGGACGTGGAGGCATGCCACTCAACCGCAGTATTCTTGCTCAACCACCACACACCATTGGTGGGGGTATCAAGATTACAGAGCAGGGTGAGGTTATCTCTTCCCGTTATTCCCTTCAGGGAATTGCATACCGCAGTCTTGAGCAGGCTACATCGGCTTTGATTACAGCTGCTTTAAACGGTCTGGAGCCACAAGAGTCGGCATCAGAGCGTCAGTGGGACAGCATCATCAAAGATATTTCCGAAGTATCCCTGACGAAATACCAGGATCTCATTTTCCGTGATCCAGACTTCTTTACTTTCTTCAAGGAATCGACACCGCTGCCTGAGGTTGGGGAACTGAATATTGGTTCACGTCCATCCAAACGGAAAAACAGCGACAAGTTCGAGGATCTGAGAGCGATCCCTTGGGTATTTGCCTGGACCCAAAGTCGTTATCTGCTTCCCGCATGGTATGCGGCAGGAACGGGACTGCAAAGTTACTATCAGGATAAAGAAGAAAATTTGGTTGTCCTGAAAGAAATGTATGAAAACTTCCCATTCTTCCGTACACTAATTGATACGGTGCAGATGGCTGTTGCCAAAGCAGATTTGGTTATTGCAAAGGAATACTCGGCCATGACTTCCAATGAGGAAGCACGTGATCGCATCTATGGTCAGATTGAATCGGAATTCAAGCTCACCAAAGAGCTGATTCTGAAAATTACCGGAGAAGCTGAAATTCTGGATGATGTACCGGTGATTCAAGAGTCGATCCGACTTCGTAATCCGTATGTCGATCCTTTGTCCTACATGCAGGTCCAACTTCTGAGTGAGCTCAGAGACATGCGTGAGCGCGGCGAGGATGACACAGAGTTACTGCGTGAAGTGTTGCTTACGATTAACGGCATTGCTGCAGGACTTCGAAATACGGGCTGATCGTTAAGCTGCTTAACAATAAATGAAGTGAATTTTCCAGCCATGTAGATAGTAAAAGCTTAATTCTTTCCTCAATTCGAGTGAGAGATGAAACGGGACTCCTTCGGGAGTTCCCGTTTTTACTGTTTTTGGCGGATATTTTCCGACACAGTCTTGATTTTTGACCAAAGTTGATTTACGATTTGATTGGTGAATTACAAGTGTGGACGGGTATCAGAAGGCGGAAGACCCATCAGCATGTCTGGGGGAATAAGGGTGGACAATTTGGAGAACAGGCTTGTTAAGCTGGTACTGAAGGGTGACCAGCGGGCCTTTGCAGAAATCGTTGAATTATACAAGGACAAGCTGTTTCATCTGGCATACCGGATGCTGAACAATCGTCATGAAGCCGAAGACGTTGTACAGGAGACGTTTTTGCGTGTGTTTCGCAATATGGAGAAGTATGATCCGAACCAGAAGTTCTCAACCTGGATATACCGGATTGCAACCAATCTGTGTATTGACCGCTTACGGCGGAAAAAACCTTCTTATTCATTGGATGCGGAGTTGAATGATCAGGAAGGATCTGACGGTTATGCGATGCTTCCAAGCGATGATCGTACACCAGAGAGCGAAGCACTTTTGTCTGAGACACAGACACTTATCCGTGAAGCGATTGACAGTTTGCCGGCCAAGTATAAATCAGTCATGATTTTGAGATATTTACAGGACTTGTCGCTACAGGAAATCAGTGATGTGACAGGTATGCCCGTAACAACGATTAAGACTCGTGTTCATCGGGGGCGTGATTTTTTGCGTAAAAAACTGGAGTATAAGTTGTAAATGTAAAACGTCTTTATTTTGGGCGAAATTATTTGAAACATATCCGAAACGGATGCGTATGTAATGTATGCAAGTCTTATGCGTGCTTTTTGGCAATGCAAGGACTAAGTGATCTAAGAAAGGATTGGCTCTCATATGGATTGCAACTCGGCCGTCTCTTTAATGCATGAATGTTTGGATGAGTCGTTGTCCCCGGCCCAGAAGGTTGAACTGAAAAGTCACCTTGTGACCTGTCCGGATTGTCGCATGCGCTTTAAAGAGTTGGAACAGACGGAAATGCTACTCTTTGCCATGAAACACTATTCACCGTCTGCCTCGGATGAGCTGACCAATCGAATTATGAATGCTCTGCCCCAGCCCAAGAGACAGCAAGTATGGCTCAAATGGGTCAAAGGACATCCCGCGCTGACGGCGGCAGCCTTCTTTTTGGTCGTGATGCTCTTTAGCGCCTGGAATTTCTGGAATCAGAATAACGAAATGGTCGTTAAGGGAAATAATCTGGACCAGATCGTGATTGAAGGAAACACGGTTATTGTTCCGGAGGGCAAGTCCATTGCTGGCGATCTTACGATAGAGAATGGAACTGCTCAGGTATACGGTGATGTAAATGGCAATCTGACGGTCATCGACGGACAGTTGTATCAGGCCTCAACGGCACATATTTCCGGCCAGGTGAAAAGTATTGATCAAGCGCTGGACTGGTTCTGGTACAAAATAACCAATATGGTAAATGAAGTGGCTTATCGCTAAATTAGGGTGATTTCTTCCATGGTATATACCAAGCAGGGTACCTCCAGATTGCTGGGGTACTCTTTTTTATCTTTTGACCTTGTAATTTATGGGATTTGTGTTGTTTCTGCGCAGTTTGTGACTCCCGTAACTTGCAACCTGAACGTTAACGTTATAACCTAGATACTAAAGAGAACATACTACTACATATAGATAAGCTTTTTGCATAAATCCAAAGAGCGTCTTTCAATCAGCAAAATATAGATCGAAATGATTCTATTCGTTTA
This sequence comes from Paenibacillus sp. NPDC057886, assembly GCF_042796655.1. NCBI lineage: Bacteria > Bacillati > Bacillota > Bacilli > Caryophanales > Paenibacillaceae > Paenibacillus > Paenibacillus sp. NPDC057886. The sequence continues at coordinate 226,227 of NZ_JBHVMZ010000011.1, read as the reverse complement.
TACGCTGGTTGGATCAGAGTGCTCTTTTCTGGCCAACTTTTGTACCTGAGCGTGAGCCTGAATGGATTATGCAAATGCGAGAAAAAGGATTATTTAAATCCTAATGGGTTAATATGAGAGCAGGGTTTACTCATCAATGGGGATAGCGGGGGCTGGCTTATGAACTATTTTGCTGACTTAACGTGGAAAGAGTCCATTAAGGACGTTATCGATATATTGATCGTTACCTATATTATGTACAAATTGATTTTGCTTGTGCGGGGTACCCGTGCGGTTCAGCTACTTAAAGGTATTCTGTTCCTTGTGGTGATCTGGGCACTAAGTACGTGGCTAAACCTCTATACACTCAAATGGCTGATGAACCAGATGTTTACGTTTGGTGTTGTTGCGGTCTTTATTATCTTTCAACCGGAACTGCGTCGTGGTCTGGAGCAACTGGGTCGTGGCAAACTGTTTGGACGCTCGGCGGCGGCAAGTGATGAAGAATTAACGGTGTTAATTGGTGAGATTATTAAATCCGTGAATTATTTGTCACGCCGAAAAATTGGTGCATTGGTTGTATTCGAACGGGAAACGGGTCTGAACGATTACACGGAGTCCGGGATCCAGATGCAATCACTGGTCAGCTCAGAGCTGATGATCAACATCTTTATTCCGAATACACCGCTCCATGATGGAGCCGTCATTATACAGGGCAAACAGATTTCGGCGGCAGCCTGTTACTTGCCTTTGTCCGAGAATCCGTTTATTAGCAAAGAGCTAGGAACGCGTCACCGTGCAGCAATTGGGATTACCGAGGTTGCGGATGCGATCTGTTTGGTTGTTTCGGAGGAGACGGGACAAGTTTCGCTTGCGATGAATGGACAGGTTGTTCGTGATATTAAGGAAGAATCGTTGATTGCCAAACTGTACGAAGAACTGCGTCCAACATCCAATCTAACTAAAAAGAATGGTTGGACTACCTTCTGGAAACGGAAGGGGGGACGTAAAAATGGATAAATGGTTCAATAACAATAATTTTGCCAAGATTCTTGCCCTGGCGGTGAGTTTGTTGCTCTGGTTCATGATACATCTGGATGAAGTACCAACTACGCCAACGATCACGACAGGGACAACTAATAAGGTTGTGGAGCGTACTGTGCCTGTTCAGCCTTATGGACTCGACAGTAACTCCTATGTACTTACTTCATTAAGTACGGATGAGGTACGTCTGGAGATTAAAGGGCAGCGTTCGATGTTAACTTCGATTTTTACGAATGATGATTATAAGGTGCTAGTGGATCTTAGTCAGGTGAAAGATGGGTCCAATACGTTACCGCTAGTACCCGATCTGCCTTCTGGGGTTGAGGTAGTCAGCATGGAGCCTTCCATGGTTACGGTCAACGTGGAGAAATTGGGCACAAAATCCTTCAATGTGAATATTGTACCCGAAGGAGAACCATCCGCCGGATATAACGCTGGAACGCCCGTTGTTGAACCTTCAGGTCCAGTTAAGGTAACTCTGCCGGAAGGGCAGCTTGACGCCGTAGCGAAGGTTCAGGGCAGTGTGAGCGTGAAGGATGCGAAGGATGACGTAACGCAGAAAAAAGTGAAGCTTCAGGCATATGATGCGGAAGGCAAGGTCATTGAAAATGCGATTGTTACACCAGAAACCGTTGAAGTCCGTATTCCAGTCAGTCAGCCCTATACAACTGTGCCCTTAAGAATCAAATATTCGGGACAGCTGCCAGAGGGAATGGTGCTCTCCACGGTTGAGCCAAGCGTGAAAGAAGTCTCGGTTTACGGAACAGAGGATGCGCTTGCGGGTATACAGTCCTACGACCAAGTAACCCTTGATCTTACACAGTTCAATGAGGCAGGAACGTCGACAGTTAACGTGGACTTGACGCCGCCTCCCGGTTTTGAGAAAATCGAGCCTAGTTCGATTCAGCTTAAGGTGACGGTATCGCCTTACGATGAGCTTCAGGAGACGACCAAAGTCTTTCCGAACGTACCCATTACGCTTACTGACGCGGGGAACGGGCTGGAAGGGACACTGGTTACTCCCAAAAGTGGTGGCTTGAATATTACGCTAAGAGGTTCTTCAACGATGCTTGAAGGTCTAAGTAGCGATGATATCAAGCTGACTGCGGATCTTGCTGGACTTGCGGTAGGTACGCATGAAATAAAGCTTGAGGCTGACCTGCCTCGTTTTGCCAAACTGGATGAATCATCAGTTGATCTAAGCGCTACCGTTAAAATTGGCGAAAAGGCTGATGATACGACGGTTGCTCCCGGCGAGGATCCGAATGATGAAGGAACGCTGGGGCCTGATCCTTCACCAGCCGAAGTCGAGAATGGGGATACCGAAACTGCTCCTGGAGAAGAAGAAACAGAATCGAATACGGACAATCAGGAGCAGAGCCAGCAGGGGAATACCAGTCGAGGTAACTCCAATAACAGCGGTAGCAGTAATAGTGGCTCCAATCCGTAAAAGAAAATGTTCAGATCAGAATTTTAAAAATAACGTTTATGCTCTTATATGATGCGAATAGAAGGAGTTAGATCATGGGGAAATATTTTGGTACAGATGGCGTAAGAGGTGTTGCCAATAAAGAGTTAACGGCGGAGCTGGCTTACAGCATCGGACGTTGTGGTGGTTATGTGCTTGCAGGTGGTGTGGAAAGACCAAAAGTGGTCATCGGTATGGATACCCGAATCTCGGGGCTTATGCTGGAATCCGCACTGGTTGCAGGTTTGCTGTCCATTGGCGCCGATGTAATTCGTCTGGGTGTTGTATCCACTCCTGGAGTGGCGTATATTGCTCGTCTGCTGAAAGCCGATGCAGGGGTAATGATCTCGGCTTCCCACAATCCGGTTGAGGATAACGGAATCAAATTTTTTGGGGGAGATGGCTTCAAACTGTCGGATGAGACGGAGAACCGGATCGAAGAACTGATGGATGCAGAAACGGATCAATTGCCACGACCTGTAGGTGGTGGTTTGGGGACCGTTACTGTGGATGAAGAATCCCGTTACCGTTATTTGGACTATTTGAAAACAACGGTAAATGAATCGTTCTCAGGACTCAAAATTGTTCTGGACTGCGCTAACGGAGCAGCTTATGAGCTGGCACCCAAATTATTCAGAGAACTTGGTGCAGAAGTCATTGCCATTGGCGCTGAGCCTAACGGCCTGAATATCAATGAGCAATGCGGATCAACTCACCCGGAGCATTTGAAACAAGAGGTGCTGAAACATAACGCAGATCTGGGCCTTGCTTTTGATGGGGATGCAGACCGACTGATTGCAATTGATGAAACAGGCGCAGAGGTTGATGGTGACTTTATTCTGTGTATCTGTGGTGATGCGATGAATCGTGCAGGCAAACTGAAAGACAGTACTGTAGTTTCCACCGTAATGAGTAACATCGGATTTTACAAAGCTACGGAGAAGCTTGCACTGAAAACAGCAAAGACTGCTGTGGGTGACCGTTATGTGATGGAAGAAATGCGTCGTGGGGGTTATAACCTGGGTGGAGAGCAGTCCGGTCACGTTATTTTCTTGGATTACAACACAACAGGTGACGGCATGCTGACAGCGATTCAGCTCGTGGACACGATGAAGGCTTCCGGCAAAAAACTTAGTGAACTTAAGGCGCTGATGACCCAGTACCCACAAGTATTGGTGAACGTGCGTGTTGAAGATAAGAGCAAATACGAAGGCAATTCCGCGATTGAGCAAGCCATTGCTACAGTGGAGCAGCATCTGGGCGATAATGGACGTGTACTTGTTCGTGCGTCCGGGACCGAATCCTTGATCCGTGTTATGGCGGAAGGACCAGATAAGGATGAACTTGAACAATTCGTGTCTCAAATTGCGGATGTTGTGCAAAAAGAACTGGTATAGGACCTGATCGATAAGCCTTCCAAACACGGCTTGTTCAAGCAATTACTGTATCAAAAGGTGTAATCTAGCAGGGATTATGCCAAACAAAACCATATTCCTACGTCCCGGCCTAGTGAGACCATGGGTCTGTTTAACAGGTCGGGATTGTGGGTAAATATGCCGAAATTGTCACAGGTACTTTGCTCCATTGCAAAATGAACCTGACGTGCATATAATGAGTGGAGTCGTCATTCAGACACAGAAAGTGAGGATCGTAAGGTACTAGTTACACAAGCGCCAGAGCTTGAAGTTGCGCGGGAAGGATTTTGGGTCGGTATGAATCTTGAAGCATAAGAGACTACTGAGCAAGATCGACGGCAATCAAGCTGACGAGGTGGAGGTGTTCGGATTGTTCGGCGGGGACCTCCCGGTGATGCACCAGAGCCGTAAACCGGATTGCGGAAAATGGATGGGTGACTGTCCACACAACGTGCCGGTAGGTGCAAGAATCAACTAAAATACAAATGAATGTGCGCGAAGAGCGTGAACAGTGCGCGGACGGGAAAATGATGTACATTCATGATTGCATCTAATAACAGCTTATGACTGCGGAGCGGCAAGAGGCTGCTCTGATCATTGATAATTGAATAGTTGAAAGTATTTATGATACGTTAGGCAATCATTTTCATTTTTCCGATATGCCGTGCCAGCCTGTTTCTCTTCGTAGCGCAGTATTCATATACAATCGGAGGAACTAAACTATGTGCGGTATTGTTGGATATATTGGTAATAAGAACACTCAATCGGTATTGGTCGAAGGATTGAAGAAACTTGAGTATCGTGGTTATGATTCTGCAGGTATCGCGGTATTCACACCGGAAGGTCTGCAAATCACGAAAGCTCTTGGTCGTCTTGCGAACCTTGAAGCCAAGCTGGATGGTGCACCACTGGTAGGTAATGCCGGAATTGGACACACACGTTGGGCAACTCATGGTAAACCATCGGATGAGAACTCTCATCCACACACGGATGGAAGCCAGAAGTTCTCTGTTGTTCATAACGGTATTATTGAGAACTATCTGGATCTGAAAGACGAACTGATCGCTCAAGGTCACACGTTCACTTCCGAGACAGATACTGAGGTTATCTCTCACCTGATCGCACGTGAATACAATGGTGATATCGTTAAAACAGTGCAAAAAGTGATCACGTTGTTGCGTGGCGCATTCGCACTGGGTGTATTGACAGAGCATGAGCCTGAGAAACTCGTAGCTGTGCGTCAAGCAAGCCCATTGATTATTGGTATTGGTGAAGGCGAGAACTTCATTGGTTCCGACATCCCGGCAATTCTGGAACATACACGTAACGTGTACATTCTGAATGATGGTGAAATGGCTGTATTGACACATGATGCTGTCGAATTGATGACGATTGAAGGCAACTTTATTTCTCGGGAAATGATTCGTGTCGATTGGGATGCTGTAACCGCAGAAAAAGGCGGATTCGAGCACTTCATGCTGAAAGAAATTCATGAGCAACCAAAAGCATATCGTGATACAATGCTGGGTCGCATCGATAATGAAGGCAAAAAAGTTCAACTTCCTGAGTTGAAAATGACCGAAGAGCAAATTAAAAATATCCGTAACGTTCAAATCATCGCTTGTGGTACAGCGTACCATGCAGGTCTGGTTGGACGTACTGTGATCGAGCAATTGGTACGTATTCCGGTTGAAACGGATGTTGCTTCCGAATACCGCTATCGTTCCCCGATCATAAGCAAAGATACACTTGTGATCGTGGTGAGCCAATCTGGTGAAACGGCTGATACACTTGCTGCACTGCGCGAAGCACAGTCGAATGGTGCACATGTACTCGCCATCACTAACGTTGTAGGTAGCTCCATTGCACGTGATGCGGACGATGTGATTGCAACACTGGCAGGACCGGAAATTGCTGTAGCTTCCACTAAAGCGTACACTTCGCAATTAATCGCGTTCAATCTGCTGGGTCTGTACCTTGCACAAGTTCGTGGCACGCAAACAGCAGAAGAGATTGCTCATACGCTCGCAGCAATGCAAGCATTGCCTGAGCAAGTGGAATCCATGCTGGAGCAAGCGGAAGCCATTAAAGGATATGCAGAGCAAATCTCCAAACATGAACATCTCTTCTTCATCGGCCGTGGTCTTGACTATGCAGTAGCACAAGAAGGATCGTTGAAGCTGAAAGAGATCTCTTATATTCACTCCGAAGCGTATGCTGCGGGTGAGTTGAAACATGGTACGCTCGCATTGATCGAGGACGGTATCCCTGTCATTGCTCTGGCAACGCAGGAGAACGTTTTGGAGAAAACCGTGAGCAACATCAAAGAAGTGAAAGCACGTGGCGCAGACGTACTGGCAATTACGTACGAAGAGCACGTAGCGCCATTGCTGAAATCGGTAGACCAAGCGTTTGCAATTCCTAAGACGCTGCCACTGCTTAGCCCGGCTCTGTCCGTTGTAGCATTGCAATTGCTTGCTTACTACGCTTCCCTGGCACTGGGCCACGATGTGGATAAACCACGTAACCTGGCGAAAAGTGTAACGGTAGAGTAAGGGATTAATCTTTATTTTCAAAGGTGAATGCGTTAAATTTAGTATGTAACTGAAAAATATAGTTTGTAACTTCTTAACCAACATACAAATGAGCTCAGATTAGTCTGAGCTCATTTGTTGTTTAATCAGGAAAATCAGGGGTCTTAATAAGATTAAAGACAAATTCCGTATTGGAGTGGCCGTTCTCGGGGCTTAAATTGCCTTTCAACAGCCTTTTTGTCGCTTTCCAAGGAAAATATATGTCTCCAACACATATGGTCCTCCTAAGGGCCATGAAATGGGCTAACGGCCAATCTAAGTATCTTATTGTACTTTGGGGTTCACAGAGCACCGTTGGTAGCTTGCCTAGGGGCTTAGGAAAAAGAGAAGGGATAATAAATGATGGTTTCTAATATGTGATTTTTAGCAGCACTTTTTTAATAATAATTAGTACCTATTCTCGTTGTGCTTTCCTGATGAGATTCTAGAAATCAAAAAGATCAGTAAAAAGAAACCAAGAGCAGAAAATTGCTCTTGGTTTCTTTTAGCACCTTCGCGCGTACTTTCTTCAACGAGATGCATCAACTTACAGGTTTCTAGATGATTAACTTTTCTTATGAAAAACTCATTCACTGAACCATCCCCCTGGATACATTTGCGTATTAGGCTTTACTGTGAAGGGTAACTAGGTAACCGTCTGGGTCGGCAAATGTAAAGGTTCGCCCGAATGGTCCATCTATTGGTGCGGATGTAATCTTTACGCCTCCTGCAATAAGCTTGTCGTGGATTTCTTGCGTATCAGGGGCATGAAGCCACAGAGCGACACCAACTCCAGGCTGAGTACCTGAACCGAGTTCTATTCCTGGCATTAGGTCACGAAGAGCAAATGCAATAGGCTTTGTTTCAAAGACCACAGCATGAGGTGGTCCCGCCTGTGAGCGGACCAGTCCGAGATAGTTTTGATAGAATTCCGCAGAGCCTTCAAGATTGCTCACTTGAAGTGAAATGAAGTCGGGTCCAATTACTGACATTTAATGTCCTCCTTTGTATAAGGGGTTGTTTATGTTATTAATATAAGTCGTAATACTGACATCGGGAATGTTTCAACTTTTCTTCCTTGGGCAACACCTCCTTTATGGGGATTAATACCAATTAAACGGAGGTTTAAACGTTCTCCTGACATGAGTCAAAAACAATCGCAGATAGATTTGGATACCTCTCTTGGGTACCTTTTCAAGGAAACCGCCATTACACTACGTATGTCAATAGAAGCTGTTTTGCGACCACACGGCTTGACCTTAACGCACTATTCGTGTCTGGAGCCTTTCGGAGCTCTCTAACTCATAACTCGCTCGAGGGTCATTCGCCACACGGCAGTCTAGTTATCCAACTGCTTATAGGAGATCCCTTGTACAAGTTGACTTAGGGCTTCGTTCGTTGGCGTTAATGGCTGGCCAAGCAGCTTATCGAAATCGTTGCTTTCCACCTCAAAAGCTCTTCCCCGAATACCTTGCTGAATCCCTACAAGAATCGGAATAACGAAGTCCGGTACGCCAGCCTTTTTCATGATCTCGGCATAGGTGGCATCATCTACTTGCTGGACGAGAACCTCCTTGCCCAAAACGATTCCAAGTGCGGACGCAAGTTCTTCCTGCGCCAGCAGTTTTCCGGACAACTCATAGATTGTATTCTCATGTCCGTCGCCGGCAAGTACGGCCGCCGCCGCTTCTGCATATTCTTGCTGAAGGGCCCCGCCTACCTTGCCGGATCCCGCAGATATAACCCAAGGCGCTCCAGCCAGCACAGCTTGAATGCTTGCCGTCTCATTCTCCAAATACCAGTTATTACGCAGGAACGAGTAAGGAATGCCGGATTCCAGAATCGCCTTCTCCGTCGCCTGATGACTTGCTGCAAGGAATATCTTGCTTTCCATTGCATTCGGTGCACTTGTATAAGCGATGAATCCAACTTTCGCCCGTGCAGCGGCTTCAACTGCATTCGTATGTTTTACTCAACCTACTAGCAAGATCCTCCTCCCCCGTTAAAACCTCAACCATAATGCCTGCTCCTAGACGGAATCCATATTTGAAAATCGAGGATAGCTCCATGCCGTGTGTCTGAGCGTTTAGGTCTAACAATGCTTCTAATTGTTGGAACTCCTCTTCTGTAAGTCGTTTCTTCCAAGTCTCTATGATTTCAGATGTTTGTTGACATAATTCAGAGTATTGCGGGTCACTTGGTATTACGTTTTCATTCGGATGCAAATGGCCATGATATAGCTTTTCTAAATGACTCTTCATTCCCTCATCCCCTTTATGCAAATTATATCATGAATTATTATCATTTTGTAGAGTATACTACGTGGATTTGAATGTTCGGACAACTAGATAATTAACCTAAAAGAGGTATGGCCTTGAAATCAGAAGAAATCTTTGGGCAAGTGTTAAAGACTATTCGGAAGAGAAACAAGATGAGTCAAGAGAAGTTAGCCTTCCAAAGCAATCTTGACCGGACTTACATATCGATGCTGGAACGCGGGATTCATCAGCCTACCCTGAACTCATTGCTAGCGCTTGCTGAGGCGTTGAATATGAAGGCTTCGGAATTGGTTAGGCTTGTGGAGGAAGAGATTGCTGGAGCCAAGTGAATATAAAACACAAAAATGACTGTTGCAGATTTCTGCACAGTCATTTTTGGTTTTTATCCATTCAATATTAACTCTATAATTTGATAAGTTATTTCAGAAACTTTAATTCCCCCATTTGGATTGAAGTGAATTGATATCGTACGATTAAGGGCCGATTGCCTGAATTCTTTGCTTCATTACAGAATTAGCTGAACTTGACAGATTAGCGCGATCTAACAGCAGGGCAAAAGAATCTCAAATTCCGTGCCTTGCCCAATTTTCGATTGGACCTTGATTTCGCCGCCGTGTGCTTCGACGATGGTTTTGGCGATGCTCATTCCGAGTCCGGAGCCGTCTGTTGATTCCTCGGTATTGGTTCCGCGGTAATAGCGATTGAACAAATGATGCAGTGTCTCCTCATCCATCCCGTTCCCATTATCGAGTACCCGTATGCAAGCTTGGCCGTTGACTCGGATAAGATTGACGGTAATGGTTGTGCCTGGCGGATTATGCTTGACCGCATTGGACAGCAAATTGTCCATCAGCCGCTGTAACCAGGTTACATCTCCCTGTATCAACAGGGAATCCTCTTCCCCGGTGTAGTGAAACAGATACTCAGACATGGTGGCATCGTTGACGTACTTCAACACGGAGCAGCGTACCAACTCTGCCAGATCGATGTCCCGGCGGACCATGATGGAATCGCTCTGCTTGAGCTGATGGATTAGAGAGAAGTCGGAGATCAGCTCAAGCATATAATCCCCTTTTTCCCGGATGGTCGCACCCATGATCCGCATTTCCTCTTGGCTCCATTGCTCAGGCAGCTTCTCCAGCATATATCCGTAGCCTTGAATCGTGGCCAGAGGTGTGCGCAGATCATGGGAGATCCCTGACATCCACTCCGCCTGCTCCTTCTCGAGCCTCTTGCGGTCCCTCTCGATTTGAGCCAATTGATGAGTCATTTGATAGAAGGCTTGAATGACTTCCTGATAGAGCCTGTTGCGGGTTCGCATAGTGCCATTGCGGCGGAATACCTTACGTTTGTCCTTGGCGGTCAGCACCTCGTCGTACTGCCCTTGGCCCATCCGTTCGAACCAGCCTGCGAACAGAATCAGAGGCCGCCCATAGCGGTAGCCATGCCAGATGGAGATCGACAGAGCGAGGATCAGGATCAGTACAGCAATCCAGATGAGTCTCGGCGTTGCGTTTTCCAATACAGGATGCTTCAGAGGGAGTCCGGCTGCATGGGGCGTATAGACGATCCAGGTCATTCCGCTCGGCTCGTCCCGGTGGGCCACAATACCCGCGTCATAGTTGTCTGGAGACTGCTGGATGGCCAGAATATCCAGCGGCCGATATGCCTTTTGTACATACGTTTGATCGCCAATGCCTTGTACGGTGTTACTCTCAGGGTCGATCACTTGCAGATAACTGCCAGTCTCTCGAAGCTGCTGTTCCAAGAGGGGAACCGCTTCACTTCTTACCATGCCCTGCTGTCCGTAAGCGTTGAACCACGCCGTGAGCTGGTCAAGGTCAGGGGTTGGATAGCCGAGTACATATAGAAGCGGGTCCTGGAACGAGAAATTCAGTTGCGTCTGCACAGCATAAGACCCCAGTCTCCGTGTCTCCTGGATATCGAGCAATTGAGCGGTGGAGTAGGAGGCAGGCAGTGCGGGGTAGGGAGTTGTATTAATGCTGTAGACTACGTCTCCTTCCGCACTAACCACCTGCAGCCACATCTCTTTCTCTTTGATAAGCTTGTTCCACTGGGAGAAGATGTGAATTTTTCCGTCTTTGTACTGGGCTTCTTGGGCAATCTGTTGCAGGACGCCAACCGGAAAGTTCCGGCGTATCTCATTACTGGTCATGTTCTGAAAGAACAGGATGCAGGCAACCAAAGCAATGGTCACAATTGCCAGAGCATAGAAAATCAACTGATACGTGAAGTGGAAAGCCATACGTTGCTGGATTTTCATCGCTCCTCCGGCTCCTTCACCAGCTTGTAGCCAAGTCCGCGTACCGTAAGCAGCAGCTTTGGATTGCCGGGATCGAGTTCAATCCTCTCCCGTATGCGGCGGATATGCACCATCACGGTCGAATCATCGCCCTGTCCGTTGATCCCCCAGACATTGTCGTAGAGCTGGGTTTTGGAGAATACGATTCCGGGATGTCTGCAGAAGTGCAGTAATAGCTGGAAAACCTGTGCAGGGCAAGGAACGGGCTGTCCCTCTACGGTCAGCTCGCCCTCCGCCTCGTTGATGGTAAAGCGGCCGAACCGGTAAATTCCCGCATCGGGATGCTTCGCAGAACCGGACGCCAGGGCTTCCGGCTCCAACCGGCGTATGCGCGCTTGAATTCTTGCGGCTACCTCCAGGGGGTTGAAGGGCTTGGTGATATAATCATCCCCACCCATGGCGAAGCCTTTTAGAATATCGAGATCGGACGCCTTGGCTGTCAGGAACAGTATATACGGGTTCCCGTATTCGCGGATCTTGGAGCAGAGCTCCAGTCCGCTGCCGTCGGGAAGCATAATGTCAAGCAGAACAATATCGGGGACCACGCGTTGCACTAGGCTGAGAGCTTCGGTACAAGTGGAAGCCCCGTACAGTTGATGAAAACCTTCCCGGCGAAGCACCATTTGCAGCATGGTGATCATCGAAGGTTCGTCGTCAACGATAGCGATTTTAATAGCGGATAGATTTGGCATTTTCTCACCCTTTTTTCAAAATAACATATTTATCTTAACAGAACCTAAACAGCGGGGACAAAATTAAGCAAAAATTCATCGGTTCGTTTAAGTTCTGTTCCAGCGGGGTTGGTAGGATAGGTCTGAGCAGCACATTCGAGCTTCGATGAGAGGAGTAGGAGGAAAAGGATGGTTGCATTCAATCTATTAAAGCGGAGGTTAATAGCATGAGTAAAAAATGGTCACTACCGGGAGGCTGGCAATGAGCAGTCCATCCATGTCTGAAATACCTCAAACCCGGCCCGGCTGGCCGGAGATCCTAACTGCACTGTTCCTCTATATGGTTGGCGTTGTTATCCTTGGTGTCTGGATGCTTCAACTTCCTGATGAGCAAGCCATCTTGCGGATTAATATCGGAGGTGCGGGCAATGGTCTGATTGGCTTCCTGGCTTTGTTTGCAGCCTACGCCTTGCGGATTCGCAATTTACGTGCTTTCGGGTTTCGGATGACTGAACGGAAATGGTTGCTGGTGGCGGTCGTAATCGGCATTGCCGCGTTCGGGGGATGCTTTGTTATTGAAGGAATCTATTATCACTTTATTACCGAGATCAACACCCAGGCGGACTTCCAGACGGCAGCGCAAGGCGGTCCGCTCTCGCTCTTCATTCTGATTATCACCGGGGCCATCCTCACGCCACTCAGCGAGGAGTTTGTATTCCGCGGCGTAATTGCCAATGCACTGAACCGATATGGAGCATGGGCCGGGGTGGTAGGCAGCGCTGCAATCTTCGGCTTGATTCATGGATTCACCGTTATCCTGTTAGACGCATTCATGGTCGGCATCCTGGTGGGATACCTGTTCCGCAAGACAGGCTCCATCTGGCCGGGAGTCGTGGTGCATATCGTGTATAACGGCCTCAATCTTCTCTATTATTCTACGCTGTAGACGGAGGAGAATTTTGGAGCTGGAGGAGCGGTAGCGTCCGCCTTTGTCGCCGGATTTCTACTGCTAATATAGTTCAAATTAAGAAATCTGGGGACAACAGCGGCCGGAAGGCCAAACATTCTCTGTAGTCACGGCTATCCCGGAACGGACATTCTTAAGTTCAATCTATCTGCCAAACACCCAAGTCACAACAACAAGGAGAGAACCATGACCATCCAAATCATAAACGGCGATCTATTAGAAGCCAGTGAAAATATTCTTGGGCATCAGGTGAATTGTCAGGGGGTGATGGGGTCGGGGATTGCGAAGATTCTGCGGGACCGATATCCGAACTTATTTCCTGAGTATAAAAAGTACTGTGACCAGTACACGCCTGACGAGTTGCTTGGACACTGCCAGCTGGTGCAGACGGGCGCGAAGTACGGCGAATCTGTTCGGCCAGCTTGATTATGGGAGGAGCAAAACCCGGTATACGGACTATGCTGCGCTGGAGCAAGCATTAACCATCCTGAGGACAGAAGCGCAGGCCAAGGGACTGTCTGTCGCCCTCCCGTACAACATTGGCTGCGGGCTGGCGAACGGGGAGTGGAGTGTGGTAGAGCAGATGATCGGGAAGGTTTTTGCAGACTATGAAGTTACTTTGTATAAAATATAGATAGTTATACAAGGCACACCAGGCCAGACTGCTTACAAGCGGTCTGGCTTTATTTTGTGCTCCCTATACTGTGATGGCGTCTGCCCCGTCTGCTGCTTGAATTGGCGCATGAAGTGAATCTCGCTGGCGTAGCCGCTCATTTCGGCGATCTTTTTGACGGAGATGTCTGTGGTCGTGAGCAGATATTTGGCATGTTCGATCCGGCTGGCAATGACGTCAGCCATCGGGCTTACGCCGAAGAAGTCCTTATACAGGTGCTGGAAGCAGGACCGGCTCATGGTCAGCTCGTGGGAGGCCTTCGATCGTCCAGTTCAGGAAGGGCTGGTTGTAGATTTTGGTGCGGATGACGGACATCTTGTTGTAATGCGTGTTGCCGACTTCCTTCTGGGTGGAGTGAATCCGGTTGCTCAGCTTAATGAAGAATAAGCGCACAGAGAGCCTATAATTTCTTCATCAAAGAGTTATGAAAATATAAGATTTAATAGTTACAACAGATCAATACCGATCTTATGATTCGTGATGATGATGAAAGGTATAGTCGGGCTGAGAGCATAAAGTTACGAAATTCTAAGATGTGGGATAAATATTTTTGGAAACTGAATCAATAAACAGATCTACTGAAATGGACTACCCTGATATGAAGTTACAAAATTTATTTTCCTGTAAAGAAGATTCAGTTACAAACTTTAAATCGATCCTAAGACAAGGAAAGTTAGAAGTGGCATGGGTTTTCAGTTGCGAACTATTTTTAACTTCTTCAAAAAGAGATGACAGAAGAAAATAAAGTTCTATATAGACCGAGAAAATAAAATGTTAGACTGGCGATGCTTCATTTAGCTAGCAGGCAAGTTAGTGACATTAGAACGGGGCTGTCCCATAAGTCATAAAAATGGCTAGGGACAGCCCCGTTTTCTAAATTGTAAAACAAAAAGAAACCGTTCCTTGATAAAATGGAGGTACACCCAACCATTTGAAAAGCATGATGGAAAAGCATAAACGGGACGAAGCAGGATAGACCTTTGCTTCGTCCCGTTTGAACATATCGGGTTATTACTCTTCATCGATATGCATTTTTTAAGAGCTTGTGAGACATCTCATTTTCTAATTATTATAAAAGCCAGTCCTTAGATCTATCTGCGAGTTCCTGAATAGAGTTCATAAACAATCCTGTATGATAACCATCACAAACCGAATGATGGACTTGTAAAGACAACGGTAAATATATTGAATTGCCTTCACTAATGAATTTTCCTGCTGTAATAATGGGCAGAAGATAATTACTGTTATTATTAATATTTAAGTTAAACCCAGTAAATGAAGTCCATGGAAGAATAGAAATGGAAAAAGTATATTCAGGTATAGGTGTTTTCGGAAACAATTTCCCAGAACCTTGATATTTCTCTACATCGGAGAGGTAAAAATCATAAAACTCTTTGAAGTCATTCTTTCCAGCAGTCCAAATACCAGAGAATGATTCAGATACACTATCAAAAATCGTATAAAGTGGGTCTAACTTATCCCAATAACCTAAATCTCCCTCGCTATTGTAACCAGTTCTAAAAGCTGTATTTGAGTTTATCACACTTGTCACTAAGAAAATTAATGCAGGATAAAATTTATATCCTATTTGTTTTATGTTTCGGTATAAAACACTAATATCAATTTCTGTGGTTATGCTAAAAGTCGTTTGTTGGTTCAAATAATGATTAAATATCTCTTTTCTATTCCAATTGTCTATATCAATTTTATTAAAGTTCATTTGATATGCCTCCTAATTTTTATCTAAAGTGAAATTAGGAGGCTGACTTGTCTGCTTTCTTCATTAGAATCAATCCTTTTTTAAGAGTCCATATTATTGTATCATAAATATTTATTTGAAAAACAACACACCGATTGCCTCGTTTCGCCCTCGAGCGTATAGAAACACTTTCGATTGTTTTGGGAAGTTTGAAATGTGCTATAATTGTGGTAACCTTTCACCAGACGAATTCACAAGAAAGGAGCGACATTTTCATGACTGAATTATCAGATCATCAGTTCACCTTAATTTCCCGTGCTCTTGCCGAGCCGAGACGTTATAAGATGCTTAAAGAAATCGGCGCCTCCAAAGACCCCCTTGCCTGCAGTATACTTCAAAATAACCATAACGTAAGCGCACCGACCATGTCTCACCATATTAAAGAGTTGGAGACGGCAGGATTAATCCATGTCATACGCGAGGGCAAGTTTAAGAATCTCGTTCTGCAGTCCGACACTCTTCGTACCTATCTGGATAGACTCTCGGAAATCGATGCGAATTGAATGAAACGCGCCGGTTGAATTCAAACTGAATATTTATCGGAACCCCCTCATGGAACATGAGGGGGTTTTTGCGTTCGTTTGAGTACGTCTGCAGTATCAGTGTGCAGCTATACATTGTTAATCAAATTAAATTTTGATAGAACAACTTGACGAAATTAAATATCAATGAGATACTTTTACAAGTATCTAACTATCTTTGTGGTTGAAGATGTACTACCCAAGACAGAATGATCTCAAAAAGGGGAGGAATGGAAATGGCTGAGCAACAAATTACGGCAACAGCTTCCGGCAAATTGAAAGTTGGAAAGGATCTTCAGGTCAATCGGTTAGGCTACGGGTCCATGCAATTGACAGGCCCTGGAGTCTGGGGAGATCCCGCCGATCCGGAGGGAGCCCTACGCGTTCTGCGGCGAGCGGTAGAGTTAGGCGTCACATTCATCGATACCGCCGATTCCTATGGCCCCTCCGTCTCGGAACAATTGATCAAACAGGCTCTTCATCCATACAAGGAAGATCTTGTGATCGCCACAAAAGCGGGCCTTACGCGTCCGGGCCCGGACGAATGGCTTCCGGTTGGGCGTCCTGAATACATACGTCAACAGGTCGAACTAAGCCTGCGTCATCTTGGTCTCGAGCGTATCGACCTCATGCAGCTGCATCGAATCGATCCAAAAGTACCACTCGAAGAACAGCTTGGCGAGCTTGCGCTTCTGAAGGAAGAAGGGAAAATACGGCATATTGGCCTCAGCGAAGTCACGGTGGACCAGTTGAAAGCAGCGGAGAAAATCACACCAATCGCTTCCGTGCAAAATTTGTATAACCTGGTGAAGCGTGATTCGGAGCCTGTGCTCGAATACGCGGAAGCGAACGGCATCGCCTTCATTCCCTGGTTTCCGCTCGCGACGGGCACGCTTGCGCGTGAAGGAAGTCCGCTTGATGAAATCGCCGTACGACTCAACGTGAAGCCCGCTCAACTCGCGCTTGCCTGGCTGTTAAAACGTTCACCGGTTATGCTGCCGATTCCGGGAACTTCGACCCTCTCGCATTTGGAGGAGAATATCGCGGCAGCCGGTATTACGCTCAGCGAGGAAGATTTCAATACCCTTTCACAATTGAAATAAAGGTTTTACTGAAAAAAGGAGTGTGTTATTCATGATATTACCTACTGAAGTAGAAACAGAAAAGGTCATCGCCAAGCGGGATACCACTGATGGATCTCCTGCAGAGATTCCTTTGTTCATCGTCAGACCGAAAGGAGTTTCAAAATTGAATCTCCCTGTCATTCTTTTAATTCAAGAGGCATTTGGCCTGAACAGCCACATTCAGGATGTTTGCCGTCGTTTTGCCGCACAAGGATATGTCGTCGTATCACCCGATTTATATTATCGTACGGGAGTGTGGCAAACCTTCGGCTATACGGAATATCCGGCAACAGCCCAGGCTCGAGAGCCGCTGACAGAGGAGAGAACGATGGGTGACCTCCAGGCTGTCCTCGACTATATTCTTGATTTGGAAGGTGCAGACGAAACAAGAGTCGGTGTCATCGGTTACTGTATGGGAGGCATGCTCTCCTATCTAACTGCCAGCCATTTCTCTGACAGGATCACAACGTCCGTCGTCTATTACGGTGGAGGACTGACGGCTCAAACTCCTCCATTTCCGGTTGCGCCCGTGAACAGAACGAACCGGATCAAGGTGCCTGTCCTCGGCTTCTTTGGAGGAATGGATCGAGGGATTCCCAAGCAAGTCGTCGAGCAAGTAGATCAAGCGTTGGAAATAGCTAATATCGAGCATGCCATTTACTATTATCCGGAAGCCGATCACGGTTTCTTCTGTAATGAACGGCAAAGCTATCATCCCTTAGCAGCTCAGGATGCATGGCATCGCACATTATCCTGGTTCGCCGAAAAGCTGTATGCATCCGATTCGATTCGTCTAGAGCAGCAATAAGCGGTTTAAGCGGACATTCGTTTAAAAAACAGTATTCAGGAGGGAAAAATGAACTCAAATGCAAATGCCGCCAATCGTCTTCCATTAGCGGGACTGCTCGCTTTGGCAATGACAGGTTTTATCGCGTTGCTATCGGAGATACTGCCAGCCGGGTTGCTGCCTCAATTAAGCCAAGGGCTTGGTGTTTCACAAAGTATGGCTGGTCAATTGACCACTGTTTATGCGATCGGTTCGGTCGTGGGAGCTGTCCCCATCATCACAGCAACTCGAAATTGGGGACGTCGGTCGCTTCTATTACTGACCGTTTGCACGTTCTTGGTTTTTAACACGATCACGGCCATATCATCTGTCTTTATATTAACTCTGGTTGCTCGCTTATTTGCAGGTGTAGCTGCAGGCGTTGTATGGGGAATGCTTACAGGCTATGCCAGACGTATGGTACCAGAGAAATTAAAAGGCCGTGCCGTGTCTATCGCTATGATGGGTATCCCCATTGCATTGACCTTTGGTTTGCCTCTCGGAACATTTCTAAGTTCTTTTATTGGTTGGCGCAGTTTATTTGGAGTTGTGTCCTTGGTCGCCGCTATTCTAATAGGATGGATTTTATGGAAATTACCTGATTTTCCAGGGCAGTCTGATAAAAGTTCAGTTTCGGTTTGGAGTGTTTTCAGAACACCTGGAGTACGTTCCGTATTGTTTGTCGTTTTGGCTTGGATGACAGCTCACAATATACTCTATACCTATATTTCTCCATTGCTAGCTTCTGTAGGCTTCAATCAGATCGAATTCATATTGCTCATATATGGTATTGCTTCGATCGTGAGTACCTTTTTAATAGGTAGGTTAATTGATCGTTACTTACGTCCTTTAGTAATTGGGAGTTTAATAGCATTTATTCTAGTTACCGTTCTATTTAGTATCAGTAGCAACTTACCGGTTGGCATCTATGTAGCTATCATTCTGTGGGGATTTGTATTCGGTGGTGCAGCATCACTCTTACAGACTGCAATTGCTGAAGCTGTGGATGATCAGGCTGTAGATATCGCATTGTCGTTAAGCTCAACCACATGGAATTTTGCTATTGCTTGTGGTGGTGCCGCAGGTGGAATATTACTGAATACGGTAGGGATGTCTTCATTTCCGTGGGTAGGATTTGTTTTGTTAATTTTGGCTATGTTCGTCGCATGGAAAGCGAAAAAATACGGGTTTAAATCTAAACGATGAAAGGGGCATGAGGGAACAGGGGTGAAATAAGTTAGCAAAATGATTCCCACCTTTTTTAATAGTATCTTCGGTGGTTCCAGACTGTTCCGAGATTTTTACACCTGACAATGACGTTAAATCATAATGTTTAAGTAAAGGGTCCTGATGATAAAAAAGTCATCAGGACCCTTTTGCTATGGACAAATAATCAAATTAAATTATTTGAGTCCAGACCATCTAAATATAAAGGCATTGTTATCTGTGAGAAGAGAGCTAATCCCTTTCAGTTGAATATAGGGGGAATCACAGCACATGACTCTCTAATTTAATTGGAATCAATAGAGTAAAAACTATTCTGCAACGAAATGCTCCCAGTCCGTCCAGTTTCAACCTTTACCTCAGTGGCAAAAACACCAGGCATACGCCCGTCTGGGAACCAGGGCATCTCTTTGTCGATAACAATAAACATGCCTTCTGCGTCACCGATGGGGGCAAATTGCTTTCCATCTCCGGCAAAGGGTTCAAGGTGATACTGTCCATTCATTTTGTTTATTGTATCGGGTACATCATCGACAGGCAGACCAATCTCGCTAATGCATAGCAGCTGCCTAGAATCAAAGGTTTCTTCGACTGCATTATCTAACGAATGGTGAGCGATGAACTCCATCAAATTACCGCTCGGGTCATAGAAATAGAAAGCTGTTGCATCCCAGTATGGGAAATAGAATTCATCTTTATCATCTTTAGAAAGCAAAGAGATGTTTCGATCTTGAACCCACTTTTTGGCTTCAGGCAGATGGTTTGTAGGAATCGTAAATGCGACATGATAGAAGGGCTTTTCCTGACCATGAGCTTGCTGAAATGAAAGGAGCGAATTTCCTGTGCGGAACGATACGGACGATGTACTCTCCTCCAATAGCTCCAACTCCAATAACGTACCGTAAAACTGCTTCATGGCCTCTATTTGATGTGTGAACAAGTTAACCTCTTTTATTTGCATTCAAGTCACTCTCCCTCTGAACTTATCCTTGATTAAAATAATCAATGGTTTTCTCAATAAATGCTTTGGCAGATTGGGTCAGGTAACGGTCGGACCGATGAATGATCTCAAAGTGACGGTAAGGGGCATCGTCCGTGATTCGGATGATGCGTAGTGTCGGTTCATTCATTGCCTTGATCAGTGGATATGGCAGTATCGTACCGCCAACGTTAGCTTTGACCAGACTAATAATGGAGGTTGCCGAACTTGTCTCCATGATTGTATTCAAGGTAAAGCCATATTTGCGGCAATAGCCATCCACCAGTTCTCTGCCTGTGAACCCTTCCGGGAACATTACTGTCTGAATATCGCGCAATTCCTTAATTCCAATTTCATTTTGTTCAGCCCAAGCGTGGTTCTCAGAAACGACGAGTACGTATTCTTCGCTGCACAAAGGAATGCGGACAAGACGATCATCAGAAACGGAAGTGAGCTCGATGCCGATGTCGACTTCGTTATCCAGCACTTGATTCAATACATAAATCGAAGAAACAACCTTTAATTTCACTTTGGGAAAATGGGCATGAAAATTAACGAGCAATGGAGTAAGACGGTAGTCCAAATCGGACGGTAGGACTCCGATCACCAGCTTGCCTCGCTGATCATTGCGGAATTCTGCTAGCGCATCCTGGGTATTATGTAAATGGCGAACCATTTGTACACAGTGCTCAAGGAACAGCGTTCCCGCCTGGGTTATCACAATTTTTTTGCCTACCCGGTCGAACAAGGGAACGCCTAACTCATCCTCCAAAGCTCGGATCTGTTGGCTCAAGGTAGGTTGAGAAATACCGATTTTATCTGCAGCACGTGTGAAATGGAGTTCCTCACAAACGACGATAAAGTTTTCCATTTGACGGATTTCCATATGCATTCCCTCTAATCATTGGTTTTTATAATCATTTTAATAAAAACTATTGTATTGTTCAATCATTATAATGCTTCTATACTAGTCTTGCACCACAAAAAGATCTACAACCTGGATCATTAGTGAATGCAACTATATAACAATACATGAGGTGATCCATAGTGAAACTGTTTTATATTCTTCTGGCGCTTATTCTGGCTTCATTGAATTTGCGACCACCGATTACATCCATTTCACCACTAATGAGTACTATACAAAGTGATCTGGGTATTAGCGGAATTACCGCCAGTCTGTTAACTACGCTTCCCGTATTATGTATGGGTATATTCGCTCCATTTTCCGTAAAGCTGAGCAGGAGGTGGGGGAATGAGGGCGCGATCGTTTTGGCATTAATCCTTATTGGAATTGGTACGGCATTGCGGTTGTTCGTGGGTGCAACGCCTTTGATGATGTTTACTTCATTTCTATCTGGAGTAGGGATTGCATTAGCCGGGCCGCTGTTGTCCAGCTTTATCAAGCAGTACTTCCCTACGCGAGTTGCTGCCATGGTGGGGCTCTACTCTACAGCAATGGTCGTGGGGGCCAGCATTAGTGTTGGGTTATCGGTTCCGCTTCAAAATATCCTGGGAGGGTCGTGGAGGGGTTCACTAGCGGTATGGGCATTACTTGCAGCAATTGCTTTGCCGATCTGGATGAGATTAGCCTTGGCAGCACGAAAGGATCGACAATCGGGGCAGATTTCTGCTGTGAACGTTGAAGCTCTTCCAGTGAAAAATATGCGAGCATGGGTACTGACGGTGTTCTTCGGACTGATGGCAGCGATCTTCTATTCATTGACTGCATGGCTTGCGCCTGCGATCCAGAGCCAGGGATACACGAAAGAGACTGCCGGCAGCATCCAAACGTTATTTACGTTAATTTCATTACCGTCTACGTTATTCATTCCAATGCTCGTACACCGTTACCAAAGACGTGTATTCTGGCTTGTTGGATGTGCGTTAATGGAGTTGATAGGAGTCTTAATGCTGAACCTGTCCGTCAGTCCTTGGCTGGCCGCGATTCCACTCGGCATTGGTGCCGGGGGATTGTTCCCGATCGCACTGATGCTGCCCATTGATGAGACAAATAATGCTCAGGAAGCCAGCGCCTGGTCAGCCATGACTCAATCGGGCGGTTACATTCTGGGCGCGCTTGGTCCACTGGCGATCGGCTGGCTCCATGATACTACGGGCAGCTTTGTTCAAGCGTTCTATGGTCTGGCTATAATCATCGTGTTGCAAATCATGGTTCAGTTGGTGATAGGCAATAAAAAAAGCTCTCCAGCGGTTCATGATAAATCAGAGTCCAGAGTTTGAAGAAAAAAAAGATTTATACGATGTGCGATGAGGTCGTAAACATTAAAAGGTTAATTGGTGGCGACATTTAAACATGGTCGAGTAAATCCAGGTAGTACTGTCTTAAGGATTCCTTTAAGGTATCGGGCTCCAAGATCTTAATGGACTTGCCGAAGCTTGCAAGATAACGAATGATGAACTCAAGCTCATGGGCTTCGTACGACCCGACTAAATAGGCGTGTCCAGTTCGTCCGGAATCAGCTCCAGATTCGTTCATAAGCTGCATGGATGGAAACTGTTCTTGCTGGAAGAGCTCAACCCCGGCTTCATTGATTAGACATTTGAATGGGATAGCGTTCTCTGATGGTTTCCATAACGAGTGGGCATCCTGTAGATTGAGTTCATTAATATGTGTTATAGGTTCGATGTCTGTCGCCTCGGGTGAGGTGATTCGGTCACATCGGAACACACGGTATGCATGCTTATCAAGATCATACGCCTGGCAATACCAGTAGCCTTTCATGGCATAGAGGGCGATAGGCTGGATGGTGCGAATGCTGGGCTTGGTTTTGTCGAGATTTGAGCTGTTAAGTGGATTACTGCTACTGCTGCGAATATGTTGATACGTAATCTGTATCACTATATTCTGAACAGCGGCCATCAATAGGAACTCCAGATGCTCAATATCCCGGATTTGCTCGGTGTGTCGGAAGGAGACCCGATGCTGAATTCGCTCAATATCTTGTCTCTGGTTCTCGGATAGGGCACTTAGAAACTTCTCGTGAATGGAACGAAAAGAGATCTGAAAGGGCAGGTTGGTAAAACTGCGCAATGCCTGCATCGCAAAGTAGAGTGCATGAAGCTCTCCCGTATTAAACGAAATGGGCGGCAGCTGCATTTGCTGAAGCAAACGATACCCGCCATAACGTCCATACTCGACATAAATGGGTGCACCGATTTCCTCCAATGATGCAATGTCTCGTAACGCGGTTCTCTTGGATATCTGAAACTCCTGCATGAGATCTTGCAGGGTGAAGTGTTGTTTTTGATTGATAAAGCGCAGCATCTGGTTCATACGTTCTGATTTTTTCATAAAAGAACCTCTCAATGGTGCCATAGATTGGCACCTTTATTCGTTATATTAAACAGTGTAATCCAATCAAACGAAGGAGGCAATACACATGAATGTTGAAGTGATCCCGTTTCTGTCGATGAATGGAGATGCTGCGGCAGCCATTGCTTTTTATGAGAAGTACCTGGGAGCTAACGTGTTATTCAAGAAAAATTACAAAGAGATGAAGGAAATGAATCCGGGGTTTGAGTATCCTGAAGGGCAGGATGAATATATTACACATTCGGTACTCCAGATCGGGGTAAACAAATTGATGATTGCTGAGGAAGAAATGGATTCGGGTCGGCCTTGGCAGCTGGGAAACAGCACGTCATTATGCATTCAATCGAAAGATAAAAGTACGATGACGGAGCTGTATCATTCGCTGGTACAACATGAGCAGGTTACGGTACTGGTGCCTTATGAGCAGAACGAGTTTAGTCCGGGGTATGGAATTGTCCGTGATCCGTTCGGAATCGTGATTCAGCTTTGTGTGACGGTGCATAATTTTTAATTAGGTAAAAGTGAATCCGTCATGAGCCTGGAGGATGTATATCCTTTGGGCTCATTTTGAATTCTTTGGAAGCTGTCGTTTCCTCTAAACTTTCTGCAAACGGGTGGCGTCCAGCTTGGCAAGACGTTTCATCACTTTCTTCAGCATAACGGAGGCTTTGACACGGAGAGCTAGATCGTTGGAGATTTCGATGCTGTACCAACCGGCGAGAATCTGCTCTTTGAGCTCGGCAACCGATGCACATGGACGATCCAGCACATTGAATACACTGCCGTATTGCAGGCACTGGTGGGTATCACTTCCGGCAGTGACGGGTTTACCGAGGGACTGGGCGAATGGTTCAACCTGACTGCGGCACGTCTCGATACCGTATTGATACATATCCTTGGCGTTCAAGTCAAAGGCATCCAGACGTCCCAACAAATCACGGTCCAACTGAAACAGCGGGGTAGACTCGCGGAAAGGGTGCGCGCCAATTTTGAGAAAAGGCCAGGCTTCGGCCATATCCAGCAGCTCGGCAAAAGGAATGAATGAACCTTTGGCAGTATATTGTTCCAGGCCGCTGCGGACGGCAAGAATATGTTCTTTTTGACCCACCAGCAAAATATGTCCTGTCTCCTGAATATCCACTTCCATGCCGGGAAAGATGCGCAGCCCATCTGCATCGTAGTACTCTCCGTTGTATGGATAGAGACGATCCAACGTTTCATAGACCTCGTAAAAGTTGCGAGTGTTAAAATGTTCGGTAAGCGCGAGGGCTTCGAGCCCGCTTGCTTTGGCTTCGTTGACCATTTCGGTGAAGTAATCGACCGAGAAATCAGAGTTTTTGGATAATTTGCCGTGTGTATGAAGATCAATGCGCATAGAAGACACTCCTTTATTCCATGAATGATTAATGAGTTGAATTACAGTATTTCGTAATGCCCGCCTAGCCAGAATAGCAGTGCAACATAGATTGCTGATCCGGCGAGAAATCCGAGGTCACGTGAGGTGATTTTCAGATGAGCCAGCTTCAGGCGTTTGGACTCGGGATGCTTCATGCCGTACGAGAACCCGCGTGTCTCCAGGGCTTCCACGGTTGTGCGGGAACGTTTGGCGGTAGCCAGCATGAGCGGGAAAAAAGACACAACGAACAGCTTCATATAGTAGACAACGAGCCGCCAGTAGAGCCATCCGTGCCGGGAGGGAACCTGACCCCGCAGTCTGTAGGACAGCATGATGTTGCGGAATTCACCGAACAGCACCGGCAATATGCGGTAAGCATAAGAGAGACTGAAGGAGAACGTCGCAGGCATGCCGAGCGCAAGCAACCCATCGCCGATCCGTTCCGGGTCCATACCTGAAAAGACGGTGATACTTGCGAGCGAGACGATCGACAGCTTCAAGGTAAGCAGCAGCAGGGGGAATGCAGATTCCAGATTGCCACCGAAGAACAGCGAGATGATAAACATCCACCCGACCTGGCCGATTAATCCCAAGCAGAGAATAATAATGATAAAGGGAGCGGCTCTGGACAGTATGGTGGTCGTCACCATCAACAGAAACATGCCAAGCAGCACAGTCCCGTTATGAACAAACCAGGGAACGATGGCAAAAAAGAGATACCAGATCAGCATGGCACGGGGATCAATCCGCGACAGGCTGGCATGTCCGCTGCCATATACGGTATTCATCAGCTCAAGCTGAATGCGTTCAATGGATATTTTGTCAAACCAGTTGCGGACAAGCTGCATGACGGGCATCCTCCTTGGTGAGTGATTGATTCAACAGGCTATCAACAAAAGCCTCGGTTGTCGGTGAAAGTGTCGGCAGTCCCATCCGGTGCGAGAGCTCCATGATCTGTGTAAGCGCAAGTCCGGAGCGGCGCAGAAGGGATTCATCCGCAAATACGTCGGCAGGTGTGCCGTCTGCTTCCACCTGACCATTGTGAAGCACAATAACTCGACTGGCCCACTGGGTAACCAACTGCATGTCATGCGTGGCAATGACGGTTGTTCGCACATGCTGATCCAGCTCATCGAGTACACCGATCAGTTCCTCGCGGGTGGCGAGGTCCAGATTGGCGGTGGGTTCATCCAGCAGCATAATTGATGGCTTCATGGCTGCACCGATGGCAAGTGTGACACGCCGCTGTTGTCCACCACTGAGAAGTCGGGCATCCCGCTCTTGTAGCGGAGTAAGCCGGAAACGCTCCAGTACATGTGTAATTTGCTGGTCAGCTTCCGGGATGCGACGGTTCTTCAGGAAATAGGCGACTTCTTTACGGACACTATCTTCGATAAACATTTCGGAAGAGTTCTGAAAAATATAGGCGACCTTCCCCACCAGCTGCTCCAAAGAGGAACGGTGCGTAACTTCACCCAGAACACTGACACTGCCTTCCTGAGGTAGGCTAATGCCAGCCATCAGCTTCAGCAAGGAGGATTTGCCGGCACCATTATTGCCAATCAAGGCAATCCGTTCTCCTTCATGGAGTGAAATATTAACACCACGAATGACTTCATGTTCTTTTTTACCCAGTCCTCTGTAACGCAGTCGGGTTTGATGGAACTGTACAATAGGAATCAACGGTTCAGCAGCGGAAGCAATCGTTAGGTGCTCGGAATTCACCATCTGATTGGGAAGGTCGCATGCCAAGGTCGAGTAAGATGAATGTTCATTTTGCAAAGAACCGGAAAGAATGGACGGGTAATGCTCGGCAAAATAAACTTTGGCTTCTACTACAGTGATCGGGAAGGATTGACCTGAACCTGAGGGGGTCGCAGTTGTTTTTTCACCCTGCGATATCTCGGCAGCCTGGATAGCTGCACGTGTCACCTCAGGAGGCTGAATGCCAAGCCGCTCCAGATCGGTAATGCGATTCAAACCTTCGCTAACAGGAAGATTCCACAATACCCGGCCTTTGTCCATCAGTACTACATCCGCACAGAAGTCGGCGATAAATTCAGTATGGTGTTCGATGACGATAATCGTCTTGCCATATTCCGTATTCAATCTCGAAAGGCACTCATAGATGAGTCTTGCATGCTGCGGGTCAAGCTGTGAGACAGGTTCATCCACGATCAGGATATCCGGGTCGAGCGACAAGGCTCCAGCCAGAGCGAGCAGATGTTTCTGCCCACCACTCAATTCCCAGATGTATCGGTTATGAATGGTATCCAGACCACACATGGCAAGTGCGCGTTCACCGAGCTCCCGATAGTTGGACAGACCGTAATTGAGTGGTGCAAAGCAAGCCTCGTCCAAGACGGTGGGCCGCACGAGCTGGTTGTCGAAATCCTGATAGACGTAACCTATCTTTCTGGACAGGTCTGCAACACTTCGGCCTTCGGTAGGCATGCCAAGTACCTGGATTTCACCGGAGAAGTCTCCTGTGTAGAATTGAGGGATGAGGCCATTGAACAACTTGCACAGGGTGGATTTGCCGCATCCGTTGCCCCCGATAATGGCTGTAAAACTGCCTCGTGGGAGTTCAAGCGAAGCTCCGTTCAGGACAGGCTCTTCCGAGCCAGGATACGTAAAGATGACGTTTTGAATGGAAATGGCGGCATTCGATGCAGAAACAGAAGTAGATGTGGATATGACATTATGCATAAGGGCGGTTCTCCGTACCTGGTACCGTTTTGTTTTTGCTCCGTTTAGCGCGCATGATCAGTAATGTCACCACGGCAACCAATGCAGCAGCTCCGATACTAATCCAGATTGAAGCTGAACCATATTGATCTGCATAGTCCGTCTCCCAAACAGCGAAGTTGATGTCCATTTCGGACAGGGATTCCGCACCAAAGGCGAGCGCAAGCAGCAGCACACCGATGAGGATCAGTTTCGGACGGAAGAAGCCGATGCCTTCATACTTCATACCTGGATTACGAGGTTTGATACCGAGCAGTGGTTCAATTTTGCCATAGAGTAGGGGGACGAGATACAGCGTAGGCAGCAGAGCGAACAGGATACCTGAGAACAGTACGTCATTTAGAAAGCCAACCCCTTCGATCAGTACAACACTTTCCGCAAGTCCAGGGACTGCTTCCAACTGTTCGACACCAATCCACACTTTACCGATATCGACCAGCGAACTGAGGAACTGATGAATGATGACTCCCGTCATGGCTGCGATTCCGACTTGTCTGCGATTGCGTGGATCACTGACCATACGTCCTGCGACATACATGGCAAAGGAAAAGGTAATGAATTTCTCCAGCTCGCCCAGTCCGCCGAATTGCCCCAGCATCAGCTCACCGAAGATCACTTCGCCAAGAGCCGCACCAAGGGCAGCAATCATGGGGTGGAACAAAATGCAAAGTGTCAACGGAATGAAGGCAAAGTATTCAACAGACAATTCAATCGGTCCAAGCTGGAGCTTGGGAATAAGCTCTGTGAACATGTTGGACAAGCCGTACAGTGACATGGAAAGCACAAACACCATCATTTTCTGTGAAGACGTCAGCGTATAACGCTCAGTCATCTTCTTCATCGATACATACCTCCCTGAAAGTTGGTGATCATCATAGCCACAGTCTAGGGGCAGAGTATTAACGGGAAAGAAGACATTTGTAAATCAATTGTAATTTTTATTACATAATATAAATATAATGAAAAAAATATTACATACATAAACGACTTCTTCTTCATTCAACTGATATACTGAGTGCAGAGCGAGAAAAGGAGTGCATACGGAATGAATTTGTTTACTCATAAAGAACAGCTGTCACCAGGCCATCTGAAAATTGCTGATTTTGTTGAACGCAATCCGGAAGAGATTCTGTTCATGACAGAACAGGAGATTGCCGACAGGCTGGGGGTTAGCATTGCGACGGTATCCCGTTTCTGGCGGGCGGTTGGATATGATAATGCCAAAGCGTTCAAAATCCGGCTTCGTACATCCGAAGACACTACACCTGCCCTCAAATTAAATAAAACCATATCCCGCATGGATACGGACAGCCTTCCCGTTCAGTTACTGGAGGCTTCTGTCAGCCATTTGCAGGAGACGTTGTCCCATATGAAGCAGGGGGATTTGGAGCACGCAGCAGCCATCCTTGCTGAAGCACGAAGAGTATATGTATATGCTCCAGGCCCTTCCGCTGGTTTGGCGGAATTATTGTCCTTTCGGTTGTCCCGATTCGGATTGACGGTCATCCATCTCGCCGGAGGTGGTCATGAATTATTAGAATCGTTGATGCACATGCAGCAGGAAGATGTAGTGCTGCTGATGTGTTTTACAAGACTCTTGCCAGAAGCAGAGGTCATTCTGGATTATGCCAGAGATACGGGTAGTAAAGCCGTACTTGTGACGGATCGCGAAGACCTGTTATATGGCTTGGGGACAGAGTTATCTTTTTACGTCAGCAGAGGAGAGCTTGGCGAATTTCATTCCATGGTTACTCCACTACTGTTGATGGAACAACTGGTGCTGGCGGTTGGGTTGATGCAGAAGGAGCAAGCGCTGTCCAAGCTGGAGCGGCTCGCAGATCTGCGCAACCGGTACGCAGACAAATTGCCGCGAGGCTAATGAATGAACAGGCAGAGTAGAATACACAGAAATGTCACAGATAACTTTAAATTATGAAGTTTTATCCCATCATTAGGGGCAGTTAATCCGCCCCTTTTTGTGTTAGAATCTGCTCATGAAACATAATGTTTAGACAGTTAGTTTATTGGGTATAAAAAGGCAAGCCGTAAACGGATTGTTGGAAATTGATTTGGGAGTGATCCAATTGATTGCAATTGGAGTATACAATAATAGAGTCGTCTCTATTCAGTTGAATACATAATTGCATTACAGCAGGAACTGCCAGAATGAGAACGGTTTAATCTTGGGAAGAAGTCAGGGAGTGGGGATCGGTTTGCCTATAGTAGATGTGGAAAAAAAAGATGTTGTCACCGATGCGCTGGTCATTAAGGCGATGGAGAAAAGTCTGGCTATCATTCGATTCGATCTGGATCGACGGGTTACGTATGTAAATGAAGTTTTTGCCCAGACGATGGGCTATACGGTAGCTGAGATGTATGGCAAGCAGCATGAGCAATTTTGCTTCGACGAATTCGTAAAAAGCCCCGACTATAACGCGTTTTGGAGCAGTATATTTAACGGTACCAGCTTTCAGGACAAGGTTGAACGCAAGGATGCAGAGGGAAATCCTGTATGGCTTGAGGCGACATATATGCCCGTCTATGATGAGTTGAATCAGAACATACTGGGTGTGTCCAAAATAGCTACCAACATCACGAGCCGTCAGAATAATATTTCAACTGTAGTTAACGAATTGAAGACGATGTCACATGAACTGAACGAACATGCTGATATCGGCATTGAGCGAAGCCGTGAGCTGATGTCCAGTATCACGTATATATCTGAAGTTTCTGCCCACAACCGAGCGACACTGAATCATTTGCAAGAACAGGCTCGTTCTATCCAGGGAGTTGTTAAAACGATCCGCGAAATTGCGTCGCAGACTCAGCTGCTGGCTCTGAACGCTGCGATTGAAGCGGCGCATGCGGGCGAATATGGGCGCGGGTTCGATGTAGTAGCCAAGGAAGTACGCAAACTATCGGCCATGGTCGAAAATTCCATTAATGAGATTCGGGATAGTGTGAATGGGATAACGAAAGAGATTACAAACATTTCTGGCGGAACACAGAAGGTTGAAGGATACGTGGAGCGAAGTCAGCAGCAGATCGAGGTGGCATTGAATGATTTTACAACCATTGCGGCGTCTGCACATCAACTGGATGAGAAGGCGCAACACGTAAGCAAAATCGTATAAAACAGTAGACACCATAACCTTGTAGGAAAGCAGGTGCCAGTAGAGGCATCTGCTTTTTTGTTGTTCAATAAACCGGGAATTATTGTGAGCAATCAGGGTAACAATACTCAAAGATACCAAGAAAGTCTAGATAATGGGGTGAGCGGGATGTGGTCGAAAATTCTTTCTTATGTGCCGGAGTGGCCTATTTGGGGCCAGGCATTTCTATTATTTTTGATGCCGATATTGTTCATGAAAGGGTTTCAGTGGTTTCGCTCATCCTTAAAAAAAGGGACCTTTTCCAGTGAAGATCAACAAAATCAGGATAATGCGAGTAATTCTTCTTCAAACGAAGAGACAGGAAGTTACGCAAATATACGGCTTATCGGGGATTATGCTACGGATCTGATTAGTGTAAAAGAAACGTTTGGTCAAAATGCAGATGTACGTATACGGGAGTTTACGATAAGGGGAACCAATACACCTGCAGCTGTCATATACGTGGATGGGCTAGTGGATCATGATCTGATCGATACACACCTCTTCAGTCCTCTGATGATTGAGGGGGTCCCCGATACAGAGCAGAAAATATTTGAACACCCCGAAAATGCAAATGAACTCAAAGCTTACGTTAGCAGCCGGCTGCTACCTGTAAGTGAAGTTCAGGAAGCGGAGACGCTGCAGCAAGCTGCACGGGCAGTTCTTATCGGTAAAAATGCACTGTTGATTGACGGGATGCCAGGAGCTCTCCTTGTCGGATCAGCCAAGGGGAAAACCCGCAGCCTGGAAGAGCCGCTATCTGAAGCCCTGCTTCGCGGGCCAAGAATCGGCTTCACCGAACGCCTAATCGATAATACCGGAATACTGCGAATATTCGGCAGTAACGATGCTTTGTTTATGACCAGTCATCAGGTTGGTAGCCGGATCAAAAAGGATCTGGTCATTGCGTATATCCGAGATATTGCCAATCCCGATCTTGTTACTGAGGTGGAGAGACGAATCCAGAACCTGGACATGGATATGATGCTGGAATCTGGTTATGTGGAACAGTTGATTGAAGATGATGAGCTGAGCCCTTTCCAACAGGTTCAGAACACAGAAAGACCCGACCGTGTAATCAGCGGGTTGTTGGAAGGACGCGTAGCCATTTTACTGGATGGAACACCCTTTGCATTAATTGTGCCGTCCACTTTCAGCATGCTGCTTCAATCTCCTGAAGACTATTACGAGCGATGGATTCCGGGGACGTTTCTGCGTATGCTACGATTCCTGGCGGCCACGCTTGCCATGTTTGCACCAGCCTTGTATATCTCCTTTATCTCGTATCATCCAGGTCTTATTCCGACGAAGCTGGCCCTAACCATTATTCAAACCAGACAAGGGGTACCATTTCCCTCGATTATTGAGGCGCTAATTATGGAAATTTCCATTGAAATTTTGCGAGAAGCGGGAATTCGTCTGCCCAAGCCAATTGGACCGGCGATGGGCATCGTTGGGGGGTTGATTATTGGGGAGGCCGCAGTGAAGGCCGGAATTGTCAGTCCATTTCTGGTTATTGTGGTGGCAGTTACTGCGATTTCTTCGTTCTCGATCCCTACCTATAGTGCTGGGATTACACTGCGTATTTTACGTTTTTTTGGAATGTTCAGCGCGGCTGTCTTTGGTTTGTATGGGGTAGTTATGTTTTTCTTGTTGCTCTGCAGTCATCTGGTTCGGTTAAAAAGCTTTGGAACTCCTTATGTCACCCCGGCTGTGCCTTACAGCCTGTCGGATTGGAAGGATTTCTTTATTCGATCTCCTCTGCGAATGATGAAGCAGCGCCCAAGCATGATGCATCCGAAAGACCCTGATCGCAAAAAGTAGGCATATCCAATATTCAGGAGGTGAACTATGAATCGCAAACAGGACCAGCTGACAACAGTTCAAGCGGCAGTCTTTATAATCAATTACATGCTCGGTGCAGGCATTCTTACACTTCCTCGAACCACAGTGACAGCGACCAAAACGCCTGATGTGTGGATTTCAATTATATTGGCCGGTCTGATCGTTATGTTGCTGGGCATAATCTTGGTAACCCTGTGCCGAAAATTCCCAGGGAAGACCGTCTTCCAATTCACCCAGGAAATCACAGGGAAGTGGATTGCTTTTATTCTGGGATCGGCGATCATCCTGTATTTCCTTGTCATCTCTGCTTTTGAAATCAGGGTGTTGGCTGAAGTCACCAAATTATATTTGCTGGAGGGCACCCCGGTGTGGGCGGTTGTCATGGTGTTTATGTGGATCGGCTTTTATCTGATCTCAGGCGGGATAAACTCCATGGCCCGTTTGTATGAGGTCATTTTACCCATCACACTTATTATTTTTGTGTTGGCCATTTTTCTCAGCAGCAGTCTGTTTGAGATCAATAATTTGAGACCTGTGCTGGGAGAGGGAATCATGCCGGTTTTTAAAGGACTGAAATCTACGGTGCTTGCGTATACGGGTTATGAAGTCATGTTTGTGGTGATGGCATTTATGAAAAATCCAGGGAAGGGTAAGAAAGCCATGTTCTGGGGGGTATTTACTCCAATGGTAATCTACCTCATCACATTGGTTATGGTCATCGGCAGTTTATCTATTGAAGGCATGAGAACAAGAACGTGGCCAACCCTTGATTTGATGCGCAGCTTTGAGATTGAGGGTTTGATCTTTGAACGGTTTGAATCCCTGCTGCTGGTTATTTGGATTATGCAAATTTTCTCTACTTCTACCATCACGCATTATGCCGCTGCTCTTGGGTGTTCGCAATTGTTCAAGAAAAAACTGCTGCCATTTCTGATCATCCTGCTTCCGATCATTTATATCATTGCTATGCTTCCGCAGAATGTGGACGAAACGTTCAAACTCGGAGACACTGTCGGAAATGTTTCCATTTATTTGTTTGGTGTTATGCCGTTATTGCTTCTGTTGTTGAGTATGATCCGAAAAAAAGGAGGGAAGCACAGTTGAGCAGGATCAGAAGACTACTATTAACCATTTTGTTAACGGTGCTGCTGGTGTTTACCTCTGGCTGCTGGAGCAGCAAAGAGATCGAGGATTTAAGTGTCTATGTGGGTCTGGGACTGGATGTGGCTGAGGAATCAAAATTTGAAAAAAGTATTAATGAACAAGGGGGTCATTATCCCAAAAAAAACATATTTACAGCCACCGTACAGATTGTCCCACGAGTTGGGGGTAAACAGGAAAATCAAAACAGTTCCAGTGGTTCTTCCGGCGGGCAAACCTTTTTGAATGAACAGTTGACCGGAGATTCTCTTTTTCAGATCTTTCGTCAGTTTGCTCTAAGAAGAGACCGTCCGCTCATTGGTCATCATTTAAAGGTTATTGTCGTTTCCCATGAGTTGTCGAAGAAATATAGCCTGGAGCAGCTGCTTGATTTTGTTTTGCGGGACAATGATATCCGGCCCAGTTCCCTTGTTCTGGTGAGCAAAGGACGAGCTTTGGATGCTCTTAGCTCCAAGGAGTCGGGAGAAATTCCAGCCTTTTATTTAAAAGGGTTGGTGGATAACGCGTACCGTTCCAATAAAATCCTTCCTCCAGTATCTCTCTCGAAACTTGACGGCAAAATGCAGTCAGGATCAAGCTTTTTGCTGCAAAATGTCCTTACTGCAGATGGAGAACATAAATTCTCAGGCGCAGGCATCTATAAAGGGAAAACGAAAAGGTGTGTCGGCAGCTTAAATCAGACGGACCTTGAAGGATTATCCTGGATAACTGGAGAGGCTCAGGGAGGAGCCTTAAAATCGTATGCGCCGAAAAAGGGACATACGGTAATCTATGAAATCAAGTCTACCAAGAGCAAAATTACGCCAAAAGTCCACGGAGATGACATTTCTTTTCATGTAAAGGTTGAATCAGAAGGTCAGCTCATGGAAGATTGGAGTTCTCCGGAAATTCCTGCGACGGAAGAGTACATTGATGAATTGGAGGTTCAGTTCGCTGATACAGCCAAAGAACAAATACAGCAGGTCATGAACAAAATACAGAACACCTATCGGGTGGAAGTGGCCGGATTTGGAGAGCAGTTGCGGATCAAATATCCGAAGGTATGGAAGAAAGTCAAAAAAAATTGGGATGAAACCTTTAGTCAGATTCCCGTGACCTATGATGTGAAAATGAGAATCACAGATTTTGGTTCATCGACGGAATAATGATGAGGCTGACGATATTTAATTGTTGATACAACCCTGATAGCTCGCTATTTTTATAAAAAAATAATTTTCTTATCCGGAGAGGTGGCATGGAAGTGGTTACGGAAGCGGTCCGTATGCTGAGCCGTGCTAGTGACAAACCGGTCATTGTCTACCCGAATTCAGGTGAGATCTATGATGCAGAGACTAAAACATGGAGTGGTCAAGGGACATGTGGCAGTATGAGCGATACTTCGGAAGAATGGGAAGCAGCCGGTGCCCGAA
Organism: Paenibacillus sp. NPDC057886; assembly: GCF_042796655.1. Classification (NCBI taxonomy): domain Bacteria; kingdom Bacillati; phylum Bacillota; class Bacilli; order Caryophanales; family Paenibacillaceae; genus Paenibacillus; species Paenibacillus sp. NPDC057886. The sequence goes on along the minus strand of NZ_JBHVMZ010000011.1, from coordinate 191,357 downwards.
TTATTGGTGGCTGTTGCCGGACTACGCCGCATCAGATTGGTGAGCTGGCGAAGAAGTGGCGGAGTTATCGTTAAATATTAGAGCTGTACACGTACACGTGGAAAGAGCCCTTTCGAATCCGATGAAGGATAAGGAGGGCTCTTGTGATGTTGGTCCTAGTGTCGAACCATGAGATGTGGTTGTATGATTGCTTCATATGCTTGTGGAAAGGTGGATATTTGGTATTCGACGACATTAGCTGGAACTTCAACAACATCCTTTATTCGTTTACGTGTTATTCAATGACCAACATACGTGGGGATGCTTCACGAATAACTCGTGATGAAAACCAGGAGCCAAGAGCTGCTGCACCAATGCTTAGGCAAGCGGACAGAATAATGCCTCCCCAATTTAAAATAAGTGGAAGATGTACGATGCCATATCCGGACAGGACCATCTCGAGCAGCATGGGTAGCACATACACACCTACCACGATACCCATAACTGCTCCAATGGCAGACAGAATTGTAATTCCCATGGCAACCGACAATCGAATACGACGGGATGACATGCCGATGGATTTGTAGATTCCGTACGTTCTGCTTTCTTTGCGGATACTGATCCGGCAGGTACTGAAAATAATGATGAATGTAGCAAGGATAAACAATAACCCAATCAAGCCCATAGGATAGATGAGGATGTCAGCGGCTTCTGCATAGACCGAATCGAGCAGTGTTTTTTGGGTTACGACTGAAGCGGAAGCTTTGAATTGCTCATTTAATTCCCCTGCAACCGTATCTGCTTGCGCTGGATCTTTTAAATTGATGAAAATGGCATCGAAATCACCGTAAGACGGGTTCACCGTTCTCATGGCATCGATGGTAATCCGACCTGATACGGACATGTTGGCAATTGCCTGATAGATTCCAGTGATGATGAATGTGCGTTTTTCTCCCTCAATATAAAGGTCTATGAGGTCACCGAGTTCCTTATTTAATGTCTTAGCGACACTTACACCAATGGCAACTTCATTCGCATGACGAGGATTATCTCCTTTTAGCGTCTCAAACCCAAGCTCCTGATAACTTCCGTCGAGCACACTCAGATATAGGCTGGTGGATTGGCCCTGCATTTCTGATGAAGACTCCGGACTAACTACTCCGGTAATGTTTCCTTGCCAACCCACATTTATAATCCTCGAATCCGTTCCTAACACTTGCTTCAGCTCAGCCTGGGGAAATGTATTTTTGTTAACAACGACGGCGGCGATATTGGCATTGTCATAACCCCATTGGGCGGCAGTCTGATAAATTCCGGTGATGCTGGTCAATAGAACATACCCCAGCACCAGTACGGAGGAAGCTATTGTGGTCAGCAGCAACAGCAAAACAGAACTTTTGGTGTTCTTGATCAAGTTGCGGATTCCGATGACCACGGCTACAGGCAATCGCGCAAAACCGACCCAGTTACCTAATGGCGAATTTATTCGGTTTGCCATGCGAGTATTATCCGTCTCTGACATTCCATAGCGGATGGCCTGCACCGGCTGGATGCTGCGTGTTTTTTTGGCATACAGAACGACGAACAATATCACTAATGCAAACAGGGACACACCTATTAGCATGGCTTCACTAATTCCGTTGATCGCAATATGACGATTGCCTACCTGAAGGGAAGACACGGAGATATTAATGATAAATTTGGATACTACCACACTCAGGGCGAGACCTGGGAGAATGGCAACAACGGATAGTAAGGAGTACTGAATAACATATGTACCTATAGTTCTGCTTGAAGTAAGGCCCAGTGATTTGAGAATGCCGATTGTTTTATAGTTGGCCAGAATGGCATCCGAAATCGTAAATCCGATGGTAATAAGGGCGATTACAAGCATAACAATACCAAGGAATATCATGATAAATCCAATTACCTGGTTGATAATCAGATAGAAAGAGGAGATGCTCTCGAACTCCATCTTGGTTTCCAGAAAAGGAGTTCCCGTCTCGCTCGCATAACGTTCCCAATAGCTTGAATTGGTGCTGTAATCGTCGAAATGGATGCCCATCATGTAATTGTCTTTACCTGTGATTGAATCGAAATCAGTTTGATAATCAGTAGGATTCATCCACACTCGTGCTGTATTGGTGAAGGGTGCTCCGTATGGCACATCGACCACAATGCCGGATACCGTCAGATCAAGTGTGCTGGAACCTGTCTTGAAGCCTATCGTATCTCCTGCCGAGATATTGTAGGCATTCGCCAATGAAGTGGGAATCCAGACCGTCCCTTGCTCGGGAACAGCGCTTGCAGTTCCGTTTGAAAAAATGAGTTTATCCACACCCCATGGGGGTGAAGGGGTATTAAGCATGTAAAGATAAACGTTGGGAATATCCATACCCTTAAAGGCGATGCCTGATAATGTGCGATAGGTCAGTAATGGAGAGACTTCAATTCCTTTCTGATCAGCCCACCATTGATGTACATCGTTGGGATTATTCAACCCTTTCTCAAACGTCAGAATCTGATGAGATCCATTGGTTTGATCATGCATATCTTTAAATTGATTACCTGTGTTGGTCAGGATGATGACTGCTGTGGATACAAGGAGTGTAGAGAGAAGAATCAGCAGAGCGATGAACAGGTTTTGTATTTTACTTCTGCTCAGATAGGATAGGCCCAGTTTCAACATGGCAGCCATAGATTACTCCTTCCCCGATACAAAAGCGAAAACCATCGATTCCCGATCCTGGATCTGATGTGCGTCATATTTCTCAAACTCCATCATGCCACCCACTTTGCCATCCCGGATGAAAATAAGCCGATCTGCCCGACAGGCTGCCTTGATATCATGTGTAACCATGACAACGGATTGTCCTTTTCGGTTGATATCCGTCAGGATATCCAACACGGCTTTGCCATGTTCATAGTTCAAGCTTCCAGTAGGTTCATCGGCAAAGAGGATATCCGGAGAATTAATTAGAGCACGTGCAATGGCAGCCCTTTGCTGCTGGCCTCCCGAAGTTTGAGAAGGAAGTCGATTACGCTGACCGTCAATATCCATGGCATTCATGAGTTGAGCGGTTCTTGTTTGTACTTCGTTTTTCTTAGTTCCGGCAATATACCCCGGCAAAGCGATATTTTCTTTGATAGAAAGGTCGGGGACCAGATTGATGCTCTGATAGATATATCCGATCCTGCGAATACGGAAGTCGGACATTTCCCGTTCACTATAGGCATCAATACGTTGATCCTGAAAATAGACTTCGCCTGCCGTCACATGGTCAAGCCCGCTCAGCAGATAGAGTAGTGTTGACTTGCCTGAGCCGGAATTGCCCATAATGACCGTGAAGTCCCCTTCATAAATATCAAGATCGACGTTGCGAATGGCATGATATTGTTCACTGCCTGTATTGTACGTCTTGCACAGATTCTGTGCATGGATGATGGTTTTTTTTGCCACGTATGATCACTCCCGATTGTAATATAGGGTTCATTCTAAAGGAGGGATATTGATGAAGCCTTATCAAATTATGAATAAAGTATTACAGGTACCATGTGGCCAGGTAGGGTCGCTTGTTCGCTCAGCAAATCGGGAGATTAAACTGAAAGATTGTACCCTGTCCTTCTTTGCTTGAAAAGGAGATATGTCCTCCGTGCGCCTCAATAATGCTTTTGCAGATAGATAGACCCAGGCCAGTCCCTTCGTGAACGTTTCTGTTTGACCAGGAGGTTTGACCCTTGAAATAACGTTCAAATACAAAAGGCAGGTCCTGTGCACGTATTCCCTGACCTGAATCAGCGATTGTGACGTTGAGTTGGTCGGCTTCCAGCTCTATGTTTATACAAATGGCGTCTCCCGGAGAAGTATGCTTAAGGGCGTTCGAGACGAGATTGGATATGACTTGTTCAATTCGAATAGGGTCCATTTGGATTAATACATTTGGAATGTTTTTGGGGGATTCATAGATCATTCCACTCGTTAGAACTATATGTCCAATCGGTTTTAACATACTCTCAAAGGCAGGGCTGCTATATACTTCACGCGGCTCCACAGAAATCTGCCCCAGCTCCTGCAGTGCATGAACAAGCAGGTCCTCGACAAGACGAGCTGTTTTGTCCGTATTGGTCTGCATGACTTTCATATACTCCATCAGGGTTTCCTTATCGGAGCACATTCCTTCCAGAATAGCTTCTATGTACGCTTTTACTGTTGTAATCGGTGTTTTAATGTCGTGAGAAATATTGGTAATGAGTTCTTTTTGCGCCGTTTCCTGCCGGATACGAAGTTCGCTTAAATGCATAATTTCTGTACGCATCAGATCAAACATGGCGTATAGTTCGCTCATCTCATCCATCCGGTTATACTGAATCGGTTCATTATACTGTCCTTTGAGAATGGATTCGGCATGTTGCTTCAACTGATGAATGGGGGAGAGCAGCTGAGTCTTGAATTTTCTCCTCATCAACACTAGAGAAATGCCAAGAATCATGGAGGTGACCAAAAGCGCTCCCAAAATAAAGAAAGGGAGTATCACCGTTTCTTTCACCATAACCATTGCTTTGGGAATCGTGAAGATGGCATTGCCAATTTGGCTACCTTCGGGACCAGCCATAACAGGGAAAGCGATGTTAAGCGAATCGTTTCCGTTCGTGGCCTGTGCGGCATGATTCAGATCATAATGCAGGGCTGAACGCAGATTGACTTGTTTTCCTTCGGAGGCAGGAGAAGAAGACAGCAACATAGTCCCATCCAATCCAACATAGGAAAGCTCGACCCCGTTTTCCTTGGCGATGGAAAGAAGATGTTCTCGTGCTCTTGTTTCCTGCAGTAGATGAGTGTTCTGCTCCAGGTTGAGCAGGATGGGGTTAACCCGGAGACGAACTTGCTGGAGGGACACTGTAGACTCAGTCGAATTTCGGTTTTCTAGCAGATTAAGAAATAGAATCAGACTGCATCCGCTCAGAATAAACAGGAGGATGAATGATGTTCTAAGCCATCGTGCAGACCAGGTGTTCAGTGACATGTTGCCTCCTCCAATCTTTGCCTATTCATGATTGAATTTGTATCCGACGCCCCAAACGGTCTTTAGAACAGACGGATGGGAGGGGTCTGCCTCAATTTTTTCTCTCAGTCTGCGAATATACACGGTAACCGTATTTTCATCCCCGTATGTAGCATATCCCCAGATCGCATCAAGCAATTGAGACTTGGAGAAGACCTGATTTTTGTTGCTCGCCAGATAATGCAGCAGCTCAAATTCCTTGGCGGAGAGAGAAACCTCGTTACCGTCTAAAGAGACCTTATAGGCTTTCTTGTCAATTTCCAGGTTAGCCAGACGTAGCAGATGTGTTCTGTCCCGTTCGGTCGCTAGACTATCATATCGTCTGAAGTGGGCATTAATTCGTGCGAGTAATTCACTCAGGGAGAAGGGTTTGGTCATATAGTCATCCGCCCCGAATCCCAGACCGAGCACCTTGTCTGTATCACTGCCTCGTGCACTTAATATGAGAATGGGAATGTTATTTCTCCGGCGAATCTCCCGGCATACATCGATCCCGTCCATATCCGGAAGCATGATGTCCAGAATAATATAATCCGGCTGCAACATGTCCATCATTTTCAACCCGTCTTGTCCATTGCTAGCCACTGCGGCTTCATACTGATTTTTGGTCAAATAGTCTCGTAAAATGCGCGAAATATCATGTTCGTCTTCAATAATTAAGATTTTACGTTTAGTTTCCATTGAAATCTCTCCAAATAGTAGAGTGGTAGAGTATAAGACTAACCTATGTATGAATTTGTAAGAATACTATATTTTAACTATACAGGTTTGTTTTCTTGAAGTCATGGGAACTAGAAGAGGTTTTTTTTGAAAGAAAGCAGCCGATTGAAAATCAGCTGCTTTCATCATGAAGAAAGAAAGGGACCGAGCTACAGCTACACTTATAAATGCTCCAAATCGATGGACTGATGGGCCTGGGATTTGAGATATTCAGCCGGGGACATTCCAAAATGGGATCGGAACACTCGGTGAAAATAGGAATAGCTTGCAAAGCCGCATGTTTCGGCAATATGCTCCAGTGTCATATCGCTGTACTTCATACGCTCCAAGGCAGCATTCAGCCGAATTTCAATCGCATACTGAATCATCGTTTGGCCATAATGCTCCTTGAATAATCGCACCGCACGAGACAGGCTTAGTCCTGCGTAGCGGGCGGCTTCTTCGAGTTTGAAGGTCACGGTGGCATGTTCTTCGATGAATCGTTTCAGCTTCAGTGTCGAGGAAACAGAACGATCCGTCTGGATATTCTCCTTGATGGCCCGATCGATATACAGACACAAGCCGCGCAGCAGCGCGTCACTCAGTTCTATATTTTCCTCCAGCGGACCACGGCGTTTCTCCAGGAGCATATTGCGCCAGAGACTGATCAATTTATCATCCAGTCCAATGTGACTCACCGTTGAACGATGGTGGCGCTTCCACCAGCTTTCGATCCAGTCCCCTTCACAGAACAAATAATAGTCTCCGCTGGACAACCGGCCCTCCTTGTGAGGTTCTTCAACCACGAGATAGTAATCGTCTCCGGGTTTGAGCAGCAGTAAATCCCCGCCAGTCATTTTATATTCTTCATCCTGTACATATACCTTGCAAGAGCCTTCGGTTTGCAGACGGAACAGATAAGTCTGCAACTCGCCCTTCATATTATGGTTGAACGCCTTGTAGTGATATGAGTAATCACAGATCAGTACTGAGGTTTCCAAAAGATGTATCCTCCAAATTTAAAAATTTGATCAGATAGTTCATGTTCTGACGATATTGTATATGTTCATTCTAGCCTGTTTTGCGTTAGGATGATACCAGATAGAGCAATGAAAGCAAATTTGAGAGCAGAGGTGCATCTATTATGAAAAAACTTAATATTGGTTTGCAATTGTTTACACTCCGTGATGAAACTGCAGCAGATTTCCGTGGAACGTTGCGCAAAGTAGCAGAGCTTGGTTATGAAGGTGTCGAATTCGCCGGATATGGTGACATTCCTGCCGAAGAAATGAAAGCGCTATTGGATGAGCTTGGACTGAAAGGTTTCAGCAGTCACGTTTCATTGCATGCCATGCGTGAAGATCTGCAACAACAAATCGATTACCTCAAAACCATTGGGGCTCAATATATGATCTGCCCTTACCTGATGCCAGAAGATCGTCCAGAGAATGCAGAAGGCTGGACCAAACTGTTCAACGAATTGCAACAATATGGTGCAGAAGTGACCAAGCAAGGTCTGATCTTCGGTTATCATAACCATGATTTCGAATTCCACGGTCAGGTTGGCGACGAAAATGCCTTTGATGCGATGTTTGCTCAAACGACACCTGAAGCGGTTCAAGTGGAAATGGACGTATGTTGGGTACAATTTGCCGGCCAAAATCCGATTGAGTACATCAATAAATATGCAGGTCGTCTGCCGTTGCTTCACTTGAAAGACTTCAGCAAAGACGAACAGGGCCAGATGAAGACACTGGAACTGGGACAAGGTTCGGTTAATCTGCCAGCTGTTATTGAAGCGGCTACAGGTGCAGGTGTAGAATGGCTGATCGTGGAACAGGACGTTTGCCAGAATCCACCGCTTGAAAGCGTAGCCAACAGCCATAACTGGCTGAAGCAGAATTACTTGAACCAATTCTAATTTATTTGTCAAAGGAGACATTTGTACATGAGTAAAATTAAAGTTGCTTTATTCGGCTGTGGAGCCATTGCCGAGCGCAGACATATTCCAGAATACGCTGCCAATGAGAACGTAGAACTTGTCGCTTTTGCCGATCCAATCGTGGAGCGTGCGGAGAAGATGGCCGAAACTTACGGTGGTAAAGCTTACTCCAGCTACGAAGAATTGCTTGCAAGCGAAGAAGTAGATGCAGTCAGCGTTTGTACGCCGAACTACCTGCATGCCTCGATGGCCATTGCTGCTGCGAATGCCGGTAAACATGTGCTGGTGGAAAAACCGATGGCGGTTACAACCGAAGAAGGTGAGCAAATGATCGAAGCCGCCAAGAAAAACGGTGTGTATCTGATGGTTGGACACAACCAGCGTTTGATGCCTCCACACGTGAAAGCCAAAGAAATTCTGGACTCCGGCAAACTCGGCAAAGTCCTGAATTTCCGTACTTCCTTTGGTCATCCGGGTCCGGAAGGCTGGAGTGTAGATGGTGCAGAAAGCTGGTTCTTCCGCAAAGAAGAAGCGATTATGGGTGCCATGGGTGACCTGGGCGTGCACAAATCGGACTTTATCCGTTATTTGCTGAATGATGAAGTGTCCGAAGTTGCTGGTTTCATCAGCACATTGCACAAGGAAAACACCAAAGTGGACGATAACGCAACATGCCTGCTTCGCATGAAGAGCGGTGCAATCGGTACGCTGGTAGCGAGCTGGACACAATACAGAGCAGGGGATAACAGTACGGTTCTGTGGTGTGAAAATGGTGTAATGAAGATCGGAACGGTAGAAGGGGACGAGGTTATCGTTGAACTGACTAACGGTACGGTTGAGACCTACAAAGTTGGTGCGATGGCAACTAACGAAAAACAAGTACCAAGCGGCGTCATTGACGCTTTTGTAGAGTCAATTGTAACGAAAACACCTCCAAGCATTTCCGGTGAAGAAGGTCTGCGTTCCCTGCAAGTCATCTTGGCAGCATTCGAATCCGAGAAGACGGGTCAGATCGTGAAGCTGTAATCGTTATGTTATCATCTTAATTACTTTAATTAGTTTGACTATTTAATAATAAAAAGGGGCTTACCTCCAGAAAAATATTTCTGAGAGGTAGTCTCTTTTTATTACTTTTTTTCATAACAACAGATGGGTAAAATACGTAATAGAGGATACCTCAACCAGAGGTTTGGCGGAATGCGGGCCATAGCTAACAGCGACTCGTTGATCCAGCGGGATCGTTACTATGTTCGAATGGTAGCTGGTATTCCAAAAAGGACTGACCACTCCGCTACATCCGCGGAATAGTCAGTCCCTTCACCATTAAGATTGAATTAAAAGTGCATGCCAGTCTTAAACGCTTGGTTTCACATTACTGCCCAGATCCAGCCAATCCAGTTCCTCACGGGTCAGTGTGATGCGAGAACCTTCATCACAAGACAGAAGTTCTGCACGATTTTGAGCGCCAATCAGCGCACAGGTCGGAAACGGTTGGTTCAATACATAAGCAAGTGCAATCTGAATTGGCGTGGTATTCTTCGACGATGCCAATTGTTCCGCCCGGTGCAAACGTTCCCAGTTGCCGTCACTGTAAAATACACGAACCAGATCTTCATTATCCCGTACTTCTGGGGTAAATCGTCCGGTAAAGAAGCCGCGAGCCTGGGATGACCAGGACAGCAGAGGAAGCTTGGTACGCTCATGCCATGCCAGCGTTTCTTCGTCTGCCGATACACAGCCTGCCCAAAACGGTTCGTTCGCTTTGGCAAGACTGAGGTTCGGACTGCTGAATGTGAAACCTTTCAGACCGTTAGCAGCCGCATATGCGTTAGCTTCCTCCAGCCGCTGCCAGGTCCAGTTGGAGGCGCCGATCGCCCCGATTTGGCCGGATTCAATATGTTCATTCAACGCTTCAAGAATCACGCCAACAGGTATGTTTGGATCATCCCGATGCAGGGCATATAGCTCCACATGTTCCGTTTGAAGCCGCTCTAGACTGGTAAGAAGATCGCTGCGGATGGCATCAGCATTAACACGTGGGCCGTTCTGGTCATGATGCGCACCTTTGGTCAAAATCACAATCTCGTTACGGTTACCCCGTTCCTGCATATAACGTCCGAGCACTTCTTCACTCTGCCCGCCACAATAAATATGCGCGGAGTCAACGGTATTACCGCCAATCGCCAGGAATGCATCCATGTTCGTAGCTGCTTTCTCATAGGAATCATGGTAAAAATAATCGGTTCCTTTAATCAATCGGGAGATAGGTTTGCCTGCACCAGAAATTTCAATGTATTCCATAATTCAGTTCATCCTCTCTTCTTATAGTGTAATTCGTGTACATTCTTCTGCTGAACGAAGACAAGCTTCGAGTACTTTCATATTGGCTACAGCATCGGATGGAGCGAAGCGCAGAGCTTTACCTTGAAGTACAGCTCGTGCCATGTCGTCTCCCTGGAGGGAGTAGTGATTCACCTGTGGAACTTCAATCTCCTTACGCTCACCGTCAACAGTTACGAAGAAGTTGGAGCTGCGGTCCGGATTGCTGATATAAGCAGACGGTACCTCGATGATGCCATCCGATCCAAGCACCTCCAGGGTGTTGCGGAAGGCTGCCCACATGCTGCTGTCAAAGGTCACGCCAATATGATTGTCGAACTCAAGCAGGCCGGAAGCCATCATATCCACATGACCATGCTCAGGGGAGAACATGCCAATGACGGTTGCCGCCGAAGGCTCTTGGCCAAGCAGCAGGCGTGCTGCACTGATGGAATAACAGCCGATATCATATAGGGAACCGCCGCCCCAATCACGCCGGAAGCGAACATTACCTGTTGAACCTGAACTGTTGAACGAAAATGTACTATGAATGCCGCGGACTTCACCAATTTCTCCGCTGGCGATAATATCCTTAATCTGATCATAACGTGGGTGGTGTCGGTACATGAGAGCTTCAGCGAGATGCACGCCAGCGTCCTCGCAGGCTTGAACCATTTCCTGAGCTTCCTGCTCCGTCAGTGCCAGTGGCTTCTCACACAAAATATGTTTACCAGCTTCTGCCGCACGGAGTGTCCACTCCCGGTGCAGATGGTTTGGAAGCGGAATGTAGACCGCATCGATGGAATCGTCAGCAAGCAAAGCTTCATAGCTGCCATAGGCTTGAGAAATGCCGAGTTGGTCAGCGGTTTGTTTTGCTTTTTCTTCATCCCGACTGGCAATGGCGGTTACTTCATTCAACTCGGATTGCTGCAAACCTGGAATAACGGATCGCACGGCAATGCTAGCGCTACCAATAATTCCCCAGCGCAATTTTCGATCTGAATTCATTTGTTGTTTCCTCCTATGAATGAATGTATATTGTGATTATAAGTAATAGATGAATGAATGAAAATGATAATATATTGAAATGAGTTAACACAATATTGTTTAGAAAAGAGAATGGGCCATGATGAGACAGACTGTATTGCTAACCTTACAGGATATTCCGTATTTTTGTTATCCAGAATCCGTTGGACTTTATGTCGACCACCCTGAGCACTCCGTATTACGGGAGGCTGGCGCACTTAACAACTTCAATATTCACTATGTTGCTGCGGGCAAGGGGTACGTGGAAGTGGATGGGGTAGTGCATGAGCTTCGTGCGGGCCAGGCGGTACTGTATTTCCCGCAGCAGCGGCAGCATTACTACAGCAGTGAAGATGATCCATGGGATGTGCGATGGGTTCATTTTTACGGTGAACGTCTGCATGATTATATGATTGAGCGGGGGTTGCATCGCAATCTGTTGTGGACGCTGCGGCAGCAGGCACCATGGGAAGAAGCACATATGGCTCTACTGAATGAAGCCGAGCAGAATCGGATGCTGCGTCCTGCCCAATTATCAACGCTCACCTACGCGGTGCTGGCCGAGTTTGTACAGCATGCTGTTCCACTGAAAAGCACACGCACAAGCAAGGCCGAGAGTCGTATCCTTGGACTGCTTCCACAGATGCAACAGGAGGCATGCCAACCGTTTTTGTTGCAGGATTGGGCTGATATGGCGGGTGTGAGTTCGTATTACTTTTGTAAAATGTTTAAGAGTGCCGTGGAGATGACCCCGATGGAATTTATAACCCGTTCGCGGTTGCAGATGGCGAAGCAGTGGCTGCTCGAACGGCCAACGGCCAACATTGGACAGATCGCAGAGGAGGCGGGGTATCCCAATGCCAGTTATTTTAACCGCCAGTTCTTGGCTCATGAGGGCATGACCCCAACGGATTATCGGGGGCTTTATCATAGTTAAATGTAATGATGTCCGGTTGTATGGTTTTGCGGGAAATCTCGACGTTTGACAGAGCGTTCAATCAAGTCTATTATAGATAAATTAAATCCGTATATAATGAGGTGCCCTCATGAAATATTCGAAAGCAACAAACTATGCCCTGCACACTATGCTTTTTCTGGTCGCGACCGAACCGGAACAACTGGTCAGTGTACATCAATTAGCTGAGATGCAGAAAGTATCTCCAACCTACTTATCTAAAATATTGACCAAGCTGGTCAAAGCCGGCATGATCGAATCGACTTCTGGTGCCAATGGTGGTTATCGGCTTAGTCGGAAGAATCCGGACCCTTCTTTTCTGGAGATTATCCATGCGATTGAAGGGCAGGCTTCCCTGTTCGAATGCTCGCAGGATCATAACGAAGGCTGCCTGATTCAGCAGGTGATGGTTCGTGCGGAAGAAGAGATGGAGAGCTATTTGCACAATAAAAAAATGTCTGAGCTGGCTGCCCAGATGAAAGCTGCACATTCCATATAACATATTTGCTTACATCTTAGATTTCTGGAGGGACAACACATGAGCCAATCAACCATCACAGGACTGGAACAACTGCTTGCACTGGAAAACATTCGGAACACCAAAGCGCGCTATTGCCGTTATATTGATACGAAGCAGTGGGATACATTAGGTGAAGTGTTCGCTCCGGATGCCGTGGCTGATTTCAGTACAGAAGGCAATCCAATCCCGGTATTAACAGGCCGTGACACCATCGTTCAAGTATTCCGTGATTTGGTCCATGTTGCCGTAACTGTACATCATGTACATAGCGCTGAAGTTGAATTTGTATCCGCGAATGAAGCCAAAGTCATCTCTCCAATGGAAGATTGGGTGACGTTCCCTGAAGGCAATGACAATAAATCCTTTCACGGATTTGGACACTATCATGAAACGTTTGTCAAAATCGACGGCCAATGGCTCATACAGCATACCAGCCTAGAGCGTCTTCGTTTGGATCTGTTTGAGTAGTAGTGTATAAGAATATTAAAACGATAATAACGAAAGCCCCAGGAGCGCTATAGCTGCGTCCTTGGGGCTTTGGTGTGTTTAAGCTTTTATGTTCACTCAGGCTTGCATACGGATCTGCTTAGAGTGAAAGCGTCTGACGTTTCTCTTTTGAAAATTGTTGTGTGACAACAAGCATGCCTAACGAAAGCAGAACAAGCAGCAGACATACCCAATAGGAATTTCGATACCCCCACGCTCCAGCTGTCCATCCCCCTACCAGACTACCAAATAATCTTCCCAACGTGGAGGCATTGGAATAGAGTGTTGACGCATAACCGGGCATGGATGGAAGCAGGTCCTGCATGTAACTGATACCGATAGCAGAGATGACGGCGACAAAGAATGCGAGCAATAGTTGTCCGGCCAGCAAGTGCCACAGTTCCGTGGAGAACAAAACAATGACATAATAAGCGGCTCCCATCAGGGAGCCCCATAACATGAGTGAGCGGTTGGGATACTTAGAGGCAAGCAGTCCCAGACCCAACATAATGGGAATTTCAAGCCCCGCGCAAAGACTGGAGATCCAGCCAACTTCCCGGGTTCCCCCGCCCAGATGGTGAATAATGAACAGTGATGCATTCAGGTTATTCATCCAATGTGCCATATACAGGAGTGTGGTAATGAGAAAAGGCATATAGATTCTTGCATCCTGATGCAACTTCATATGTATGCCACCTGTAGATGCATGGAGGGTTGGAGGCTCGGGGGCCTTTTTTAACAGAAAGAAAAATAATAGCGCATTGATCAAAAAAATAAGACATGTTGAACTGAAAATACCGGTGTACCCAATATACGCGATAAGTAAAGTTCCGATTAAAGGTCCCGTAATAAACCCCAGTGAAAACGCGGAGCGCAGGGTTGAATTGGCCACAGCATGATCGACGTCCGTTGCGGTATTGACCGCTTCTCTTGCCGCTGCGAACAATTGTGGCATGGCGGGAGATCCGAGCGCAGTCAGCGCTGTCATATAGATGAATAATAAAGTGAAATCGTGAATCCACAGATACCCGGCAAAAGCAAGAGCATTGCAAATCATGGCGGTAACCAGAATGATTTTACGAGCCCCGGGTTGATCCGAGCGTCTGGCGATCCAGGAACTGAACAGTACACCCGCCATTAGAGTTACTGCAGTGAATAATCCGAATGTTGCGATGGATACTTCGAGGCGGGTTGTAAAGTAGACCGCCAGAAAGGGACCGCTTATTGAAATAGCCATGCCTTGCAACAACATACAAACGAGAAACAGCCGGTATGTAGGGATACGAAATAGTGAACTAAACGGTTGAAGCTTCATATGTGATTAGACATCCCCTTGGTTTTATCATTTTCCAAATATATATACTATCTGGTTATGATATAAGAAAAACAGAGAAAAAGTAATACGGAGTGATTCTTTTATTCTAATAACAAACAAAAAAGCCAGAGATCAGACCCTATTGGTCCAATCCCTGGCTTTCTTATATGAAGAGTCTACTATGAAATCCTTTTGAACCTTTTGAACTTGCTTAGTGTGAAGCGACGGTTTTTTTCCGTGACTGCATTCTCAGATACACCTGGGAGAAAATAATGGATGCCAGAGCAACCACAGTCATGCCCCAGAAAATGTTGGTGTACGCCGAGGATAATGGCAATTGCTGCATGGCTGTCAATGCCACACCAGTTACGGCAACACTGAATGCTCCGCTGAAGAACTGGCTGAGCTGGAACAGTCCCATGCCAGCACCCACCTGATCCATCGTCAGATTGCCCGATAACTCGTTGGATACACTCGTTGTCAGGGCAGAGAAGCCTACGCTAAGCAGAATGTATACCGCCATAATGGCATAGATGCTATCGTCTGCAAAAAGAGCAAACAGTCCGGCAGCAGCGAGCAGCAACCATGGTGCGAACTTGAGCAATTGAGTATTACCGTGCCGGTCAATCATGCGTCCAATCCGATTGGATAACAGCATGGACACGATTGCACCCGGGAAGATGACAAGCCCGGACTGGGCCGGAGTCAGGCCATACAGATGTGCCAGAATTTGCGGCAGCAGGAACAGCGTCGAGAAGTTGTTAATGTACGATACAATCCCCAGTGAGCTGAGCATCATATATTTTTTGTTTTTGAACAGGGCCGGTTGAACAAAGGGATCAGCCGCACGGCGAATTCGTAACCAGAACAGAACCAGTGCAGCCACACCAATGACAAGGGTTACCCATTCACGCGAAGTCAGGAATAGCAGGACGCCGGTTGTTCCGATCGCCAGTAACAGTGCGCCGAGCAAGTCGAATGAACCCTTTTGCGGCATCTCACTTGGAAGTAATTTGAAAAATACAGGGATCAGAAACAAGGTTAGTCCGGTAACGATAAACAGATCATGCCACCCGAGAAACTGTGTAATACTACCGCCGATCACAGGTCCGAGTCCAAGACCCAGTGAGCTGGCGGACATGACAACAGCCATGGATTTACCCCGGCGGTCACTCGGAATGTAACGAGTAATAAGAACGATAGCAAGCCCCGGTACAGAAGCTGCACCCGCAGCCTGAATCAGACGTGCAATGAGCAGAAGGATAAAATGGTTACTGAAGAAACCAAGAACGGATGCCGCACCAAGCAGTGTAAGACCGGTAGTAAACAGGGTGCGAATCGGCACAAAATCCGATAGACGTGAGAACGTGATCGAGGAAATAGCAAAAACGATGGAATAACCGGTGACAATCCAGGAAGAAGAGACAGATGAGAGCATAAATTCGGCTGCAATTTTGGGCAGGGCCAGATTGAACATCATCGTATTCATAACGACAAGCACAACGGTGAAGCCAAGCAGACTTACGATTAACCCTTCCTGTATTCCTGCTGTCCGTTCCCCAGATGATGCAGTTGCGGTGTTGTTCATAAAAACCTCCTAGATTGATGTGTATTTCGCAACATTTCAGAAACGGTGTGTAACATTTGCAAAATGTGATATGTGTGAATCCCATGCCTGGCAGCAAGGGATACATAAACGAAATATGTTTATAAGTTCGATTGGTATCGAACATTAGAAATATATCATGGAACTATGCTAAAATACAATGGATAGTCTGAAAAAAAGGAGACTACAACAATGAAAATTTTGCATCATCCCCAGGTGGAGGATATTGAACTTTCTTCCGTATTGTACGCTTTAAGTGATCCCATCCGTCTTGGGATTGTAACAGAAGCAGCCAGAAATGGTGAGCAGCCATGCAGTCATTTTCGTGCACCTGTTGTGAAATCCACGATGTCACACCATATTCGGACCCTGCGGGAAGCCGGAGTCATTCGGGTGAGAGTACAAGGTACACAGCATTTCCTGACGCTAAGATCGGAGGATCTGGAAGTGCGTTTTCCTGGTCTGTTGCAGCCTTTGTTACAAGCAGCAGCTCAGTCAGAAATACATGATTCCTAAAAAATGTCCTTTCTTCAGACCGAAGAGGGGACATTTTTTATGTTCAGAATGTTCCATACTGCTGCGACATTCTATGTCGTACCATGCCCTCTATAATAACGGTGAACACACAAACCATATCGAAAAGAGGTTCACAAACGTTGGCAAAAACAAAAAGAGGACGCGTCCTGTGGAATCTGCCATCTCGAGGAAGAGGAACATGCCCGGTGTGCAGCAGTACCCGGATTAAATTGTTGTATTCGCAAACCAAAACAGATGGTACGAGTTTGAAAGTATGCAAGAAATGCTCCAAAGCTGTTCAGTCCAGAGTGGACAAGGTAACCGTATAACGTAACAGGCCTGTTCTTCGGAACGGGCCATGTCTTTTGATATAATACAATTAGAAAATACCGAAACAACCAGAAAGAACCAGGGGGCGGGAAAATGAGCAATATGCATCGTATTCACTGGTTTGACGAGCAGGTTCGTTGTGGACGTTTTCCGAACAGCAGCTGGCTTGCACGTGAATTTGAAATATCCAGGCGCCAGGCCCAGCGAGATATTGAATATATGGCGATTTCTCTGCGTGCCCCCCTGGTGTATATAGCAAAATATCGGGGGTATTGTTACGAGGATCAGACCTACCGGCTGCCCCATTTATATATGACGGAAGAAGAACAGCGGGTGCTTAAGTATCTGGCACATCGTTATCGGCATTACAATTATGATCAGTCGGATGCGGTGAAGCGTGTGGCACATTTGCTGGAGCGTTTTACGCTCGAGGAACAGCAGACGGGAAGTAGTCAGCTTCCTGTGTTTAGAGCAGATCCGCAGCAACTTCAATTTTTTGAGATTTTGTCCCATGCGATTGCCGAATCCCGCAAAGTACATATCCATTATAGAGATCATGTCGGAGAACGGCAATTTACCTGGTGTCCATTGAAGATGCTGTCCCAGTTCAACGCCGATTATGTGGTTGGTTATGAAAAGGACCCTTTACAGCAAACGGCCATCCGATTGGAAGGCATGATTCATGTGCAGATCACGAACGAGACGTTTCAGTGTCAGACAGACGGGTTGCTGGGGGCATGGGAAGAGGCGCTGCCTGTCCGTAAACCGTTTGTCGCTGAAATAAGACTGAAAGAAGTGCAGCAAACAGAGCTGTGGCAAGGATATCGGATTCGGGAGAAGCAAGATCAGGTTTATTGGATTGAATTTTATGATACGGCTGCTTTCCTACAGCATTTGTTCATTAGCGAATGGGAAGAACTGTTGTCTCCAACGTGGCTTAGACGAAAGCTTCAACAAAGTGCTGAAGGAATAATCGACAGGCTCGCAGTACAGCGCAAGACAAACGTGAATTAGAGAAACCATAGAAAGGGGGATTTTTTTGACTGAAGTTGTGTTAGACAACTTGATGATGAAGCGGGAGTCCAAATCGTATGTGGATAGCCTACACGCTGTATTGACCCATGCGGGTCTGTTTCAGGGTTCCAAGTATGTGCTAGCTGGATATACGGGTATGGCATTCAAACTTTCGGTGCATCGCAGACTACTGCCTATGTCGGTTACAGCCTATGGTCAATGGGGAGAATCCCATCGCCCTGGAATCGATAACCTGGGGATATTCACGATCTGGGATGGGGGACGGACACGTCATCCCACATTTGGGTATTACCAGCGGGATGCGGTGAATTGGGTGAAACGCAGCCTGGATGGAGGCATGGGGGTAATCTACTGGATTCCGGAATTTGGTGTCATTCATGGGTATGATGACAGTGATCGCATCTTTTATGTGCAAGATGGCTGGAGCAAGGAACCGCAGATTTTACTGTATGACAATTTCGGATTAAACTTCACTGGGTTCTGGTATTGTCAGGTCTTTGGTGACCAGGTACATATTCCCGAACAACAGATGCTGTTAGAATCATTGAGATTGGCGATTGAGGATTGGGACATTCCTTATCGACTGCTGCCTGATCGGAATTTCGCTTCGGGCAGACTGGCGTATGACGTGTGGGTAGAGGCCCTTCGGAGTGGAGATTACGATGAATCGGGTGCTGCGTATATTCTGGAATCCTATTGCCAGTCCCGAACTGAAATTCAGATGGTTTTGCAGGATGCGCGGGGGATATGGACCGAACTGGACCAAGCCTATGCATGCTATGAACAGCTTGGAGCATTGATTATACAGATGAAGGAATGCATGATTCAGGAGCATAACAGAAGGATTATACAGGCAGATGCCACAGAGAAACTGGCACAGGCATTATTGGAAGCGAAAGCACTGGAAGAGCAGGCTGTTGATTATTTTCGTTTGATATCCCTAAAGTATCCTGACCGCAAACGGTCCACTGTACCCCGGTGGGGAGCGCACTCGGCGAGATAGGAAAGGAAGAAGTAGAGGATGGGGAGTAAAATTCTGCCGGATTGGATTCATGTTCCAAAAACACAGAGTTTTGGGGATGAGCATATATCATGGAACGGAGCGGGCTCCTATATAGATGCGATGTACCGGATTCTGGTGCACAAACAGTGGACGGATTTACCGCGTCACATGATTGCGGGGATGACCGCAAGTGTGTTTCGATTAGTAGTGGATTGGCGTCTAACGACAGAATCGATTTCGGCGTACAACTGGATGGCCGAGAACTTTGTAGCTGCTGATTTCATTGGCGTCACGACCGGACAACACGGGGGATTTTCGTTCGAACCAATCTTTCCGCTTTATCAGAAGCAGGCCTTGCTGGATATTAAAGCTTCCATTGACCGAGGTGTAGGGGCCATTCTGTGGCATGATCAGTTTGTCATTTGCACGGGATATGATGATGGGGAGCAGGTACTGTATATCTGTGAAAGTGAAGGAAATAAGGTTGTTCATCTGCCCTATGATTCTTTTGGTCGGAACAGCACACCATACTGGTACTATCAGGTGCTTGAATCTCATACAACCGTAGACGTATGGGAAGTGTGCAAGGAATCATTAATTCAGGCCGTGTACAAATGGGAAACCCATGATTATATGCTGCCACCCCAGGATTACGCCTGTGGACCCGCTGCTTATGCAGCCATTGCTGCTGCCCTGCAATCTGGGGCATATGAAACCGATCAAGCTGCTATTGTTTTACGTTATTATGCTAAATCAAGAAAGGATATGGCCTCCTATGTTGCAGAGCTTAAGCATTTGTCCAATCAGATGAATTATGTTGTACAGGAGTATGCGTTACTCGCAGACCTATATGCAGAAATGATGGAGAAGGTTGAGGATTCAACAGCTTGGAATGCGAAGGAACCAGGGCATGTGCTAAGGGTGATCCATCTGATCAAGCAGGCGGGGGAAACGGAACAGCGAGCTATTGATGCCATTAAACAAGCATTCCCAGAGACGATTGGCAATCGTTTTGAGGATATTGGATTAAGATGAATGGAACAGTGCAATTTCTCCAAAATGGAAAGAGTATATGACAAATAAGACCGGAAATGACCCCTGAGTGTGGTCGTTTCCGGTTTTATTTGTGTTTAGCTCAGCCACATCTATGGCCGTAATGACGGTCCTCATACATTAGCAGCATCAGCAATTATTGTCTCACATGAGCTTCAATTCGAGTTGGCTCCGATGGAATGCGGCGGGGCCAACATTCTGGCTACGTTGTCGAAGCTTGCTTGCCAATCGGCCGTGATGATGCTCCCGATGTAGCCATCTGGCCGTATCATGACCAGCGTGTCGCCGGTAATGCCATAGATGCGGGTCAGTTGGCCGCTGTAGTCATGGAGGACGTTCTGATCTGATTCGTGTGCGGTACCAACGACGTAGCAGTGTAATTCGGCACCGCTGGTTGGCCAGTTCAACTTAGGGAGTATCTTGGCAGCGTTAGGGCCAAAGGCAAGCAAAGTGAAGTGAGGCCCCTGATAGATGTCGAACAGACGCGGTTCCCCACCGGGTCCGGTGCAGGGAGCATCTGGCGCCCGGTCACCTACATGAAGGGTCTTCGTGGCCGATTCTTCGCTAGATGCGAGCGGCCCACCATGGTACGAAAGTCTAAGCTGTCGTTCCTCGTCTCCACGCTTGAGGCTAGCCAGGCGATTTTTGTCTAGACTGGCGTACAGCTCGCTGGATTTGCTGAGGACACGAGCGGCAATCGGTTGACGCTCAGCTTCGTAGCTGTCAAGCAGACTATCGGGTGCCCCAGCAATGACCTGCCCTGTTTTCCAACCGAGGTTATAGGCGTCCTGTATACCTGTATTGAGACCCTGTGCACCGGCTGGGGTGTGGACATGAGCAGCATCGCCTGCAATGAAGACGCGACCCGACCGATAGTGCTCAGCCAGCCGAACGTTGGGACGAAACACCGAACTCCAGGTGATGTGGTGGAGTCGCAAACCTGTGAGTTTATGGAATTGAGCGGCCAGTGCGGCTTCGTCAAGGTTAGGCTTTTCATCTGGTGCCAGCCTGATCATGACTTGGAACTGATCGGAGTGTGGCAGCGGGCAAGCTCCGACAAACGTGCCACGTGTGCGTGGCCACATATGCCACCTATTGCGAGACAGTTTGTCGATCGAGCCGTCGATGATGAGTGTACGGTCAGAGTCGGTAGTCTCTCCAATAAATCGGATACCTGCCCCTTTGCGAACGATGCTCGAACCTCCATCTGCTCCGACGAGATATCTGCTGCGAACCTTTTCCCCGGAAGAGAGAGTCGCCGTCACTCCATTGGCATCCTGTTCGAATTGCTCCAACCCGTTGTTAAATTCAATGTTTAAGCCGAGACGTTTCAGTAGGCGGTGTAAGATGGCATCCGTTCGGTGTTGCGCCAATAGGAGAATGTTTGGATACGGATCGTTGGTTGTTGGTTTATTTTGCTGCTGCATGCGCCAAGGCACAGTTAACGGTCCAATATGAAAACCGGCAAGCGGGTAAGAACTTCCCTCTGACTGAGCCTCTTCCAGCACGCCGAAGTCCTCCAAAACCTCTTGGGTTCTTGGTTGAACTCCCTTGGCGCGAGAACCTTGAAAGGCGTGAGAGGCCTTGTCAACCAGTCGGACACGAAGGCCTCGTCGTATCAGGTCGACTGCAAGAGCGGAGCCAGTCGGGCCAGCTCCAGCGATGAGTACGTCAATATCGTAATGTTGGGTCAGTTGAATCTCCTCCTGATCACCCATATTGCAATGGATGAGATATCATGCTTTGAATATTGTTTCGTTAGAAACTTTTTGATTTCAGATGAAACAATAATAATTTAATCCTTATCTATTGTCAATATTGTTTCCGGGAAACTTTAATTGTCGGACATACCCTGATATACTGGTCTTAAGCTAACAATCGTTGGAGGAAAATTGAATGATCGACCCATCGGAAAATCAAAATAGAGATCACTTAATTCAAGAAGTATTGGAAGCAGTGAAAGATATACAGATCAGATTCCAATCAGAAGATGACGAAGAAAAACAGTGGCTGATCCAAAATAGTCCTAATCCGGCTGTTGAAGAGCTAATCAAAGAAATGACGGTGACGATGCTGCATGTGCTGGATGCGATCGGTACACTTGAACCAGTAAACGGCATAACCATTTCAAAACAATTCGGCTTCTCCAAAGGGACAGTCTCCAAGATTACAAGAAGACTCGTGTCTCAAAACATCATCGTAACCGAGTCACTTCCGGATAACAAAAAAGAAGTTCTATTCCGTACCACATCGCTCGGAAAAGAGATTTATCGTTTGCATCAGGGCCTGCATCATCAGATTGATCTTGGGGTTCATCATTTCTTGCAACGGTATAACGAGGATGAGTTACAGTTTCTCGTCAACACCCTCCAGAAGACGTTGCATACATCATGGATTCATTTAGAGACAGAGGAGGAGGCTATTGAATCCGCCCGAAGAGATGCGCCTACAAGCAAGGATTCAGGAGCTTATAAGGCTAATAGCTCTTCGTCATCGACCGAGGAAATGAGCGAGATCATGTCTATGCTCAACAAGTTGGATTCCCGTAATTTGAAGAAAGCCAAAACCATTTTGAATGATGTTTTTTTTGCAGATTATGAGGACTAGTCTCGGCTTATTTCATATGGAAATGGCCTGAAGGGTTCTGCGAACAATAAATTAAGCTATAACAAAATACCGGATAAGGCTTGATAAGCCTATCCGGTATTTTTTCGTATTTTGCACCATCTGAGTCCATAGCTCATCCTTATTTCAACCTGTACAAGAAAAAATAACCATAAATTTGATTTTGGGGTAATCCGCAGCTCCCTTTGTTCCGAATATTATAATAGATGGTCTTTTTTGGATGAAGGATATTGAAGGACAACAGGGGGCGGGAGTATGGTGCATAATCCGGAAACCATTCAGGAATGTATCGAAAAAGCACGACAGAGGCTCTACCAGATTGCAAATTCTCATAAAGAACTGTGGCATCCGGAGGTCATTCATCAATCGATGGTTCTGGATGAGCTAATTAATGAATATAACAACGCCATTCGCGGGAAATCATCCCGAAGTAAATCATAAAAGCATTTTAAACCTCGGGATGAAATGATGCGAATTCATTCTGTGTATTAACCCTATTCTTTTACAGCCCCAAGCACAATTCCCTTTACAAAGAATCGCTGCAAGAACGGATACACGAGCAGGATTGGCAGAGCCCCGATAAAGATCTGGGCTGCGTTGACCGTACGCTGCGACATGTTCTGGAGCTGTGTTGCATCCACGTTCATGTTGGAGAAATCCTGCTGCACGATAATCGTTTGCATCAATGTAGCGAGCGGATATTTGGCTGCGTCATTCATATAGATCAACCCGTCGAACCAGGAATTCCATTGTCCCACCATGGTGAATAGGGAGATCGTGGCAATGGCTGGCATGGATACGGGCAGATAGATGCGGAACAATGTGGTGATGTGATTGGCGCCATCGATGAACGCCGCTTCTTCGAGCTCTTTGGGCACGTTACGGAAGAAGTTCATCATGAGAATCAGGTTCCAGACCGCTACAGCGCCCGGCAAAATCAGAGCCCACAGGGTGTTGATCAGTCCCAGCTTCTGAATCAGGATATAGGACGGAATCAGTCCGCCGCTGAACAGCATCGTGAAGATGAAAAACCACGCATACAGTGAACGTCCCTTGAAATTCAGGCTTTCCTTGGATAAAGGATATGCTGTCAGGATGACCAGCACCATACTGAGCAACGTACCGAACACGGTACGTTGCACCGAGATCCAGAGCGCGCTCAGAAAGTTGCTGTTACCAAACGTTTTGGTATAGGCATCGACTGTAAAGTCAATTGGCCAGAGCGTTACCAGATTGGCGGAAGCTGCCGCTTTACCGCTGAAGGAAACCGCCAGAATGTGGACAAGCGGCAGCACACACAGCAGCGAGACGGCCGCGATGAAGAACAAGTTGAAGCCGTTAAATATACGGTATCCGGTCGTTTTGTGATACACCTTAATTCCTCCTTAGAAAATGCGGTAATTGGCGATTTTGTAAGCCATCCGGTAGGCAGTAATAACGAGGAACATGGCGACGAAAGATTTAAACAAACCAACCGCAGTCGCAAAGCTCATTTTGCCATTCAAAATACCCATCCGGTAAACAAACGTATCAATAATATCGCCTTTATCATATACAAGTGGATTGTACAGGTTAAAAATCTGGTCAAATCCGGCATTAAGAATATTCCCCAGTGATAGTGTTCCCACCACAATGATCATCGGCACGAGTGCAGGCAGCGTAATGTGCAGAGTCTGCTTAAGCCGTGTTGCCCCGTCAACTTCGGAAGCTTCGTACAAAGCAGGGTTGATGCCCGCGAGGGCTGCAAGAAAGACAATGGTACCAAATCCGAATTCCTTCCATACATCACTAATGACTACGGTTACACGGAACCAATCGCCATCACCCAGAAAGAAAATTGGTTCAATGCCAACAGCCGCCAGCACCTGGTTCACCAGTCCGCCTTCGGGGGAGAGCATGTCCAGCAGGATACCACCCAGTACAACCCAGGACAGGAAGTGGGGCAGATATACCAGTGTCTGTGAGAACCTTTTGAATGTGGAGTTCCGTACTTCATTCAGCAAAATGGCAAACACAACCGGAGCCACGAGTCCGGCCACAATTTTCATGGCGGCAATCAGCACCGTGTTCCAGATGACCTGAACACTGTCCGGATATTCGAACATGAATCGGAAGTTATCCCATCCTACCCATTTGGAGCCGGTGAATCCCAGCCATGGTTTGAAATCTTGAAAAGCAATAATAATGCCGCCCATAGGCACATAGGCGAACAGCAATGTGAGCAGTACCGAAGGCAGCAGCATCAGATGCAGCGGCCAAGTGCGTTTGAAATTCCAGCGGGTTCGTTTGCGTGGATTGTGTGTTGCCTGCCGCACCGGCGTATTGGTCGTTAGTGGTTGTTCCATAGCCATCAGGTCCCTCCTTTATATCGTCCAGCCTCTGCATAATGAGGCCAGTCAGCCTCTGCAAATAGTGGAGCAACTGAATTATAGCAATGGAAACGGGCGGGCTATAGAACAACATTTCAAGGCAGATGTTGATTTATTAACTTGTTAAAAACGTATACCGAATAGTGACTCATTTGAAATTCAGTATAGATATGTAAGGGGTTTCAATATAAAATAGGACTTCGATGTGTATCTTTACTTTAATCCG
This sequence comes from Paenibacillus sp. NPDC057886, assembly GCF_042796655.1. Taxonomy (NCBI): domain Bacteria; kingdom Bacillati; phylum Bacillota; class Bacilli; order Caryophanales; family Paenibacillaceae; genus Paenibacillus; species Paenibacillus sp. NPDC057886. The sequence goes on along the minus strand of NZ_JBHVMZ010000011.1, from coordinate 166,290 downwards.
GGACAGGGTGAAGCAATGAAATTTACAGTATTCTCGAAAACAGTCATGCTGCTGGTCTGCTTGCTGGTACCCATCTTGTTGCTCTATACATACGCCAATCAGGCGAACGTTGACATGATCGTCGAGGAGAAGCAACAGTCCAGCTTGAACCAGTTCAACTATTTTAGCTCTCAGGTGGATAAAAATATTGAACAACTCTCGCTTTACGGGCTGACTTTACTGCGTGATCCCAGCATTCTACACTATCGTTACATGACAGAATCGACCAGCCAATATGAGAAAAACAGCATCTATCTCGATATTCTCGACAAATTGTCGCTATATCAGTCCACAAGCCGCTGGAAGAACGATATTACCATTGTGCTGCCTCAGGCAGAGTTGGTTTTATCCACCAAGGCAAGTCGAACCGTTTACAATGAGAATATGTTGAAGTTTCCCCGCCCTGGACAGTGGCAATTGGATCAGGGGAGTTTTACCTACTTCTTCACGGATAATTATGAGTGGAGTGCCAAACCGGTGACCACGGGTGTGCGAACCGTGATGGAAATTAATTTTGATCCGATGAACATTGTAGCCATGCTGGACGACTTCAAGGAGGCCCAAGGGGGAGATCCCTTTCTATTTGTACCTGGCAATGAGCCGTTATTGAATCGAAGTGCGGACCCTGAACTGATTCAGGCCATCATGGAGGACATGCCGCTAAACGCGTTGGGCAGTGAAGGCAATCATCAGCTGGAGGTGGGGGGCAAGCAGTACTTGGTCAGTTATGTTCTCTCCAAACAGCTGAACGGAATCTATGTTAACCCGGTTGTGCTGGATGATTTGCTAACGCCTATGGACAAGAGCCGAAATATGTTTATAACCTCGATTTTGCTGCTGCTCGTACTCAGTATTGGCGCTGCACTGTTGTTATACCGAAAGGTACAGGTGCCGATACAACGTCTGATGAGAGGATTACAGCAGATTCGCAAAGGACAGCTGTCCACACGAATTCCGGTGGATCACTCCCGTGATGAATTCGCATACCTGACTCAGAGCTTCAATCACATGGCTGAGCAGATCCAGGAGCTGATCGAAAAGGTATATGAGGAACGCATCCGCTCGCGGGAAGCGACGTTGAAGCATCTGCAATCACAGATTAATCCTCATTTCTTGTACAATTGCCTGTTTTATATTAAAAATATGACGCAGCTCGGCAACCGCGAAGCGGTTATAGCCATGTCGCTCAGTCTGGGAGATTACTACCGCTACATCACACGTGATGAGAACGAGATGACGACCGTCGAAGAGGAAATTCGGCTGTTGGACAATTATTTGTCCATCCAACAGATGCGCACCAACCGTTTGTCGTATGAGATTGCCGTACCGCAAGAACTGATGCAGCAGCACATTCCAAGGTTGCTGATCCAGCCTATCGTGGAGAATGCAGTCATTCACGGCATTGAACCGATGGAGGGGAGCGGTCACATCGTAGTTACAGGCATGGCAGCACAAGAGCAAATCGATGGAAGGGAATACACACGATATAGTTTGTTTGTCGATAACGACGGTGTTACTTTGACGCCGGAAGAGATTGCCGGTCTTGAACGAGAAATCAATGAACCGATGGGTGAAGAAATTGGCACGGGTACCTGGAATGTACACCAGAGGCTCGTTACACGATATGGTCATTCTTCAGGGCTTCATTTTGCAGAGATCCCCTATGGGGGGCTTAGTGTGGAAATACGATGGTTTGAGGAGGAATATCCTAATGATGAATCTAATGGTCGTGGATGATGAACATTCAGCGGTGGAATCGATTGCAGCCTCCATACCGTGGAGGGAACATGGGATTGGACACGTATATAAGGCGTACTCGGTGAAAGAGGCATTGCAGCAAATGGCGGCACATCAGGTCCATATTATCATCACCGATATTCGTATGCCGGGCTTGTCCGGTCTGGATCTGGTGAGTCATATTCGGCAAAAGTGGGAGCGGACCAAATGTATCATTTTATCTGGACACGCCTCCTTTGATTATGCGAAGCAGGCACTCCGTCATGGAACAGTGAGTTATCTGTTGAAGCCCGTGCGGGATGAGGAGCTGATTGAAGCCGTGCAGCAGGCCTCCGTCCAGATTCGGCTGGAGGGAGAGAAACAATTAATGCATCAGCGCGCCATGTATTCGGTGAGGGAACACTTACCGGAGAAGCGGGCTGGATTAATGAAGGATGTGCTGCTGGGGCACAAATTTGCGGAGAGCGAACTTGTAGAAAAGCTGGAGCAGTTGGAGATTGGCTTCCGTCCTCAGGATAAAATGCAGCTGCTTCTCATCCGCTATGATGACCCACAGCCAACGCACAAGGCATTCCGTCTGATGAAATACGCTATCTCTAACGTGGTGGAAGAGATCTTTGGCAGCAGCTATCATCTCTGCCATACGGATGATGCGTATGATGATCTCGTCTTCATGGCAAGCCCGAAACAGACACAGTCTGAACCGGAACTGCTGATGGGACGGCTCGGAGAACGGCTGCTTCACAGTGTGAAGCAGTATTTGAATGCGACGATTTCACTGTCAGTCAGCCGGATAGGCCGTTTTCCGGAGCAGGTGCCGCAGCTGTACCATCAGGCAGTGAGTGCCCTGCGAAAGCAGGCGGAAGCAGGCAAAGGATTGCATCTCAATGCGGCTGCCGGTTCCCATGGAGCAACATTGAAATCACTTGCGGCGCTGTATGAGCCACCCGGATTAACTGCACTGCTGGAAGCAGGACGGATGGAGGATGCGCATCGCAAGATTGATTCGATTTTCGCCGAATTGTCGGACAGTGTGTTCCCGGAACATGTCTATGTTGCTTTTCACTATCTCGCAGCCGCTTTCTCATACATGGCCCATCGGGAGGGCAGGCAGTTGTCCGATGTGCTTGGAGAGCAGTATCAGCAGCTGTTGAAAGACGGATACGGCGTGTCGCTGCGCAGTCTGGAAGCGTGGACCCGGAGCGTGATGGAACAATGGGCTCAAAGCACAACCGACACGGGTCAGGAAAGTGGATCGAACATGATCAGACAGGTCCAGCAATGGATTGACCATCATCTGGGCGAAGATCTGTCCTTGCAGGTTATTGCAGGCGAGGTGCATTTGCATCCGGTGTATTTGTCCAAAATGTATAAACAATCGACAGGTGAAGGCATCAGTGATTACATTATCCGTTCCCGCATGGAACGTGCTGTTCATTTGCTGAAGCATACGGCAATGAAGATATATGAAGTCGGCCAGGAAGTGGGATACAACAATACTCCTTATTTCATTCAAGTATTCCGCAAACATTATGGCCTGACCCCGCAGGATTTTCGGAACGGTTAACAAATCAATATGAACATTGAAATTGTGATATATGTTTGCTTCCCCGGCTGCACTATCCTTTTCATGTAAGGGCATTCAAAGTGATTGAGGAGGGGTTTCATGTATAGAAAAATGATGACTGCATTGCTTGCACTGACGATGGTTGCCGTAACGGCATGCAGTTCGGGGGCAAAGGAAGAACCATCCAAGGAAGCGGCTGCGCCACTTGCGCTGCAAGACGGTAAGTATGAACCTGCGGTTCAGATGAGCTATTTGCGGGCCTGGAATGATGATACAAAGTTTAAGAACGGAGAGACAGCACAGAACAACGTGCACACCAAATGGGCCAAAGAACGTTTGGGCATCGACCTGACCACACCTTGGGCTGTATCCGTGACCAATGATGCTTTTTACACGAAGCTTCGTCTCTCCCTGTCGGCTAACGAAGAGATGCCGGATATCGTCTCCATTCGCGGTGACTACAATCTGGTTCGTGAGTTGATTGAGTCGGGTAAATTCGCCGATGCAGGTGAACTGTTCGACAAGTATGCATCCGACACATGGAAAGGGGCTGCCGAATCTGCTTCGGAAGAGTGGTACCCGTACATGTACGAAGGTAAACGATATGGTATTCCGATCTTCGACTATGCCTACAATGGTGATCCAGTTATGTTTATCCGTGAAGACTGGCTGAAAAAGCTGGGACTGGAAGAACCTAAAACGATCGATGAGCTCGTGACGGTGATGGATGCATTCACGAATAAGGACCCGGATGGTAACGGTAAGAAGGATACGTACGGTCTGACGGTCGGCATGAAAAATGCCCTGAATACCTGGATGACTGAATCCGGCTGGATCTTCGGGATGTATAACACGATGCCGGGACAATGGAATCTGAATGCAGAAGGAACACTGGAATATGGTTCGGTTCAACCGGGTGTGAAAGAAGGACTTGCAACGATGAAAGACTGGTTGTCCAAAGGTTATCTGCCGAAGGAAGCCGGCGTATATGACGAGATTAAGGCAGCAGAACTGTTTACAGCAGGCAAAGCGGGAATCATTGTGGGACCACACTGGATGCCAAACTGGCCGATCGATGATGTGAAGAAAAATGTGGACGGCGCTACCTACAAAGCCATTGCCCTGCCAACGGGACCGACTGGCGAGAGCCATCACCACGGTTCAGGTGCCAGCAACGGGGTCGTATTGATCAACAAGGATATGGCAAACCCGGAAATTTTCTTCACGTATCAAAATTATTTGTTCGATAACTTCGCTAATCCAGAAGTGGGTGGGGAGTTCGAACATGGCTTTGCCCAAGGATATGACTTTGATATTGTAGATGGCAAAGTGCTTGGTGAAGCTGAAGTGAAAGATGGTGTATCTCCGCTGAAATATACACTCACTTATGATGGTGCACGTATTCCGAATCTGATGATGGATACACTGGCTGAGCTTGCTTCGGGCAAGGAGCCTGAAACACCGTTTGAGAAGAATACAAGTATTGCAAACAAACCGGAAGTGTTCGCTGCGGCTCAAGTTGTGGTAGCTCATAAGGATGATGCAATCAAGAATAAATTCACGGGTGCACCTACGGATACGATGAAAATGAAGAAAGACGCGCTCGACAAGCTGGAGAAAGATACGTTCAGCAAAATCATTTACGGTCAGGTTGGCATCGATGAATTTGACGCGTTCGTGACAAAGTGGAAATCCATGGGCGGCGATCAAATCACAACGGAAGTTAATGAATGGTTCAAAACAGTCAATTAATACCGTGAATGATTCACCAGATGAATCATACTAAAGTAATAAAAGAAGGAAGAAGTATTTCGTGAATACACCGGATTTGGGCGGGAAATCGCCTGAATCCGGTGTTTTTGTTTTGTGTGCGGGATGCATAGACATGTGCGGACAAGCCGAACCATTAATTTCTCGGTGTACAACCGTGCGTAAGACTTATTGTTTCGCTGATGCCTGAGAGAGTAAAATAATAGGTAATATACGAACACTAATACGCATTTTTAGCATAGATGGTCTAAGGAATGATCTGATTAGATCAGGCGTTTTGGGGAGCAGTTACTTATGAATATTAGATAAATGGGAAGGCGGTCGAAGGATGAGTACACTCTATGATCAGGCAATGGAAGAGATGATTGCGGTAATTCATGAATGGTTTGATGAACAGATGAAGCGGGATGACCTGGAAAAGGCTGTGAAGCGAACAACGCTGCAAATGGGGATCTTTAATGATATTTTGCTGGATTACAGACCTGGACGGACCACGGTAGAAAGTGTGGATCTTGGATTGGATGAAGGATTGAAATCGAAGAAAGCCGGTCCCTTTACGGAGGAACAAGTGCGGAATGAAATCCAGCCCAAACTTGTAGAAGTGGTTCAAGAGAAATTGGACAAGCTGGCGGATACGCCGCTGATCGACTATCGTTTTACCTTTCGCGGGAAATTTCCAACGACAGAAGGAAAGCTCCAAGTGACCATGCTCGAATATATCAACGAAGGGAAGAGGCAGCAGTTGCTTGAGCGCATTCATACATACGTAGACCAAAAGCTGCTGAAAGGTTCATATCCAACAAAGCCGTTGGAATCCTTTTTTCTGACGCGTCACCTGCTTGACCCAAAATTGTTTCCTGAACTGAAAGTAGCGTGGACTATCGCGCAATACGATCGCATACAGGAGTTAAACAAAGGGCGTCAGGAAGCCCTGGCGGAGCATCGTGGTGATATTATCCGTGCGATAACGTCATGGGCGGAGAATTATTTTTTGCCACGCTACTTTGATGTGCAGTCTTCTGCCTACAGTGCCAATGAATATACACTTAAGCCAGGTGCTTTTTTGGAGGAGGACCAGCCTCAGAGTGAGCATGGGCAGCATGTGGCACAGCCTATCGATCTGCTGCTGTATGCAGCAGTAATGATTCTTCGTTATGAGCCTAGTTACAGTAAACCGAAAGGCCTTACTTTCTTGGAACTGGCCAAACAATTGGGCAGTAGCCGTGCGGTTCGCATGATGACGGAAGGTAGCGGAACCTATGCCAAGGAAGATATTCATGTGAAAAATGAGCTGGTGGAGTTCACCGCGAACGATGTGTTCTCGATCATTACCATCATTATTCGCAAGGAAGAAGCAGCTGCCTACGAACAGGCCATTGCTTTTATCACCCGTTTACTGAAGCAGGGTTTTCCCAAAAGCTACAAAATCAAGCTCAAATCCAGCGTGAAGCAGTATTTGCCTATGAAGGGCCTCGCGAAGTCGGATACGCACCGATTTTTTGCAAACGCACTGGAGTACCCGGAGCTGCGTCCGCTGCTTGAAGAATATGCACGTGAGGCCATCGAAGAATTTGAATTTTACGAGGATACCGAGGGCGAGAAGAGCTCTATGCCAGGCAGTTATGCAACCTTTGGACTTGGACTGGCAGATGAGCGGTATTTCCCGTTAGTAGAATATTACATGGGAGAAGTGGATGATGAGCACCAGTTGGTACAGGATAAATTCACCGTTGCCTTTGCTGAGAAGCATGGTGTAACGGCCAGTTCCATATCTGCATTAGTTGTCTGCCTGCGTCGTTCTACGGATTCCCTGAAGCTGAAAATCCAGCCAGAGCTGGAGGATGAGGCGAAGCTTAAACTTCTGGTCCAATCGTTGCAAGGACTGGAAACCTATGAAGTGGAGCATGTGCTTTATCCGATCTGGGGCAAGGTAGAGAAGCTTGCAACGCTGGCACGCAAGGCTGAGGGAAGAAGGAAAGAATTGCTGTTAGAGCTGTTAAAGGCGGCTGGGAAATAAGGATATGCCCGTGAGGGATTTTCAAGGTTAATGTGATGTATAAGGCAAAAGTGAAAGGTGGGGGAGTGCGTGGAAGCACTGAATCGGGATGCATGGAAAGGGCTGTCTGCTGAGGAAAAGGAGAAGCGGCTGCGTGGTTTGGTCAATCATTTTCCCACAGGTATGATGTATGAAGGATTGGAGACATTTGAACGATTCGGTCAGCGAATCGAGACAGGTGTATTTTCGTATGATGAGCAGAGATTTGTGTTTGTGCCCGGTGATCGGGTGACACTCGGCTGGGATCGTTGGCAGGATGGGATGAACGAGGAGACTTCCGCGGATTTGCTGGAGACGGTCAGTGAGTATGGTGTGGAGGATGTGGATTCTTTTTTAAGTAGCCAGATGTCTCCGGTTAGAGAAGTGCACATTGCTCCCATGCTGGTGGAGTGCAGTAACCATTCCCTTGGCTGGCTTGAAGTGACGGAAGCTGAAACGATGGCGCAGGAGAATGCTTATTTTGCAGAAGAGTTGGAGAAATTCAAGCTGTCAGATCTGAACCAGTATGAGCTGCATCAAGAGTTCCGTCTGGTTCGTCAAGGTGAGGCAGTACAGATATTTTGGTTCAATGAAGATTTGACGTTGGATTATTTAATCGATGAAGAAGAAAAAGCGGGTTTTGATTTGCTTACTGAAGATGAGTGGGAGTATTTGTACGGTGGGGGCTGCCGCACGTTATTTCCATGGGGAGACAGCTTTGAATACACGATGAAATTGAAGCATTTTGGAAGCCTCGAAGAGGTGAAGGGAAATGTAAGTGAATCGGCAGAGTCGGACCCTTCCCTAATAGTAGAGGATGACCGTCCGTATGATTTGGAGCTGCCTAACTTTTTTGGTGTCCAATTTGCTGGAGATCCCTATAACTATGAGCTTACGCTTGATACGTCTGGAACCATGATCCCCAAAGGTGGCGACGGTGGCGCGATGATCTGTGGTGGCATGGGGCCGTTGGTCGGATTTCTACCCGCTGCTGCGGTATACTATCGTGATGGTAATGCAGGTGAGTTGGACTGGGAGGATATGATCGATTATATGAACTATCGGAGAGTGATTCGTTTAACCGATTTGGCGGTGTAATTGAATAGAAAGATAATAGCGAGTTCATGGGAACTATCCTTGGCGCAATTGAAGTGCACAGAGTAATCTTTTTCCGGTTGGTATTCGCTATTGTACAGGAAAAACACACATCGAATCTGCCCCTGATCACAGGAAGAACAGAATGATGTGTGTTTGTTATGTTGCATGATTTTCAGTGTGTTTCTATGATTTTAGCTGCGAAGTTATTTCACTTTTTGCACAGATACAGCCATTTGCTCCAGCTGTGTGTGAGTCAATGCGTTATTTGCTGAGCTGAGGGTCACATAGCGATCATCCAGTTTGAATGTCAGCATGTCGGTTTGATCCGGGGTATACCATTTGGCAGTAACGCCGTTTGGCAGTTTAACATTTTTGCCGTCGTAGCTAAAGGAATAGTCTTTAGGTGACACAGTGACATTCATGTGATTGAAGACAAAGTTTACACCATCGCCTCCAGCAGCTACGTTTTTGAATGAATCCCCGGCAATCATCTGTTGTGGTGCGTAAGCAGTCTCGAATCCTTGGAATTTCGCAAATGCTTTGCGGATGGCAGCCGACTGTTCTTGGGTATATTTCACATCAGCGAAGCCCGTAACGCCCTGATCGTTGCCTTGTACCTTTTGCACAGATACAGCTACTTGCTGCAACTGAGCCTGAGTTAGCTTATGGTCAGGTGAGCTTATTGTGACATAACGATCATCCAGTTTGAACGTGAGCATACCCGTTTGATCCGGTGTGTACCATTTGGCTGTGACGCCATTGGACAGTTTTACATCTTTGCCATTATAACCGTCCGAATAATCTCTTGGAGACACATCCACTTTCATATGATTGAAAGTAAAGCTTACTCCATCGCCACCAGCGCCTACACTCTTGAACGTATCACCTGCAATCATCTGCTGAGGAGCGTATGTTGTCTCGAAGCCATCGAACTGGGCAAATGCATTTTGAATGGCTGCTTTTTGCGCTGCACTATAGGTTACATTGCTCAATGTGGAAGGATTGCTTGTCGCTTCTCCGATGATGACCTGTCCTTTTTTACCGTCATACGATACAGGTACATGCAGCGCATCAGCAATGGCACGTACAGGCAAGTAAGTTGAATTGTTGTAAGTGATTGGAGCCAGTTTATTGCCATTGCTATCCGTTGGTGAGTATGCCGCACCGTCTACTTTGAAGCTGATCCCATGGTTGAAATATGCCGAGATTTTCTCCAGCTGAGTACCTGCGAATACGCCCGTTGCTCCTGTTAATGTCATGCCCAGTACCATCATCGTTGCTGCGGATTTTTTTAAGTTTTTCTTCATGTGTATAACTCTCCTTTAAATTTTGTTATTTATAATGGCTTGCTGTCCTTATGGCTTTATATTACCCGCTGAACATATCCAGAATAATTCTGAATTATCTCCAACTTGTAAACATGTTCATATTCCAAATATGTAATGGGGAATTATACTGAAATTAGTTAACAGTAAAAGATAAATGAATGGAGTGTGATCGAGATGCTCGAAGATCGTCAGCGATGGAACCAACAGCAAAAGGAATTAAAGTCGATTCTGTTGAAGCCTTCTCATTATGAAAGAGCGTTGGAATTATTGGTCATTCAGCATGCCACGGTCCATTCAGCGGGTATTGTTGAACCTCCGGTGTGGTCGTTTGAAGATGAGGTTCTGAATCCCTTGCCGGAAGAAACCTTTCGACGCCTGCCTAAGTCAGGAGCGAATTCCATTGCCTGGCACATCTATCACTCCACCCGAATTGAAGATATGACGATGAATACACTAGTTGCCAATCGAACGCAGGTCATTTATGAAGACCACAACTGGCTGCAACGGATGAATATTAACGTTCATGACACCGGCAACGGGATGGATGAAGAGCGGTTGCGTACGTTGAGTACTTCTGTGGATATCTCGGCATTACGCGCATATCGTCTTGCGGTAGGATTGCGAACATCGGAGATCATGAAGATGCTGACACCTGAGGAATACAGAAGAAAAGTGGAGGTTGAGCATTTACGTGGGCTTCGGGATGCAGGAGATGTTACCAAGGAGGCGAGCTGGCTTCTGGAGTATTGGGGCAATCTGACCGTTGCGGGATTATTTTTAATGCCTGCAACCCGGCATCATTTTGTTCATTTGAATAAATCCTTGCGGATCAGCAAATGAGGGTAATTATGATCGACATTGATTCGGTGGAAGCTCACTACAAACATGGGCAATATTCTGGACTGCTGCCATACCTTACGGCAAGGCAACAGTTCGAAAATGATGAAGAATGGTCCTCAAACCATGTGAGGAATACATTCAGTTCACTAAATACAGGACAAAACCTCCTATGCCGAGAACGATGGCACCAACGTATACATAGGTAAGTTTGCTCAGATTTTGCTTGGTCCTGCGATCATACTCGGGGTTGCTGGTCTGATTCGCTTTCGAATTCCCGATGATCATTGTAGCAATTCCACCGAACAGGGCAATGCCAACAATTAATATATAGGGCAGCAATGTCATGCGATGACCTCCTTCATTGAAATCAATCGTTCTGTTCATTGTACTTCAAGTTCACCTTGGATGTAAGCTTTTATTGATAAATAAAGGAAAATAAAGTCCTTCACTTACAGTATACATGCAGCGCTGAATAGCGCGGATTACTATATTTTTAAAATTTTAAAATTGAGATAAACCTTGTTGTGGCGCACATTCGCGGCTTTCCTGGACGGAGGCTGCGATTTTTTTTGCCCAGAGAGGTGATCCAGATTGAAGAACCCTGCGTTACACCCTATGAAGACGACGACGAGGAAACAAAGGATAAACAAATCAAACTGAGGAGTGAACACGTAATGAAAATGAAAATGAAGAAATTTATCGCACCCATGCTGAGCTTGACGTTATTGATGCCAGGAATCGCCGGGGCTGCATCAGCACCACAGACACCAATGACTACGATGAAGGCAAGTGTGAATACACCTGCTGCTGACCTGAGAGCAAGCCTGGATCACTTGTTATCCGAACACTTTGCACTCGCAGTAACCGCAATGGCGAAAGCATATGACGGAGCAAAAGATGCAGATGCAGCTTACAAGGCACTCGACCAAAATGCATTGGATATGCAGCCGGCAATCGCTTCCCTTTACGGTGATGCAGGAGCCAAAGAATTCGAACGAATCTTCCGCGCTCATAACAAATATACAGACGATCTTGTGAAAGCAACTAAAATGGGTAACCAGGCTGGAATCAAACAGGCACAGGACAATATCAACGGTTTTGTAGAAGAATTCTCTACATTCCTGAGCACAGCAACGGAAGGCAAATTGCCAAAGGCAGCAGCCAAAAATGCTTTGAAAGTACATGAAGATCTCGTGCAAAAAGTATTTGATGAATATGTCGCAGGTGACTATTCAGATGCATACAAAGCTTACCGTGAAGGTTTCAAAGAAATGTTCGATGTGAGTAAAGCACTTTCCACAGCAATCACAACACAAATGCCTGAGAAATTCGGGAACAGCAAAGCGGACACACCAGCAGCTGATCTAAGATCTGCACTGAACCACTTGGCTTCCGAGCACTTCGCTCTGTCGGCTCTGCAAATGCAAGAACAATATGATGGCCGCACAGCAGCATCGAATGCACTGGTTACAGCTGAAGCTGGAAACACAGCGGATTTCAAAGCAGCGATCGCTTCCATTTACGGTAACGATGGTGCCAATGCGTTCGAGAAAATTTGGGTAACCAACCATGTGAATGCACAAAGCGACTATGTAACAGCTGTTAAAAACAATGATGCAACAGCTCGTGCAGCTGTCGAGAAACGTATTGACGGATTCACGACGGAGTTCGCGACATTCCTGGACTCCGCAACAGCTGGCAACCTGCTAAAAGCTGCCGGACAACAAGCATTGACTACACATGAGAAGCAAGTACAACAAGTATTGGATCAATACGCTGCGGCTAACTACGTAGGTTCGTACACAACGAACCGTGAAGGATTCAAAGTCATGTTTGGTGTAGGTCAAGCCCTGGGTAATGTAATCGTGACTCAATTCAATGATAAATTCCAAGAGCAACCCACTACACCAACCATGCCTGAAGCAGATACAACAATCGTATGGATGCAACTGAACAGCAAAATGCTGAAAATCAATGACAAAACAACCAACATGGACACAACACCAATGCTTTGGAAAAACACAACCTACATTCCACTGCGCTTCCTGAGCGAAGGTATTGGTGCAACCGTGAAATGGGATAAAAAAGCACAGCAAGTAACCGTAATGGCTGGTAATGATACGCTGAAATTCTGGGTGAACAACAACGTTATGGAAGTTAACGGCAAGAAGAAAAATGTGGGTGCAACTGTCTTTGTTAACAAAGATGGACGTACGCAAGTGCCACTGCGTTTCATCGCTGAGCTTCTTGGCTGGGATGTAAAATGGACTCAAAAAGACGGCTCCATCACATTGACTAAATCCATGTAATCACTATTATAAAAGAAGAACGAAAAAAGCTGCCCCATACGGCAGCTTTTTTCGTTTCAGCATCTTTACCTTCATCTTTCTTGGTTAATCTGCAATTCAATCTGTATAACATGGACGCAAAAAGGCCACATCAAAATATTCAAATATTTGGTATAATCAAGGCAGTCAGCAACCTCGCCGCAACATGTTATTTATCACAGTGCGGTGGTGGACTGTACATAATCGTAATCACTAGCCCGTTGGAGTCATGTATGTTGTATTATTATTCGGTATGATCAAACAAGAAGAGGGGGTTCAAGCGGATGGACACAGCTTCAAAGCCTGAGCGACGGGCAAAAAATATTGATACCCGTCTGTTTATTGCCTGGGCCGTATCAGTCATTGCGACTGGAGGCAGCCTTTATTTTAGTGAGATTAAGGGATATATCCCCTGTGATCTGTGCTGGTTCCAACGGATCTTCATGTATCCGTTAACGATTTTACTGGGCATTGCCTACTTCAAGGATGACGTGGGCATCACCAAATATGTTCTTCCACTTAGTTTCATCGGAGGCGGGATCTCGCTATACCATGTAACGATTCAGCGTATTTACTCGGCTACGGGTAGTTCAGTGGCATGCGGCCAAATTCCATGTTATACCGATTACTTGAACTGGTTTGGTTTTATCACGATTCCGTTACTTGCACTGATCGCATTTATCATCATTATTGTTATGCTGTGGGGAATTGGCAAAACACCAAAATCTTCTTCATAAGAAAGGACAGATGATTGATGAGCGGACAAGTCCGTTGGTTCATGCCCTTCATCATTCTGATTCTCTTGGCGGTGGGGTGCTCCTATACGGAGCAATCCCAGTCCGGTGAGATGCCGGAGATGATCAAGGTACAGCTTGTGATCCCGGACAAGGCTTCCCTCCATAAGCCCGTGTCATTGCAGGTGAAGCTCACTCAGGGTGGTGTACCGGTAATCAATGCGGATCAAGTTCAATTTCAGATCTGGAATGAACTCGAAGATGCCCCCGCTGTCTCTCCTGAACAGGGAATGATGTCTGCGGACAAGCTGGAGGAGCAGGGGGCTCTGAAGGCAAGCGAGGCGGAGAAGGGTCTTTACGAGGTACAGTATACGTTTGAGCAGGCAGGTACGTACGTGGTACAGGCTCATGTGACACATGAAGCCATGCACAGTATGCCCAGAGGGAAGATTCAGGTGGAGTAGAAACAGAAGGGTTCGGCAATTGGTTCAGGGCATGAGATACGTTTATAATAATAAAGATATGAAGAATGTTGTAGGAAAAGAGGTTGTTATGGCAACAATTCATGATGTTGCACTCAAAGCAGGGGTTTCCGTAACTACCGTCTCTCGTGTATTGAATAACCGGGGGTACATCAGTCAGAAGACGCGGGACAAAGTATACCAGACCATGAACGAACTGAACTACCGCCCCAATGAAATTGCCCGTTCTCTGCTGCGCAAGCAGTCGAACGTTATCGGTTTGATTATTCCTGATGTGTCACATCCGTTTTTTGGTGAACTGGCCAATTATATCGAGTATCATGCATATCGGAACGGGTTCAAAATTATGCTGTGCAACTCACACATGGACCCTTCCAAAGAGCGAGAGTACGTGGAAATGCTCAAGGGCAACCGGGTCGATGGGATTATTATGGGGAGTCACACGCTGGAAGTGGATGAGTATATGAATCTGCGTTCTCCCATTGTTACATTTGACCGCAGGATTGGTGGCGACATCCCGTTTATTTCATCTGATAATTATCAGGGCGGCGTGATGGCGGCTGAATTACTGCTTGCCAAAGGCAGACGACACGTGGCACATATCTGTGGCAATCTGGAACTGCAAATGCTGTCCAACCGCAGAACATCAGGCTTTCTGGATACACTGGAGGCGCATGGAATTAAGCCGGTCATGGTCCATGAGACCGACCTGAATGTGTTCAGCCAGCATCAATATACCGAATTGGTCGAAAAGCTGCTTGCTCAACATCCGGAAGTGGATGGCCTGTTCGTCACCAGCGATCTGATGGCGATTCATGCCTTGAAACAGATCGTGCTCGATGGGCGCAAAGTTCCCGAAGATATTGCAATTGTTGGGTATGACGATATCCGGGCAGCAGGTTATGCGGTGCCAGGTATAACGACCATAAGGCAGCCTATTGAGTCCATGGCAGAGTTAGCTGTCGAGTTGATTCGAAGCCAGATCGCTGAACAGGAAATTGGAATGGAGCATATTTTGCCAGTTACACTGGTGGAGAGAGAGACGACCTGAACAAGGTCGTTTTTTTGAATACGTTTATTTCCCTCCATCATTAGAGGGAGAAAAACCTATTCATTTTTTGTGTCAAACGATTGACATGTCAAACCTTTGACATTATAATCTGTTTTGTAAGCGTTTCCTCAATTATTAACGAACGGGGGCCAGGTCAGATGAAAAGAGAGCAAAAATGGATGAGGTTATCAATATTGTCCTTCATTGTGGTTGTTATGCTAACGGCTTGTGGCGGTGCAAAGACAGGAACGGGGACAGATTCGACCGCCTCATCCGATGGTGAGGTTAAAATTACACTTCTGAATTCCAAAGCAGAGATCAACAGTCAGCTGGAACAGGCAGCCAAAGATTTTCAGTCCGAGAATCCCAATATTACGCTGGAAATTGTGCCTGTAGGCAACGGGCAATCCCCGTTTGAGAAAGCTTCAGCCCTGTATGCATCAGGCAACCCGACAACGATGATGATGCTGGATACAGGGGACGTGGAGAAATTCAAGGATCGTGTTCTGGATCTGACTTCGGAGAAGTGGATGAAGGACGCCGTGGAGAACAGTACAGCGGCTACTACATTTGACGGCAAAAACTATGCATTTCCTTTCTCGATTGAAGGTTACGGTTTTATCTACAACCAGAAGGTGCTGGATCAAGCGTTAGGCGGCACTTTTGATCCCCAAACGGTACACACGACTGCGCAGCTTGAGGATCTGTTCAAGAAGATTGCAGCTAACGGGAAATCTCCTTTGATCATCTCTCCGATGGATTGGTCGCTCGGTGCTCATTATCTCGGGCTTGCGTATGGTGGGCAGTCTCCGGATCTCGCCAAAGTGGATCAATTTGTTAGCGATCTCAAGGCAGGCAAGGTGGATCTTGCTTCCAACACCGTCTTCAGTGGCCTGATGGATACGTTTGATCTGATGAAAACTTATAATATTGATAAAGCTTCCCCGTTATCCGGCACGTATGAACGTGGACCCGAAGTGCTTGGCAAAGGCGAAGTGGGCATCTGGTTCCAAGGCAACTGGGCATGGCCGCAAATTCAGAGCTTTGATACAGCGGATGGACAATACGGATTCCTGCCTGTCCCTGTGAGCAATAATCCGGATGATTTTGGCAATACGCAAATTTCCGCCGCCGTATCCAAACGCATTCTGATTGACAAGGAAAAAAGTACACCAGCACAGCAGGAAGCTGCAAAGAAATTCCTGGACTGGATTGTCTATCAGGACAAAGGGCAGGATTTTCTGGTGAACCAGGCCAGCATCATTCCCGCATTCAGCAACATTACCCTTCAACCGGATAATCCACTGGGCAAATCAATCGCTGAATACATCAAGGCAGGCAAAATCGAGGAATCCATGAGCACGCTTCCGGCCGACCATTGGTCCAAACTGGGTGCTTCCATGCAAAAATATTTAGCTGGCGTTATCGACCGCAACGGCCTTGCGAAGGAAATTCAGGGTTATTGGACCAACGTAAAATAAATACGGCACAAATGATAACCGGAGCAGCTCCCCCGCAATGGGGCGGAACAATCCTGTACCTGCTACCTCCGGGCGTCGGTGTTAGAGATAGAGAGTGAACGGTATGCCGGGTACGACAGAAGGGCGGACAATCATCTGTCCCGCCTTTGTCGTTTCCGGCCAAACCGACATTTAATACACTTGGATAGAGTGGAGGATGACAATGCTGACCGAAAAAGGATTGTGGGACCGCCTGCGCACCCGTCTTGTTTTCACAGGCCCGACGCTGTTTGCGTTTGCTACCGTCATGATTATTCCGTTTTTGTACGGCATCTATTTGACATTTACGAACTGGGATGGCATTGCTGTGGAGCAAAGTCTTGTGGGCTGGGACAACTATATCGGCGTGTTCAAAGATACCGTGTTCTGGACATCGTTCGGAATGACGCTTGAATATGTATTCATTACCGTGGTATTGACCAATGCGGTTGCATTTCTGCTTGCTTATGCGGTAACACGCAGAATAAAGGCTCAGGGCCTGTTCCGGGCGGGTTTCTTTTTGCCCAACCTGGTTGGTGGAATTGTACTCGGCTTCATATGGCAGTTTATTTTCAATCAGGTACTGGTATTCGCTGGACAAAAAATGAATATGCCGTTGTTCGCAGCCTCTTGGCTATCGGACCCGGATAAGGCCTTCTGGGCACTTGTCGTCGTCACCGTATGGCAATATGCCGGATATATGATGGTCATCTATATTGCCGGGCTGATGAATGTACCCAAGGATGTGATGGAAGCCGCCAGCATAGACGGGGCAAGCAACCGCAAGATGCTGGCACGAATCGTTCTGCCTTTGATGGTGCCTTCATTTATCGTGTGCATTTTTCTGTCACTCCAACGGGGATTTATGGTCTATGACCTTAACGTCTCCCTGACTGGCGGCGGACCGTTCAAGAGCACGGAAATGGTGTCCATGCATGTGTATGAACAGGCTTTTCTCGCACGTGATTACGGGCTGGGCCAAGCGGAGGCATTTGTCCTGTTTATCCTTGTTGCCACCATTACATTGCTCCAGGTCTATTTCAGTAAAAAACTGGAGGTGGAGGCATAATGGCTGGACAATCCCGCGTGTTTGGTTTGGCGAAGCTGCTCTCTTTAATGCTAGCGCTGATTTTGTTCATTTTTCCGTTTCTGCTGCTGATCACGAATTCGTTCAAGGCCAATCAGGCCATAACCTCCGACCCGCTGGGCCTGCCATCGTCCTTTCAATGGAATAATTACGTTGGCGCCTTTAATAAAATGGGATATATCTCCGCCTTCGGGAATTCGTTGCTGATTACAGTGGCGGGGGTATTGCTTATTGCGCTGCTCGCGGCGATGACGGCCCATTATTTTGTACGGCATAAAAGCAAGCTCAACCAATATCTCTTCTTTCTGATGGTTGCAGCGATGATTATTCCTTTTCAGGCCATTATGATTCCATTGGTGAAAATATACGGCTCTCTCGGGATGCTGGACAACAAATGGTCGCTGATCTATATGTACATCGGCTTTGGCAGTCCACTAGCCGTATTCATCTATCATGGCTTTATCAAGAGCATTCCGCTGGAACTGGAAGAAGCGGCTCTGATGGATGGCTGTGGCCGAGTGCAGACCTTTTTTCGCATCGTATTGCCGGTGCTGCTGCCCACAAGCGTAACCATTAGTGTGCTGAATGTCCTGTGGATCTGGAATGACTTCTTGCTGCCCTCCCTGGTACTGACTTCATCCGAGCAGCGTACGCTGCCGTTATCCACTTTTTATTTCTATGGTACCTACACGGTCGATTATGGCCCCTTGATGGCTGGTCTGGTGCTGACCCTGCTGCCTGTGCTGGTGGTGTATCTGTTCGCGCAAAAATATATTATACAGGGTGTGATGCAAGGGTCCATTAAATAATCAGCTTGAGGCAAATTGCGTTAGAGAGACAGGAGTGATGGACATATGAGACAGGAACCAAACGTAAAACAGGATTCCGATAGCCAATCGCTGGATACATCGCATCAGACACAGGAAATCTATACACTTGCTCGGGCTGATGCATACATCAGGGAAAACCAGCAACAGGTTAATCCAACATATCGCATGGCGTATCATTTAATGCCTGAAGTGGGCTGGATGAACGATCCTAATGGTTTTGTATACTACAACGGGATGTACCACATGTTCTATCAGCATTATCCTTACGCTCCGGTATGGGGGCCAATGCACTGGGGGCATGCGATTAGCTATGACCTGATCACTTGGTCTTATCTTCCGGTCGCGCTCGCCCCGGATCAGAGCTATGACAGTGGGGGCTGCTTCTCAGGCAGTGCAATTGTTCAGGGAAGCAAGCTGTTGCTCATGTACACCGGGCATGTCGTAACGGGACCAGACAAGGACAACGATTACCGGCAGACGCAGAATATTGCTGTATCGGACAATGGGATTGAGTTTGTCAAAAGCACGCTGAATCCGGTCATCCGTCTGGATCAGATTCCGGAACACACGAGTCCGAAGGACTTCCGTGATCCCAAGGTATTTGAACGGAACGGGATATATTATTGTGTATTGGGCTCCAATGATACGGCAGGTCATGGTTTAATCCTTCTGTACCGTTCGACGAATCTGGAGGAGTGGAGCTATGTCAACGTCTTGGCCCAAAGCGATGGAACGCTTGGAGACAATTGGGAATGTCCCGATTTATTTTCTCTCGGCGGTCGGGATATTCTGATCATGTCTCCCCAACGCATGCCGTCCCAGAAGGATAATTATCGCAACTTGCATTCCACCGTCTACATGATAGGCACACTGGATGAGAAGCGAGGCGTGCTGGAATATGATCAATATCATCCGCTGGATTACGGATTCGATTTCTATGCACCACAGACAACAGATGATGAGCAGGGACGTCGTATCATGGTGGCCTGGATGGAGACGTGGGAGACTGATATTCCAACCCAGCATGGTCACGAATGGGCAGGGGCGATGACGTTGCCGCGCCAGATTGTTCTGAAGGGGGAGCGATTGTTCTTCCTTCCAATCCCGGAGCTGGAGCAATATCGTTCGGATAAGATCGAACAACATGACATCCACCTGAACGGCTCACTGGATTTGGGGATGCAAGGAGAACGATACGAGTTGTATGCTGTCTTTGAGGCAGGCTCGGCAGAGCAATTCGGATTGAAGCTGCGTACAGGTGAGGAGGAGGAGACGATTCTCATCTATGAAGTGGAGCAGCGCAGACTTCTTCTTAACCGGGATCGTGCGGGAGCCGGCCCCGGAGGGGAGCGTGCAGCAGAGGTGGAACTGCAGGACGGCAGACTGGAGCTGCGAATTTTTGTGGACGTTTCGTCGGTTGAGGTATTTATCCAGGGCGGGGAGAAGGTCATGACAGCACGCATATATCCAGGACCGGAATCCACCGGGATTTCAGCATGTTCCTCGGGGGAGTGTACCTTGCTTGAAGTTCGGAAGTGGGATCTGAAGGTATAGGTTGATTCATCTTTTTAAAAAAGCATGCGTTGATTTTGTACTCTAATATACTGAACTGTTTTCATGCGAAGGTGTATTCGCTCGAAAACAGTTCATTTTGCTGTAAACGAAAATTTTTCGATATGTAAAATCCAGGTGCAAATATACCTTGACCTTGAAGTATACTTCAAGGTTTATCCTTGATGTATTACAACATGTTGGAGGTAAGAACGATGAGAATTTTGGAATGGATTATGGTCATTGTGAGTGTTATTAGCGCAGTAGTCATGTTGATGGCACCCAAACGTCGGGCAATGAAAGTGGGTACGTTGTCGGCACTGGCACTGGTTGTCCTATTGCATGGGGTAATCGATCATTTTCGTGTGCAGCTGCTGCCCACCTATATCGTAGCCCTTGTTTTACTGATTGTATTGGCGATTCAACTGTGGAAGTCCGGACGCCGTATGCAGAACATACAAAAACCGAAACGTCGTTCGTGGTTTAAAACCATCTTGGCATCCATTCTGGTGCTAGCTCTCAGTGCAGGTTCAATTGTGTTGACGTCGCTTTTCCCTGCATTCACGATGCCTGAACCGACAGGTTCATTCGCCATAGGCACCTATTCGCAGCAGCTAACGGATGAATCCCGCGAAGAGACCAAGACAGCTGAAGCGGGCGACAAGCGAGAACTTATGATTAATGTCTGGTATCCTGTAGATCAGGAAACAGCCAAAGGATTGCCGCTAGAGCATTATCCTGCCGAGTTGGGAGAGGCGATCAGTCTCGTATTTGGCATTCCACCAGTGGTGTTCAGTTACCTTGATACGATTCCCACGCATGTGGTTAAAGGCGCTGAGGTGTCTGCCGCACAGAGCAAGTATCCAGTGTTGCTGTTCTCACCTGGCGTACGCTCAGCACGCTTTCAAAGTATGACTGCGATTGAGGAACTAGTAAGCCACGGCTACATTGTTGTTGGGATCGACCATCCGTATACTTCTGCTCAAGTGACATTCCCGGATGGACATGTTGCTTCTTATGAGCCGGATCCTGACTATCCAACGTCAGAGGAATTATATCAACATAATATAGAAGGTGTTGGTATTCGTGCAGCTGACGCAAGCTTTGTACTGGATACGCTCACCCAGTGGAATAAACATGATCCGAATCAACTGCTCGAAGGCAAACTTGATCTGGATCATGTGGGTATCTTTGGTCACTCCTACGGTGGTGCTACAACAGCGGAAGCGCTGGCGCAGGATAGCCGTTTCAAAGCAGGACTCAGTTTGGAAGGCGGATTCTGGGGGACCGTATCCACGACAGCCTTGAAACAGCCGTTTATGTATATCATGTCGGGTGAAACAGCCAAAAGTTTGGACCCGAACGTCAGTGCCAAGGATAAAGTGTTTTATCCCGAGTTTGAACCCGATTTGGATCGGGTGATGACAAGCAGTCTCAATGACACGTATTACTTGACCGTGGATCATTTCTTCCATCAGAGTTTCACGGATATTCCGTTAATTTCACCGAAAATGTTTGCCAAGGGCATAATACCAGAGCATAATGTGGACATTACAAGATCGTATACATTGGCATTTTTTGATCGTTACTTGAAGGGAGAAGAGAAGCAGCCTTTGCTGGAAGGGCCGTCAGCCCGTTTCCCCGAGGCAACCTATGATACCAAGTATACCAAGCTGCGGAGCAATCTGGCGGAATAACGCGAAGATGGATGGAGGAGTAGCATGAAGACCATGACAAGAGGAGAGTTAGCCAAACGTACGGGTGTGAGCATGGCAACGCTCCGATATTACGAGGACAGCGGAATTCTGCCTGCTCCCCGTCGTTCGTCCAACGGATATCGTGTGTATACGGAGGATTATCTGGTTAAGGTCAAATTCATTAAGGATGCTCAATCGCTGGGTTATTCCTTAAAGGAAATACAGGATACGTTGCAACTGCTTAGTCAGGAGGACATGGAGAGTGAAGCACTAAAAACACTCGTACGTGACCGAATTGAAGAGATTCAGTTGCATATTGATAACCTGCAGCAGATGCAGACGCTTCTTGCCGGGTTACTCCTGACGCCAGAGCACGATATTCACAATTACATTGAATCTTTTCGGATCAACAAGGAAGATGGGAATTCATAAGGTAACCCTGTAACCAATAAACACCTTCATAGATCATCCCTGACGCGTCTGGCGTGAGAGATATCTTTGAAGGTGTCTTTTATGTTTCTGGTTATTCATAACGATTCAGAACAAGCCTGCTTCGCGCAGGAAATGGTGCACAATTTCCGTCTGATATTTGATCCGGTCTGAACGGTCCAAACTCCAGCAGGTCTCCACCGTAACCGAGCGGGCCTGAAGCAGGCGAGCTGCGGCTGTTCGTGCTGAACCGGGCAACTCGTGTTGCTTCAGAATGAAGTGCCTGTCACGAATGGGAATCGACCGATTCATTCGTCCTATAATTCGTTTGCATACCGGAATAGCCCCATTGCCTGGGTTGGTAATCAAGGTTTGTCCCAGTACCCGCGAGCTGCGTTGGGATAATCCATTGGCTTCATGCAGGTCAAGCCACCAGGCAGGTCCATATTGACTGGCAAGCCGAAAGACTGCGAAAGCAAGCGGGTGTTTGGCTTTGCCAGAAATATGCCGCGGGAACGTGCGATTTAAATCGGGCTTTCCTCGGCTTTTGTTTCGATAAGCCTTCTGATTCACTCGTGGAACAATAATGAGGAGTCCACGAACCACGTGTCGTCGCCCTGCCATGCAGTCATTAGCCAGCTTCTGCGCAGCGGCTATGCTCGCGGTTTCATTTCCATGAACTCCCGAAGTAATCATGACGACGGAACCGGGCTTCGTGCCTCGAACGAGGTAATAGGGAGTAGCGTGTGCAGTGGACGCAGCAAGTGTGTGTTTGGTAACAAGCATGACACTTCACCTCCGCTATTACAGTACGTCATGTCCTCCCCGCATGTAACGGCATTTGAACAGGCCCTGATCGAGTTCTGAATAAATAGGCCAGTCAATACACTCGATGAATAATATCCTCGAAATCCGGTTCTTTCATCTCGACATCCTCAATCTCGCCCCATTGTTCGAGCTGCTTCAGAATGTCCATCGTGCTCCACTCTTTTCGATTCACTTCGACAGTGACGATCCGGCCCTCTGCCCCTGTAATCTGAATGGCGGATGATATGGCATCCGGGATATGAAACGAACCGCGATATGTCACCCGGATAAGCGTTGGCAGACCGATGGTGTCGCGCAGAGAGGGGATGGAGCCGTCATATGTAAGTTGACCGTGATTGATCACCATCACCCGGCTGCATAGCTGCTCAATGTCGTCCATGTCATGAGTGGTCAGCAAAATCGTTTTGCCAAACTCCTCATTTAATGTACGAAGAAATTGACGAATGTTCCGCTTCGCGTTCACATCCAGTCCAATCGTCGGCTCATCGAGAAAAAGCAATTCAGGATCATGCAGCATGGAAGCTGCCAGATCGGCACGCATCCGCTGTCCAAGAGAGAGCTTGCGGACAGGCGTAGCCCAGAACGATTCAAGATCCAGCAGCTCGGCGAACTGGCCCAAACGTTTCGTTTTGTCCTCCGTACGGACTCCGTACATCTCGGCCAGAATATCATACGAATCCTTCACGGGCAGATCCCACCAGAGCTGGCTGCGCTGTCCGAACACGACACCGAGGCGTCCAACCGTGCGGCGTCTTTCCTGGTGTGGATTCATGCCACCGAGCAATACCTCACCCGAGGTTGGATGAAGGATGCCCGTTAGCATTTTGATCGTGGTGGATTTGCCAGCCCCATTCGGGCCGATATATCCAACAAATTCTCCTTTGCCAATATCAAAGCTAATGTCTCGAACTGCTTCCTTGGACAGATACTCACGTGAGAACAAGGTGCGAAGCCCGGAGAACCGGCCCTCGCGTACCACGGGGGTTTTGAATTCCTTTTGCAGATGCCGCGCTGTAATCATAGTCATGACGATATTTTCCTCCTTAGCTACCTGTACTTTGATATTTGGTTATACCGAATTTCCAGAAACGCAGACTTGCGGCCAGACTCAGGACGGCTACAACGACAATCGCAACAAGAACCCATGCACCTAATTCGCCCCGAAGCAGATAGAGTGACGGAACATAGTTGACGAAACCCACCGGGATCACGGTCAGCAGAATGCCAGAAATCCATTTGGGATATAACGTCAGCGGATATTGGGCAGCGTTACGCGCCGCATCCTCGGTGATGGTCTGCAGCTCTTCAATGCGTGTGGTCCAGAATCCAAGCGTTGCCGTGGCAAGCCCAATCGAAAAAAGAATAATAGCACCGGTCAGGATGACGAACAGAGAGAGGGGAATGGCGGTCCAGCCGATCTGTCCGCTATGCATCATGCCTGCGAGAGACCAGCAAAGAATAAACCCGCCTTGTAACACTTCACCAGCCATGATGCGGAAGTTTTGTGGCAGTAAGGCCAGCAATACGGGCATTGGACGGGTTAACAGTTGATCGAGTTCGCCGCCGACCAGATATTTTTCCAAATGATGCACTTCGTTGCCAAACGTTCGATATAGTGTCTTGGATAGGGTCATGATCGCGAAGAGGAAACCAATTTCATGAAGGGACCAGCCTTTAATGGCTCCGAATTTGTGCAGCACCAGAGCAACCATCAGAAACTCGGAGATTTGAATAAATGCGGCCAGAACGGAGGCCATGATGAAATTGAACTTGTATTGCATCCGACTGCGGATGCTTGTTCGAATGAGCATTTTATATAAAGTAAACCAGGAAGTTGTTTTCATCCGCCCTGCACCTCCACTTTACGGCGCAGCAACTGGGTGATCGCCAGACAGACGAACGTCATGAGGACGCACCAAATCAAGGTTCCCCATAACAAGGAGCCGTTTTCGTATCCCAGATAAATTCGGGTCGGTACATAGAGCAGGAAAGGATAGGGTGATAACCAGGCGATTCGTTCCAGCCAGTCTGGCAGCCATTCCAGCGGAATGAAGAAACCAGCGAGCAGATTCATCATGGCGTGATTGCCCCAATGCAGCCAGGAGGACTCCGTAGTCCACATCGCGGTGGCGCCAATAATGTAATTCATACAGATGGATAAATAGGATGCGCCGGCAAGACCAATTGCGGCTAATAACAGGGTTGAGGCTTCTGAGGGCCATTGCAGAGAAAATACGATGGAGAAGAGCAGGTAAATCGGAATGCTTTTGTACACGAACTGGTAGGAGACCTGCCCCCATTCACGTGCCATCAGGTGGGTAAACAGATGAACCGGCCTCATGAGATCAAGCGCGATCTGCCCTGTCCTGACCGTGAGTGGAATACCAAGTCCATTGGTGAGAAAACCCGAGATCCAGAGAGAGGATTGCGTAAACGCAATGTAACTGACCATCCCCTGTGTCCCGTATTCTCCGAGAGAGTGATCGGCCCCGATGCCAATCCAGAGACAGGCATACATGTAACCGAACATGGCGCTTGCCAGGTTATTTACCATGTGGGACCCGCGGTATTGCAGATTTCGGGAATAGGCTTTGGAAGCCAGAGTGAAATAAAGCATGTGACACCTCCGATAAGTTGGTTGAACGGCGTTTCCGTTCACTTCAGTCAAGGCGAAAAAGAGAGAAGGACAACAGCATACCAATTAATTCCTTCACAGGCAAGACATTTTTTTGGCATATACCGGAAGAAATGAGGCTGTTCAACAATGCGCCACAAGACAGCGGTTTGTCCGTTCCTTTATAATTGGGGAGCAAAGACGCAAACGTTTACAATATGAACTATTCAAATTTTAAATAATCCGCCGGGCATGTGCCTGACGATTGAGGATACAGCTTCAACAATCCGGCAAGAGAGAAGGTTGGAATGAGGAAAATTGCATGGGTCACGGACAGTACGAGCACACTCGATCCGCTATTTGCTGAGCAGAATCATGTGTACATCGTACCTCTGCGCATCGTTTTTGGAGAGGAATGTTATCGGGAGACGGAAGACATCTCGTCGGAATTGTTCTATGAGAAACTCGAGGGGGCTTCACACGCAAGCAGTTCACAGCCGCCGATTGGTGAATTTATTGAACTGTATGAATCGTTGAAAGGCCAGTACGATGAGATCATTACCATTCATTGCTCCACTGCGCTTAGCGGAACACTGCACACATCGATGCAGGCTGCCGAGATCGCAGGTGTGACGGTTACCGCCATTGATTCCAGAGCAGGCGCTTATCCGCTGCGGGAGATGATTTTGCAAGGACTGGAATGGCAAAAGCAAGGCCATACTGCATCCGAAATCAAACTTCACATCGAACAGATGATTGATAACATGTCCTTTTACCTCATTCCGGCCAGTCTTCAGCATCTGCACCGCAGTGGGCGTGTCTCGGGGACCCAGCTTATTCTTAGCCAATTGTTGAAAATTCATCTGCTCCTTCGATTCGAAGAGGGCAAGGTGGTTGTGAATGAGAAAATTCGTACGTTCAAACGGGCCAAACAGCGCATGCTGGATGTGCTCAAGGTGGATATGGGGAAAGTGAAGCATGTATGCATCATGCATGCAAACAATCAGGAAGAAGCCGTTACAATTAAACAGCAGATTGCAGATCTGCTCCCCCGCTTGAAGACGGAAATTATGCCTTTTATCCCTGTGGTAGGAATTCATGCAGGTGCGGGAACGATTGGACTGTGCTGGATACGAAGCGAGACGGTATAAGGTTGTAAATGAGACCTGACAGGAGGTTCACTTTGAAACATGAAGTGGCGATCCTGCCGGGTTTTTCGTATTACATTGCCAATTGATGCAAACTGTGAGGTAATAAAGGAAAACATTCATGTTGGAGGGAATCTTGTGTCAAGTTATCGCTTGCTGCTTGTTGAAGATGATCGCTCAATTAGTGAAATGGTCGGTCCTTATTTGGAAAAAGAGGGTTATGACGTCTCGTATGCATATGACGGATTGGAGGCGGAACGTCAATTCAGCCAATCATCGTCAGGCTATGACCTGGTCATTCTCGATCTGATGCTGCCGCACAAAAATGGGATGGAAGTGCTCCAGACCATCCGTGCCACCAGTCTGGTGCCTGTGCTTATCCTGTCTGCAAAGGACGGAGAGGTGGATAAAGCCCTCGGACTTGGGTTCGGCGCGGATGATTACTTGAGCAAACCATTCTCGTTGATCGAGCTGACCGCTCGCATCAAGGCGGCTATTCGTCGTGCCAACTATACCGCACAGCCTGCAACTGCAGCCGCTCCGAAGGCACAGCGCATACACATTGGCGGACTTGTGGTCGATACGGAAACGTATGAGGTCGAGCGTGAAGGCATACCTGTAAAACTTACTTCCAAGGAATTTGGCATTCTAAAAATGTTTGTCACCCACCCTGGCAAAGTATTTACCAAGGCTCAAATCTACGCTTCTGTCTGGAACGATCATTATTACGGCGACGAAAATATCATTAATGTTCATATGCGCCGTCTGCGCGAGAAGCTGGAAGTTGACCCATCCAACCCCCGGTATATCAAGACATTGTGGGGTATCGGTTATAAGCTGGAGGTGGACCCGGCGTGACGTTGATCTTGGCTTTTACTACCGGGATATTGGCTCTAGTCGTCATTCTGTTGAGCGTAAGGCTGCATAAACGCAGTACCCATCTAACCTACATACACGAGAAATTGACCGCTATTATAGATAAAGGTACATTTGAGCGTCTGCTCGTCTTTAACAGTGACCCCCAAATCAGCCAGCTCCTTAAGGACATGAATCAGTTACTGGATCATGCACATCGGGCTGAGGCGGGTTATGCCAATCAGGAGAAGGAGATGCGTAACATGCTCTCCAATATCTCACATGATCTGAAGACGCCCCTCACGGTTGTGCTGGGTTATAGTGAAACGCTGCTGCACAGCACTTCCTTAACCGATCAGGAACGCGTGATTATGACCAGCAAAATCCAGGATAAAGCGCAGGAAGTGCTGCGTCTGATTCATTCCTTTTTTGATCTGGCGAAGCTGGAGTCGGGGGATACGGAGCTTGCACTGACAAGAGTCAATATAAGCGAATTGTGTCGCTTGAAGATGATCTCTTTTTATGACATGTTAACGAGTCTGGGTGTGCAAGTGGAACTGTCCATTCCGGAGAGTGATGTCTTCGTGAAAGGCAATGAGGAGGCACTGGACCGTGTGTTGGATAATCTGATTACAAATGCCATGAAATATGGAGCCGATGGCAAGGTGCTTGGCCTTTCACTGGAGTATTCAATAGGGCAACAGGTGACAGTTAACATCTGGGACCAGGGCAAGGGCATTCCTGAACAGGAGCACAGTCGTGTATTTGAACGCATGTATACGCTGGAGGATTCCCGTAATCGTCTCTATCAAGGCAGTGGTCTGGGACTGACCATTACGAAGCGGCTGGTGGAACGGATGGGTGGAAGTATTGAGTTGCATAGTGTACCTTATGTACGAACTGTATTTTCGGTTTCTTTAAAACCTTGTTAGATGCGTTGTATAGCTTGCCCGGTAAGCTTAAGGTTTTTGTAAGATTTGATTAATAAAAAAGAAGACTTTTCTCTTTACAATACAGATATAAGAACCCGTCAGGGACGAACGTAAAGGAGAATAAGAACATGACATATATTGCGCGGACCATAGGTGTGACCAAGACGTATGCAGGGGCAGAGGTTGTATCAAACGTCAATATGAGTATCAAGCAAGGGGAGATTTACGGTTTTCTCGGTCCGAATGGAGCGGGGAAAACGACGATGATGAAGATGCTGACCAACCTGGTGAAGCCCACTGTAGGCGAGATTGAGTTGTTCGGAGAAAAGCTCACCCCGACATCCTATGAATTGCTGAAACGAATGGGCAGCATCATTGAATATCCCTTTTTCTACGATAATCTGTCCGCCAAGGAAAATCTGGATCTCCATTGTGAATACATGGGGTTTCATAACAAAAAGGTCATTAACGACATGATGGAAAATGTAGGTCTCAAGGACACAGGCAAGAAGCCTGTCCGTGACTTCTCTCTGGGGATGAAGCAGCGACTTGGCATCGCTCGTGCGCTTATCACAACACCGGAACTGCTCATTCTGGATGAACCAATCAATGGGCTCGATCCCGTAGGAATCAAGGAGATGCGCGATTTGTTCAAACGTCTCAGTTCCCAATATCGTATTACCTTGCTGATCTCCAGCCATATCCTTGGCGAAATCGAACAGGTTGCAGACACCGTTGGGGTCATTCGCAATGGGCGTCTGGTTGAAGAAGTATCGATGGACAGCATTCGAGGGAGCCACAGCGAGTACATTGAGCTGCAAACGTTGGACCCGCGTAAAGCAACGTATGTAATGGAGCATCAGCTTGGGTTAAAAAATTATAAAATGATCGATGACCATACCGTGCGCATCTATGATCCGGGTATTGCTCCATCGGAATTGACAGGCAAGCTGATCGGGCATGGCGTTGAGATTGAATCCATTTTCAAACGGGCACATTCATTGGAAGAACACTTCATGAACTTAATGAAAGGGGATGGGGACGTTGCTTAAACTGATCCAGCTGGAACTGCGCAAACATCGGTTTGCCCGAAGTTTCAGAACAGCAGGTATCGCCAATCTCGTCCTTATCCTGTTTCTCATCATGATTGGATTCACTGATCAGGGGGCTGAAGATTACTCTTTTGCCGATTACCAAGTCTCCTTCATGTTAATAGATACGTTTGCCAGAGCTGTTTTTATCATCTTTGGCGGTGCGTTGATAGCGAAACTGATTATCAGCGAGTATCGAAATAAAACGATGAACGTCATGTTTACCTACCCGATCAAACGCCATAAAATCATTGCTGCCAAGCTGATTATCATCTTTGTTTTTACCTTTGTGATGATTTTGTTTACCGATCTGCTGATGGGAGCATTGCTGGTTATCACAAACCAATTCTACTCCTTCATTCCCGATACGTTGACGATGAGTGATGCACGGGTACTGCTGCTGAAGTACACCATTAGTTCCTTGTCCGCTGCGGGCATGGCTCTGATCCCTCTATTCTTCGGGATGCGCAAACATTCGGTCACGACCACACTGGTATCATCCACTCTGCTTGTTCTTGTAGTATGTTCAGGATTCAACGGGCCTACGTTCTCCATCAACACGCTTGTTGTGATTCCACTGACGTTGGGGGCGATTGGACTGTGGATTGCTTCGCTGTCCATGATTCGTCTGGAGACAAAAGATGTGAACTGATTCCTCTGAAAACCATACTCCGTATGGCTTCACATGCCATTGACATCCGCTCTTACAAGGGATAGGATAATGTCAACTGAAGGATGAAGGAGAATGCAACTACCATGACGATTCCAAAAACATTAACAATCGCTGGTTCGGATACGAGCGGCGGTGCTGGGATTCAAGCAGATTTGAAAACTTTTCAGGAGCTTGGTGTATATGGCATGACTGTGCTGACTACTGTTGTGGCGATGGAGCCTGATACGTGGGATCACCAGGTCTTTCCTGTGGAATTAAATGTAGTCGAGGCTCAATTGCGCACCGTTCTGGATGGTATCGGTTTTGATGCAATGAAGACGGGCATGCTGGGTTCTGTAGACATCATTGAATTGGTTGCGAAGCACATCCGCCGGGCCGGACTGCCACAGATCGTTATCGATCCGGTCATGGTCTGCAAAGGTACGGACGAAGTGCTGCAGCCTGAGAATACAGAAGCAATGATCGAATTCCTGTTGCCGGGTGCTGATCTGGTTACCCCGAATCTGTTTGAAGCATCGCAGCTCGCGAAAAGTGGACTGATCCGCTCCAAGGAGCAGATGGAAGCTGCAGCAGCTGTCATTCACGATCATGGGGCGAAACATGTCCTGATCAAGGACAGAGGCGTTATTAACCCGGGCAAAGCGATGGATCTTCTCTATGACGGAACGAACTACGAATGGTTTGAAGCCGATGTTGTTGGCTCCGGATATACACACGGTGCAGGCTGCACCACATCTGCGGCAATTACCGCAGGTTTGGCGCGCGGTCTTACCGTGAAAGAGGCTGTTCGTGAAGGTAAAGCCTTCGTGACCAAAGCGATTGCTGGCGGATTCCCGCTGAACCGCTTTGTTGGCCCAACGTTGCATGTAGCACACCGACTGGAGAATCAACGCTAAGCGGTGCGCACGTGTAGTGTGTAATCGCGGAGAAAAAGCATGGTTTTAGCCAAAGTAGCTGTCAATGAGCAGGGGTTTGCTCGTTGACGGCTTCTTTTTTTGTGCGAAAACGTATAGAATTTAGTAACTTTTGGTATATATTAATCGTATATAAGATGGAGTTCATTCCAGAACATGGCTGGACACACGGACGACACACGGAATCGTTATGTTAACAACAGAATGCTAAAAGGAGAGTCGGCCATGGTCAGAACAGTGCTTCTGGTGGAAGACGAAAGCCGCATTCGTGAGATTGTGGCCGATTATTTCATAAAAGAACAATGGAACGTTATTGAAGCAGAACATGGGGTGGAGGCGCTGGAATTGCTGGAACGGCATGAAGTGGATCTGGTCATTCTGGATGTGCTGATGCCAGAAATGGATGGATGGACCCTCTGTGGGCATATTCGTTCCCAGTCGACCGTACCTATTATAATGCTGACTGCCCGATCGGAAGATGATGACAAGATTCATGGCTTCCAGCTCGGCGTGGATGATTATGTTACGAAGCCATTCAGTCCTCGTGTGCTGGTGGCACGTGCAGAGACATTAATGAAGCGGGTAGAGGGTGCCGTTAGCAAGGAGCAGAGTGTGATCCGGTTTGGATGTGCCACACTTGATCCCTGGGCGCGGCGGCTTGAGAAGGATGGGATCGAAGTGGAGCTTGCTCCAAAAGAATATGACCTGTTGCTGTATTTAACTCGCAATCAGGGAATTGTACTGTCCCGTGATGCCATACTTAATCGGGTATGGGGATATGATTTTGAGGGCGATTCGCGTGTGGTTGATACCCATATCAAAAAGCTTCGCAGTAAGCTTGGGGATGAAGCCAAGTGTATCCGAACCGTTATCGGTACGGGTTATCGATTCGAGGCCGAGGCATGAGACGTAACGGTGTAACGATGAAACTGTTTCTGGTCATGGCCGGGTTTTTGCTTCTTCTATATGGAACAACGGTGATTGCCCAACTGGTCTGGTTCCCGGACTTTTACCAGCATCAGAAGATCAGCAGCATTAAGAAAAAATTGACGAAATTCGAACAACAATATTCCACTGGACATTGGAGCGATGTGCAGCTGGCTAAGGAAACCGGAAAGTTCATGCGCCAGAATCAGTCGCATCTGGTCATTTTGACGAATACAGGCAAGCTGGTCAATGACCCATTCCACATCGTGCTTCTGCAAGAGGATGGCAAGCAGGTAAATATATCTCTGTCGTTGTTTATCAACAGCGAGAACGCAGGATGGCTTGCTTCACACTTGAAGTATGGTCAGCAACTGACCGTTACAGGTTCGGCAAGTGGCATGAATGATCCTATGGTTTATCCGCTCAAGATAAAGGATCAGAGTTCTGTGGTCAGCGGAACGGAGGATTTTCAGGAGTTAACGGAGCCGGTAGAAGAATGGTCAGGAACATTGAAGGAAGTTGTTCTTCCCAACCTGGGAACATGGAGCCAGAGACAGGGTCTGCTCGTGCAGGCGCTGGATAGCCGCTTCCCGCTGTCTACGGAAGACCAGATCAGTCTCGCCAACGGAAAAATGATTAATGAGGAATGGACCGACAGCTGGAGTGGAGTACGAAATGTGCTTACGATTGCTCCGGTGCACAGCTCCGGACCTCAGCAGCAGCTCATTTTTTCCCTGACGTCTTTGCAGGAGATGAGGGAGGCGAGTGAAGCTACACAACTATTTTATGCGTATTTTGGTATTGCTGCATTTGTACTGATTGTGTTCCTTTCACTGCTCCTGTCCCGAATCGTCACCAAGCCATTGCTTGCCCTGAACCATGTTGCCAAAAAGATGTCCACCCTTGATTTCACAGTGAAATCTCCAATCCGCCGTAATGACGAGATTGGCAGTCTGTCCAATAGTCTCAATGCGCTGTCGACGACATTGGGTCAGACATTGGAAGAACTAAGGCAGGCGAACAGCCAGATGCGTACCGATATGGAGATGAAGCAGCGGATTGAACAGCGTCAACGGGAATTTTTTGCCGATGCATCCCATGAGCTCAAAACGCCAATCAGCATCATCAAAGGGTACTCCGAAGGGTTGAAAGATGGGGTCAGTGAGAGCAAACGTGAGCGTTACATCGAAATCATTGCCGATGAAGCGGTCAAGATGGAAACGATGGTCGAAGAGATGCTGGATCTGGTACGGCTGGAATCCCAAGCGATTAAGCTGAACACCGATGCAGTGGCTCTTGGAGATATGATTGAAGATATTGCCGGACGTCTGGGTCCACAATTGAAGGAAAAGGAACTGGAGGTCGTATTGGTCTCCACCACCGAGCAGACCGTTGAGGGAGACCGCAGCAAGCTGGAGCAGGTCATCTATAATATGATGATGAATGCTATACGCCATGCCGTTCCTAAGACCGATATTATGATTGGGATCAGCAGGCCGGAAGGGCAGGTTCGAATCTCCATCGAGAATCAGGGCGAGCAGATTTCGGAAGCGGAGCGCCAGTACATCTGGGAAAGATTCTACCGTGTGGAACGCTCGCGTAATCGCAAAATGGGGGGGACCGGGCTCGGCCTGGCCATCGCGAAGCAGATTCTCGATTTGCATGGATGCAGTTATGGCGTGGAGAACACGCCGGACGGAGTCCGTTTTTATATTATTTTTCCTAATGCTTAGTACGAAGGGGAGTCAAGTCTATGAAATCTTTACCGTCCATTCTAACGTTGGGCAACTTAACTTCAGGTATGCTGGCTGTCATTATGGCTATTCATGGCGAGTTTGCCCTGGCAGTGACGATGATCTGGGTAGCCATGTTCTTTGATCTGTTTGACGGGTTTGCAGCCCGCAAGCTGCATTGTGAGGGTGAATTCGGCAAAGCGCTGGATTCACTGGCTGATGTTGTTTCGTTCGGGACCGCACCCGTGCTGATCCTTTATTTGAACTCCATGAACGAAGTAAATGCACTGGGTATGGCGCTGACGGCATTATTCCCGGTTTGTGGAGCATTGCGTCTCGCACGTTATAATTGCCAGAAGACAACAAGCCATGGTTTTGTGGGTATGCCGATTACGTTTGCAGGCGGTCTTATGTCCTTTTTCGCGCTCTGGAGTCCTTATTTTACTCATGGTGTAGCCTATCTTGTCATTATCGTATTATCCGGTCTAATGGTTAGCCAAATCCGATTCCCGTCTCTAAAACAAGTGCTAGCCCCCCATGAGAAGGATATTGTGGAACCGAAATAAGGAGCGAGTCAGTATGGAATTTGCAAGAGAATTTATTGGTCAATATGGTTATTTCGCAATTTACGGACTGCTGGCTCTTGGCGTGATTGGCATGCCTATTCCGGATGAGGTGATGATGACCTTTGTCGGTTATCTCGCCTCCATCTCGGTGCTGAATTATTCGGTGTCCATCATTGTCAGTTTTGGTGGAGCATTTACTGGAGGACTTCTGAGTTACACGATTGGCAAGAAGGCAGGTCGGCCACTGGTTGAGAAGTATGGTAAATGGGTCGGAGTCAACGCCAAACGGCTGGTCAGGGTGGAGTCCTGGTTTTTGAAATATGGGTACTGGTCCATCATACTGGGCTACTTCATTCCAGGCATTCGTCATCTGATGTGTTGTTTCTCCGGGATCAGCCGCATGGCCATAGGGCGATATGTGCTTGTCTCCAGCATTGGGGCGTTTATATGGTGTGTTGTCTTTATATCGATCGGTTTTTACGTAGGTGTGTTAACTTAAAATGGGACAGCCTGTTATGAACAGGCGAGGATAAAGACCTCTTGTTAATGGAGTGGTCTTTTTTTGTTTGTGTATTAATTAATTCCCTTGAAAAATGAAAAGCCCACCGCAATATGCACGGTGAGCTGATAATAAATTTTGGTTTTACCCGCTTAGATGGGAGTCCTCAATGCCTTTTTCAACCTGGGGTTCTCCTTTTTTGCGTGCAAAGGTGATTTTGAGTAAAGGTGGCGTAACCAGGGTTGTAACAATAACCATGATGACCACACTGGTGAAATACTCAGCGTCTAGCAATCCGGAAGCAAGTCCGGTGGAGGCGATAATAAGAGCAACCTCCCCCCGGGAAATCATACCTGCACCGATGGCGAGGGAGGATGAGCGATCAAATCCGGTCAGACGCGCACCTGCTCCGCCGCCCAGAAGCTTGGTTACAATGGCGATGAGACTGATGACGATAATGAACCAGATTTGTGAACCTACGCCGTCAAAAGTCACGTTCAAACCGATACTTACAAAGAATACCGGGACAAAAATCGCGTAAGCAATCGGTTCAAGTTTGGTTTCGACCTCATGTTTGAAGTTCGTTTGAGAGATGGCGATACCCGCTGCAAAGGCCCCAATAATGCCTGCAACACCCATCCATTCCGCAAAGTACGAAAAGCTAAAACAAATGATTAATCCGGCTGTAATCACGGTTTCCGTGACCTTCAGCGGTGCCATCCACTTCATAATCCGTGGAACAAGGAACCAGCTGGCAGCGATAATAACAACAAAGAATAACAGCTTCTTACCAATGAGCAGAGAGATTGAAGTATCGTTTGCACCTGTGCCGAGCAAACTCATCATGATAGCGAGGATGACCACAACGAGTACATCATCGACCACAGCTGCTCCAAGAATCGTTGTACCCTCACGAGAGCTGAGCTGATTCATGTCCTTCAAAGTCTGAACCGAGATGCTGACCGAAGTGGCACAGAACAACAGTCCAAAGAACAAAGCGTGTGTCTGCGACATGCCAAAAGCAGCGGCAGCTCCATAACCTCCGATGAATGGTAAGATGATCCCCCCCACCGCAACAGCAAAGGCTGCCTTCCAATTTTTCTTCAATTGCTCCAAATCCGTTTCGAGTCCAGCAATGAACATGAGCAGTAATACCCCAATTTCGGCCATATAATGGATGAAGTCATTCGGTTGGACCCAGCCGAGCAGTGCAGGTCCGAGAATAACGCCGACGATCAATTTGCCCAATACCGATGGCTGACCGAGTCTTACCGACAAATCTCCAGCCAACTTGGTGAAAATAAGAATGAGTGCAAGTACCAAAACAAATTCCATAGTTGTTCTCCTTTCCAGTAATAGCGTTTATAGGGTAACCAGCCCAAGGGAAGATCATTCCAGCCTTAAAAACAGAAAAAAAGGCATAAAACGGCGTATGTCAGTGTGCCGCTTTATACCTTAAAAAAAGACAAGGAGGGCCCTTGGTGACAGGCTCCTCCAGTTCAACGCGTATGTGATTAATTGCATTAATTATACCATGAATACAGGATGGGGTAAACCAGTGATGGTGGGCTTTTAATGAAAATGGCCTCAAGGGGGCACTTTAAGGGTACCTGACGATGCTTTTTGTTCAGAGTGTTGTCACTTAACAGTCGAGAAATGGCAAGATATAATGAGATAGAACATAGAAGTTAGGATATAAGGAGGATTTTTCATTGGGCAAACAGGACAAAGGGGACCCGAACATTCAATCCAATCAGATTGCCCCGACCAGTAATAAAAATTTTGCAGGCATCATTATTACCATCTCCATTCTCGCCAATGTCATTATTTTATTGTTGTTCTTTGCACCGTCTATTGGATACAAAGGCGATGTAGCCTTTGACATTACAGTGTTGCCGCGGTTTAACGCCGTGTTCAACAGCTTCACCTTCATCTTCCTGCTTGCGGCCTTGATTGCCATTATCAAGCGGAATGTGAAATTGCACAAACGTTTCATCCTTGCTGCATTTTCAACGACCCTTTTATTTCTCGTTACGTATCTGTCGTTTCACTATCTGTCTCCGGAAACGTCGAAATACGGCGGAGAAGGCATCATTCGTTCCATCTATTTCTTCATTCTGATTACACACAGCATACTGGCAGCCATTATTGTGCCGCTTGCTCTGTTCACTCTGGTATGGGGCTGGACGAATCAATTGAAGAAACACCGTAAAATTGCTCGCTGGACGATGCCGATCTGGCTCTACGTAAGTTCAACGGGTGTAGTTGTATATCTGATGATGGCGCCTTACTATTAATAATTTCACATATCATGAGCATTTCCGGCTCGCCTTGCGGGTAATGGTTTCATGGAAGGAGGATTCACGCTTATGTACAGAGTAGTTTTGATTCGCCATGGACAGAGTATGTGGAACGTGGAGAACCGTTTTACCGGTTGGACGGATGTGGATCTGACGACCGATGGATACGGAGAAGCGCGTAAAGCGGGAAAGATCCTGAAGGAACAGGGTTTTGATTTTGACTACGCTTATGCCTCGGTGCTCAAACGCTCCATTCGAACACTGGATATTGCACTTGATGAAATGGACCGGATGTGGATTCCGATCACAAAGACGTGGAAGCTGAACGAACGTCACTATGGGGCACTGCAAGGACTGAATAAACAGCAGACTGCGCTGAAGTATGGTGAGGAGCAGGTGAAGGAATGGAGGCGCTCCATTAGCGTATCTCCCCCGGCACTGGACGAAACAGATGATCGTTATGTTCAGGATCAGGACAAGTATCAACGGCTGGGCTGCACCATCCCGCGTACCGAGAATTTGATGGATACATCAAAGCGGGTGCTGGAGTATTGGAATGCAGAGATCAAACCGGTTGTGTCAGCGGGCAAAAGGGTACTCATCTCCGCGCACGGCAATACGCTCCGTTCACTCGTCATGCATCTGGACCAAATGTCCGAAGCAGACGTCATGGCGCTTAATATCCCGACAGGCATTCCGCTAGTCTATGAACTGGATGAAGATCTGCATCCCATCGGGCATTTCTACCTGACTGCGGATGGCTCCACGTACAAACATGAGGAAATGACTCATGTCGCACCACCGTCGGATTGATCGGACAATTTTCTGACCGTGCACGATTCACTGTAGTAACAATGGGTTCAACTTATACAGCATGTTAGAAGATGGCTCCTGAATGTTCAGGCGGCCATCTTTTTAATTTATAATAGCCATTCTGTAATTTTAGAGATCACATCTGACGTTTCGTTTTTCTCCTACAGGGTAATCTCAAGCAAGACACGATGTACATTAATCCTGAAGGAGGAACAACACATGTCTAAAAAAAGTGAAATTATTGTAACAGCCATCGGAGCAGGCGTGACTTACTTGATGAGGAACAAACAAGCAAGGGATAAGCTGTTCAGTACGGTGTCAGGACTTATGAAAAATTCAAGTTCATCTTCAAAACCGTCTTATGGAAGCAAAAAAGGTTCACGTGTGATTTAAAATAGATCTTGGTATAGGAGTCAATTAGCATGAGAAGCCCGGAGCTGGTATGGTCCCGGGTTTTTGTGTGCGTTCATATGTCATATGCGATTTTTACCAGCAAGAATGATACAATGGAAACTTGCAGAACGTATGGAAGGGGATGTACAACATATGAAGAAAAATCGTCTGGGTTCATCCGAACTCATGGTTGGTGAAATTGGGCTAGGCTGTATGTCGCTTGGAACCGAAATGAGACCTGCCGTAGTCCTGATTCATGAAGCATTGGATCGTGGTGTTAATCTTCTGGATACCGCTGACCTGTACGATGCAGGTTTAAACGAGGAAATCGTCGGCCAGGCCATCCAGGGACGCCGGGATCAGGTCATTGTGGCAACCAAGGTTGGCAATCGTCGCATACCTGGGAAAGAAGGCTGGTCATGGGACCCATCCAAAGCCTATATTAAACAGGCTGTGCGAGACAGTCTGAAAAGGCTTCAGACGGATTATATTGATCTGTATCAGCTGCATGGCGGTACAATGGATGATCCAATCGAAGAGACAATCGAAGCTTTTGAGGAATTGAAGCAGGAAGGTCTTATCCGATATTACGGCATATCCTCCATCCGGCCTAACGTGATTCGTGAATATGTGCAGAGAGCTTCCATTGTCAGCGTGATGAATCAATACAGCGTTGCAGATCGCCGGGCCGAAGAGGAAGTATTGCCTTTATTGGAGCAAAAGGGGATTAGTGTTATCGCTCGTGGACCTGTGGCAAGCGGGGTTCTAGCCGATTCTGGTGCTGCTAAGGCAGATAAGGGGTATCTGGATTATACACCTGAAGAATTGCATATCATACGCGATGGCCTGAGCCGTTTCGTTACAGACAATCGCAGCATGGCTCAAACGGCCATTCGTTATGCGCTGGCGCATCCGGCTGTTGCCGCTGTCGTGCCAGGTGCCAGCTCGAGAGAGCAGTTGTTGCATAATATTGCAGCATCGGAATCCGAACCACTTACAGCTGCGGAGATTAACGAAATACGGGAGCTCAGCCCTGCTAATCTGTACAAGCAGCACCGTTAAACGTGGGCAGCCTATTTTCAATTGTAACTATACGAGGTACAATGAAGGTCAACCATAAAGAATCAAATAAGGGAGAGAAGACATATGGAAAGAATTCAAAGTGAGCAACAATATCGCGATACAATTAATTCTGACGGACTGACCGTTATTAAATTTGATACAACCTGGTGTCCGGATTGCAAAAACCTGGATCGCTTTATCGGGGACGTTATCGACCAGCATGCGGATAAAACCTTCTATGCCCTGGATGCAGAAGAGTTCCTGCCGTTTGCTGAAGAGAACGGTGTACGCGGCATTCCAAGCCTGCTCGTATTCCAGAACGGCAAGAAAATTGCGCATCTGCACAGCAAATGGGCAAAAACGCCTGCTCAAATCTCAGAGTATCTGGAGACTTTGGAGTCCAAGGTATAATGTAAGAAAGTCGTTTATATGGCAGTAGTCATACGAAACACCTCCTATCGCTGATAGGAGGTGTTTTTGGTATTGAGGGGCGAAGAGGGAGGATACTATTTACAAGTGAATCAAAATTGTTGAGAGGTTGTTAGAACGTAAGCGGAATAGAAATCATCTTATCAAAAAAATCAGGTTTTTAAAGAAAAGAAACAAAATTCAAGCAAGAAAGTGGTCCTGATTCGGTTTAGTACATAAAAATGGCGACCCGTTCTGAAAAGAACAGGTCGCCATTGGTTTTTTTGTTACATGACTCGAAGATAGGGTTACATCATTAAAATGATAAAGAATACGGCTGCCAGCACGAAGCGATAGACTGCAAAGACGGTCAGACTCAGTTTTTTCAAAATGGACAGGAACGTCTTAATGGCAAGCATGGCTACAATAAATGCGGCAATGAATCCAATCGCGAAGATCGGGAAATCGCTGCTATTCAGGTGATCGATACTTTTGTACAGATCATATCCTGTGGCTCCAATCATAATCGGCACAGAGACCAGGAATGTAAATTCCGCTGCAGCAACCCGGCTTACCCCTGCGAACAGTCCACCAGAGATCGTTGAACCGGAACGGGAGAAGCCTGGCCATAATGCGAGAATCTGAAAAAGACCCACTACAAATGCCTGTTTATACGTAATATCGTCTACATCATGGGTTGTAATGCGCTCGCTTCGGTGGCTCCAACGTTCAGCGACAATCATCAGAATACCACCAATAACAAGACTGTACAGCACCGTTTGTGCTCCAAACAGATGCGCCTTGATCCAGTCCCGGAATACAAGTCCAATGACCACGGCTGGAACCATCGCCAAAAAGATATGAATGAGGTTCAGACGGGAGGTGTAACTCCTTTTGCCTCCGGTGAAGCGGAACATATCAATGAATTTGTTCCAGTACAGCACAACGACAGCAAGTACAGCTCCGAGTTGCACAACCACCTCAAACGTTTTGACTGACTCGTTGTCCTCCGATAATCCCAGCAAGTGGGCAGTCAGAATCATGTGTCCGGTCGAGGACACGGGCAAAAACTCAGTCAAACCTTCGATGATGCCCATAATAATCGATGATATAAAGTCCAATTCTCTTCCTCCTTGAAATGCAGATGACAGCTTATAGGCTGTCCTGCGTGACAATGCCCGCTCATTTGAACAAGGCTATCATCTATTATGATCACAAATGCGCCCAACTTCAACTTATGCTTGTAATGAATTGTTTAAAACCATATTGACAAAAACCTAGTTATCCCATAGGATATACATTAACTGACTGACTGATCAATCGGGAGGATAGGCAAATGTCTAAAAACAATCATTTGGAACCCGGAGAAGAACGCCGGGACCAAATTATACGCATAGCGATGGAGCGTTTTGCGACCCAGGGCTACCATCAGACGAAAATTTCCGATATCGTCCGGGAAGCTGGCGTCGCGCAAGGCACTTTTTACTGGCACTTCAAAAGTAAGGAAGCCATTGCGTCGGAGATTGTGTTAACCGGCAGGGAGAAGCTGCTTGAAGCGATCGGGCAAGGCTACCGCAAGGATGCCGGATCGGTTGAGGATATGGTGAGAGCTTCGGAACGGCTGTTTACCGACTTATTCTCTTTTGCAGCCGACAATCGTTATTTTATGGAGTTGTTGCTTAAAGGCATCGTGTCGGAGGATTCGGTACGTCGTCTGGTCGAGGAGACACGGGGGGCGGTGGAACAGGCGTTTCGCCACAACATGCAACGGGCCATTGAGCTGGGCATGCTGCCCGATTCCATGGATGTACCGCTCCGTGCTGCGCTGCTGGTTAGCATGATTGAAGGCATCATTACGCGCTGGCTGTTTGGCTCAGAGGAGTTGCACAGCGAGTTCTCATCAATGACAGCAACAAAGCTCGCAGCGGAGGCGGCAAGCTTTGAGTTTTACGGACTGCTTGGCACATAAAGGTGTGCTGGCCCCGGAGCTTTATTTTCAATAACTGGATTAAATATTCACATGATTAAGCCAGCAGCAGGGAATAATGGGTACAACTGCGGTTTAGGAAGACAGGAAACAGAAGTTTCAACAAGACATGACTACATGGAT
This sequence comes from Paenibacillus sp. NPDC057886, assembly GCF_042796655.1. Classification (NCBI taxonomy): domain Bacteria; kingdom Bacillati; phylum Bacillota; class Bacilli; order Caryophanales; family Paenibacillaceae; genus Paenibacillus; species Paenibacillus sp. NPDC057886. The sequence continues at coordinate 124,323 of NZ_JBHVMZ010000011.1, read as the reverse complement.
GAGAGGAAGTTAATGACATGAATAAAACATATGGAATGAAATCCCGCAAAGGCTGGACTTTAACAGCCCTGCTGTTAATGACCGTGCTGGTACTGAGCGCTTGTGGCAGTAAAGCCACGGATAATGGAAGCAGCAATGGCGCACAAGCGAACAATGAACTGGAGCAGATTAAATCGGCTGGTACTATGAAAGTTGGCATGATGGGAACCTATCCTCCATACAACTTCCTGAATGACAAGAAAGAAATGGACGGTTTCGATGCTGATATCGCTCGTGAGGTTGCCAAGCGCCTGGGTGTAGAAGTTGAGTTTGTATCCCAAGAGTTCTCGGGACTGACGCCAAGTCTGCAATCCAAAAAGCTGGATGCCATTATCAGCCAGATGACGATTACCGATGACCGCAAAAAAGTATTGGATTTCAGTGATCCCTATATTACGAACGACGTGAAAATCATCGTGAAAAAAGATAACAATGACATTACCAAGCTGGAAGATTTCAAAGGAAAAACAATCGGTGTAGGTCTCGGTACCAATGATGAAACGTACCTACGTAACGAAGTGCTGCCGAAAGTCGGCAATTTCACCATCAAGACCTATGACGATGTCATCACATCATTGAAAGATCTGGACGCTGGACGGATCGATGCAACAATCAACAACCTGTACGCACTGAAACCGATTGTAGATGCCAACGGCTTCAACATCAAAGCAGTAGGTGAGCCAATCAAGAGTGACCAAGCGGGCATTGCTGTGCGCAAAGACAATCCGGAACTCGTAGCAGCACTGAATGATGCTCTCAAAGGCATGAAAGATGATGGTACCTACAATACCATCTTCAAAAAATGGTTTGGTGAAGAGCCTGCGCAATAATGAACCGGCAGGGCGAAGGGAAGTTTGATCCATGGAATTGGTATTTGAGAATATCCCCTTCTTTCTGAAGGGGGCGTATTACACGCTGTATGTAACTGTAATTTCAATGTTTTTTGCTTTTATCATCGGGGTGCTCGTCGCTATCGCGCGTCTGAAGGGGCCGATGTGGCTCAGAATGATCGCCCGTTTCTACGTATCCATCATGCGGGGAACCCCGCTGCTGGTGCAATTATTCGTTATTTATTATGGGCTGGTCGATTATGGCGTAACCTTGGGCTCGCTCACGGCAGCCTGTCTCGGGCTTAGTCTTAATGCAGGTGCATTTCTGTCCGAAACGTTCCGCGGAGCGATTCAGGCTGTGCCGAAAGGGCAGACGGAGGCCGCATATGCTACAGGTATGACACCGGCTCAGACCATGAGAAGGATTATATTCCCCCAAGCGGTGCGTATTGCGATCCCTCCGATGGGCAACACGTTTATCGGGATGCTGAAAGAAACATCACTTGTGGCAGCCCTCGGGGTGACCGAATTGCTTCGCTCGGCACAGCTACTGGTCGCGCAATATTACGTTAATATGCCGTTTTATCTGGCGATTGGCGTGATCTACTGGATCATGAGTATCGGATTCTCGGCCATTCTGGAACAAGTGGAGCGCCGGCTGGCCCGGGCTTACTGATAGGAGGGGAGAACCGGTGATTACAACAACAGGACTAACCAAACGTTTTGGGAAAAATGAAGTTCTCACAAATATAGACCTGCATGTCGATGCGAAAGATATTGTTGTTCTGCTGGGACCGAGTGGATCAGGCAAAAGTACGTTGCTGCGCTGTCTGAACGGTCTAGAAGAGCTCTCTGGCGGCAAGATTGAAGTGAATGGTGTTGTAGTAGACAGTGCCGACTCGCAGCGAATCCAGCGGGCAAGGGTACTGGAAATCCGTCGGCAGACCGGCATGGTATTCCAGCAGTTCAATCTGTATCCGCACAAGACGGTGCTCGGCAATGTGATGGAAGGTCTCGTGACAGTGAAAAAAATTAAGCGGGACGAAGCGGCCGAACGCGGCCGGATTTTGCTGGATCGGGTCGGTCTTTCTGACAAGCAGGATGCATATCCATCCCGTTTATCTGGTGGACAGCAGCAGCGCGTAGCGATTGCCCGTGCACTTGCCATGGAGCCTGAAGTGATGCTGTTTGACGAGCCTACCTCAGCCCTTGATCCCGAACTGGTGGGAGAAGTGCTCTCCGTTATGAAGGAGCTGGCACAGGAAGGCATGACGATGCTGGTCGTTACGCATGAGTTGAAGTTTGCCCGGAATGTGGCTAACAAAATCGTATTTATGGCGGATGGATCGATTGTGGAAGAAGCAAGTCCACAGGCCTTTTTTGAGCATCCGACCAAGGAGCGGACTCGCAGATTTTTGCAGCAAATTACTGAATTCTAAGAAAGAAGGATAAACATCATGAATGTAACAACTGTATGGAAAGGCAAACGCGCGTTTACTTCCGAAGGACCTTCTGGCTACGCGGTTGGCATGGATGCCACAGCTGCCTATGGTGGTGACAGCAAGGGTGCTACACCCATGGAATTGTTACTGGCAGGTCTCGGAGGTTGTATGGGGATCGATATCACGATGATTCTGGACGCTTTCCTGGACAAAATTACTGGAATTGAGATTGAAGCACAAGGTACACGCAGTGAAGGTATGCCAAAAGGGTTTACAGCCATTGACCTGATCTTCAAGGTAGACGGCGATATTCCGGATTACCGGATCTGGAAAGCCATCCAAATGGCTGAAGAGAAGTATTGTGCAGTTTCCGCTTCGCTTAGCGCTGATATTCATCCCAAACTGATTCTGAATGGGGTAGACACACCGCGTCCATAACGGCACATGGGTAAATTATATACTGAAGGGGCACTTCCAATTATGGGAGTGCCTTTTTTTGAAGCCCTCTTGCAGGGCTTTTGCTGTTATGTGGTATGATGAATTGGAAGGGCAGGCGTAATATGTACTGACCTTTATATGTAAGCGCTTATAAGCGACGGAAGGTGCAGATATGTTTAGAAGGCTCATACGAACATCCAATAATCTTAAATTAAAGCATAAATTGCTCATATCCTATGTACTTGTCGTCATGATCCCGGTACTGATTATAGGACTTGCTGTAACCGGATATTTTCGCAAGCAGGCACTGGACAATGCCATAGGACAGACGATCAACAACGTGGAAAAGGTCAAGAGTCAGACCGCCACACTGCTGCGTGTACCCACGGATATTTCCAACATTTTGATGTTCAACAATGATTTGAAGGAAATTGTGAACAAAAGGTACGAAAGCGTTGTGGAGTTGACGTCGGCTTACCTCGCATACACCGATTTTCAGGAATACAAGCGTCTATACCGTGAGGTTGCGGGCATTCGGTTTTATTCAACCAATCCGACGCTGATCAACAATCTGGAATTTATCCCGGTGGATGAGCATACCGAAGAGAGTTACTGGTACCAGAAGGCGTTGGAAACGACGAGCATCGGCTGGTTCTACATTCCTGACAAGGGAGATAATCCGGTGCACAAGCTTAGTCTGGTGCGCAAAGTGCCTTTTGCCGAATATCGGTCCGAGGGTGTGCTGATGATTGTAATCAATCAGGATGAGCTGAATGGATTGTTACGTCAGGAACCTTTCGAGACGTTGATTACGGACGAACAGGGTTATGTGGTTGCTGCCAAAAATACCGAACTTGTGGGCAAGACGCTGGATGAGCTTGATTTTGGCGTAGATCTGCAAAATCAGGCTAAAGGTACAATTGAAGCAGATTTTCAGGGCGAGCCATCCAACATTGTGATTGATGAGATCAATCCTGGATCGAGCATGAATAGCCTGAAAATCATTTCGGTTTTTGCCACCAAAAATATTGTCAAAGATGCGAATACCATTAGTATGATCGGTATGCTCTTTATTACGCTAGTGCTGGTCATTGCATTGTTGCTTGTATATATCATTTCATTTCTCACGTCGAACCGATTGTTACGCCTTAGTAAACATCTGAACAAGCTCGCGCTGGGTGACCTGAATGTCACTTCCCGCATTGACGGAAATGATGAGATCGGGCAACTGTCGAGACAGTTCAATTACATGGTGAAGAGCATTAATGAACTGATGACTCAGGTGGTAGAGGCAACGGAACAGAACAATCAATTGGAAATCGCGCAGAAAGAGATTAAACTGAAAATGATGGCCAGCCAGATCAATCCTCATTTTTTGTTTAATGCATTGGAGTCGATCCGCATGAAAGCCCATATCAAAGGGGAGGCGGAGATTGCCAATATCGTCAGGCTGCTGGGCAAACTGATGCGCAAGAGCCTTGAGATTGGCAGCGGCAAAACGACTTTCAGAGCCGAACTGGAGATGGTACGTTCTTATCTGGAAATTCAGAAATTCCGTTACGGCGACCGTCTTGCTTTCCAGATCCATATCGATCCGGAGGCGGAGAAGATGTACATCCCTCCTTTGATCATTCAACCTCTGGTTGAGAATGCGATTGTGCATGGTTTGGAAAACAAAGAGGGCACGGTCCGTGTGAATATAAATATTCGTTTGGTGGAGGATGTTGTCCAGGTGCGTGTCGATGACGATGGGGCAGGCATTACGCCGGAGCGTCTGGCTGAAGTGATGCAGTTCATCTGTGGACCGGAAGAACAGGAGAAGAGCCGGATTGGCATGCGTAACGTACATCAACGTTTAACGTTGACCTACGGCGAGCCATACGGATTACAGATTAAGAGTGTGTATGGGGAAGGAACAGAGGTTTCTTTCACCTTGCCAGCAGGAGGAGACCAGCATGTATAAAGTGATATTGGTAGATGATGAACCGAGCATACGTGAAGGACTGACAACGATCATTGATTGGGAAAAATACGGCTTTCAGGTGATTGGTACAGCTGCGAGCGGGCGTGAGGCCATTACCCGCTTCGAAGAGCTGGAACCAGACCTGACGATCATCGATATTCGCATGCCCGGCATGACCGGATTGGATGTCATTGAAGAAGTGCGGCAGCACCATCCAGGGTCGCATTTTCTGATCCTGAGTGGGTATGCCGATTTCGATTATGCCAAGAAAGCCATCAGTTTTGGCGTGGATGGGTATCTGCTCAAGCCAGTGGATGAAGAGGAGATTATCAGTGAGCTGGAGCGGATCTCAGCAATGCTGACACGGGAGCGGATGACCTTGGCCCGCCATGCTGGTGAGGATACAGCCTACCGGGAGCACCAGATTGAAGCATTGCTTTTTGATAGCCTGGAAGGTACGGAAACGATGGGAGCGAATGCTCTAGGATTGAATTGGTCGCAGTATCAGGTTGTGCTGCTGGAGATGCATGTAGAACCTGATTTACAGCGTGGTAGTGTGGTGAAACGCAGACTGGCAGAAGCTTTTGACCAGAAAGATCGGGGGATTGTGTTTTCGTTCCATTCCGGACTGGGACTGTTATGCAAAGAGCCTATTTTGACTGTACAATCTGCGCAGAGTTTATATGATGAGTTGCAAGGGCTGCTGGGAGAATGGAATATTCACATGTACGCCGCAGCAGGGCAACCTGTAAACTCCACAGCAGACATCGCACATTCCTACAATCAGGCCAACGGTGTATTGGGCAGACGTTTCCTGTTCGCTGAACAACGCGTTATGTTATGGAACGAAGGCGAGAAGAGCGAAAGTGTTTCTGGGCCAGTTGCTGCGATGGGGGAAGAAAGTGGTGAGCCGGATGAAGCAGAGCTTGCGGACAAGCTGTATTATGCACTCGATATTCGGAGCAGCGAGTCCGTGATGCGTGTGCTGACCGAGATGGAGGAACGCCTAATTCCCCACCACCAGACAGAACAGGCGATAAAGACGGCGTTCTCCCAAGTGTTTTCATTGGCTATTAACAAACTTGCGGCAACCAATCAGCATATGCAATCCATTATGCAGGAGCATTCCGTTCTCATCACGGAGGTTTACCATCAATTAACGTTGCTGGATCTCAAAGGGATGGCCGCTGAACACCTAAACCGGCTTATTCAGCGCATGGGTGGAGGCAGCAAGGATACGGTACTGAAACAGATGATTGAATTTATCCGTCGTAATCCGGGCGAAAATCTCAAGTTGGAGGTACTCGCTGAGGTATTCAACTACAATAGCAGTTATCTGGGCAAGCTATTCAAAAACCATACCGGGGAATATTTCAATGCATTTCTCGATAAGGTTCGAATGGAGAAGGCGAAGGAACTACTTGATGAAGGGTTGAAGGTTCACCAGGTTGCCGCGAGGGTGGGGTATGCCAACGTGGATTACTTCCACGGCAAATTCAAGAAGTATGTAGGGGAATCACCTTCCGCTTACAAACATGCCAGATCACAGTCCAAGGATTTTTCAGGAGAGCCGGATCGGGAGTAGTCCATGCTTGAGAGGTGATCACTTCTATTGTATGGCGTTTCTCCTGATAAGGTAAAAAACGTTTTCGGAATTATAGTCTATTATAGTCAATTGAAAGGACCTTTGAGGTCCTTTTTCTTTTTAATTTTACATAAAGTAAACGATTTCTATAAAACGTTTTCGACAATTACCATTTTCAAATTAAATTCCCTTTTAATTTCATTAATTAATAATAGACAGCGTCATTATCACTAATTTTATAGATATAATATCGGATTATATAAGGGGATATCTAATTTTTATATGATTTTCTCTAAAATCCAGCTGGTATTTTGAAAACGCTCTATCAGGTATGATTATTTTATAAAACAGAGGAGGGGGAACGGAGATGGAAACGCTAACAGAAAAATCCGCTTCCGCGAAAAAAAGCAGTGACCCCAATCCGCTAACACAAAAACGGCGGAACAGAATTTGGGACAGTATGAAACAGCAAAAGTATCTCTATCTCATGTCATTGCCATTCGTAGTTTGGGTTTTTGTATTTAACTATCTGCCACTATGGGGATGGACGATGGCTTTCCAAAACTATAAACCGGCCAGATCGTTCGGCGATCAACAGTGGGTTGGTTTTAAGCACTTTGCAGAGCTGTTCAGCGATGATCGCTTCTATCTGGTACTTCGAAATACGCTTGCGATGAGCTTGATGGGACTGGTTGTCGGTTTTATCGTGCCGATTTTCTTTGCAATTCTCTTAAATGAGATGAAAGGCATGTTCTTCAAGCGCGCCGTGCAAACGGTATCATATCTGCCTCACTTTGTATCCTGGGTCGTAGTGGCAGGGATTATTACCAAGATGCTCTCCACCGATGGCGGGATTATCAATGACCTTTTGGTAAACCTAAACATTATCGATCAGCCGATTCAATTCATGGCTAAGGGGAACCTGTTCTGGTACATTGTAACCGCTTCAGATATGTGGAAGGAAACCGGCTGGAATGCGATCATCTATCTGGCGGCCATTACCGGTATTGACCAGGAACTTTACGAAGCTTCCCGGGTAGACGGAGCAAACCGCTGGAGACAAATGTGGCACATCACGCTGCCTGGCATACGGACCACGATTTCCGTACTTTTCATCATGTCGATCGGGCATCTGATCAGTATCGGTTTCGAGAAGCAGTTCTTGCTAGGCAACAGTCTGGTGACCGATTACTCGGAAGTCCTTGATCTATACGCGCTTAATTATGGCTTGAATATGGGACGATTCTCATACGGTACCGCCATAGGCATATTCAACTCCGTTGTCAGTATCATCCTTCTGTTTACAGCGAACGGATTGTTCAAAAAATTCACCAAAGAAAGCATCATGTAGGGAGGGGACAACATTATGGCGAACAAAGCATTCAATGCTACTCGGGGCGATAAAGTGTTCGATATATTCAACATCCTCGCAATGACCCTGGTGCTGATTGTAACACTGTATCCATTCCTGAACGTACTGGCTATCTCGCTCAATAACTCGACAGATACCGTACGTGGTGGGATTTACTTGTGGCCTCGTGAATTCACATTGCAAAACTATAAAACGATTTTCCAATATGAAGGATTGCTGCAAGGTTTGCAGGTATCCATTCTGCGTACCATTGTAGGTACGTTGCTCGGCTTGATCAGCTCCTCAATGATCGCGTTTACACTAAGTCGTCCTGACTTCAAGTTGAGAAAGTTTGTTTCCACGACACTTGCACTCACGATGTATTTCTCCGGTGGTCTGATTCCGGTATACATCCTGATGCGTGACCTGAACCTGATCGGTACATTCTGGGTATATGTATTGCCAGGTATGATCAGTGCGTTTAACGTGTTTATCATTCGTTCCTTCATTGATGGCCTGCCGTATGCATTGCAGGAATCAGCGAAGCTGGATGGTGCGAATGACTTTAAGATCTATTACAAAATCATTTTGCCGCTCTGTAAACCGGTACTTGCAACCATCGCATTGTTCCTGGCTGTTGGCCAGTGGAATGCTTGGTTCGATACGTACCTGTATAATGGTTCGAAGGCTCATCTGACCACGCTCCAGTATGAGCTGATGAAAGTGCTGCAAAGCACACAGCAAGGCTCAGGCGCTGGGCGGAATGCCAATGACATGGCTCAGCAGATGACACAGATTTCACCGGAATCCATCAAGATGGCGATTACAATCGTTGTTACGGTTCCAATCCTGATCGTGTATCCATTCCTGCAAAAGTATTTTGTAGGTGGTATGACATTGGGTGCAGTAAAAGCTTAAGCAAGTTTGTACAGGCCGCCACATAGATAGAGCGGCCGTATAATATAAGAAGCATCAGAATGCCCGAAGCGCAGCCATTTGGCCTGCGCTTCACCGTATAGGGCTGCGGAGTGGCATTCATGAAGCTATAGACAGGGACAATAAAGTCCCGGATAAGACAGACATATGAATCAGGGAGGATTACCATTATGGCAAGTAACAAAATGAAGATTGCACTGGCTCCGGTGCTTGCGATGTCTTTGCTCGCAGGTTGCGGTGGAGGAAACAGTGGCGAAACGTCGTTTAAGGACACAAGCGGTGATACGTCTCCGATTACTTTTGACTTTTTTAGCGTCGATCCCAGTCCGAACTGGAACGGTATGAAGGATGAAGTGGGGAAAGTCCTTGCAGAGAAAACAGGAGTCACCCTTAACGGTGAATTTGCCGTCAGTGGTGGTCAGGATAAAGTATCCTTAATGGCAGCAAGCGGAGATTATCCGGATATTGTGTCACCCAAAGGAGAGCTAAGCAAGCTCGTGGATGCTGGGGCAATGGTTGATTTGACTGATCTGATCGAGCAATATGCTCCCAATCTGAAGAAGCTGTATGGTAATTACATGGACCGGCTGAAATATAGCAACGAAGATCAAGGGATTTATGTACTGCCTACGTATTATGCGGTAGACCAGAAGTATTTTGATGCAGGCGGCGGATTTGGGATTCAGCAGCGTGTATTGAAAGAACTGGGATATCCTGAAGTACGTACACTCCAGGATTATGAAAATGTACTGAAAGCCTACAAAGAGAAACATCCAACAATTGATGGTCAGCCGACAATCCCGTTAACATTGGACGCGGATGACTGGAGAATCATGATTACGGTAACGAATCCCGCATTCCTCGCAACGGGCGCTCCGGATGACGGCGAGTACTATATTGATCCTGAGACATATAAGGCAAGTCTCCATTACAAACGTCCGGAAGAGAAAGAGTATTTCCGTTGGTTGAACCATATGTACGCAGAAGGACTGCTAGATCAGGACAGCTTCGTACAGAAAACGGATCAATACAAATCCAAAATTGCAAGTGGACGTGTACTGGGCGTCATTGACCAGGATTGGGGTTATTCTGATGCGGAGAATGCATTGAAAGCAGCGGGTAAAGATGAAGCGACCTATTCACACTTCCCAGTAACTCTGTCTAAAGATATCAAGGATCATTCCTTCCAGGACCCTGGTTTTGTATCTGGATGGGGTGTAGGGATTACAACATCGAATCCGGACCCGGTTCGTACAATCAAATTCTTTGATTACCTGGCTTCTGAGGAAGGTCAAGTGCTGATGAACTGGGGTATTGAAGGCCAACAGTACGAAGTGAAAGATGGCAAACGTGTGATTCCGGCCGATATTCAGGACCAAAAAACGAATAATGCTGCCGTATTCCAGAAGGAAACAGGTATTGGCCTCTATACCAATATGTCTGGTCACTATGGAGATGGTGTCAAAGATACAACGGATAACTATTACACAACGAATTTCCCAGAACAGATTGTAGCGGCGTATTCCGATGCGGAGAAAGAGACACTCAAAGCATACGGCGCAACAACGTGGAAAGATCTGTTCCCAAGTGAAGATGAGTTCCCGGTTAAACCATGGGGAGCAGCATACAATATGCCGACTCCAGGTGACTCGGATTACAACGTTATTTTCCAAAAAACACAGGATATTATCCGTAAACGGATCCCAGAAGCAATCCTCAGTTCTCCTGAGCAATTTGATGCCATCTATGATGGGATGATTGCTGAACTTAACAAAGCAGGAGCAGAGGACATGGAAAAACAATACACCGAGCTGGTGCAAAGCCGTGTTCAATTGTGGAGCGGTGAAGAGAGCAAATAATGCGTTTTTAGCAGACTGATTTTTTCGAAAAAGAGGACCCGGGAAACTGGGTTCTTTTTTATAACTAAAACGTTTTCCGAAAAACGTTTTCAATTTTATGAATTCACTATTGACAAGGACTTTTAGAGAGATTATTATTCAAATATGAAAGCACTTTCATCGCTGGTTTATCAAGACTTGTATACGAATCTCTTCAGTCAAAGAGAGTAAGGAATGGTTCCGCAAATTACTGGATAGAATGAGTGTTTTTCACTTCATTTAGAAAACGCTTTTTATGTTATAAAATCAAACGTTTTACAATCAGAATCACCCGATTACGGTATGTGCAGGTCAGCCTGTTCTACAATAGATAGCTTCATTTTATCCATAAGGGGGATTACACATGAAGGGCAAAACACCAAAAACATTCGCAATGCTTCTGTTAGCCAGCGCTCTTGCTATTACAGCAGGTTGCAGCGGCGGAGGAGGAACTACGGCTTCAGAGACACCAACGGACACAGGGGATACGACCAGTCCAATCACCTTTACGTTCTTTGGTGCTGACGCAAGTCCAAACTGGAACAACATGAAGGACGCAGTCGGCCAAGAAATTACGAAACAAACAGGTGTTACAATTGAAGCCGAGTATGATGTGAATAATGGCGGCGACCAGAAGATACCTTTGATGGCTGCCAGCGGTGAATACCCTGATATTATCTATCCTAAAGGTAACTTGTCTAAGCTTGTGGATGCAGACGCGATGCTTGACCTGACAGATCTGATTGATCAATATGCACCAAACCTGAAGAAAATCTATGGAGACCAGATGAACCGTCTGAAATACAGTTTGGAAGATCAGTCCATTTACACGATCCCAACGAACATGGGTGTAGATAATGTTGCGTTTGATGCTACAGGCGGATTCGAAATTCAGCAAAAGGTATTGAAAGAACTCGGCTACCCAGAAGTGAAAACGCTTGAGGATTACGAGAAAGTTCTGAAAGAATATTATGCAAAACATCCAACCATTGACGGACAGCCGACGATTCCGCTGACGTTGAATGCAGATGACTGGAAGATTATGATTACGGTAACGAATCCAGCCTTTCAGGCAACAGGTGGACCGGATGACGGTGAATATTACATTAACCCTGAAACGTATGAAGCGGTGCTGCACTATAAACGTCCAGAGGAGAAAGAATACTTCCGCTGGTTGAACAAAATGTACAATGAAGGCATTCTGGACAAAGATACATTTGTGCAGAAAGACGACCAATACAAATCCAAAATTGCAAGCGGTCGGGTACTGGGGCTGATTGACCAGGAATGGAACTATGGTGAAGCTGAGAATGCTTTGAAATCAGTTAACAATGGCGAGAATACGTACGCTCACTTCTCTGTATCCCTCAACAAGGATATTGTGGATCATACGTTCCAACCAACCGGATTCGATGGATATGGCATCGGAATTTCGAAAACTGCAAAAGACCCTGTACGTATTATCAAATTCATGGATTGGCTCGCTTCGGATGATGGCCAAGTGCTGAGAAACTGGGGTATTGAAGGCCAACAATATAAAGTAGAAAATGGCACCCGCATCATTCCTGAGGATATTCAAGATCGAAAAACGAATGATAACTCGGCATTTACCAAAGAAACAGGGGTTGGCATGTATAACATCTTCAGCGCTAGATATGGCGATGGTGTCAAAGATTCTACAGGTAACTACTACACAACAAACTTCCCTGAGCAGATCCAAGCAGGTTATACTGCCGCAGAGAAGGAAACACTGAAAGCTTATGGCATTACAACGTGGAAAGATTTCTATCCTTCTGAAGATGACCTGAAACTGAAAGATTGGGGCGCAGCATATAACATGCCTGTACCTTCGGATACGGATTATAACGTAACGTTCCAGAAAACGCAGGACATTATCCGTAAACGTATTCCTGAAGCCATCCTTGCCAAACCTGAGAAATTCGACAAAGTGTATGATGATCTCCTGGCTGAACTGGATAAAGCCGGTGCGGTAGAGATGGAGAAACAATACACCGTTTGGATCAAGGAACGTGTAGCTCTGTGGACAGGTAAAGACGTGAAATAATAGTGAAAATAAGTCATAATATATGATCATTTTCATTGCGAGAAAGGTCCCTTAAAAGGGGCCTTTTTTGTTGTTGACGAAAGGGGGAGGATAGCATATAATCGTTAATGTAAGCACTTTCAGTAAGCGTTTTAAATTATTTTACGAAAACGTTTTACGTTTGTTAGAAGTAAGTTTTCATGAGTTAAGGTTTTAATAAAAAGAGTACAGATTTTATTTTATAGTAAGCGCATACAGAAATGCGTCTTACGGTGGTATCCTCAGGCTTAAAGCCTGTTATACAGATAAAACCTTCATAAATAATAGGGGGATTAGACAATGAGAGGCAAAATGAAAGGCAATACACCCAAGACGTTTGCAATGTTGATGCTCGCAAGTGCAATGCTGGTTACAGCTGGCTGCGGAAATTCGGGAAGCAAAGAAGCCTCCGAGTCCAGTGGAACCGAACCGGTTACTATCACATTCTTTGGTGCGGATGCAAGTCCAACCTGGAACAAGATGCAGGATGCAGTCGGTAAAGAGATTACCAAGCAAACAGGCGTTACAATTGAGGCTGAGTATGATGTGAACAATGGTGGCGATCAAAAAATTGCGCTTATGGCTGCCAGTGGTGATTACCCTGATATCGTTTTCCCAAAAGGTAACTTGTCTAAACTTGTAGATGCAGGCGCGATGCTTGACCTGACGGATCTGATTGAGGAGCATGCTCCAAACCTGAAAAAAATATATGGGGACCAGATGAACCGGCTGAAATACAGTTCGGAGGATCAGGCCATTTACACAATCCCAACGAATATGGGTGTTGATAATGTTGCGTTTGACGCAACAGGCGGATTTGAAATTCAGCAAAAAGTGCTAAAAGAGCTCGGATACCCTGAAGTGAAAACACTTGAGGATTACGAGAATGTATTGAAAGAATATGTGAAAAAACACCCAACGATTGACGGACAGCCGACCATTCCATTGACGCTGAATGCAGATGATTGGAAGATTATGATTACGGTAACGAACCCGGCATTCCAGGCAACAGGAGCACCGGATGATGGAGAATATTACATCGATCCTGAGACGTATGAAGCCACGCTCCATTACAAACGTCCAGAGGAGAAAGAATATTTCCGCTGGTTAAATCATATGTACAATGAAGGATTGCTGGACAAAGATACATTTGTGCAAAAGGATGATCAATATAAATCCAAAATTGCAAGTGGCCGTGTACTCGGTCTGATTGACCAAGAGTGGAATTATCAAGAAGCAGAAAATGCACTCAAATCAGCGGGCAAAGATGACAGCACATATGCTCACTTCTCTGTATCCCTGAACAAGGACATTGTGGACCATACGTTCCAGCCAACCGGATTTGACGGATATGGCATCGGAATCACAACTTCTGCCAAAGATCCGGTTCGCATTATCAAATTCATGGACTGGCTCGCTTCGGATGAAGGACAAGTGTTGAGAAACTGGGGAATTGAAGGCGAGCACTACAATGTAGAAGATGGTCAACGGGTGATCCCTCAAGATATCCAGGATCGTAAAACCAATGACAACTCTAACTTTTCCAAAGAAACAGGAATCGGAATGTATAGCGTGTTTAGTGCCAGATACGGTGATGGCGTGAAAGATTCCACGGATAACTATTATACAACGAACTTCCCTGAGCAGATCCAGGCTGGTTATACTGCGGCAGAGAAAGAAACGTTGAAAGCATACGGTATTACAACTTGGAAAGATTTCTACCCTTCTGAGGATGCGCTGAAGCTGAAAGACTGGGGCGCAGCATACAACATGCCCGTACCTTCAGGTACAGACTATAGTGTAACATTCCAGAAAACACAGGATATCGTGCGCAAACGTATTCCTGAAGCTGTTCTGACAACAACTGCGAACTTTGATAAAGTGTACGATGATTTCCTCGCAGAGTTGGACAAAGCCGGCGCAGTCGAAATGGAGAAACAGTACACTGTTTGGGTTAAGGATCGTGTTTCCCTGTGGACAGGTAAAGACGTAAAATAACGTAAGATTAAGTAAATAGGCGGATAAACAAAAAAAGGCCCTGAGATAGGGTCTTTTTTTGCTGACTATGTGATGTTTAACATTGACGCAAATTTCGAAATCAAATATAATTTTCTTACTGTAAGCACTTTCAGATAAACGAAGCTTAAGCTATGATTCTAATAGGGTTCGGCCAAGAGAAATCAGTATTTTTATTGTTTATTTAGTTGTTTCGAAAACGTTTTAGTAATAATTGAAAAATTGCTGATTCAGGAACAGGAGTTATCTATGTCCTCATTTAATGAAAAAACAAAAGAACACCGTCTGTGGTATCGTCAGCCCGCTACTCGCTGGGAAGAGGCGTTGCCTATCGGCAATGGTCGCCTTGGCGGTATGGTGTACGGCGGAGCAGCGGATGAACAAATCCAGCTAAATGAAGATACATTGTGGTCCGGATTTCCACGTGACACCATTCAGTACAGCAGTCAGCGGTACCTAAAGCAGACCCGTGAACTGATCATGTCCGGGCAATATAGCGAAGCTGAAGAATTGCTGAACCGCGAAATGCTGGGACGTGATGTGGAAGCTTATCAGCCGATGGGTCACTTTAAGTTGCAGCACGCTGAACTGGATGGGATCCCGTACGATGAATTTGAGCGGGAGCTTAATCTCCACACCGGGATTACAACGACGAAGTATTCATATGAAGGCACACGTTATGTGCGTGAAGTATATGCCAGTGCACCGGATGATCTCATGGTCTGTACCATCACTGCTGATCGTGATGGAGCTGTAAACGTCAGTGTTACGTTGGATAGTCCACATCCATATAACGTTGAGGCTTCGGGTGATGCACTTACTTTGTTCAGTCGCTGTCCGAGTCATGTTGAATCGAATTATTTCAGGGATCATCCAGAGTCTGTCATCTACGAAGAAGATCGGGGAACGGCTTATGCTGTGCAATTGGTCGCAACTGCGACGGGGAAGAATGCCGAAGTAGCGGTTATGGACGGGAGACTTCATATTCAGGGAGCTGACCAGGTTATTTTTTATCTGGCAGCGGCGACCGCCTTTGAAGGCTATGATGTGGCGCCTGTTAAAGATGGTGTGCTTCTGGACCAGGAGTGCAGGCAGGTAATCACTAAAGCGATGGCTCATGGCATGAAGGCACTTCGGGAGCGACATGTGATGGATCATGAGGCTTTGTTTTCAAGAGTGTCTATTGATCTCGGCGCATCAGCGAATGAAGCATTACCTACCGATGAGCGGCTGCAAGCTTACCAGGCTGGAGCCAATGATCCCGGCCTGGAGGCGCTCTATTTTCAATATGGCAGATATCTGTTAATGGGTAGTTCGCGCAAAGGAAGCCAGCCAGCCAATCTGCAGGGAATCTGGAATCATCAGGTGGAGCCACCTTGGCACAGTGATTACACGATTAATATCAATACCGAGATGAATTACTGGCCGGCAGAAGTATGCAACCTGAGTGAATGCCATGAGCCGCTGTTTGGCTTGTTGGAGGATCTAAGCGATACCGGGAGAAGGACGGCACGCATTTTGTACGGAGCGCGCGGCTGGACAGCCCATCATAATGTAGATATCTGGAGGACATCCACGCCTACAGGCGGAGACGCAAGTTGGGCGTTCTGGCCGATGGGCGGTGTGTGGCTGACTTCACACCTATGGGAGCATTATCTGTTTACCCGTGATCAGCAATTCCTTGCGGAACGCGCGTATCCAATCATGAAGGAAGCGGCACTCTTCTGTCTGGACTGGCTGGTGGAGGGACCTGACGGATATCTGGTTACCGCTCCATCAACCTCTCCAGAGAACAAGTTCCTCACCCAGGAAGGTGAAGCTCGCAGCATCTCCATGGCTTCGACGATGGATATGACATTGATTCGTGAATTGTTCGATCGGTGTATTGAAGCAACGAAGCGGCTGGATGTGGATCAGGAGCTGGCGAATGAGTGGGGCGAGGCGCGTAGCAAGCTCTATCCATTCCGAATCGGAAGCGAGGGGCAGCTGCAGGAATGGTTTAAGGATTTTGCCGAATCCGAACCTGGGCATCGTCACGTCTCTCATCTGTATGGTCTGTATCCGGGGGAGCAGATCAACCGACTGGATACGCCTGAACTGGTGGAAGCAGCACGAGTGTCACTGGAACGTCGCATCTCACAAGGTGGCGGGCATACAGGCTGGAGCTGTGCCTGGTTGATTAATCTGTATGCGAGGCTGCTGGATAGCAAGCTGGCACATCAGTTTGTCCGTACGCTGCTGGCTCGATCCACCCATCCCAATCTGTTCGATGATCATCCGCCGTTCCAGATCGATGGCAACTTCGGTGGCACTGCGGGGATTGCCGAAATGTTGTTACAAAGCCATTTGGGCGAATTACATCTGCTTCCAGCGCTGCCTGAGTACTGGGCAAGTGGCAGTGTGAAAGGGCTTCGGGCACGAGGTGCATATACGGTGGCAATCGAGTGGATAGACGGCAGGCTCTCAAGCGCCGATATTAAGGCTGATCACGATGGCTCGATAACCATTCGGAGCGCATATCCACTGCGTTTGGAAGGAAACGACCAGGCTCAGGCGCAGCTTACAACTCAGGGTGATTATGTAGTTATTTTAACCATGACCGCAGGACAGACGATCCGCGTGTCATCATGAGACGGAGGAGTAGACAATGACGATTTTTAAATTTCCACTAGATTTCCGCTGGGGAACAGCAACAGCTTCCTATCAAATCGAAGGTGCAGCGCAGGAAGGCGGACGCGGGGTATCCATCTGGGATACGTTTGCCCGTACGCCCGGCAAAGTATTCAATGGAGATAATGGTGATGTAGCATGTGACAGTTACCATCGTTACGAAGAAGACATCGAGCTGATGAAAAAGCTTGGGATCAACACCTACCGATTCTCCATCGCCTGGCCGCGTATTATTCCTGATGGAGATGGCGAGATCAATCGGGAAGGCTTAGACTTCTATCATCGATTCGTGGATAAGTTGCTTGAAGCGGGAATCGAACCTTTCTGTACGCTGTATCATTGGGACCTGCCTCAGACGTTGGAGGATATCGGAGGTTGGGGCAATCGCAGGACGGTGGATGCATTTGTAAAATATGCTGAAGTCATCTTCAAGGAGTTTTCCGGTAAAATTAATTTCTGGCTGACTTTCAATGAACCATGGTGTATTGCGTTTCTGTCCAACCTGCTTGGTATTCATGCGCCAGGAAATAAGGACCTGCAAACATCCATTAATGTTGCTCACGGACTGCTGGTTGCTCACGGTAAAGCCGTTCAATCGTTCCGTCGCTTGGGTACAACAGGACAGATTGGTATTGCACCCAATGTATGCTGGGCTGAGCCTTACAGCAAATCTCCAGAAGATCAGGCAGCCTGTGATCGGGCGATTGCTCTGAATACGGATTGGTTCCTAGACCCGATCTACAAAGGAGCTTATCCACAATTTCTGGTTGACTGGTTTGAAAAAGCAGGTGCTACAGTGCCAATTCAGGAAGGCGATATGGAGATCATCTCGCAACCTATTGACCTGCTGGGCATCAACTATTACACGATGGGCATCAATCGTTTCAATCCAGAGGCGGGTGCATTGCAATCCGAAGAGGTCGATATGGGACTTACCAAGACCGATATTGGCTGGCCTGTGGAATCACGCGGACTGTATGAGTTCATGCATTATTTGCAAAAATACGGAAATGTGGATGTCTATATCACAGAAAATGGTGCTTGCATCAATGATGATTTGCAAAACGGCAAAATCAATGATGATCGCCGGATTGCATACTATGAGCAGCATTTGGCCCAAATTCATCGGATTATCAATGACGGGATTAACCTGAAAGGCTACATGGCTTGGTCTCTGATGGATAACTTTGAATGGGCGGAAGGATACCGTATGCGCTTTGGTCTTGTGCATGTGGATTACCGGTCGTTGGTCAGAACACCTAAAGAAAGCTTTTACTGGTATCAGAATGTGATCAAAAATAATTGGTTGGAAACACGAATTTAGGCTTTAATTTCAATGTTTCAGGAAGAAGTGCTCTGAACCTGACATAAATAAGTAATAACGTTAGTTCAATTGTTAAGTGCAGGGACATACGTGTTTAATCAGAATAAAGACGGTGGTTCGGTAATCCGAAGCACCGTCTTTTTTATTGTTTTATTTTCAGCCAGGACTCACATGTTCATGAAGGTTTCATAAGGTCAAGGCTGTTTCATGTTATGAGGAGAGCGTTTTTGGGTTATAAGAAGTAAGAAGAAGTGAATTGGTTCTTGTCAACAGTTAAATTACAAATAAAGTGTCCAAATTGCGAAAGAAATTTGAACATTTGTTGACTAAAAATCATACTGATGTGGTATATTGGTATAAGGAAAGCACTTACAAAAAGGGAAAAGGAAGTGTTTACTATGGCATCGAAGACAGCAATGGTAAGCCAATTGGAGCGCAAAGATAAAAATATGCGGCGTGCAGTGTTAACGATGACAGTTCTGGCTTGGATTGCCCTCATTACGGGAGTAATCATGTGCCTGATTAACCTGAATGATTTTAATGATCGTAACCTCGGATTAATGGTGGGTATCGGTTTCTTGGTGGGTAGTGTATTTATTTACGTAATTGCCAAATCGATTGGACTTGTTCATACACGCCGGGAAGACGAAGGCGCCGATTAAATAATCTTGCGTTAATTCGTTCATAATAAAGACTGGATGAGCACCCGGAATCCCAGTCAATAAAGCCCTTTGCGGATTCGTTGATACTGTTCAACGGGACTGCAAAGGGTTTTATTTTGTGACTTGAAGTGTAAAGATTACAATGAGGAAATATCAAGTATGCAAGTGATTTGTGAGAAAAAATTCACACATTTAAGGTGCAAAATCGACAAATTTGTTAACATGAACAAAAAAGTTGCTCATTTCTGATATCTTTAGAAGGAAGAGAGTAGTATACTGTTTTTTCAGTATGAGCGAATTTAAGGAGAGGGGATCAAGATGAACAAGAAACCTAGGTCGCTAATTCGGATAATCATTCCGGTTGTCCTGACGTTGGTTACAATTGCATTGATTGTCTGGCCAATGCTGGCAGGCGGGCAGTACGTTGTTCTGGATCCGAAGGGGCCCATCGGCTCTTCGCAGAGAGATTTGATTGTCATTTCGACAATTCTTTGTGCAATTGTTATTGTGCCTGTATTGATTTTGTCTGCTGTAATTGTATGGCGTTACCGCGACAAACCGGACAATAAAGCTGCATATGAGCCTAACTGGGCTCACAGCACCAAAGCGGAGGCTATCTGGTGGACCATTCCGATTATTATTATTGGGTTGCTTGCGGTTGTAACGATTCGCTACACCTATGATCTGGAACCTTCGAAGCCACTGGCTTCTGAGAAAGCCCCGGTGACCATTCAAGTGTCTTCACTGGATTGGAAATGGCTGTTTATGTATCCGGAGCAAGGTATTGCAACGGTCAACACGTTGAATATCCCGGCAGACCGGCCCGTAAAATTTGAGCTCACCGCGGATTCACCGATGAACTCGTTCTGGATTCCGCAACTTGGTGGACAAATTTATACAATGTCGGGTATGGCGATGACCTTGTACTTGCAAGCTGATCATGAAGGTCAATATTGGGGTTCAGGTGCCAACTTTACGGGGGAACACTTCGCCCAAATGCGTTTTGATGTGAATGCTACATCGGAGGAAGACTTCGATAAATGGGTGAATGAAGTGAAGCAGCAATCCCAGCCACTGACACAAGAAACGTACAACACGCTGGCGGAACCGGGAACAAGTAATGTTGCTTATTATTCTTCTTTCCCAGAAGGTTTGTTCCAGGACATCGTGACCAAGTACGTTATTGACGGTCAAGGTGCTCACAGCAAACACGGCGGAAGCTCGGATGAAGCTTCTGGCGCCAAAGAAAGTACTACGCACGACGTGGTCAAGAGTGCTAACTAAAGATTTGAAAGGAGGCCCCCAATGTTAGAGAGACTTAAGGAGTTTGCATCGGAATTTTTCGTAACCGGTGATCCGCTGATTTATGGTGCGGATGTGGCGATCGGAATTACGATGATTACCATCGTAGCGGTGCTGACTTATTTCAAAAAATGGGGCTGGCTCTGGCGTAACTGGTTAACTACCGTCGATCACAAAAAGATCGGTATTATGTATATCATTGCTTCCATAATCATGCTATTCCGTGGTGGTGTGGATGCACTGATGATGCGTCTTCAGCTAGCTATGCCTAACATGGATTTCTTGCATCCCGAGCATTATAATCAGGTCTTTACGACTCATGGTACAATCATGATCCTTTTCATGGCGATGCCATTTATGTTCGGTTTGTTTAACGTTATTGTACCGCTTCAAATAGGAGCAAGGGACGTTGCGTTCCCGTTCCTGAATGCACTAAGCTTCTGGTTATTTTTCCTGGGAGCAATGCTGTTTAACCTGTCCTTCGTTATCGGTGGTTCACCGGACGCAGGCTGGCTCAGTTATCCGCCTTTATCGGAGCTATCGCATAGCCCGGGGGTGGGACAAAACTTCTATATATGGGGTATTCAGATTTCGGGTATCGGTTCCCTGGCTACCGGTATCAACTTCCTGGTTACCATCATTAAAATGCGTGCGCCAGGCATGAAATGGATGAAAATGCCGATGTTTACATGGTCGGTATTCTCCACTTGTATTATCATTCTGTTTGCATTCCCGATCTTGACCGTGACACTTGCACTGCTCTTCCTCGACAGGTTTGCCGGGGCGCATTTCTTCACGCTTGATCTGGGCGGTAATCCGATGATGTATATCAACTTGATCTGGATGTGGGGTCACCCTGAGGTATACATTGTAGTCTTGCCGGCATTCGGTGTATTCTCCGAGATTGTAAGTACCTTCTCGAGGAAAAAACTGTTTGGTTACAAATCGATGGTATTTGCGATGCTGATCATTAGCTTCCTGTCCTTCTTTACATGGGCGCATCACTTCTTCACGATGGGTTCGGGAGCGGACGTTAATGCATTCTTCGCCGTAACCACGATGTTGATAGCCATTCCAACAGGGGTTAAGATCTTTAACTGGCTGTTTACGATGTATCGGGGAAGGATACGAATGGCGACCCCGATGATGTGGACATTAGCCTTTATCCCGTGCTTTATTGTCGGGGGGATGACGGGGGTTATGTTATCCGTAGCTCCTGCTGACTTCCAGTTCCACAACAGTTACTTCCTGATTGCCCACTTCCACCAAGTATTGATCGGTGGCGTAGTATTCGGATACTTCGCAGGTCTGTACTACTGGTGGCCTAAAATGTTCGGTTTCCAACTCGAAGAGAAACTGGGCAAATGGGCATTCTGGACTTGGAATATTGGTTTTTATGTCTGCTTCATGCCGCAGTATGCTGTCGGTTTGATGGGTATGACACGTCGTCTGAGCACTTACGGCTGGGATACCGGCTGGTGGGAGCTGAACTTCGTATCCACAATCGGGGCATTCCTGATGGGTGTCGGATTCCTATTCCAGGTTGCACAAATTGCAGACGGTATTCGGAAATACAAATCACTCAAAGCTTCGGCTGATCCATGGGGTGGACGTACGCTCGAGTGGTCGATTCCTTCACCAGCTCCTGAATATAACTTCGCCATTACACCGCGCGGAGATGATATTGATGAGTGGTGGGAAGAGAAAGAACGTCGTGCCAAAGGCATCTATCCACCAGAACAGCCGCTTGAGCCGATTCATATGCCTAAAAATTCCGCGATTCCGTTCATCATGTCGATCTTCTGGTTTATCGCTGGTTTCGGCTTTGTATTCGGATGGCTATGGATGGCGATTCTTGGACTCGCCGGCGTAGGGATCTGCATGATCGCCCGTTCATTCTCATACGATACGGATTATTACATTCCGGTCGACGAAATTAAGCGTACCGAAGCGTCGTTAAGGGGGTCGGTATAATGGCTCAAGCAGCCGCTAAGCACGGTGAAAATCATGCACATGGTCATGACCATAGCCATCATGATCCACAAGAATTGAAAGTACTCGGATTCTGGTTCTTCCTGATTTCCGACGTTATCCTGTTCTCCGTATTGTTCGCAACCTTTATTGTGTTGCGTGACAATACGGCGGGCGGACCTGTATTGTCTGAGTTAATCAAAATGCCTGGCGTTATTGCCGAGACATTTATCTTGCTGACAAGTTCATTTACAAGTGGACTTGCGGTTCTTGCCATGAATCAGGGCAAGGTGAAGCAATTGATCAGCTGGCTGGCAGTTACAGCTGTTCTGGGTGCGGGCTTTATCGCCCTGGAAGTAACGGAGTTTATTGAGTTGATTCACGAAGGATTCAGTTATACGACTAGTGCTGCTTCCGGCGCATTCTTCACCCTTGTTGGTACTCACGGACTCCACGTATCGCTCGGTCTGATCTGGATGATCGGTTTGATGCTGCAACTGAAAAAACGTGGAATTACCGATGTAACTCGAGGTAAAATCAACGTAATCAGCTTGTATTGGCACTTCTTGGACGTCGTCTGGATTTTCCTTCTGTCGATCGTCTATCTGATGGGGGTGATGTAGATGGCAGAACATAACTCACATGAATCCCATGGCCATGAGCAGCATGGTTCACTCAAGTCCTATGTCATCGGCTTCATTCTGTCCATCGTCCTCACAATCATCCCACTTGTGGTGGTTCTGAATGACATGATGGGCAGAACAGGAACAGTAGCTGTTGTCTTGGTAACAGCAGCATTTCAGTTTGTGGTTCAACTTTTCTTCTTCATGCATATCCGTGAAACGGAGAAGCCACGCTGGAATGTAATGGCTCTGATTTTTGGTCTGTTGATGATGTTGACCATCGTGATTGGTTCAATCTGGATCATGTTGAACAATGCAGTTGCACATTAAGTTTTATGCAATAGCTTAAGGGATCTCCTGACTTTATTAAAAGGTCGGGAGATCTTTTTTTTACCTATTTGATTGAACGGAATGCGGATAGAATAAGGAAAGGGATAGATGAGTTCCGAAGAGGCGAAAATATTGTCGAAAAAAGTTCTTGATTTTTCTTCTCGAATCCGTATACTCAGAAATATAAGTAATCCGAAACGTTTTGGAGGAAAGCAATTGGCTACAATCAAAGACATATCACAAATGACGGGATTTTCGATTACGACCGTATCCAGAGCTCTGAATGGGTACTCGGACGTCAGCGATAGTACGCGCAAACTGATTAAAGAAGCCGCCGAAACCCTGAACTATAGTCCAAATGGTCTAGCGAGAGGCCTGGTCATGAAGGAAACCAAAACACTGGGGTTGCTCGTATCAGGCATGACGTACAAAAACATCGATAACAACTTTGTATTCGAGGTGCTTTGCGGTATTAATGACAGCGCCGCCAATTCGGATTATGATCTGATTTTGTTCAGCACGAATACAGCGAAGCAAAAGATGAAAACGTACACACAGTTGTGCAGGGAACGAAAAGTGGATGGTGTCATTCTTCAGGGTGTGAAGACGGATGATCCGTATTTGCAAGAAGTATTGGATAGTGACATTCCCTGTGTATTGATTGATATACCCATTCACAGTGAGTATGTTGGTTTTGTATCAACGAATCACAAACAAAGTGCACAGACTGCTGTAGAGCACCTTATTGGTTTGGGTCATCAGCAGATTGCCATGGTAAACGGTTACCCGGAGGCTTTTGTTTCCAAGGAGCGCTATGAAGGATATTCCGATGCAATGCACAATGCAGGATTGAGCTCGAAGCCTGAATGGATCGTAAACGGGAATTTCACGGAAGAGGAAGCGCAGCAACAAGCTTCTGAATTGTTGAAGACATATCCGGAAAT
The DNA here is from genome assembly GCF_042796655.1 of Paenibacillus sp. NPDC057886. Lineage (NCBI taxonomy): Bacteria > Bacillati > Bacillota > Bacilli > Caryophanales > Paenibacillaceae > Paenibacillus > Paenibacillus sp. NPDC057886. The sequence continues at coordinate 99,937 of NZ_JBHVMZ010000011.1, read as the reverse complement.
TACCGCAATCTTTTGTGCAAGTGACATGATGGCTCTGGGTGTAATGAAGGCTGCGAATGAACTAGACATCTCTATACCGAATGAATTATCTATAGTGGGATTTGACGACATTCCAACTGCTGCCTATTTTCAACCACCACTCACCACCATCGGACAGAACATGTATCAGTTGGGACATGAAGCTGCAAACCTGCTGATGGGCATGCTGAGATCGGAAGACAGCCCCAAATTTAATATTTTGCAAAATGAATTGGTTTTGAGATCCTCGACAGCCAAACCAGGTCGCTGAGATAGCTGAGAATACGGTTCGCGAGGGATTGCAAAATGAATGAGATGAAGAGAGCACCGAAATGTTTTATTAAATCCGAAACGTTTCGGTATTATTTTAACTCAAATCCAAAACGTTTCGGATACAACATAAGATAGACATAGGGGGAATACACATTGCTGAAATACGATGCAGGACAAGGAGAATGGAGTAACTGGCTGGTAACTGAAACCGGGTTTGATCCGGCTCATCAAGGGAAAGGCGAAGCTGTGCTCTCACTTGGGAACGGCTACATGGGACTTCGCTCGGCAACGGACGAGAATTATGTTGGACAGGTACGGAACTGGTTCGTAGCCGGAACCTTCAATAAGTTTGACGAGCATGAAGTAACAGAACTCCCTAATGCAGCGGATGTAACGGAACTTTCAATCACCCTGAATGGGGAAACCTTCAGTTTGGAAAAAGGAAGAACGATCAGCTACAGTCGTCAACTGAATCTCAAGAACGGTGAGCTGACCCGTAACGTGGTATGGCAGAGCCCGACAGGAGAAAGCTTTGAACTTCAATTCCGTCGCTTTGTTTCCTTGAATAATCGTCATCTGGTTGGTTCATCTGTAAGCATCAAGCCACTGGATGGTCAGGCGCGTGTTCACATTGCATCCGGTATTAATGGACAATGGACGAACTCGGGTGCACAGCATTTCACGGAAGGCGAAAAACGGATATTTGAAAAGACTTATATTCAAATGACGTCAACGACGACACAATCGGCTGTTGATTTTGTAACCAATACGGTGCACCACTGGCAGCTGAATGGTGCAAAGGTTGAGCCGGAATTGCGTCAAACGATGGGACGCCGCAAGGTAGGCATTGAAGGCACAGTGACTGTGGAAGCCGGACAATCGGTAACACTGGAGAAAATCTCGAATGTGCATACCAGCCGCGATCTGGTTTACAACAAAGGTGGATATTCACTGGAGCAAATGCGTGAATCGGCGCTGACGGAACTGAAGCAAGAGTCGCAAAAAGGGTATGATCAGCTATTTCGTGAAAGCGCTAACGCTTGGGCGGAAACCTGGTCCACGTACAACATTGAAGTGGACAGCACAAGCGGATATGACCAGCTTGCCATCCGTTTCGCCATCTATCACCTCGTCATTATGACACCTGCGCATGATAATCGCATGGGCATCGGGGCGAAAGGGTTGAGTGGTGAAGGGTACAAGGGACATTCCTTTTGGGATACGGAAATCTTCATCCTTCCATTCTTCATCTACAGCAATCCCAAGATCGCAAGATCCTTGCTGGAATATCGATATCAGGGGTTGGATGGAGCTCGAAGCAAGGCCAAGGAGAACGGGTTCGAAGGAGCCATGTATCCGTGGGAAGCAGCCTGGATCGAAGATGGCGAAGTTACACCGGTATGGGGAGATGTAGATATCGTAACCGGAGAACAGACGAAGATCTGGTCCGGCTTCATTGAACAGCATATTACCTCTGACATCGCTTATGCTGTTTGGCATTACGTCCAGTCTACAGGCGATGAGGCGTTCATGAATCAATATGGCTACGAGATCATTTTTGATACAGCAACGTTCTGGGCCAGCCGTCTGGAGTGGGATGAGGCCAAGGGGCGCTACCACATCAATGAGGTTGTTGGACCGGATGAGTATAAGGAACATGTGGACAACAATGCATTCACCAATCATATGGCTCACTTCAATATGGAGCTGGCCATTCAATATTATGAAAAGCTACAGCAGGAGAAACCTGAGTTGCTCAAAGCATTGTCTGCGAAGCTTAACCTGACATCCGCTCGGGAAGCGTGGAACAAGCTGGATCAAATGTATCTGCCAGGGCCCAATGAACAAGGACTTATTCCACAAGATGATACCTACTTGCAGAAGAAAGTCATTGATCTTACCCCTTATAAAAATCAGACCAAAGTGGCCAGCATCTTCAATGACTACAACCTGGATCAGGTTGGTGAAATGCAAATTTCGAAGCAGGCTGACATCATGATGCTGTTCTTCCTGCTTGAGAATAAATTTGAACCCGCTATCAAACGTGCCAACTACGATTACTATGAGGAAAAAACATTGCATGATTCCTCATTGTCCCTGTCGACACATAGTATTCTTGCCAGTGACTTCGGTGATCGTCCGCTCGCATATGATCTGTTCCGCCGGGCGTCCGAGATTGATCTGGGGCCGCATATGCACTCTTCGGATGCAGGCATCCATTCAGCTTCTTTGGGCGGAATATGGGAATGTGTTGTGATGGGATTTGCCGGAGTTCGCATGTTGGATGGCCAGCTCCATCTCGATCCGAAGCTGCCTGAGTCCTGGAGCAGTCTGAAATTCCCGCTCTACTGGCAAAACCAGCTGTTGCATATCACAATCACGTCCGAGGGTATTCTAATCGAGAGTGATGCAGAGGAAGAAATTTCTCTCCTTCTGTCCGGTCAGCAAGTTACTTTCAGCAAACGGTTTCAAACCTTGGTTTAATATAAATCCATGTGGGAGGTCATTTAAATGAAAAAAGGGTCCGCAAGTTTGGTCATGATGCTGATTTTGGTATTAGTGTTATCTGCGTGTTCTTCAGGTGGAAGCAACAATGCGGAAGGCGGAAAAGGAGAAAAGGTAAAACTCACCTTCTCCGTATGGGGAGATGTCAACTCCGGTGCGGATGAAGTGAAGCTTGCGGAAGAGTTCAATGCTGCACACCCGGAAATCGAAGTGAAGTTTGAGCCTATTCCAAGTGAAGGTTATGGAACAAAACTCACCACATCCCTGGCAGCAGGTCAGGCACCAGACGTATTCCTGGTTGGTGAAGGCGACTACTACAAATACGTTGATAAAGGTGTAATTGAGCCACTTGACGATTATTTGAGCAAAGATACATCGTTTAATCTCGATATTTTCCAAAAGGATCTTATTGAAAATATGAAAATCGAAGGCAAACAATACTACTTGCCTAAAGATTTCAACCCACTTGCTCTGTGGTACAACAAACGCATGTTTGACGAAGCTGGAATCCCTTATCCAACAGATGAATGGACTTGGGATGACATGATTGCAACTGCACAAAAACTGACTAAAAAAGATGGCAATAAATATACTCAATTCGGATTCAACGCAGGCAAATGGGAATATCCGATCTATACGTACCTGTGGGATTACGGTACAGACATCGCGAATGAGGATGGAACAGCTGCGGAAGGCTACATGAACAGTGAAAAAACAATCGCAGCAATGGATAAATACGTTTCCTGGTCTCAAGGAGATAGCCGTGTATCCCCGACGCCACTGGATTCTGAAACGCTTGGCGGAGATTCATCGATGTTCATGACAGACAAGCTCGCCATGATGATTACAGGTCGTTGGATCAAAGGTGATCTCGACAAATCCGATGTTCAATATGGTTCTGCACTGATTCCACAAAATACGGACGGTACTCGTTCAAGCATCATCGCAAGTGCGGGTTGGGCGATCAACGCAGCCGGTAAAAATAAAGAAGCAGCTTACGAACTGGTAAAATGGCTCTCGGGCACAGATGCACAGAAGCTTCGCTCTGCGAACGGTAAAGTACTGCCAGCGACTGTGAAAGAACTGGACGAAGTCAAAGCCAAAGAAGTAGCAGACAAACCGGTCATCGAAATGATGGATTATGCTAAAAAACCGGTAACCATGCGTTCTACAAACGGACCTGTGTTTGTTGAAGAATTCACCAAGGCGCTGGAAAAAGTGCTGCTTGGCAAACAGGATGTCAAAGGCGCTCTGGATGAAGCTGCGAAGAACGTTGACAGCAAAATCAAGTAAAAACCATGCGGGTGAGTCGGCGGCCATGCTGATTCACCCTCTTCATCAAGGAGGCTGTGCTATGCGTAATTCTAAATCCGAGCGCGCCGGGTATTGGTTCATATTGCCCTGGCTTATAGGTTTGTTGCTCTTTACCATTGGTCCAATGTTATTCTCCCTGCTGCTGGCTTTTAGCAAATGGGATATTATTACCGGCGTACAATCGATTGAATGGGTCGGTCTGGATAACTTCAAAACGATGTTTCATGATGAGTTGTTCTATCAATCGTTGAAAGTTACCTTTATCTTCGCTCTGGTATCTGTACCACTGTATCAAGTGGCATCACTGCTTATCGCCTTGCTGCTGAATATGCGGAACAGAGGCATGAAATTTTTCCGATTGATCTATTTCATGCCATCCGTCATTCCGGCTGTAGCGGCATCAATGATGTGGATTATGATTTTCAATCCGGAATACGGCATTCTGAACCGGGCACTTGCCTTTTTCGGCGTACAGGGGCCAGCTTGGCTTCAAGATCCGAGCTATGCGCTGGGCGCACTGATTGTCATGGGGTTGTGGGGCGTCGGCAACACGATCATCATTTATTTGTCCGGCTTGCAGGGAGTTCCCGAAGAGCTGTATGAAGCTGCCAATCTGGATGGAGCGGGACCGTTTCAACGGTTTTTCAACATTACATTACCTATGATTTCCCCAACGGTGTTCTTCAACGTTATTATGGGTATCATCGGCGGATTCCAGTATTTCACACAAGCATTTGTTATGACCAACGGGGGACCGCTTAACTCGACCTTGTTCTATAACTTGTATCTGTACAATAAAGCTTTTACCGATTTTGAAATGGGTTATGCTTCGGCACTCTCCTGGGTATTGTTCATCATCATTCTGGCGTTTACGTTGCTGGTCATCCGCAGTTCTTCGATGTGGGTCTATTACCAGGGCGATAACGAAAAGGATTGAGAGGAGGACAAATGATGAATCAAGCAACGAAACGGAAACCGGTCTACTCGAAACTATTTTCTATGCTTATGCTTCTCGCTGGTGCGGCCGTCGTGCTGATCCCGCTGTTATGGACGTTTGCAACGTCTCTTAAAACACCTGCCGAGGTGTTCAAAGATGATTTTTTCCCGGCTGTATGGATGTGGTCTAACTATAAAAATGCCGTTCTGGCCATCCCGTTTTTTACATTTTTGAAAAATACGCTGATTATTCTGATTCCGGTATTAGTCGGTACCGTATTCTCGTCTGCCCTATGTGCGTATGGTTTCGCCCGGTTTAACTTCCGCGGCAAACGCACGTTGTTCCTGGTGCTATTGGCGACGATGATGCTGCCTTCGCAGGTAACGATGATCCCGATGTTCATCATGTTCAAGGAAATCGGCTGGGTTGATACATTTTTACCACTCATTATCCCTGCATTCTTCGGTGGCGGAGCGTTTAACATCTTCCTGATCCGCCAGTTCATGCGCGGCATTCCGCGTGATCTTGATGAGTCCGCTTTTGTGGATGGAGCAAATAAAATGCAGATTTTCACTAAAATCATGCTGCCGCTGTCCATGCCGCCACTGATTGCTGTATCGATCTTTACCTTTATGGGCGTATGGAATGACTTCCAGGGACCGCTCATTTATCTGAATTCCAGTGAGAAGTATACGCTGGCTCTTGGATTGTCCATGTTCAAAGGGCTGTATAACGTAGAATGGAACATGTTAATGGCTGCAACGATGCTGATTATGCTTCCGCCACTCCTTGTATTCTTTGTTGCACAAAAATACTTTATTGAAGGCATTTCCATTTCTTCTGCAATCAAGGGCTAATCGTCCGTATTAATAGAAGAGATGAGCGGTGAGCCAAACCGCAGAGGAGGACTACCATGGCCACATTAACAAGCAGACATCCTTTTAATTTGTATTATAACGCAGGTGAATATGTAAAGATTTGCGGTACCCAGGACGGATACTTTCCCGATTTTGGGCATCATATGGCTAACGAAATGGGCGGTGTATGGCTGCATCCGATCAAGCTGCTGGACGGCTTCTGGCTGAAGGTGACCGATCTGGATCGCAACATTGCGGTATGGGCAAGGGCAGACGGATTCACAAGCGAATCCTGGGGCGGGAGCCGGTTCGATTATGATCACGGATTAAGCCACATTCCGGTATCCATTGAACGCAGTCAGTTTGCCCCCGATTATGAAAAAGGCATGGTCGCAGAATATGAGATCGGCGCTTACGGCAAAGGAACAACCCGGCTCAAGCTGGAGCTGCTGTCACGGACCGATCTCCGTCCAGTGTGGTATTCCGATGAAATCGGAATTATCCCAGGAGCGGGTGAAACGGCAGAAGCCATTTCTTCGCGCAAGGTCATCGTAAAAGATGATGCCCAAGACTGGTATGCCATGATTGGAAGTGACCTGCCTGGAACGGAAATGACCGTTGGACCTGAGATTTACGGACCAGAACTGACAGCAGGCAAGGGCACAGGCATTTCTTTTGTAACCGAATGCACGCTGGAGGAGAAGGATGTGTTCCGCTTCCGGTTATTTGTTGCCGGTTCGGAGTCGTCACGTGAAGCCTGTGAGCAGACTTATGCAGTCATCGAACGTGACTACGTCAGCTTGAAAGAGCAGAAGCAGCAGCTCTACGACAAGTTGGATCAGCGCGCAGTGCTGACCATTGAAGGCGAAGATGAGCTGAACGAGCAATTTGCCTGGGTGAAGCGCAATAATCAGTGGCTGGTGCAGCAAGTGGATGGAATTGGTCGCGGATTGACGGCAGGCGGACCCACGTATCCGTGGTGGTTCGGCTGTGACAGCACGTATGCACTTCAGGGTGTGCTTGCTACAGGAGACCATCAGCTGGTGCGGGATACGTTGAATTTGTTGCTGGCGAAATCCAAGGAAGCGAACGGGAATGGACGTTTTGTGCATGAAGTGACCACATTGGGAGCGGTGTCTAATCGGGGCAACACGCAGGAAACGGCACATTATATCGCCTTTGTATGGGAAATGTTCCTGTGGACCGGAGACGATGCACTTCTGCGCGAGCATTATGACTACTGTATTCAGGGAATCGACTGGCTGCTGGGTGAGATGGACCCGGACGGAGACCTGTTCCCTTCGGGTTACGGCATCATTGAGATTGCCGGATTGAATATGGAACTGATTGATAGTGCCGTATATACTGCGAAGGCTATTCAGGCGCTGGAGCACATGAGTCTCTATTTGGGTGAAACGAAGCGGCATCAGACATATCAAAAACTGGCTGAGCAAGCGGTACGTGCGGTGAATGATGTGTATTGGTCTGAAAAAGACAGCCTCTATGCGGATGCCGTTGCACCTATTTCCGATATTGTGCCCAAGGTGGATTACATGGTATCTCTCGCTGAAAAGCAAGGGATCACAGACTACCGGGAGTACGTGGAAGGATTGCTTGCCGATGCAGGTGAGAATCAGAAAGACCGCGGTTGGCTGTTAAACAAAAACTGGGTCATTGTCACTCCAATGGAAGCAGGAATTGCCGATCAGGACAAAGCACAGCGTGCTCTGGAAGCGATGCGAAATCGCGACTTCATCGGTGAATACGGTACGTATCTTGCTGCCATGTATCAACAGGGCACGATGACGATCTCTACCGGAGCGCATGCGGTTGCCGAAGCGGCGTACGGGCATCCGGATCACGCGCTGGATTTACTGCGCCGGATGGGGAAAAGCTTCTCACGTGTACTGCCGGGTTCATTCTCGGAGATGTCCCCGGACTACGGCTGTGTAGTGCAGGCGTGGACGATCTATGCACTGGCTGTACCAGTCGTACGACATTTCTTCGGCGTTCAACCGGAAGCACAGCATCGCCGTTTAACTTTATCACCTAATATGCCGCAGGCATGGGACCACAAAACATGCAGTCTGGAGCATCTGATGGTAGGCGATGCGGAGTTCGATATTCATTTTGAATCCCGTGAGGGCAAACGAATTGCGAGCATTTCCAATACATCGGGCTGGACGGTCGTTCTGGACTGGAAGGGCGAGAGACGGGAAAGCAACGAGAAACGAATTGAATGGCAACTAGAGCAATGACATGGGGAGGAACGGAAAGATGAAAGGGAACGGAGCACTTCAAGCCGTTATTTTTGATTTGGATGGTGTCATTACTGACACGGCGGAGTACCATTATGTAGCGTGGAAAAGGCTGGGGGAATCGCTGGATATTCCGTTTGATCGGGAGTTCAACGAGCAGTTAAAGGGCATTAGCCGCGGGGAGTCGCTGGCTCGCATTTTACGTCTGGGTGGCAAGGAAGATGTATTTTCGGTTGAGGAAAAGGAAGAATTCGCACAGCGTAAAAACGAACATTATGTCTCGTTGCTGGACTCGCTGACACCGGAGCACACATACCCTGGAATTCGGGAATTGCTGCTTGAGCTGCAAGCTTCCGGCATTCCTGCGGTGATCGCCTCGGCCAGCAAAAATGCCCCTCAAATTCTGAAGGCGCTGGAGTTGGACTCGCTGTTCCGCTATGTGGTACATCCAGATTCCGTACCGCACGGCAAACCTGCACCAGATCTGTTCCTGCGAGGAGCGGAAGAAGTGGGTGCTGACGTTGAGGCCTGCATCGGCATCGAGGATGCGCAGGCGGGTATTGAGGCCATCAAATCCGCAGGCATGATCGCCGTTGGTATTGGTGAAGAAGCTGTACTTAAAGGTTCCGGTGCGGACGTGGTGCTGAAGGATACGAAACAGCTCACGCTGTCATTCCTGGAGCGTACGTTGCAGGAGCATAGCCATTAAGCGGAAAAGGGGAGATGCAGCATGAACCGGGCATGGTGGAAAGAAGCCGTGGTATATCAGGTCTACTGGCGGAGCTTCCTGGATGCGAATGGGGACGGCATCGGGGATTTGGAGGGCTTGATGCTCAAGCTCGACTATATCAAAAGTCTGGGGATAGATGTCATCTGGCTTAATCCCATTTATGAATCGCCGGATAAAGATAACGGATATGACATAGCGGATTATTACCGCATCATGGCGAAAGCCGGAACGATGGAGCAGTTCAGGCAATTGCTGGACAAGGTCCATGCACTGGGCATGAAGCTCATTATGGATCTGGTGGTCAATCATACATCAGAGCAGCATGTATGGTTTGAAGAATCTCGTTCATCTGTCGATAATCCGAAACGCGACTGGTATATATGGAAGCCGGGGAAACAGGATGGCCTGCCGAACAACTGGCGCTCCTATTTTGAACCGTCGACGTGGACCTACGACGAGCGGACGGGAGAGTATTATTTCCATTCCTTTGCCAAGGAGCAGCCTGATCTGAATTGGGAAAATGCTGAACTGCGTCAGGAGATTTATCGGATGATGCGTTTCTGGCTGGATCAGGGCATTGACGGCTTCCGCATGGATGTTATTAATCTGCTCGCCAAGCTGGAAGGTTTCCCGGATGCGGATCACCCGGAGCATATTGATTATCTGGGTAATAATCCGGGCATTCATGAATATTTGCAGGAAATGAATCGGGAGGTTCTCCAGCATTATGACATCATGACTGTAGGAGAAATTCCGTTTGTCACACCAGAGGATGGCCTTCTGTATGTGGGGGATAACCGGAAAGAGCTGCATACGTTATTCCATTTCCAGGTGGCGGATGACATGCCTACTTGGGATTTGGCACGGTACAAGGAAATTCAGGAGAGCTGGTATGAAGCATTCCGCCATGAAGGTTGGAACTCCCAGTTCCTGAACAATCACGATCACACCCGACAGGTTTCGAGGTACGGCAATGATGGTCAATACCGTGTGGAATCGGCCAAACAACTGGCGACCATGATTCATACCCTTCCGGGAACACCGTATGTATTCCAGGGAGAGGAGATTGGCATGACGGGTGTCCGGTTCTCTTCCATTGATGAATATCACGATATTGCAATGAAGAATAAATATAAGGAAGAAATCAGTAAAGGCCGTGCGCCAGATGAAGTCCTCCACAGTCTTCAGCCGCTGAGCCGGGATAATTCCCGCACACCAATGCAGTGGGACAGCCGCAAATACGCCGGGTTTACCGAAGGGCAGCCGTGGATGCAGGTGAATCCCAACTATGAAGAGATTAATGTGGAGCGGGATTTGGCCGCGCAGGACTCCGTATTTGCATATTATCAGCAGTTGATTGCCCTGCGTAAAACGCACGCGGTTATGGTCTATGGAGATTATCGTGACCAATCGGCAGGGGATGAGCATGTATATGCATATAGCCGCAGTCTGGATGGAGAGACATGGCTTGTCATTCTCAATCATTCGGACCGGGAGCAGTCCTATCGTCTGCCTGCTTCATTTGCTGATCGAGCCTCGAATGCCCGCTTGGTCATTGGCAATCTGGATCGGTCAACCTCGGATGAGGTTAGAGAAGGCACCCTTCGTTTGCGTCCTTATGAGGCGCTCATTTACTCCTTATAATACATCGCAAGTTCACCAGAACCTGGCGGGGATTTTCCCGTCAGGTTCTTTGATTTATCCCAACACTGGGGACACTAGTGTTATATTTTTATAAAGTAACCAATTGTGTTTACACTAAATTGGTAAATGGGATAATCTTTTCTTTAGAGATCTCCTTTTGAATTGTGTTAGGGTAGTTTTTACTAAAAGGGAATTCTCTTTCAAATCAAACCCTGTTTTTGGATAAACAACGTTGCTTATTATCTATTTTATTACATACTATATTTATATTTTCATCTAAGAAAAATGATTTTAGGAGATGCAATATGAAGACCAAGGTTATACGTTATTATCGTTTCGGCGAGCCGAACGAAGTGCTGTGCATAGAGGAGAAGGAGTTAGTGCCCCCTGGCCCCGGTGAATTAGCGGTGAGGATGTGCGCTCGGCCTATTAATCCCTCAGATGTCATTCCTGTCCGAGGCGCATATCCGCATCGGACGGCATTGCCAGCCGTACCTGGGTTCGAGGGAGTGGGGGTAGTGGAGGCAGTAGGACCGGGAGTATCCAATCAAATGTTGGGTCGGCGCGTCCTGCCTCTGAAAGGAGAAAACACGTGGCAAGAGATGGTGAGAACTTTGGATCGACACGCGATCGTTGTGCCTGATGATATTAATGATCAATCGGCAAGTCAGATTTACATTAACCCGATAACAGCTTGGCTGATTTGTACGGATATACTTCATCTTACGTACGGCGATACCTTGATTGTCAATGCCGGTGGTTCCGCGATTGGGCGAATCTTTGCACAATTATCGAAGATTCTGGGATTTCGTATGATTGCGCTCACAAGAAATGATCGCCATACTGCTGAGTTATATCGCCTTGGGGCAGTTTCTGTCGTGAATACGATGGAAGAGTTGCTACAGGAGAGAATTGCAGAATTAACGGAGGGGCGTGGCGCTAATGCGGCCGTCGACTGCATCGGAGGGGCAGATGGAGAGCAACTCGTGAGTTGTATAAGGCCGCATGGCACGGTAATAAGCGTCGGACTGCTCTCAGGTATCTCACCGTTATGGCATGAGATGACTCGTGGAACACAAGTTAACGTTAAACTCTTTTGGCTGAAGCATTGGGTAGAACGATGTTCGCAAGAACGATGGGAACAGGTATTCAATGAAGTGATTGAGCTAGTTCGGAAAGGACAGCTATTGATGGCCAACATTGGGGCGACGTATGAGCTTACAAATGTGAAACAGGCCATTGCAACCGCTGAATCGAGCATCGAGGGAAAGGTTCTTCTATTAAGTTAATACGTAATCAATTGTAAAAATATTAAATATATTATTAAGTATAGGATGCTGTTCGTATTATGAGGTTAGCCAATAAATACTGGTTAGCCTTTTTTTTATAAAAAAAGGTACACAAAAGATACATAATGAACTAAAATGAACTTATATGAACATTATCTGACTAACGAAAGGAATGGATTAATAATGCAAAACCGTTATGCTGCACACCCAAATGAAGTGAAAAACTATGATACATCCCGTCTGCGTGAGGAATTCCTGATGGAGCAGCTGTTTGCGACAGATGAATTGGTGACGGTATATTCCCATGTGGATCGTTATATTGTAGGAACGGCTATACCTCAGAGCAAGGATATCGCACTTGAAGTGAATCTGAAGGATATCGGAACGAACTTTTTCCTGGAGCGTCGTGAAATCGGTATCATTAATGTTGGAGGCCATGGAACCGTGACAGCTGACGGTCAGGGATACGAGATTGGTGCGAAAGAGTGCCTGTATATCGGCAGAGGTGTAAAAGAAGTTGTATTCAAGAACAGCGGCAACGACCAGCCGGCTCAGTTTTATTTTGTATCCACACCAGCGCACCATACTTATCCTACGCAAAAGGCAACCCAGGAGCAGGCTCAGCCGAACCATCTCGGCAGCATCGAAAGCTCCAATGAACGTACGATATATCGTTATATCCACCAGGGAGAAGGAGGAATTCAGAGCTGTCAGCTGGTGATGGGCATTACGGAACTCGACAAGGGCAACATGTGGAATACCATGCCTGCACATACCCACAATCGCCGTTCCGAAGTATACTTGTATTTCAACCTGCCGGAAGATGGCGTCGTATTTCATATGATGGGCGAGCCAAACGAAACACGGCATCTGGTTGTACGTGACCGTCAGGCCATCATCTCTCCAAGCTGGTCCATCCACAGTGGTGTTGGTACGAGCAGCTATACCTTCTGCTGGGCAATGGCTGGTGAAAACCAGACGTTCGAGGATATGGACGGCGTGGCGATGAAGGACCTGAAATAGGCGCGTAAATTCCAAAGAAACAGGAAGTTGATCTGTGATGAATCCATTGAAAAGACATGAAAAAATTATGGAGGCTCTGCTGGAACGGCAGGAAGTCACCGTCAGTGATCTGAGTGAACTGCTGCAGGTGACGGGCAAGACCGTACGGGAGGATCTCGATAAGCTGGAAGGCATGGGATTACTCGTACGTGTCCATGGGGGTGCGATGCTGGCTCAGAACGACCAGTACGGCATCCTCACAAGTCGCGGGGCTACGGAAAAGCATCATTCGGAAAAAACGGAGATTGCCGAGCGAGCCCTTGCGTATATCCGACCAGGAGATATTGTTGCGCTGGACGGCGGAAGCACCACGTTGGAGATGGCGAAGCGCATGGACAATCAGCCCATTACCGTGGTTACCAATGATTTGTTCATCATTGCTGAGTTGACCAAAAAGGAGCAGGTGCGACTGGTTGTGCCAGGCGGAGCAAGAGTCCGTAATATGCTGGTGGGAGACGATACGGCGGCCTTCATTTCGGGTCTCAACATTCACAAAGCATTTATCTCAACGACGGCACTTCATCCGGAATTTGGACTTTCCATATATACAGGAGATCTGGTACCACTGAAAAAAGCAATGATCTCTGCCTCTCAGCAGGTCTATGGCGTCGTGGATCATTATAAATTCGGGCAATTTGCCCTTCGGACCTTTGCACACTGTTCGGAGCTGGACTGCATCATCAGCGACAGTCGCCTGGATGAGGAGACAGCAGCCCTGTACAGGCAAAATGGCATCGAAGTGGATTATCAGAGCTGACCTTCAGTTCTACAGTGGTTACGTGACTGCCGAGGCTGAAGAACAAGGTTTGCAACCCAATAACCATGCGGAGGAATCATTCATGAACCCATTTGATTTAAGCGGACAAGTTGCACTTGTCACTGGTACATCAGGAGGACTGGGGCAAGGAATGGCGATTGGCCTTGCTGAAGCCGGGGCGGATGTTGTGCTGGTGTCTTACTCCAATCCATCGGAAACAGCGCGTGCCATTGAGGCTCTCGGACGCAAAGCGTATGTGATTGAAGCTGATTTGAGCCGTGAGGACGAATTGACCGGGGTGTTTGAAAAGGCATTAGCCTTTCAAGGGAGAATTGATATTCTGGTCAACAATGCGGGAATTATTCGTCGTACACCTGCAGCTGATCACGGTCAACAGGACTGGCATGATGTCATAGGTCTTAACCTGAATACGGTATTTTTCCTGAGCCAGTTGGCTGGCAGACATATGATTGAACGAGGAAGTGGCAAGATCATTAACATTGCCTCCATGTTGTCCTATCAGGGTGGAATTAACGTACCGGGATATACGGCCAGTAAACATGGGGTAGCCGGTTTAACGAAAGCACTTGCGAATGAATGGGCAGGTAAAGGTGTTCAGATCAACGGGATTGCACCAGGCTATATGGAAACAGACAATACGACTCAGATTCGCGCCGATGAAAATCGGTACCGTGACATCACGGCACGGATTCCGGCTGGACGCTGGGGAACACCTGAGGATCTAAAAGGCCCGGTGGTATTCCTTGCATCGGCGGCTTCGGATTATTTGAATGGTCACGTACTGAATGTGGATGGGGGCTGGATGGCTCGTTAACCCTGTCAGCGATCCGATTGCAAAGGAGGCAGTGACATGAAACTTGGTATTCTTGCGCATACATTTGGCAAACAGCCTACAGCACAGCTTGCACAGACCATCGCGGATAACGGATTCAATTCGGTACAGCTGGCATTAGCCAAAGCTTTGTCGGATGTGGACTCAGCCAATGGCAAGCTGAGCCCTGGACTGGCGAACGAGATCGGAGATCAATTTGCACAGCGCGGAGTCAAGATTGCGGTACTGGGCTGCTACATCAACCCGATTGATCCTGATCCTGTGGCCCGTCGTGCAGACATTGATCGGTTCAAGGAACATCTGCGTTATGCCCGGGATTTCGGTTGCAGCATGGTGGCAACGGAGACCGGGGGCTTGGATACGTATCGCGGCTCTCATCCGGACGGATATGAAGAAAAGGCTTGGACGGTGCTGCGGGAAACGTTAGAGGAACTGGCGGAAGAGGCGGAAAAGTGGGGCGTTCATGCGGCGATTGAGCCTGTGTCTACCCATACACTTCATACGCGTGAGCATATGATCCGCCTGTTTGAAGAAATTCCTTCATCCAATCTGGGCATGCTGTTCGATCCTTGTAATCTGATCAAACAACCGCATGTGGCTGACCAGTCTGCATTTCTGCGTGAAGTGATGGAAACGCTGTATCAGCGCATCATCGTCATTCATGCCAAAGATGTGGCTTTCAATGCGCAGGGTGAGAAGTTCAATCCGGTGCCGGGTGAGGGCATCCTGGATTATCCGTTATTTTTTGAACTATTGAAGACCTATAAACCACACATCGATATTTCACTAGAAGGGGTAACGGCGGAAGAAGCTGTCCCGGCGGCCAAGCATTTACGTGAGATATGGAGTGGAGTTCGGGTATAGACGGTATAAAAGTCGCGCAGAAGTTCAGCAGGTGATAGTTGAAAGAATCCGGAAAACCTTTGCGAGAGCAAAGGTTTTTTTGTTGTATCAGTCGAACTAATACATAATTAACATTTCTCATCGGAAAAATCGGAAATATTTCTTTTCAAAAGCGACATCTTGTGAGAGAATATGGAAAACATACGCCACCATGTCATGACATCTGGGAAAGAAGCCAACGTATAAGTTAAGGGAGGAAACCGATTTATGTCAAACGAACGTGAGCTTTCATTTGAAACATTGGCAATCCATGCAGGCCAGGAGATTGATCCGACCACCCATGCACGTGCAGTACCGTTGTACCAAACAACATCCTACGGATTCCGTGATACGGAGCATGCAGCCAATCTGTTTGGATTGAAAGAGTTTGGCAATATCTATACGCGTCTGATGAATCCGACCACGGATGTGTTCGAACAACGTATTGCTGCACTTGAGGGAGGCGCGGGTGCACTGGCTACCGCTTCCGGTCAGGCAGCGATTACGTTCTCCCTCTTAAACATTGCAGGTGCGGGAGATGAGATTGTTTCCGCAGCGAGTCTGTATGGGGGAACGTACAATCTGTTCTCAACCACACTACCGAAACTTGGCCTGGATGTAAAGTTTGTAGATTCCAGCGATCCTGAGAATTTCCGGGCGGCGATTACAGATAAGACAAAAGCATTGTACGCTGAAACGATCGGTAATCCGCAAGGCAACGTACTGGACATTGAAGCAGTAGCAGCCATCGCCCATGAACATGGCATTCCTTTGATTGTGGACAATACATTCCCGAGTCCTTATCTGCTTCGTCCGATCGAGCATGGAGCTGATATTGTCGTTCATTCGGCTACCAAATTTATTGGCGGTCACGGTACATCCATTGGTGGTGTTATTGTGGACAGCGGCAAATTCGACTGGAAAGCGAGCGGCAAGTTCCCGGGACTGACAGAACCGGATTCCAGCTATCATGGCGTCGTATATACGGAAGCGGTTGGACCAATTGCTTATATTATCAAAGCCCGTGTGCAATTGCTGCGCGACTTGGGTGCAACGATCTCACCTTTCAATTCATGGTTGCTCATTCAAGGACTGGAGACACTGCATCTGCGTGTTGAACGTCATAGCAGCAACGCACTGGCTGTGGCGCAATATCTGGAGAAACATGCGGATGTGGAATGGGTCAGCTACGCAGGTTTGCCGAGTCACCCTTCCTATGAGCTGGCACAGAAGTATTTGCCGAAAGGCCAAGGAGCCATTCTGACCTTTGGTATCAAAGGCGGCGTGGATGCAGGACGCAAACTGATTGAAAATGTGAAGCTGTTCTCTCACCTTGCCAACGTAGGTGACTCCAAGTCACTGATCATTCATCCGGCAAGTACGACGCACCAACAGCTGACAGAAGATGAGCAGACCGCAGCAGGCGTTAATCCTGAGCTGATTCGTCTATCTGTGGGTACAGAGAATATTCAGGATATTATCTATGACCTGGAGCAAGCTATCAAGGCTAGTCAGCAATCAAGCGTTAGTGTTTAATTCAAAACGTAAATAAATTAAATTTACACGAGCCGCTTGTCCTTATGGACGAGTGGCTTTTTTGACTTGAGACCGACTACGGTGAAAAACCCATTTACAAATGCAAAGCACAGGCATATAATAAAGCAAAAGTTGTATTGGGTAAAAATAATTGCATAAGTACAAAAATGATTATCATTCTCATTTGATTGCCATGCTGCTGCGGGATTCCCGCAGCAGCATGTGTCATTTTAAGGGCATTAACAATGGCTCTCATTCTCAATACGACTTCAATACAGGGGACATGGATGCAGCAAAATGCAGTCTACAACCCGACAATCAGAAAGGATTGTGATTCATATGCAAGCGATACACCAACCTATTAAAACCAAAGCGAAAGCTGAACAGCGCTCTGCCAACACACCTGGTCCGGGCCGGGGGCGCAAACCGGACTTTCGGGCCATGCTGCGTAACAAGGAAATGCAAGCTGCACTGGGCAGTGGACTTTTGATGCTTATCGCCTGGGCAACGGCATCCTGGTCCAACCCGTTATCCGTACTGCTATATATTGTTGCTTATGCCATAGGTGGATGGACCAAGGCCAAAGAAGGCATAGAGACATTGGTCAAGGATCGTGATCTCGATGTGAATCTGCTCATGATTGCAGCATCGCTCGGAGCGGCAGCCATTGGCTACTGGAATGAAGGTGCTATGCTGATCTTTATTTTCGCGTTAAGTGGTGCGCTGGAAAGTTACGCGACGGAGCGCAGTCACAAAGATATTTCATCACTGCTCGCGCTCAAACCGGAAACGGCGCTGCGTATTGAGGACGGTAAAATGAATCGTGTATCCATCGATGATTTGCAGCCGGGGAATCTGTTGCTGGTCAAACCAGGCGAACTGGTCCCGGCGGATGGTGTCGTGTACAGGGGTAGCTCTTTTATCAATCAGGCCTCGATTACAGGCGAATCTTTACCTGTAGACAAAGTCGCTGGTGACGAAGTATATGCAGGTACCGTCAATGGCGAAGGGGCTCTATACGTGGAGGTGACCAAATCCGCTGAAGGATCGTTGTTTGGCAAAATCATTAAACTGGTGGAAGAGGCGCAGACGGAAATGCCGGATTCCCAACGCTTTATTGAACGATTCGAGGGGATATACGCGCGTATTGTTGTCGCCGTAACGGTGCTGGTTATTGTGGCAACACCGCTATTGTTTGGTTGGACATGGAACGAGGCGTTTTACAAAGCAATGGTCTTTCTGGTTGTAGCTTCACCTTGTGCCCTGGTTTCTTCCATTATGCCGGTCATGTTATCAGCGATGTCCAGCAGTGCGCGTCGCGGTATTCTCTTCAAGGGTGGCGCTCATGTGGAGAACATGGCCCAGACCCGGGTGGTTGCTTTTGATAAAACAGGGACATTGACGATGGGTACACCACAGGTGACCGATATTATAACGGCAGACGGATATGACCGGACACAATTGTTGGGTACGGTAGCCGCCATCGAGAACCTTTCGATGCATCCACTGGCTCGGGCCATTGTGGAGCAGGCAAGCAAGGAGGACATCATACTCCCTGTTGCCGAACAGGTCCAGGCTCTGACGGGCTGGGGGATTGAGGGAAAAGTAAACGGTGTTCTCTGGAAAATTGGCAAAACGGATGAGTTGGATACGCATCATATCAGTGAGGTAAATAACGCAAATGATATAGAGAAGCGATTGGGTGCTTCAGCTATGAATGATCTTACTATGTGGCATGGCATACGTGCCCAACTTGAGGGAGAAGGCAAAACTGTATCTGCCATAACAGCGAACGGGGAGATGGCCGGACTGATCGCGATGAGGGACACTGTGCGCCCACAAGCGGCCGCAGCGGTGAAAATGCTGGAAGCGATGGGTGTTAAAGTGGCTATGCTGACAGGTGATCGTCCCGAATCGGCAGCAGTGATCGCGCGTGAGACAGGTGTGAGTCTGGTATACGCAGGTTTGCTACCCGAAGATAAAGTGAAGCAGGTGCATCTGCTTCGTGAACAGTACGGGCAAGTGTTGATGGTTGGGGATGGTGTGAATGATGCGCCTGCACTTGCAGCGGCAACGGTTGGCATGGGTATGGGGGTATCGGGCAGCGGCACTGCACTGGAAGTAGCAGACGTTGTACTGATGAATGACAATATTGAAGAGATTGCCTGGGTGATCAGGCAGGCTCGCCGGGCGCAGCGGACGGTGAAGCAGAATATGTTTTTTGCCATCACGGTAATTCTGGCTCTAATCGCGGGCAACTTCTTACAAGATGTTGCATTGCCATTGGGTGTAGTAGGCCATGAGGGCAGCACGATTCTGGTTATTCTGAATGGACTAAGACTGCTGCGATAACAAGTCAGACAGTGGTATCGATTGGATAGCGGTTCTGTATCCTTTTAAAAAGGATGGCGTTTGAACCTTGGGTCAGAGGGTAATGATTCGAAGAGACGATTCCAGAGGGAACGTTCCAAACGGAATTTTCACTTATAGAACGTTGTTATTGAAAGTTAGCGAAACATAACCATGCAGTTCGGCATATGCCGTTGCAACGACATGACAATAAAGGGAGCAGTGAAATATGGGACGTTACGTACAAGTGGAACCAAATGTGAATGTATTTGTTGAAGATATTGGTCAAGGAACACCGGTTGTCTTTTTGCACGGCTGGCCTGTCAATTATAAAATGTTCGAATATCAATTAAATGTACTGCCGAATCATGGCATTCGTACCATTGCAATAGATTTCAGAGGTTATGGCAAGTCGGACGCACCGTCCACAGGCTATGACTATGACCGGATGGCGGACGATGTTCGTGCCGTGATTGATGATCTGGAGTTGACAGACGTTGTACTTGCAGGCTTCTCCATGGGTGGAGCGATTGCCGTGCATTATATGGCCCGCCATGCGGGACATGGTGTATCCAAGCTGGCGCTATTGTCTGCGGCGGCACCGGTCTTCACGCAGCGTGATGGTTATCCGTATGGACTGACTCCAGCGCAGCTCACCGAGCAGATTATTGAGCCGATCTTCGCAGATCGTCCGAAGCTGCTGGAGACGTTTGGCGGCATGTTTTTCGCGAAGCAGCATAGCCAGCCGTTTATGGATTGGTTCCATGCACTCGGCATGGAGGCTTCGTCTTACAGTACGATTAACAGTGCGATTGCCTTGCGGGATGAGGATTTGCGAGGTGACCTGAGTTCGATTCAGGTACCTACAGCCATTTTGCATGGGAAGAAGGATGAGATTTGCCCATTTGAGTTTGCCGAAGAGATGCACAAAGGCATTGCCGGTTCTCAATTGATTGCTTTTGAGGAGAGCGGTCACGGGGTGTTCTATGATGAATTGGAAAAATTCAATGCCGAATTGATTCGGTTTATCAAATCCGGATTGTGATCGTCAAACGACCTTTACAGATCGTTCCAACTATTTCATTGAATCTTCATTTGTGAACAAAAAAAGAACCTGGAAGTTAGCGTGCTGCTGTCCTTTCAGGTTTTTTTGCCGTCCATCGTTGTGTTCATGTGAGGGATGTTCTTTGTTCTTTCTATTAAAAGAGTTCAGTCAGGCCAATCATCGTGATCAGTCCAAGCAAAAAGGAAACCGTTGCCGCCCGTGCATTGCCGTCGCCGTGGCTTTCAGGAATCAATTCCTTGTACACGATGAACATCATGGCACCCGCTGCAAAGGCAAGACCATAAGGGACCAGACCGGAGACCAGACTACTGAGTGTGTAACCAATCATGGCTGTAACAATCTCAACTGCACCCGTCAGCGTGGCGATGCCGAGCGCCTTGAAGCGACCGATGTTCTGATTGACAAGGAAGAGGGCGACCAGAAATCCTTCCGGCGCATTTTGCAATCCAATGGAAAAGGCAATCAGATTGCCAAGTCCTGCGTCACTGCTTGCGTAGCTGACACCTACCGATAGCCCTTCGGGCAGGTTATGCATAGTGATGGCTGCAATAATCATGAAGGCTTTGGCTTCAATTTTGAAAGGCATCTTCTCAGGATTTTCCAGATCCACATGGGGAATCTTCATCTCCAGCACAAGTAGAACCATGCTGCCCAGCATAATACCAAGGGCAAGTACAAACAAATTGGATTGCCCGAGTGCTTCCGGAATGAGATTGTACACCGAGGCAGAGGTCATGATGCCTGCTGCGTAGGCAAGCAAAATATCACGCAGACGGTGGGTTACTTTGCGCATAAATAGAATAGGTATGGCCCCAAGGCCGGTAGACATGGCTGAGATAAAGCTGCCAATGAGTGCATCGTTCATGCTTCCATTTTCCCTCCTGATGAAGACTTCTTCATAATCGCTGCCGAGCATTGACACCGTACATAAAAGAGATCATAATGAACAACAGATTAGAATTATTATAAATTAGAATTCCGTTTCTGCATAGGTTAATTGTCATAACGGGCAGTTCATGTGGACATGATGTAGGCTTTCGTTCTAGTGTATGCAAAAGCATTTGCTTTTGATGCCGGAGAGCCTGACCTTTTTGCAGAACCCGGGGGAGGAACTATACATGTATAAATCAATTATTATTGGAACAGGCCCTGCAGGGCTGACAGCAGCAATCTATCTTGCACGTGCCAACTTGAACCCACTCGTTATTGAAGGACCGCAACCTGGTGGTCAACTGACAACAACAACAGAAGTGGAGAACTTCCCAGGTTTCCCTGACGGCATTATGGGTCCTGAACTGATGGACAATATGCGCAAACAAGCAGAACGCTTCGGTGCAGAATTCCGTACAGGCTGGGTAAACAACATCGATATGAGCGAGCGTCCATTCAAAATTCAGGTTGAAGGTATGGGTGAGCTCGTATCCGAAACCTTGATTCTGTCTACTGGCGCATCTGCTAAATACCTTGGTATTCCTGGCGAAGAAACGAATGTGGGCCGTGGTGTCAGCACTTGTGCCACATGTGACGGATTCTTCTTCCGCAACAAAGAAATCATCGTTATTGGCGGTGGCGACTCCGCGCTGGAGGAAGCGAGCTTCCTGTCTCGTTTCGGTTCCAAAGTAACTTTGGTACACCGTCGTGAAGAACTGCGTGGTTCCAAAATCATGCAGGATCGTGCACGTAGCAATGAGAAAGTGGAAATGGCATTGAACCGTACCCCTCTTGAAGTGCTGGCTGGCGACAACGGCGTAACTGGATTGAAAGTATTGAACAACGAAACAGGTGAAGAAGAAGTGATCCCTGCTAGCGGCGTATTCGTAGCAATTGGTCACACACCAAACACTGGATTCCTGGGCGGACAGATTACAACCGATGAACACGGTTATATTCTGACTACACCGGGCACATCCGAAACCAATATCCCAGGCGTATTCGCTTGTGGTGACGTGCAGGATACCCGTTACAAACAAGCGATCACAGCAGCAGGCAGCGGATGTATGGCTGCGATGGATACAGAGAAATATATTGAGAGCTTGGAGCACAGCGCAGTAGTCCTGTAAGGGAAGAGCTGTTTTGATCAATAGATTAGTCCATAAAAAAAATATGAGGTGAATAAACATGGAGAACGTAATTGTATACACATCAACCAACTGCCCAAACTGCAAATCGGTAAAAAGCTTCCTGGCTGACAAAGGCATCTCTTATGAAGAGCGTAACATCGAGACAAGCGATGAGTTCGCACAACAAGTATGGGACATGGGTGTTCGTGCCGTACCTCTGACTGTCATTGGTGAACACCGCATTCTGGGTATGAACAAAACTCAATTCGCCAAAGCGCTGGACGCTTAATTTATCCTGTATAGGGTAGTTTAAGTCACATGCAGCTATTCCGGTTCGCGCGAGCCGTTTGAATATATATTGGAGAAGCCTTAGTCCAGATCAGGACTGAGGCTTCTTTTATCTGCAACATGAAAAATCCCCTTTCACAGCTACAACAGAGCACATGTTTCATGAACTCTTTTGTGGATGTAAAAGGGGATTTGACGTTAAAATCAAACATATTTTATCTAAAAAAAGATACTCATAAAGGTCTGAAATACTACATACACCAGTACGCCTGAAAGCATGTACATGAAACCAGCCTTCTTTCTGCTCTGAAACAATCGAAGTATGCCAAGGCTGAACAGCGGCGCAAGCACGATCAGGAACAGGAGTACGGTGACAAACATTTGCGCCGAGATATCTGAAGTATCCACGTAGGTCACGAATTTTCACTCCGTTTCGTCATCGGAATTAACACAGTGGCATTCATGCCGCCATGACAAAAATCACATAACCCTATTATACCTCTGGATTTCTTTAACAAAAAGGGAGGAAATGGGGCAAAATGATGTCAATTTTCATCGCTTATTAGACGGACACTCTTATTTTGCCTAAAAATTGGGAAATGGCTGAGTAAGCGGCACCAACACGTGTGGACCGACTGCCCAGAGCAGCCCATTCAATCTGTAAACTGCGGCGGTGATAGGGCAACGTACGCTCCTCCACCACTTGTTTCAGCGCCGTTTCAATCCATGGTCCTGCTTCAGAAAGAGGGCCGCCAATAATGATGCGCTCAGGATTGAAACTGTTGACGATATTGGTGATGCCAACTCCCAGTTTGCGGCCGATTTCCTGGTATAGCTTCAATACATCTTCATGGCCATGCTGTGCATAATCAATCAATTCCCGCGTAGTATGTGCCGGCAAAAGCAACTGATGATCCGGGTGCTCATAAGCTTTCTCCGACGCATATAACTCCCAGCAGCCACGATTGCCACAGGAGCAAGGCCTGCCCTCTGCTTCAATGGACATATGGCCTGTTTCTCCGGCATATCCCCAGGCTCCTTTGTACAGCTCGCCGTCCACCATAATACCTGAACCGATCCCAATGCCTGCACTAATGTAAATCAGATGACGTACACCAATGCCCGCACCAAAATTCAACTCTCCGTGAGCGCCTGCATTCGCTTCGTTATCAATCGTGACAGGCAGCTCGAATGCTTCTTCCAGCATGGCGCGCAGTGGCACTTTCTCCCACCCCAGGTTGGGTGCAAAGAGTACCGTTCCTTCCTCATCCACCATGCCCGGCACCCCGATACCAATACCAATCACACCGTGAGGGGAGGAAGGGGCTGCCTGAATCAGATGTTCTGCCGCAAGTTTCAACTGTTCTAATACTGAGGAGACATCATGTTGCTCCAGCTTCACTGCGTACTCTGTGATGATATGACCTTCCAGGTCGGTAAGCACACCCTTTAAGTGGGTCACGCTGAGCTCCAAACCTACGGCATATCCCGATGTACCGCGAAATAGCAGCATCAGAGGTTTACGTCCACCGCTGGATTCCCCAGGGCCGATTTCTTGCAAGAGTTCATCATTGATCAGATCGGCAACCAGATTGGATACCGTAGCTTTATTCAGCCCTGTAATCTCGGATACCCGTGCACGGGAAAGGGGAGCATGACGCCGAATCGTATCCAGGACGATTGACTTGTTTATTTTTTTGACCAGCATCTGGTCTCCGGTAATTTTCATATCCATAAGGCACTCCTATTCTTGTATAAAAGGGTTCAGACCCGCTATCCGTAAACAAGCTATTCGACTATTATAGCGTAAACAAACGTGCAAAAAAAATTTTATTTTTACTTTGTTTAACCAATAGACAAAGTATAACCGATGTGATAGGATAACGTTGTAAACGATTACTTTTAAAACTATTGAGGAGGCATTTTACATGGCCTATTTTGAATCCGTTAATAAAATTTCGTTCGAAGGTAAAGATTCCACGAATCCATTTGCTTTTAAACATTATAATCCGGAAGAAGTTGTAGCCGGCAAATCGATGGAAGAGCACTTCCGTTTCGGCATGGCTTACTGGCATACATTAACAGCGGGCGGTAGTGACCCGTTTGGTGCGGAGACTGCTGTTCGTTCTTGGGATAAATACTCCGGTCTGGACCTCGCGAAAGTACGTGTGGAAGCGGCATTTGAATTTTTGGAAAAAATGAATCTACCGTTCTTCTGTTTCCACGATGTGGACATCGCACCAGAAGGCAACAGCCTGCGTGAGTTCTACAGCAACATCGATACGATTGTTGACCTGATTGAAGGTCACATGAAATCCAGCGGCAAAAAACTGCTCTGGAATACAGCGAACATGTTCTCCAACCCACGCTTCATGTTTGGTGCAGCTTCCACTTGCAACGCAGACGTGTACGCTCATGCTGCAGCGCAAATCAAGAAAGGTTTGGAAGTGGGTAAACGTCTGGGCGCAGAAAACTATGTGTTCTGGGGCGGTCGTGAAGGTTATGACACATTGCTGAACACAGACATGCAGCTGGAGCAAGACAACATTGCCCGCATGTTCCACATGGCAGTAGACTACGCGAAGGAAATTGGCTTCGATGCACAATTCCTGATCGAGCCTAAACCGAAAGAGCCAACCAAGCACCAATATGACTATGATGCAGCAACTTCCATTGCCTTCTTGCAAAAATACGGTTTGGACAAACACTTCAAACTGAACTTGGAAGCTAACCATGCTACACTGGCTGGTCACACATTCGATCACGAGATCCGCGTTGCCCGCACAAACGGCATGCTCGGTTCCCTCGATGCGAACCAAGGCGACATGCTGATCGGTTGGGATACGGATGAGTTCCCGGTTGATATGTACGATGCTACATTGACCATGTACGAAGTATTGAAAAACGGCGGTATCGGCCGTGGTGGTGTGAACTTCGACGCCAAAGTACGTCGTGGTTCCTTCGAAGCAGACGATCTGTTCCTGGCACACATCGCTGGTATGGATACGTATGCTAAAGGTCTGAAAGTGGCAGCAAAATTGATTGAAGATCGCGTATTCGATGACTTCATCGAAAAACGTTACAGCAGCTTCAGCGAAGGTATTGGTGCAGATGTGGTTGCAGGTAAAGCAACACTGGCTTCCCTTGCAGAGTACGCGCTGAACAACGAAAGCCCACGCAAAAACCAATCCGGACGTCAGGAATTGCTGAGAGCAAAACTCAACCAATACATCCTGGCTGACTAATACCAGGTTTCACCTATGCAAGGTATGGCATGTAACCATGCCTGCCCTGTACAAGCTTGTACCACGGAACGCCTGAACAAGCATGACATTCGGACCGTCCCCGACTTTCCCCTGGGAAGGCGGGGGCGGTTTTTTGATACCCGAGCCAATGATACCCGAGTGACCTACAGACGTATCAAGGTTTCATTTATAACCAATGAGGAATCAAGGTCATTGGATCAATCTTTCCGTTATAAGAACGAGTACGTTTTTACTGTTTTGATATAAATGTTTGTCTAAGATGGTGCATGCAGAACGAAGTGAGCAGAAAGGACCCGAGGAAGCGAAGTGTGCGCATTTATCCCCGGATTTCTCCCTTGCTAAAGGGTATAAAGGAAATCCGGGGGTAACGGCGATCCGAGGGTTTTCTGATCACGGAGTGCCCACATGAGCATCAAAGTTTCATTTATACAATCCTGTTACAAACGAGAGGAGTTAACCCATGAGTTACGTAATTGGTGTCGATCTGGGAACAAGCGCAGTCAAAACTGTGCTTGTTAATATTGAAGGGAAAGTGGCATTTGAAGCATCCGAGGCTTATCCGCTGTACCAGCCCAAAGCTGGATACAGTGAGCAGAACCCGGAGGATTGGGTAGAACAGACAATTGTGTCGCTGCGCAAATTGCTGGAAGTGTCCGGCGTACATCCTTCGGAAATCGAAGGACTGAGCTTCTCCGGACAGATGCATGGATTGGTGCTGGTAGATGCTGAGGGTAAACCGCTGCGCAATGCCATTCTGTGGAACGATACACGGACAACGGCTCAGTGCCGCCGCATTGAGAAAGTACTGGATGGCAAATTGTTAAGCATTGCCCGCAACCGTGCACTCGAAGGTTTTACTCTGCCTAAAATCCTGTGGGTACAGGAGAACGAGCCAGAATTGCTGCAACAAGCGGCCTTGTTCCTGTTGCCGAAGGACTATGTGCGGTATCGCCTGACAGGTGATTATGCTATGGATTATTCGGATGCAGCGGGCACTTTGCTGCTGGACGTTGCAGGCAAGCAGTGGAGCAAAGAAATCGCGGAAGCTTTTGAACTGCCGTTATCCTTGTGCCCACGTCTTGTGGAGTCATTTGAGGAAGTAGGCACATTACTGCCTGAGATTGCGGATCAAACCGGACTTGCAGCGGCAACCAAAGTATATGCGGGCGGTGCGGACAATGCATGCGGAGCCATTGGCGCTGGCATTCTGAGTGAAGGACAGACGATGTGCAGCATCGGAACGTCCGGGGTAGTACTTTCCTATGAAGAGCGCAAGGATCTCGATTTCGAAGGCAAAGTGCACTTTTTTAACCATGGCGAGAAGGATGCCTTCTATATTATGGGGGTAACGCTTGCGGCAGGATACAGCTTGTCCTGGTTCAAGGATACTTTTGCAGCAGACAAATCATTTGATGTGCTCTTGCAGGGCATTGATGCGATTCCGGCGGGAAGCAACGGGTTGCTGTTCACCCCTTATATCGTTGGCGAGCGTACGCCGCACCCGGATGCGAACATTCGTGGAAGTTTTATCGGCATGGATGCAGGGCATAAGCTGGAGCACTTTGGGCGTGCTGTGATGGAGGGGATTACGTTCTCGCTGCGGGAGTCCATCGATATTCTGCGTAACGCTGGCAAAACGGTGAATGAAGTTATCTCCATTGGTGGCGGTGCTAAAAATGAAGCCTGGCTGCAAATGCAGGCCGATGTCTTCAATGCAACCATTGTGAAATTGGAAAGTGAGCAAGGTCCAGCAATGGGCGCGGCGATGCTGGCAGCTTATGGCTGTGGTTGGTTCCCATCCTTGCAAGAATGTGCAGCAGCGTTCATTCGTCCTGCCAAATCCTATGCGCCTAACCCGGATACGGTTAAGGTGTATGACGGATTGTTTGCGCTATATCAGGATGTGTATGGGCAAACACGCAGCCTGAACGACCGTCTGGCTGCATATCGTTAATTATTCAAACCTCTTCTATATTGAGATCTCAATAGGTCATTAAATATTAAACCAATGAAATATTACATTAAGGAGGCACCTGCCAAAGCGGGTGCCCTTTTTGTCGTTGTCCAAGAAAAGAAGGACAGATCGTATTTTGAAGGTTTCTAAACGTCATGAAAGGTTGCCCAGCCAGACATAACCCTGTTCCAGATGCGCATAGATTAGATACTGAGTTTACAGGGGTTCAGCTAATTGAATCATCCATTTCATATCAGTCATTACGCGTGACAGACTCAGCCTGGAGGTGGGGAGTTGGAAGATCGTGAAGAAACCACGAGGCCGCATGTCACCTTGTCCATGATTGTCCGCAATGAGGAGCACAGGTATCTTAGACAGGCATTGGAGACTCACCGGCCGTGGATTGATCGTGCAATGATCATTGACGATGGTAGTACGGACCATACCGTCGCTTTATGCCAGGAAATGCTGGAGGGAATTCCGCTTACATTGATTGTGAACCCGGCCTCCCTGTTTGCAGATGAGGTAAGTTTACGCAAGCAGCAGTGGGAGACAACGGTGGCTACCGGACCGGAATGGATTTTAAACCTGGAGGCGGATGAAATTCTGACGACGGATTTTGGCATTGTTCGGAATCAATTGTTAAGTGGAACGGAGGATGCCATTTATTTCAGGCTTTTTGATATGTGGAGCGAGACACATTACCGGGAAGATCAATACTGGCAGGCTCATGCGTATTATCGGCCATTTCTGGTTCGATACCGCCCCGAATGGAGCTATGACTGGAAGGAAACCCCCAGCACTGCGGCCGTTTTCCGCTAACGATTCAGCATTTTGCCTATGGATGTCACTCCCCTCGGGTGAAGTATTATGGTTGGGCACGTGCAGAGGACCGGATTCGTAAATACGAGCGCTATCAGGCACTGGACCCGGATGCAAGATATGGCTGGAAGGAACAGTACGAATCCATTTTGGATGCAGAGCCTAGACTCCTGCAATGGTCGGAATAAGGAAAGGAGGACAATCCATTTGAAGAAGGAAAACGAACAAGGAGAAGAAGAGCAAAAGGAAAAGGAAAGGATTCTTATCGCAAGCCCTGTTCGGCAGACGGCCGCGGTACTCCGTGAATTTCTCCAGTCCCTGGAATCGCTTGAGCGAACGACGGTAACGACAGACTATCTGTTTGTGGACGACAATGAAGAAGAAGCGGCATCCAATATGCTCCATGAGTTTGCACTTCGACATGAAGGTCGCCTTATGGATGCCAATGTAGATGAAGCAGATACCAGTCAGGGAAAAGGAATATACAACAAGGACGAGGGTGGGCATTATTGGCGCGACGAACAGATCTGGCGGGTAGCGGGACTGAAAAATCGAATTTTGGCATATGCCCGTGACCAGAAGTACGATGCCGTGTTCCTGATTGATTCCGACCTCGTCCTGCATCCACGGACATTGGAACAGCTCGTATCCAACAGGAAGGAGATTGTCTCCAATATCTTCTGGACACGATGGCAGCCGGGCACAAGGGAAATGCCACAAGTCTGGTTGCAGGATGAGTACGCCCTCTTTCGCAAAGGAGGCAAACGCATCATAGGGGAGGAAGCAGAGGACGAGAATATACAAACGGATACGTTTCTGAGGCAATTGCGTACCCCGGGCTGTTATGAAGTGGGGGGACTTGGGGCGTGTACCCTTATTCGCAGGAACGTATTGGAGTCCGGGGTTTCCTATGACCAGATTCCGAATGTATCTTTCTGGGGAGAAGATCGCCATTTTTGCATCCGTGCTCAAGCACTGGGTTTCCGATTATATGTGGATACACATTTTCCGGCCTATCACATCTATCGACTATCGGAATTGCCCGGAGTAGCTGCTTTTAATCGCAGAGCCATACGCGGAGAGGAATCGATCAGTATTTCGCTATGTATGATTGTGAAAAATGAAGGGGCTTCCCTCGCCAGATGTCTGGACTCGGTTAACGGAATCGCTGACGAGATTGTGATCGTAGATACGGGGTCGACGGACCAGACGCGTCAGATCGCGGCTTGTTATACGGAACGCATTATCGATTTTGAATGGGTGGATGATTTTGCGGTGGCAAGGAACTTTGCCTTTGAACAAGCAACAAGTGAATATATATTATGGCTGGATGCAGATGACGTGTTTGAACCGGATGACCGAGTGAAGCTCATTGAACTGAAGCGTTCCCTGGACCCTGCTGTGGATAGTGTTACGATGGATTATCATCTGTCCTTTACGGAGGAGGGGAAGGTGTCATATAGTCTAAGGCGGAACCGGCTGGTGCGCCGGAATCGGAATTATCGCTGGATTGGTGCAGTGCATGAATATCTGGAAGTGGCTGGTCATCTGCTGCATAGTGATGTGGCAGTCACGCATAAAAAAGATAAGGAATACACGAATCGCAATCTAAAAATTTATCGCAAACGCGAACAGGCAGGGGAGGAATTCTCTCCGCGTGATTTATATTATTTTGGCAATGAACTAAAAGACCACGGGCATCTGGAAGATGCAGTGCAGTACTATAGAAAATTTCTGGACACCGGGCTGGGATGGGTGGAAGATCAGATCGCGGCATGCCAGAAGATAGCTGATTGCGAGGCATCGCTTAAACATTCGGAAAAGGAAGTCTCGGCATTGCTGAGATCCTTTGCCTTTGATTTGCCGAGGGCAGAGATTTGCTGCCGATTGGGTGGATATTTTGCCGACCGTACCGATTACCGCAAAGCCTTATACTGGTATGAGCAGGCGACCCGCGCCGTACGCCCGACCGATCCAATGGTAGTATTAAACGAAGCTGCATGGACATGGATGCCGCATTTACAATTGTGTGTGTGTTATGACCGGATGGGCAATCGGGCAAAAGCCAAAGAGCACAATGATATTGCTTTGATGTACCATCCGACACATCCCAGCATGTTGTATAATGATAAATATTTTAAGGATCTGGAGAAGGATAGTGTGCTGGGAAATGCTTAAAGCAAACCTCTCTAAAGGAATAAAGTGGATAAATAATCCCTTTTTCCATGGAGAGGTTTTTGTGTTTCCATATAACTGTATACCGGAGACTTTGATGTACATACTCTCTCACAAGAAATTGGATCAAATGATTACATCCAGGGGACGATATGCTTTACAATAGTGACTAACGGAAAAGCGGTGATAACGAATACTTGTCTTCGGCTGCCGAATCTATGAAACAAGGGGAAGTTGGCATGAATCTGACGGAAGTATTACTAGAATCGAGACTGGTGGCTATTGTTCGCGGTATTAGCCGGGAATCTGCTCAGGCAGCAGGGCAAGGGATGACCGATGGGGGAATCCGTCTGATGGAAGTGACACTTAACACACCTGGGGCACACGATATTATTGCAGACTGGCGCGAACGGCATGAGGGTAAGGCTTACATCGGGGCAGGCACGGTACTGAATGTGCAGATGGCCGAAGAAGCCGTTGCAGCGGGTGCTCAATTTCTCGTGTCTCCGAATGTCGATCTGTCCGTTATTGAATATGCTGTAGAACATGGAGTGGAGATCTGGCCCGGTGCGATGACTCCAACGGAGATTGTGGCTGCTTATGAAGCAGGAGCAAAAGTGGTGAAGCTGTTCCCAATGGCGAGTCTGGGTATTCCGTATTTACGTGAAATTAAGGCTCCACTGAATCATATTCCACTGCTTGCAACAGGAGGAGCCACCCTGGATAACATTACAGATTATTATGCTGCGGGTGCGGCAGCAGTGGGCCTTGGAAGTGCACTTTTACCAAAAGAAGCACTCGCAGCAGGGAATGATGAGCAGATTGCCGCTTGCACACGTGCATTTGTGAATATCGCGAAAATTGAGGGTTGAACCATGTGCTAATGGAAGTGGATCGGACACATCGGGGTATATATAAGGAGAACTTCTGTACCATTGGATAATATAAGAAGTGATGTAGATTAACGTCCTGTTAACCTTGCTGTCGTATGATGGAGTTAGGCCAGAAAACGGAGAGGAGTGACACCAGTGAAAGCTAAAACGATGATTGGCGGGATGATTGCGGTTGCCGCGGTAACTGCGGGTGGTTTATGGAAGGCAGCGGTGAAGAGTCAGACGCCCAAAAAGATTCCGATTACGCTCACACCGCCTATGCCATTTGAGGATATAACCTTCGAGAGTGGAGGCGGGCGAGTGCATGGCTGGTTCATTCCGGCTGGAGCTCATGTCCCGAAGCCTTGGCCGTTGGTTATTATTGCACATGGATGGGGCTCCAACCGATCCCGTGTCCTCCGTTATGCACGTCCTATTTGGGAAGCAGGGTACGCTCTCTTTATGTACGATGTTCGAAGTCATGGAGCCAGTGATCCGGTTAAAGCGGCTTCAGCTTACCTGTTCCGTGACGATCTGCTGTCAGCATTGCAATATACGTCGTCACGACCGGAAATTGATCCTGCTGCAATCGGTGTGCTTGGGCACTCCTTGGGCGGACTAGGGACGATTCTCGCTGTGACGGAGGACATTCCTGTAGCAGCGGTGATCACAGACTCCATGCCATCCCAATTCGAGGTTATCGTCAGTTCCGAGCTGAGACGGCGACGTCTGCCTCTGTTTCCGCTGGCCCAGCTGATTCCGAGAATCTGGTTCTGGCGGCTTGGTGAATCTCTGAAAACGTATCGTAAGCGTGATCCTGTCATGCTGCTGAATGAACGGCGCAAAGGAATGCAGCTTCCGATGCTTATGGTACATTCCAAAGGGGATAACTTTATTCCACCAAGCGAACTTGATTATTTTATGTCCAAAGCTGATCCGCCCGTGGAGCATCTGTGGGTCAATAGCGGTGGGCATAGCTGTTCAGAAGAAGATCCTGCGTTCTGGAATACGGTGATTCCTTTTTTGAAAAATCATGTCCAGGTGCAGGCTCAGTCCAATGAATCTGTTATACCAAACGTCAATATAGAGAAAATTCAGTCCACTTAATGCTCAGGCTGATCGTCGAAACGCCAACCCGGTTGGTGTTTTTTGCTGTTTCTATAAAATATGCAGAAATTCACATTTGTAAAATTGTTGGGAAAATGACGATTAAAAAGGAAGCTTATGGTATCATAGAATAGACTGGCAATATTCATGCGAGGTTATTTTGCATGCATCCTTGTATGAAATTGAAGGGAGAGGTCCAGATTTGAGTTTTGATTGGAATTTTAATGTACGATTCAAAATGTTCACAGCCAAAGCGGCTACAGCAGCCATGGCAACTTTGCTTCTGGCATCACAGACACCAGGGTTTGCAGGCAGCGCGTCGGCAGCAACAGCGGAACAGGTAACCGAAGCCGCAGCGGGGGAAGCGGAACAACCACTTGGATTAACAGACAACGAGGTGCCTGAAGGAGCCAAAATCTCCTCCAAGCAAGCCAGCGAGAATATACTGAAATTATTTCCATTGTTAAAAAAGGCGACGATTTCATACGCAAAATTTGATTCACCGAACTCTTTTCCACCACCAGATTACAAGGCATGGGATATCGGATTTGAACTGCGTGAAGGGAATCGGTCCACTGGATTCAGCGCAGCGGTACATGCGGTTACAGGGGAAGTACTAAGTGTACATTTGCCTTCTGAGTTGCTGGAAAAGCAGGTTTCAGATTCGGAGACGAAATTAACGAAAACCGAAGCGAGAAAGCAGGCAGATGAGTTTCTGTATAAGGCAATTCCGAATCTGAAGGAAGATGGTTTTGTTGCCGTTGATGAACGGTATATAAACAATGCGCAGCAATCCCTGTTTGGCCGAACAGAATATACTTACAGCTACCAGCTGAAACATGAAGGCTTGGTATCCGAGGCGGAAACAGCCTACATAAGTGTGGATCAGAGCGGCGGTTTGGTGACGGGATATTCACGAACTACGATTGGAGCTGAATATCCATCATCGAAGGCAGCCATTTCAGCGGAGCAGGCTCAGCAGAAGTTCGAGGAACAGTTCGATGTTCAGCTGGCCTATATTAGCGAAGAACGATTTTCTTCTCGCAAAGGCCAAAAGTATTACTTGGGATACACGCCGAAAAATTCAAGTGTTACGCCACTAGATGCGAATACACTGGATCGAATCAACAGCATGACAGGTGAAGCTATTGCCCAGGAAGTTTCCCAGGAGGACAAACCTCTGAAAGGCAGTGTAGCTGCCTTTACACCGAATACTGGATCGAAATTGAATGCTCAGCAGGCAGAGAAGCTGGTCAAAAAGAGTTTTAATATACCGGAAGGTTATCAATTGGATTACAGCCAGTTAACCAAAGGCAGTTTTGCAAGTCCAAACAATCAGGTCTGGAGCCTGAGCTGGAGCAACCGCAATGCAAGTGTGTCTTACATGTTTATGAGAGACATTTCGGCACAGGTTGATGCGGCAACCGGACAGATCTACAGTGTGAACATTTATCAGCGCATGATGCCGGGCATGGAGCAGGAGAAGTCAGAGACGGAAGTGAAAGGTAAGACCGTAACCAAATCTCAGGCGGAGAAACTGGCTGTTAATACAGTCATCTCACTTGTGCCGGATGCAAGCAAGCAATTCCGACTTTCATCGGTGCTTGAACTGGACGATGCACGAACATTTATATTTCAACGGTACTTAAACGGAATCTTGGTTAAGGATGATACGGTTCAGGTACAAGTTTCAAATGATGGAACGATCAATGAATATTATTCGCTGATTGCTGCAACGCCAGAGCAACTGCCGACGGATGTCAAACCGGCCATCAGCTATGAGAAAGCCAAGGCTTCCTACCTTGAAGAATTCAAGTTGGTACTGGCCTACTCGCGTTATGGAGGATTCAGCATGGGCAACAGTGAATCGGTTCCCGTGGGTACCAAGCTTGCCTACATGCCTACTCGAACTGACAGTTCGTTGACTAGCATCACGTATGAAGTACTGGATGCCAACACGGGAGAATGGAAGTCGATGTACGGCAGTATGACTGGAGCAGTTCAAGTTACAACCAGCGATACTACAGGACATGCCGCTAAAGCAGCCCTGCAGAATATGGTGCAACATGGTGTGCTTCTTGCAGATGAACAGGGACGTGTATTCCCAGACCGGGTCATCACCAAGGGTGATTGGTTTACCTATCTGGCAAGAGCAGTTAATCCAAATATGGATATGTATTATAGTGGAGATGGGGATGGCAATCTATATGCTGACATCACCCCAGAGAGCCCTTATTACCAAGCTGTACGGACATTGATCGATCAACGCTGGTTAGCCGGTGCCGATTCTGAAACGAAGTTAAATCCAGAGGAGGAGATGACTCGTGAAGAGTTGGCAGTATTACTCGTGCGCATTTTGCGCTATGAGAAGCTGGCCGGATTCTACACGTTGCCTTCGGATCTTCCCAACCTGGCAGATGCCAGTGCAGTCAACAACAAGGGAGCTGTCTCCCTCAGCATCAAGCTGGGATTGTTGCCTTCAATCGAAGGACGATTCATGCCTGCACGCAAAGTGACGGTTGCCGAGGCGGCTCAGGTATTGGAACGGCTGGCCAAGCTTCAGGGCAAGACGGATACCTTTATGAGCGGCAATCGTTTATATTGATTGGGGTTTGTTGCATAAATGCCCGGAAGAGTCATATGATGAGGATAACGGGTAGGTTAGGTTTGTTTTGCTGAAGACAGGGGACCTTCTGCGGAGGGTCTCTTTTAATGCTTTTCGACAAAACTAGAAGCCTGCCGTCAATCCCTTTTGTGATACAATGAGGCATGAGAACTTTGCAAAGAGAGGTGGTATCCTTTCATGGGCAAGCACGGAAAACGAGTGATAACCCTGCTATTGGCTGGCTGTCTCGTCGCTGTGGCACTGCCACATGCAGTCGATCTCGATCAGCTGTACGCGGCGTCGGGAACATCGGACATATCCACGAATACGGATTTGCGCGAGACGTTGCTGAATGCGATGTCCCAGCGTACGGAGGAACTTGTTTTTACATACAAAGGCAATGTGAAAGGCCTCAAGAAACAGTTGCAGAGCTCCATTGACGAAGCAATGACCAGTGATCCCTATATTCAATATACCGTTAAAAGTTATGCATTTAACTATAAAGGCTCCAATGTATCTGCAGAGGTACATGTGAAGCTGGCCTATCGGGAAACGAAGGAACAGACCGATTATGTGAACCGCAAGGTGACCAACGTGCTGAAAGAGATTATCGTGCCTGGCATGACGAATCATGAGAAAGTTAAAGCCATTCATGACTGGATTGTACTTAACCTTTCCTACGATACATCCTTGCAGAAATATACTGCATACGATGGACTTGTTACCGGAAGTACCGTATGTCAGGGATATTCACTGCTTGCTTATCGCATGCTGGAGCAGGTGGGTATAGATAACCGGATTGTGGAAGGAACGGCTGGTGAGCAATTACACGCCTGGAATCTCGTCAAGCTGGATGGAAAGTGGTACCATATGGATACGACGTGGGATGATCCTACTCCTGACCGTAAGGGCAAGGTAAGTCACAGTTATTATTTGCTCAGTGATGATGAGATGGCACGTGATCATGTCTGGACAGCTAAAGGCAAGTATCCTGCTGCATCTGCCCCCTATCGTGAGGCTTTGCAAACGTTGGTGAAGGCGGGAGGCAGTAAGGCAACCGCGTATAAGAAGTTGTATCATGCGCTGGAATATTCGCTCTACGACGAAAGCGATGCGGTTAGTGGTCATTCCGCGCTGAAAACAAAAGTTCAGAGTGTGCTTAAGGATGGCGGAACTTCGCTGACTTTCAGATACAAAGGTACCGAGACGAGACTTGTAGAGGATTTGCAGGATTTGTATCAGCTTGGTATGAAGTCAATATCGTATTACGTGTCCAACATGGAGGATACCGTCGATCTGCGTGTGAAGATTGCCTGGACCATGTGACAGCAGACTGTATGAATGATTATAATAGGACACACCTTATGGTGAACAAGGACGCTCATGGATGAGCGTTCTTTTTGCTTGAGTGATAGCTATCCCGAAACTTGGACGAAAAAAATAGGCATCCTTCTCTCCAGTGGAAAGAAGGATGCCTATACAATAACGTTATTCGTTTGTTGTTGTAAAATCACATTCCTGTAATGGTACGACTTTTGTTTTCTTAATAAATTTATAACCCAGCCATAATATCAGGAACAGCGGAACGCTTAAGTATACGACGAGGGCTCCGCTCCAATCGATCTGATCGCCTGTGAACGCCTGATAGT
This sequence comes from Paenibacillus sp. NPDC057886, assembly GCF_042796655.1. Classification (NCBI taxonomy): domain Bacteria; kingdom Bacillati; phylum Bacillota; class Bacilli; order Caryophanales; family Paenibacillaceae; genus Paenibacillus; species Paenibacillus sp. NPDC057886. The sequence continues at coordinate 62,809 of NZ_JBHVMZ010000011.1, read as the reverse complement.
TCTGTCCAATAATGACGATGATACATAACACAAAAGCAAAGATCGGACCAAATGGGAACCAGCGTGCACGATAGGGCAAATCGTTCAAATCACGTCCCTGAGCCACATAGGCACGGCGGAAGCGATAATGGCTGATGGCGATGCCGAGCCAGGTGATAAAGCCACACATGCCGGATGCATTAAGCAGCCAAGTGTATACAATACCATCACCGAAAAGGGAGGCTAGAAAAGCGAGCATACCCACCGCTGTAGTCAAGAGAAGGGCATTCATTGGTATGCCCTTTTTGTTCAACCGACCCAGGAAGCGAGGCGCTTTGCCATCTCGGGCGAGAGCATACAGGACGCGGCTTGAAGCATACATGCCTGAATTTCCGGCAGACAGTACAGAGGTCAAAATAACAGCATTCATGACAGAAGCAGCAATGGCCAGACCCGCCTTTTCAAAGACAAGAGTAAACGGACTGACTCCGATGTTGTTCAGATCCCCTTTAAGCAGATTCGGATGGGTGTAAGGAATGATCAGACTGATAACTGTGATTGCCAGAATGTAGAAGATCAAAATACGCCAGAACACTTGCCGAATAGCACGAGGGACATTTTCACGCGGATTTTCACTCTCACCGGCTGCGACGCCAATGAGCTCCGTTCCCTGGAAAGAGAACCCTGCAGCCATAAATACACCGAGAACCGCGAAGAATCCACCATGGAATGGTGCGTCCCCTACAGTAAAGTTGCTGAACCCAACCGCTTCTCCGCCGATAATGCCGAAGATCATGAGCACACCAACGGTAAGAAAGATGATCACTGTAGCGACTTTGATAATGGCGAACCAGTATTCCGACTCTCCATACCCTTTAACGGACAACACATTCAGAGCAAAGATTAATACGAGAAATAACAGACTCCACAACATGGATGAACTGTCAGGGAACCAGTATTTGATGAGTACGGTTGCGGCAGCGAGCTCTGCCGCAATGGTGACGGCCCAGTTGTACCAGAAATTCCAGCCCATGGCGAAACCAAGGGCCGGATCGACAAAGCGGGCCGCATACGTATTGAATGAACCGGAGTCCGGCATGAAGGTAGCCAGTTCTCCGAGACTGGTCATTAGAAAGAAGACCATGATGCCGACGGCAGCGTAAGCAATCAGTGCACCGCCTGGACCTGCATTGGAAATGGCAGTTCCACTTGCGAGGAACAGTCCTGTACCAATGGATCCACCGAGTGCAATCATGGTCATATGCCGTGCGCGTAGTCCTTTTTTCAGGGTAGGTCCTGTTGCGGTTTGGTTGTTGCGGTCTTGCATGGAAACACTCCTTTTTTCAGCATACTAATGGGTTCAGAACAATGGAAAATAACACAAAAGACCGCAGGCATTAGCCTGCGGTCTTTATTATCAATCGTCCGCACCTCGTCCCAAATGTTTAAGATAGCTCAACACAGAAGAAATCATACCCTCCGGGGAAGGCATCATACATCTGTGACAGTTCTGCACCTTTCGGCAACAGCCCCAGCCGCGCTGGACAACGTAAGGAACCGTCCTGCGGGCTTCGGCGGGTGCACCTTTCGGCTGAATTCATAAGCGGCTCCTTAGCGCCTCCTTCAGCGTACTGATCGCACCCGCGACCTCTACCTCATCATCATGGATGAGGTGTATCTATTGTCTATGAAATTATAAATCACAGAACGTAACACTCCATGTTCTGTTTAATAAACAGACAATCAGTATAACCCCCATGGTATTCCAGCGCAATAACAATTGTTGGATATGAATCGAAAGGACTATTCCAACGTCTTGTTACGCCCAGCCATCTGCTGCCATACGGTTCCGGCTGCCTGTTCCCCGGATTCAATCCGTTCCAGTGCCATTTTGGCTTGCAGGCTGACTTCAAACTCAGGGTCATCGGCTGCCTTCCGCAGAGCTTGCTCTGCTTCTTCGGTTCCAACTTCGTACAGGAAGCGGGCTGCACGCCAGCGTACAAGTTTGCTTTTGTCAGATAACGTAGCTGTCATGGCTGCTGTTGCAGCAGGATCACCGATATCGGAGAGAGTATCTCCTGCAGTCCGACGTACGGCAGGCGAACTATCCTGCAGAGCTTCGTACAGCAGTTCCATCGCTTCCGGTGTACGGATATCACCGAGATATACAACAGCCAGCCGGCGTATCTGCATTTTATTGTCATGGAGTGCATGGGCAACGAGTGGCAATCGTTCTGCTGTTGGCTCCATACCATCAAATGCAGCGTAGCGAACATTCCAGTCCTCATGATGAAGAGCCTCTTCAAGCTCGGCACCATCCAGCTGACGGCGACGTTCAACGAACTCTTCGGAGTTGGTTCCGTGCTCGATAGCTTGTTGAATTACGCCTTCCAGACGCTCTGGCGGATATGCTGCTTCCAGCTCCTGTTCAACTTCTCTTGCAATATCAGGCAATTCCCCGTAGCGAACACCGTAATCACTCAGTTTCCGTTCCTTGATCAGCGTTGCGCTGGCGACTTCAGTAACGGCTTTGACGAACCGATCCGAGAGCGAGATTCGCTCTTCCTTGGCGCCGGCTTTGACCCGAATTTGCATCGGCACACCTCTGAAGAATTGAACGAATACCTGTGCTTCACCGAAGTGCTCACCAGAGGCATCTTCAGATTCGATCCAATCCAGATCAATTCCTTGCTGCCCGAGACGGCTTTGAACTTCGCCAAGAATGACGGCCCAGTCCGCATTTCCCTTACGGTCAAGCGCTACGAAGTCGGTCGTGTGGAATACACTTTTTACTCCGGGAATATGAAGCATCTGGCGAATAAACGCCGGAGCAGACCGTTCATTATCCAGTGTATATGTTCTGCGGATTCCGTCCTCCAGACGTTCATCCAGATGCAGCATCATCGTATTGGGACTGGGTGTTGGTTCAATGGAAACAATATTCATCGGTTCATAACCTCCTGTACCGGATTCATTCTTAAAGTTCCCGTAATTAGCACGGGCATATCCCTATTTTACATGAATTGCCGCAAACTGCGAAATGGGTAATGAACCTTACACAGTTTGTGAAGAAGTACGAAGATAGTTAACACTTCTTTTATGTTCACACACGAACATTTTTAAATGAAGATTGGCACAATAAGAAAAGAGAATGAACTGGAGGTTAAAACTATGAAACCCATTACCGTACTTTCGGACAGAAGTCGTGGTATTGATTATGACAATATAATTAATTTGCTGAATGAATGGATAACAGACGAGCAGAGGGAGTCCGCAGTGAAGAAAGGAAAGAACGTGAATAGCGAGGAGGAGGCGAAATGGGGCAAAGCTCATTATTGTATTGTGGATTATCAGGACGCTGGGCAAGCCGTATCAGCTGCAAATGCTATTCGGGCATTTATGCCACAGATTCCTTTACTGGTGATTACGGATTTCCAATCCCTGATTCGCAAGCGCCATTTGCAGCTTATTACAGGTACGGGGCTGATAAAGATGATTCTCTGGCAAGAGAAAGAACCAGATAGGCTGATCATGGAAATCCAGCGGTGGCTGGATTCTTTTGCATACAAAACGAAAACAGCTCTGACCTCAACCCAGTCGATGAGACGATGACAGAGAGAGGAAATGAGCCGTTATCTAATGTCGACGTTTACTAAATGACGTATTTATATCCCGTCCCCCAAACCGTCTTGATATACCGCGGATTTTTGGGGTTGGGTTCAATTTTTTTACGCAGACTGGAGATGTGTACATCGATTGTACGGTCCAGATATGCCCGTTCTGAGCCTTTAATTCGGTCCATGAGTTCATTGCGGGTGAACACTTTGCCAGGATTTCGGTACAACTCCTTCATAATTTCAAACTCAATATGAGTGACCTCAATTTCAGTGCCATTCACAAACAAGGTTCTTCTGTACTCATTCACACTGACATGTCCGACAACTTCAGCAGGTTTGTCCTCTTTTATCGGTTTGTCCGGGTGGCAGATAGCCGATCTGCGCAATAGTGCCTTAATCCGCGCATCAAGCTCTTTCAGACTAAAGGGTTTACACAGAAAATCATCCGCACCATTGTGCAATGCTCGGAGCCGATCATTCAGCATGGTGCTTGCGGAGATCATAAGCACCGGAATAGTCGACTGCTGACGCAAAGATTGTACAAGTTCATTTCCGTCTGTCTCTGGCAGCATCAGATCTGTTACAACAATGTCGGGTTTGAATCCGGCAAAAGCTTGCAGGGCTTCACGTGCATTATGTGCACGTTCAGTTTGGTAGCCTTCTTCCTCGAGGAAGAAAGCGATCATATCTGCCAAGTTTCTTTCGTCTTCAATAAGGAGCACTTTAATGGACATAGGACTACACCTCTGATGTATGAATTTGTTAAGAAACTACTAAGAAAATATCCAGTATAACAAAAAAATGATGTAAGAAATTTAATGTTTTTATCTCAAAATATAGGATGAAGAGTACTAGGTCTATTGATTGTATAACAAACGAAACATTTTGGGATGAAAGGGGCAGTCAGATGCGCTTAATATTATTATCGGGTGGAGCGGGCAAACGTTTATCGCCTTTATCAAATAATAATAGGACTACCTTATCATTACAATCCGTTGCGTAGTATGTATAATGATGTTCCCGAATGCAGCTTTGATGTTGAAGTTGTAGAGAAAACAAAACGGTAACTAAACGGATTATCATATCTGCAGGACGTGGCATCAGTTATCAGGAACATTTAAATCTGGAATTGATAGAGTCACAGATCGAAAAGGAGATTGGTGAAATGGATACAGCACGATTTACGCATGCTTGGGATCACTACGTGCCGCTGACAAGTTGAAATTATGGATAAAGCCTCGACTAAATCGTTAGCGCCAGTCATAGCGTATAAACTTAGAAAACCTTGGATTGGTACGTCCGTTTTAACGATACTGGGCACATTGGGAAGTCTGTATCCTGTCACGCTGTTTTATGGTGTTGATCTCCTGATGGGGTCGTTGGCTTCGCTGATAACACTTCGTATGTTTGGTGGCATGTATGGAATCACGTCCATACTATTGATCAACTTCATGTACATGGTTATATCTGGCAATTGGATATGCAACCTGGTTGATATGACTATTGTTGTACCGGAGATTATTTGGGTCTGGTGTCTTCAAAACAAAAAGAAAAATATAAGTATTATGAAGGCAGATACGTTCTACTGGATCGTCGCGGCAGTCCCTATCTTTGTTATAGGCCACTGGATTTTGAATAGAGATCTGGATAATATCAAATATGTTTTTCTCAATTTCAGTGTAAATGGCATGATTAATGCGCTCATTGCGGGAGTCATTATTGATTATTGGCTTACTAAATATCCAACCCCAAGAGAAAGACCTTTTACTATACCGTTACCCAGTATTGCATTCAAATATATTGTCTCGTTTGTTGTGATTGTATCTTTGATGCTGATTACCGCTGACAGCCGCAGGCAAATGAATGACATTAAGACCTCTATACTAGCCAACCTTAAAAATGCATCATACGGTGTGGTACAGGATCATAACAGAGGGATTCTGAATAAAGATAACCTGCAAAATAGTATACAACTGTATCAACAATATTTTGAAGTGAATCTGATTGTCTTAAATGAACAAGGAGAGATCGTAGCTCCCGCACAGGAAAGTATGAACAGAGGAGAACCATTGAACTTGCGTGAATACCACGCCACTTATATTGATGGAACCCGGTTGTATCAGAAAAATACGAATAATTTCCAAAGGGATACCCTGCAAAATTGGAAAAACACTTCATTCATTTATGAGGTACAGACGATTGAAGGATTTCCGTATAAGATTCTCATTGAAATGGATTCCCAACATGATTACAACCAAATTCGAATGATCTATCTGGTCGCTCTTCAGTCACTCTATCTAATTATGCTTACATCCATGATAATTGCTTCTCCTCTGAGCAGGAAAGTGGTAAGTCCCATGAAGGGCCTTACCCGATTGACAGGTTCGTTGCCACTCATCCTATTCCGTGACCGACAAATTAACTGGCCGACAAGCCGTGTTACTGAAGTCCAGATTCTTATCAACAACTTGAGAAAAATGGCCAATGTGCTGGTCGAACAATTTGAACAAATTCGCCAGGATAAGATGACTTTGGAAGACCGTGTGAATTCAAGGACACAAGAGTTACAAAACAGTGAAGAAATCAAGAAGGCCATTATAGATTCTTCGATTGACCCGATCATTTCCGTAGAACCGAGCGGTATCATCATTGAATTTAATCCGGCAGCTGAACAATTATTTGGATGGCAATGTAGAGAAGTGGTTGGTACAGCTCAAGTCTCTACTTTATTTAAAGGAGCGAGTTTTGAAGAGATAAAAGAGCGATTGGAAAATTTCGGGTATGTCAGGCGACAACGTTTTATTGTTCTTACAGATGAAATTTCCGGTCTGCATCGAGATGGCTCCACTTTCCCAATTGAATATAAAATCGTAGAGATTCAGGTAGGGAATAATGAGATTCTTTATAACCTTTTTATTAAAGATATGACAGAAAGAACGATTGCAGAGGAAGAGAAAGTCAGACAGGCACTTGCTCTGGAAAACTTGAATGGCGAATTGGTTAAGGAAAAAAGCGCTATACAGGAGCAGCGGGATATTAGTGAACACTTTATCGAATCGGTTAGAGAAGGTTTGGTAATGTGTGATCTAAGAGGTACCATTACGATTGTTAACCAGCAGATCGAAAAAATGTTTGGATTAGGTCATTTCTTGGGTCGATCCATAGCGGATTTCGCGAAAGCAATGGATCTTGCTTCCACTACAGCGGATCTGTGTTTGGTGGATAAAGTGAATTCATTTTTATTAAGGGAACTCTCGTTTGTTGAGACGGAATTCACATACGGTGCTGACGGTACGGGCAATGTGTTTTCTTTATATATCAAACACATAGAAAGCCCGCATAAATCTTTGAATCATGGGTTCTTGCTAGTGTTTAGGGATTGTACCGAAGAAGAGCGATTAAATCGAATGAAAAATGAATTGATCAGCGTTGTGTCCCATGAATTAAGAACACCAATTGCAGCCATTATGGGACATGTGGAATTGATGTTGATGTATGACATACCTTCTGAAAAGCGGAATCAGTTTATGCAAACGATATCTGCAGAGGGGAAACGGCTAACAGGTCTTTTGGATGATTTCCTGGATATTCAGCGCTTGGAAAATGATCGAATGACTTATCATATGACGTATGTTCCTCTGATTGAACTTGTAGAAGGTGTCGCGGAACAATGGAACTTGAAAGCGACACAGCGTATATACGTACATGCCTTGGAAGGTGATTTTTTTGCCTATGCGGATCGGAATCGAATCATCCAGGTTCTTCATAATGTCGTAGGGAATGCGGTGAAATATTCACCTGAAGCAGATCGTATAGATATCACTGTTTGGGAAGATGAAGAGCAATTATGTGTGGATATAAGAGATTACGGCATTGGAATTGCCGAAAATGTCCAAGGTAATCTTTTTACCAAATTTTACAGAGTTGATAATTCGGATCACCGACAAATTGGAGGGACAGGATTGGGGTTATATATTTCCAGAAAGATCGTTGAAGATCATGAAGGGACACTAACTTTTTCTTCTGCAAAAAATAAAGGAAGTACATTTAGGATACGTTTGCCTAAGCATGGTGAATTGATTTGAGTGTGACGACTGTAAGGGGGTGCATCAATAGAAAATAACTTTGATTTGAGCAGGCTGAAATATGGACAGACAGTACGATTACTTTATGATGGTCGTCCGAAAAGGGTGGCCGATTCTAAGGAAGGTGAGGTACATTTTTACTCAATATTACTATATAGGCCCTTATAATCATGACGGATAGGAACAGGTTTACACAGAAAGTTTTGTATTGCCTGTTAAGTCTGCTGCTTATTATCAACGAACCGGCCTATGTGGGGGCCCAAAGTACCCAGAAAGATGTATTTAAGGATATTCGTCATTCGTATGCAAATTCAGAAATTAATGATTTAGCACGAAACAAGATTATTGAGGGATACCGGGATGGAACTTTCCGTCCCAATCAGCCGATCAATCGTGAAGAATTTGGAACTATGGTGGCACGTGTTTTATCTCTTCCCAAAGTAGAACCTGGAAACTCTACACCAGCTAGAGTCTCTCCTTGGGCTGAGCCATGGATAGCAGCTGTTGTAGAGGCGAAAATACCAAATGTACTACCAAATAAACACTGGTTTGGTGCTAAAAACAGAGTGACACGGGAAGAAGCCATCATGTGGTATATTCGCGCATTGGGTTTGGAAAACAAGTTACATTCGCTGGATCAAATGCCCGATTTCAAAGATGCCGATCAGATATCAACGGAGGCAAGAAATGCTCTTTGGTTTGCTCAACAGATTGGGATGATTCAGGGCAATGATGGCGGAGAATTTAAGCCACAAGCTATTTTGGATCGGCAGGGAGCTGCAGCTATTAGCCATAGAGTCTATCGCAATGCAGGGAAGTACAAAGCTGAAGCTTCTAAATTAATAGGGATGATGGAACCGGGGGCTTCGACTGAAGAACCTGAAACAGAAGAGCCAACGAATCCGATCCCGACACCGTCGGCTCCAACGAATCCGGGACCGACCCTACCGGATCCAGGACAGACACCACCGGATCCAGGACAGACACCACCGGATCCGGGACAGACACCACCGGATCCGGGGCAGACACCACCGGATCCGGGGCAGACACCACCGGATCCGGGACAGACACCACCGGATCCGGGACAGACACCACCGGATCCGGGGCAGACACCACCGGATCCGGGACAGACACCACCGGATCCAGGACAGACACCACCGGATCCGACGAATCCGGAGGTTATTCCCGTTTCTGTTACATTCGTTACCTATACCATTCCTGGAGCACACGAAGCCTTTGGCTCCAATTGGAGCATGGGGCATATGCTCTTAGATGCCCAGAATCAGGAGATTCCAGCAGATCGTCTTCCTGCAGACTTGCAAGTTGTATTCTCAGATGATTTTCAGATTTTGGGTCCAAGTGGAAATATTTCTAATTTCTATAATATTCCATCACCAGGATCTTTGGTACAGGGACAGATCAGGGTGGCCTCTGCGAAGAACGGAACGGACTGGAATCAGTCTTTTAGTTTGCTGGTGGAGCCATCTTCAACAGGACAACAATTCTTTGCTGTTTCTATTCTACTTGAAGATACTGGAGTTCAAGCGACAACAATCGCCGAAATGGACGAAATGAGAAGTATGTTGTCTTCAATAGACCCTTCATTGAAAGTGACATGGGCCTTGGATAACCGTTTTGTTTTTAGTGAGAGCCAGCGGCCGCAATTACAACGTCTTTTATATTATGTTGATACGTATGGCGATGAAATTGGAATAGCGTCGGGGTACCCTAATAACAACTATTCCTTACCTCAATGGGCAGATGAAATGAATTCATGGTTGTATATGTATCGATATAATGCGTTGAATCACTTACATGTTGGAGGAACCAATGGAGATTCATCGGTATGGGCCAGCATTCCTGATGCATATCGTCCCAAATCATTATCAACCTATGCAGTCAATCCAGAGCAAGCGATGTGGTTGAAGCAAAATTTCAATATTGACTCATTTATGGGATGGGCAGCGACACAATATAATGTGGATCAGCTCTCAGCGGAAGGTTCACCTTTAATGCCATACTGGTCTAATACCAACAATCCCATGGTCCCTGCTCAATCTTCAGCGGATAACAGTGGTTTAATTTTCATGAATGCAATAACTGTTGATCCGATCGGATCACGTTACACTACGGGATCATCGCGCTGGACGATTCATCCTGCAGATCCATACGTGAATGAAATGAATGCTTTACCACAGTTGCGTACCACTTCGAGTTATATCAGTAATCCGTATCGTGAACAGAATACTGTGAACTACTTATCTCTAATTATAGGTGCAAATTGGGTGATGCGAACGCCGAATCTCAAATCGAATTGGTCAGCCTATATTAATCAATTTCCTAAAGAAGCCGTAACCAACGTAGTAGGCGTTCACCAACTATCAGAGATTTATAAACAACGTTCCGGCGGAACTAATGATCACAGTCGTTTCACCCTAATGTTCCGGGGTACGGGGTATACAACATCACTGGGTGGTAACGATTCTCCTTCCAATCTCCGCTACCTTTGGATGGAAAACAAGACAGAAAGAATTGTTCTGGCCAAAGTGGATCAGGAGTCCTCGTGGAATATCATTGATTTTACTGACTATTCACGGACGCCAGTTCCTACACTTCCCTACACACAGAACGGTGCGGCAGATGACATCAGCTATGTGACCGGCAGAAACTATAAGCTTTCTCCCAACGCACCTCTTACACCGGCTGAGGTGGATCGTGTGAAACAGCGGCTTCAATCGATACAGTTTAATGAGACGGTGAACTATCCTTAATTGTCACCATCCGGTGTATTTTATACCGATGAACTCACATATGGGCCTTTATCTTTCTTGGATAGCTTCCGAGAGATAAAGGCTTTTTGTTTTTCAAATTTTAGGATAAAAAAACATGATTTTTTGCAAACTGTCTATATAGCCATAATTTGCATTCCATGCAAAAGGAGGACGGCAGGTCTATGTTTCGCAAACAAGAGAAAACCCTTATTATCGTCTGTTTGGTCGCAGCCGTGATCGTGCTGTATGCCGTTGTCAAAAGTATTATCCGGATCATGAGTTATTGAGGATGAGGCATATCGTCACACAGGCGGTTTGAAGTCGTACATAACGATTATGTGAAAGAGGAGTGTAATCCCATGTCATCCCTGGACCCTGTTTTGCTCAGCCGGATGCTGACCGGTCTTACCTTGTTCGTGCACATCATTTTTGCTTCCATCGGTGTAGGCGTTCCACTCATGATCGCCTTGGCTGAATGGCGCGGACTGCGCACCAATGATATCCATTACACCTTGCTGGCGCGCAGATGGGCGCGAGGTTTTGTCATTACCGTTGCCGTTGGTGTGGTTACAGGCACCTCAATCGGTTTACAGCTCAGCCTGCTGTGGCCGATGTTTATGCGAGTAGCGGGGCAGGCGATTGCCTTGCCGCTGTTTATGGAGACATTCGCCTTTTTTGTGGAAGCCATCTTTCTTGGAATCTACCTCTACACATGGGACCGTTTCAAAAAGAAATATACCCATATGCTGCTGTTGATTCCGGTGGCACTGGGATCCTCTGCCTCTGCGATATTCATTACAACGGTGAATTCTTTTATGAACCAGCCTCAGGGGTTTACCCTGATTAATGGCATCATGAAGGACATCCATCCGATTGCTGCGATGCTGAATCCGGCTACCCCGACCAAGGTATCCCACGTGCTCGCCTCGTCATACACATTGAGTGCGGGTATATTGGCAGGCATCGCCGCATTCAGCTTGCTTCGGGGTCGGGATCATGTGTATTACAAGAAGGCACTTAAACTCACAACGGTATGTGCGCTCGTATTTGCGGTCAGCACCGTCATGATCGGAGATTCTTCCGGTAAATTTCTGGCGAAATACCAGCCGGAGAAGCTGGCTGCCGCAGAGTGGCATTTCAAAACGATGACGAAGGCGCCGCTGGTCTATGGGGGTATTCTTGACGAGAACAATGAAGTGAAATACGCCATTGAGATTCCCTATGCACTCAGCATACTGGCGGGAAATAGACCGGACACGGAAGTGAAAGGGCTGGAAGAATTTCCGGCCGATCTCAGGCCGCCGTTGTCCATTCACTATATGTTTGACCTGAAAGTAACGACGGGCGTGATCATTCTGCTGATTCCGGTGCTCTATGTGTTCCGCCGCTGGCTGCCGGGGCGTAAACCTTATCCCAAATGGCTCTTGCTCGGCATCGTCCTGCTTGGACCGCTGGCCATGATTGCGATTGAGCTGGGCTGGATGTTCGCCGAAGTTGGCAGACAGCCATGGATATTGCGCGGTTACATGAAGGTGTCGGAAGCAGCAACAACATCATCCTCCGTAGGCTGGATGCTGGTTCTGTTTATCCTGCTGTACCTGATCCTTTGTTTTTCAGCGATTCGGGTACTCAGCAAGCTGTTCCGTAACAAGGAAGCAGAGAAGGAACTGGAGTCTCTCGGCCTGGAAGGAGGGATTGGGCATTGAGCTTTGAAATTGCAGGCATCGCGATCTTGTGGACGTTTCTGTTTGGATATCTGATCGTGGCTTCAATTGATTTTGGAGCCGGATTTTTCAGCTTTTACAGCATATTAACCGGACACGAGAACAAAATCCATAATATTATTCAGCGCTATCTCTCACCCGTGTGGGAAGTGACGAATGTGTTTCTGATCTTTTTTGTTGTTGGTCTGGTCGGATTTTATCCGGACAGCGCTTTTTATTATGGGACAGCCTTGCTTGTTCCAGGTTCATTGGCGATTGTGCTGCTTGCAATCCGGGGCGTGTACTACGCCTACAATACCTATGGGAACCATGGGCAGAACAGCCGGATCTACATGGCATTGTACGGAGCGACGGGATTGCTGATTCCGGCGGTGTTTTCCACCATTTTGGCGATATCCGAAGGTGGAATTATTGAGCAGGTAGGTGATCAGGTGGTTTTTCGCTGGCGTGAGTTTCTGACGAATCCGTATACCTGGTCTGTTGTATTGCTTGCCCTGGTAAGTGTGCTGTATATCTCAGCGATGTTTCTTTCCTACTATGCCAAGCGGGCGGAGGATGAGACTGCGTTTGAAGTCCTTCGGGAGTATGCGCTCTTATGGAGTCTGCCTACGATCTTTGCCAGTTTTCTGGCATTTTTACAAATTAACAAACAGAATCCCGCACACTTTGAGCAGATGTTGAATATCTCTTGGATGTTCATCGCATCTTTTATCTGTTTTGTGATCGCCGTCTCGCTGTTATGGAAACGTAAATATCTGGGCTGGTGCTTTATCGTCGTCATGCTGCAATTTGCCTTTGCCTGGTACGGGTATGGGCGTTCACATCTTCCATACATTCTGTATCCGTACATTAATATTTACGACAGCTTTACGAACAAGACGATGGGTATTGCGCTCATTACGGCGTTCAGCCTGGGATTGCTGGTGCTCATTCCTTCACTCGTGCTCATTATGAAGCTGTTTCTGTTTGATGCCAATTATGTGCGAGGTAACGCTGGCAAAAAGAAAGGATGAGTCCGTTCATGCTTCCCAACATGCTGTTCTTCATGCTTCCACGGTTGCTTCTCAGCTCTGACACGGGAGTGACGGGTATTCCCGGTATAACGGGATTAAGTTTTTTTGAGACCTTTACGATTATGTACGCCCCACCACTGATTATCGTGGCTGCAATTGCGTTTTTGTTCGTCTACTTGGCGAAGTGCAAAAATCCAAAGGATTGATTCGTTGGTACGTACTTTCCAATTCGGGATAATCTTTTGTTAAGATACAAGGAGGGGAGGAGGGCCCTTTCATGCCGAAAATCCGTTATAACAACATTGATAATGTAAGTACGGACAAAACGCTGAAGGAATTCAAGCAATGGAGGGAGCAACGGCGCAGCAAAGTTAAGGATTATTCCTATACCGTGCCCAAGCACCCACCTGAACTGGATTATCTGCACGCCAACCGGGCTGAAACCACGATTACCTGGATTGGGCATTCCACGTTTTTCATTCAATATCATGGACTAAACATCGTGACAGACCCGGTCTGGGCCGAAAAAATGGGATTTCAGCGCAGACTCGGTGCCCCTGGCATTCCGATTCAGGATATTCCGCCTTTGGATGTCATTCTGATCTCACATTCACACTATGATCATTTGCATCTCGCATCGCTGCGGAAATTGGTGACGGCCAAGACGCTGCTCATCGTTCCCGATGGTCTTAAGCGCAAAATGGTGCGCAAAGGATTCCATCGGTGTCATGAGATGAAATGGTGGGATCATATTACGCTTGGCGGGGTCAAAATAACCTTTGTACCTGCGCAGCACTGGACGCGCCGAACCCTATTTGATACCAATACGTCCCATTGGGGCGGCTATGTATTGGAACAGAATCATCCGGCAGTTGTCCCGTCTGATGAGAGCGCTGCGACGAGGGAGGATTATGATTCTGAAACATCCAGAGCAGCAGGAACAGATGATCCAGTAGAGGCATCGACTAATCATTCTCCTGGCGGCCCGCCAGTCATTTATTTTGTAGGAGATACGGGATACTTTCAAGGGTTCAAAACAATTGGTGAACGCTTCGACATTGGTGTCACCCTGATGCCCATTGGTGCGTACGAGCCGGAATGGTTCATGACTTCCCAGCATGTGACGCCGGAAGAAGCGTTGCAGGGATTTGTGGAAACGGGTTCCCAGCTTATGGTCCCGATGCATTATGGTACATTTAAGCTGGCGGATGACACACCCAAGGAAGCACTCGATCGAATGGAAGTGGAACGAGAACGCCTGGGAATCAATGCAGAACGCATTCGGGTGCTGGGACATGGCGAGACGCTCCGTATCCGGCACGAAGAAAGTAAACAAGACTAACAAAAGTGATCTAGATATGCTAATGTAAGGGTATACCCGCATGAACGGTACATTTACCAAATCTTTAACGATTAAAAAGCGGCCAATTTTCGAATTTGCCGCTTTTTTGTGTTATAATATGGTGCCAGAATAGGCTTCGGGATATTGAATCCATGATTGAATTAGTTGCTATTCATGCAGTATGCAGAATATTAAATAAAAGGATGGTATGCTTAATGATTAGTACAAGCGGCATCACGCTCCGCTACGGAAAACGTGCACTTTTTGAAGATGTGAATATCAAGTTCACGCCAGGCAACTGTTACGGTCTGATCGGCGCCAACGGAGCCGGCAAATCAACATTTTTGAAAATTTTGTCCGGTGAAATTGAAGCAAACTCGGGAGAGGTGCACATCACCCCGGGCGAACGCATGGCCGTTTTGAAGCAAAACCACTTTGAATATGATGAGTATCCGGTTCTCGAAACTGTAATTATGGGCCACAGCCGTCTTTATTCCATCATGAAGGAGAAGGACGCATTGTATGCCAAAGCGGACTTTACGGAAGAAGATGGTTTGCGCGCAGGTGAGCTTGAAGGTGAGTTTGCTGAATTGAACGGCTGGGATGCTGAGCCGGATGCAGCGGCACTCCTGATCGGTCTCGGTATCGAACGTGACATGCATGAGAAGAAAATGGTGGATCTGAGCGGTAACGAAAAAGTTCGTGTCCTGCTTGCACAAGCTTTGTTTGGTCGTCCAAACAACCTGTTGCTCGATGAGCCTACCAACCACTTGGATCTCGAATCCATTCAATGGCTGGAGAACTTCCTCATGGATTATGAAGGTACTGTTATTGTGGTATCCCATGACCGTCACTTCCTGAACAAAGTATGTACACATATTGCTGATATCGATTTTGGTAAAATCCAGCTGTACGTAGGTAACTACGATTTCTGGTATGAATCCAGCCAATTGGCACTTGCTTTGCAACGTGATGCCAACAAGAAAAAAGAAGAGAAGATTAAAGAGCTACAAGCCTTTATTCAACGTTTCTCTGCGAATGCTTCCAAATCGAAGCAAGCGACTTCGCGTAAGAAACAACTCGACAAAATCACGTTGGATGATCTTCGTCCATCGAACCGGAAATATCCGTTCATCAACTTCAAGCCTGAGCGTGAAGCGGGTAAACAATTGCTGACCGTTGACCGCATCAACAAAACAATTGATGGTGTGAACATGCTGAATGACCTCAGCTTTGTGGTGAATAAAGGGGATAAAATTGCCTTTGTTGGCC
The DNA here is from genome assembly GCF_042796655.1 of Paenibacillus sp. NPDC057886. Lineage (NCBI taxonomy): Bacteria > Bacillati > Bacillota > Bacilli > Caryophanales > Paenibacillaceae > Paenibacillus > Paenibacillus sp. NPDC057886. Next base: position 47,006 of record NZ_JBHVMZ010000011.1, on the reverse strand, counting down.
CGAACGGTAATGCTAAATCGTTGTTGTTTGATATTCTTATGGGAGAAACAGAAGCGGATAGTGGCGAATACACTTGGGGTATTACCACAACTCAGGCTTATTTCCCGAAAGACAACTCCAAATATTTTGACGGAGTAGATATGAGTCTCGTGGATTGGCTTCGTCAATATTCCAAAGATCAGGATGAAACGTACCTGCGTGGATTCTTGGGTCGTATGCTGTTCTCAGGCGAGGAATCCCTGAAAAAAGCAAGTGTACTCTCCGGGGGCGAGAAAGTTCGTTGTATGCTGGCGAAAATGATGCAAACAGGCGCTAACGCGCTGATTCTGGATGAGCCAACGAACCACTTGGATCTGGAGTCCATTACCGCACTGAACAATGGTATGATTGATTTTGACGGCACTATGCTGTTTACATCCCATGACCATCAGTTCATTCAAACCATCGCTAACCGGATTATTGAAATCACGCCAAACGGCGTTATTGATCGCCAAATGAGCTATGATGAGTATCTGGAAAGTGACGAAATTAAAGAATTGCGTAACAAAATGTATCCGGTAGAAGCTTAAGATTAGCTAATCTGTCTACATTGAGTATAGTTAACATGGTTAACTATACGTTTTAATAAAGATAAAAAAGAACCGCAAGCTCTCCAGAAGAGGCTTGCGGTTCTTTTTTGGTCATACAGGGTGATCCTGTAACCATAGAAACATCTCATACAAGAGCTTCTTGCGGTCTAGGACCCGCCAGTACGGCGGCGCTGATTGTTAGGCTTTTTGTTGTTTTGGCTCTTCATCGCTTTGGGGCCGCCTTCAAAATAGGCACTGGACTGGTTACCCGTGTTTGCCTGTTCTTTCTTCTGTGCCAGTTTCTGGCGTATGGCATCCTGCAAACTGATCTTTTTCGGTTCGTTATTATCGCTCATCGTTATTTCCCTCCCGGTCTTACAGTAAGCCGTCCGAATTGGACGGGATGTACTCATTTTATACGTTTTACAAAAGCCCCACAAGGGCAACCTGATAAAATGCTGAAATCCTTCACTTTTTTGACTGGGCCAACATTTTTTCTCTTCACCTACAGCCCTGCGGTCTGGCAACTTTGTTTCGGCTTTCCTACAGCAATGCAGCTTGGCAACACTGTTTCTATAGACCCACACGGTACGCATTTGGTAACATGGAACAACCGTAATACGAAACGTTAAAGGAGTGTCGCCCGGTTTGAACGCCTATGAAGAAATACGCAAAGGAGAGCGTGGGGCTTGGGTCAGTATTGTGGCCTATCTGGTCTTGTCTGCTTTTAAATTGATCTGCGGATATTTGTTTGCTTCCAGCGCTTTGCTGGCGGATGGTTTTAATAACCTTACTGATATTGTTGCGTCTGTTGCGGTATTGATTGGACTTCGCATATCCCAGAAGCCACCTGATTCCGATCATGCCTATGGTCACTTTAGAGCGGAAACAGTCGCTGCCCTAATTGCTTCATTTATTATGGCCATGGTTGGCCTGCAGGTATTGGTTGAAGCGGTTCGTTCCTGGTATGAAGGGAACTTTGTAGCACCGAACCTGTGGTCGGCAGCCGTTGCGGTTGTCTGTGCACTGGTAATGCTGGGCGTATATCGTTACAATCATCGTCTGGCCAAACAAATTAACAGTCAGGCCCTGATGGCTGCAGCCAAAGATAATCGTTCGGATGCTTGGGTCAGCATAGGGGCTGCGGTCGGAATCATCGGTGCACAATTTGGACTTCCTTGGTTGGACAAAGTGGCTGCAATAGCTGTAGGTCTGCTGATTTGTAAGACTGCTTGGGAGATTTTCCGTGATTCAACACATCGTCTGACAGACGGATTTGATCAGAAAGAACTGACAGACCTAAGATCATCTGTGGCTCGGGTTCCTGGTGTGGAAATGATCAAGGACGTAAAGGCGCGTGTGCATGGCAGTCATGTACTGGTGGACGTGGTTATTGAGGTGGATGGAAGACTGAGCCTGATCGAAGGTCATCAGATCTGTGACCGGGTTGAAGAGCGCTTGAAACGTTCACATAATATTATGCATGTACATGTGCATGTGGAGCCGCAGATGGAAGAAGGCACGACAGGAAGCCCTTGAAACCGAGAGGGACCAACCGGAAATAAGCGCATATGAAATGAAAAAGAGGACAGCCGCTGCCTGCGTGCTGTCCTCTTTACTTATCGTTAGAACGATTATACGATACTATTGAATAGCAACGTGGATCCAGGCTTTACCTTTCCATGTATATACTTGTACCCATTGACCGCCGTCGAATCCATCTACAACTTCACCTGTCGTATCGATGACTTGGGAACCCAGTGCACCGATTGGTTTGCCATTAGGTGCATCATAGAACCATGTGCGCTCCAACAGGTTGAGCAGCATTGTAGGGACCAGAACCTCATCTCCTGCTTTCACAACAGGTTCATCGAAGATTTTGTCATCCTTTGTTGACGTTGTTGTTTCAGTAGTCGTTGACGTACCTTCCGTACCCGTTGTGTCTTCTGTTGTGCCAGTTACGGTCTCAGCTGTGCCTTCTACAGTGTCTACAGCAGGTTTGTTCACTTCAACAGCCGGCGTTGTTGTGGTTGCCTGTGTTCCCGTTTCTGGAGCTACCGTTCCGGTAACCGCTTCCTCAGCACCTGCGGCAGCAGCCATGGAACCCATCAAAGTCAGAGCAGCGGCAAAGCTTACGATTTTTTTCATTTGTTTTTCCTCCTCGGTTTAGGTATGTAGTTTGTTGTCCTGTGTTAAAAGTAACCAAGTAAGCTCACTTGTGAATCACAAATTATAACAATATTTTCTTGGATTCTCCAGTGTCAACTGGAGCATAGGTGGGTATAAGGGGAGCCTGGATATATCATACTTCGGTGGGAGAAAACCGGGTTGGCTATGTCATAATGGTCCTGTTTTTATGATGTAATCGGGGAGAAGCGATGGAATAGACCAGAAGGGAGCGTAATACATAATAGAGATATGTCGCAATGTGCTTGGGGGAACAATTGTTGCAAAAAAGATATTATGAACGCACAAAAGCCTACCGGCTTTTGCAAGCGCGATAGGCTTTTGTATGTATCGAGTGCTGATCATAATTGGGAAGCCCCATTCATCGCATTCGGCTGCGTCCCGTAATCAGGGAGATGACGAACAGTACAACAAAGATGAAGAAGAGTACTTTGGCAATAGAAGCAGCTGCTTCTACGATACCGAAGAATCCGAAAATACCTGCAACAAGAGCAATAATTAGAAATAGTACCGACCATTTCAACATGAGTATCATCCTTTCGTTTATAGAACTTGGTAGCGAGAAGTGTTCGTCTCACTGCCGTGTGTAGTTGTTCTTTAACCGAGGCCTTTCGGGTTGAAACATTGCGATATTTTACCAGTTGGGGTTGTTTTTACAGTTGATATCCTATTTGTTTCGCCTCGGAATCGGTCGGGTAACTAAGCAATAACAAAACCGATTTATACTGGAAAGTGAGGTTCTTTTATGATCTATCAAATTAGCGTGGCTTTAATTGCAATTGCATTTGCAGTACTTGTATTCTTTTTAATCCGTACCTTAAAGTCCGCTCAGGGGTCACTCGACAATGTGTCACAGACACTGCAGGAAGTTCAGAAGACCATTGATGAGCTAAGTTATGAAGTGAAACAGACGGTAAGGCATGCCAATGATATTACGGTTGATGTGCAGCACAAAATGAAACAAATTGATCCCGTTATGGAATCTGTACAAAATTTGGGTGAAGTGCTGAACGAAGTAACGGAAGCAGCTAAGCAGGTGTCATCCACTCTGATGGCCAAGTTTCAGACGAAACGCAGCAGCAGTGAGCAGAGCAAACGTTCAGAAGTAGCGAATGTAGTACAGACGCCGCCTGCTACACCGACAGATCGGACACTGCAATCCTATGAAGCTACATATCATGATGATGCCAAGGGCGGGAAAAGCTGGCTGAAATATGTGGATGTAGCTGCTAATGTATGGCAACGTATGCGGAAATAGCATGACCGTTTTGTAATCAATAGAAGTCTTCAGAGCGGTGATGAACCTGATGAAAGGGTGAGAATCATGATGAAACTACTGCTTGTTATGTTTAGCGTAATTTCTCCCTTTTCCGTTCAACCGGCAGCGGTACCCGCTGCTCATGATATGCAATGGACGGTAGTGGAAGAGGAGACACCAGAGATCATTCTGGCTGCTGATCGATCCGGACCTGTCCAGCACTTTCGGACTCTGAATGACATTTCTCTGGATGACAGCATCAACGATATTTTAGCCAATAAAGGCCAACCGGTTCATAAGGAACATGATCCATATCTGGGTTGCCCTGAGTACCAATTCAAAGATGTAACGGTTGGGCTCTGCGAAGATACAGGAGTGGTCAATTATGTGCATATTGATTCATCCGAGAAACGTTTGAAGCTTAATCAGGAATGGATTGATATGAATATTGAGGCCATTCGAGATGTGTTGGGCAAGCCATATTATGTAGCAGAGGATGGAGAAGTGTTTCTTCGTGGAAATCAGGCGCTGAAGGTTTATATGAAGCCAGGCTCCAATGATATTGAAGGAATAGACCTATTTGATGAATCGGTTTCCTAGGATTGGTTAATCCAGAAGCGTTTCAACCCGATATCGTATGGTTATATACTAAGTAGCTCGATAAAGAAGATTAATCAGAGGAGAGTGGAAACGATGAATTCAACCAATGCGCAAGCTTATGCAAAAGTGGTAGAAAACGGAGTCCAAGCGGTAGAAGCGGTGAAAGAGTTGCAGATTACCGGGTACCTTGCTGATCATATCTTCGTTCTAGCCCATGAAAAGGATCGTACAGATCGGATTGCCGATACGGCAGATGCCAAAGAGATTGGCATCAAGGAAGAAGGCGTATTTGATTCCTTGGCGAATCTGTTCCGCTCCCGCGGTGATGAACTACGGGCCAAAATTGTTTCGATGGGCTTCACCGAAGCTGAGGCAGATTTTTACGAGAGTGAACTCGATAAAGGCAAAGTACTTGTGATTGCCAAAAAGAAAGAATAGTTAGCCGATACACACACGTAAGCTGGAGCCTTCTGAAAATGGACAAGCTTCAGAGTCAAGTATTTTGCATCAATCAAAAGAGCTTTCAAGTTGATGAAGCAGAATGCTTAACCAAAAACATAGATAAGGAATGGGGATATCCCCATTCCTTATCTATGTTTTTGCAAGTTTGGAAGCGGGATCAAAACGCAGCAAAAACAGGGTAACAGGCGGGGGAATTCTCCTGCGATGGTGCCATTTACTGATAGAGGTTTTCTGATAATACGATTATAGTTAGACTAGGAATTATTATGTCTACCGCTGTGTTGTATGCGAAATTTGTATAATTAAGGTTGTTAGCTGACCTGATAAGAATCGACAAACCCGGACGCCACAGATAAGGAGATAGAAATGAGAATACTTATTGTTGACGACAATCCGACGAATGTCATTATCATTCGAGAAATTCTGAAAAAAGAAAACTATCGTGACATTGTAACGGCAAGTTCTGCTATGGAGATGTTTGAAGTCCTAGGGATTGGTGAGGAAAACAATGAACTTCGTCCCAAGCCGTCGGATATTGACCTGATTTTGCTGGATATGATGATGCCGGAGATGGATGGAATCGAAGCATGCAGTATTGTACAGAAATTCGAAAATCTCAAGGATATACCTATTATTATGGTAACTGCGATCGGAGATTCCAAGAAATTGGCCGAGGCGCTGGATGCAGGTGCATCCGATTATGTGACCAAACCAATTAACAAAGTCGAACTGATGGCCAGAATCCGTCTTGCGCTTCGTCTGAAGCAGGAGAAGGACTGGCATAAAGAGCGTGATCAGCGTATTCAGGATGAGCTGAAACTTGCGGCGATGGTACAGAATGCTGTGTTAAGTCCCGCTATTGAAGATCCGTTGTTTCACGTTAATGCCATTTATAAACCTTCGTTTGAACTTGCAGGTGATCTGTATTCGTGGTACCCGCTTGGTGAAGGCAGATATGGGGTACTGCTGCTGGATATGATGGGGCATGGGATATCTTCATCCCTATTCACCATGTTCATTGCTTCCGTGCTGAAAGATACTGTTACAACTTATGTGGACCCGGAGAAGGTTATTCAGGAGCTGAATCGTCGCTTTAATCAGTTGCATCTGGAAAAACAGCTGGTGCAGTACTATTTTACAGCGATATATCTGGTCGTAGATACACGAATGAAGCGGATTGATTATGTTAATGCAGGCCATCCACCGGCACTCTTTTTCCGTCACGACGGAAGTGTGACAACGTTTGACAGCGTCTGCTGTCCTGTAGGTCTGTTCGACAAGATGGATATTGAACCACAAACGATTCACTATGAAGGCGATGGGCACATTGCACTTTATACAGATGGTTTGACTGAAGCTGTTCAGGGCGATCAGGAAATGCAGCAGGCGTTTCTGAAGGAAAAACTGGCGAGCTCCCATCAGTGGGATGAAGCGGCTATGCAGGCGTTGTTCTTCGATGATGAAATTCCGCAGGAGCGGGATGATGATAAATGTTTGGTGTGGATTACCTTAAATAAAGGGGTCGAAGCTGAATGAAGATCAGAAATAAACTGCTGATTGGCTTTACCGCTCTGATGGCCATCATGATCGTGCTTACGTTTGTGAGTTACGAACGGCTGAACAGCAGCAATCAACAGCTCGATCAGATGTATCAGGAGCGATACCTCAAAGTCAGATATACTTCTGCTGCACGTGGAGAGGTCAATGATATAGCCAAAGTGCTGGCTAACTTGTTGCTGAATCCCAATAATTCGATTAGTGCCGCAGACGGCGATCTGAAGGAAATGCAGGAAAAGGGCGAACGCTACCTCGAGGAAGTTCGGAATCGGGCGGACAGCGCACCAGAGCATCAACTGGTGGATCGTGTGAATACGGCCTGGGAAGCTTACAATGCTTATGCCGCAAGACAGGTCAGTTTGATGTCACAGAATCGGGCGGAAGATGCTAATAGCTACCGGAATTCAACCGGTTTGGCGGTGCAAAAGGAAGCTGTAGACAGCCTGAATGCCCTGTCCCGTTATCAGGACCAGGAGATAGATACCGAGATTAAGGATGCGAATGCAGCCTATATGCGCGCGGTACAGATTACAGTAGCTATCATGATTGCCGGATTGCTACTTGCATTGGGTGTCATTATGTGGGTTCTGCCAAGCATTACACGGGGACTGAATACCGTGTCCATGATGATTAACAGCTTTGGAAAAGGTCGTTATCGAACCATTCGCCGCATACAGGTGAAGTCTACCGACGAGATTGGTCAGATTGCCACTGTGTTCAAGGATGTCTCCAGTGATTTGGAAGAAAAACTGGAAGTCGAGAAAGCTTATTTACAAGCGCAGCAGGATCAGAACTGGATGAGTTCCAACATTGCCAGAGTTCCGGAATTGTTACGGGGTATAGGGTCGATTCGTCAGATTTCACAGATGTTTATCAGTGAATTCACACCTGTACTTGGAGCTCAACTGGGTGTCGTATACCTGGTTGATGAAGAGAAGCATCCGGACGAACTGAGACGTTATGGTGCCTACGCGTTTGAAGAGAACGAAGATGTTGGCAAAGAGGTTTACCGTATCGGCGAGGGATTAATTGGTCAAGCCGCGTTGGATATGACGCCAATTATTCTGGGAAAAACTCCGGAGGATTATGTGAACATCGGATCAGCAACGGGATCATCACATGCTTCCGGTGTGATGATCTATCCTGTTGTATTTGAGGATGAACTGATTGGTGTTGTCGAACTGGCTTCGTTTGAAGGGTTCACCAATCTGCATACACAGTTGTTCTCGCAGCTGATTATGAATCTGGGCGTTATTCTGAACAACGTTCGTCGTCGTTTGCGGGTGGAGGAATTGCTGCGTGAATCTCAAGCGCTTACTGAGGAATTGCAGGTGCAATCCGAAGAGCTTCAGACACAGCAAGAGGAGCTGCGCCGTTCCAATGAGAATTTGGAAGAACAGACGGGAGCTCTCAAACGTTCTGAAGAGCTGTTACAGCGTCAACAGGAAGAATTGGAGCATTTCAATACCGAACTGATTGCCAAGACTCGTGCACTGGAAGAACAGGTGCGAGAAGTGGAAGAGAAGAACGACGAGATCGAGAAAACCAAAACACAGTTGGAACAGCAAGCCATGCAATTGTCGATGACGAGCAAGTACAAGTCCGAATTTTTGGCAAATATGTCGCATGAATTGCGTACACCACTTAATAGTCTTTTGATTCTGTCCCAATTGTTATCGGAGAACAAGGATGGAAACCTGAGTGTTAAACAGCAGGAATATGCCCAGACGATCTATATGTCCGGTGCGGACTTGCTGAAAATGATTGATGAGATTTTGGATCTGTCCAAGGTGGATGCAGGCAAAATGGATATCAATTATGAAACGGTGCGGATGGAAGAACTGACCAGCTTTGTTCAACAGAACTTTGGCCCAATGGCGAATAAAAAAGAACTTAGCCTGAACATTGAGTTCGACAGCAATTTGCCGGAATGGGTATATACCGACAGCCATCGCGTCAAACAGATTTTGCGAAATCTGTTGTCGAACGCGTTCAAATTTACCAACCGGGGATCTGTAAGCCTGATTGGACGGAAGATGAAGACAGATGACCTTCCTGGCTACCTGAATACGAACCAGGAATATGTAGGGTTTACCGTGAAGGATACCGGGATCGGAATTCCATCCGATAAAACGGATCTGATCTTTGAAGCATTCCAGCAAGTGGACGGCACAACCAGCCGCAAATATGGCGGAACGGGCCTGGGACTGTCCATAAGCCGCGAACTTGCCCGCCTGCTTGGCGGTGCCATCCAGGTGGAGTCTTCCGAAGGTGTGGGCAGTTGCTTCACCTTGTTCCTGCCGGATAACCACGAAGAGGAAGTTCAGGTGAACGATGCGGCAAGAGAAGCCGCTGCTTCTTCTGACATTGAAAAGTCTGGAAGAGACTCACGGACGATGCGTTCAGGCAGACAAACTGTACTCACGCCTGATCCGGAAAGCAGTTCATTCATGGAACTGCCTCAATCCGACTCACCTGTGCCTGTACAATTGGAAGATGATCAGGAGAACCTCTCGGAAGGTGACAAAATTCTACTCATCATTGAAGACGATGTGAATTTTGCGCACATTTTGATGGATATGGCAAGAGGCAGAGGATTTAAGGCTATTGTGGCGCTTCAGGGAGACAAAGGACTCGAAATGGCCCGTCAATATTTGCCGGATGCGATCATCCTCGATATTCAGTTGCCTGTGATGGATGGCTGGGCGGTTCTGGGTGAACTGAAGAGCAGCTCGGCGACTCGTCATATCCCGGTGCATGTCATCTCGGTAATTGATGATATGAAACAAGGTCTGATGATGGGAGCCATTGCTTATCTGAAAAAACCCTCCAGTAAAGATTCGCTGGATAAAGCTTTCTCGCATATCGAATCCTATACAGAAAATCAATTGAAACGCCTATTGATTGTGGAAGATGATGAAATACAGCGAAAAGCCATCATTGAGCTGATTGGTCATGATGATGTCGCAATTACAGCAGTGTCTACTGGCAGTGAGGCCTTGAATGAATTACACAGTCAACGCTATGACTGCATGGTTCTGGACTTGATGCTGACAGATATGACCGGATTCGAGCTGCTGGACCAGATTCGGGATGATCAGTATCTGAATGATCTGCCGATCATTATTTACACAGGCAAAGAGCTGGACAGCAAAGAAGAGATGAAGCTTCGCAAATACGCGGAGTCCATTATCATCAAAGACGTGAAATCACCTGAACGTCTGCTCGATGAGACGACCTTGTTCTTGCACCGGGTAGAAGCTAACCTGCCGGAAGATAAGCGTCGAATTCTGCAGAAGCTGCATAACAAGGAAACCTTGTTTGAAGGGAAGAAAATACTGCTTGTGGATGACGACATTCGTAATGTATTTGCCCTTTCAAGCGTGCTTGAAGGCTATCGCATGGATGTGACATTTGCGGAGAACGGTCGTGAAGCTCTGGAGATTCTGGATAAGAACCCGGAAATCGATCTGGTATTAATGGACATGATGATGCCGGAAATGGACGGTTATGAGGCCATGACACGGATCAGACAGATACCAAAGTTCGAAAAATTGCCTATTATCGCCTTAACCGCTAAAGCGATGAAAGATGACCGTGGCAAGTGTATAGAGGCTGGAGCATCCGATTATGTAAAAAAACCGATCCAAACGGATCAATTGTTATCCTTGATGCGGGTATGGCTGTATTCGTAACCCGATAGTTTGGGTAATGAAAGACAATACATCTATTACGCAAGTAACAAATGAAGAAGTGGAGAGAAGATATGACACCCTGGGAACCTACCGAGGCGGAGGCAGAATCGATCCGCATGCCGCAAGATGAAGAGCGTGAACTGATCGAGATCGAGTTGCTGTTGGAAGGTATGCACCGTTTATATGGATATGATTTTAGGAACTATGCATTACCGTCGTTAAGACGCAGAATCTGGCATTATGTACATGCCGAAGGACTGAAGACCATTTCAGGTTTACAGGAGAAGGTGCTTCATGACCGTGCTGTATTTGATCGTTTTGTACAGAATCTGTCCATCCCTGTAACGGAAATGTTTCGTGATCCAACCTTGTTTCGGTTCTTCCGGGAACAGATTATTCCTGTGCTGAGGACTTATCCATATATCCGGATATGGCATGCTGGCTGTTCTACAGGAGAAGAAGTCTATTCCATGGCGATTATGCTGCATGAGGAAGGACTGTACGACAAGGCAAGAATATACGCAACAGATATGAATGATCGCTCATTGCAGCAGGCCAAGGAAGGCGTATATGGTATTGAGAAAATGAAATTATATACTACTAATTATCTGGAAGCCGGGGGCACCCGCGCATTTTCGGAGTATTACACCGCGAAATATAATTCCGTTATATTTCATCCTTATTTACGGAAAAATATTATTTTTGCCGAACATAATTTGGCAACAGACCGGTCATTTAACGAGTTTAATGTAATCTTCTGCCGCAATGTCATGATTTATTTCAATGATGAACTGCGGAACCATGTACACGGACTTTTTCATGAAAGTTTGAGCCACTTCGGCATCCTTGTTCTGGGGTCCAAAGAATCGATACATTTTACGGAATACAGCGATGCCTACGAGCCGTTAGACCGGACGGAAAAAATATACCGGAAGATTAAATAGGGGGTTAGGCTTAGTCATGGGGCTCAATGAACCAATCCACATATTATTGGTAGATGACCGCCCCGAGAACCTGCTCGCTCTCGAAGCGGTTCTGGAATCGGAACAGTACAAGCTCGTCAAAGCAACCTCCGGGGAAGAGGCACTTCGCTGTTTGCTGAAAGATGAATTTGCGGTCATTGTGCTGGATGTGCAGATGCCTGGGATGGACGGAATTGAGACAGCAAAATTAATTAAGGCGCGTGACAAGTCCAAGGATGTGCCAATCATATTTATCTCTGCGAACAGCAGAGAGGCAGAGCACTTATTTGCAGGTTATTCCGCAGGGGCCATTGATTACATGGTCAAGCCGTTTATCCCTCAGATTTTGAAATCCAAAATCGAGGGCTTTGTAGAAATGTTTATCACGAATAAACGTTTGAAAACACAGACGATGCTGCTGCATCAGAAGACACAAGAACTAGAGAAAATGAATCAGCAGCTCATTCAGGCTAAAGAGGAAGCGGAAATCGCTGCAAACGCGAAGACCGAGTTCCTTGCTATGATGAGTCATGAGATTCGTACGCCGATGAATGGTGTCATTGGTATGGTTGATCTGTTAATGGAAACGGATTTGAAAGAAGATCAGAAGGAATACGCGGATATTGTCCGTCGCAGTGCCGATGCACTCGTTACGGTGATTAACGATATTCTTGATTTCACCAAGATGGAATCCGGCAAAATGGAGCTGGAAGAGCATCCATTCGAACTTGTTTCCTGTATTCGTGAAGTACTGAGGCTATTCGCGGCAGAAGCCGGCAAAAAGAATATTGAGCTGGAATATTTCCTGGAAGATTCGGTACCCGAATTGATCTATGGAGATATGGCAAGGCTTCGCCAGGTTTTGTTGAATTTGATTGCCAATGCCATCAAGTTCACGGACCATGGCGGCGTGTATCTGATCGTATCCGTTAGTAAGGAGAAAGACGGGCGAATGACGCTGGAGTTTGCTGTAAAAGATACAGGAATAGGCATAGCGCTAGACAAAGTAGATCGTCTGTTCCAGCCGTTTTCCCAACTGGATACATCCATGACGCGCAAGTATGGTGGAACCGGTCTGGGGCTGGCTATATGCAAAACGCTCGTTGAAATGATGGGTGGACAAATATATCTGGATACGTCGGAACTGCGTGGCGCAACGTTTGTATTTACCATTCAGGCGCAGCGGTATGTCGAGACTGAGCTGACGACAGGTATAGGGGAAGATCAGCTTACGGACATTAAAAAAAATGATGAAATGCATCCAAGCGTATTAATCGTCGATGATCACCCAATTAATCAGAAACTAATGTCCATTATGCTGGGCAAGCTTGGACTCGTCGCAGATATCGCCGAAGATGGCAAGAAGGCGCTGGAGATGGTTTTGGCGAACCGCAACTATGATTATATATTTATGGATTTGCAGATGCCCGTGATGGATGGATTGGAATGTACTCGCAGAATTCGTGAGAGCCTTCCTCAAGACCAGCAGCCGGTTATTGTAGCGATGACCGCCAATGTCATGGATGGTATTCAACAGCGATGTTCCACTGTAGGTATGGACGATTACATCAGCAAACCTGTGAAAATGGGCAATGTGAAACAGAAGTTGTCCCGATATCAGGAAGAAAGGCAAGTGTTCAAATCCAACGCATCGGCCATAAATCAGGCCAATTGAAATATTTGCTAATTCGATTACTGTTTCATATGTGCTGTAGATGGGTTATTAGGTAAAGAAACCATTGATCAGGAGAGAGATGTCTAATGAATACAAATAAAAATGAAAAATTCAATGCAAGAACAGAAACACATGACGGCGTGTGCACGGTGTATCTGACTGGCGAACTGGATTTGTCGGTTGCTCCTGAATTCCGTTTGGTGATGGAGCCGTTAGTGGACAACAAGGAACAAGATTTGATCATTAACATGCAAGACTTGAAGTACATCGATAGTACAGGGATTGGAATCCTGTTATCTGTTCTGAAAGCACGGCATGGAATGGAAGCTCGCTTTGAAGTACAGGAAGTTCCTGCGCAAATTCAGAAACTTTTTGATATGACGGGTATTGCCAAATTCTTTGTCTCACAGAAGAATTCCCAATAGGAAAGGATCGAAAAAGGAATGAATGCAGAAGTTCAAAGAGTCACCCTTAATTTACCGGCGACAGCTGATTACGTTGATATTGTAAGACTCAATTTATATGGTGTTGCGTCCAAAATGGGATTTTCTTATGAGGACATTGAGGATATGAAGGTTGCTGTATCCGAGGCTTGTAACAACTCTGTACTGTATGCTTACTCACACGAAGGCGGCATGGTTGAGGTTGTGTTCGAAGTGGATAGTGACACGCTGGCTATTACCGTCAAAGATGAAGGAGCCAGCTTCGAGAACATTAACCCGGCGGTATCCCGTGCCGGCCTTCACGACAAAGAGCTGACAGATGCCCAAATCGGTGGACTTGGATTTTACCTGATGCAAGCTCTGATGGACGATGTCAGTGTGGAAAGTGAGACGGGCAAAGGTACGAAAGTAGTACTCGTAAAACGTCTTGCAAGAAGTGAGGAGAAAGTATGAATGAAAAAGTGACTCCCCCAGAGTCCATGTCTGAAGCAATAGGTTTGATCTGGGAATACCAGCAAACCCAGGATAACGAAATTGCAACAGTTCTTATCCGCAAATATGAACCGATGGTGAAGATGGCAGCAGGTAAAATTGCGCGGAATCGACCCGATCTGTATGAGGATTTGTATCAGACCGGGCAGATGGCTCTGATTCGTTTGCTGAAGCAATACGATATCAATCTGGGTATTCCGTTTGAACCTTATGCCATGAAGAGCATGATCGGTCATATGAAGAATTATTTAAGGGACAAGTCCTGGTATATTCAGGTGCCCCGCAGAATTAAGGAAAAGGGAGCACTTGTCCAGCATGCCATTGATGAATTGACAGTGAAGCTGGAGCGTTCACCAGGTGTGAACGAAATTGCTGAATACCTGGATTTAACCCCTGAGGAAACCATCGAGGTCTTGGCTGGTCGGGAATGTTACCACTATGTGTCACTGGATTCTCCGCTATCACAGGATGAGAGTGCAGCCACTTTGGGTGAACTGATCAGTTCTGATGTAAATGACTTCGATTCGGTTGAGAAGCGGATGGATTTGCAGCAGGCATTGGGACAGTTGAAGGAACAGGAACAAAAGGTGCTTATTTTGGCATTTCAGGATGGCCAGTCGCAGCGGGCAATTGCTCAAAAGTTGGGAGTCTCCCAAATGAGTGTATCCCGTATCCAGAAGCGAGCCACTGAGAAATTAAAACAGATTATGTCGAATGCTTCATTATTATGAGATGCAGATCGGTGATGATATTGAGCACGGCATAGAGAAGGACACGTGATTCCAATGGAATGCATACGTGTCCTTTTTTTGGGATCAATGATTTCCTAATGAACAGTATGAATGCAGGAGTGGATGTTTGTGATTGTGGATAAAGTCAAGCTGGAAGCACGTCGGGACAAGGTCACTTACTCAGACCATTGGGAATGGTGGGATTGGGTGGCACCTGATCAGGAGAGTATGGCTGATGCCTTGGAGGAACTAACGGGCACATTTCCAGAAATGCAGTACTGGCTTCGCAAAATACCGGAGGTAGAGTCCAACTATCTCTCCGTCCGCTTCATGAACGGCACGGAGCCCGTGATATTCGGGTCATTATTATATGCAGTTAAGAATGAAAGAAACGATCAACGTAAAGATAATCAGATGTTTTTCTATGTGGATCAAGAGAGACTGGTTACCTTGAACGTAGATGACAATACCAGAGGGATTATGAATACAGGTGAACGTGCAGCCATGTTACAGCAGTGCAGTGAAGCCCGGGACGGCATGTTTGTGCTCTTTCGGGCCATATTGCATTATTACCATGTGGGTATGGATCATTTTGAGATGAATTTGAGGGACTTGGAACGGACGATGGAATCCCGCAATGCACGCACGCTGATGGATCAGATCCTTGCGGCCAGATTTGAGCTGCTGTATTGGAGTAACCTGTTCATTCCGTATTCCGAGTTGATGGCCGCCGCGAGGGAAGCCTACCTGGATGAATTGAAAGAGAATCGCTTTTTCCAGCAGCTTCAGCACCGGATCGAACGGATGGAGCGTTTGTTCAAACATTATGAGACAGAGATTGATACACTGATCTCCATTGATAATGCCATTTCAGGAGTGCGGGGCAATGAGATTATGAAGACGCTGACCCTTGTAACCTCGGTATTCACGCCTGCAACGGCTGCAGGAGCCATATGGGGAATGAACTTCGAGAACTTACCTTGGATCGACAAAACATGGGGTGTTGTACTCGTCCTTGCACTCATAATCATTAGCATGATCGGCATGTATGTATGGATGATGATGAAAGGCTGGACAGGGGATCTGCTCAAAGTGAAGTCCTCTCAGCCGTCGGCCAAAGAAACAGAGAAGCGTGCCCATGGCAAACGAAGGCGCTGACTATTGCAAGCCTCACCCTGTGCCTTTTATTTTTTATAATCTTCAATGTATCCCAGCAAGTCAGCAATATATTGTCCCACAATCGGCATGTTCACGAATTGACTGAGAATAAAAGCGAGCAGACCAAGAACGACGAATGTCCCTACCGTCAAACCTAAACCACGTGCCATACCAGCGGTAAAGTTGGTAATGATGCGTTTTTTGGGACTGCTGTAGTTTTCGATAATATCCTTGATTTGAGCTTTTTCCAGACTGTCTGCAATCTGATCCAGCCGTGTATTCAGACGTTTGACCTCATGACGCAATTCAAAAGGGTGTTCGCTGGTATCATACTGTTGCGCGGGTTTTGCTCCGGTAATGGGCGTATTGCCGTTCATTGTGACTTTACTCATGTTCTTCCTCCTTTAATCTCGCGTGACCAATAGCCAGCTGGAATACAGCTGGCTATTGGTCACGCGATCCATAAGCCTTACAGGCTGGTCGAGTTCAATTCTTTACGTGCATCTTCCTTAGCTTCTACAGAAGCGGCAGCCACTTCGTCCGACGCTTTGGATGCTTCATTCGCCACATCAGCGGAAGCTTTTCTTACGGAGTCCATAACGTCATTCCGGCCTTGGTTTACCGTTTTTGCAATATCAGAAGTTTTGGAAGAGACCGTTTTAGCCAGTTCGGAAGCTTTGTCGCCGACAACCGCTGCAACTTCTTTCGTGCGATCTGTAACAATCCCCACTTTCTCGGAAAGGTCACCACGCAATTCGCGTCCTGGTTTAGGGGCAAAGAGTAGTGCTGCAGCTGCTCCCAGCAAACCTCCGATGAAAATTCCTTTGGCGAAAGTGGAACCGCTTTGTACAGGATATTGTTCTTCTGCTTTATTCATGTCAAATCACTCCTTCTTCAAATTTAAGAAACGGATACGAAACAACGAACACCTTGTTGACCGATCAGGCAGCCTGTCTGAACAGTCTGGACACAAGCCCCAGCAAAAAGACAAAGACTGCTGTTCCAATGATGGCAGGAATTACGGCAAAGTTACCGATGACCGGTCCCCAGTTACCAAGCAAGAGTGCTCCCAGCCAGGCTCCGGCAAATCCGGCAACCATTGCACCGATGATTCCTCCAGGCATGTTATGACCAGCAAGTGCATCACCGATTACACCGATAATGGCTGCCATAACAATGCTGATAATGATACCCCACATAACAACCGCCTCCTTTATGCTTAATGTAGGATGGTGTCTGTTCGCGTTTGCTTACTTCGTATATAAACGCCGTGCTTCAAGGTGAAACAATCAATGCAGGGAGAAATGTACTGGAAATTATAGGATAGTACAACTCAGACGGCACGTTGAATCCCTTTATTCATGCAGAAGATCCAAACCAGTCCAGCAGCAAATCCGGTGAAAACATCGGTTGGAAAATGGACACCCAGCATGATACGGCTAAGACCGACCAAGAATATAAAAGTGATTCCGCAAAGGACAGGCAGAGCGATGCCAGACTCACGTTGATGTCGTTCAATTGCCCAGATAACAAAGAGCATGCCATAAAATCCCATCGAGATCATCGCATGACCACTTGGAAAGCTATATCCATGAACAACCAGCAGATGCTCCAGCTCAGGTCTACTGCGCCTGAATATTTCCTTCAATAAGGTGTTGAGAATCCACATCATGGCAAAACTGCTGAGTAACGCATATCCATATATGAGGAAACGGGGACGGCGCTGCCACAAGAATAGAATTGAAAAACCGATAGCTGCTAACGCAGAAAGTTTGAAAGAACCGAGCGCAGTAATGAATGAAATGAAAGGTAACAGATGAAGACGTGAATCCGAGTTCAGATAAAACAACTGCTGGATACGATCATCCAATGAAAGGATAGCATCGTTACCCAGCAACGCTCCCAGAGCCGCCAGCAAGAAGACGACCGAAACGCTGGCTATAATTCCAACACCAGCCCAGTTGAGCAGTGGACGTATCGACGTTTTGCGAGCTAACCCGGAAGTGGGTAAATGCGTTTTGCGCAGCATAAATGATGATCTCCTTCAGTGATGGTAGTAGGTAGATAAAGATTGATAATGGATTACCCGAAATGTCTGTCGAAAAAACTGTAAAAACGTCGCTTTTGTACTATACTATTTAAGATATCCCATGCGGCGTCATGACGCAAAGCAGAGATGAATTCGGGAGTATAAAGGAGAGAACTCGCATGGAGAGTGCCCTGTTAATTAAAGAATACCGTGCGGGTGTTATGGAATGCGCCCATTACGGACACATAAGCATTACGGATGAGAAAGGCAATGTTGTATATTCAGCCGGAGATCCTCATTTTAGAGCGTTTACCCGTTCATCCGCCAAACCGTTTCAGGCCATTCCGGGGATTCGGGCCGGTATTGCTGGACATTATGGCCTAACAGCTCAGGAGATTGCTATCATGTCTTCCTCGCACCGATCGGAACCGATGCATATTCAGGTGCTGGAGCAGTTGGAGAGCAAAATAGGATTGGGCGAAGAGTGCTTGATTTGTGCACCGAGTTATCCCCTAAATGAAGAAAGCAGGAATCAATGGCTGCGTGCTCAAGGAGAGAAGCGTCGTATCCTACACAATTGCTCCGGTAAACATCTGGGCATTCTCGCATACACTCAGATGAAGCAGGCTGATTTGGGAAGTTATGCAGAGCCAGAACATCCGGTACAGCGTGAAATTCTGGAAACCATGGCCTATATGGCAGGGATTGAACAGAAAGAGATAAAACTTGGGACGGATGGCTGCGGCTTTCCGGTATTTTCGTTGCCGTTATCGGCATTGTCGAACGCATATCTGAAGCTGGCTTGCCCGGATCTGATCGAGGACCCATCTACACGCTCCGCGGTAGAGACCATTACTGGAGCCATGAACGAATATCCGTTAATGGTAGGAGGAACGCAGCGTGTGGATTCTGTGCTGCTTGAAGACAGCAACATTGTAGCCAAGGGCGGTTTTAAGGGTGTGTTTGGTTTTGCCCTGAAAAAGGAACGCCTTGGAATTACGTTCAAAGTGCTTGACGGTTCGGAAGAAGAATGGGCCTTTATTGCCCAATCCATTCTGGAGCAGATTGGGTATAGCAATCGGAAAACCATCGAACGACTGGCCGAAGTATATCCACCGGACATTCGGAACGACGCCGGTAAAGTCGTAGGACGGGCAGAGAGCGAATTCAAGCTTCACTCACCTGAAGAAAGCGTATAACCATAAGCAAGGGCGTGATTAGAATTCCCGGACCACGGGTAAAGATGACATACCAACTGGTATTGATCTATAGAATTCTAATTATACACGCAAGAACTGTTGCGATAGTGTGGCAGCTCTAAACCCTTGGAGGTGGATGAACATGATTAAAGTAGTGACATCGGAAGAAAGGCACACGTCGGATCGAGGTTGGATACACAGTGAATTCAGCTTTTCCTTTGCGGACTATGATGATCCAAGCAATGCCCATTTTGGTTGTCTTCTGGCTCATAATGACAACACACTGATGCCGCAGGAAGGCTTTAAGCGACATCCACATCATGACTTGGAGATTGTTAGTTATGTCATATCAGGTACGTTGAAACATACGGACAGCATGGGAACGGAGCAATTGTTGGAACCGGGAACGGTTCAGGTCATGAGTGCGGGTGCCGGGGTAGAGCATTCAGAGACTAACCCGTCCGAGGATGAACCGGTACGCTTCCTACAGATGTGGTTCTTGCCATCCCAGCGCATGTTGAAGCCCTCGTATAATAATCGTCGTGTAGAGGCTCAGGAGCATCTGAACCGTCTTTGTCCGATTGTATCGGGGCAAGGGGGAGAAGGAGCCGAGGGAGCATTGCCTATTTCACAGGATGTAACTTGCTATCTATCCCATCTGGAATCCGGTAAAAAATTAATGTACCCTCAACATGAAGATAGGCGTACACATCTCTTCCTGATTAGTGGTCATATTGAGATTGTATGTTCAGATGGCAACTTCAATCTCAACCCGGGTGACGCTGCACGAATCCGCAAAAGCTGTGATCTGCAAATTACAGGTACAGGCAGCGAGACTGCTGAATTTGTACTGGTGGATTTGCCTTGACGAAAAAAAGCAACCGGAAGAGGACCTGTTTCCACTCTGATGTGGAGGACAGGTCCTTTTTGTACGGGTTGTTTTGGATACTTTCATAAAAGAGCCGCTCAAAGTTCCATGAGCGATGTCGCCCTAGGATTTGCGAAGTTTACCCAGTTCGGAAGCGACAGCTTCCACTTCAGAGATACTCAGATGTTCCTTGCCCAGAACCATCTCATATAGGTCAAACAAATCTTCATACTTCTCAAGTGGGAAAGCCGAAGCCTGCATGGCAGCTCCACTGGCCATCCGCAGCTTCGTTTTGATTGCTTCAATCATATATTCCATGTTGGCTGCGCTTGCTTGCGTTAAATCCATCGTTATGTCCATCCCTTCCGTATCGGAAACTGTTGTCATTGTATCATGAGTGGACAGGCTCAGGCCAATGCTTTTGCGACGGAATCAAGCATCGGGTAAAATGAGAAATATAACAATAGAGCCTCAGGTGGGGAACACATGTGTAAAGGAGGTAAAGAGATTGGCAGTATATAAGCGGGAATTGGTTCGCCCTCAAAGTAGAGAAGCCCGCCAAAATGTGCAGGGAGAAGACTTGTTATTATTTTTCAAGCACATCTATCAGCTTCATTCACCGGACGAAATCACCTTTGTCTGTATCGGGACGGACCGTTCCACCGGAGATGCACTGGGCCCATTGACAGGCAGTCTGCTGGAGGAGTATGGAGTGAATCACGTTGTAGGGACTCTGGCTTCTCCTTGTGATGCAGATACGCTGGAGAAGAGGCTGGCGCTTGTCCCGTCACATCACGCCATCATCGCCATAGATGCTTGTCTGGGTCCAAAACAGGCAACAGGTACATACTATCTCGCAGAACATCCACTCATTCCGGCAAAATCGGTTGGTGGCAAGCTACCGCCAGTTGGTCATTACAGCGTGGCTGCTGTAGTGAATGCCAATGGACCGAGACCTTATTCCATTCTGCAGATGACCTCGCTTCATTTCGTTATGGGCATGTCCCGAACGATTGCTGAGGCGGTCGCCGAAGCAATGAAAATCAGATAAACGTTTCATTAATGATATGCGGGCTTAATAATATACAACTTGAATTAATTTAATTCGCGCAGAGAGAGGGATTTATATGGAAAAAGTGATGTGTGACGGAACGACGATATGTTATGCCGAACAGGGTAAGGGAGAAGCACTCATTTTGCTCCACGGATACTGCGGAAGTTCATCCTACTGGGATGAGGTTGTGCCTGAGCTTGCACGCAGTTATCGTTGCATCGTACCCGATCTGCGTGGACATGGCAAAACGGACGCGCCTGTAGGAAGTTATACCATTGATCAGATGGGCAACGACGTATTGCAATTAATGGACGAGCTAAAGGTAGACAAGGCCGTCCTGCTTGGTCACTCCATGGGTGGATATATTGCACTTTCCATCGCACAGCGCCACCCGGAACGATTGAATGCCTTTGGCTTGATTCATTCCACAGCGTATCCGGATAGTGAAGAGGGTAAGGAAAAGCGCCTTCGTGCAGTATCCACCATTCAGACGGAAGGCATTGTTCACTTTGTAGATGGGCTGGTTCCCGGTTTGTTTGCACCAGAACATGTGGAATCGCTATCGACGCAAGTGACTCGTGTGAAGGAAATTGGTTACCAGACTGCGCCGCAAGGGGCAACTGGAGCTGCACTGGCTATGCGGGAACGACCGGACCGCCGTGATGTATTGTCCGCTACACCGCTTCCTGTCCTGCTGGTTGCTGGCGAGAAGGATGCCGTCATTCCGCCGGAACGTACATTTACAAGTGACAAGCCACATATTACACAGGCCGTGATTCCTGGAGCAGGACATATGAGCATGTACGAAGCTCCGGAAGAATTAATTCAGGTCATTAAACCATTTTTGACGGGATTATCGAAGTGATTTTAATGGAACAGGAATAGAGTATCAGATGATTTCGCCTCCTTGGCGGATTGTCTGGACCTTGCTAAACCCCTGCAACGTTCGCTCAAGAACGGCAGGGGTTTTATTTGTTTAGGGTCAGAGGATGGTGAGAGTCTTAGACACTGTTTTGGCTTTTTGTCATGGCATGAATTAAAATAATGAGAATGGATCATGCAAGTGAAACTGAAATGTACAGATCGAACGATGAGGGGGCACATAGCATGTTCAGGAAAGATTATCTGCTCCGCATGATGGAGGAAATGACAGAAGCGATCGGCAAAGTATTTACACTCAAACAACAGCGAAAACACACGGAGGCTCTGTCCGAGCTGGACGAGTTGCTGCGCAGGCAGTTTGGTCTGAATTTATCTCTGCTGAACTCACTGCCGGCCGAAGATGTCATTGAAATGTTCCGTTTTCGCGGCATCATTGAAGTGGACAATCTGCAACAAGCCGCCAGGCTGATCGAAGAAGAGGCGTACATTTATAATGAAAAGGCCAAAGTGGAGGGCATAGATGACCAGGAAAAAATGGAGTCAGAGGAGGAAGCACTAATTCGTCTGATGAGATCACTTCATTTTTACCTGTACGCACTGAATAATGGGGCTAACCCGAAGCTGCTGGATGCACCAGATCGTGTGGAGGGAATATTGGAGCAGACGAAACCATACGAACTTCCTGCACGAACGGAAAAGCAGCTTGCCCTATATCGTGAACAGCAGGGGCGTTATGATCAGGCAGAGAATAGCTGGTATAGATTGTTGCAGGTAGACGACAGTCATCCCATTCATTATCGGAGTGAGGTACAGGCTTTCTATGAAAGGTTAATACAACTGGAAGATGAGCAATTGCAACAAGGTGGCTTGCCTCGTGAGGAAGTGGAAGAGGGGCTTGCCGAGCTGAATCGTTAGACCGATCAATAGGCCGTTAACTTGGAGAGGGAACGGAATTGTGGTATGGTAACGGTTGACCAAACCAAACCGAAAGTGAGATGTACCCCCGTGGATTCATTGCGAAAGCTTATACAAGACATCTTTGAACAGAATTCGCTGATTACAGCGACCTGGAGCCAGCTGCGCAGACGGGACAATGTCTCGTATACCAAAGTGCAAGTCAAGCCGGTAACGCTCAAGAATCAGCTGCATTATCAATTTGCATTTCATTATTCCAATAAAGTGCTGCACGAGAATTTGACTCCGGCTGAAGCGGCAGAACGCATGACTTTGCTATGCGAAGAGACGTTTCGTCAAGGACTGCTCTGTACTGCAGACGCAGACTATCAAATTTTGATCAGCAAAAAATATAAAGTGTCCATCTTGACCAAGTCCCCTTCCAAGACTGCGGTGGACCTCTCGCATAATCGCAAAAAGCAATATGTGCTGGAAGATGGAGTTCCCGTTTCGTTCCTGGTCGAGCTGGGGATTATGAGCGAGGAAGGCCGCGTTTTGGCTCGCAAGTATGACAAGTTTAGACAGATCAACCGTTTCCTCGAAATGGTACAGGATGTCATCCCGCATCTGCCGGAGGGCCGTCCACTTACCATTGTTGATTTTGGTTGCGGGAAGTCTTATCTCACCTTTGCTTTATATCATTATTTGTCCGTGCAGCAGCGCAGATCGCTCAAGATTATTGGTTTGGATTTAAAAGCCGATGTAATTGAACACTGCAATGATCTGGCAAACAAGTTGCATTACGGTGACCTGAAGTTCCTCGTTGGAGACATCGCTGATTACGACGAGCTGAATGAAGTGGATATGGTCGTAACGCTGCATGCCTGTGATACAGCAACCGATGCTGCTTTGGAGAAAGCCGTTCGTTGGGGCGCTTCTGTCATTCTATCTGTACCGTGCTGTCAGCACGAGCTGTTTGATCAGATTGAATCCAACGTGATGAATCCGTTGTTGTCACACGGTATTCTGAAGGAACGCTTCTCCGCCTTGGCAACCGATGCCATTCGGGCGAAGCTGCTCGATCTGATGGGTTACAAAACGCAATTGCTCGAATTTATCGACATGGAGCATACGCCGAAAAATATATTAATCCGTGCAGTACGAGGCCAGGCTGGACAGACGGCTGACATGTGGAACGAATATACGGCATTCCGTGATTTCATTCACGCAGATCCTTATTTGGAGCGGGCTTGTGCGGACTTGCTTCCAGGTGGCGGCAAGCTCAAAGAAGCTGCACCGAACCTTGGCGAAGATGCGAGCCAAGAGAATTCAAATGGGGAATCCATCAAAGATGTCATCCAAGATGCCAGCCACTGTGATCACTGTTGAATTTGAATGCTTACGGGGTAATGAAGAGTGATGCATAATGTTTCACGGCAGATGGTAAAAAGGATGGATGCATGATTTCGTTGCTTAATCCTCTGAGATGATGCAGATCGTCTGCCATCGCTCTTGACGGGACATACTGATAAGAGGGTCCCGTGAAAATAACATAATGTGCCAAAGGTTTGTAATCAGGCAGAAGACCCTTACGGGAGCTTCTGTCTTTTTTATTTGAAATTGATTAAGAAGAATACGGAGACGGGAGAAAGGAGAGAGACACATGAAGGGGGCGAAATCAGATAAGAAGATTAAGCGGAGTAAGGTAGATGATACAGACAGGCTGGACAAGGTGGACGAAGCAAATCAGGGAATCGTGTTTTCCGGATTATCAGAATCGGCATTAACGGCAGTTCTTGGTTTAATTGCAGTGGCTTTACTGTTGGCAGGATGTCTATGCAGGGGATTGTTTTATGTTACGGACGTATATCCCATGGTACTGATGGCATCAGGAAGTGTACTTATTTGGTTTGTTTTGTTCATTATGTGCTTCAATACACCGAAGACGAGAGGGCAGATAGGAATTGCTCAGTGGTTGGATTACCTCAAACGACTATATGTGGCCATTATGCAGCATGCTCATTTTCGCTGGATGCTCTGGCCCTTGGCTATGGCAGGCTGGTTTGGCCTGCATGTATGGATGGGCTCTGTGAGTGTACAGGGAAGCTTGGATGAGATGCTGCGCTGGAGCCTTCTGGCGATATTTGCGTTGCTAACCGTCATGTTGGCCTCACGAGCGAACGGAGAGCGATGGTTTGCCTGTGGCTGGCAAATGGCAGGCGGCCTGCTTGTGCTAAGCGGAGTGCTTGCCGCGTGCGGTGTGCTGCCGCTGCCATATGGGGTCATGCGAACCGCTGACCCCGAGATCAGCTCCGCCGGAGCCCGGCTCGGCGGATTGCTGCAGTACCCCAATGCGTACGGTGCCGTTGTTGGCATGTACGCATTGGAGCGGCTGGCTGCCGCCGCACGCGCCATGGCCCGGCCGCTGTCGGCCGGGCGGCTCATCGCGGCAGCGCTGCCGCTCATGCCCGCGCAAGCCGCGCTCCTGCTGAGCGAGTCGCGCGGCGCTTGGCTGGCGACCGGCTGCGCCGCGGTCGCCGCCTTCGCTTTGCAGCGGCGCGGTGCCCGCCTGCCGCTGCTGCTGGCCACGGCCGCGCCACTGGCGTGCGCGGCCTGGCTCTACCGCCAGCTGGCTGTTGCCCAGCTGGCGCCTGCACCCGTGCCCGGCCTGTTGGCACTGGCCGGGACATGGGCAGCTGCGCTGCTCGGCACGCTGCTGCTGTGCCGTTTGAGGCACAGCGGCGTTCGTGCGCGCGCCGCTGCCCTTACGGCCACAGTGCTGGCGGGAATCACCGCCGCCACTGTGGCCGTGGCCTCCACCGCCGACCGCATGGCGGCTGGTGTCGGCACAGGGCTATCCCGCCTTCAGATGTGGCGGGACGCCCTGAAGCTTTGGACCGAGGCCGCATGGCTGGGCCACGGGGGAGAGACATGGCGCAACATGTTTCGCGCCATCCAATCCTCGCCTTATGTCGGAGGCGAGGTCCACAACGGCTTCCTCGATCTGGCCCTTGATACGGGCGTGATCGGGTTGCTGCTTATCGCCGGATGGTTCCTTTTCACCTTGCGAATGATGTGGAAACATGCACCCCAGCTGCTGCCTTCGGTTATTGTTTTTGGCCTCCATGGCGCAATGGACTTTGACTGGAGCTTTACCTTCCTCTGGATGATGTTCATTTGGCTGGGGGGCTGGGCCTTCTCGTCGCCAACGCTAAAGGAATCCGTGGCTGACAAAAAGCGGCCCCGCTTTTACCGTCCGTTAAACCCGTGGCCTCAACGGATATTCACTGGGCTGTTCATCATGTTTTGGCTTGGCGGCACAGCCTGGCTTGCTGGACAACATGTGGCGGCAGAACAACAATATCGTCTAGCCATGTCAAAAGATACAGGAAGTGCTGAACAAAAGGTGCTGCTTACTGCGGCGTACAAGTTCAACCCCTACAGGCCGGATATCGCCATCTCCCTGTCCCGTACGTTTCCAGCGGAAAAGGCTGAATCCATATTAGTGCAGAGCTTGTCCTTTTCCCCTGTTTCCCCCCAACTCTACGGAGAGCTGGGGCGGTTAGCCGCTCAATCGGGTAGAGGAGAGTTGGCTGGGAACTATTTTGAACAAGCCTTAGACCTGAATCGTTTTGACGCGTCCAGCCAGTCTCAGACCTTGTATTGGATGGAACAGGCATCACGGAGGGAACTGGCGGCAGGGTATGCTGAACGAGGAAGGCAGACCGCTGCTGCTGGAGTAAGGATATACGAACGATATAGACAACTGACTGAAGAAGTGGCAGCAGGGGCGGAGAGAAATGATCGGCGTTTTGGGCTTGGAGAAGAAGCATTACGTTATGGGGATAATCTGCGCCTCCTAGCTTTTGGTCCACTTGCTTCAGAGGTGACCAGGAGGAGTCCCTGAATGAACAAGATCCATGAAAACAAATGATTCAACATGCTCCCAATCTACAGTCGATATCCGCCAAACGCCTGCTTAAAGGCACCTTGCAGCGGTTCTACCTCCACACCCCATAGAGTCGCAATCTCCGCACTGACATCCGCGTTCCACCATTCGCATAATTTTTTGCGGTTATCCCGATTTTCTCCGATCCAGAGAAGATTGGCGATGACCTTCCCATAATACAATTCTTCCGCCTGCTTCATCAGCTCGGGGGAGATATATACCTTTAGCTTTTTGGCTGTTCGATACAGCTCTTTGCTGCATGCTCTTCGGATACCGCGGGCAGAAGGCAGTTTCTGGCCTGGGGTGTTATGTTTTACCAGGGGAGTACCGGGTGCTGATTTGAATGACATCTTCTCACGCTCCTCTCCCGATACCATATGCAAACGGCTGCCTGCGGGACACTATCCCAAACGGGTGAAGTAGCAACAGCTACAGGCCTGTGATAAAATAAGGACGAACATCCATGGTGCGGAAGGGCACTGCCAATCAGGATGAAGAAAGAGGGTCGAGATGGACGTTATTCATAACATTGTCAATCAATTATTCGATTGGATTCAGAGTCTTGGATACTTTGGAATTATGCTTGGACTAATGCTCGAAGTTATTCCGAGTGAAATTGTACTGGCATATGGAGGTTTTCTCGTTTCACAAGGCCATATTAATTTTTTCGGTGCAATGATTTTTGGTACCGTGGGCGGTGTCATAGCCCAGCTATTTATTTACTGGATTGGCCGTTATGGCGGAAGACCTGTACTTGAGCGCTACGGAAAATACATATTGATCCAGAAAAAGCACATCGACCATTCCGAAGAGTGGTTCCGCAAGTATGGGACAGGTGTTATTTTCACGGCGCGTTTTGTTCCGGTCGTAAGACATGCCATATCGATTCCTGCCGGTATATCCAAAATGCATACGGGTCGATTTATTTTGTTGACAACCCTCGCTGTTATACCTTGGTCTGCATTGTTTATATATTTAGGGATGATACTTGGAGATCAATGGCAACATATCAACGAGAAAGCGGCACCTTATATTATGCCGATTCTGCTCATTGCTCTGGCACTTATGATTGTTTATGTACTTATTAAATGGATGAATGCTCGTAAAAAGAAGGGAAGTGTCTAGTTATGGGAAAACCAAACTTGTCTCACAAATTCGGTAAAGGTCTGCCACCGAAAGAATTTATCGAGAGCATGACGAAGAACCAAAGTGAGTTTCAGACAAACTATGACAGCTTTGCATGGCCGAGCGAGGATGATCGTGAATTTTTTGAAAGCCTGAATCATCGCGATGATTTGCGTGTGTTAATTTTGGCTGCTGACTGGTGTGGCGATGTGGTACGCAATGTTCCGGTCGTGTTCCAGGCTCTGGAAATCTCCGGTATTCCGACAGAAGTCCTTATTTTGGAAAATCACCCTGAAGTGATGGATGAGTTCCTTACCATGGGCGGACGCTCTGTCCCTATCGTTATTTTTGCAGATACGGGTGGACATGTGCTGGGTCAATGGGGGCCTCGTCCGCAACATGTGCAGGAAGTTATGGTTGAATTCAAACGTCTTAACCCGGACCGTGAAGCGGCAGATTATCAGGATAATTTGGCCGTTGCACGCCAAGAGATTGGGAAACGTTATGGGGAAGGAACGGAGTCAAATGCAGCTATTATTCGTGAGTTGCGTGAACTGATTTCGGGTTACTGAGCCGATATGCTTAACATTCGTACATTTTCATTGGGACCGCTCCAAACCAATGCGTATCTGCTGCAGGGTGATGATCCAGGTAAAGCCGTAATCATTGATCCGGGAATGAATCCGGGCCCATTACTCAAGGCCATTCAGGACCTGGAGATTGAAGCGATCCTGCTCACTCACGCGCATTTTGATCATATGGGTGGAGTGGATGAAATTCGCAAATTGAAAGGCTGTCCCGTTTATTTGCATGACTTGGAGAGCGATTGGCTCACGACGCCGAAATTGAATGGTTCTTTGAACTGGCCGCAGGCTACCCCACCGCTTTCGACAGATCCAGCTGAATATGCCATGGACGAAGGGCAGACTTTGAACTTCATTGGTCATACGTTCAAAGTGTACCATACACCAGGACACTCACCAGGCAGTGTAAGTCTGCTATGTGGTGATGATCTGTTTGCAGGGGATGTTCTGTTCCGTATGGGTGTAGGCAGAACGGATCTGACCGGGGGCCGTGAACGGGATCTGATTGATTCAATCCAGAACAAGTTATACACCTTCTCGGATGAGGTCAAAGTGTACCCAGGTCATGGTCCCAAAACGACAATCGGTTATGAGAAGAAGAACAATCCTTACGTGTCTGCAAGATGATCCGACAATTTATGTGAAGAAAGTCTGGACAAGTGACAACTTTTTCATTAGAATAGCAATTAGTTGTTACAAGCGTTAAAGCACCATCTAACTGAAGCAATAAAAAGAAACACCCTAACTTGCGAAGCACGCAGACTGTGGTATATACCCGGTTTGCGTTCTTTTTTTGTTTTCAGCCTCTTTTTTATCAAAAGATACATCCCGTATAGCCCTACATACAGTTATTTACAAGTATCTACAGAAAATCGTTCTATTCCATTTAGCAAGTCGAATTATAATAAGCTTGAGCTGGTAATAGTAAGAAGAATCTTGGAACAATAGCTAATGAGAGCGAGGAATTAGAAGTGGAGAAAAAGCGAGTGATCCAGTTGGGACAACGTGCCGAGCATCTGATCATCGAAGAAAACCGTCGAGCAATGGAAAGTGGCAGAATAGAAGCAGTTACCCAGCGTCCTCAACTACATAACAACATGAATAATGAGATGAATCCAATCAAGGATCAACAGCAAAATATATGGAGAAGTCGTTTATTAAGCAGCGGAGCCCGCAACCAACCGTGGTTCGACAAACTGCAAGATTACCGAGATGAAGTCTGATTGCCCGGGAAATTGTCGGCTTCAGATTTTTTTGGATTGAATTGAACGTTTCTGCAGAGCCTGTCGTAATAACATAAGACTGAGCGGAGAGCAGGTGATGATTCAGATGGAGGCAGCCGAACTGGAAGAGGTACAGAGAGCGATACAGGGAGATGACAGTGCACTGGCAGAACTGCTGCAGCGTCACTACGCTTTTGTGTATAAGTATCTTGTCAAAGTAACGATGGACCCCAACGTTGCCGAGGAGACAGTGCAGGATACAATGATTCGATGTATGGAAAATATTAATAGATACGATGGCTCGTCTGCCTTTTCGTCATGGATGATTACGATTGCCACCCGTATATATATCGACAAGACGAGGCGCAGGCGAAGAGAACAGATCTGGTTGGAAGCAATTCGTAATCAGGCTGTACGAAAATTGCGATGGCAATTTGAGAGTCGGAATGAAGAATGGACAGATGTGATGGATGCCATGACAAGGTTAACACCTGAACATCGTATTGCCGTCCTGCTAAAGCATTATTATGGCTATGGATATGATGAAATTGGTGAAATGCTGGGTATTCCATCCGGAACGGCGAAGTCTCGTACTGCCTATGGCCTTCGTCAATTGAGAAAGGAGCTAGGATGAGCATGAGCAGATCTGAAGAACAGGATGAACCAGAAATTCTGAAACGGATGCAACAACAGATGAAAGTGCTTGATAATGCCTATGAGCCTGTAAATATTCCTTCAGTAGCCTCAATTGAAGCCCAAGTCAAGGAACGACGACAAATGAGACGACGAGCCAATCGGATCGAAATGATCTTGTTCTGGATTGTGGGATTGTTCATTATCACTTTTGGTGCCTTATTGTTCCATTCAGCTCCAGCTCTATATTTGGGTCTTCAGGCTATTAGCTTGTGCGCAGCGATTGCCGTGGCAGCAATCTGGTCAGGTCGACGCCGGAAGGAGACGCGTCATGAATGATATGCATTATCCTTTAAATGAAATTCCTCTCGTATGGCTTATTCTGATTGCCATTCTTTTGCTGATACAGGGAACATGGATCTTTCAGGATGCACGCAGGCGTGGCCGTTTCCCCTGGTTATGGGGGTTGTGGGGCATCACCGGATTCCCAACACCTTTGATCATATATTGGTTCATTGTGGTGCGAGCAGACCGCAGGCCCCCTAAGCAAACATCGGACAAATGATAAAGTTTACGACATGGAAAAAAGATTTTGCACAAATGTTTTGTTTAATTCTAGTAATCGTAGACATCGCTATTCTTTTCTAGTAGACTATACAAATAATAAAAAGATAGACTACCAGGAGGTTAGACGATGCTGCGATTAGGAGAGAAGGTTGTCATCGTCGCGGATGCGTTTGAGCAGAATCTTCCTGTGGGGGAATATGGTTTCATCATCGCTTATGACCGGAATCCGGACAATGCGTTCGATTACGTGCTTCGAGTGCCGCAGGTGAATCGGAACTTTTTTGTTCCATCCGGCGACGTCGATCTAGAAGAGGTTCTGCTGAAGCAGGAAGCTGAGCGGGTCGAGCGAGAAGCGTTGATAGATTACGCCCTTGCGACACACAATGAGAAACTGTTTCATCATCTGATGAACGGAGATTTTCAAGCTGTGGAAGAGGAAGAGGAAACCGCGAACGATGTTATGTCACAGGCGGATTTTATAAAGCAGGTTAACCTGCGTGCATGGATTTAGAATTTTAAGAGTCGGCTGATGCCGGCTCTTTTTTGATTTCTCGACATCCTATTTCCAAAACTCAAACCGTTTCTGTTCAGAATCGGTTCAGAGACAATTGATAAAATACCTTGCAATGTAGAGGGGGAATGTTCCCTTCAAATTATACATAGACAAGGAAGGTAGATATTAGGATGAAAAGGAGCATTCGAAACGGTAGAAGGTTCATGATGATGGTATTGGCATGTCTAGTGATTATGGGGGGCAATCCAATCTTTCAGATTTGGGATATAAACCGCGCTTACGCCTCTACTGGCGAAGAATGGACGTTAATGGGGGAAGCAGGTTTCTCGGCTGGCGAAGCATCTGCTCCCAAGATGGCACTGGATCAATCAGGTACGCCATATGTTGCTTATACGGATTTGGGCGCTGGTTTCAAAGCAACGGTGATGAAGTACACTGAGCCTAACGGTTGGCAATTGGTAGGTGACAGAGGCCTATCTCTTGGTTCAGCAAGCGGGATCACACTCGTTCTGGATCACGCAGGAACTCCGTATATAGGTTATCAAGATAACGGTGCTGGCGGTAAAGCGACAGTCATGAAATATAGTGAATCAGACGGTTGGGAATTGGTAGGAGAGGCAGGCTTTACTCCAGACAGGGCGAACTACCCTTCGCTCGCGCTGGATCAGGCGGGTAATCCTTATATTGCTTTTAAGGACGGAGCCAGTGGGAAAGCAAGCGTAATGATGTATAGCGAACCAACGGGCTGGGCCCTGGTGGGAACAGCTGATTTTTCTCCGGAAGTTGGCAGCGCTGTATCACTGGTTCTTGATCGAGCCGATATGCCTTATTTGGCTTTTCAGGACGCTTCATACAATACGACAGTAATGAGATTTCGCGCAAATTCGTGGGAACTGGTAGGTCAAGAAGGAATTTCGTCAGGATATGCAACTTCGCCCTCATTGGCACTGAGCCCATCAGGCAATCCATATGTTGCGTTTGTGAATAATGCATCTAAAGTGACGGTCATGACATACCAGGATGTGAAAGCGGCCTGGGAAGAAGTGGGTCAATCCGGGTTTTCACCAGGCACCGCTTCTTCGCCATCACTGGCAGTAGACCAGGCAGGTACACCTTTTGTGGTATTCAAGGATGGTGCAAACGGAAATAAAGCCACTCTAATGAAATACAGCGAGCAATATGGCTGGGAGTTTGTCGGTCAAGCCGGTTTCTCTGCTGGGGTGGTGTCTACACCTTCACTCGCATTGGATCAAGCAGGCAAGCCTTGTGTTGCTTATCAGGATGCATCAAGTGTTTCCAAAGCTACGGTAATGACGTTTGGAGCGAAAGTTTCGTACACGGTCACATACGATGGAAACGGAGCACAAGCAGGCAATCCACCCGTAGATTACCAGCAGTACAGTGAACAAGCAGGGGTAACCGTTTTTGACAACACGGGCATTTTAGAAAAAACAGGTTATACATTCGCTGGCTGGAATACGCAAGCGAATGGAAGTGGAACAAGCTATAACGCAGGTGAGACGCTCGTTATGGGGTCTTCCAATCTGACGTTATATGCGGTTTGGATTCCAGTTTTACCTGATGATACGGATAACCCGGATGAGGATATAAACAAGTGGAAAGTTATTGGCAATGCAGGTTTCTCAGAGGGAATGGCTTTTGATCAAGATCTTGCTGTGGATGCAAATGGCACACCATATGTCGTATATCAGGATGCATCCAAGGGGTATAAAGCCACGGTTATGAAGTTCAGCGGAGCAAATGGCTGGACCGCAGTAGGACAACCGGGATTTACAGAGAGTTTTGTTACAAAGAACAAATTGGCAATAGACCAGAGCGGAACGGTATATGTTGCCTTTAGTGATATAAATTATGGTGGCAAAGCGACAGTCATGAAGTATACGGAGC
The DNA here is from genome assembly GCF_042796655.1 of Paenibacillus sp. NPDC057886. Taxonomy (NCBI): domain Bacteria; kingdom Bacillati; phylum Bacillota; class Bacilli; order Caryophanales; family Paenibacillaceae; genus Paenibacillus; species Paenibacillus sp. NPDC057886. The sequence goes on along the minus strand of NZ_JBHVMZ010000011.1, from coordinate 13,788 downwards.
AGGATGGCTGGAAATTTGTAGGTTTTCCGGGTTTTACTTCAGGGAACTTATCGAGTCTTGATATGAAACTGGATACAAATGGTGTGCCATATGTTGCCGTTAATAGTGGATATCAGCTCACCGTGATGAAATATAATAACGAGTCCGGTGAGTGGATGTCAATCGGCAATCCCGGAAATACTCTGGGAGGCGTTGGAGGAAGTATATTGGCTTTAGGGTCAGACGGTGTCCCTTACGTTGCATTCAGCGATAATAGTGGAGGATTCAGATTGTCGGTCATCAGATATAACGAAGCGGATGATTCTTGGTCCTTTGTTGGTAATCGTGCTTTTTCACAAGAGAGCGTAGCCGAAATTGCGTTGGCAGTGGATCAGAACGAAACGGTGTATGTTGTATATACCGGTGGATATGACGGACAAAAGCCGACGGTCATGAAGTACACTGGCTCCGGAACGTGGACAGAGGTTGGGAGTGCCAGATTCTCTGAAGGTGCAGCAAATTTTCTTTCCATGGTGCTTGATCAAGATGGAAGCCCGTATGTGGCATATATGGATTCAGCAAATATGAACAAAGCATCCGTTATGAAATATACCGAGGCGGATGGCTGGAATGCGATAGGGGGGGCTGGTTTCTCAGAGGGAATTGCACAGAACACCGCGTTGGAGATTGATGCAGCAGGAAACCTGTACATTTCTTTCAAAGACGGAAGCAACGGAAACAAAGCTACAGTTATGTCCTATGCACAACCGAAGAGATATCAGATCACCTACAATAGTAATGGAGCCTCAGCAGGAAACGTGCCCTTAGACAACCGGACATATAAGCAACAAACGTTGGCTACAATTTTGGGTAACACAGGTAACCTGGTGAAGACGGGTTATACTTTTGCAGGCTGGAACACGGCAGCGGACGGCAGCGGAGAAAACTATAGTGTGGGCGATACGTTCCTTATAGGCACCTCTAATGTGACATTGTTCGCGAAGTGGCTTGTGTCGAATAACGGGGGAACAAACCCTCCAGATGGTTCTGACAACTCCAGTGGTGGAAATGGCGGTAACGGTTCAAATCCGGGTAGTGGCAGTACTTCTGGAGGGTCTGCAAGCGGAACGGCAGGTACAGCGCCCTCTGGAGGAGGACAGGCCAATGTGGGCGTTTCGATTCTGGTGAACGGGAAGCCAGAAACGGCAGGAACCTTGAAAACGTCTAAATTGAACGGACAGAATGTGTTGACTCTGATAGTTGACGAACAGGCTGTCATGCAAAAGTTGGATGCGGAAGGCAAGAACGCCGTAGTTACCCTGCCTGTAAACAGTGGAGAAAAAGATCGGGTTATCGGTGAACTTACCGGACAATTGGTGAAGTTCATGGCAGACAAGGAAGCTATGCTCGTACTTCAGACGGACGCAGTTTCCTATTCCGTGCCTTCCCGACTGGTGGAAATCAATACTCTGGCACAACAACTTGGCGCTGAAGATCATTTTGGGGATGTGCTCTTTCATTTGGAAATCGCTCCTGCTTCTGCTGAAACGATATCCGCGGCGGAAACGGTTGCCCGTCAAAACGGCTATGCCTTGATTGGTCCTCTGTTTGATTTCAACATAACGGCTACGTATGGTGACAAAACTGTAAGTGTGGACCGATTTAACGAATACGTCGAACGAGCAATTACGTTGTCCAATGAGGTTGATCCTACCCAGGTGACGACCGGGGTTGTTGTTGAGAAGGACGGCGGCGTGCGCCACGTTCCGACCAAAATTACACAAGTCAATGGAGTGTATCATGCACAAATCAACAGTTTGACGAATAGTGCGTATGGTCTCGTCTGGAATCCCCAGACATTCGTAGACGTTGTTGGACATTGGGCAGAAACGGAAGTAAACGATATGGGCTCAAGAATGGTTGTCCGTGGAATATCGGATACGATCTATAATCCGGATGCGAGCATAACCCGCTCTGAATTTGCGGCCGTGATTGTGCGGGCACTGGGGCTTCAACTAGGTGAAGAAAATGACCGATTCAGCGATGTAAACCCGAGTGACTGGTATGCAGACGTAGTAAGTGCTGCTTCCAACCTGGGTCTGATCGACGGTTATGCAGACGGCACATTCCGGCCAACACAGAAGATTACCCGTGAGGAAGCGATGATGATCATTAATCGGACGATGAAACTTACCAGCTTGGATCGTAAGCTGCATATCGACACGGACCAAGATCACTCCCGTTATTTAGATATGGAGCAGGTATCGTATTGGGCGAAAGAAGCTGTCGACTTCAGTCTTGAATCTGGGCTTGTATCTGGTCGGAGTAACGCAACCCTTGCTCCGAAATCCATGATCACTCGGGCAGAGACGGCGGTGCTTATTCATCGTTTGTTACAGCATTCGGGTTTGATCTAAAGAATAATTAGTATGGTATACAGCAAAAGGCAGGGCGAATTCGCACTGCCTTTTTGCCAATTTAGACTAGGAGCAGCAATTTATACAGTGAATTCATAATAGCGATGGTTTTCTGCGTAATAGAAGCTAGTACAGTCGTATGCATTGAATTGTCGAACTATCTCACCTATAATGAAAAAAGTTATCTTGGGACTTTAGCCCGTTAAACGGACGATTCGTTTTCGGCGGTTTCAGGAATTAGAACGAATGAAGGAGGCATCCGGAAATGAGTATTTCGAATAATGACGTTCAGCATGTGGCGAAGCTGGCCCGGCTTAATTTGACTGCCGAAGAAGAGCAGACCCTGACAGGACAGCTGAACGCAATTTTAAAATATGCTGAGAAGCTGAATGAACTGGATACAGAGAACATTGAGCCAACCACTCACGTTCTGCACGTCAGCAATGTGATGCGTGAAGATGAGACGAAGGAAAGTCTGTCGATTGAACAGGTCATGCGCAATGCACCAGAAGAAGAAGAAGGGCAATTCAAAGTGCCTGCTGTAATGGAATAACGGATAACCGGAAGGGGGACGAATTACGTGAGTTTATTTGAACAATCGTTGCCGGAGATACATAACAAGCTGCACGCCAAGGAGCTGTCGGTCAGCGATCTGGTGAATCAGGCATATCAGAACATTGGTGAACGGGATGAGAAGGTTAAGGCTTATCTGGCACTGGATGAAGAACAAGCACGTGCTCGTGCACGTCAACTGGATGATCGTCTCGTCAGCGGTGAGGAGAAAGGTTTGCTTTTCGGTCTGCCAGTCGGCATTAAGGACAACATCGTTACGAACGGACTGCGTACAACATGTGGCAGCCAGTTTCTGCGCAATTTCGACCCGGTGTATGATGCAACGGTTGTCGAGAAGCTGAAAGCGGCGGATACCGTCACGATCGGGAAGCTAAACATGGATGAATTCGCCATGGGTGGCTCCAATGAAAATTCAAGCTTTTACCCTGTTCGTAACCCATGGGCACTCGATCGTGTTCCAGGCGGCTCAAGTGGTGGATCTGCTGCGGCTGTTGCGGCAGGAGAAGCTTATTTCACATTGGGATCAGATACAGGGGGCTCCATCAGACAGCCTGCTTCCTATTGCGGCGTTGTCGGTTTGAAACCTACCTACGGACTCGTATCCCGTTTTGGTCTGGTTGCATTCGCATCTTCCCTGGATCAAATTGGACCTTTGACGAAAAATGTCGAAGATTCTGCCTATGTGCTGCAAGCCATTGCTGGTTATGACGCCAAAGATTCGACATCCGCGAAAGTGGATATCCCGGATTACTTAAGCGGACTGACAGGGGATGTCAAAGGACTTCGCATTGCTGTTCCGAAGGAATACATTGGTGAAGGCGTTGATCCTCAAGTTAAAGAAACCGTCCTATCTGCCCTGAAAGTCCTCGAAGGACTCGGCGCAACATGGGAAGAAGTATCCCTTCCGCATACCGAATATGCGGTAGCTACGTATTATCTGCTCGCTTCCTCGGAGGCTTCTTCGAACCTGGCTCGTTTCGACGGTGTGCGTTATGGTGTTCGTGCAGACAATCCGGAAAACTTGCTGGATCTGTATCACCAGTCCCGCAGTCAAGGGTTTGGTCCCGAAGTGAAACGACGCATCATGCTTGGAACCTATGCGCTCAGCTCGGGTTATTACGATGCGTATTATTTGAAAGCTCAAAAAGTACGTACGTTGATCAAACAGGATTTCGACGACGTATTTGCCAAATATGATGTCATCATTGGGCCAACAGCGCCAACAACGGCATTCAAACTTGGTTCCCAAGTCGATGATCCACTTACGATGTATCTCAACGATATTCTGACCATCCCGGTCAGCTTGGCTGGTGTACCTGCAGTCAGCATCCCTTGCGGATTCTCGGATGGCCTACCTGTCGGCATGCAGATTATTGGTAAAGCTTTTGATGAAACGACCGTACTGCGCGTAGCGCATGCGTTTGAACAAAATACGGAATTCCACAAGCAGCGTCCGCAGCTGTAGACTGCCCGGAACGGAGGAATATAGAAATGTCCGCATCTAAATATGAAACGGTCGTTGGACTTGAAGTCCATGTCGAGTTGCATACAAACTCCAAAATCTTTTGCGGCTGCTCCACTGCCTTTGGGGCTCCGCCAAATACACATACTTGTCCGGTCTGTCTCGGACATCCAGGCGTATTGCCTGTATTGAATCGCCAAGCTGTAGATTACGCGATGAAAGCAGCCATGGCCCTTAACTGCACCATTGCTGATGTCAGCAAGTTTGACCGCAAAAACTACTTCTACCCCGATTCTCCGAAGGCTTACCAGATCTCACAATTCGATCAACCGATCGGTGAGAATGGCTGGATCGATATTGAAGTAAACGGTGAAACGAAGCGAATCGGCATTACGCGTCTTCATCTGGAAGAAGATGCAGGGAAGCTTACCCACGTGGATGGCGGCTATGCTTCCTTGGTCGATTTCAACCGTGTAGGTACCCCGCTGGTGGAAATTGTGTCTGAACCTGAGATTTCTTCTCCGGAAGAAGCTCGGGCATACCTGGAAAAATTGCGTGCCATCATGCAGTACTGTGATGTATCCGACGTGAAGATGGAAGAAGGCTCACTGCGTTGTGATGCCAACATTAGTTTGCGTCCGCATGGACAGGAGAAGCTGGGAACGAGAGCCGAACTGAAAAACATGAACTCCTTCCGCGGCGTTCAGCGTGGTCTGGAATATGAGCAGTATCGCCAAGCGGAAATTTTGGACGACGGCGGGGAAGTGGTTCAGGAAACTCGTCGCTGGGATGAGGCTCAAGGGAAAACACTGTCGATGCGTGGTAAAGAGCAAGCGCATGACTATCGTTATTTCCCAGACCCGGACTTGGTGAAGCTACATATCGATACAGCTTGGAAAGAACGGATCAGAGCTTCCATACCGGAGCTTCCAGACGAGCGTAAAGCCCGTTATACCGCTGATTATGGACTGCCTAATTATGATGCGGAGGTTATTACCTCATCCAAAGCGGTCGCTGATCTATTTGAAGACAGCCTGAAATACACCAAGGATGCCAAAGCCGTATCCAACTGGATCATGGGGGATTTGCTCGGTTACTTGAATACCAGCAACCTTGAATTGACTCAGGTGCCACTGACTGGCCAAGGTCTGGGTGAGATGATTGGACTGCTTGAAAAAGGTACAATTAACAGTAAAATCGCCAAAACGGTATTTAAGGAAATGCTGGAGAGCGGCAAGCTTCCTCAGCAAATCGTTGAAGAGAAAGGTCTGGTCCAGATTAGTGACTCAGGTGCCATTCTCGCCATTGTGGAGCAGGTTGTTGCGAACAACCCGCAATCCGTGGAAGATTACAAGGCTGGTAAGCAGAAGGCTATTGGCTTCCTCGTTGGTCAAGTCATGAAAGAAAGCAAAGGCAAAGCCAATCCGGGACTAGCCAATCAACTGCTTACAGATGTACTGAACCGCTAATCCATCCGGTGAGGCCGGACAGAAAGAGGCTCGTCCCTGTGACAGCCTCTTTTTGTTAGGGGCACAAGTTTGATTTTATTGTCTTGGATTCAATGACGTACGAAGGAGATGAGGAAGGTATGAAGATTGAATCTTTGTCATTGAGTGATACGGAGACAGTAGGGCAGCTCTGGCGATTGCAGCATGTAGCGTATCGGCTTGAAGCCGAAATAATCGGTTTTCAGGAAATTCCACCTTTAATGGATACGATGGAGACGCTGCAGAGCTGTGGAGAGACCTTTTATGGCTATCTAGATACGGATGGCGAATTGCTTGGTGCGGTTGCAGTAGATGAGGAAGAGATCAATACGTTGACGATCACACGAATGATGGTGCACCCTGATCATTTTCGTAAAGGAATTGCAGCTGCTTTGATGACACATGTGTTTGAGCAGTATCCGGAACTTCCGCGTTATATCGTTTCCACTGGAACATTGAACCAGCCAGCCGTGAAATTGTATACCAAATTCGGTTTTAAGCCCGTGGAAGCTGTACAGATTGCACCAGGAGTGGAATTAACGACATTTCATAAGAATAAAGATTAATGATGTGAACAATTTGGAGGAGGAATACCGGCTTTGGGCAATCCCTGGTTAATAGATGAGTGGCACATTTTATTGCGATTATTACTGGCTATGCTGCTTGGAGGGCTTGTAGGCCTGGAGCGGGAGCGTTCCAATCACGCTGCTGGTTTACGCACCCATATTTTGGTATGTCTTGGATCTGCACTGATCATGATGTTGTCTGTTTATGGATTTAAAGATTTTGCACATGAATTAAACGTAAGGATTGATCCGGCCCGTCTGGCTACAGCCGTTATTACCGGCGTTGGGTTTCTCGGAGCGGGCACGATTCTATTTACCGGCAAGTCGATTACCGGACTGACAACGGCAGCTTCCATTTGGGTTGTGGCAGCCATCGGACTGGCTACAGGCGCAGGCTTCTTTTTTGCCTCCATCGTGTCAACAGTCTTGGTATTACTTAATCTCTGGGTATTCAATAAGTTGGAGCTTAGGTATATACGGGGAAACAAACTGCATGTCGTAACACTTCATACCTTATCTGAGCCCGGTTTTCTGGAACAGGTATCTTCATTTATGGAGCAGGAGAAGATCAAAATCCGTAAAATAACAGTTAATGAGCAGGATTTGGCTTATGCAGAAATGATATCGGTTGAACGTAAAATTGAAATTGTGTTGCATGTTTACATGCCCCATGAGTTCAGTGCAGTGCAGCTCGTATCCAAGCTAAGACAGTGGGAACATGTAACGAAAGTGTCGGTCGAATAAATGAATTAAACCCTCTAAGGCCTTTAGTGCCGGAGGGTTTTTGCTCATAACCATATTTCTTCCAGTTACTCTCCCGGCTCTTTAGGGTACTATCTAACCAAATGCATGAAGAGCGGGAACGTCAGCCCGGAAGAAAGGAGTCGTTTATGAAACGGAAACGTCAGTCGAACAATAATTCCAGCGGAACGCGAGGAAAACCTGTCCGAAATCGGACTCACAAGTTTATTGCCGGATTGCTAAGTGCGGTTATTCCGGGTCTGGGCCATATTTATCTCCGGTTATACATGAGAGGTCTGACTTTCATGATGCTTGTGCTTCTGGACCTGTCAGCACTCTTGTATTTCTCCTCTATTGGAATACAGATCAATGTACCATTGCTTATCCTGCTGGCGTTGTTTATACCAGTGATTTACTTTTACAATGTATTCGACGTATTGCAATCTGCGGACTGGGTGATGATGCGGAGGAGAAGAGAGGTTACCCACAATAGCTCGGACAAGCCTATCCCTAATGAACGTTTGGCTGGGGAAGCCATGATGGTGTGGGAGAGAGGCATTTCGTTTGGACTGCTTCTGATTGTAGGAGGATCGCTGCTGGTATTGTTTTTTCGCAAACCGCGTTGGTTTAAAGAGCTAATCGCTGTGTATGGTGGATACACTTTTGCTGTTCTCATGATCGCAGGAGGACTAATCCTTTTCGGACGGGAGATCTGGGTCATGCTGCGCAAGAAGAAAATCTAGCGTGAACTATTTAAGGAGGGATAGCCATGAACCGTAAAGTCCGGGTCGGCCGCTATACGGCTGCCGCCTTAATCGTAGCTGTCGGTGTGCTGTTGATTTTGGATAAACGGTGGGGAACGGACTATGTATATGAGATGGTCGATTGGTGGCCCCTCTTGCTCGTTGTGTTAGGTGTGGAATACATACTGTTGTTCTTAGTGACACGTCGAAGAGGGAATGTAGCTTCAGACAACCAAGGTGAGAAAATCAAAATGCGCTTCAGACCCGATGCGAAGGGCATCCTGACGTCCCTTGTCCTGACGGCTTCTGTATTTATCGTTTCAGAGCAGGATCACTATATGCATTTGTGGAACAGGGTCAGTCTTAATCTGGGAGCGGCATCCATGGACTATAGTCAGGCAGCAGGATACATGGAAGATAAGGGCACGATTCGGGTCCCTGTAGGTATGGATACGTCGGACCTTGTTGTTGAGGGCGTGAACGGGGATATCTCGGTACAGCGGGGAGACACGGAAGAGATTGAAGTGCGCACGGTAGTTTGGGTGGATCAGACAACTGAAGTACAGGCCAAAGCAGTGGCGGACGCTTCCTTTGTTGAGGCAGATGGTACAAAAGTGATTCATATCAAGACTACAGGCAAAACGTATGGAGAGAACGAGAAAACACAGCCGCGGATGAATATCACCATAACGATTCCGGATGATCGTCGTTTCAATCTCGATATTCGGACGTCCAATGGAGCCATATTGTTGAATCGTCCGGAAGCCATCAGTACCATTTTGGCCGAGACAGGAAATGGACGTATACGAATTACGAATGCCGTAGGTGATATTTCTGGTAAAACGCTGAATGGTGATGTCGTTGTGGCAAATGCGATCGGAAATGTGGACTTGAACAGTAATCGAGGGGACATGAAGGCCCGTGGGGTTTCTGGAAATGTGAATCTGACTACACAAGTCGGAAGTATTAGCATCACGGACTCCGTCGGAGAAATCACAGCGGACACCCGAAACGGAAATATCAATGTAGACGGTGCAAGTTTGGCAGTCAAAGCTCAATCCCTCAATGGCAGTATAAGCATTGTATCCGCCAAAGTAGGCGGTGACTGGGATGTTTATAGTGCTGTAGGTGCTATTAACATTCTGCTTCCGGAGCGGGGGGATTATAGTCTCAGTGGCTCCAGCAGTTATGGAGATTTGCAAACGGATCTGCCGTTTAAAGTGAAGAATAAAACGATTGAGGGCCAGCTTGGTGAAGGCGAGTATACGGTTAAAGTTGAGGGAAACAGCGACCTCACTATTGATCGTAATCCTGCAGTGCCCCCTGTTGGAACGAATTCACTGGATACGGAAGATACGGTTGATAACTTGGAACAAATGACCGAAGACGGACAGAATTCCCAAGACCAAACGTCCGAAGTTCCCTGACTGGCGCGTTGACAATAAACTTGCAATCGCCGTACAATAAATATAAACTGGCAAGGTTACACGGCAGGGAAAATGTAATGTCGTTGTTCCAGCCGAGGATCAACTCTGAATAAAGAGAACATGTGATACTACATTCTGTCTCTGCAGAGTAATGAAAGGTAAGGCGGTGGGTTTTATGGCAACACGTGTCCAACATGCGTTGGAGCATCTGAAAACGACCGGTGTCCGTATTACACCCCAGCGTCATGCCATATTGAACTACTTGATGGAATCCATGGGGCATCCGACAGCCGATGAAATTTACCGTGCGCTTGAACCCCAGTTTCCCAGTATGAGCGTGGCGACTGTATATAACAATTTGAAGATGTTTCTGGAAGCGGGCATGGTCCGGGAGTTGACATACGGAGATAACTCAAGTCGCTTCGATGCCAATGTGACGGATCATTACCATGTTATCTGTGATAAATGCGGCAAAATTGAAGATTTTAGTTATCCTTCGCTAAAAAGCGTGGAGCTCCAGGCGGAGTCAAGTACAGGGTTTGAAGTACATGGTCACCGATTGGAAGTATATGGTGTTTGTAAAAGTTGCAGGGATTAAGAGAGTTGAATTACAATATTAACGTGCAGAATTCAGTTTGGATTCTTCACGTTTTTTGTTTTTAGGACGATAGAATGTATATAGTCTCAGCAAATTAGCTATTTCATGATTCAGCATGATTAACGGAGGTAGACGTTTGAGTAGAAAAAGCAGATATACACGTCAGAAGCGCCGCTCGTTCTGGCCTGGATTTTTGGCTGCCTGTGTTGTCGCAGGCGGTGCTTATTGGCTAATAACGAATGTTTGGCTTAATCAGATTCACGAAGACCCCGACTGGATTGGCATGAATCAACCTATTTTTGTGGACGGACAACTGATGGATGGTGAAGCTTCAGGAGAGGGAGATCAACTTAAGTTGCCCGTATCGGTGCTGCAAGAGGCGATTGATTCCGGAATACGTTATGAAGCTGACACAGGAGATATCATTATTGCAACACCGCAGCGAGTGCTTCATATGAAGGAAGGCAGTACAAAGGCGGAACTTAATCATCGAGATTATCCCATGACGGTTAAACCGGAGGTGGTTGGGGGAGAAGCTTATATTCCGCTCAAACCACTGAAAGAAGTATATGGGATAGCTATACAGGAAGATCCTACAACGGGTGCCGTGCTGCTGATGCGTGGAGGTGACACCATTCAGTATGCAGAGATTGATACATTGTCTTCCAAGGCGGACAAAACGGTTCCTCTATACAAACGCGGAGGAGAATCTTCTCCCATCATTGCTGATATGGAGCAGGACGCTCGCGTAAGAGTATGGCAAACAGGTGATGACCAGAGCTTTGTTCAGTTGGATAATGGTTATGCCGGTTATGTGGCTAATAAATATGTCACCCTTACGGAGAAAAAGGAACTGGACAAGCCCAAATTCACACTCACCGAGGCGGAGAAAAAGTGGCAGAATAAACCGGTTAACCTGGTTTGGGAAGCCGTATACAATCGACAGCCTGATGTGACTTCAATTGGCAAGATGCCTGGAGTCAATGTGGTCAGTCCCACATGGTTCCATATTACAGATGGACAAGGCAACGTAAAAAGCAAAGGGGATAAAGCATACGTTAACTGGGCTCACCGTTCCGGCATGGAAGTGTGGGGCTTGATGGATAACAGCTTTGATCCGGATATTACGAAAGAAGCCGTGGCCTCATATGAGACACGTACGCATATTATTGAGCAGATGCTGGAGTATGCACAGACCTATCATTTGGACGGCATTAACATTGATTTTGAGAACGTCTATACAGACGATGGACCGAATATCACTCAATTTGTCCGCGAAATCAAGGCGATGGCTCGTATTCATGGCTTGATGCTCTCGGTTGATGTGACACCGAAATCGAACAGTGAGATGTGGTCCGCTTTTCTGGATCGTCGCTCGTTAGGCTCTTTTGCCGATTATATTGTCGTTATGGCGTATGACGAGCACTGGGCTGCGAGTCCAAAGGCCGGTTCAGTTGCCTCGCTTCCGTGGACAGAGTCTTCTATGAGACGGATCCTGGATGAGGATGAAGTACCATCGAACAAATTGATTATGGCTGTGCCGCTATATACTCGAATCTGGACGGAAGAGACCAATGATCAAGGAGAAGTGAAAGTGTCTTCCAAAGCGGTAGGCATGAGTACCGTCGCAGATCTAATCAAGGAAAAGAAACTCAAACCTGTTCTGGATAAACAAAGCGGACAGAATTATGTGGAATATGCCGAGGATGGGGCCACCAAGAAAATCTGGATAGAAGATGCCGTTTCGCTTCAGGCACGCGTTGATTTGGTTGCTTCGTTGAAATTGGGTGGAGTGGCTGCATGGAATCGAAGCTTTGCCGATGCATCGGCATGGGAGACGCTTAAACAGGCAGGATATTCGAAATAAATATGAAATTAATCTATTGAACTTATATATACATTAATTTAAAAGTCTTTGTGAAATTCAAAAAAGGTCCGGTGAAGATACCGGGCCTTTTTTCTGTCTCTGGGCTTTGATGAAAAGAACATCTAGCTGTTGGAACTCATGCCATGATCTGTGTCGGAAGGGGATGGAGCTGTGGAATGCGCTTTCAGTTGTGAACTGGTTGTATTGGCCTGATTAGGGTCCAGGGTAAGGATGGTGTGACAGAACATACAACGATCCGTCTTGCCGAGCATTTTGGTTAACTTGCCACATTCCGGACAGTCTACTTGTACTGCGCTTGTGGAAAGCATGCCAGCCCAGAAATAAATGGCCAGACTAGCCATCATGGCAATCAGGCCGATGACGAGTCCCACAGCGGCAAATACTTTGCCCGCGTGTCCCCAGAAGACAATTCCGGCAGTTCCCAGTACCATTAGGCCCATGCCTAGCATGGTAAGTAGCAGTCCCCAAGTGCGAAAAGCATTAATTTTTGCTGATTTAAAAATCATGAAAAATGCTCCTATCGTATGAGTAGTATCGGACCTGGATAAGAAGGAAACTTCAGTCTGCATGTAGAATTACATTATAACTGACTTGGCGCTTATCTGCCATGAATTGTATGGAGGGAATCGTGGAACTAAAGAACCTTGCTTTTTTGTCTGAACAGTCGGAAGAGACAGGGGCAGTTGGGGCTATCGCTTATTCCCACCCAGGAGAGCGATTCCACGGCTCCCTAATCCAGGATTTTGAGTTGCTCGTACTTGTTGTTCATAATACCGGCCAGTTGATATCCAAAGTTGGACACTACAAATATGGTGATCTTCGTTATCAAATGATCTATCTCAGCCGTCATGAGCTGCAGAGCAGTGTAATTACGGGGGATAACAATAACATCATGCAGTGCCTGATTGAAGGTGAGATCATTTGGGAAGCGGATAACGCCTTGAGCGCTTTGCGAGAGGAACTATCTGCTTTTGGAACCGAATTGCGTGAGCAAAAGCTGCTACATGAATTTGCTAGTTTTCTGAGAATGTATGTGGAAGCCAAACGTTACATTCAAGAGGGTCATGTTGTTGATGCCTATTACAATGTGCTTGAGGCTCTGGGGAACTGGGCTAGAATTGTACTTATTGAACAGGGAATCTACCCGGATCATGCCGTCTGGACACATGTGCAGAGTTTGGATCGCGCCTTGTGGAAGCTCTATCAGGAGCTTACCGTAAGCTCGGAGACGCTGGAACAGAGAGTTGAGCTTGTACTGCTTGCTTGTGAATTCTCAGTGATGTCTAAAATGAGCGATTGCTCTGGACTGCTTCTGCGTGTGCTGGGAAGTCGAAGGGAACCGTGGAGTATGGATGAACTTGTCCATCATCCACAGTTGAGATTTGTACGGGAGGATTTGCCGCTCATCCTTCGTAAGCTGGTGTTTCGTTCTATAGTAAAAGAATCGGCAGGATGGCCATCCTTTATAGGAGGAGATGGACGGGAAATCCGCTACTGGATTGAGGCGTAGTTACTCGTGAGACCTGCCGTTATATGACTTATAAAGTGGGAGGGGAAACCTTCCTTTTTTGTTTGTTTAATAATTTATAAAAAGAGGTTGACTCTTATTTAGGAAATATGATACATTATATTTCGTTCCTCAAACGAGCTTATCGTCAACAAATGATAAATTCTGCATAGGAAATAGTGAAGAACTAAAAGCTTCAAAAAAAGAAATTAAAAAAAGTTCTTGACGAAAACAAACGAAATGTGATACATTATTTAAGTCGCCGCCGAAAAAATGGTTGAGACGAAAAAGAGTAACACAAATCGAGTTTGATCTTTGAAAACTGAACAACGAGTGAGTAACGATCTTGCTTGCAAGATCGACGCTGGAAAATCGGTACAAGCCTTCAGGCTGTATGATT